>NZ_CBDIHQ010000018.1:0-750831 GCF_965279295.1 Aquabacter sp. | reverse complement strand
GGCATGGGAATGCCCGGCGGAGCCGGCGGCTTCGGCATCGGCACCATCATCGTTGTGGGCCTGGTGGGCTGGGCGTTCGGCATCAATCCGCTGGTGCTGCTGTCCGGGCTTGAGCAGATCCAAGGCGGGGGGAGCGGCTATGAGCAGAGCGCGGCCCCGCAGCAGCAGGGCAAGCCAGGTGAGCCCGCCGACCAGCTCGGCCGGTTCGCGGACCGGGTGCTCGCGCAGACCGAGGATGTCTGGACGGAAATTTTCCGTCAGCAGGGCAAGACCTATAAGGACCCGACGATGGTGCTGTTCTCCGGCGGCACACGCTCGGCCTGCGGCGGCGCATCGTCCGCCATGGGGCCGTTCTATTGCCCGCTCGACCAGAAGATCTATCTCGACACATCGTTTTTCAACGAGATGAAGACCCGCTTCCGCGCGCCAGGCGATTTCGCCAGTGCCTATGTGATTGCGCACGAGGTGGGCCATCACGTCCAGAACCTCCTCGGCATTCTGCCCAAGGTCCAGGAAGCCCAGCGCAAGGCCGGCGAGGGTTCGGCGGCGGCGAATGCCTTGTCGGTGCGCACGGAATTGATGGCGGACTGTCTCGCGGGCGTCTGGGCTTACAACGCCAACGATCGCTTCCGCATTCTAGAGCCGGGCGATGTGGAGCAGGCCTTGAACGCCGCCAGCGCCATCGGCGACGACAAGCTTCAGAAGCAGTCTCGCGGCACAGTGGTGCCTGACAGCTTTACCCATGGCACCTCGCAGCAGCGGGTGAACTGGTTCACGCGCGGGCTGAAGACCGGCTCCATGCAACAGTGCAACAGCTTGCAGGGACCCGTGTGATGTCCGACCAAGACATGCGCCCGTTCGTCGGGCTCAACATCGCCGTCCTCACCGTCTCCGATACCCGCGACCTCGCCAGCGACAAGTCCGGCGCCCTGCTTGCGGGACGCATCACGGATGCGGGGCACAGGCTCGCGGCGCGTGAGATCGTGGCGGACGATGTCGGGGATATCCGCGCCATGGTGGGCGGCTGGATCGCCGATCCCGGCATTGATGTGGTGATCACCACCGGCGGTACCGGCTTTACCGGCCGCGACGTGACGCCCGAGGCGGTGGAGCCGCTTTTCGAGAAGCGCATGGAGGGCTTCTCCACGGTGTTTCACATGGTTTCGTTCGGCAAGATCGGCACCTCGACGCTGCAAAGCCGGGCGACCGCCGGCGTTGCCAATGCCACCTATATTTTCTGCCTGCCGGGATCGCCCGGCGCGTGCCGCGACGGGTGGGACGAAATTCTGGTGAAGCAGCTCGACGTGCGCCACCGGCCCTGCAATTTCGTGGAAATCCTCCCCCGCCTCGACGAGCATTTGAAGCGCGCCAAGGCCAAGGGGGCGACGGTCTAGCGGCTAAGCGGCCGTTTCGTCCTTCTGCCACTGCACCGCGCCGGGGGGAATGAGCAGGGTCAAGGCTTTTGGCTGGATCTCGTAGGTGAGCGGCATGGTCTCCCGCGTCACTTCCCCGTCGGTGGCCACCCAGCCGCGTTGGCGGTGCCGGGCATTGATGGTGATTTTTCTTGCCCTTGAAGGAGTGGATGCCGGGGTTGTTGCGCCAGGCCTGGGTCAACAGATCGGCACCCGCCTTCACGCGGGCCAGGGCGCCACGCTCCTCGGCGATATGGATTTCCAGTTCGCCGGCATCCAGTCGGGTGCGATGCCAGCCGGCGCCGTCGAAACTGTTGTTGGTGACGAGCGCGGCGTAGGCGTGCAGCGTCACGCGCTTGCCGTCCACCTCGATGTCGAGATGAACCCGCCCGGAACGGGTGAGGGCGCGCCCGAGGGCCAGCAGCCAGCCGACGATGCGGCCGCGCGTCTTGCGCACGGCTTCGCGGGCCAGCGCCATCTGACTGAAGAAGCCGATGCCGGACACACCGTGAAAGGCACGCCCATTCAGCGTCGCGACATCGATCCGCATGGGCTGCGCCGCGCGCAGGGCGATGAGCGCGGCGGCAAGGTCGCGCGGCAGGCCGATGTCATAGGCGAGCATGTTCATGGTGCCGAGCGGCAGAACGCCGAGAGCGGTCTGGGTCCCGCTGAGGACCGAGGCGGCGAAGCTGACGGTGCCATCTCCCGCGCCGACCACCAGTGTGTCGTACCCGCGCTCAGGTGCGCTACGGATCGCCTGGACCATGTCTTCACCCTGGAGAACCTGGACTTCGAGCTCTTTGCCCGGTTCCCTCAAGGCGGTTTCGACCTCGGCGCGCACGCGGTCGCTGCCGAGATCGGCGATGGTGCCTGCCTGGGCGTTGAGAATCACGAGGGTGCGTTCCATGTTCACGCTCCGAGGTGCGGCAGGATCGCGGTTGAGATATGCTGCCCAGGCTGAGGGAGCATGGCGATGGCATCTGAAACAACACCGATTGGCAAGTCCTCTATCCTCCGTCTGCGCGCCGGGCTTCTGCTCCTGGCGGCGCTGGTGATGTTCTGCGTGTCCGCCGGACGGTTCGTCGCCGTGCAGTTCGGTTTTGGCTGGGTCTGGGGCACGATTTGCGCACTTCTGGTGGCGGGCTTGCTGGCGTTCGGCGTCACCCGCCTGACCCGCAAGACATATTTCGCGCTCGCCGCATTCATTACCTTGCTCACCACGTACCTCGCGTTCGATTTCCTACGCGGCGCAGCGGGTTGGTCGGGGACCACCTCCCTGGTGTTCGCGCTGATACCCCTGATCATACTGGCGGCGGCCTTCTGGGATTTCCGCAAGCTGAAGCTGGAAATCACCCGCTGGCTCAATACCCCCTGAGGTGAGTGGAACCCGCGGCTAGGCAATGGGGTTCCAGCGGCGAACAGCGGAGCTTAGACATGCTGAAATACGCCGTCATTTTTCTGATCATCTCGATCATCGCCGGTGCGATGGGTTTCATGAACATCTCCGCCCTCACGCGGCGCATCTCGTTCATCCTGTTCGGCATATTCCTGGCTCTGGCGGCCCTGGCGCTGCTGTTTTTCGTGCTGCTCGACAAGGCGATCAGCAACAGCCTGCTGCAAAGTGCCATGTCGATGGTGGCTTGAGCGGTGCTGCGGCGCCGAAGGGTGTTGAGCCTGCGAAGTTCCCGCAATAGCCTTGCTGGCAGCGAGGCCGACGAACGGCCTCCTTGGACCTTCGAGAGGAGAACACTATGCGTCGCCTAGCCCTTGTGGCCGCGGCCGGAATGATCGCCATGAGCGCTCTGCCGGCGCAGGCCCAGCAGAAGGTGCTCAACGTTTTCAACTGGTCGGATTACATCGACGAATCGGTCCTTGAAGACTTCACCAAGGAAACCGGCATCAAGGTGCGGTACGACGTTTTCGACAGCAACGAGGTGCTTGAAACCAAGCTGTTGGCCGGCAAGACCGGCTATGACGTGGTGGTGCCGACCGGCTCCTTCCTTCAGCGCCAGATCAAGGCCGGCGTGTTCCAGAAGCTCGATAAGTCCAAGCTGCCCAACCTCGCCAACATGTGGCCCGACATCACCACCCGCCTCGCGGTGTATGATCCCGGCAACGACTACGCCGTGAACTATATGTGGGGGACCACGGGCATCGGCTACAATGTCGACGCGGTGAAGCAGCGGCTGGGCGATGTCCCCCTGAACACCTGGGACATCATCTTCAAGCCGGAAAACCTCTCCAAGCTCAAGGATTGCGGCGTCTACGTTCTGGACGCGCCGGAGGAAGTCATTCCCGCCGCGATGCGCTATCTCGGCCTCGATCCTGATTCGAAGAAGCCTGAAGACATCGCCAAGGCCGGCGAAATGCTCATGAAGGTGCGGCCGTTCATCCGCAAGTTCGATTCCGGCGGCATCATCAATGCGATGGCGCGCGGCGACATCTGCATTGCGGTGGCGTGGTCGGGCGACATTTTCCAGGCCAAGACAAGGGCCGAGGACGCGGCCAAGAAGAGCAAGAAGAAGCCCATTAACATCGGCTATGTCATCCCCAAGGAAGGCGCGCTGATGTGGTTCGACAATTTCGCTATCCCCAAGGATGCGAAGAACGTGGATGAGGCGCTGACCTTCATCAACTACATGAACCGTCCCGAAGTCGCGGCGAAGAACACCAACTTCATCTCTTATGCAAACGGCAACCTCGCCTCGCAGAAGTTCATCGACAAGGATATTTTGAGCAATCCCTCGATCTATCCCGACAAGGCGACGTTCGACCTGCTGTTCACGGTCACAACCTATCCGCAGGATGTCCAGCGGGTGGTGACGAAGACCTGGAGCAGCTTCAAGCGCGGCAAGTGAAAAGCTGCGTCACCCAGGGTTTTGACCTGGGTGACGCTTTTCCCGGACAAGCGAAGCCGAAGGCTGAGCGCCGAGCCGGGATCCAGCGCAAAAGTTCCGGCGAAGCCGGGACACACCGCGATCAGCGTTGAGAGCATTTCCGCCGCGCGGCGGCGGAAATGAAGAGAAGCGCCTTCGGCGGTCCGTTGTGGGTCCCGGGTCGCATTCCGCTCACGCTGCATGCGCACGGGACAAGGTTGCAAAAGAGATCAAGCGCGGGTGAGTTTGAAGGGTGCCATGCCCTGGCGGGCGAGTTCGTCGGCGCGCTCGTTCAGCTCGTTGCCGGCGTGGCCCTTGACCCAGTGCCATTCCACCTGGTGTTGTTTGAGGGCCGCGTCGAGGCGCTCCCACAGGTCCTGGTTCTTTACCGGCTTCTTGTCGGCGGTGCGCCAGCCGTTGCGGCGCCACCCGGCCATCCATTTCATGACACCGTTGCGCATGTATTCGCTGTCGGTGTGCAGCGCGACGGCTGTGCCGGGCTTCTTCAGGGCTTCCAGAGCGCTGATGGCGGCCATCAGCTCCATGCGATTGTTGGTGGTGTGTTGCTCTCCGCCGGAGAGTTCCTTCTCGTGCGTGCCAGAGCGCAGGATCGCCCCCCATCCGCCGGGGCCGGGATTTCCCGAGCAGGCGCCGTCAGTCCAGATTTCAACCGGATTGCTCACGCGGCGAGGCCGTAGTCGCGGGCACTTTCCATGGCGCTGTGAACCCTGAGCTTGCGCAGATATTCCAGCGGGTCCTTGGGCTTCACCAGGGCGCCGTCCGGCACGTTCAGCCAATCCACCAGTCGCGTCAGCAGGAAGCGCAAAGCAGCGCCGCGCGCCAGCCGGGGAAGGGCTTCCGCTTCTTCCGGCAGAAGCGGGCGAACCTCGCCGTAGCCGGCCAGCAGTGCCCGGCCCTTGGTGGCGTTGAACGCGCCATCCTGCTCGAAGCACCAGGCGTTGAGGCAGACCGCGACGTCGTAGGCGTAGAGGTCGGTGCAGGCGAAATAGAAGTCGATGATGCCGGAGAGCTTGTCGTCCAGGAAGAAAGCGTTATCCGGGAACAGGTCGGCATGGATGACGCCCGCCGGCAGGCCGGCGGGCCACTGGGCCTCCAACTCGGCAAGCTCAACCTCAATGGTGCGCGAAAGGCCCCTCGCAACACTGTCTGCGCGCGCGCCCGCCGCCTCATAGAGCGGACGCCAGCCGGAGACCGAGAGGGCGTTTTCCCGCCGCATGGCAAAGTCCGAACCGGCGAGATGCAGCCGCGCAAGTTCGGCGCCGAGCTGGCCGCAATGGGCGACCGCCGGCCGACGCACCGACACGCCGCGCAAGAAGGTGACGATTGCGGCTGGGCGATCGGACAGTTCGCCCAGGGTTTCTCCGTCGCGCGTCGCCACCGGCTGGGGGCAGGAGATGCCGTTCCGGGCGAGATGCTGCATCAGTCCGACGAAGAACGGCAGATCCTGCGGCGCGACGCGCTTTTCATAAAGCGTGAGGATGTAGGTGCCACGCGTGGTCTGGAGCAGGAAGTTGGAGTTTTCCACGCCCTCGGCGATGCCATGGTACGACACCAGCGTGCCGATGTCGTAGCGCGCGAGGAACGCATCCAGCTGCGGCGCCGTGACGTCCGTATAGACCGCCACGTCCTACTCCGCCGCGTCGGGGCGCAGGGCCCGGGGAAGGGGGAAGAACACGTTTTCCTCGGCTGCCGTCACGGTCTCGACCTCAAGGGTGAAGCGCAGGGCGAACGCATCGAGGATTTCCTCGACCAGAATTTCCGGCGCGGAGGCCCCGGCGGTGACGCCAAGCGAGGTGATGCCGGAAAACTGCGGCCAATCGATATCCGCGGCCCGCTGGAGCAAGACTGAAATCTTGCAGCCGGCACGCTCTGCCGCCTCCCGCAGGCGCTGGGAGTTGGACGAATTGGGCGCACCCACCACCACCATGGCATCCACATGGGGCGCCACCTTCTTCACCGACTCCTGTCGGTTGGTGGTAGCGTAGCAGATGTCTTCCTTGTGCGGCGCGGCCATGGTGGGGAACCGCTGGCGCAGGATGTCCACAATCTCTGCCGTGTCATCAAGCGAGAGCGTGGTCTGCGTGGCATAGGCGAGGTTGGACGGGTCGCGCGGCGTGAAGGTGCGCGCGTCCTGCGCGGTCTCGATCAGGGTCACGGCCCCTTCCGGCAATTGCCCCATGGTGCCGATGACTTCCGGGTGCCGGGCGTGGCCGATCAGCAGGATGTCCCGGCCCTTCTTGTAATGCACCTGCGCTTCGCGATGCACCTTGGTGACGAGCGGGCAGGTGGCGTCGATGGCGAACATATTCCGCTGCGCGGCATCTTCCGGCACGGACTTGGGCACACCGTGGGCGGAAAAAATCACTGGCGCGCGGCCGGCGGGAACCTCGGACAATTCCTCGACGAAGATCGCGCCCTTCCGCTTCAGGCCCTCGACCACATATTTATTGTGCACGATCTCATGGCGCACATAGACCGGCGGTCCATAGATCTTAAGCGCCTGCTCGACCGCATCGATCGCCCGCACCACGCCCGCGCAGAAGCCGCGCGGCGCGCACAGCATCACGCGCAGGGTGGGCTTGGGGGCGGGATCGGCAACCAATTGCATCGGCCATGAATGAGGGCGACGCGCGAGATGTGTCAAGTGCGTCAGGGCAGCCGGGGCAGGCAGAAAGACCGGGACGGCACAGCTGCCGCAGGTTGTTCCTCGATTGGCTTGGTCTTGAATTGGTTCGCGGGTTTGGGAACACCCTGACACCGGCGTGCTCTTGGAAATCGACCGGCCGGTGTGCCGCGCCATTTGCATCGGATCGCGGGGGCGCCTATGTTGTTATTATCCCGGACATTGCGAGATCCGCGGTTCGCCCGAGAAGAAGGGCGAGCGACGGATCCCTTATGCCAGCGGCTTGAGAGCCGAAGATCAATCAAGACGCCGAGAGGCCGCCCCCTATGTCGAACACACCCCTCATGCCGAAGGCGACCGCCGTATGGCTGGTCGAAAACACGGCGCTGACGTTCGAGCAGATCGGAGACTTCTGCAAACTCCACGCCCTTGAGGTCAAGGGCATCGCCGACGGCGAAGTTGCGCAGGGGATCAAGGGGCTCGACCCGATTTCCACCGGTCAGCTTTCCCGCGACGAGATCGATCTCGCCGAGAAGGACGAGAACCGCCGGCTGCGCCTGCTGGAATCGAAGGTCCGCCTGCCCGAAAAGAAGACCCGCAAGGGGCCGCGCTACACCCCGGTTTCGCGCCGTCATGACCGGCCCAACGCGATTCTCTGGCTGGTCCGCAACCATGGCGAACTGAAGGATGCGCAGATCATCCGCTTGGTCGGCACGACCAAGGCAACGATCCAAGCCATCAAGGAGCGCACGCACTGGAACTCGCCGTCCCTCGCGCCGATGGATCCGGTGACGCTCGGCCTGTGCAGCCAGATCGATCTCGATATCGAAGTGCAGCGCGCCGCCAAGGACCGGCCGGCCAGCGCCCAGGACGAGCGGAGCGCCACACTGCTTCCCGCCGACCAGACCACACGCAATCAGGACGACGCGCGCCCCCGTCGGGAATCGCTCGATCTGGAAACCGTATTTGCCAAGCTGGGCGGGTCGAAGAAGGGCGAGTGAGCCCAAAAGGTCGGCTCAACCTAAGAGTTCAAGATGGCGCGCCCACTACGGCGCGCCATTTTCTTTATCAATGGGCCATCAGGACCGGGACTGTCATGGTGGAGAGGATTTCGCGGGTGACGCCGCCCATGACCAGTTCCCGCAGGCGGGAGTGGCCGTAGCCGCCCATCACCACGAGGTCTGCGCCCTGGTCAGACACTTCGTTGAGGATCGCCTGGGCGATGCTGGCTTCGCCCGGCCCCAGTCGCAGGACGTGGGTCCGCGCTGAAAGGCCGTGCCTGGCGAGATGGCGAACCACCTCCTCGGCGCTTTCGTCCTCCGCAGTGCTGCCGCGCACCACGCGCAGCACCTCTACCACCTCGGAGCGATGAAGCAGTGGGAGGGCCTCGGCCAGCGCCCGCGCGGCGGCGCGGCTTCCGTCCCAGGCGACCACGGCGCGTCCGCCGCCATAGGTCGCTTTCTGAACATACGGCACCAGCAGGACCGCGCGGCCCGAATCGAGAAGCACAGTCTCCGCGATCACCTCTTCCGGCCCCGGCCGGTCCGGGTCGGGCTGAGCGACCACGGTCAGGTCGAACAGGCGCGCCATCTGCGCGAATTTATTTGCGGCAACCCCGAGCGAGGCGCTGAGAGTTCTCACCTCATAGCTCAAGCCCGCTTCCGTCGCCGCCCGTCCGAACACTTCGGATGCCTGCGCGGCTGCGGCCTCGTTCTCCTGCACCTGGGTCTCGATGAAATCGGTCGGCACAGCACCCATGTAGAAGGGCGGCACATCGATTTCATAGGAGACCGCAAGACCGGTGATGTGTGCGGAAAATGTCTTCGCGATACTCACGGCGAACGCTGCTGCCGCGTCCCTCTCGGTCCCCTGCGTGAGGTTCACAAGGATATCCCGGATCATTGGCGTCTCCCCCGTGCCGCATCGACGACACCACATTACCCTAATGGTAGGCTCGAATGACGGTATTGATCCCGCGCAAGCCGAAATCAAGGGTATGTGCAGTGCGCTTGTCACAAATGAAAACGCGGCCGCCCGGGGGAGAGGCGGCCGCGTCAGATGAAACGATCAAGGGGGGGAGTCGATCGTTCCGATGAGTGAACTGCGGCTCGAAGGAAGGGTTCCAAAAAGGATGAAATTTTTTTTGAAACTATCGTCCCCCGCTCCCAGTGGCTCTAAATGGAGGCTCGGCATTATGCCGAAAACCATGGACGCGCAGCGGTGACACCGGACCTGAGCATCGTCGTTCCCGTCTTCAACGAGGCTGACGGCATCGACGCCTTTCACGAGAGGCTGAGTGCCTGTGCCATCCGCGTCGCGCTCGCGCGCGACATGCGGATCGAGATCGTCTACGTGGACGACGGTAGCCGGGACGCGACAGCAGCCCTGGCGGCGGAACTCCCCGCGCTGGGCGTGGATGTTCAGACCATCGCCCTCTCCCGGAATTTCGGCAAGGAAGCCGCATTGCTCGCCGGGCTCGACCATGCGCGCGGCGACGCGCTCATGTTCATGGACGGCGACGGCCAGCACCCGCCCGAGATGATCGAGACCTTCGTCGGCCTCTGGAAGGACCAGGGCTACGATGTCGCCTATGCCGTAAAGGCCGATCGCTCCGACGAACCGACCTCCCGCCGGCTGTTTGTGAAGCTGTTTTACCGGCTGCTGAATTTTGGTGCCTCCACCCGCATTCCCGAGGATGCGGCGGATTTCCGCCTGATGTCGCCCCGCGCCGCCGCGGCGATGCGCCGCCTGCCGGAACGCAACCGCTTCTTCAAGGGTCTGTCTTCTTGGATCGGCTTTCGTCAGGTTGCCGTGCCCTATCGACCTCAAGCGCGGATGCATGGGGCGAGCAGTTGGAGCTTCCTCCGCCTGCTTGGCCTTTCGATGGAAGGGCTCACATCCTTCTCGCCCGCACCGCTGCGTCTCGCCGGCCTGACCGGGGCGATGCTCGCGGGCGCGGCGTTTCTCTACGGCATGTGGATCATCGTGGAGCGCCTCGTGTGGGGCATTCCGCTGCCCGGATATCCCTCCGTGGTGGTGGGCGTCATGGTGATGGGCGGCGTGCAGCTTCTGGTGATGGCGGTGCTGGGGGAATACATCGCCCGCGTGCTGTCGGAGATTAAGGCGCGCCCGGTTTATTTCGTTGCAGGCCATGTGCTCCACCATGCCGAGACACCCGCACCGGTGGAAGAGGCACCGCGTGCCGCTGTTCGCCAGACGGTGTCCTGAGCGGCGCCATGCACAAGCGTATCCGCATCTGCGCCGACGATTACGGCATCGCCCCCGGCGTCTCCAGGGCGATCCGCGCGCTGATCGAGAACCGGCGCATCAACGCCACCTCGGTCATGACCCTGTTTCCCGATCTTGGCGAGGAGGCCCAGCGCCTGTGTGAGGCGGCGGAGGGCAGCGGCGCCAGCATCGGGCTGCATCTGACCCTCACCGGCGGATTTAAGCCATGCGCGGCCGGGCCGCTGGGGGGCGATAAATTACCCTCCATGGGTCGGCTGATGGCGGCGGCCTTCACCCGGCGGATCGACCGCAAGGCGGTGGCGGCGGAGGTCGACGCCCAGTTCGCGGCGTTCGCGGCGGCGTTCGGCCATCCCCCCGACCATGTGGACGGCCACCAGCATGCGCATGTCCTGCCGGGCATCCGGGGCATCGTCCTCGATGCGACCCAGCGCCACGCGCCGGCGGCCTGGGTGCGCGACTGCACGGCGGCGCCCGCGGCCCGCCAGGGTTTCGATGCGAAGGGCCGTTTGATCAGCGCGCTTTCACGCGGCGAGGCGAAGGCGGCGGCGGCGCGCAGGCTCTCCACCAACAAGGGGTTCGCGGGCGCCTATGTCTTTGCCTCCGGCACTGCGTTCGAGCCACTGCTGGCGCATGTTGTCGCCGGCCTGCCGGACAAGGGGTTGATGATGGTGCATCCCGGATTCGTCGATGAGGTGCTGGCCGCGCGCGATCCGCTGACGACCCAGCGCGCGCGGGAATATGACGTGCTCGCCGGCCCGTCCTTCCCCGACATCCTGGCCAAGGCCGGCGCCACCCTCATGTGAACGGCGCGCGGCGGTCAGCCCTTGTGTTCGCGCTCGTCCCAACCGCCGATCTGTTCGGCGCCTTCCGGCTCTTTCGGCGGGGTCTGGCCGGCAAGGCGCAGGGTGCGCTCCAGCAGCACCTCGTAGATCGGCTTTCCGCCCAGCGCCTCGGCCACCAGATTCGCGAACACGCAGGTGAGGATGACGGGCACCAGCACGGTGTAGGCGCCGGTGAGTTCCGCCACCAGCACCACCCCCACCAGCGGCGCACGCACCGTGGAGGAGAACAGCCCGCCCATGGCAGCCACCGCGAGCGCCGCCAATATGCCATGGGGCAGGGGAATGAATGCGCCCAGCGTCGAGCCGTAAAGCACGCCCACGGCAGTTGCGAGCGCGAGGATGGGGGCGAAGATGCCGCCGGGAACGCCGGTGGAATAGCTTGCCATGGTCATCACGAAGCGGATCAGAACGATGCCGGCCAACACCATCAGGGGCAGATTTTCCCGCGCCAGCGTCACCGCGAGGAGTTCCCCGCCAAGCGTCGCCTCGGGCAGCACGATCAGCAGCACGCCGATGGTGAGGCCCACGACGCCGGGCACGATGTAGAACGACCAGCGCAGCCCGATGCTGCGGGCGAAATCCAGCGACCAGACCAGAGCGGCGTTGAACGCGACCCCCACCACGCCCAGCAGCGCGCCGAGCCCCACGAAGGCCGGCAGGAGGTAAAGCGGCATCTCCGGCACGACGAGCAGCATATCCGGGCCGACCCCGGCGATGCTTTCCGTAACGATGGCGCTGGTGACGGAGCCGAGGATCACGGCGGTGTAGGTGCGCAGCCCGTAAGGAAACTGCCGGCGGGTTTCCTCGATGACGAACAGGATGGCGGCGAGCGGCGCATTGAAGGCGGCGGCAAGTCCCGCCGCGCCGCCGGCGGAGAGCAGCCCGCGCATGTCGCGCGTCGACAACCCGAGCCATTCCGAGGCGGCCTGAGCCACTGAGGCGCCCATATGGATGGTCGGTCCTTCGCGCCCGGCCACCAGCCCTGAACTCAGCGCCATCAAGCCGCCGACGAACTTGACCGGCAGGATGCGCTTCCAGCGCACCTCTCGCAGCCCCTCAAGCGCGCCTTCGATTTCCTGGACACCCGAACCTGCCGCCTCGGGTGCGAAGGTGCGCACCAGCCAGACGGACGCCACGACGAGCGCGGCGGCGATGAGGGCGACGACCAGCAGGAGCGGGAAGCCGGTCATCCCGCTGCCGCGCACCATATCGGACCAATGGGACGCAGCATCCACGCTGAGGTGGAAGACCGTGCCGATCACCCCGACCACGGCACCGACCAGGATGGCGACGATGTAATAGGCCGCATCGCTCAAGCGGCTTTCGCCGGTTTTACCGGAAGCATCCACGCCCGTTCCCCCGCCGCCGGCCGCATGCCAGCCCAGGGTGAGTTAACGGCCCCAAGCCCCCTGCCGCAAGTGCGGCATGGGGGCGTAGCGGCTCGTCAGGCAGTCGCGGGCGCCAGCGGTGCCGCGACGAGGCGGCGCGGCGCGGCGTCGCCGTCCAGGACCAGCTGGCGGTCGTGGAAATCCTTCAGCGTGTGGCGGTGGCCGATGGAGAGCACCGTGGTATCGGCAAGGCGCTCGCGCAGCATGGCATACAGTGCGGCCTCGGACGGCTCGTCGAGCGCGGCGGTGGCCTCGTCCAGCAACAGCACGCGCGGGCGCACCAGAAGGGCGCGGGCGAGCGACAGACGCTGCTGCTCGCCGGTGGAGAGCACGTCCGGCCACAGCGCCTCCTCGCCCAGGCGGGCGATGAGGGCGGGCAGGCCGACGGCTTCGAGCGCCGCTTGAAGCTCGGCGTTGCCATAGTCCACGGGTTCGCGGGGATAGGCGAGGGCGGCGTCGAGCCGGCCGACCGGCACATAAGGCCGCTGCGGCAGGATCATGACCCGCCCTTCGTCGGCAAGCTTCACCTCGCCCTTGCCGAACGGCCAAATGCCTGCGATTGCGCGGAACAGCGTGGTCTTGCCAGACCCGGACGGCCCCATCACCAGCACCCGCTCGCCGGAGCGCAGCGCGAGATCCTCGACCTCGATAAGCGCATCACCCTTGGGCAGCCGCACATCCATGTGGGCGATATGCAGCGGCTCGGTGCCGCCCTGGGTGTGGGGAAAGGCGGGCGCTGCGGCACTGATCTTGGCGGCCGCCATGTTGCGCTCGAAGCCGGTGAGACGGTTCACCACCGCTGTCCACTCGGCAAGGTCCGAATAGGACGTGATGAAGAAAGAGAAGGCGCCCTGAACCGAGGCGAATGCACTTGCGGTCTGCATCAGCGGGCCAAGCAGGATGGCGCCGGAGAAATAGGCCGGCGCCACCACCACATAAGGAAAGATGGTGGAGATCTGGTTGTAGCCGGCGGTGAACCAGGTGAGGCGCTTCTGGGCCCGCATCAGGTCGAAGAAGTTGCCCCAAATATGGGAAAACCGCATGTCGAGGCGCCGCTGTTCCGCCCCCTCTCCACGCAGCATGGCTATCTGTTCGCTATTTTCGCGAACGCGAACGAGGTCGACGCGAAAGTCCGCCTGATATCGCTGCTGGTTGAAATTGATCTTCACCAGCACGCGGCCAATGAGGTGCGCGAGCCAGGTCCCCACACCCGCGTAAATCAACGCCGCCCAGAACAGATATCCCGGAACGGCGAAGTCGGTGCCAAGCAGCGTGAAATCGAAGGCTCCGGAAAGATTCCAGAGGATCACGCTGAAGGAAACCAAGGACACGACGGTGCCGAACAGACCGATACCATTGGAAATGGTTTGGCCGACGAAAAGGCGGATATCGTCGGCAATCCGCTGGTCCGGATTGTCGGCCGCATCGCCCTGGACACGCAGGCGGTAATAGGTGTCGTCGCTCAGCCATTGTGAGAGATAGCGGCGCGTCAGCCAGCGGCGCCAGCGGATCTCCAGCCATTGCTTCAGGTAGATCTGGTAGACCGCCACCACGATGGCGCACACCGCGATGCCGCAGAAGATCAGCAACTGGTGCTGGAACTCGGGATAATCCTTTTCCTGGATGGCGTTGTAGAACGCGCTGTTCCATTCGTTCAGCAGCACCGTGGCGTAGACCCAGGCCAGTTCCAGCGCCACCACCGCACCGAGCAGGCCCAGCGCAACCCATTTTTCGTCGCTGCGGAAATAAGGAAGGGCGAGGCGGCGGATGTCGCCGAGCAACTTGAACAGTGCGCGCATGCTGGGTCCGGTCGGTTTCGTTGCCGACCATACTCTGCTTCGACCTAAACGGACGATGTCCGCACCGTTACCGCTGTGTCATGTAACCGCCCCAACGGCAGGTTTTCAGACCGCTTTTGCCATATCCCGCAACCGGAATTTCTGGATTTTCCCGGTGGACGTCTTGGGAATCTCCTCGAACACAATGTGGCGAGGGCATTTGAAATGGGCGAGATTCGCCCGGCAATGAGCGAGCAGTTCCTCCGCCGTTGTCGTGGCGCCTGCCTTCAACTCGATGAAGGCGACCGGGGTCTCGCCCCATTTATCGTCCGGCCGCGCCACCACCGCCGCTGCGCTGACGGCAGGATGCTTGTAAAGCGCGTCTTCCACCTCAATGGATGAGATGTTCTCGCCGCCGGAAATGATGATGTCCTTGGAGCGATCCTTGAGCTGAACGTAGCCATCGGGATGCTTCACGCCGAGGTCCCCGGAATGGAACCAGCCGCGGGCGAAAGCGGCCTTGGTGGCGGACGGGTTTTTCAGATAGCCCTTCATCACAACATTGCCCCGGAACATCACCTCGCCCAGCGTTTCCCCATCCGCAGGCACGCTCTCCATGGTCTCGGGATCGAGCACATCAAGCGCCTCCAGGGCGCCGTAGCGCACGCCCTGGCGCGACTTCTTCTCCGCCTGCTCGCCGGCGGGCAGCGTGTTCCATTCCTCGTTCCAATCGTTCACCACCGCCGGGCCATAGACCTCGGTGAGCCCGTAGACATGGGTGACGTTGAAGCCGGCCTCCTGCATCGCTGCCAGGACGGCGGGCGGCGGCGGGGCGGCGGCGGTGATGAACTCGACGGTGCGGGGCAGGGCGCGCTTGTCGCTCTCCGGCGCGTTCAGCAGCGTCGTCATGATGATCGGCGCACCGCACATATGGGTGACGCCGAGATCGGCGATGGCATCGAAGATCGGCTTGGCGCGGACCTGGCGCAGGCACACATGGGTGCCGGCCACCGCGCAGATCGACCATGGGAAGCACCAGCCATTGCAGTGGAACATGGGCAGCGTCCACAGATAGACCGGATGCCGCCCCATGCCGCAGGTGATGATGTTGCCGTTCGCCAGCAGGTGGGCGCCACGATGGTGGTAGACCACGCCCTTGGGGTCGCCGGTGGTGCCTGAGGTGTAGTTGAGGCAGATGGCGTTCCACTCGTCCGACGGCATCTCCCAGGCGTAGGCGGGATCGCCCGTGGCGAGGAAATCCTCATAGTCGATTTCGCCGAGCCGCTCGCCGGCCCCGGAATATTCCGGGTCGTCATAGTCGATCACCAGCGGCTTGCGCTTGACCAGCGCCAGCGCCGCCTTGATGACCGGAGAGAACTCCCGGTCGGAGATCAGCACCTTCGCCTCGCCGTGATCGAGGATGAAGGCAAGGATCGGCGCATCCAGCCGGGTGTTCAGGGAATTCAGCACCGCCCCGCACATGGGCACGCCGTAATGGGCCTCCAGCATGGGCGGGATGTTGGGCAGCATCACCGCCACGGTGTCGCCCACGCCGATCCTGCGCTGCTCCAGCGCCGAGGCTAAGCGGCGGGAGCGGTCATAGAATTCGCAATAGGTCCGGCGCTGGGCGCCATGGACGATGGCCGGGCGCTCGGGAAACACCGCCGCCGCCCGCTCCAGAAACCCCAGCGGCGTCAGCGGCTGATAGTTGGCCGGATTGCGCTCCAGGTTCTGATCATAGATGCCGGGCATCGGTCCTCCCCAACGCATGTCTGTTCTTCGTCCGGCGGCCGGACATTGGGGGTGAACCTACCCGAGCGTTTCATGCGAGCGCAATCGCCGCCGCGCGCGACGAAGGTCTTACGCAATCCGCCGGACTTGCCTTGTCGGCGTGCCTGCGCATGTATCGCGGATAACAAAATCCGCATCCGGGGAAACGCCATGTCCGATCGCACCGCCAGCCGCTATGCCGAGGTCTACGGCCAGTGGCGTGAGAACCCGGAAGCATTCTGGGCGCAGGCGGCCAAGGACATTTCCTGGATCGCCCAGCCCCGCGCGATCTTCGACGCCGCGCTTGGCGTCTATGGGCGCTGGTTCGTCGGCGGCCTCTGCAACACCTGCTACAACGCAGTCGATCGCCATGTGGACGCGGGACGCGGCGCGCAGGTGGCGCTGATCCACGATAGTCCCGTTACCGGCTCAGTCCGTAAGCTGACCTATTCCGAACTGCTTGCCGAGGTGCGCACCCTCGGGGCGGCGCTGCGCGAACTCGGGGTGGAGAAGGGCGACCGCGTCGTCATCTACATGCCGATGGTTCTGGAAGCGGTGGTGGCGATGCTCGCCTGCGCCCGCATCGGCGCTGTGCACTCGGTGGTGTTCGGCGGGTTCGCCGCGAAGGAATTGGCGGCGCGGATCGAGGATGCCGCCCCCAAGGTGATCCTCGCCGCCTCCTGCGGCATCGAGCCGAACCGGATCGTCGCCTACAAGCCGCTGCTCGATCAGGCCATTGAACTTGCCGCAGTGAAGCCGTCCGCCTGCGTGATCCTTCAGCGCCCGCAGCTTGAATGCGAACTGGTCGAGGGGCGCGATCTCGACTGGGCCACGCTGCGTGCTGCAACGGCCGCCGCCGGCAAGGGGGCGGACTGTGCCTCCATGGGGGCCACCGACCCGCTCTATATCCTCTACACGTCGGGCACCACGGGCCTGCCGAAGGGCGTGGTGCGCGACACCGCCGGCCACCTCGTGGCGCTGCGCTGGACCATGGAAAACCTCTACGGCATCAAGCCGGGCGAGGTGTTCTGGACCGCCTCTGACATCGGCTGGGTGGTTGGCCATTCCTATATCGTCTATGCGCCGCTGATCCTCGGCGCCACCTCAGTGGTCTTCGAGGGCAAGCCTGTGGGCACGCCCGATCCCGGCGCATTCTGGCGGGTGATCGAGGAGCACAAAGTGGTGGCGCTGTTCACCGCCCCGACCGCGCTGCGCGCCATCAAGAAGGAAGACCCCGACGCCACCCGCCTCGCGGGCCGCGACCTCTCCGCCTTTCGCACCCTGTTCCTCGCAGGCGAGCGGGCCGATCCCGACACCGTCCAATGGGCGCAGGAGAAGCTGAAGGTGCCGGTTGTGGACCATTGGTGGCAGACCGAGACCGGCTGGGCGATTGCCGGAAATCCGGTGGGCCTCGGCCTTCTGCCGGTCAAACCGGGCTCCGCGACGGTGCCGATGCCGGGATACGATTTGCAGGTGGTGGACGAGGCGGCCAAGCCGGTGCCCGCCGGCACGATGGGCTCCATCGTCATCAAGCTTCCGTTGCCTCCCGGTTGCCTGCCGACCCTCTGGCAGCAGGACGAGCGGTTTCGCGAGGGCTACCTCAGCGAATTTCCCGGCTATTGCAAAACCGCCGATGCCGGCTTCATCGACGCGGACGGCTATGTCTTCGTCATGGGCCGCACCGACGACATCATCAATGTCGCCGGCCATCGCCTCTCAACCGGCGGCATGGAGGAGGTTCTGGCCTCGCACCCCGATGTTGCGGAATGTGCGGTCATCGGCGTGAAGGACAGTCTGAAGGGTGAGGTGCCTTGCGGGTTTGTGGTGCTCAAGGCGGGGGATCGCAAGGCGCCGGAGATCATCGAGAAGGAATTGGTCGCCCTGGTGCGCGAGCGCATCGGCCCGGTGGCCGCATTCAAGCTCGCCATCACCGTGCCGCGCCTGCCGAAAACCCGCTCCGGCAAGATCCTGCGCGGCACCATGAAGAAGATCGCGGATAGCGACCCCTGGACACCGCCCGCGACCATCGACGATCCTGGTGTGCTGGACGACATCACGGCCTCGCTCAAAGCCCACGGGCTTGCCGAGTAGCGTTCAGTTGCTGACTAGGTGTTTAGTCCCGGCATTTGATGGATGGGGTCGAGGATGAATCTCTCTGGCTCTGAAGTCCAGCATTTGCAGATGAACTCGTAGGGCGTGAGCCCCCTGAGGGTCTTCAGGCGCCGGCCGAAATTGTATGCGGCGACGAAGTCGGTGAGATGCGTTTCGAACTGATGATGGTCGTCGTAGTGGAAGCGCTTGACGGTCGCTTCCTTGATGGTCCGGTTCATCCGCTCGACCTGGCCATTGGTCCAGGGGTGCTTCACTTTAGTCAGGCGGTGCTCGATGCCGTTCTCTCGGCAGCGCATGTCGAACATATGGGTGATGTAGCGAGCTGTCGGCCCATCGGCGTAGCGAGGCGGAAAGGTGAACTGGATGCCGTTGTCGGTAAGAACGGTATGGATCCGGTAGGGCACCGCGTTGATCAAGGCCATGAGAAAGGCCGAGGCTGAGCTCCGGCCTGTCTTCCTGACGACCTGCACGAAGGCGAACTTGCTCGTGCGGTCAATGGCTACGTAAAGGTACAGCTTGCCCTCGGCGGTCTGCACCTCGGCGATATCGATATGGAAAAAGCCGATCGGATAGGACTTGAACCGCCTCTTCGGCTTCTTGTCGCCCTCCACCTCCGGCAGCCGGCTGATGCCGTGGCGCTGCAGGCAGCGATGCAGGGATGAGCGCGTCAGATGCGGGATCGTCGCCTGCAAGGCATAGAGGCAGTCGTCGAGCGGCAGCAGCGTATGCCGGCGGAAAGCGATGATGATGGCCTCTTCTTCAATCGACAGAACCGTCGATGTCGGCTCTCTCGGACCAGTCGGCAGATCGGCGACCGAGGTCCGCTTCTTCCACTTGGCGACGGTCTTCTGGTTGATCCCATAGCGCTTCGCCAGAGCCCTCAGGCTCTCTTGACTATGCTGTATCGCTCGACGGACTGCCTCAGTCGTCGTGGCGCTCCCGTGTAGAAACTGGCCCATAGTGCCTCCCTCCACTCCCGCGAAAAGACTGCACCATCAAAGCCCGGGATCAAACAACTAGCCTTCATTTGGCGGGCGTGACGACCTGAATCGGGTAGGGCTTGAGGGTCTTGGTGGTCTTCAGGAAGTCGGTGATCTCGGTGATGCCCTGCACGGTCGCCGAGGAGATCACGCCAGTGGTGCAGGTGGCCTGCGTGGCGGATGCGGTGACGATCACATAGTCGCCGAGGTTCTTCACGAGATCGCAGGTGCAGGCGGCGGCGTTCGGGTTGTTCTTGTCGATGATGCAGGGCTTGTCGAGGCACCAAGCCCACGGCTGGTCCTTGCTGCACACCGCGTAGCTTTTCACCGGGGAATAGCGCGAGAAGATCTGCTGTCCCTGCGCGGTATCCTTGACGCCCTGGCAGTCCGCCTGGCTCGCCGAATAGCCTTTGTTCACCGTGCAGGAGCAGGAGACCTGCTTGTCGTTGCCGGGAATCGGCAGGCAGGGTGCGACCGTGCATAGGGCGAATGTGCTCGTGCACGCCTTGAATCCGGCGGTGCTGCCCTGCGCCCAGGCCGGCGGCGCGAGGAGGATCAGCAGGGCGAAGGCGAGCGAAAAGCCGACCGCATAGATGCTGCGCATTGCTGCCTCCAAACCGATGACCGGAGCAAATTGCGCAGATCAAACACGCCCGCGCAACGCCGTTTGGCGTCAGGCGGGCGAGGTTGGATCAGTTCCGTCCGGCGTCGGTACTGGGATCCCAGCAGATGGCGCCGACGAAGCACTGGCCGTTTAGCGTGGGCACCCACTGGGGCTTGGTGACGTCACCGGCCGGGCAATAGCCGACGTCCCTGACATAGCGGTCATAGGTGGTCGAGCCGGTCGCGAGCAGCGCCGCCCCCGAGCGGGCCATCAGGCTCTGGACCTGCTCGCAGCTCATCTTGCGGCTGTCGGGCATGCCCGCCTGCGCAAGCGCCGCTAGCGGCATCAGGCACGCGGCCGTTGCCGCGCACCCCGAAACCCAATGAATGATTCTGGACATTGTGTTCTCCTTGGGAGCGTTCGCCCCGCTCAGCGCCCGCCGCCCAGGTTGCTGGGGTCGACGCAGGTGGAGCCGATGGCGCACTGCTGCTGATCGCTGGTCTGGACCCATTGTTCCTTGGTCACCTGGTCCGCGGTGCAGGAGGCGGCGTCCTTGACGTAGCGATTGAAAATGTTCGGTCCGGTGCTGAGCGTCACGGCACCCTGGCTGTTCACCATGGCGGTGGCTTGCGCACATGTCATGTTGAGGGTGTTGGGAAAGTCCTGCGCGCTGGCGGCGACCGGCGCCGTCACACTGAAGGCAAGCAGAATCAGGGAGAGGCGGCTTGATTGGCGCATGATTGTCCTCCGAGTCGGTGCGTTTCGCTGGCTTTCGATACCATCTGCGTCCTGATAAGGATCGCGTATGAGCGACGATATTCCCTTCAATCGTAAGTTCGACGTTGCCGCAGGGCAGGTGGACCAAGTGACGCCGAACGTAAGGCGTATTCTTGCACCCAATCCCTCGCCGTTCACATTCACGGGTACGTGCACCTATATCGTGGGTCGCGGGCGCGTCGCCATCATTGATCCGGGCCCGGATGATCCGGTTCACGTCGCCGCCTTGCTGGACGCGGTGCGTGGGGAAACCGTGACCCATGTGGTCATCACGCACACTCATCGCGACCATTCTCCAGCCAGCGCCGCCGTGGTGGCCGCGACCGGCGCGACCACGGTGGGCGAGGGGCCTCATCGCCCCGCCCGCCCGCTGCGCGTTGGTGAAGTGAACCCGCTGGACGTGAGCGCGGACGTCGATTTTATCCCTGATATCGTGCTGAAGGACGGCGACGCTATTGAGGGCGACGGCTGGTCGCTGCGCGCCGTGGCGACTCCGGGTCACACCGCCAACCATCTGGCGTTCGCGCACGAACAGGAGAATCTTCTGTTCTCGGGCGACCATGTGATGGGCTGGGCCACCTCCATCGTCGCGCCGCCTGATGGTTCGATGGGGGATTACGTTGCCTCCCTCGAAAAGCTCGCCCTGCGCTCCGAGCAACTCTATCTGCCCGGCCACGGCCCTGCGATCACCGATGCACCGGCGTTTGTGCGTGACTATCTCAAGCACCGCCGCAGCCGGGAGACCGCGATCCTGCGGGGTCTCGATCGTGCCTCCACCATCCCGGATCTGGTTCGCGGAATCTATATCGGCCTCGACCCGCGCCTCGTGGGCGCAGCGTCCCTGACAGTGCTGGCGCATCTTGAGGATCTTGTGGGCCGGGGGCTCGTCTCGACCGAAGGCGAATTTGCTATCGATGCAATTTTCACGCGAGCGCAGTGAGGACCAGCCAATTGGCCCAGCGCGCATAACCTTCGAGCCTCAGGATAGAGTATTAGCTGATTTAGCCCTCCAGGGTTGTGGGTGATTGGCAGGAACGCTTTGCGAATCTTAAGTTAAAGAAGGGCGAATATTTATTTGTCTACGTATTATAAATTGGTATCTCTGCGTAAATAGTGAGCGTGAAACTTTATTGTAGGAATAGGCGTTCAACTTCTCACAGGCCTGCCTATGGGGAGTGAAAAATGTCGTCCATCCCTTCCGTCCTGCCGCTGAGTTTTGGAGTTTGCTGGCTGATGGTTTCATTGGCCTGCTGCGCGGCACTTTGGGGAAGGTCGCCTGTTAAAGACGAGCGATTCCTGGCACCGACACTGGCGGATCATTACGAGCCTTGGGACAATAATCCCGGTCATTGGAAGGTCGCAGCCGCTTTCAATTCGGAAAGCGCACCCGAATTAGGCGTCACAACGTCAGTCGAATTGCCCGCAGCTTTGCCGATTTCGCCGTCGGTGGCATTGGATGAGAGCGCAATGCCCACAACGGTGGTTCCCGGATTGCGCGTGGTCTGGCTAAATCCGCATCCCCGACGTGCGCCGACGCCGGCGGCAAGCCTGCGGCAGGCGCGGTTCGATTCCTACCAGGGGGAGGCTCAGGGACGCTTTCTGCGCTCTGCCGACAAGTCCGCCATCAACCTCGATATACGCCAGGCGTTTTCGCCCAGATCATGAACGCCGTAGCGTGACGCGGAGCGCACATCTACGCGCGCCCCGCGTTGGGTCGGGCGGACGCGGATGACGATGTCGTTGCGAAAGCCGATGATCGGCGTCTGCGCAACGGCCTCGATCTGGCCATCACGGACCCCGCCGCGCGGTGGCACCGCATCCAGGATGTGCCAGCGCCGCGCTTTGACCAAATTAAGCACCGCATTGAAAGCTTCTTCGGGCGTCGCGTCGAGATCCACCGGCTTGATGCCGGGATAGGCCATGCGCTGAAGCGCGCTGGCGGTATCTCCAGGGTAGGTCACCGGGTTGGCCGCGCTTGGCCGGGCGAAGCCCATGGCGCGGTAGCGCGGGGGATCGACGACGTCGGTGGACAGGTCGGTGAGCGGGGGAAGCATGAGGCCACGCGCCAGCACTGCCGCCGGCCCGGTCAACAGTCCCAGCGTAATGAATAGCGCCCCAATGGCCTTGCCGAGCCCGCGCCAGCCGCTCTCCCAGATGCTGATGCAGGCGGCGATAGCGATGAGCCCCGCAACAAGCGCCATGCCGAGCCCCACCGCCAATGTCGCAACCGCCGGCTCAAACGCCAGGAGGTCGGCGCGATAAAGGGCGGCCGCCAGCGCGATGACCGGAATGGAGAACAGCGCCAGCCGCAGGCTCCATGTCGCGAGCGCGGAAGACCGCTCCTCCACATACAGGCTGCGCTTGATCAGCATGCTGCCGTCTCCAGAAGGCGCGCGGGCAAATCGTCGATGGAATCCACCACCAGATCCGCCTCATAATAGAGATGTTCAACCGGCGCAGGGCCAGTGCGCACCAGAATGAATTTTGCCCCGGCGCTATGTGCGGCCGCAAGGTCGTGCGCGCTGTCGCCGACCACCGCCATGGTCGCCGGCGGTAGGGAGAAGCGCGCCGCCACGGCGCTGATCATGCCGGGACCCGGCTTCGAGCCGTATCCCGAGTCATAGCCGTGCACCGCATCGAGATAGGGCGTGAGGCCGAGGGCGTCGGCCTGCTGCCGGGCATTGGCCTCCGCATCATTGGTGACGACCGCGAGGCGCAGGCCGGCCTCATGCAGCCGGGCCAGCACCTGCGCCGGCTGGCCGATGGGCGTGAGGTGCCGCATGCCCGCTTCGCGGAACAGCCGGTCGATCAGGCCAAGGAACTCCGCATCGGCGGGCCGGCCCAGCGTCTGCGCCCAGAGCGGGCCGTAATGGGCGGAGGAACCGGCGACGAGCGGGGAGGAGGGCAGGAAGCGTTCCTCTTCGGGCAGATATTCGCTCACGTCCTCCAGGCGCTTCAGCGCGGCGGCATCGCCTTGCGCCAGCGTGCGCAGAACGAAACCTGCGGAGGGGCCCCAGGTGCGGTCGAAGTGGACGAACGTGCCGTCCTTGTCGAACAGCAGCGCCTTGAGGCCGCGCATGGAAACCCAATCCGAGACACCGGCCGCAGGATGCCGCCGGTCCCGTGCATCAATCACGAGTGGATGGCTTCTTCAACATCGAAGGCGCAAGCGATGCTGGTAAAGCCGAAGGTGAGGTAAAAATCGCCTCTCCCTTCAAGGGCTTGAAGCGGCTGTGGATTCGCTGGGTGCGAGTGCACGCTTCCCTCGCGTCGATCCTGCTTCTAAGATCACCATGATGCGACGTCGATTTCCCGCCCCCTATATGTCGTCCGCAGTGGCGGCAATCGGCCCGGCCACGCGGCGGGGGGGGCTTTCCGCCGTTGCCTTGGTCGCGGGGCTTAGCCTTGGTTTCGAGATGGCCGCAGCGCAGCCGGTACCCACCCCGCGCCCGAATGCCGCTTCCGCCGGTGCGTCGTCCCCGCCCCGCACCCAGGCCCGTCTTCCGATCGCGAACGTCCCCTTTCCCGAGCCTCGGCCGATGGATCTGGGGGATGACGAGATCGAGGAGGATCTGCCCAGCAATGCGCAAGTATCGCTCGGTCAGCCCGCGCCCGGTCAGTCGATGCCCAGTCAGGGTTCACCGGCGCGCGCCGCCTTGCCCCCGGCGCCCGATGCTGCCGCCGCGAGCGCGGAGGCAGCCGGCCTCGCGCCCGGTCAATTGCCCGCCCTGTGCGCCGGGCTGGTTGAACAGCAGACGATCATCGCGGAGCGGGCTCCCCCTGTACCGCAGGCATCCGGCTGCTCGCTTCCGGTGCCGGTTCGGCTGACCGCGGTGCGGCTGGCGGACGGAAATCTCGCGACGCTCAGTCCGGCCGCCACGCTGCGATGCGAGGCCGCTGTCGCCATCGCCGCCTGGATACGCGAGGATATCGGCCCCGCCGCCGCCGCGCTCGGCACGCGTGTTGAGACCGTCAGGGTGGCGGATTCCTACGATTGCCGGCCGCGCAACCGCGTTAAGGGCGCGAGAATGAGCGAGCACGGCATGGGGAACGCTTTCGACACTTACGGCTATACGCTCGCCGACAAGCGGGTAATCGAGGTCAAGAACGGCACCATGCCGATCGACTTCCAGAACGCCATGAAAGACTCTGCCTGCGCGCGTTTCAGCACGGTGCTGGGTCCAGGTTCCGATGGTTTCCACGAAGACCACATCCATGTGGACCTCGCGGTGCGCCGCCTCGACATCAGGCTCTGCCGCTGGAAGATCAAGACGCCAACCCCGCCGCAGGTCGCCCGCACCGAGCCGGCGGGCCGCAGTGTCGTTGCTGCGGCCCCGCAGAGCGAACAGGCCGGGCAAGCCACCGCGAAGGGCGCCGAGGCCGAGCCGGAAGAGGATGAGGCCGCTGACGTGCCGCTGCCTCCGCGCCGTCCCGCAAGCCTCCCGCGTTCCAGGCCGGTAGCCCCAGCGCCCAGAACCTGAGACGCCCCAAGATCTGTGACCCCCGAGGCCTGAAAAAAGAAAATGCCCGGACGAAGCCGGGCATTTTCAGATCACCAAGGTGGCGCAGCGTTTAGAGAACGACCACCGACGCGCCCACCGGCACGCGATTGTAGAGGTCGATCACGTCCTCGTTCAGCATGCGGATGCAGCCGGAGGAGATAGCCTGCCCCAGCAGTTCCGGCTGGTTGGTGCCGTGGATGCGGAACAGGGTGTCGGTCTGGCCCTGGTAGAGATACAGCGCTCGGGCACCCATGGGATTATGCGGGCCGGGGCCGACATAGGAGGGCAGGCCGGCGATGCGCTGGTGGATTTCCGCCGTCGGGGTCCAGCTCGGCCATTCAGCCTTGCGGCCGACCTTGGCATCGCCACGGAACGCGAGGCTCTCTTCGCCCACGGTCACACCGTAGCGGATAGCGCTGCCGTCGCCCTGCACGAAGTACAGGAACTTCTTGTCGGTATCGACGACGATGGTGCCTGGCTTTTCCTTGCCGGTGTATTCGACGATGTGCCGGGCAAACATGCCGTCCGGCTTCACCTTGGGATAAGGCGCATTGGCAAGCAGTTGCTTGTCGCGAGGCTTGAGGGAGGCCTCGGGCGCCGCTTGCTGCACCGAGGTCACACACCCCGCCAAAAGAAGTCCAAGCAGGACAGCCGCGATCGTTCGCAACGTCATATCCGCCTCGTAAGAATCATGGTGAACGAAAACGCGAGTTGGTTCCGATTAGCGGAATGCGGGCCCGCCTAGAAGGGGCCACAAAGCCGCCTCTGTGCGGTGCGTCAAAGACGTGGCAAAAATGTCTCAACCTCTGCCCTTTCGTAACCCGTTAACTGGTCGTTGGAAGGTTTGGGCAATGCTTCCCACTAAGACCTTGGTGCCGTCGCTGCATCTGCACAGTTTCGACGCAGTTGCACACCATCTGTCTGAGGTCTTCACAAGACGGCGCTTCTGTTTTAGGCAGAGCGCCTAAGTAAGGGAGTTTATGATGTCGAATGTCCAAGGCGTGCAGGAAAAGTCCGTGCGCGCGGAAGCCGGCAAGGACCACTTCACCGTCCAGTCGGAGCAGTGGCGTGAGATCGGGATCACGGCTGTTGCCGCTGCCGCCCGTTATGCCGGCCAGGCGAAGTCGACCGCCGGCGCTGAGCCGAAGAAGGTCGTAACGCTTCGCGATATCGAACATTTCGCGGCCTGATTTTTCTCGTTTGATCGCCTGATCGACCGGCGGCACTGCTGCCGGCCTGGATTGCCGCTCAGGGGCACCCACATGGGTGTCACCGAGGCAGGGCGCGGTGCCGGGGCTGGCGAGGACGGACATGCTGGTTGCTTATGTGGTGTCCGGGGGCGCTTTGCGCCCCCGATCAGTGGACCCCGGCGCGGAAGCTCCCGCCGATGCGGTCTGGCTCGACCTCGTTTCTCCTGAGAATGACGAGGATAAGTTGGTCGAGCGCGCGGTGGGCGTGGAAGTGCCCACACGCGAAGAAATGCGCAAGATCGAGCCTTCCAGCCGTCTCTATACGGAAGGCACCGCGCGATACATGACGCTTTCGGTGCTGTGTGGCGGGGATGCCGACACGCCTTACGTTACGCCTGTCTCCTTTATTCTTGCCAACGGCAAGCTGGTCACTGTGCGCTACGCCTCGCCGCGTCCGTTCACGACTTTTGCGGGTCGGATGGAAAAGGCCTGCCCGGCCAACACCACGGGCGAACTGGTGCTGGTCAATCTGCTGGAATCCATCGTCGACCGCACCGCTGACGTCCTGGAGCAGTCCGGGCAGGATATCGAGCGCCTGTCCAAGCGCATATTCGAGCGCGACGGCAGTCGCAACCGGGATTACCGCGCCATTCTCACTCATGTCGGACGCAAGGAGGGACTGACCTCCTACGCCCGCGAGGCGCTCAATTCGCTCTCCCGCCTTCTTGCCTTTCTCGGAACCAGCGGTGATGGCGCGCCGCTCAAGGGCGACCTGCAGGGCGACATCAAGAGCATGTCGCGGGACGTGCAGGGGCTTTCGGATTACGCGAACTTCCTCGCGAACAAGCTTCAGTTCATGCTCGACGGAACTGTCGGCCTGGTGAGCCTGGAGCAGAACAACATCATCAAGATATTCGCCGTTCTCTCGGTGGTGTTCATGCCGCCGACGCTGATCGCCTCGATCTATGGCATGAACTTCGAGCACATGCCGGAGCTGCATGTCGTGGCGGGCTACCCGGTGGCGCTGGTCGCGATGGTGATCTCGGCGATCACCCCCTACCTGTTCTTCAAGTGGCGCGGCTGGCTCTAAACGTTCTGGCCGCCGTCGATGTGGATTTCCGCGCCGTTGAGGTAGGAGGAGGTCTCAGTGCACAGCACATAGATGATCTTCGCCACCTCGTCCGGCGTGCCGAGCCGGCGCAGGGGGATGTCCGCGACGATCTTGTCGGTGCCCGGAGAGAGGATGGCGGTGTCGATCTCGCCCGGCGCGATGGCGTTCACGCGCACGCCGCGCCGTCCGAAATCCCGCGCCATCTCCCGTGTCAGTCCAGCGAGCGCCGCTTTTGAGGTGGCATAGGCCGCGCCCGCGAACGGGTGGACGCGTGAGCCGGCGATGGAGGTGACATTCACCACCGAACCGCGCGCCGCCTCCAATTCGTTGATGAGGCCGCGTGCCAGGAAGATCGGCGCGAAGAAATTCACCTGGAACACATGCATCCAGGTTTCGCGCTCGGTGTCGAGCGTGCCGAGCCGCACGCCGCCGGCGCCTTTGGGCGAGATTCCCGCATTGTTCACCAGCGCGTGCAGTTCGCCATTGGGCAGGCGGCTTCGGATCTCGGCGATCGCCGAATCCATGTTCGTGGGGTCGGAAAGATCAATCTGAATATGGTCCTCCGGCCCCGCCGCCCAGGGGCACTGCTCGGGAAAGGCATGGCGCGAGCAGGTGATCACGCGCCAGCCGGCGCTGGAGAAACGCTTGACGGTGGCATGGCCGATGCCACGGGAGGCTCCGGTGAGCAGCATGGTGCGTGGCGACTGGTTTGAAGCTGGGGCCATGGGCTCTCAGGTGTTCGGCGCCGCAAAAAATGGCGCGGGCATCAGGGCATTGAGCAGCACAATGCGCGCCGCCGCGTCAAGGATCACGGGAAAAGACGTGTCTTGTCCCATTCGGCGGTCGCGGTCTCGCGCTTGAACACCACGCGGTCGTGCAGGCGGAACGGGCGATCGTGCCAGAATTCCACGGCTCTCGGCACCACGCGGAAGCCGGTCCAGTGCGGCGGACGGGGCACGCTGCCTAACCCATAGCGCGCAGTGGTGGCCGCCACCGCCGCTTCCAGAGCGAAGCGTCCCTCCAGCGGGCGGGATTGCTTGCTCGCCCAGGCACCGATCTGCGACAGGCGCGGGCGGGTGGCGAAATAGGCGTCGGCCTCCGCGTCGCTGACACGCTCCACAGGGCCGCGCACCCGGACCTGGCGGCGCAGCGATTTCCAGTGAAACACCAGCGCCGCGCGCGGCTGGCCGGCAAGCTCCGTGCCCTTGGCGCTTTTGGTGTTGGTGAAGAACACGAAACCCCTAGGGTCAAAGCCATTGAGCAGCACCATGCGGGCATCGGGGAGACCCTCGGCATCCACCGTCGCGAGCGTCATGGCGTTGGGATCGTTCGGCTCGGACCGCTTCGCATCCTCCAACCATGCGGCAAACAAGCGAAAAGGTTCGCCGGCTTGCGTGAAATCATCTGATGTTAACGGGTTTAGGGCTTCCATGGAGAGGTCGGACATGCGTAGGGGCCTTTGCCGTGCGGCGTCATCTGGTACGTGTGTTTCCGGGTCGCGCCGCGCGGCTCTTATATAGGACGGCCATGGGCACGCGCCCAGCGGGCTGTGCTGGTCTTCTGCTTTGCATGCTGCTGCTGCCGGGTTGCGGCGCCATGCAGTTCGGCGAGACCGCTGATCCCATTGTCACAGGCTCCATCAAAGTCCAGCCGGTCTCACTGCCGGTGCCGGCGGGCGATGCGCCTCCCGGGATCGCCACCGGCGATTGGGCGCAGGCGAAGATGGCCCTGGAGCAGGCGCTGTCCTCCCGCGATGCCGCACCAAGTATTCCCTGGGACAACGCTAAGACCGGCGCGCGCGGCACCGCCACGCCGCTCGGGACGGCTGCGGCGGACGGTTGTCGCGATTTCCGCATCGGCGTGGTGGACACGCGCGGCGAGCATTGGGTTCAGGGTTCGGCCTGCCGCGACGCCAAGGGGGCGGTCAGCCTGTCGCAGGTGCGGGTCCTCGGACGCGCTTGAGCAGCGCCGTTGCAATCAGGCAACATATGCCTACATGAAAGGTGCGGCTGGCCGGAAGGGCCCGCCCCGAGGTGATTTTGCATGCGTGATCCATACGACGTTCTCGGCGTTTCCAAGGGCGCCGACGAAGCCGAGATGAAGCGCGCCTACCGGAGGCTCGCGAAAAAGCTGCATCCCGATGCAAACACGTCGGACCCAAAGGCCAAGGACAAGTTCGCGGAACTGACCGGCGCCTACGACCTGCTTTCCGACAAGGAAAAGCGGGCCCAGTTCGACCGTGGTGAAATCGATGCGCAGGGCAAGCCCCGCATGCCGGACTATGCCGGCTCCGGCGGTGGTGCGCGCCAGCGGCCGGGTGGCTTTCCCGGCTTTGAAGGCGACAGTGGTTTCGAGAGTTTTTCGTTCGGCAGCGGGCGCCGGTCCGCTGGCGGATTTGAGGATCTTGGTGATATTTTTGGTTTCGGCCGCCAGAGCCGCGCAGGCTCCGCGCCCCAGCCGGGTGCCAATATCGAACTGACGTTGTCCGTGGGCTTCGAGGAAGCCGTTGCGGGGGCGAGCAAGCGCGTCGTGCTGCCGAACGGCAAGCAGATCGAGGTCAAGATCGCCGCCGGCACGGTCGAAGGCCATCGCATGCGGCTGAAAGGGCAGGGGGAGCCCAGCCCCATGGGCGGGCCGGCGGGCGATGCCTTCGTGACCATCGCTTACGCCGCACATCCCCAGTTCATCCGCGAGGGCGAGGACCTGCACTACAAGGCGGAGGTGCCGCTGGAAGACGCGGTGCTGGGCGCCAAGGTGCGCGTGCCGACGCTGTCGGGGGCGGTGGACCTCAACATCCCTGCGTGGACTTCGAGCGGGCGGACATTCCGCCTGCGCGGCAAGGCACTTCCGAAAGCATCCGGCGGTCACGGCGATCTGCTGGTCAGCGTGAATGTGGTGCTGCCGGCGGCCCATGACGAGGAACTGGAAGCCTTGATGCGCAAACGGCGCGGCGAGGCCTGAGACGCTACGCCGCCGCCTTTTGACGGCCCTGTGACTCGCGGGGGCGGACACCTTCCCTAGGATCGACACGCCGCAATTCGCGGCGTGTCGCGTCTCGGAGGATCCCGCCATGAAAGCCACCTTCCGTCGTCCTGTGATAGTGGCCGCCGTTTTCGTGATGGTGAGTGGGCTCGCGCCCATGTTCGCCCGCGCACAGATGGCCCACGACCACGGCGCGTCTGCCGCCGTCGTTGTCCCCTCGACCGCCGCTTTCCAGGCCGCAGCCACAAAGATGCACAAGGATATGGACATCGCTTACACCGGCGATGCCGACGTGGATTTCGTGCGCGGGATGATTGGGCATCACCAGGGCGCGATCGAAATGGCCAAGGTGGAGCTGAGCTATGGCAAGGACGCGCCGATGCGCCAGCTTGCCCAGAATATCATCGCCGCACAGGAAAAAGAGATCGCCGACATGCGCGCCTGGCTCGCCGCCCGTGGAAAATGAAGGATGATGGGGGCGGCTATCCAAAGCCAATGATTGTGCCGCGCCGGCTGATGGCTCCCGCTTCCCGCCTCCTTGTTCAGTGAAGCTTGGGGTCTCCCAAGCGGCATAGCGGCTTTGCGGTCCGCCGCGCGTCCCAGGCAAAGCTTGATCTTTGCCTTAAAAAACAAAGCCGGCACAGCAAGATCATCTTAACCCTTTGATTATGAATCAATTTGCCTTTCGCGAATCGTTACGCTTTAGTTCAAGCGCCGAGTGTCAATCCGTCTGAAAGGGCGGAAACGGGCATTTTGGGCTGAATGGGCTGTCGCGGGGCCAGTTTTCGCTGATGCGGAAAACCGGCTTTGAGTTGTGCGCTTCCCTTTGCGTTGACGATCCAGGGGGCCCTCATGACGACACTGAATGTCACGCTCACGCAAGCACTGAAGACAGAGTTGTCGCAAGATGGCGTGTATTTTCAGGTCGTCGTCGTTAACGACCACGTTGTCGATACGGTTCAGGTCTACTCGGGCGGTACGCTGGGGCCGGGGCAACTGCCGATACCCGAAACGGTGTCCTTGGATCTGCCGGCTGAGCTGACGAGCGGCAAAGTCTATTTTGTGATCCAGAGCGTCACGCCGGGCACGGCGGCGTACGCGATCACGCAGGAAAGCGACATCAGTTGGACGTTGGCCGCGACCAATAGCTTCCGATATGACAGCTTCGAGGTGAACCTCAGCGGTGCCGGTGGTTTGAACGATGTGGGCAACCTGACCTCCGTGGAAGGCTTCGGCATTCCCATGGACCTCAGCGTGCCCAACCACACCGCCGACGGCACGGCCTATACCGACACGCGCGGCTACGCCGTGAGCGGCACCGACATCTTCAATCTGATCACGGCGACGAGCGCGGACACGACGGTGTATCCGTTCGCGCAAGGGCCGCTGGCAACGTCTCCCCCAATCGACCGGATGGGCATCTCGCCGACCCAGGCGGTGGGGCTCACGCCCCCGAACCCGGCCTTTCCGGCAAGCGATTGGAACACCTACGTTCAATCCCTGCAGGGATCGGCCGCCGCTGAAGTCCAACTCGCTGGGTTCTTCAACGGTGCCGCCGACGCCAACGGCGTCTACCACAATGGCGGATTCTTCAGTTACACGCTGGAGTGGGATTCCGCCCAGAGCGTGTTCTGGCTGAGCCCAACCGCGAACAGCCAGATCAAGGGCTATATCAAGATCACGCCCACGGATCTGGAGAACAGCATCTATTCGACGCTCGGAAACGTCCAGATTTACGCTGATAAGAGCGATTCCGATCCTTACATCATCTACAAGAACACCAATGTCGACGGCAATCCAGCCGACATGAACACGGGTGACAACAACCAGTGGGGCAAGGTTCTCGCCCAGTTCCTGACCGGGTTCACTGCCGGCTATTACGGGGTGACGGGGCAGTCCGCCAACAGCGAGGCCACGACTGTCGATCTGAATAAGAATTGGAACTGGGACCCCACCTACGCATTCGGCAGCAATCTGTCCGATGGGCAGACGCCGATCAGGGTGGATGAATATTCCAAACTGTTTTTCTACAATTCCAACTCATACGGCTCGGGCTATTCCGACGCCCTCATGAGCCAGTACAGCGTCGGCGGCCCGCTCATATCGGTCTACGACCCTTTCACGAGCAATGATGTCGCGAACATCAATCTGACGCTGTATGCGGACGGGGAGACACCGTCTGGGTATGTCGCGCCGAAGATTTATAATTATATCGCGGCGCCTGGAGGCTCGAACCGTTATACCGTGCCGGTGTGGGACGCTGCCACGAGCCTGAGTTCCGTAACGCTGAATTTTCTGGACCGAGGTGTGGTTCTGGGCGACCAGACACCGATCTATTTCAAGATACTTACCGGTTATGACGGCTCCGGAAATCCCATCTGGAATACGGTGCAGCTTGGCTCTGACACGGTTTCGCCCTGGCAGCATTGGAGCATCAGCTATTCCAATGGGGCCTATCAGGTCACCTCGATCGGTACCGAGCCCACCGGCAGCCTGCTGATCGACAAATTCCCGACGTCCGTCAGTGGCACCTCCTGGTATGAGATCGTGGTCGGCTCGGAGGCCACGGCAAAAACCTTCAATCTCTACATCGACACCAATGCGAGCGGCCAGTTCGAGGATGGGGCCGGGGACATCGCCATAGATGGTCTCGCGACGATCGCGGCGGGAGCGGCCAACACCAGCCCGAATTCGCTTCTGACGTTCACCGTCAATTTCGTGGACGGCGACACCACGACATACGATCCCTCGCTTGCGTATCAGCTCAATGACGCAAGCTATGCCGGAAGCGCGCCGAACGCGCCGGTCGCCGGCACGCTCGACGGTTCGACGTTCACTGCTATCGCTGGCCAGTCGAACCAGATCACAAACTCGATTGTCAATCTGGGGCAGGGCGAGATCGCATTCGCCTGGACCGGCGATAACAGTGACGCCGGTACGACGTCGTGGATCTCCGGCCTCACCAACAAAATCAACGGGCTCAATGTCGCCCTGCTCAACATCACGCCTACGACCGGCGATGATTATTTCGCACCGCTTGCCGCCCAGGCCGACGTGGACGGGCAGTGGAAAACCAACGTGATGCAGCAGTTCGGCAATGGCACCTACAACATCACGATGACGGAGTACGACCTCAACGATTCCAGCTTCTCAAATCCGCTCACCGCCGCCAGCAGCCTGCTGACCATCCAGGTGAACATGGCGGACCTTCATCTTCAGAGCACGACCAGCGGCACCGGGGTTCAACTGACGCCAGGGCCCAGCACCACAACCGGAAATTGGATCGCGCTCGATACGGTGTCCTCCAGCCTGCCGCCCGATGCCACGCTCATGCTCTATGCCACCGATGCCTCCGGCACCATGCTCGGCCGCGACGGGGCGCCGACGACCAACCTGGAAGACGCCGTTCTGGGCTATGTCGGGGCGGTGAAGAGCGACCAGGGTGCGTCTACGCTGATCGATGGGCATCAGATGGTGTATCTGGGCGTTGATCAACAGCTCCATTTCGCCCTGATGTCCGGGGAGAACGTGATCGATACCTCACCCGTGGTTCAGGTCACGAACGAGAGCGATGGCTCGGTTCACCTCAACGTCGGCGGGGTGGAGATGACCGCCGTCACCGAGAACACGCTGTCGAATTCGGAGGTGCTGGCCAACGTCCAGCGCATGTACGACCTGCCGCTGGTCTATCTTCAGCAGGGCGAAGCTTTCGACGTGCAGGCGACCGGCAGCTCCGCCAATACGAACACCTTGGGCTTCGTTCATTTCGACATCAACTTCGCCACCGGCGAGGTCAGCGTGGGCGGTGTCGCGTATGGCGACACGCCGGCATTCCAGGCCGCGGTGCGTGCCAATCTCGATGCCGGATATACCTCCGCAGACGGTCAGCACGGCGGTGCTGCCTTCGACACGACCTCGGTCTGGACCGTCGCTGGAACAGACGGTTTTTATGCCCCGGTCCTTCTGACCCAGTCGGGCGACCTGTTCGTGGTCGGCGACGCCAACACCGGCGGGAACGAATATATCCGCACCTTCGGCGCCAACACTTTCGGCTTCGAGGATCTCTCGTCGCTCCAGGGTTCGGACTTCGACTACAACGACATGGTCATGAAGATCACGCCGCACACCGTGGCACCCCCCGACATGTGAGCGACGTCATTTTACGCAAACAAAAAGGGCCCCGCGAAAGCGGGGCCCTTTTTCGTTGGGATGAACTTGTTCAGACCGCGATGCGCTCTGCGCCTGCCATGGGCTCGCGCAGCACATACCCGCGTCCCCACACCGTCTCAATGTAATTCTTGCCGGCAGAGGCGTTCGCCAGCTTCTTGCGCAGCTTGCAGATGAACACGTCGATGATCTTCAACTCAGGCTCGTCCATGCCGCCGTAGAGATGGTTCAGGAACATCTCCTTGGTGAGGGTGGTGCCCTTGCGGAGCGAGAGCAGCTCCAGCATCTGGTATTCCTTGCCGGTCAGATGGACCCGCGCGCCTTCGACTTCGACGGTCTTGGTGTCCAGGTTGACGATCAGATCGGCGGTCTGGATCACCGACTGCGCATGCCCCTTGGAGCGGCGGACGATGGCGTGAATGCGGGCCACCATCTCGTCTTTATGGAACGGCTTTGTGAGATAATCGTCGGCGCCGAAGCCGAAGCCCTTCACCTTGTCCTCGGTGCCGGCGAGGCCGGAGAGGATCAGGATGGGCGTCTTCACCTTCGAGACCCGAAGGTTCCGAAGAACCTCGAAGCCGGACATGTCGGGAAGATTCAGATCGAGAAGAATGATGTCGTATTCATATACCTTCCCGAGGTCGATGCCCTCTTCCCCGAGATCGGTTGTATAAACATTAAAGCTCTCGGACTTCAGCATCAGCTCGATGCTTTGGGCCGTCGCACTGTCGTCCTCGATGAGCAAGACGCGCATGGCAATCCCTTTCCTCGCACCAAGTCGAAAGACGGCATGCCGCCTTAGATGTGCTCAGGCCACAGTGTGATTCGCGCTACGAATGGTGAATCGATAACCGAAACAGATTCTACCGCACAAGACATTTGCCTAAAAACTTTGTGCATTGCGCTGAAGACTAGATTCCACGCCATGCACAGAGGTTTTTTGCATTTAACTTGGCCGCACGTTCCACACTACCCCCGAGCCCCGGGAGCTTCGTCCGATGTTCGCAGATCAAGCGCATTGGGCCTTGCCCGCCGCCTTTCCCTTCGCTGCATCGTCCGAACCATGGATGCATCATTAATGAAGTGGGTAAACGATTGGTTTCCACGGGGCCTGTGTCGCAATTTTTTCGCCTTAGGGTCGCGACGGTAAGAAAAGGGCAACGCGTCCGCGTCATCCTAAGGGCAGGGACCTCCTCCGGGGTCCTACATCGTGTGCTTCGGAGTATTGCGTTCCATGAAGTCGCGTGAACCCCTGATCCGCGCCAAGCGGTTCCAGACCGAGGATGCGCGCCGTCGCCTCGCGCAGATCGACGGTATGATCGCCGAATTCGACCGCATGTCGGGCGAGCTTGAGCGTGACATCTCGGCTGAAGAATCCCGGTCCGGCATTTCGGACCCCCGGCATTTTGCCTATCCTCCGCTCGCCGCCGCCGCGCGGCAGCGCCGGGAGAACCTCAGCCGTTCAGCCCAGGATCTGCGAACGCAGCGCGATGAGGCCTTCGCGGCTTTCGCGGACGCAGAGGCGCAGCTCCATCTCGCGGAGTCAGCGGGGGAGCGTGAGCGCGTAGCGGAAAGCGAAGCCATCGAGCGACGCGCTGCCTGGCGGCAGGGCGAGCCTGCGCGCCTCTAGAGGTTCGCGCTTTGGTTGCGGTGCGGTCGATGTCTCGACTTTGTCTGCTTCCGCAAACATAATAAATTCAATGCGATAGCGCGAACTGCATACGTGAGGCGGCAGGCGGAGGTTTTCGCGTGTCGTTCTACGCTTCGCTGCGATGGTGCGCCAACCTATAAATCACTTTAATACAATTTAAAATATTGTTTTATCTCAATTGGTTGACGGTGGGTCTTAATGTTCAAGCAGTGCGCTAATGCGCTGCTTGAACAGGCTGTATCGTTGCCGGACCGGGTCGCGCGTGAGCAGTCCAGATACGATAAGGGATCTCCTCACCTCCGCTTCAAGCGGAGACCGGACGGCGTTTGCCGAGCTTTATCGGATTACCGTGCCGCGTCTTTATGGTGTTGCTCTGCGCATCCTGCGGCGGGAGGAATTGGCGACGGCGGTTCTGCGGGACCACTTCGTCGCGCTTTGGAGCGATGCAGGTCAGGTCGCAGAAATGCACGATCCCCTAGCGGTAATGGTCGCCCGCGTCCGTACCTCCGCCCTCGACACCGTGCGGGATCTTCCCGAGAGCGGCCTTTCGCTCGAACCCTTCGAGGTGGACGGCGAGGTGGAAGATCCGCTGGCCCGCCCGGAGCGCAGCCCAGACCTGGAACTCTTGCTGGCCTGCCTTGGGCGACTGCCCGAGGAGCGTCGGCGCATGGTGCTCCACGCCTATTACGACGGGTGGAGCCGCGACAGCCTCTCTCTTTATTGCGACGCGCCATCCCATGCAGTGAACACCTGGATGTGGCGGAGCATCGGTGAACTCGACCTGTGTCTCTCGCCATGACATCCGTCGAGGAAGATCGCCGCATCGCGGCCGAATATGTTCTCGGCACGCTCGATGCCGCCGAGCGCACGGCCCTGCGGGCACGAATCGCCGATGATCCTGCCTTCGGGGCGCTGGTGCGCATGTGGGAAATGCGTTTCGCCCCGCTGCACGAACTTGCCGTCACCGCGCCCGCACCGGTGACGCTTTGGAACGAAATCCTGGCGGCGCTGCCGGTCGAACCCGTCGCGGAGGAGACGCCCGCCGAACCTCCTTTGGAGGAAACGGCCGAGAATGCGGACCCATCCCCGGCAGTCCTGGACGACGCGTCCACGTTAGATTCGCCCGTATTTGATAAACCTGAGCCCGATGCGCCGGCTCTCACTGAGCCTCTGGCCCCCCTCCCGGAGGACGTGAGCACGCCCGCCGGCACCCAGCCGGAAGATGGGCAAGCGGACAGCGCGCCGCTCGATGTGCCTGAAGATATATCGACAGATGCCTTCGCGCCGATCGAGGACGAGCGGCCGGAGCCGCCGGCGGTTCATTCGGCCGATGATGCCGTGATCGACGAAGCGGTACTGCTCTCGACGCCGGACGGGTTTGCGGCCGGTTTGCCTCCTTCAGAGCCCGCCGCTGGAGAATCGCAGGCGGGAGAAACCATAGAGTTGCCCTCCGTCGGAGAACCCGAACCGGAGGCCCCGCCGGCTGAACCCGAAGCCTCGGTCGTGCCGCCGGAGGAGACGGTCGTGCGCGTCGCTGCGCTGGAGGAAGAGGCGGTCCCCGCTCCCGAGCCGGAGAAGCCGCCGCCCCCGCGTCTTATCACCCCCGCACCTCCCATCGTCGCGCCCATCGTCGATGAGGAGCCGCACCGCAATCCCTGGCGGATCGCCAGCGGTCTGCTGGCGCTCGCGCTTCTGGCGGGTGGGATCGTGGTTGCCTATCGCGAAACCAAGCGCCCGGTTCCGCTTGGCTTCTTTGCCGTTCTGCATCCCCAGCCGGCGGCAGGCGTCGCGCTGACCGTGGAGCCGGCGGCCGGGATCGTCTCCGTGCTTCAGGTGCCGGAGGCTGCGCCCGACGGCATGCGTTATAATCTGTGGGTGTCCTCTCCAACCCTCGGAACCCGCCGCATCGGCGCCTTCCGGGAGGCGGGCCGGGTCCAGACCCGCGAGTTCGCACCGCTCGGGCGCGCCGCACTGTCGGAGGCGACCTTGATCCTGACCTTGGAGCCCGAAGGGGCGGATGCGGCCTCGCCCACGGGCGAGACGGTGTTCTCGGGGCGGCTGGTTCCGAGATAGTCCACACCGCTTGGCGTTTCGCGCGGCCGCGCATCATGGCATAAGCCCAAGATCTTATCGGCCCCGGACCCGCACATGACCGCCGCAGTCGCGATCGAAAACGCCATCAAGACGTTCGGCCCCCACCGGGCGCTGGCCGGAATTTCGCTTGACGTGCAGCCGGGCGAACTGGTGGCGCTGCTGGGGCCGTCCGGTTCGGGAAAGACCACGCTGTTGCGGGTGGTCGCCGGGCTGGAGAGCCTGGATTCCGGCCGCGTCCTGCTCGATGGGGCGGACGCCTCCACCGTGCCCGTGCGCCATCGCGGCATCGGCTTCGTGTTCCAGAACTACGCCCTGTTCCGCCATATGACCGTGGCGGACAATATTGCTTACGGGCTGCGCGCGCGCCCACGCGCGACCCGGCCATCGGAGGCAGAGATTCGCGCCAAGGTGGAGAACCTTCTCGGCTTGATCCAGCTCGAGGGGTATGGCCGGCGCTTTCCCGCCCAGCTTTCCGGCGGCCAGCGCCAGCGGGTGGCGTTGGCGCGGGCGCTGGCGATCGAGCCCAAGGTGCTGCTGCTGGACGAGCCGTTCGGCGCGCTGGATGCGCTGGTGCGCAAGGAATTGCGCGCCTGGCTGCGCCATCTCCATGAGCAGACCGGACACACCACCTTGTTCGTGACCCACGACCAGGAGGAGGCGCTGGAACTGGCCGACCGCGTCGTGGTCATGGCGCGCGGGCAGGTGGAGCAGGTGGGCACGCCGGACGATGTCTATGATCGCCCCGCATCGGCCGACGTGTTCGGCTTTATGGGCGAGTCGAGCCGGATGTCGGTGGAAGTGAGCGATGGCCTCGCCCGTGTGGGGGGTGATCTGGTCGCCGCCGCCACGGAGCCGGTGCCCGACGGGCCCGGCCTCCTGTTCGTGCGGCCGCACGATGTCACCGTCTCCATGGCCGGAACGCCGGGCGCGGAAGGGACGGTGCTGGGCTTCCGCCGCCATGGGGCCACTCGTCTTCTGGAACTGGATGTGGGCGGCGGACGCGTCGAAGCGACCGTGGCGCCGTCCGCGCGGGTGCCCAATGGGACTAAGGTTTCAGTGCGTCTGGACCGGTCGCGGCTATTTCCCTCCGCCGGTGGGGCGGTGGACTGCCGCCCGCCCCGCGCCCATCAGGTCGGCGAATACGCCATCTGATCCTGCCGCACGGGCGCTGCTCTTGCACTTTTCCCCTATGAGGTTCCCATGAGCGGCGATCACCTTTCTTCCCGCCCGGTCGATCGGGCCCTCGACCCTTCGTTCCGTTTTGGTCAGTCCACCGAGCCGAATTATTCGGGCGCGGCCTCGTTCCTGCGCCGGCGCTACGCCAGGGATGGCGGCGGCGCGGAAGTGGTGGTGTGGGGCATTCCGCTGGATGTCACCGTATCGAACCGGCCCGGCACCCGCTTTGGCCCGCGCGGCCTCCGCACCGCCTCCGCGATCATGGACGGCGACCCATTTTACCCGTTCAACGCCGATCCGTTCGCGGCCATGGACGTGGCGGATGCCGGCGATTGTGTCTTCGATTACGGGCTGCCCCACACGATCCCCGGCGCCATCGAGGCCCAGGCCAAGGTGCATTACGCGCGCGGCAGCCATCTGGTAACGCTCGGCGGCGACCATTTCCTCACCTATCCCATGCTGCGGGCGCTGGTGGACCGCATCGGCGAGCCGGTGGCCATCGTGCAGTTCGATGCGCACCAGGACACCTGGGATGACGACGGCACCCGGGTCGACCACGGCACCATGATTACCCGCGCGGTGAAGGATGGGCTGATCCGGGTCGAGAACTCGGTGCAGGTGGGCATCCGTACCCATGCGCCCGAGACCTATGGCATCGACGTGGTCCACGGCTTCACCGCCGGCGAGATGGGGCCGAAGGCGCTGGCGCAGCATATCGTGCAGCGGGTCGGGGATGCCCCGGTCTATGTCACCTTCGACATCGACGCCCTGGACCCGGCCTTCGCGCCCGGCACCGGCACGCCGGTGTGCGGCGGGCTGATGACGCGAGAGGCCATCTCGTGCCTGCGTCAGCTCGGCGGACTGAACCTGAAGGGCTTTGACCTGGTGGAGGTCTCCCCGCCCTATGATCATGCCGAAATCACGGCCTTGGCGGGCGCAAGCTTGGCTGCGTGCTATCTTGGCCTGCTCGCGGAACGTAAGGCGCAGGGCTTTTCGCTGAAACCCTGAGGCAGAAGAAAGACCGGCCCATGCCCACGGCCCGCTACGCCTACATCATCCCCATTTCGGCGCTGATCTTCGCCGTTCTGGGTCCTTCGATGCGGCTTCTGCTCACGGACGCCTCGGCGATCTTCGCTACCGCTCTGCTACTGGGCTCGTCGTTTTCCGCCGTCCAGCACGCGGAGCGCATCTCGGCACGGCTCGGCCAGCCCTACGGCACCCTCGTTCTCACCTTCTCCGTGACGATCATCGAGGTGTCGGTGCTGGCCTCTTTGATGCTGCACGGCGCCAATAATCCGACGCTCGCGCGCGAGGCGGTGCTTTCCACCGTTATGTTCGTGCTCACAGGGGTGGTGGGCATCTGCCTGCTGGTGGGGGGATTGCGCCACCGCGAGCAGGAGATCCGCCAGCAGGGTGTCACCGGCTATCTCTCGGTCATCATCGCGATTTCCGTCCTCGCCCTGATCTTGCCCGACCAGACATGGGGCGGCCTCAAAGGCGCACCGGCCACGTTGGATGTCACGATCATCATGATCGCGGTGGTGCTTCTGTACGGTTCCTTCCTGTTCATGCAGACCGTCCGCCACAAGGACCATTTCCAGGAGCGCGACGAGGCGGAGGCGCATCGCCCGACCGGCCGCCAGACGCTTCTCGCGGCGGTGTTCCTGCTTCTCAGTCTGGCCGGCGTCGTGTCCCTGTCGACCCCGGTGGCGGCTGGCGTGGAACTCCTGCTGGCGCAGATCAACCTGAGCGACCCGGACGCGGTGATCGGCGCGGTGGTGGTGGGGATGCTTCTGCTGCCGGAAACCATCACGGCGGTGAAGTCGGCGCGACGCAACCAGCTCCAGCGCGCCTTGAACACCGCGCTCGGCTCCGCGCTCGCCACAATCGGCCTGACCATGCCGGCCATGGTTGCCATCGGCTTTCTCATCGACAAACAGGTGGCGCTGCGGCTGGACCCGGGCGACCGAATACAGCTTTTGCTGGCGCTGCTTCTGTCCATCGTCAGCTTCGGCACTGGTCGCACGAACGCGCTGACCGGGCTCGTGCACCTGGTATTGTTCATGGTCTACGTGATGACGCTATTCTCTCCTTGAGATTTGGGCGCGGCGATCGGTGGCGGGGCAGGGGCGGTGGACACCGCGCAGGCGTGGTGGCATGGTCCGGCAAGATCGAGCGAGGCGGAATCCCGTGAAAGAGCTGCTGCTTTACATCTTCGCCTGGTGGCGGAAGGCGACGCCCGGCACCCTGCTGTGGACTCGTCGCTACGGCGAATTGGTGGGCGAAGACGAGTTCGGCAACCGTTATTTCCGCACCCGCAACGGCGAGATCGATCCGCTCCTCGGGTTCGAGCGCCGCTGGGTGCTTTATCCCGGCTATGCCGAAGCCAGCACGATCCCGCCGGGCTGGTATGGCTGGATGCACCACCGCACAGACACCCCGCCGACCGAAGACGCTTACACGCCGCGTGAATGGCAGAAGCCGCACCGGCGCAATTATACCGGCTCGCCGCTCGCCTACCGGCCCAAGGGCTCCGTGCTCGCCGGCCGCGCCCGGCCGCGCGTCACCGGCGACTACAAGGCGTGGACGCCGGGCGAATAGCCCGGTCTCGCTTTTCCTCATTTCCCCGAGATCCTGTTTGCCGCCTCGCACCTTCCTGCCCTCGCGAGGCCGCAATGCGGGTGTTAACGGGCCGTACGGGGCTGATCCGGCGCCGTTGCGCCACGGCGCAGTCCGGCCATGCAGCTTTCAGGTGCCTCCCTTCATGGCGAAGTTTCTCATGGCGAAGTTTCGCTCCGCGCCTTTCCTGATTTCAGCCATGCTCTCCCTGGCGGTGTTCGCTGCGGGACCCGCGCGCGCGCAATACAACGCGCCCATCCAGTCCGCGCCGCTGGCCCCGCCGCCCGGCACGCAGATGGTTCCTCCCAGCAATATTCCAGGCCAGGTCGCTCCGCCGCCGGCGGGGAGCGCGCCCCAACGCCCGCCGCCGGGCGCGCCGCGCCCCGGTGCCCGTGATGCGTTTCCCGGCCCGACCATCGCCACGCCTCCGGCCGCCGGCACGCCTTCGCCTGCGGGAGCGGCCGCCGACGACATGGTGATCGTGCAGCCGCCCCCCGAGAAGGTGGTGAACCCCACCGCCGTGTATGCCGGGCTCGACAAGATCACCGGCCGCATCACCTCATTCGAGGTGGGTATGGGCGAGACGGTGCAGTTCGGCGCGCTCCAGGTGACGCCGCGCGCCTGCTACACGCGCCCGCCCACCGAGCCCACCAACACCGTCAGCTTCACGGAAGTGAACGAGATCACCCTCAAGGGTGAGGCCAAGCGCATCTTCACCGGCTGGATGTTTGCCTCAAGCCCCGGCCTTCACGGCGTCGAGCACCCGATCTTCGACGTCTGGCTGACCGACTGCAAGGCGACGCCGCCCGGCACCGCGAAGCCGGCGGGCCAGAAGTAGAAATCAGCTTCCACCGCCAGCGCCTGCTCCAGCAGACGGTGATATTGGCGCCGCGTCACCTCCGTGGCACCAAAGCCCTGGAGGTGAGAGGTGACGAACTGCGTGTCGAGAAGCTGGAAGCCGCCGGCCTTGAGCCGCGCCACCAGATGCACCAGCGCCACCTTTGAGGCATCGCGCTCGGTGTGGAACATGCTCTCGCCGAAGAACGCGCCGCCGAGCTTCACACCATAGAGGCCACCCACCATCCGCCCTTCTAGCCAAGCCTCCACGGTGTGGCAGCGCCCGCGCGCGAACAATTGGCCGTAGAGGGTGCGAATGCGCGGATTGATCCAGGTTTTCTCACGCCCCGGCTGGGAGAGCGCACAGCCGGCGATCACCCCTTCAAAGTCGCTGTCGATGCGGATCTCGAATCGGTCGGAGCGCACCGTGCGGGCGAGGCGCGTAGGCACATGGAAGTCATCCAGCGGGATGATGCCGCGCCGCTCCGGTTCGATCCAATAGAGGCCAGGGTCCTCCGCGCTTTCAGCCATGGGGAAGATGCCGCAGGCATAGGCCTTCAGCAGCACCTCAGGGGTAATCTCGACGATATGGTCGTGCGGACGGCTCATGGTTTCATGAAAGGCGCGGTTTTGGCGCTGTTGGATGTGGCGCTTTGACGCTCGGGCAGGTCATGCGGTGTTTCGCGCTCGCGGAAAGGAGGTGTAAGGCCGGAATGGGAGCATTCCAACGTAGTCTTTTTGTCATAGACGCGCTGTACTGCCCATGAACGCATCACCTTGCCCGGTACCTCTCAGCGGACCTGCTTCATGCTGTTTCAGCCAGCCGTCGGAAACTCCGCCAACCCGGTCCGCCGGCGCTTTCTCACTGCTTTCGACATCTTCGCCTTCGCCATGGTTTTCGGCCTCCTCGCGCTGTTCACCCACGGCACCGAGGAAACGCTGATCCCCATCAGCCAGATGCAGCAGACGCCGATCTCGCTGGATCCTTCCTCACTCCCCGAATATTCGGTGCGAACCACGCTGCGGATGCTCGCGGCCATTATCGCTTCGCTGATCTTCACCTTCATCTATGGCGCCATCGCGGCCAAGAGCCGGCGCGCCGAGATGGTGCTGATCCCGATCCTCGACATTCTCCAGTCGGTGCCGGTGCTGGGCTTTCTCTCCTTCACCGTGCTGTTCTTCATGGGCCTGTTCCCCGGCAAGGTCCTGGGCGTGGAGTTCGCGGCGGTGTTCGCGATCTTCACCAGCCAAGCCTGGAACATGACCTTCAGCTTCTATCAGTCGCTGAAGACGCTGCCGCGCGATCTCGAGGAGGTCTCCGAGAGCTTTCGACTCACCGGCTGGCAGCGGTTCTGGCGGCTTGAAGTTCCCTTCTCCATGCCGGGGCTGGTGTGGAACACCATGATGTCCATGTCGGGCGGCTGGTTCTTCGTGGTCGCCTCCGAGGCCATCACGGTCGGCTCCACCACCATCACGCTTCCCGGCATCGGCGCCTATGTGGCGACCGCAATCGATCAGCGCGACCTTTCCGCTGTCGGCTGGTCGGTGGCCGCCATGGCGGTGATCATCCTGATCTACGATCAGATCCTGTTCCGTCCCCTGGTGGCGTGGGCCGAGAAGTTCCGCTTCGAGCAGTCGGCCGGCGCGCCGCCGCCGCGCTCCTGGGTGCTCGACCTGGTGAAGCGTGCCCACCTGTTCCAACTCATCCTGTCGCCTTTCGCGGCGCTGGGCCGGGCGCTGGCGCGCATGCCGCTGGAATTGCCGGTTCCCGTGCCTCGCGCCGTCAACCATGCCTGGTCGAGCAAGACCATGGACCGGGTGTGGATGGTGATGGTCACAGGCGTCGCGCTCTACAGCCTGTGGCTGATCGTGCATTTCGTGGGCACCGAGGTCTCGCTGAACGAAGTGCTTCATGTGCTCTGGCTCGGCTTTCTCACTTTGCTGCGGGTCGCGGTGCTGATCTTCCTGGCATCACTTGTGTGGGTGCCGGTAGGGGTTTGGATTGGCCTCAACCCGAAGATCGCGAACGCGGTTCAGCCGCTGGCGCAGTTCCTCGCGGCCTTCCCGGCCAACATCGTGTTCCCGTTCGCGGTGGTGATGATCGTCCGCCTCGGACTCGACCCCAACATCTGGCTTTCGCCTCTGATGATCCTGGGAACCCAGTGGTACATCCTGTTCAACGTCATTGCCGGGGCGAGCGCCTTTCCCAACGACATGAAGGAGGCGGCCGCGTCCTTCCACATCAAGGGGTGGCACTGGTGGACCAAGGTGATCCTGCCGGGCATCTTCCCCTACTATGTCACTGGCGCGCTGACCGCGAGCGGCGGCTCCTGGAACGCCAGCATCGTCGCGGAGGTGGCGAGTTGGGGTAACACGACACTGCGGGCGGAAGGGCTCGGCGCCTATATCGCCGATGCGACGACGGCGGCGGACTATCCCCGCATCACGCTCGGGATCGCCATCATGTCGCTTTACGTCATTGCCTTCAACCGCACCCTCTGGCGCCCGATGTTCACGTTCGCGGCGCGCCGGCTGCGCCTCGACTGAGGAGACCACGATGCTCGAAAACACTACCCCCGTGGCGCCGCCGCTGCTGTCCGTCTCCCATGTGGTTCAGTCCTATCGCAAGGGCGACAACAACCGCATCCTGGTGCTGGACGATGTCTCCCTCTCCATCAAGGAGGGGGAAATCGTCGGCCTGCTCGGTCGCTCCGGCTCCGGCAAGTCCTCGCTGTTGCGTATCATATCCGGACTGACGCCGCCGTTCGCCGGCGAAGTCCAATGGTGCGGCGAGAAGGTGGATGGCCCCAGCAAGGGCATCTCCATGGTGTTCCAGACCTTCGCTCTCTTTCCCTGGCTCACGGTGCGCCAGAACGTGGAGATCGGGTTGGAGGCTATGGGCATCGACGCCAACGAGCGGCGCAAGCGGGCCGAGGAGGCCATCGACCTGATCGGCCTCGGCGGGTTCGAGAGCGCCTATCCCAAGGAATTGTCCGGCGGCATGCGCCAGCGCGTGGGCTTCGCCCGCGCCCTGGTGGTGCACCCGCGCCTGATGCTCATGGACGAGCCGTTCTCGGCTCTGGACGTGCTGACCGCCGAGACCTTGCGCACCGACATCATCGACCTGTGGACCGAGGGCGCATTGCCCATCAAGTCGATCCTCATCGTCACCCACAATATCGAGGAGGCGGTGCTGATGTGCGACCGCGTCCTGATCTTCTCGTCCAATCCCGGCCGCGTCGCGTTCGAGATGCCCATCACCCTCCCGCACCCGCGTAACCGTCTCGCGCCGGATTTCCGGGAATTGGTGGAGGAAATCTACGCCCGCATGACCAACCGCGACGGCCCCGGCGCGCCGCTGACCGGCCTCGCGGTGCCCCACGCCGAGGTAACGCTAACCACCCATCTCACGCCGATCTCCACCAACGTGCTCGCCGGCCTGCTCGAAGAACTGGCGGACCCGCCCTACAACGGCAAGGCCGACCTGCCGGAACTGGCGGAAAGCCTGCACATGCCGGCCGATTCGCTGTTCCCCATCGCGGAGGCGCTGCAGATGCTGCGGTTTGCCGACATCACCGGCGGCGACATCCTGATCACAGAGGCCGGCCGGCGGTTCGTCGATGCCGAGGTGGAGCCGCGCAAGAAGCTGTTCGCGGAACATTTGCTCGCGAACATCCCCCTGGCGGCGCACATCCGCCACGTGCTGGACGAACGCCCGACCCACAAGGCACCTTGGTCGCGCTTCGCCGACGAGCTCGAAGACCATATGTCGGAGGATTTCGCGCGGGATTGCCTGCGCGCCGTCACAAACTGGGGCCGCTATGGCGAGACCTTCAGTTATGACGAGCAGGTGAAGAGATTCAGCCTGGAAGACGACGACTGAGCGGGGATTTCCGGCCCGCATCTATCGGCGAGGTCGACCCTAAAAGAAAACCTCGCCCAGCGGTGCCGGGCGAGGCTTTTTACTCATAAGAGACGAACTTGGATCACCAGCCCGGACGGCAGTGCAGGCCGCCGTAGGGACCGCGCCAGCAATAGCCACCGCCCCAGCCCCAACGCGGGCCGTAACCCGGGCCGTACCACCAGTCGATGAACAGGCTGGCGTTGGTGCCGCTCTTGGGCTGGTCGCCGCCGAGCACCTTGTAGTTATAGACCAGCGTGTCGCCGGTCAGCACCGGGTTGGTCAGTTCGACGACAGCGGTCGTCGGCTTGCCATCCACGGTCACCGCGAGCGTGGCGTTCGGCGGGTCCTTCTCGAAGTCGCTCTTGCCGTCGGTCCAGAACTTCACGAAGCCCGGGGTCGGGGCATCGCCGGTCATGCGCTCAGGGCGATCCGAGAACATCAGCGTCTGCGGGGCAATGCCCTTCAGCGTGATGGTCTTCTCATCCACAGTCACCGAATCCGCAACCTGAACGAACAGCCAGTTCGCCGGCTTCATTTCCTCGGCATTCGCCGGCTTCGCCGGGGCCTGCGCATTGGCGATGCCGACGGCACCGACCAAGGCGAACAGGGCGCCGTAAATCAAGGATTTCATGGCTCTCTCTCCGTGCGGGGATTTCGTTCCTCACCGCGGCGCCAACATATCACCGACATTTCCCATTTCCAGCCCGGAAAGGCACTTCAAACGAATTAGAATGCATTAAATTTAGGAAATACAGGCTGCCTTATAGAAAGCGGAGCAGTGGCGGAACAGCGAAGTCTTGGGCGCGTCAGTAGGCGTTGAAATCTGAAATCCGAAATTTACCTGCAGCAAAGTAAACGCAGATGAGGACCAATTTGTAACATCAAGCACAGCCTTGGCTTCACGCCAACGTCTTGCCGGAAAGGCAAGCGTGCGCCGTTGAGCCGTGCACCGAATAGGTATTTCTAAATCTGCGAGACCAAGACTGCGAGTCGCACAGTTGCATGGCGATTAATGCGTTGATCGCAATCCGCATTGCGTACCATCGGCCACCTCAGATCGGGGAGGGGGCCAGTGCGGAGTGTCGTCTGGGTGAAGGTCGGGCGCGGCTGCGTTATGGTACGGCCTCGCCGGGTGACCTTTTCCTCTTCTTCGCTCCCGAGGCTGAAATGAACGCTGCGCGAACCCTGAAAATAAAAATTGGGCCCGATATTATGGGCCTGCACATACGGGTGTTCGAGCCGGAAGGTTCGGGAAATGATTTGTGGTGTGCTTATGAGAATCATCTGGCCCGAAGGCACGAAAATCATGCGTGCGCCGGGGTGAGATGGCATACACGCATTGTCGAATGCCCTCTGCATGATTGGCGCTGAACTTTACACAAGCAGCTATCATAGGACTGGAGAGCTGATGTTCTGGGAGGGCTGGAAGGGATATGGCTTCCCGGTGACTGCGGGGATCAGGGATTTACTTGTCGGGCACGATGCCGATTTCTTTTAAGCGCGCGAACCTCTTGCAAGTCGCGGCGGCGAGGCCGGCTCGCCGCCGCTATGGGCTCAAGCGTCCAGAAGACCCGCGAGCTTGAGGGCCACACCCTGTGAGCCTTCGACTTTCAGGCGGCCGGTGGAATAGGCCAGCATGGGGCCGATGCGGCCGGTCATGAGTTTGTCGAGCGTGTCGCTGGACAGCTTCAGCACCGCCTCGGCCTCCCCGCTCCCCTCCGAGATATCCAACTGCGGGCCGGTCGCGTCCAGCAGGATGGATGTACCGGTGTCGGTCAGATCGAAGCGCACGCGATGGCCAAGGGTGGAGAGGGCTTCGGTGCGCTCGTTTAGGGTTTCGAGCAGGGAGGAAAGATCAACCATGCGGGGGTCCTTGTGGTGGGGAGAGAAAATCAGAACATCGCTTCGTCGAGCGCCATCATGGCGGACTTGCCGGCCTTGATGGAGCCCCACAGAGCGGCAACCTCAGGCAGAAGCCGGTCGATATAGAAGCGGGCGGTGACGATCTTGGCCTCGTAGAACGCCGTGTCCGCACCGGCATTGCCGCGCTTCTCCACCGCCACCTTGGCCATGCGCGCCCACATGTAGCCGAGCGCCACCAGCCCGAACAGGCGCAGGTACTCGGTCGCCGCTGCGCCGGCTTCGTCCGGGTCCTTCATGCCTTTTTCGGCGACGAACCCGGTGGCGAGCTGGAGCGCGCCGAACGCCTTGCCGAGTGGTGCCACCAGTGGGCCGATCTCGGGGTCGTCGAGGTTCTCGTCGATGAAGGCGAGCACCGGGTGGAAGAAGGAGCGCAGGAAGCGCCCGGCATGGGCGGGCAGCTTGCGGCCCACCAGATCGAGCGCCTGAACCCCGTTGGTGCCCTCGTAGATCATGGCGATGCGGGCATCGCGCACATATTGCTCCATGCCATGGTCGCGGACATAGCCGTGGCCGCCATAGACCTGCATGCCAAGCGACGCGTTGGTGAAACCCAGATCCGTGAAAAGCGCCTTGACGATGGGGGTCATGAGGGCGGTGAAGTCCTCGGCGCGCTGGCGCTCGTCGGGATCGTTGGACCGCTCCATGAGGTCGAGGTTGCGCGCCACCCAGCCGGCCAGGGCGCGGCAGCCTTCGTTATAGGCGCGCATGGTCATCAGGGTGCGGCGCACGTCCGGGTGGACGATGATCGGGTCTGCCCATTTCTCCGGATGCTTGGCGCCGGTGAGGGCGCGGCCCTGAAGGCGCTCCTTGGCGTATGCAACCGCACTCTGATAGGCGGCCTCACCCACGCCGAGACCTTGCGTGCCAACGGAAAGGCGCTCGGAATTCATCATGGAGAACATGGCGCGCATGCCCTTGTGGGGCTCGCCCACCAGCCAGCCTTTGGCGCCGTCGAACGACATCTGGCAGGTGGACGAGCCGTGGATGCCCATCTTGTGCTCGATGCCGGTGCACATGGCGCCGTTGCGCATGCCCGGCTTGTTGTCCGCCGTCGGCAGGAACTTCGGCACCAGGAACAGGCTGATGCCCTTGATGCCCTTGGGCGCGCCGGGCAGGCGCGCCAGCACGAGGTGGATGATGTTCTCGGTCAAGTCCTGTTCGCCGGCCGAGATAAAGATCTTCGAGCCGGTGATGGCATAGGAGCCGTCGTCCTGGGGTTCTGCCTTGGTGCGCAGCAGGCCGAGATCGGTGCCGCAATGGGGCTCGGTGAGGCACATGGTGCCGGACCAGATGCCCTCCACCATCTTCGGCAGGAAGCGTTCCTTCAGTTCCTGCGAGGCGTGGTGGGTGAGGGCGACATAGGCGCCATGCGTCAGGCCGGGGTAGAGGCCGAACGCGAGGTTGGCCGAGCACATCATCTCCTCGATGAATTTCGTTACGCTCGCCGGCAGGCCCTGGCCGCCCCATTCGGGATCGCAGGCGATGCCGTTCCAGCCGCCCTCGACATAGGTGCGGTAGGCTTCCTTGAAGCCTTTCGGCGTGCGCACCACGCCGTTCTCATAGGTGCAGCCTTCGAGATCGCCAGACTGGTTGATGGGGGCGAGCACGCCGGTGACGAGCTTGCCGGCCTCTTCCAGCACGGCATCAATAAGATCGGGCGTGATCTCCTCCAGGCCCTTCATGTCCTTCAGGGCGTCCGATCCGTGCAGTTCGTGCAGCACGAACCGCATGTCGCGCAGCGGGGGCTGATAGACCTGCATGGTGTGTCTCCCGTGTTTTCTATGTCTTTACGGTCTCCCTCCCCCCTTGAGGGGGAGGGCGGGGTGGGGGGTATGGCGCCGCCAAATCCAGCGCCTTCGGAACAAGTGGAGAGATACCCCCCACCCTGACCCTCCCCCTCAAGGGGGGAGGGGAGGTCCAGCGGGGAGAGCGCGCCTCAATTCCGTAGCGGTCGGCCCGTCTCAAGCGTGTGCTCAATGCGCGCCAGGGTGCCGTTGGTACGGATCAGGCGCATGAAGGCTTCGCGCTCCAGTTCCAGTACCTTGGCTTCCGTCACCGGCTCGATATGGTCGGCATTCCCGCCGGAAAGCACGGTCGCCAGGGCGTCCGCCACCACGAGGTCATGCTTGGTGGCGATGCCCCGCTTATGGAAGCCTTCCGCCGCCATAACGAATGCCACCTTGCCGGATGGGCCGGGCAGGGTGAGGTCCTGCGGCACCGGCGGCTTGTAGTCTTCCGCCAGCTTCAGTGCCTTCGCCTTGGCATCGGCAAGCAGGCGGTCGCGGTTCATGGTGATGCCGTCGCTTTCGCGCAGGAACAGCAATTCCCTAGCCTCGGCAGCCGATTTGGAGACGGTGGCGACGCTGACAGTCTCAAACACCTTGGACGGCGCGGGCATGGGTCCCTTGGGGAGGGTTTTTTCCGCCTGCCAGCGGGTCAGCATCTCCTTGCAGCCGCCCCAGCCGGGGATCAGGCCGACGCCGCACTCCACGAGACCGATATAGCTTTCCGCGTGCGCCTGCACCGCGCTTGAGTGCAGCAGCATCTCGCACCCGCCGCCGAGCGCCATGCCGGCCGGGGCCGATACGACGGGGAAGGGCGCATATTTCAGGTCCTGATAGGCTTTCTGGCCGTTGGCGACCAGCTTCTCCACTTCGCCGAACGCGGCGATGTTGCAAGCGAACAGGGCAAGGCCGAGGTTCGCGCCCACGGAGAAGTTCGAGCCCTCATTGTAGATGACGAGCGCCTTGTGCTTCTCCTTCACCAGCTTCATCGCGCGGTTGAGCAGGGTGATGATGCCCTCGTCCAGCGAGTTGCCCTTGCTGGTGAATTCCAGGCACAGCACGCCGTCGCCGATATCCCACAGGGCGGCCGAGCCGTTCTTCATCACGGGCGCGCTGGCAAGCTTGATGTCGGCCAGAAGCAGCACGCCGTCGGGCCGTACGATGTCGTGATAGGCGCCGTCGGTGCCGAGATATTGCCGGCGGCCGTTGTCGACGCGGTAGAAGGGGCTGGCTTCGGCCTTTGCGAGAAGCTCAGGGATTTCCGCGCCGTCCGCCTGCAGGCGGGCGATCAGCTTGCCCGCGCCGATCCGGTCGATCAGCTCGAACGGACCCCATTTCCAGTTGTAGCCGAGCCTCATGGCTTCATCGACGGCAACGATATCGTCGGCGGCTTCCGGGACGAGACGCGCAGCATAGGCGAGGGTGCGCCCCATCACGCCCCAGGCGTAGCGGCTCATCGGGCCATCGCCGGCGATCAGCGCGGCCATATCCCTGCCGGTGTCCTCCGGCAGCGCGGCTTTATCTTCCTTCCGGTATTGCCCGGTGGAGAGGTCGATTGATTCCTTCGCCTTGCCGCCGCCATCGCGATTGAGGCGATAGAAGCCTCCCTTGCCCTTTCGGCCGGTGAGGCCGGTCTTGATCATGGTCTCGATCAGCGGGACATCGCGCAGCAGCGCGTGGAACGGGTCGCTCGCGGGCAGGGCCCGCTTCAGGCTGCCCTGAACGTGGGGCATCAGGTCGAGACCGACGAGGTCGAGCAGCCCGAACACGCCGGTCTTGGGGAAGCCGAAAGGACGTCCCATCACCACGTCGGCCTCTTCCACGGTCAGGCCAAGGTCCAGCGCCTGGATTACCGCCGCCTGCATCCAATAGGTGCCGAGGCGGTTGGCGATGAAGCCGGGGGTGTCCTTGCAGGGCACGATGGTCTTGCCCAGCTTCACGTCGGCAAAGCGGGAGACACGCGCAAGCGTCTCCTTGTCGGTGTCTGTGCCGGAGACCACTTCAAGCAGCCGCATGTAGCGGGGTGGGTTGAAGAAGTGGGTGATGAGGAAATCGCGGCGGAAGCTGTCGGGCGAGCCCTTGGTGAGGTCCGCCAGGGGAATGGTCGAGGTGTTCGAGGACACCGGCGTGCCGGGTTTGCGGGCAGCGTCGATCTTCGCGTAGAGCGCCTGCTTCACGTCGAGCCGTTCAACCACGGCCTCGATGATCCAGTCGCATGCGCTGAGTTTTTTGAGGTCGTCCTCGGTATTGCCGGGCGTGACGAGCCGGGCCGCGCGCTTGGACATGAAGGCGGCGGGCTCGGCCTTCAGCAGCTTCTCGATTGCGCCCTTGGCGATGGCGCTGCGATCCTTCGCGCCGTCCGGCACGATGTCCAGAAGCAGTACCTCCACGCCAGCATTCGCCACATGGGCGGCGATGCCGGCGCCCATGACGCCTGCGCCTATGACGGCGACTTTTTTGATTTCAGCGGTCTTTCCATTGTCGCTCATGGCGCGCCTCACACCCGCTCGAGAACGGTGGCGATGCCCTGGCCGCCGCCGATGCACTGGGTCGCCAGCGCATAGCGACCCCCCTCGCGCTTCAGCAGGGCCGCCGCCTTGCCGACGATCCGCGCGCCGGTGGCGCCGAGCGGATGACCGAGCGCAATGGCACCGCCGTCGATGTTCAGCGTCTCGTCGGCAATGTTGAGCTCACGGGCGCACGCCAGGGCCTGGGACGCGAACGCTTCGTTAAGCTCGACCACGCTGATGTCGCCGATCTCGATCTGCGAGCGGCGCAGCGCCTTGCGGGTGGCTTCCACAGGGCCGATGCCCATGATTTCCGGCGCGCAGCCGGCCACCGCCACACCGCGCAGGCGGGCGAGGGGTTCGAGGCCATGCTTCTCGGCATAGGCCTCGGTACACACCAGAACCGCAGAGGCGCCGTCTGTGAGGGGCGAGGATGTGCCTGCCGTGACCGAGCCGTTCTGGTCGAACGCGGGCTTGAGGCCGGCGAAATCCTCAGCCGTCGCGCCAACGCGGATGCATCCGTCCTTGTCGATGGTCTTGCCGTTGGATGTGATGGCGACGATCTCTGCATCGAGCCGCCCGTCGGCTTGGGCCGTGGCGGCCTTGCGCTGGCTTTCAAGCGCGAAGGCATCCTGGTCGGCGCGGGTGATCTGCCACTTACGGGCGACATTCTCCGCCGTGTCGCCCATCCCCATGTAGGCGGCATGGTTCTGCGCATAGAGCGCGGGGTTCGGCATGGGGTTGAAGCCGGTCATGGGCACGCGGCTCATGCTCTCCACGCCGGCGCAGATGAACACGTCGCCCGCCCCGAGCTGGATCTGCCCGGCCGCCATGTGGATCGCCTGCATGGAGGAGCCGCAGAAGCGGTTCACCGTGACGCCCGCCACCGACTGGGGCAGTTCCGCGATCATGCCGATCAGGCGCGCCACGTTGAAGCCCTGTTCGGCCTCCGGAAAGGCGCAGCCGAGAATCAGGTCCTCGATGTCTTCGGGCTTGACCCCTGTGCGCACGATCAGTTCACGCACCACCTGGGCGGCGAGATCATCCGGCCGCACGCGGGCGAGTTCGCCCTTCTTGGCGGGGGCGAAGGGCGAGCGGGCATATCCCGCGATGACCACGTTCTGCATGGGCTCTCCTGCCATTATCTCTTGCTTGCTGTTTCTTGCTTATCCGGGCCGTCACCCGTGTTCGGCCGATCCTGCGGCCTCTTGTGCTGCGAAATGAAGACGGTGCTGCTGGTCAGACTGCTTTCCGTGACGACCGCCGCGCCGGCCCGGCGGCTTCCAGCGCCGCCAGGGTCTGGCTCTCCACTTCCTTCAACTCGACGATGGTTTCCTCCAGCGCGACACGCTGCTCCTCCAGCAAGGAGAGGCGGGTTCGCACCTTCTTCAAAAGCAACCTGATCTGCTCCGCGTGGGCGGCGTCGACATCGTAGAGGTCAAGGTATTCCTTGATTTCCCGCAGGCCTGAAGCCGAGCCTTTTCCCGCGCAATATCAACATCATCCGCGCGCGGTCGCGCTTGGTGTAGACGCGGATGTTGCCGGCGCGCCGGGGCGCGATCAGGCCCTTGTCCTCATAGAAGCGGATGGTGCGGGCGGTGACCGATAGGTCGCGGCCCAGTTCCGATATCGTGAAAAAAGTGTCGGTGAGCGCGCCTTCGGCGCTACTGCGAACTGTCACGGCGTGACCTCACCTATACGTCATGTATCGGCACTAAAGATACATCCTTTGCCGAAGTGCGCAAGCGGGGTGCCATCTTTGCCGCGCTGCGGTTATTTTAGCGGTAAGTAATATTGCAGCGCAACATGGGTGAATGCAGTCTTGTCATGTCGCCATCGGCATGATTCGAGCGGCGTGCAGTTGATGGGTGATGCGAAGTCGGCGCAGGCAATCTATCAAAACTGCCAGACATCTTGCCCATCACCGCTAAAGGCGTGGCGAGAAAGCAACAGGTGTAACTTGATGAGCATCTACCTGGGGAAAGTCCGTTGACCCACCCGATGGAATAGGCATGCTGACGTATAGGGGATGGGATGAACCATTAAGGGCGTCGGCAGAGCGCTTGGCGATATCCGATCCGAGGAAACGCAGCTTGGGGCGCCCAAATGATACATGCCGCTAGACAGTCCCGCATCGTCAGGGCCGTGCTTCTCGCATCCGTGGCCGTCCCCGTCGCTGGGGTGGCATGGGCTGGCGGCTTCGGGCTGCGCGAGCAGAGCAGCTATTACCAGGGCACGTCATTCGCCGGTAACGCGGCGGGCGGCGCGGGCCTTGCCTCCATGTACTGGAATCCGGCGGCCATTAGCTTCGTCCCCGGCATGCAGCTTGAGGGCAATATCAGCTACATCGCCCCGCACGCCTCCATCGACGTGATCTCCGCGACCGGCCCGCTCGGCAACAACCTTGGCACTCGAGGTGTCGGCGACATCGTCGACAACGCCGCCCTGCCGACCGGCTACGCCAGCTATGCCTGGGACCGGTTCGCCATCGGCCTCTCCGTCACTTCGCCCTTCGGCCTTATCACCGACGCGGCCTGCAACTGGTCCGGCGCCAATTACGGCTGCTACAGCAGCATTTTCGACGTCAATGTGGGCCTGCAGCCTGGCCTACAAGGTCACCGACTGGCTGACCATCGGCGGCGGCGTCAATGCCAATTATATTGAGGCCCGCCTCAGCAACGCGCAGCTTCTCGGCGGCCCGCCCACCTTCCCGCAAGGGTCGGCCACCGTCGACGGCAATGACATCGGCTACGGCTTCTCGCTGGGCGCCCTGTTCACGGTGGTGCCCGGCACCACCGTCGGCATCGGCTATCGCTCCGCGATCACTCAGAATCTTCAGGGTCTGACCAATCTGGAAATTGCCGGCGGCCTCCCCGCCGCGACCCTGGCGGCGACGGCCGGCCTCACGCTGCCGGACCAGGTTACGGGCAGCTTCAGGTCGCAGATCAACCCGCAATGGACCATCCTTGGCACCGTTGAGTGGACCAATTGGTCATCGCTCCAGCAACTCGTGGTGGTCCCGGCCGCCGGCGGGCCCTCGATCCTGAACCTGCAATGGGACGACGGCTGGTTCTTCTCGGGCGGCGTCGAATATCAGTGGGACCCCAAGCTGACGCTGCGCGCCGGTCTGGCATATGAAATCTCACCCGTCACCGACGCCTACCGCACGCCGCGCCTGACCAGACAGCAACCGCATCTGGGCATCGGCCGGCCTGACCTATGCCATCTCGCCGCAACTGAGCATGGACCTCGCCTACACCCACATCTTCGCTCAGGACGGCACCATTTCGCAGAACCCGACCGAGCTTGGCAACGCGACGCGCGGCTCGCTCTATGCGGAATGTCAGCAATGCCTATGTGGATATCGTCTCGGTCGGCGTAAGATACCGCTTCGACGCGCCCCTTCCCAAGACGGTTCTTGTCACCAAATAAGACGGTGCGCGTCACAAGTGAGCGGGGGCGCTCGCGCGGTTGCCGCCTGACCCCAGGCGGCGGCCAGATTCCGAAGACAAGGCCCGATCAACGGGCCGGGAGCGTGATCGCTCCGCTGGCGGCCTGATGGCTGCCGCGAGGCGCACGCTTCCGAGCGGGAGGCCGGATATGCTCGCCGTCGATACTTCTGGCGTCCACACCGGGCCGGTGCATGAGTTGCTCGAGGCGAGCGTCCGCAAGCACGGCTCTCGTCCCGCCATGACTTTCACTGGGCCGCACCTGGACTTATGAGCAGGCTCGGCGTGCTGGTGGACAAGGCGACGGCGGGTCTTCAGCGGCTCGGCGTCGACAAGGGCACAAAGGTCGGCCTGTGCCTGCCGAACATGCCGTATTCGATCATCCTGTACTTCGCCATCCTGAAGGCCGGCGGCACGGTGGTGAATTTCAGCCCGCTCTATGTGGAGCGAGAGCTGGAAAACCAGATCCGCAATTCCGGCACCACCATCATGGTCGTGCCCGATCTCAAGATCATCCATTCACGCGTCGCCGCCATCGCCGATGCGGCGCAGCTAAGCAAGATCATCGTCTGTCCGATGCGCGCCGTGCTGCCCTGGCTGAAGGGGATCGGCTTCGAGCTTTTCAAGCGCAAGGATATCGCGGTTTTTGACCGCATGGACGGCCGACACCTGACCTTCGCGGACCTCACACGCGATGTGGTTCGACCCCGCCCGGTGGACATCACGCCGGATGTTGATGTGGCCGTGCTGCAATATACCGGCGGCACCACGGGCGTTCCCAAGGGTGCGCAACTCACCCACGCCAACATCACCGCCAACGCCGATCAGGTGATCCAGCACGTCTGCACCATTCGCGAAGGCGAGGACAAGGTGCTGGGCGTGCTGCCGCTGTTCCATGTGTTTGCCATGACCAATGTGATGAACGTCCCGATCGCGAAGGGGTGCGAGATCATCCTTGTGCCCCGGTTCAACCTTGCGGATCTGGTGGCCGTCATCGAAAAGGAACGGCCGACGGTCTTCCCCGGCGTTGCCGACCATTTTTACCGCGCTCAACAATTATCCCGGCATCACGGCGCGGACACTGTCGTCGCTCCGCCTGGGTGTCTCCGGCGGCGCGCCGCTGCCGGCGGATGTGCGGGCGCGGTTCGAGGCATTGAGCGGCTGCAAGCTGATCGAGGGATACGGCCTCAGCGAGACTTCGCCGGTGCTGACCGCGAACCCGCCAAACGGAATCATCAAGGACGGCTCGGGTCGGCCAGCCGCTTCCGGGCACCACCATCGAAATCCGCGATCTCCTGGACCCCAGCCGCGTTGTCGGCATCGGGCAAAAGGGCGAGGTCTGCGCGCGCGGGCCGCAGGTCATGATCGGCTATTGGCGCGCGCCGGACGAAACCCACGCGGCCTTCATCGAGGGCGCGTTTCGGACCGGCGGACGTCGGCTATCTCGATGCCGACGGCTACCTGTTCCTGGTGGATCGCATCAAGGATGTGATCCTGTGCGGCGGCTATAATGTCTATCCCCGCATGATCGAGGAGGCGCTCTATCTCCACCCGGCGGTGGCGGAGGCGGTGGCGATCGGCATTCCCGATCCTTACCGGGGACAGGCGCCCAAAGCGTTCGTCACTTTGCGCGAAGGTAAGAGCGCAACGCCGGAAGAACTGCTCTTTTTCCTGCGCGAGCATCTGTCGAAGGTGGAGTTGCCCAAGCAGGTGGAAATCCGGACCAGCCTGCCCAAGACGTTGGTGGGCAAGCTCTCCAAGAAGGAACTGGTGGAAAGAAGAGAAGAAGCGGGCGACCGAAAAGGCCGCTTGATCGCGCAGAGCCGGCTTAGGCACGCGTGCACGGGATATCGCGCGAAGGCAGCAAACAGGCAGGGTAGGGGGGCGACGCGGGAAGGATCAAACCTCCCGCTACGGCAGCCTCAGCAGGCGGTTTGCTCGGGCGCGCTGGCCGTGTATGGTCCGCGCGCCTTGTTCTTGAGCATTCGCGCGAGGAGCCGCACCCTCCCCGCGCAGTTTCACCTTCATCGGCGCCTTGGGCGCCGTCGAGCTATGGATATGAGCGGCGGGAGGCATCTGCCGGCCGCTTGCAGGGGAAGACGCGCGCATGGCCCGCGATATGCTGGACGCAACGCCGATCGAATCGCGCGACGAACTCGTCGCCTGGCTGGAAGCCGGCAACAAGCCGGAGAGCGCATTCCGCATCGGCACCGAGCATGAGAAAATCCCGTTCACCGTCGGCCGGCACGAGCCGGTGCCGTATGAAGGGCCCAACGGCATCCGCGCGGTGCTGGAGGGGATGAAGACTGTTACCGGCTGGGACCCGATCCTGGAAGGCGAGACGATCATCGGCTTGACCGACCCCGTTGGCGGGGGCGCGATCTCGCTGGAGCCGGGCGGCCAGTTCGAGCTTTCGGGCGCGCCGCTGATCCTCGGTTCATGAGACTTGCTCGGAGATCAATACCCACCTGACCCATCTCCGCGAAGTGGCGGACCCGCTGGGCTTGCGCTTCATGGGCATCGGCATGAGCCCGAAATGGACCCGTGCCGAGACGCCGGTGATGCCCAAAGGGCGTTACAGAATCATGGCCGGCTACATGCCCAAGGTCGGCACGCTCGGCCTCGACATGATGTTCCGCACCTGCACCGTGCAGGTGAACCTCGACTTCTCCTCAGAAGCCGACATGGTGCGCAAGCTCCAGGCGAGCGTCGCGCTTCAGCCTGTCGCGACCGCACTGTTCGCCAATTCGCCCTTCACCGAGGGCAAGCCCAACGGCTTCCTGACCTTCCGCTCCGAAATCTGGCGCCACACCGACGCGGACCGCTCCGGTATGCTGCCGTTTGCGTTCGAGCCGGGCATGGGCTTCGAGCGGTATGTGGACTATGCGCTTGATGTGCCGATGTATTTCGTCAAGCGCGGCGATGCCTATGTGGACGTTTCCGGCTCGTCGTTCCGCGATCTTCTGGCCGGCCGCAATTCCCTGCTGCCGGGCGAGACCGCGACCCTGTCCGACTGGGTCAACCACCTCTCCACCATCTTCCCGGAAGTTCGGCTGAAGCGGTTCCTGGAAATGCGCGGAGCGGACGCGGGCCCCTGGGCGGAGCTGTGTGCATTGCCGGCGCTCTGGGCTGGCATCCTCTACGACACGCAGAGCCTGGATGCCGCCCTCGATCTGGTGAAGGATTGGACTGCGGAGCAGCGCCAGACCCTGCGCGACGACGTGCCCCGCCTGGCGCTCGGCGCAGAGATCGCCGGCCGTCCTCTGCTGGATATTGCGCGCGATGTGGTCGCCATCGCGAAGGCGGGCCTTGTGCGCCGGCGCAAGTTGGACAGCCAGGGTCGGGACGAGACGCGCTTCCTCGCGCCTCTGGAAGAGATTCTTGGCTCCCGCCGCACTCTGGCGGAGGTGCTGCTGGAGAAATATGCCGGCCCCTGGCACGGGTCGGTGGAGCCGGCACTTACCGAGCTGGCCTACTGACGACTGCCGCCATGCCGTGCGCATGGCGGCGTCTCTACCGAGGGTGCCGGCGCGTTGCCTGGCGCAAAAGGTCCTCGAGGATTTCAATGTCCGTTCCCACCCCATCCAACGCCAGCATCCGGCCGTTGGACATTGTGCTTTATGTCATCAATGTCCTGATCTTCGGGTGTTCCTGGCTGCCGTTGCGGTTTCAACTCGGCGTGGTCGATCCCTCTGTGTCGGTCGTATGGCGCTTTCTTATCGCCACCCTCTGCATGTTCGCCGTGGTGTTCGTCACGCGCAGCCGGCTGTCATTTTCTGTCCGTGACCATGCGCTGTTCGCCGTGCTCGGGGCGACATTGTTCTCGCTGAACTTTCTGTCGTTTTATTACGCTGGCTTCCACCTCACCTCCGGGCAGATGTCGGTGGTGTTCGCCCTGACGGCGGTGTTCATCCCGATTCTGTCCGCGATCGTGACCCGCACCTGGCCGCAGCCGCGCGTCGTTCTTGGCGCGCTGCTCGGTGTGGCCGGCGTCGCGGTGGTGTTCGGCCCCGATCTTCGGGCTGAAGGGTTTGGCTCCGGGATGCATCTCGGATTGATGTCCGGGCTTGCCGGGACGCTGCTGTTCACGATCGGTAGCATGGCGTCGGTGACGGTCGGCAAGCGGGGGCTGCCGCAGCCTTCGGTCAATGCGTTCAGCATGGCCTATGGCTTTCTGCTGCTGCTGGCGATCGCCGTAATGAAGGGAGCGACGTTCCAGGTGGAATGGACTGCGCGCTACCTCGGCGCGCTGGCCTTTTTGATCGTCTTTCCGACCCTGCTGGGCTTCGCGATCTACATGCGACTTATCAAGCGCATCGGTGCGAGTCGCGCGGGCTATGGAACGGTGCTGTTTCCGATCGTGGCGCTGCTGATCTCCACTGCCTTCGAGCAGTATCACTGGACCTGGATGGCCGGCTTCGGCATCGCCTTGGTTTTGCTAGGCAATGTCGTGGTCCTGCGCACACCGCGCCGGGCGGAATGACTATTCGGCGGCGTCCGCCTCGGTGACGTTGTCGAGACCCTGGATGATGTGCTGGGCGAGAGCATCGGCCAGCAGCGAGGGCTCGTGACGGTTCCGCAGAAGGCCGATGTCGCAAGGGGGCAGCGGCGGGAAGCCATCGGCCGGTCCAAGAACGCGCATGCCCTGGCGCAGGGCAGATTCTGGGAATACCGAGACCGCCAGACCCGACAGAACTGCCGCCGAAACCGCGCCCGCATTTGGGCTCGAATAAAGCACGCGATGGGCGCGGCCCATGGCGTTGAGCCGGGTCACAGCCACATCCCGCCACATGCAGGTGGGTCGGCCAAGGGCCAGCGGCACCGGCGTCTCCTGGTGCGCCGAGTGGCGCGCCGACGACACCCATAAGAGGCGCTCGCGGCGGATCACCTGGACATCTCGGGAGGAATGCTCGGCATAGGTGATGATGGCGAGATCGATTGTGCCATTGCGGATGCGCTCGATGAGATCGGTGCTCGGCTCGCAGATTACGGTGAGTTCCACCGAGGGGTGGGTGCGCGAAAACCGCGCCATGATCTCGGGGAGGTAGCGGTCGGCATAATCGTCCGGCACGCCCAGGCAGACGTGGCCGGAGAGCGTGGCATCCGCGAAGCTCGCCACCGCTTCAAGGTTCAGCTTGACGATGCGCCGCGCGTAATCCAGCAGACGCTCGCCTTCCGGGGTCAATTTGGACGAGCGTCCCTCGCGCGAAAAGATCGGCCGCCCGACCCGCTCCTCAAGCCGCTTCATCTGCATGGACACAGCCGACTGTGTCTTGTGAACCACTTCGGCCGCGCGGGTGAAACTTCCGGTTTCGGCGATGGCGACGAAGGTCCGGAGCTGATCCCCATCAAACAGAATGGTCATGGGATAATCCTGTCATATCACCGATAATGATAAGTCAGATTAATAACATTCGCTAGTTTGATTCATCGCGGCAGTGCAAAACGGGTGCAACGCAGCGTGAGAAATCGGGTGTCCTGCCCGATGTCGAGGAGAGACAGTGCGTTGCGGTTGGAATGGAGAGCATCATGAGCGTTTATGGCGAGACCCGCACAACCATCGTCGCCCCCGTCGGCACGACGTTGGCCCACTTTCTTCTTCAGGCCGCGGGCCTGACCATGAAAGTTGCGCGCGCCATTGAGCGTCGTCATGCCCTCAACCAACTGGGGCGCCTGGACGACCACATGCTGCGCGATATTGGTCTGACCCGCTCCGACGTGCGCGATGCCGCGTCCGAGCCGATCTGGCGCGATGCGACCCATGTGCTTGTCACCCGCTCGGTGGAGCGTCGCGCTGCGGCCAAGCTCCGGGCGCGCGCTTCCCGCTGGGGATGAAGCTGGACGATTCGCCGGGGCGCGTTTAGCCCCGGCCGACGAAGAACGGGCGGTCGAGCCCCCTCGAGACCGCTCACTGGCCCGTGCAGACCGAAATGGTCCGCACGGGCCTTTTTCATTTCTTCTTACGGTCCGGCGGGCCGTTGCGGCCCTGCTGATGGCCCGAAGTGCGGTCCAGCATCTGGCTCCAGAAATCCGCCATCGGATAGAAAGCGGTGAACGGATCGTAGGGCGTTGCATCACGCTTGCCGGAGGCGCCGGGGGGAAAGCCGTTCGCGAACAATTGGGCGAAATAATCCTGCAACGGCCACTGGCCGAGCGCGGGTGGGGCCGGCGGGGGAGGCGGCGGCGGCGCGGCCGATATCGGCTTCGGCATGGCGGCACCCATATTGGCCATGGTTGCGTTGATCATCTCCTGCCAGGGGTTTCCCCCCACTCCGGCGCCGCCCCAGGGAGACTGCACCATCATTTGCGCGAACGCGTCGACCCAGGGATTGCCGGTGGATTTTCCGCGGCCCGGGGAGGCCATCATCATGGACATGCCGTCGATCCAGGGATTGCCCGTGGGGGTCGGCTGGCCGTTGGCGCGGGCGATCATGCCAGCAAGCATCTGGTTTAGCGCTCCGGAAGCGGCAAGCGACTTGGTGAGACCGCCCACCACCAAGGCCGCGAAATCCGGCACCATCTGCTTGACCACGGCGATGCCGAGACCGGTGGAGGCTGCCGCCTGATTGACCACGGCGCGACTGACCTCGGGGGAACCGAACACCGCATCGAGCGCCTGGGAACCGGGTGCGTGCAACTGCGCGGGAGCGGTCGTGCTCTGGTCGTAGAGAGCCCCATAGGGGCCGCGCATCATCAGCGCCATGAGTTGCGCGAGCTTCTCCGGCGACTGCATCGACTTCTGCAGCCCGACCGCGAAGGCCGGCATGACCGCCTCGGCAGCCGTTTGGGCCTGCTGAACTGAAAGTCCATAGAATCGCGCGAGGTTGTCCAGCCCCTGGCCACCCTGCGCCGCACGCAACAACTGAACGAAAGGATCCATGGCCGCCTCCTGCCCGGAACCTTATGCCATGATCTCGCCGAAATCACGGGAAGATGACCGCCGAGATGAAATGCGACGGCATCCGGTCAGCCGGAGAACTCGGTTTCGTGGCTCAGCACGTCCTGAGCCTCCGGATTGAGCGGCTTCGCCGGCTTTTCCGGTTCGGTAAGCGGCTCTGGCTCGAGCTTGCTGGGCGTCATGAGATCGATGCCCGCATAAAGGCCCTCTTCCACCTGCCGCTGGAGACGCGTGCGGTCGCGGGCACGGACATCCGCTACCAGTTCGGCGACCGCCTCGCGCTCCAGGCCGAGCGCCTCAAGCGTGCGCCCGCCGAACGAAAAGGCTGATTCGAGTGTCTCGCGCATTTCGTAGTCCACGCCCTTGCGCAGCAGGTCCATGGAATGGGCTCGGTCATAGCTGCGCACATGGAGCCGGACGTTCGGCATGCTGGCCTGGACGATATCGACGATCCGGTCGGCCGCCTCGCGGTCGTCGACGCACACCGCGATCACTTCGGCCTGCTCGGCGCCCGCCGCACGAAGAACGTCAAGGCGCGTGCCGTCGCCATAATAGATGTGCACCCCGAAACGGCCGGCGCTCTGGATCATCTCCACGTCACTGTCGATGATGGTGACGCCGACCCCTTCCGCGAGAAGGCATTGCGAGACAATTTGGCCGAATCGGCCGAATCCGATGATGAGCACGCGCCCTTCGGCATCGGTGAAATCGTCCGGTTCGGGCTCGACCTCGGCTTTGCGGAAGCGCGGCAGGATGTGGATGATTCCCGCGAACACCAGGGGGCCGATCATCATAGTGAGCGCCGCTGTGGCGGTGAGGAACTCGCTCTGCTCCTTCGAGAGGATGCCGTTCGCCAGGGCGAGCGGAAACAGCACGAAGGCGAACTCACCCGCCGGCATCAGCACCGCGCCGGCCCGCAGCGCGTCCGCGCGGGTGTTGTGATCGGTTCGGTAAAGGCCGAACACCACGCCGAACTTGATTGCGGTGATCATGACCGCCGCGAGCACCAGCGGCACGATGTGTGGGAGCAGGACCGCGAGGTCCAGCGACATGCCAATGCCCATGAAGAAGAACGACAGAAGCAGTCCGCGAAAGGCGTCGATATTGGCCTCAAGCTCGTGGCGGAAGGTGCTTTCCGATAGCAGCAGGCCAGCGATGAACGCGCCGAGCGCCATGGAGAGTCCCACCGACGCCATGAGCCCGGCAGACCCGAGAACCACCAGCAGCGCCGCCGCCGTCATCGCCTCGCGCGCGCCGGAGCGGGCGAGGAGGCGGAACAGCGGGTTCAGAAGGTAGCGTCCCGCCAGGACGATGCCTGCCACGGCGGCGATCGCCGCGCCCGCCTGGAGCGCGGTCGCCATGGGGTCGCTGGCGGTGCTCGACGTGGCTGGCGCCAGCAGCGGCACCAGAGCCAGCAGCGGCACGATGGCGATGTCCTGGAACAGCAGGATTGAGAAGGCCCGCTGCCCATACCCGGACGAGAGTTCGCCCCGCTCGTTGAGAAGTTGCAAGGCGATGGAGGTGGCGGACATGGCCAGCGCCATGCCGGCAATGATCGCGCCGGCAAGGCCCAGGCCCAGGCTCCAGCCCACCACGGCGATCACCAGGCCAGTAACAAGAAGCTGCGCGGTGCCGAGCCCGAAGATGTAGCGGCCCATGGAGAGCAAGCGAGAGGGCTGAAGCTCCATCCCGATCAGGAACAGCAGCAGGACCACACCCAGTTCGGCGATCGTAATCACGACGCTCGGGTCGGCGACGTTGAAGCCCACCGGGCCGATGGCTATCCCCGCCGCGAGGTAGCCCACCACGGGAGACAGACCGAGTCGCTTGGCGATCGGCACCGAAATGACCGCTGCCGCGAGGAAGGCGAGGCCGGCGATAAAGAGTGTGTGGTCGTCCCCGTGCATTCCGGCTCCGTCTCCGCCACGCCTGCGCTCAAGGCTCGACCGACCTTCTGCGCAGGGAGAATGGCCAAACCAAGCCCGACCGTAAAATACCTAACCGTCAGGCGCGGCGCGGATGGCGGGCTATTTAAGAGCGTCGAAGCCGGGGCCGAATCCGTTGAGGCTGACCGGGATGCCGATTCCCTCTTCCGGGGTCTGGAAAATGATGAAGGTCGCCTGCTTGCCCTGCCTCAATCGGCCGATCAGCGTATCATCCATCACCACTTCGGCGACGCAACCATTGGGCAGGCAGCGCACGAAGCCGGCGCGGCCGACGTCCGCATCGTCGATCTTGAGGCCGAGCCCTGAGGGAATGAGCACGCCGAGCGGCGCCAGCACACGCAACAGCCGGCTTTTCTGGTCGGCGGTCTTCAGGATGATGATGGTGAGGCCGACGTTCGGGCGGTCTTCCGCCTGAACGCTCTGGAGCAGTACGCATTGCTCGCCCTGCGCGCCGGGGGGCGTGTCGCAGCGAATCTGCCAGTCGTTGAACACCTGCTTCACCACGCCCTGGGCATGGGCCGGCGTGCCGGTGAGGGTAGCGAGGATAAGGGCGGCAAAAGCCAGCAGGCCGAGCGCCTTGCCCTGCCGTGAAGCGATAGCGACCGACCCGCGGGCCTCGCCCGCCGACAACGTGAACCCCATGGACACCGGCTCCGAAACTTGGCGGCGACGCCGCTTCTGAAGAGGACGGGACGGATCGTTCAGGCCCGACCTTCTCGCTTAAAAGGCTGACAATCCTTGTCAAGGATGAGGCAGCCCTTTTGGCTATAAAACCTTTCCCGCAGCTTTCCGCGCGCAGGTGGAAGGGGCATGCGCGCTTTTCGCCGCCGCGTCCAGAAGGCCCCAGCGTAAGGCGTGGCACGGCGTCGCGAGAAGCCGGAGTCGGGCCGACCTTCTGTCGCATCGTGCGCTGCCGGGACGCAATTGCGGGGCGGTAGGATTTGTGTTTGAAGTAACTTCAAGAAAGGCGCCCTCCACTCCAGGGGGCGGGTCCGGTGTTGGCCGGACGATGTTGAGCACAGGGTCGGCAGCGGCGGCGCCGCTCAGGGAGAGAAAACCACATGAGGTCCTTCGTTCGCACCGCCGCTCTCGCCGTGGCCTTGCCGGCTGCCGCGATCCTGTCGAGCGCGGCTGCGTGGGCCGGAATGGGCCAGCCTTCCGACTGGCAGATCGGCTTCCAGGATGCCGCCACGCCTGTCATGGAGAGCATCCACTCCTTCAATCATTTCCTTCTCATCATCATCACGGCCATCGTGCTGTTCGTGACAGTGCTTCTGGCCGTCGTGGTCGTGCGCTTCAATGAGAAGAAGAACCCGGTTCCCTCCAAGACCTCGCACAACACGCTCATAGAGGTGGTCTGGACCGTGGTTCCCGTGATGATCCTGGTGGCGATCGCCATCCCATCATTCCGGCTGCTGCACCTTGAGCTGAACATTCCGCAGCCCGACATCACCATCAAGGCTGTCGGCCACCAGTGGTACTGGTCCTACGAATACCCCGACAACGGCGCTTTCGGTTTCGATTCCCTCATGATCCCCGAGAAGGACCTCAAGCCCGGCCAGCCGCGCCTGCTGGCGGTGGACAATGAGGTGGTGGTCCCCGTCAACAAGACGGTGCGTGTGCTGGTGACCGGAGCGGATGTGATCCATTCGTTCGCCGTGCCGTCCTTCGGCATCAAGATCGACGCCCTTCCGGGCCGCCTGAACGAGACTTGGTTCAAGGCCACCAAGGAAGGCGTCTATTACGGCCAGTGCTCCGAGCTTTGCGGCCGTGACCATGCGTACATGCCGATTGCGGTGCGTGTGGTGAGCGAAGACGCATTCAACGCCTGGGTCGCCCAGGCCAAGCAGAAGTTCTCCGAGGCGCCTGTGCCCTCGCAGCTGCAGTTCGCCGACGCGACGCGGTGACGACATTCCCACGCCCGGCGGCTTGACCGGGCGCCCGAGGGCGTCCCGCTGGCGGGGCGATCAAAGGACGAGACGGCGACGTCTGCATATTGAGGACAGTGCTCATGGCCACCGAGGCGCACGCGGACATCGATCACCACATCCCCACGGGATGGCGGCGTTGGGTGTTTTCGACCAACAATAAAGACATCGGCATCATGTACCTGATCTTCGCGGTAATCGCGGGGATCGTGGGCGGCGCCTTGTCCATCGCCATCCGCATGGAATTGATGGAGCCTGGGCTTCAGTATTTCAAAAATCCGCAGACCTTTAACGTCTTCACCACAGGCCACGGCCTCATCATGATCTTCTTCATGGTGATGCCCGCGCTAATCGGCGGCTTCGGAAACTATTTCGTGCCGCTGATGATCGGCGCGCCGGACACCGCGTTTCCCCGCATCAACAACATCGCCTTCTGGCTGATGCCCCCGGCCTTCGGCCTGGCCATCATTTCGTTGTTCGTCGAGGGCGCTGCCGGTTCCAACGGCTTTGGCGGCGGCTGGACCATCTATCCGCCCCTCTCGTCCAAGCTTGGCCATCCCGGTCCGGCCATGGACTTCCTGATCTTCGCGCTGCACATCGCTGGCGCCTCGTCGATCCTGGGCGCGATCAACCTCATCACAACCATTCTCAACATGCGTGCGCCGGGCATGACGCTGCACAAGATGCCGCTGTTCGCCTGGTCGCAGCTTGTCACCGCGTTCCTCCTGCTGCTGTCGCTGCCGGTGCTGGCGGGCGCCATCACCATGCTGCTGACGGATCGCAACTTCGGCACCACCTTCTTCGATCCCGCCGGCGGCGGCGACCCGATCCTGTTCCAGCATCTGTTCTGGTTCTTCGGGCACCCCGAGGTCTACATCCTCATCCTGCCCGGCTTCGGCATCGTCTCGCACATCATCTCCACCTTCTCGCGCAAGCCCGTGTTCGGCTATCTCGGCATGGCCTACGCCATGGTTGCGATCGGCGCGGTGGGCTTCGTGGTGTGGGCGCATCACATGTACACGGTGGGTCTCTCCGCAGCGACGCAGTCCTACTTCGTTGCCGCTACGATGATCATCGCGGTGCCCACGGGCGTGAAGATCTTCTCCTGGATCGCCACCATGTGGGGCGGCTCAGTTCAGTTCCGCACCCCGATGATTTGGGCGATCGGCTTCATCTTCCTGTTCACCGTCGGCGGCGTCACCGGTGTGGTGCTTTCCAACGCCGGCATCGACCGCTCGCTCCAGGACACATATTACGTGGTGGCGCACTTCCATTACGTGCTGTCGCTGGGTGCCGTGTTCGCGATCTTCGCCGGCTACTACTACTGGTTCCCGAAGATGAGTGGCTACATGATCCCGGAATTCTGGGGCAAGCTGCACTTCTGGGTCACGTTCATCGGCGTGAACATGGTCTTCTTTCCGCAGCACTTCCTCGGCCTCGCCGGCATGCCTCGCCGCTATGTCGACTATCCCGACGCGTTCGCCCACTGGAACTTCGTATCCTCGATCGGTTCCTACATCTCGGGCGTGGCGGTGATCATATTCATCGTCGGCAACGTGGTTGCCTTCCGCCGCAAGGAGCTGGCGGGCGACAATCCCTGGGGTCCCGGCGCGACCACCCTGGAATGGACGCTCAGCTCTCCTCCGCCGTTCCACCACTTTGAAGTGCTGCCGAAGATCAAGTGATCGTCCTTCGCGGATGATGAAAGTTCGGCCGGCGCGGCACTCCCGCGCCGGCCGCTTTAGGGGCGGGTGGCGAACGTCGCGACGCGGCGTGGTATCATGACGGCGGACCCGCTTGACGGGCTCCCCCCAGGACGCCCCGAAGGGCAGGTAGATATGAGTGATGTCAGCGCGAGCATGAACCAGCCGGGGGTTACCCCCGATATCGACGTGGGAATGGCCTCCCCGCGTGATTACCTTGCCCTGCTCAAGCCCCGCGTCATGTCTCTGGTGGTCTTCACGGCCCTTGTCGGCCTGGTGCGTGCGCCGGATCATGTCCATCCGGTGATCGCCTTCACCGCTATTCTCTGTATCGCGGTTGGCGCGGGCGCAGCCGGCGCCCTGAATATGTGGTGGGACGCCGACATCGACGCGGTCATGTCGCGCACCCAGAAGCGGCCGATTCCTGCTGGCCGCATGGCGCCTCAGGAGGCGCTGGCATTCGGCCTGACGCTTTCCGCCTTCTCGGTGGTCGTGCTCGGCCTGTTCGTGAACGTGCTTTCGGCCGCGCTGCTCGCCTTCACGATCTTCTTCTATGTCGTCGTCTATTCCATGTGGCTGAAGCGTTCGACGCCGCAGAACATCGTCATCGGCGGGCTCGCCGGTGCCCTGCCGCCGTTGGTGGCCTGGGCCGCAGCCTCCGGCACGGTGAGCCTGGAAAGCCTGCTTCTGGTCGCCATCATCTTCTTTTGGACCCCGCCCCACTTCTGGGCGCTGGCGCTCTACCGCGCCGATGATTACGCCCGCGCGGGCGTGCCCATGCTGCCGGTGACGGCTGGGCCGGACGAAACCCGTCGGCAGATCCTGCTCTACACGCTGTTCCTGGCGCCGCTTGCGGTTTTGCCCTTCGTCCTGGGGTATGCCGGCATCGGCTATGCGATCATCTCAGGAGTGACGGGAGCGGGCATGATCTGGCTTGCCGTCTCGGTCTACCGCACGCGAACCGGGGATGAGGCTGTGCGTAACGCGCGCCGGCTTTTCGGATTCTCCATCCTTTATCTCTTCCTGTTGTTCGCCACGCTGCTCGTCGAAGCCTTGGTGCCGGGGATCTGATGGTGACTGACCTCAAGAATACCCCCCCAAACACGCCCGAGCCGCCGCGCTTGGATGGCGTTGTGCTGACGCCGGAACAGAAGCGGCGGCGCCGGGCACGATCCATCGCGGTTGCCTCGGTGCTCGGTTTCCTGGTGGTCCTCTTTTACGTAGTGACCATCGTGAAGCTGGGGCCGAACGTTTTGAACCGGCCGCTGTGAGGCCGCAATGGAACGGCTGGAGACCGACAAGGTGAAGACTGACGAGGAGCGCAAACTGCGGGTGCGGGGCATCTCCCGGCACAAGCTGGTCGCCGCTTCCTGCGCGCTGTTCGTCGCCGCCATGGTGGGCGCGGCTTATGCGGCTGTTCCGCTTTACGCCATGTTCTGCAGCCTGACCGGATTCGGTGGCGCCACCCGCTATAGCGCGGCGGGGCCGACCTCCACGTCCGAGCGGGTCATCACGGTGCGCTTCGACGCCAATGTGGCTGCTGGTCTCCCCTGGGTGTTCAAGCCGGAGCAGACCTCGGTGGACGTCAAGGTGGGCGAGACCAAGCTGGTCTATTTTCGAGCCGAGAATCAGTCCAAGACGCCGACCTACGGCAATGCCACCTACAATGTGACGCCCACCCAGTCCGGCTTCTATTTCGTGAAGATGCAGTGCTTCTGCTTCAATGAGCAGACGCTGGAAGGCAGCGAAAAGATCGACATGCCGGTGGTGTTCTACATCGACCCCTCCATCGAGCAGGATTCGGAGATGAAGAACGTGCGGACCATTACGTTGTCCTACACATTTTTCCCCGCCAAGGCGCCCGCGCCCAAGGCGGCGTCGGCTGAGAAGGTCGGCGGCGGCGGCGGGTGAGACGAAGAGTCTGGAACGAATACAGGGCGGGACATTAGGCCGCCATTGCGGCGGGGCGCTTGCCCCGTTAGGAAATACTGAGCTGGAAGGGGAGGCCGCCTGCGATGGCCGAGGCACACGTCAAGCACCACGACTACCACATGGTGGATCCGAGCCCGTGGCCCATCATCGGGGCGATTTCGGCGTTCATCCTGACCGTCGGCGCGGTCGTGTGGATGCACGGCGGCACCGTGATCCCCATGATCGTCGGCTTCATCGGCGTTCTCTACACCTTCTTCGGTTGGTGGCGGGACATGCTCCGCGAGAGCAAGACTGCCGTTTATACCCCGGTGGTGATGATCGCATTCCGCTATGGGATGATCCTGTTCATCGCCTCTGAAGTCATGTTCTTCGTGGCGTGGTTCTGGGCCTTCTTCGACGCGGCGCTGTTCGTGGGCGAGGGCATCAACTACCAGCGCCTCGACGTGACCGGCGGCGTGTGGCCGCCCCACGGCATCGAATCGCTCGATCCCTGGCATCTGCCGCTGCTCAACACCCTGATCCTGCTGACCTCCGGCACCACCGTGACCTGGGCGCACCATGCGCTCCTGGAAGGCGACCGCCAGGGCCTGAAGTGGGGCCTGGTGTGCACTGTGCTGCTGGGCGTGCTGTTCAGCTCCTGCCAGGCATTTGAATATGCCCACGCGCACTTCGCATTCTCGGGCAACATCTATGGCGCGACCTTCTTCATGGCGACCGGCTTCCATGGCTTCCATGTGATCGTCGGCACCATCTTCCTCTTTGTCTGTCTGCTGCGTGCCGCGGCCGGCCAGTTCACCCCGGAGCGTCATTTCGGCTTCGAGGCGGCGGCTTGGTATTGGCACTTCGTGGACGTGGTGTGGCTGTTTCTGTTCACTTTCGTCTATGTCTGGGCGGTGGGCGGCAGCTCGGGCCACGGCGGATGAACCCTTGATCCCTGGGATCGGCGGACGGGGCGGCAAAAGCCGCCCCGTTTGCGTTTGACGGACACGCGCGCATGGCTCTGGCACCCTATCACGCCCCGATTTCTCCGGTTTCCGCCGGGCTGAGGTGTCGCTGCCCGCGCTGCGGCAAGGGCAAGCTGTTCAAGGGCTTTCTGGACACCGCGCCGCGCTGCGAGGCCTGCGGGCTCGATTACGCCTTCATCGATGCGGGCGATGGGCCGGCGGTGTTCGTCATCCTGTTCGGCGGCTTCGTGGTTGTGGCCTTGGCGTTTTGGGTCGAAGCCAGATGGCAGCCGCCGCTCTGGGTTCATGCGATGCTGTGGATGCCCGCCATCCTGCTCGTGACGCTCGGTTTGCTGCGTCCTTTCAAGGGGGTGCTGATCGCGCTTCAGTATCGCAACCGTGCAGCAGAGGGGAAACTGGAGCAGCGTTCGGGCGAATGAACAGGCGCGGCCTCGTCATCCCCACCGTGTTCGCGCTCGGAACCTTCGTGTTCCTCGCCGGGCTCGGGACCTGGCAATTGGAGCGGCTGGCCTGGAAGAATGGGCTGGTCGCCCAGGTGGAGCAGCGCACCGCAGCCGCGCCTAGACCGGCTCCCGGCCCGCGAGACTGGCCGGCGCTTGACCGCGAGCAGGACGAATACCAGCCCGTCACCGCCACGGGGCGTTTCGACCATAGCCGCGAGACACTGATCTACACCGTGCTGTCCGACGGCAAGGGGCCGTTCAAGGGACCCGGCTTCTCGGTGATCACGCCGCTGATGCGGCCCGACGGCAGCGCCATCCTGATCAACCGCGGCTTCGTGCCCGAGGATCGGCGCGATCCCGTCACGCGTGCCGAAGGGCAGGTCCAGGGAGATGTCACGGTCACCGGCCTGCTGCGGCTCGCCGAGGAACCGAGCTGGTTCGTGCCCGCCAATGATCCTGCGCGAAATGCATGGTATCGCCGCGACCCGCTTGAGATCGGCGCCGCGCGCGGTCTCAAAAAGGTGGCGCCGTTCGTGATCGATGCCAATGCAACCCCGAATCCCGGCGGCCTGCCGCAGGGCGGGGAGACGCGGCTCGCCTTCCCCAACAAGCATCTGGAATATGCCCTCACCTGGTATGGCCTCGCCGCGACGCTGGTGGGTGTCTACATCGCCTTCGTCATCACGCGCTGGCGTGCCGGGCGCGACGCAGAGCGCGGTGGAAAAGCATCCTCCGCCGGTTAGGATGATCCCTCACGCTTAAGGGGACCATGATGGCGCAGGCGGACGTTCTCGTGCTTGGTGCCGGCATGGTGGGCGTCTCTACGGCGCTTCATCTGCGCCGGGCCGGTCTTTCGGTGGTTCTGATGGACCGCCGCGCGCCAGGGGAGGAAACCTCCTTCGGCAATGCCGGGGTGATCGAGGGAAGCGCGCTGTTTCCGGTCTCGTTCCCGCGCGACCTCGCTATTCTGGTGCGCCACGCCCTCAAGCTGGCGCCGCAAAGCAATTACCGGCTTGGCGCGCTGCCCGGCTTCATGCCGTGGCTGCTGGCTTATTTCCAGGCGTCCGGGAAGGCCGGCATGGCGAAAACAGCGCGTGACATGCGCCCGCTGATGTCACGCGCTCGCGCCGAGCACCGGGTGTTCGCCGAAGCCTCCAAGGCCACCGGACTGCTGACCCCCACCGGCTGGGTGAAGATCTATCGATCCGAGGCGGATTATGCCTCCGCCGCTGCCGAGCGCGAACTCGCACGGGCGCTGGGCGTGGCCTATGAAGAACTGGACGCGCAAGGCGTGCTGAAACTGGAGCCGCATCTGCGGCCGGATTTCCTGCGAGGTTCCTTCTGGCCGGACTGCGACAATTGCAGCGATCCCGGCGGTCTCGTGAAGGCATATGCCAATCTCTTTGTGCAAGAGGGCGGCATTCTCTTGAAGGGGGATGCCCGCAGCCTCGCGCGCAACGGCACACGCTGGCGAGTTGATGCGCAGGCGGGACCGGTGAGTGCGGATCGCGTGGTGCTGTGCCTGGGGCCCTGGAGCATGGACCTGTTCGGTCTGCTGGGGCTCAAGCTGCCGTTCGCGGTGAAGCGCGGCTATCACGTCCACCTCGCACCCGAGCCCGGCATCACGCTCTCTCGCGCCGTGGTGGACCGCGCCGGCGGCTTCTGCCTGCAATCGACCAAATACGGGGTGCGGGTGACCACTGGCATCGAATTCGCCAAGCGCGATGATCCACCGGACCGGCGGCAGGTCGATCTGGTGGTGCCGCTCGCCCGCAAACTGCTGCCGCTTGGTGCTGTGCGTGAAGCCGAACCCTGGCTCGGCCGCCGCCCGGCGTTTTCGGATTCAAAGCCGGTTGTCGGTCCAGCGCCGGGCCAGCCGGGGATGTTTCTCAATTTCGGTCACAGCCATTGGGGCTTCACTCTGGGACCGGTCACCGGCCTGCTTTTGACCCAGATGATGACCGGCGCCGCCACCTTCACCGATCCGACGCCCTACGGCGTTGAGCGGTTCAACGCGTGAAATAAAGCTTGGGCTGCCCGGCGCTGCGCATGTAGCCCCAGAATGCCGCCGCGCCGACGCCCTGCGCCAGCAATCCCGGCAGCAGGGCCGCAAGGTCGCCCACCGACAGATCGCCCTGGGCGATGGCACTGCGGATCGCAAACTGGCAGAGCGCGGTCACCGCGAACCAAAGAAAGAACAGGCCGGGGGCGACGGTGAGGGCGGCGGCGCGTCGCATCACCGTGAGCACCACGAAGGAAACGGCCCAGATGAAGAGGACAAACTGCGGAATGAGGCCATAGCGCAAAACCTGCGTCGCCATGGCATCGCCCGATAGCGAATCGACGACGGCGGACAGCGCCGCCTGCGGCCCCAGCGCGGAAATCAGCGTGAAGATGCCGGCCAGTGGGATCGCCGTGATGCCGCAGGCGCACCAGAAGATGATGGCGAGCAGCCCCTTCAGGGAAGGCAGCGACGGGTCGCGGCGCCGGCGTACGGGCTGGATCGGCGGCAAGGCGGGCATGGCTCGAAATCCTCAGGTGAAAAGGTCGCGCCAGGCGGGCTGCGCGTTCGGGAAGGGCAGGGACGTGGCGGCGTGGATGGCCCGCGCCACCGCCCGCGCCATGACATGGGCGGCGGCGGCGCCGAGCAGGCTTTCCGCAGCGAGCGTCGGCTCAAGCGGCTTTTGTCCGGTGGCGAGTGCAAAAACGCAGTCGCCGTCGAGCGGGGTATGGACCGGGTAGATCGACAAGGCAAAGCCGTCCTGCGCCATCACCGCCAGTCGCCTGGCCTGACGGGAAGACAGCACCGCATCGGTGGCAATGATTGCGATCGTTGTGCTGGTGCGCGCGGCGGTGCCCTTCAGCGGTGGGGCGGATGCCTCGTCAGGCCAGGATTGGGGAAACCCGAGCCCGCCGAATTCCCCATCACGCTCATAAGGTGCCGCGCGAAAATGTGGGCCGCCGCCAATCAGCGGCGAGCCCACGGGATTTGCCGCCACCAGCGCGCCCACCACATGGCCGGTCGCCGAAATCATCGAGGCCGAGCCGAGACCGCCCTTCACCCCGGCGCACGCGGCGCCGATGCCCGCGCCCACGGTGCCAAGCGGAAAGTCGCCGTAACGCGCGGCAGCGGCGGCCGTATATCCAAAGGCGCGGTAAGGAGGGTCCGCGCCCCATGCCTTGTCGCCGCCGTTCAGGAGGTCGAACAGGATGGCGGCGGGCACGATGGGCACGCGCGCCGCGCCCACCGCGAAGCCGCGCCCCTCGCTCGCGAGCCAGGCCATTGCGCCGCTCGCCGCATCCAGGCCGAAAGCCGATCCGCCGGAAAGAACGATGGCGTCCACGAGATCGACGCTGGCCGACGGGTCGAGCAGGTCGGTCTCGCGCGTCCCGGGGCTGCCGCCGCGGACATCCACCGCGCCGATGGTGGGCGCGTCGCACAGAACGACGGTGGTCCCCGACCCGAGCGCGAGGTCCCCGGCATGGCCGACGCGGATGCCCGGCACATCGGTGATGAGATTGTGGCGCACCATGATATCCGCGCGAGGGTTCTTTCCCCTGTGTGCACGAAGGCGGGGCTTGCGATCAATGGCTTCCTTGCGGGCTGCACATCAGGATTGGCCTTCACATAAGGGGGAGGGGGCTGCGGAAGGGTTGCCGCCGGCGTCACGAGAGGCCATGAAGCCTCATTGCCGTGGCCCCGCCACAGCTTCTCCTTCAGGGTCCAGATGGCCGACGTTACCCTTCCCGCCGCGTTTCTTGCCGGTCTCGCAAGCTTCCTTTCGCCCTGCGTCCTGCCGCTGGTGCCGCCCTATCTCTGCTTCATCGGCGGCACCACGCTCGAGGACCTGACCAATTCGCGCCCGCTGGAACGCGTGGCGGCGCGCACCTTTGCCGGCGCGTTGCTGTTTGTGGCCGGCTTTTCGACGGTGTTCGTGGCGCTGGGCGCCGGAGCGTCCGCCATCGGTGACGTGCTGCGCGCCCACATCGAGGTGCTATCGATCATCGCCGGTCTCGCCATCATCGTGATGGGATTGAACTTCCTCGGGGTCTTCCGCATCACCCTGTTGTCCCGCACCGCGCGCAAGGATGTGGCGCCGCCTACCGGCATCTGGGGCGCGTTCGTGATGGGGCTGGCGTTTGCCTTCGGCTGGACTCCGTGTCTCGGGCCGGTCCTCGGCGCGATCCTGGCGGTGGCCGGGTCCGAGGCGACCGTCGCCAAGGGGGCGCTGTTGCTCGCGGTCTATTCCGCGGGGCTGGGCGTGCCGTTCCTTCTGGCGGCCCTCGCCGTGCGCCCGTTCCTGAACGGGTTGCGGCACATGCGGCGATTCCTGCCCGTCATCGAGAAGGTGATGGGCGCGATGCTCGTGCTGACGGGCATCGCCTTCATGTCCGGCTGGATCGCCAACGCCTCCTATTGGCTTTTGGAGACGTTTCCGGCGCTTTCGACCATCGGTTAGATCATCAGCCGAACACGCCGTGGTGCGTCAGGTCAGCGGGAGAGCGACCGCCCGCTTGAAGGCCGGCCGCGCGCTGATGCGCGCGTACCAGGCGGCGAGGTGCGGCAGGTCGGGGCGCTCGATGGCCAATTCGAACCATCCATAGGCGAAGCACCCGACAGGGATGTCGCCCATGCGGAACGTGTCCCCGGAGAGATAGGGCTGCTCGGCAAGCGCCTGATCGACCCGTGCGAACAGCGTGCGGCAGATCGGCAAACACCGTTCCACCAATTCGTTGTCGCGGGTTTCCGGTGTCCGCCGCACGAGGTTCCAGAACACTTCGCGAAACGGTGACGCAAGTGTGGAGGGCGCCCAGTCCATCCATTTGTCGCCCACCGCGCGCAGCGCCGGGTCTTCCGCCCAAAGGCCGCCGGCATCGTGCTTGGCGCAGAGATAGCGGACGATGGCGTTGGATTCCCACATCAGGAGGTCGCCGTCTTTGATGAGCGGCACCAGCCCATTTGGATTCATGGCGCGGTAGGCCTCCAGGTCCACCAGCCCAAAGGCGCCGCCGGCATCCACCCGCTCATGGGGCAGGCCGAGTTCCTCGACCGCCCACATCACCTTCTTCACATTGACCGAATTGGTGCGGCCCCAGATCTTGAGCATGCTCGTCTCCCTGCTCCCGCTTCGGCCGGCGACGTAACGCACTGGACCGGCGAGTGGTTTTTGATTTCCGCGTTCAGGCGCTGCGCTCTCGCGGGTGCCCTCAAACAAAAGCCCGCGCCAAAGCGCGGGCTCTGTTCTTAATAAAAGGCGGGGCTCACAGTTCGCTGTAAGCGCCGTCCTTCCACACGTAGACCACATAGTCCTTCTTGGTGATGTCGCCCTTCTTGTCGAAGGCGAGCGGGCCAAGAACGGTCTGGAAGGTGGCGCCGGAGTGCATGTACTCGGCGACCTTCTTCGGGTCGTTGGACTTGGTGGCTTCCATCGCCTGCTTCATCACCTGAACGGCAGCGTAGGAATAGAGAACGTAGCCCTCGGGATCGACGCCCTTGGCCTTGAACTTGTCCACCACTTCCTTGGCGGCCGGGCTCTTGCGCGGGTCCGGGCCGAAGGTCATGAGGGTACCAGCGGCGCCGGGGCCGGCGATGGTCCAATATTCCTTGTCGGTAATGCCGTCGCCGGAGAACAGCGTGGCATTCACGCCCTGGTCGCGCATCTGGCGCACGATCAGGCCAGCTTCAGGGTGCAGGCCGCCGAAATAGACGAGATCGACACCGGCTGCCTTCAGCTTGGAAACGAGGGCGGAATAGTCCTTCTCACCGGGATTGACGCCCTCGTAGATGACTTCCTTCACGCCGGCCTTGTTCATGGCCTTCTGGGTCTCGTCGGCAAGGCCCTTTCCGTAAGGGGTCTTGTCGTGGACGATGGCAACCTTCTTGCCCTTGAAGTTCTTGGCGATGTAATCGCCAGCGACCGCGCCCTGCTGGTCGTCACGGCCGCAGGTGCGGAACGTGTTCCACAGCTTGCGCTCGGTGAACTGCGGGTTGGTGGAGGCCGGGCTGATCTGGAGGACGCCCGCCTCTTCATAGTCCGTCGAGGTCGGGATTGAGACGCCGGAGTTGAAGTGGCCGACCACGTATTTCACGCCGTCGGAGATGAACTTGTTGGCGGCCGACTTGCCCTGCTCGGGCTTGGACGCGTCGTCGCCGACAAACAGCTCGATCTTCTTGCCGTTGATGCCCCCGGCCGCATTGATATCAGCCACGGCCTGTTCGGTGCCGGTCTTCAATTGCGCGCCGAAGGCGGCATTGGCGCCGGTCATTGGGCCGCCGACGCCCATCTTCACGGTATTCTGGGCGTTCGCCGGGATTGCCATGGCGAGGCCCGCGCTCAGCGCGAGACCGGCCAGCAAGAGCTTTTTCATCGAGTTCTCCTCTGTCTGCCCTAGGGGGCGTGTTTGCTTGTTCCGCCGGTGAAGATGGTTCCCCGGGATATTCTGCCTGTTTTCCGCAGACTGTCGATGGTTGCCGGATCAGCGCGGCGCGCTCTCCCCTGCATCGCTGCGGCTGCGCCAGGAGAGCGGGCCGGCGGCCTCGTAGAGCCAGGCGTAGCGTTGGGTCATCTGCTGCTTGCGCACCGAGCGAAAACCCAGCGTGGCGATGGCGAAAAGCAGAACCAACTCAAGCAGATAATAGTCCAGCGCGCGCAGCGTCCCCTGGAAGAGGGCGAAGTGGCAGAAGCGGACCACCGCCGTCAGCAGGGCGGAGTAGACCAGCACCTGCCAGAACGGGCTCCAGCTTTTCGCCACCGACCGCCCGGTGAGCCAGGCCGTGCCGCCGCCGAGAAACAGCGTTACCAGCATGAAATCTCCGGTGGAGACCTCAACCACCGCGCGCGGCCGGATGATGAACAGCACCAAGATCGCGAGCAGTGTCAGGGCTGGCAGCACCACCATGGGCGCCGTGGACCGGCCGGGTTCGGCGGGCGTCGTGGCCATCATGCGCCCCCTTCCAGGTATGCGGCTTTCACTTCCGGATTCTCCAGAAGCGAACGGCCGCTGCCGGCCATGGTGATGTTGCCGTTGACCAGCACATAGCCGCGATGCGCCAGCTTCAGCGCATGATAGGCGTTCTGCTCCACCAGGAACACGGTGAGACCCTCGGTGGCATTGAGATCGCGGATCACATCGAAGATCTGCCGGACCACCAGTGGGGCAAGGCCGAGCGAGGGTTCGTCCAGCAACAGCAAGCGCGGCCGGCTCATCAGGGCGCGGGCGATGGCGAGCATCTGCTGCTCGCCGCCGGAAAGGGTGCCGCCGCGCTGGTGCAGACGTTCCTTCAGGCGGGGAAACATCTCGAACATGCGTTCGAGGTCGTCGGCAAAATGCGCATAGCCGTCCATGGCCGCGCCCATCTGCAGGTTCTCGTACACGCTCATTCGCGGAAAGATCCGCCGCCCCTCGGGGGACTGGGCGATCTTGAGACGCATGATATCGTGGGTCGGCAGATGGGTGATATCCTGACCCTCGAACAGGATGCGTCCTGCGCTGGCGCGGGGGGCGCCGCAGATGGTCATCATGAGGGTCGACTTGCCGGCACCGTTGGCGCCGATGAGGGTGACAATCTCGCCCTCGTTGACGTCCAGATCGACCCCATGAAGGGCGATGATCTTGCCGTATTGGGTCTTCACACCCTCGATATGAAGCATGGGCTGGCTCATACGCCGACCTCCGCCTCGACGGCCTCGACCGCCTCCTCGTCCACGCCAAGATAGGCGGCGATGACGCGCGGGTCGGTGCGAACTTCCATCGGCGTGCCGTCGGCAATCTTGCGCCCGTATTCCAGCACGATGACATGGTCGGAAATGCCCATCACCACCGACATGTCGTGCTCGATCAGCAGGACCGATGTGCCGAATTCGTTGCGGATCGACAGCAGCAGTTCGTTGAGCGCGTGGGATTCGCGGGGGTTAAGGCCGGCAGCCGGTTCATCAAGGCAGAGCAGCACCGGCTGCGAGCACATGGCGCGGGCAATCTCCAGGCGCCGCTGGTCGCCATAAGGCAGATCGCCGGCCGGGTCGTCGGCGCGGTCGATCAGGTTGATGCGCTCCAGCCATTCTACGGCGCGGGTGACGGCCTGGGCTTCGCGCCGGCGCCAGGAGGGCAGGTTGAGCAGAGCAGCGGGCGAGAGCAGGCCGGTCTCAGTGAGACCCATATGCTGGGCCACCAGCAGGTTTTCCAGAACCGTCATGCCCGAGAACAGGCGAATGTTCTGGAACGTGCGGGCCACCTTGGCGGCGGAGGCCACCTTGTGATCCGGCAGGCGCTCCAGCAGGTAAAGCGCGCCGGTGGATGTGCGGGCGGAAGGGCGACCTGCGCGGGTGAGGGCGTCCAGTTCACCGGGTGTGGCGGCGCTGCCTTGAGACAGCGCAATGCGACCTGCGCTCGGCTTGTAGAAGCCGGTGATACAGTTGAAGACCGTGGTCTTTCCGGCACCGTTCGGGCCGATTACGGCTGTCACCTCGCCGCGCCCGGCGTCGAAGGAGACATCGCCCACGGCGATCAGGCCGCCGAAGCGCATGCTGAGCCGGTCGACGGTGAGAATGGGATCGCGTTCCCAGGACTTCATCCGTGGCCCTCCCGGACCAGGTCGCCCGACACTTTCTTGCGCTCCTTCAGGAAGATGGTTGCGAGGCGGCTGGACACGAGGCCGCGCGGTCGCCAGGCCATCACGGCCACCATGGCAAAACCGAAAATCAGCATGCGGTAGAGGCTGGGGTCGAAATCCGGGCCGAGCAGCCAGGGGTCTTTCAGGAAGGTCAGGTTGCGCAGCATCTCCATGCCGCCGATGAGAAGGATCGCCGAGATGGCGACGCCGATCTGCGAGCCCATGCCCCCCAGCACCACGATCGAGAGGATGACGGCGGATTCCATGAAGGTGAAGGATTCCGGCGAGACAAAGCGCACGCGCACCGCAAAGAAGGCGCCCGCGAAGCCGCCGAACATGGCGCCGATGGCGAAGGCGGTGAGCTTGGTGAGGGTGGTGTTGATGCCGAGCGAACGGCAAGCGATCTCGTCTTCCCGAAGGGCTTCCCAGGCACGGCCCACCGGCATGCGCCGAAGCCGGATGGTGGCGAGCGCGGTGATGGCGGCGAGCACGAGGATGACGAAATAAAGGAAGATGTTGCGATGCATGGGGTCGAATTCGAGCCCGAACACGCTGGCAAACCCGCTATCGCCGTTTGAGAACGGAATGCCGAAGAAGGTGATGGGGGGAATCGAGGAGATGCCCGCGCCGCCGTTGGTCAGGTCAACCCAGTTGATCAGCACCAGACGGATGATCTCGCCGAACGCGAGTGTGACGATGGCGAGGTAATCACCCCGCAGCCGCAGCACCGGGAAGCCCAGGATCAGGCCCCAGAGCCCCGCCAGAATACCTGAAATCGGCAGGCAGACCCAGAAGCTCCAGGCTTTCCAGAAATCCTCTCCCAACGCGCCAGCGAAGAAATCCGAGATCGGAATAGAGGTGGAGAGCAGGGCAAAGGTATAGGCGCCGACCGCGTAGAAGGCGACGTAGCCGAGATCGAGAAGACCGGCGAGGCCGACCACGATATTGAGGCCCCAGCCCAGCATCACATAGGTGAGGATATAGATGCCAAGGTCGATCCAATAGCGGCTCGGACCAAGGCCACCGCTCGCGAGCACCGCGAACAGCGGGTAGAAAATCAGAATGGCGAAGAAAGCCGGCTTGGCGAACCCGCTCGCCGCCTCACTGAACTGCGTCATGGCCGGCGAGGGGGCCTTGCGCGCCTTGACCCGTCCCGGTCGCCAGAGGGTGAGGTTCAGCACCAGCCGCATCACGGCGACGATACCCGCGAAGATCGCGACCAGGCCGAACCTGTAGGTGAGGATCAGCGGCCCGCCGGAGGTCTCGGTGGCGCGCATGCCGACAAGCGGCGTCAGGAGCAGCGCGGTGATGGCGGCGCTGATGACCGCATCCTTCAAGGCCGGCAGAAGCGCACCAGCCGGGCGCGCCGCGTCGGCGGCCATCACACCTTCTCCACTTCCGGACGGCCGAGCAGGCCTTGAGGCATGAACACAAGGGTGATGGCAAGGATGGAGAAGGCGGCCACATCCTTGTATTCAATGGAGAAATAAGCGGACCAGAAGGTCTCGATGAGGCCGATCAGCAACCCGCCGAGCACCGCGCCGGGCAAGGAGCCGATGCCGCCGAGCACCGCTGCGGTGAACGCCTTCACGCCCGGCACGAAGCCGTCGGCGAAGTTTACGACGCCGTAATAGGTCAGGTACATGACGCCCGCGACGGCGGCGAGCGCGGCGCCGATGACGAAGGTGAGCGAGATGGTGCGGTCCACGTCGATGCCGAGCAGCGCGGCCATCTTGCGGTCCTGCTCGCAGGCGCGCTGGGCGCGGCCGAGCGGGGTCTTCTGAACCAGCCACCAGAACGCGGTGAGCAGCACCGCCGTGACCACCATGATGAGCAATTGCTTATAGGCCAGCGTCACCTGATAGCTGCCATTGTCCATCACCACGATGACATCCGTCACCATGGGAGGCAGCGCCTTGTTGCGCGGACCCTGGGCAACCTGCACGAAATTCGAGAGCAGGATCGACATGCCGATGGCCGAGATCATCGGGGCGAGGCGGAATGATCCGCGCAGGGGCCGATAGGCCACGCGCTCGATGCTCCAGTTCACCAGTCCGGTAAAGGCCATGGCGATGACCAGCACGATCGCCAGCACGAGGAAGATTGAGGTGATGCCAAGGACGGTGGTGATGAAGAGGAAAGCGATGAGCGCTGTGAAGGTGCCCACCATGAACACGTCGCCGTGGGCGAAGTTCACCATGCCTATGATGCCAAACACCATCGTGTAGCCGATGGCGATGAGGCCGTAGATGGAGCCAAGAGTCAGGCCGTTAATAAGCTGCTGGAGAAAAATATCCATGCGGCTTCAAACCCCTCAATCTGGAAGCGCCTATTGCTTGAACTTGCCTCATGAATGGGCGGCGCCTTATAATCGAGTCATAGCGCGGCCGGGGACGGGTGACAAATAGATGTCACCTCATGCTTTCGATGGGGGAGGGCGCCTTCAGGCCGTCGTCAGTTTCAGCCGCCGCATCTCTTCGGGGGTGAAATAGAACAGCTTTTCCTTCGGGGTCTCCATGGCATGCAGCCAGACCTCCTGGTCTACCCCCATATCCCTGAGATAACGCTGGCATTCCGCGGAAATTCGCTGGGCGCTGTCCATACCGTCTGGCCGGGTGCGACCCGCGGGGCGATCGGCGGAATAGACTTGATGCACGCCTAAAGCGCCCTTGGCACCCACCCGCCGTTCGGCACCACCTGAGAAGGTGAGCGGACAGGAGGAGGCGCAATAAGCGCCCGCTGCGACTTCCGTGCCGAAGCCCTTAGCGCGAATCAGCCGCCCCATGGCGAGTGCGTCCTGCACCGATCCGCCGGGCGAATGCAGCACCACGGTGCGCACGTAGGAGCCGCGCTTCTCGACTTCAGCGGCGAAGGCGGCGGCTGTTCCCGAAACGATGCTGCCGGTCGCATATAGCCGTCCGTCAGCACGCAACTCGAACGACATGGGTTCCCTCAGCGCGGTGTCGGACGCGGGCACGTCGTGCTCGGTGCCCGGTCGCGCCGGAGACAGCGGCGTTGCGGGCACATCGTCCGGCACGTTCCTGCGGACGGCGGGACGTGTCCCCCCATCCAGCTCGGCTGCGAAACGCTGCGCATCCTGGGCCAGCATGGCGGCGGTGAGGCACAGCAGGCCGGCGAAGACGAGGTGCAGCAGCGCCTCGTCGGGCCGCTCGCGCCAATTCCGTAGAGCGGAGATGAAGAGCGATGGCATGGGGCCTCAGTCGCGCAGGGCCAGCGGGCGCAAGGCGGTTACGTTCGCATCCTCGCTCGATAGCGTGGCGTCCGGTTCAAGTTCAGGAGCGAGAGGAGCGCGCAGAGCCGCATTCGCGGTCTCGATCTCGCGCGCCATGCGCAGCGCGGCGAGGAGTTCTCCGCTCGTCATACCCTCGGCGCTGGCCTGCGGCGCGCCCTCGCGACGAATGGCGGCGTGGACGATGCACAAGATCAGCACGAGAACGCCCGGCAAAAGATCGATGGAGACCGCACCCGCCCAGCTCGGAATGAAGTCGCCAGCATAGCGCAGCACAGCCTCGGCCGGGGATATCTGCTGATAACGCGGCGCGGTGACATGGGGGAGGGCGACCACGGCGTCCGCTGCCTTGGCCAGCGCCTTGGACTGGGCCGCGACCGCCGTCTGAACCCGGCCGACCACCTCGTTCTGCCGGCTGATGACGTCGGGCGTGCGCCCATCCGCGGCGGGAGCGATGAAGCTGCTGCCGAGATCGGAGGCGATGCGCTTCACCGATGGAGCGATGGAGGACTGCTGCATGGCAGTGATGAGCGTGGAAAGCTCCGCCGCCTCATTGCCGAAATCCTCCGTACGGGGCGCGATGGACCCGCCGGCGGCAACCAGTTCGCGCATCGCGGCGAGATGTTTGGCGCCTTTTTCTTGCAAGTCCGAGAGCTTCTCACCCGAAGCCGCGATCTCCTTTGAAAGCCCAGTCAACTGGCTCGACATCTGCCCCAGCAATTGCACCACGGTGCCCGAACCTGTGGTTCCAGTCAGCGACCCAGTGCGCTCGGCCTGCGCCAGTTCCGCGAACCTCCCGGCCGCAAGTTGGATATCCGGGGCGAGCCCCTGTGCAGCAAGGGCATTGCTGTGCGCGCGCTCAAGGTCGCGTTCGTATTGGGTGAGGGTGACGCCGAGATGCTGCTCCAGCGCGGCCGATCCGGCCAGGGCGCTGGCATTGAGCCAGGACGACATGGCCACGATCATCAGGCTGCCGAGCGCCATCGCGCCAAACATCATGAGCCTGCTGGTGGCATCCGTCATATGCGGCATGAACCGCATCAGGAACGCCCAGAATGCGTAGATCGCCACCGACACGGCGGTGGAATAGATGATCGCGGCGAAAAAGGTCGCCGCCGGGCTGCCGTCTAGCAGGTCGCGCACGCCAAGATAGGTGTAGACGCCGCTCGCGAGGGCGAGCACGAGCAACGAAACGCGGGCGGTGGTCTCGAGATGACGCACGCCGTCGCGCAAAGCGGTAGCCATGACTTGCTCCCCCGGGTCGCGAAGACCAGCTTGGAAAATTCGGACGATATTTTTGGGTTGATGGTGACCTAACGGAAAAATTCGACTGCAATTTGTTGAATTTGCGCCGTTTTGTGCATTGCAGCGTTCGCGCTTGACGGGCTCTCTTGCCAGTTGGCGATACGGGAGGAGGATGGGGCGCAGATCGGCGCGGGCTCAGCGTCGCCTTGAGCGGACGCTTCCATCGCCCGGCGCACGACCTGCCGATCGAAAAACGCACGCCTCTGTGCCTTGACCACGGCTTATGCGCGGCGTCAGACTGGAAATGATAAAATGAAGATCGGGGAGTTTGCCCGAGAGACCCGATAACTCACGACGCCATGTCGGTGGTTCGCGTCTCTCGCCACCCGAAGGGAGGTCGCGCATGACGCAGATTTCAATGAGCGTGAACGGCCGCGCGGTTTCTGCCGATGTGGAGCCGAGGACCCTGCTGGTCCAGTTTCTCCGTGAAAAGCTCTTGCTGACCGGCACGCATGTGGGCTGCGACACCAGCCAGTGCGGCGCCTGCGTCGTCCATCTGGACGGCGAGGCGGTGAAGTCCTGCACTCTGCTGGCCGTGCAGGCTGATGGCGCAGCCGTCACCACCATCGAGGGGCTTGCGATTGCGGGGCGGCTGCATCCCATGCAGGAAGCTTTCCGCGAGCATCACGGACTCCAGTGCGGCTTCTGTACGCCGGGCATGATTATGACTGCTGTAGATCTCGTCGGCAGGCTTGGACCGCACCTCGACGAGAAAACCATCCGCGAGAATCTCGACGGAAACCTTTGTCGCTGCACCGGCTACCATAACATTGTGAAGGCGGTCGCCGCAGGCGCCGAGGCCATGGGCACGCAGCCCGCGAAGGCGGCGGCGGAATAAATCCGCCGCATCTCCCGATAGAAAAAGACAGATCGTCCTTCAGGGAGGACACGATGAACGCCAGCAACGTCACCCCCATTGGCGCCGCCGTTCGGCGCAAGGAAGACCACCGCTTCATCACCGGCAAGGGCCGCTATACCGACGACCTCTCCCGTCCCGGTCAGGCGCATGCCTACTTTTTGCGCTCCCCCTATGCCCACGCCCGGATACGCAGCGTTGATATCTCCGCTGCCGAGGGCATGCCCGGCGTGGTGGGAATTCTCACCGGCAAGGAATTGGCGGAAGACGGGCTGGGCGGCCTCATCTGCGGGTGGATGATCAATTCCAAGGACGGATCGCCCATGAAGGCGGGTGCGCACCCGGCGCTCGCTCTCGATACCGTGCGCTATGCCGGCGACCATGTCGCTGTGGTGATCGCCGAGACCCTCAACCAGGCGAAGGACGCCGCCGCTGCGGTGCGCGTGGACTACGACGTGCTGCCGGCAGTCGCCGACCTTGCCCATGCGCAGGATGCAACGGCGGCGCAGATCCACGAGGTCGCGCCGCGCAACACCGTGTTCGAGTGGGAGTTGGGCGACAAGGCAGCCACCGACGCGGCGTTCGCCGGCGCCGCCCATATCACCGAGATCGATATCGTCAACAACCGCCTCGCGCCGAACCCCATGGAGCCGCGCGCGGCGGTGGGTGAATATGATGCGGGCGATGAAGCCTACACTTTATGGACCACCAGCCAGAACCCGCATGTGGCGCGGCTCGTGCTCTCGGCTTTCGTCGGCCTCGCGCCGGAAAACAAGCTGCGGGTGATCGCGCCGGATGTCGGCGGCGGCTTCGGCTCTAAGATCTTCATCTATGCCGAGGAGACGGTCTGCGCCTGGGCGTCCAAAAAGGTTGGGCGGCCGGTGAAATGGACCTGCGAGCGGGGCGAGGCTTTCCTGTGCGACGCCCACGGCCGCGATCACATCACCAAGGGCCGGATGGCCCTGGACAAGGATGGAAAAATCCTCGGCTTCAGGGTGAAGACCAGGGCCAACATGGGCGCCTATCTCTCCACCTTCGCCTCGTGCGTGCCGACCTATCTCTACGCGACGCTGCTCTCCGGCCAATACGCCATCCCGGCGATCTATTGCGAGGTGGACGCGGTCTACACCAACACCTCCCCCGTGGACGCCTATCGCGGTGCCGGCCGCCCCGAGGCGACGTTCCTGGTGGAACGCATCGTCGATAAAGCGGCGCGGGAGATGGGCATCGACCCGGCCGAGTTGCGTCGGCGTAATTTCATCACCGCCTACCCGCATCAGACACCGGTGATCATGTGCTACGACGGCGGCGACTATGCCGCCTCGCTCGATCTGGCGCTGAAGATGGCTGACTATTCCGGCTTCCCCGCCCGCAAAGCGGAAGCCGAGCGGCGGGGCAAGCTGCGGGGCATCGGCCTGTCCAACTACATCGAGGCATGCGGGATTGCCCCGTCCGCCGCGGTGGGCTCGCTGGGCGCGGGCGTCGGCCTCTGGGAAAGCGCCGAGGTGCGCGTCAATCCCACCGGCAACGTGGAGGTGCTCACCGGCTCCCACAGCCACGGCCAGGGGCACGAGACCACCTTCGCGCAACTGGTCTCCGCGCGGCTTGGCATTCCCATCGACCAGGTGACGATCGTCCACGGCGACACCGATAAGGTGCAGTTCGGCATGGGCACCTATGGCTCACGCTCCGGCGCGGTGGGCATGTCCGCCATCGTCAAGGCGCTCGACAAGGTGGAGGCCAAGGCGAAGAAGATCGCCGCCCATATCCTCGAAGCGAGCGAGGGCGACATCGAGTTTAAGGATGGTCGCTTCACGGTGGCCGGCACCGACCGCGGCCTCGCCTTCGCAGAGGTGGCGCTCAACGCCTATATCGCGCACAAATTTCCCACCTCGGAAATCGAGCCGGGGCTGAAGGAGGGGGCATTCTACGACCCCACCAACTTCACCTTCCCCGCAGGCTGCCATATCTGCGAGTTGGAAGTGGACCCGGACACCGGCGTCACGCAGATCGTCAACTGGGTCGCCGTGGATGATTTCGGCACCATCATCAACCCCATGATCGTAGAGGGACAGGTCCATGGCGGCATCGCCCAGGGCATCGGCCAAGCGCTCATGGAGAGCGTCAGCTATGACGAGGAGGGGCAATTGGTGACGGGATCTTACATGGACTACCAACTGCCGCGCGCGGAGGATCTTCCCTCATTCACCCTCGGTCTCACAGAGACGCGGTGTCCTTCAAATCCCCTGGGAATGAAGGGTTGCGGCGAGGCTGGCGCCATCGCCGCACCGCCAGCGGTCATCAACGCGCTGACCGACGCGCTGGGGACACAGGACATTTCCATGCCGGCCACGCCCGCCAAGGTGTGGGCCATTGCGCAGGCGCGTCTCGCGCGCCGCGCCGCAGAGTGAGGAGCATTCCATGTATGCCTTCGATTATCAGCGGCCCTCCGCCGTCGATGAAGCCATTTCGCTGCTTCAGTCCCTGGACGAGCCGAAACTGCTGGCCGGCGGGCAGACCCTGCTGCCGACCCTGAAGCAGAGGCTGGCACAGCCGGGCACCCTGGTGGACCTCTCCCGCATTCCCGGCCTCTGCGCCATCGAGCGCAGCGGGGAGGGAGTGCGGATCGGCGCCATGGCCCGCCACGCAGCCGTGGCGACCTCCGAAGTGGTGCAATCCGCCATTCCCGCGCTCGCCGAGCTTGCCTCGGTGATCGGCGACCCGGCTGTGCGCCATCGCGGCACCATCGGCGGTTCTGTCGCCAATAATGATCCGACTGCCGACTATCCCGCCGCATGCCTCGCCCTCGGCGCGACCATCGTCACCAACCGCCGGCGGATCGCTGCGGCGGATTTCTTCACCGGCCTGTTCGAGACTGCGCTTGGCGAGGATGAGGTAATCGTGGCGCTGGAATTTCCCAGGCCCGTACGCGCTGCCTATCGCAAGTTCCGCAACCCGGCCTCGCGATATGCCATGGCAGGTGTGTTCGTGGCCGAAACCGGAGATGGCGTGCGGGTGGCGGTGACGGGCGTGGGGCAGAGCGGCGTGTTCCGTTGGAGAGAGGCGGAAGCGGCGCTCTCCGCATCCTTCTCACCTTCGTCCATCGACGGTCTGACTCTCGACCCCGACAATGTCATGAGCGACCTGCACGGCAACGCCGTCTACCGCGCCCAACTCGCCAAGGTGATGGCCAAGCGCGCCGTTGAGGCGGCGGTCTGAGTCAGGGAGAGCAAGCGACGCCGGATTTAAGTCGGCGTCTTCGCTTCCAGTGGAACGATGGGTGCGTTCTTGGCCTGCTTGAGGCTCAGCGCGGTGCGTACGTTGCGCACGTTCGGGGTCGCGGTGATTTCGTGCACGAAGGTCTGGAACGTGCGCAGGTCCGGCGCGACGCAAAGCATCAGAAAGTCCACTTCGCCCGAAAGCATCCAGGCGCCGCGCACCAGTGGCCACCGGTCAATCTGCTCCTGGAAGGCGGATAAGTCCGTTTCCGCCTGGCTGATGAGATGCACCATGGCGAAGGCCATGAGGTCATAGCCCAGCCGCTTTTCTTCCAGCAGGGCGCGATATCCCTCGATGAACCCCTGTTCCTCCAGGTTGCGAACCCGGCGCAGACATGGAGGAGCGGAGATGCCCACGCGGCGGGACAACTCCACATTGGTCATCCGCCCATCGCGCTGGAGTTCGGTGAGGATTTTCCAGTCCACGGCGTCGAGATGAACGGGCAAGGGAATCCTCCAGCACAAGCGTGCGCACCATAGTTCAGCCTGACCGGGGCGCAACGAAATATTATTGCGCACTCAGTTGAGGATTACCCCGCCCGCGGGCCACTTCGCCTTGTGGCAAACGGCGCCGGTCCCTACATTGGCGCATAGCTCGCTACGGAAGGCATATAATGTCCTGGCCGGTGCAGCGCGAGCCGAGGCGTTGGAAGCGCCGCCTGTCTTGAGGTTTCCATGACCGCCCACCACGCCAAGGTCGTTATCATCGGGTCGGGTCCGGCCGGATATACGGCTGCTATCTATGCGGCTCGCGCCATGCTGGAGCCGATCCTGTTCGAGGGCATCCAGCCCGGCGGGCAGCTGACCATCACCACCGATGTCGAGAATTATCCGGGCTTCGCCGACGTCATCCAGGGACCCTGGCTGATGGAGCAGATGCGTGCCCAGGCGACCCATGTGGGCACCCGCATCATCTCCGACCATGTGTCGAGCATCGATCTGTCCCATCGTCCGTTCCGCATCGTCACCGATAGCGGCGCCGTCTACATCGCTGAAACAGTCGTGCTGGCAACGGGTGCTCAGGCGCGGTGGCTCGATCTGCCCTCGGAAGAGGTCTATCGCGGCGGCGGCGTTTCGGCCTGCGCCACCTGCGACGGCTTCTTCTATCGCGGCAAGGAAGTCGTGGTGGTGGGCGGCGGCAACACGGCGGTGGAAGAGGCGCTGTTCCTCACCAATTTCGCCAGCAAGGTCACGCTGGTTCATCGGCGCGACCGACTGCGCGCGGAGCGCATTCTTCAGGACCGCCTGTTCGCCCACCCCAAGGTGGAAACAGTGTGGAATGCCGAGGTCGAGGAAGTGGTGGGTGTTCCCGACCCCAACCGCGTCACCGGCGTCAAGCTAAGGGACGTGCGCACCGGTGCGCAAAGTGTCGTGAAGGCGGATGGCTTCTTCGTCGCCATCGGCCATGCGCCCGCCACCGCTCTGGTGGAAGGGCAGGTGCGCCTGAAGTCGAATGGCTATGTCTGGACCGCGCCGGATTCCACCTCAACCTCCGTGCCAGGCCTGTTTGCGGCGGGCGATGTCGCGGACGATACCTATCGCCAGGCGGTGACAGCTGCCGGGCGCGGATGCATGGCGGCGCTGGAGGCGGAACGCTTCTTGACGCTGAACGAGACTTCGCTGGCTGCGGAGTGAATGGACGGCGCTGTCACCGCCTCAAGCGGTGCTGGCGCCGGACGGGACAAACGGGACGGGATGACAACCGGGGACGCACGTCCGGGTCATCCCCTCCAGGGGCGGGCCAAAGATGGACTGGGACAAGCTTAAGGTCTTCCACGTCGCGGCGGAGGCCGGCTCATTCACCCATGCCGGCGAAACGCTTGGGCTGTCGCAATCCGCTGTCAGCCGGCAGGTGTCCGCCCTGGAACTGGAGCTTAAGGTTCCGCTGTTCCACCGCCACGCGCGCGGGCTCATCCTGACCGAGCAGGGCGAATTGCTGTATCGGACCGCGCACGAGGTCTTCCTCAAGCTGGAATCAGCCCGTGCGCAACTGACCGACAGCCGGGAAAAGCCGAACGGCGAATTGCGCGTCACCACCACCATGGGGCTGGGCACCCATTGGTTGACAGCCCGCGTGGGCGAGTTCGTGGACCTTTACCCGGATATTCGCATCCAGCTCATCCTCACAGACGAGGAGCTGGACTTGGCGATGCGCGAGGCTGATGTCGCCATTCGCATGCGCCAGCCGGTTCAGCCGGATCTGGTGCAGCGCAAGCTGTTCACTGTGCATTTCCACGCCTATGCCTCGGCCGACTACATCAAGCGCCACGGCCACCCTCGAAGCCTGGATGAACTCGACAAGCACCGAATCCTGCTGCTTGGCGGCCCCATACCCAGTTATTTCCAGGGGCTGAACTGGCTGGAGCATGCCGGCCGGGAAGGCGGCGCGCCGCGTGTCCCAGCCTTCGAGGTAAACAGTGTCCTTGGCCTGCGGCGCGCGGTGGAGCGGGGCGTGGGAATCGGCACGCTGCCGGACTATCTGACCGACGACGCCACCTCGCTGGTTCAGCTTTTCACCGATCGTGAAACGCCTCAATTGGAGGCATATTTCACCTATGCTCAGGAAATGCGCTCGGTTGCGCGTATCCAGGTGTTCAGAGACTTCCTGATCTCCAAAGCTCAACGGTGGAATTACTGATTTATGACGTTGGATGCGCCGATTTCGGCGTCCGGTGACCTTTAGCCAAGCGTCAGGCACATGCCTGATATGCAGTCAGTTTTGATTGTGTTCTGCTCAAAGAGGGGGCATCTTGCCTTTGCACTGCTTGCACCTTGTGCGGTGCAGCAGCTGTTCCCCTCTGGAAGGTTCGCCGCTCTGCGGCGATACTTGCCGGGCCTTGCAAAAGGTCCGGCATTTTTTTGTGCCGTCGCCAAACTGGGCGCATCATACTTCTGCACATACGATTTGCGGTCGTCACGGGGAACCCGAGGTGGCCTCGGCGCGTTTCAACGGATTGAAAATCCGGGAAAGCGGCAGATGGTTTCGTCACTCATGCGTGCAGAAAGAACTCGGGTCGAAACCCGGGTCGCAAAAATTTGGGTGCTGGGTCCATTTCCGGGGTCTGATCCTGTTCGCCCGCCTGAACCTCCTATGCTTCCTCCCGAACCGATCGAAGAACCCGGCCTTCCAGCACCCGGCCCCGACCTGCCGCCCCTGCCGGAAGGCGATCCCTCGCGCGAACCGCGCCGCGAGCCATTCCCGGACTTCCCTCCCGTTGACGATCCGCAGCCCGGGCGGCACGATCCGCTTCAACGCCTGTTCTATGCCGCCGCTTATCGGTCGGACCTCTGGATGGGCTGAGGCATCCAATAGGGTCATCGAATGGACCGTCAGACGGTGGGCGCGGCCTTTGCTTTGGGACTGGCCAGCCTTTCCCCGAGTCCCGCGCTGAGCGAGATGCCGGCGAGCTTCGTCGATGTTTCGAAGGTTGTGCCAAACGCCCGTTTCGACGTCCGCTATTTCACCTCCAATAATTTCGTCGGCGCGCGGATTGATGGATATGAGGCCCCGCGCTGCTTTCTAAGCTTGCCGGCCGCCACAGCATTGCGGGCTGTCGCTGCCGACGCAGAGCGGGCGGGGCAGGGTCTCCTGATCTTCGATTGCTATCGCCCTGCGCGGGCGGTGGCGCATTTCGCCCGCTGGGCGGCGGATCTGACCGAGCAGTCCACCAAGACGGCTTATTATCCTGACGTCGAGAAAAGCCACCTGTTCTCGGAAGGCTACCTCGCGGCGAGGTCCGGCCATTCGCGCGGTTCCACGCTGGATCTGACCCTGACCGACATGACGAGTGGGCATGAACTGGACATGGGGACGCCTTTTGATCTGTTCAGCCCGCGCTCCTGGCCCAATTCGCGGGCCGTCACGCCGGCGCAGCGCGCCAACCGGCTTGCTCTTTCCACCCTGATGGAGCGCAACGGCTTCAAGGCATTCGACAAGGAGTGGTGGCACTTCACCCTAGCGAACGAGCCGTTTCCCGACACCTATTTCGATTTCCCCATCCGCTGAAACTGGCGCTGTTCAATAGTGCGGGGGCGGGGGCTCCGGGCCGTCGCGGGAAGAGCCCATGTATTGGATTTCCTCCCGCAATTGCGCGAGCTTTCTGTCCAGCAGGTCGATCTTTCCCCACTGCGCGGTGATCACATCGTTCAGCTCCGAAATTGTCTTGTCCTGATGCGCGATGCGGATTTCCAGCGCATCGAGCCGGTCGCGGGTTTCAGGCTCATCGCCGCTCATCATGGGTTTTCCCAAATTCTCTTTCCCGGTCAGTTGGCCGGGACCTCCTCTATCTTAAGCCGCCGCCCCCAGGTGTCGAAGAACTGGCCCTCATTCAGGGTCAGCCGATCCTCACGCACCCGCGCCTCCAGTGCCCGGAGGCGGGTACGAGCTTCTGCATTCGGCAGCAGGCCCCCGGCATCAAGCGCCGGGAAGAACGCGGCACCGTCCCATGTCTGACCCGACCCCGCGAACAATGTCACGATTTCCGGCCAGCGAACCTCGTCGCCGATGATGTTCAGGAAGGTGGAGGCCAGAGGACTCACCTCCAATGCGCCGATGCGCACCAGAACCACAAGTGCCGTGAATGACCCCTCCACGGCGAAGGCTTCCGCCAGCCACGCATCGAAATCGGTGGCGGGGTCTTTTCCGCCCGGCTTCGGCTTCTTGAAGCGGGCCTGCTCGGGTTTGCGCCTAGAAGTCGACAAGCGGCGTCTCTTGCATGTAGTGCTGGAAAAGGTACCAGAACGGCGTTTCGCGGGTCTCTAAATACCACGCTTCAAAGGCCGCCATGGCAGTGGGCGCATCCTTCGCTTCGCCCTCGGGAGACACCTCCTTGAGAGCCGCGTGGATCGCCTGCGCGACCGGTGCGAAGCGCGCCAGAACCTCCTGGCGCGCCGGAGTGTCCTCATCCCACCCGAGCCGGGTCCGAAGGTAGGCCTGGGCATAGCGCACGGCCCCATCGGGGTCGTCGGCACCATTCAGCGTTTCTGCGAGGCTCCGCAGGAAATTCACACGGCGGTACGCCTCGGCCCGTCCCGCGGCCAATGCCTTCGCCTTTGCTTCCGCTTCGACACGGAATGCGCGCTCGGCCTCCTCGGCCGCCTCGGCGGTGGCCTGTAGGGATTGCAGATAGGTTGAGAGGCTCATCAGCGTGGTCCGCTTCGCGGTGCGGCCCGCGCGTGTGAATTTGGCGGAAGAGAGTGGGAGTCGAACCCACCAAGGACCGGCTCGCGGCCCCTCCCGGATTTGAAGTCCGGACGCCCCACCAGGGACGCTTCTCTTCCCTCGATCCCAGCCGGCGGTGGCGCCGTGCCGGGGATATCTTGCGCCGGCGCATCATCGGCCAGCGCGCGGAACAGGTCCAGCCTATGCGGGTTCACGCGGCGCAGATCTCCACGCCGCAGCGTCAATCCGTGGCGGTCGAAAAACTCCAGAATCTGGATTGCGACCTTGCGGCCGTTCTCCACTTCGTCCCGGAACTGGGCGGCGGTGAACTCGCCGTGAGCGGCGCCCAGCCGCACCAGTATTCCCACCATCTCCCCGACTGTATTTCGCAGGAAGAAGTGGTCGTGCGCCACCTCATCCACGCGCCCCAGGCGGCTGAGCAGTTTCATCATCCGGCGGATGTCGGTTTCCGGCTCGCCCAGCGTGCCAGCGATATCCCGCACACGGGGCGGACGGAACCGCTCCCCACCGCCAATGAACGGCTTGGTTCGCTGCCAGAGTGCTTCATCGTGCGCGGTGAGGCGCACCTCGAACCCGACCCGCCGCACCCAGGCGCCATCGAGCGCGATCTCCCCGTCGCGGGCCAGACGCTGAAGCGCCGTCGCGAACACGGCACCGGGAAGCCGGGGGAGCGACTGGAGGCGCAGGCGCTCGATCCCAACACCGGGAAGATCAGGATTTTCCGCGTGGAACGCATCTAGCCGGGCCAGCAGGGCGATGCGGAATGTGTCCCAGCGATCCGCCGAGAGCACATGGCAGGTTTCCCCGACATCCAGGCGCGCAAGTCCGAGACGGTCAGCGATGGCGTCTACCGCGTCCGGTGCCATCGCGCGGTCACGGGCGAAGGCGGTGAGGTCGAGAAAGAAGGGTGCCGTTTCCAGCAAGGCGGACACGGCCGCGCTGGGGTCCGCGCGCATATTCGCGGCGAGTTGTGCGAGGCGCTCCGGTGTGCGGCGCTTGCGAGCTGGGGCGCGCAGGTCGAGCAGCCGTCCCCCGCCGATGGTGCGTTGGGCGGAGGTATCGCGCACCACGAAGCGATCCCCCGATGCCACGGCGATGGGCTGTTCCAGCACCAGTTGCACAAGACCCATTTCGCCCGGCGCAATGGGGTCGCCCAGCAGGACGATGCGGGCGCCGACCTCGCACGCGGCGGTGTGCAGCCGCACCGGTAGCCATTGCGAGATCGCCTTGCGCTCGCTCGCGAGGACCCTGAGGGTGGCGTCGATGCGGTCCGTGGGCAGATGGAGCGCGGGATCGAGCACCACGTCGCCGCGGGCGATCGCCTCCTTCGATATGTCTTCGCCGGAGAGGTTCAGGCCGCAGCGGTCCCCCGCCTTGCCACTCTCCGCGGGGGTGTCCTGGGCGCGGATCGAGCGCACGCGGGCCTGGATGCCGGTGGGGCTGACGATAATCCGGTCCCCGGCCTTAACTTTTCCCGACAGCACGGTGCCCGTCACCACCGTCCCCGCGCCGGAGAGGCTGAAAGAGCGATCCACCGCCAGCCGGAAGCGGCCGGTATCGGGGCGCGCTGCGAGGATCCGCGCGGCGGTTACCAGGCGATCTCTGATCTCCGCGATACCCATGCCCGTGGCGCTAGAGGCGGGAATGACCGGCGCCCCCTCCATTGCGGTTCCGGACAGGGACCTAGCGATCTCGGCGGTCACGGCATTCAGCCGGTCTTCGTCCACGATATCGGCTTTGGTGAGGGCCACCAGAGCGTGAGAGATGCCCAAGAGATCGATGATCGCGAGATGCTCGCGGGTCTGGGGCATCACACCATCGTCGGCTGCGACCACCAGCAAGGCGAAGTCGATGCCGCTCGCGCCGGCCAGCATGGTGTGCACGAATTTCTCGTGCCCCGGCACGTCGATGAAGCCGAGCGTCGCGCCGTCCTCCTGGGGCAGGTAGGCAAACCCAAGGTCGATGGAGATGCCGCGCGCCTTCTCCTCCTTCAACCGGTCCGTATCGACACCCGTGAGCGCCCGCACCAGCGAGGTCTTGCCATGGTCGATATGTCCTGCGGTGCCGATAATCATGTGCTCGGCTCCGGCAACTTCTGCTTCGCATGCCGCTCGATGCGGGCAATCTCCTCAAGCGAAAGCGTCGCGCGCACGGCTTCCAGAAACGGACCTGCCAAACCGCTGCCGCCGGCATAGCCGCGCAGCAGCCACTCATAGGCCAGAGCCGGGTCGCGGGGCACGCCGGAGCCCAGGTGATAGGCCGCACCCAGCATGGCCTGGCCGTCGGGGTCTTCGCGCTCTGCGGCGGCGCGCCACCAGCGGGCAGCCGCCTCGGGGTCGCGCGAAACACCGAGAGCGTTGTGGTGGAGCATGCCAAGCCGGGTCATGGAGGATGCCACGCCCTGGTCGGCGGCCGCCTGTGCCCAAAGTCGTGCCTGTCCCATGTTGGCGGGGATGACCTCGCCTTCAAGCAGCATCCAGCTCAGCATGTCCTGAGCCGGCGCATCGCCCTGTTCGGCGGCGGCGCGGTAGAGTTCGGCTGCGTGGGCATAGTCCTGCGGGGCGCCTTCGCCTTTGAAGTAGAGCGCGGCGAGGTTGCGCTGGCCTACGGGGTCGCCGGCCTGCGCCGCTAGCGATAGCCAGCGTTGCGCCAAAGCGGGGGCGCGTTCGACACCGATGCCCTCGGCGAAGCAGGCGCCGATATTGTTCTGCGCCCGCGCCACCCCTTGCCGGGCGAGCCGTTCCCACAGATTGAGCGCGGTGATGTAGTCACCGGCCTGCGCCGCTGCGAGCGCCTGGGGCATGGCGACCTTTTCGTCGAGAACCTGCTCCGGCGGGGCCCGGCGCAGGCGGTCAAGCCAGCCCATGGGGAAGATCCAGGGCAGCGAGGGAGGCCAGGAAGGCGCCTTCATCCTCCAGGCAGCGCAGGTCAAGAACCAGCGCGCCATCCTCGATGCGTCCGATGATCGGAACGGGCACGGCGCGTAGGGCGCGGGCGAGGGCATCGAGCGCATGCCCGCCGCCCTCGGGGCGCAATGCGATAGCGAAGCTTTCCAGCGTTTCCGTCGGTAGCGCCCCCGATCCGATCTGGCTGCGGCAGGCGCGCGCGGTGACCGCCACGCGCGGGCCGAAACGCATCGCCAGCAGCGGCAGGAAACGGTTGGCCATGGCCTCCATCTCGGCCGCCTTGCGCGCCAGCAGGCGCAGGGTCGGCAGGCGGGCGGCGAGGCGATCGGGATCGCGATAGAGCTTCAGGGTGGCTTCCAGCGCGGCCAGGCGGATCTTGTCCACCCGCAGCGCCCGCTTCATCGGGTTCTTGCTGATCGCTGCCAGCAAATCCTTGCGCCCAACGATGAAGCCGGTCTGCGGGCCGCCCAGCAGCTTGTCGCCGGAAAAGGTGACGATGTCCGCCCCATCGGCCACCGCTTCCCGCACGGTGGGCTCGTGGGTGAGGCCGTAGCGGGTGAGGTCGCACAAGGTGCCGGAGCCGAGGTCGTGGAAAAGCGGCACGCCTCTCTCGTGAGAAAGCGCCGCGAGGTCGTTTGGCGCCACCTCTTTGGTGAAGCCCTCGATGCGGTAGTTCGAGGTGTGCACCTTCACCACCAGGCCGGTCTGCGGACCGATGGCACCGATATAATCTTTCGGGTGCGTGCGGTTGGTGGTGCCCACCTCCATAAGCTTGGTGCCAGCGCGGGCCATGATGTCAGGCATGCGGAAGGCGCCGCCGATCTCGATCAGCTCGCCGCGTGAAACGATGGACTCCTTGCCCAACGCCAGGGTGTTCAACACCAGCAGCACGGCGGCGGCGTTGTTGTTGACGACGGTCGCGTCTTCCGCGCCGGTCAACTCGCAGAGCAAGTCGCGCACATGGTCGTCCCGTTCGCCGCGCCCGCCCTCGACCAGATCATATTCCAGCGTCACCGCCTGCTGCATGGCACGGAGCGCCGCCTGCTGCGCCTCCTCCGCCAGCAGCGCGCGGCCAAGATTGGTGTGGAGCACGGTTCCGGTCAGGTTGAATACGGGACGCAGGCTCGGCTGCGCCTGTGCATCGAGCTGTGCGAGTGCCGCCGCCGCGAGGTCGTCGGCAGATGCGCCGCTTGTGCCTCCCGCGCGTGCGGCGCTGCGCGCGCTGTCAAGCACGTCGCGGACTGCGCCGGTAAACGGTTCGCGGCCGTGCTGCTCAATGCCGGCGCGCGCGACCGTGCATTTCAGCACCTGATCGACGGAGGGGAGGGCGCGAAGCGCCTCTGCGATGGTGTTCGGCTCGACGGCGGCCATGGGCGCTCAATAGCCAAGCAGGAAGGGATTGAAGGCGGCGCGGCGGTATGGGCCGTCTCGCATCAACAGGTCGAGGCCGAGAGAGGCGACATCATCCGCCAAGGGCTCTGCCTCCATGTCCTTGGCCTGGTAGAGCACCTTCACGTAGGAATGGCATTCGTCGCAGGTTTCCGCCTTCACCGTGCCGCTGTCGCCTTCGATCTCCTGGAGGCCGATGCCCTTGGTTTCGCCGCAGACCACACAGCGCACGCGCACATGGTTCCAGAGCGTGCCGCACAGGGCGCAGGCGCAATAGCGCGCGCCCGGCGCGGTCGGCCAGCTCACCACAAGGCTCGCCAGAGGCGGGCCACCGCAGGACGGGCAGGCGCCCTCAGCGACCCGCGCCAGGCGCTCCGCATCGAGGCCCGCCGCGAGGCGCGCGAAATGCACCTGAAGGGCGGCCGCCACATAGAGATGTTCCGCCAGCGTCTCGACGGGGAGGGAGTCCGCGAGCACGTTGCGCACCATGGCATCGCGCGATGCCGGGCCTGCTGAAATCACGCGCTCAAGCGCAGCTTCCGCAGCTTCCGGCTTCTCAACCGCACGGGCGGCTACCAGCAATGAGTCCAGCGTCACCTCGAACGCCGCATCGAGAGTGAACCGCCCACGGTCGAGAGGCGGCATAGCGAATTCCGCAGCGCGGGCGAGGGTTTCGTCGTCGGGCCCCTCAACCGGAGGCAGATCGGCGAGGACGCGATGCTGCGCATCCACCAGCGCGGACAGAAAGATCAGGTAAGGCTTCAATTCACTGCCCTGCGCCAGGGTGGCGAGGCGGCGGGCGCGATGGGCGAACAGACGATCGGGCTGAGGAAGCTGCGCATAGGGCGGTTGGGCAATGCCGCCGATCACGCTCGGATCGGGCAGGATACTGGAAGCATTCGACATGGTTTCCTCACGAACCCCACGGGTCACGCGGTGGGACAATCGTCACGCGCGGCAGCGTGTGAACGAAACGATTTAAACGGCATTTCACCGCCGGATTTGGGAGCGTGCAAGGTGGGACCCCCCCTTGCACGCCGGGCCGGCTATTCCGCCGGGGTTTTGCTCGAAGGCTTACGAGCGACCAGTTCGCGCAGCCACTTGCGGTGGTGGCGCCACGCCCACCCGCCAGTGACCTCGCCTTTGGTCATCGCGCCGATGGTGCCGCGCACCCAGATGGCGGCATAGACGTGCACGATCCACACGCAGATGATCGCGATCGCCGCCAGCGCATGCACCAGGATGGCGATGCGTTTCTGGGGGATGGTGGTGAACTGATAGAAATACTGATCCCACACAGCGAAGCCCGACGAAATCAGCACGATGATCAGAAAGGACATGCCCCAGAAGACGAATTTCTGGCCGGCATTGTACTTCCCCAGTTCGGGCAGATTTTCTTCATTCCCCGCCAACACGTCTCGGATGCGCCGCAGCCAGGTCCCGTCCTCGGATTTCCAGAGATTGGCTTTCCAGAAACGAAAGAACAGCCCGGCGAACGAGAAGAACAGCACCACACCGATCCAGGGATGGATGGCCCGCGTGGCCTGCCCGCCGCCAAACAGGGCGCTAAGGAAGAACAGCTTGGGGCTGAACAGCGCCATGCCGGAAATCGCCAGCAGAATGAGGCTGATGGCGGTGATCCAGTGGTTGATGCGCGCCGCCAGGGTGTAGCGGCTCACGACGACGGGATGCCCCTTGCGGACCCCGTCGCCCTTTTCCAGGTCGTAGGCGCTCATGTCCGGTCACTCCCGGTCAGCTTCTCGGCGTTCTCCTCATCCTCGGAGCTGACCTTGTTGGGGCCGGCAACGAGGTGATGAAGCACACCGGCCACGGCGGCGAGGCCGATGGCGGCAAAACCGAAATACTTGGTCGCGCCCTTCCAGATTTCCACGATGGGACTGATGCGCGGATCACTGGGGAGGTTGGCGTAGATCTCGGGCTTGTCGGCATGCTGGAGCACGTACATCACATGCGTGCCGCCGACGCCGGGCGGGTCATAGAGACCGGCGTTCTTGTAGCCGCGCGACTTCAGATCGGTAATGCGACCCTCCGCCCACTTCTTCATGTCGTCCTTGGTGCCGAAGGCGATGGCTTGGGTGGGGCATGCCTTGGCGCAGGCAGGCCACTGGCCTACCGCCACGCGATCCGAACACAGCGTGCATTTGTAGGCCTTGTTGTCTACCTTCGAGATGCGCGGAATGTTGAACGGACATCCCTTGATGCAATAGCCGCAGCCGATGCAGTTCTCGTGAACGAAATCCACGATACCGTTGGAATATTGCACGATGGCGCCGGGCGCCGGGCAGGCCTTCAGGCAACCCGGGTCTTCGCAATGCATGCAGCCGTCCTTGCGGATCAGCCATTCCAGATTGTCGGTCTCGGGATTCACCCATTCTGTGAACCGCATCAGGGTCAGACTCGCCGGGGTGAGATCCGGTGGGTTGGTATAGGAGCCGTTGAAGGTACCGATCTCCTCATGGAGATTGTTCCATTCAAGGCACGCCGCCTGACAGGCCTTGCAGCCGATGCACTTCGACACGTCGATGAGCTTGGCGACTTCGGTCTGGCGCGGTGACGCCGGCGTTATGGTGGACGCCGAGCGCCGGATCAGGTCCTTCTCCCCGAACTTTGTCGGGGTCGGAGCGATCGGGGGATTTGGGGCTGGAGGGAACATCTATTTCATCTCCCTCATGCCACCGGCCCGGTCGAGGGCTCGATATTGACCAGGAACGCCTTGAACTCCGGCGTCTCGATGTTGGCGTCGCCGACGAAGGGCGTGAGCACATTGGCCCCAAAGCCTTTCTTGGCGGCACCCACGAAGCCCCAATGAATGGGGATGCCGACAATGTGGACCGTCTTGCCGTCTACGGTGAGCGGCCGGATCCGCTTGGTCACATAGACCTTGGCGATCACCGAGCCCCGCTTGGACCAGACGCGGACCCAGTCGACATTCTTGATGCCCTTCTCCTTTGCCAGTTCCTCCGAGATCTCGACGAAGAATTCCGGCTGAAGGACCGAGTTCACATGGTTGTTCTTGGTCCAGTAGTGGAAATGCTCCGTGAGGCGGTAGGAGGTCGCCGCATAAGGGAATTCCGGCGAGGCCACGTCCGCGAACTGCGCAAAGTCGTCCTTGAACACCCGCGCCACCGGATTGCCGCGCACCTTGGGTGCGATGACGTTGGCGACCGGGGATTCAAAGGGCTCGTAATGCACAGGGAAGGGGCCTTCCCGCATCATGCCCCGGGCGAACAGGCGCGACACGCCTTCCGGGTTCATGATGAAGGGGCCGACATCCTGGGGCTTGGCGGTCGGCGCGATGTCGGGGACATCGTAGCCGATCCACTTGCTCCCATCCCACTCCAACAGCTTGCGTGAGGGGTCCCACGGCTTGCCGTCGATATCGCAGGAGGCGCGGTTGTAGAGGATGCGCCGGTTGGCAGGCCAGGCGAACGACCACTTCAGGAAGGCGCCGGTGTTGTCGGGATCGGAATTGTCCCGCCGGGCCATCATGTTGCCGGCCTCGGTGTACGAACCGGAATAGATCCAGTTCGCACACGCAGTGGTGCCGTCATCACGCAGCACGCCGAAGGTGGCGACCTGCTTTCCGGCTTCCAGCAGCTTCTTGGTGGGATCGTTCGGGTCAGCGACATCGGAAACGACGTAGCCGTTCAACTCCTTCGAGAGTTCCTCGGGGGAGGGCTCGTTGGTGTCTTTATAATTCCACGTCAGGTTGAGGATCGGACCGGGGAGGGCGCCGCCCTCCTTGCGATACAGCTCCTTAATGCGCAGGTGGATCTGCGACATGATCCAGATGTCGGTCTTCGCCTCGCCCGGAGGCGAGCCGGCGGGCCAGTGCCACTGAATCCAGCGTCCCGAATTCACCAGCGAGCCTTCATCCTCCGCGAAGCAGGTGGTGGGAAGCTGGATGACCTCGGTGTCGATTTTCGAAGGATCGGTCGGATTGTAGATGCCGTGGTTTTCCCAGAAGCGTGCCGTTTCGGTCTGAAGCGGGTCCATGATGACCAGCAGCTTCAGCTTGCTCAGTGCATCCGCAAGCTTGGCCTTGTTGGGAAATGCCTGGAGCGGGTTGAACCCCTGGCAGATGTAGGCCGTCATCTTGCCCTGCTTCATCAGCTCGAAAGCCCGCAGGATGTCGTAGGCCGGCACGTCGAGCTTGGGCAGCCAGTCGAAGGCAAAGTTGTTCTCCGCCGTCGCCGCCGGACCCCACATGGCCTTCAGGAAGCTCACCATGAACTTCTTGTAGTTCTGCCAATAGCTCATCTGGTTCGGCCGCAACGGCTTGAAGCCGCGGGTCGACATGTAGGTGGCGAAATCCGCCTCCCGTTCCGTGGGCAGGGTGAGATAGCCGGGGATCATGTTGGACATGAGCCCGACGTCTGTCAGTCCCTGAATGTTGGAGTGGCCGCGCAACGCATTCATGCCGCCGCCGCGCACGCCGATATTGCCCAGGATGAGCTGGAGCATCGCCATGGTGCGGATGTTCTGCGACCCCTTGGAATGCTGGGTCCAGCCAAGCGCATACATCGAGGTCATGGTCTTGGTCGGCGAAGAGCATTCGCCGATCATCTCCGCCACCTTCAGGAACTTGTCCTTTGGGGTGCCGGTGATGCGCGAGACCAGTTCAGGCGTGTACTGCGCGACATGCGCCTTCAGCAGGTTCCAGACGCACCGGGGATGCTGGAGCGTGTCGTCCACCACGGCAAAGCCGTCGGTGCCGATCTCGTAATCCCAGGTCGAGCGGTTGTAGTCCCGCTTGGTTTCGTCATAGCCAGTGAAGAGACCATCCTGGTAGGTGAAACCCTCCTTGACGATGTAATTCGCGTTGGTGAACGCCTTCATATACTCCCACTGCACCTTGTTGTTCAGGATGCAGTAATTGATCACGCCCAGCAGGAAGGCGATGTCGGAACCCTGCCGGATCGGCGCGTAATAGTCAGCAACCGCCGCCGACCGCGTGAAGCGCGGATCGACCACGACAAGCTTCGCTCCACGGGTGGCTTTCGCCTCCGTGACCCATTTGAAACCGCAAGGGTGCGCTTCGGCGGCATTGCCGCCCATGATGACCACGAGATCCGTGTTCTTGATATCGGTCCACGAATTGGTCATCGCGCCACGGCCGAAAGTCGGGCCCAAACTGGACACCGTGGGGCCGTGTCAAACCCGCGCTTGGTTGTCGAACACCAGCATGCCAAGGCTGCGGACAGCCTTGTAGGTACACCATGCCGTTTCATTGGTGGTTGCCGAAGCGGCGAGGAAACCGGTCGTCACCCACCGGTTCACGGTCACGCCGTCATTGTTCTTGGCGATCAAATTCTTGTCGCGATCGTCCTTCAGGACCCGCGCGATCTTGTCCAGCGCCACATCCCAGCTCACCCGCTCGAACTTATCGGAGCCGGCTTTGCGCATCATGGGGTAGTTGAGGCGCGTCTCGGAATGGACGATGTCCAGGAGGGCCGCGCCTTTCGGGCACAGCGTGCCGCGATTGGTCGGGTGGTCGACGTCCCCCTCGATATGGGTGATCTGCGCCTTCTCGCCCTTCTTCAGGTCGCCCTTTGCGAAGATCAGGATGCCGCAAGCCACGGAGCAATAGGTGCAGGTATTGCGGACTTCGGTTGTGTTGGTCAGTCTGAAGGGCCGGATCGCGTCCGCATATGCTTGCTCTACGCCGCCGAAGCCGAATGCTCCGAGCGATGTCCCCGCGATCCCCGCACCCGCCGTTCGCAAGAACTGGCGCCGCGAGAGTTCCATGTTCATCGAAGATGACCTCCGATTGGAGCCCCCAACGGGGGACGTGCAAAGGCAGACAAAGCCTTTCCGCCGGGATTCCGACTTGCCAAGAAGGCTATTTTGTAAATGGAATCATGTCAAACTGAGGCTGAGCAAAAGAATGTGTTCGCCAGCGTTTTCGTCTTATACTTTTGGGTGAATTTTCTTCCGGTCCATTGTCTACGCTGCGGAAGCGAAGGGAGTTGGAGAAGTTTATGCTGCAACTGCGAACAGGCAGATAGATTTGGCCGCCGGATTTTCCTGTCTTGTATTTCACGGGAACATCGATTGACCCCTTAAGCGTTGCAGCGCAAAGTCATCGTGTGAGCCCACGCCATGCTCCCGAGTTTCGGGGCGCATCATATCTAAGATCGACCCTCCATTCCGCACTCGCCTCAGGCGGGGCGCTGATAAGGCTCGCGAATTCGGACAAGGGGTGGCTGGCGGCTTTGGTCCTGGCTAGCTCGGCGACCGTGCTGGCCGCTTCGCCTGTCACGCCGAGCGCCTATGACGGACCGGTCCCAGCATTCACCCTTGATCGCCTCGTGCCGGAACAGGCGCCGCCCGCGCCGCTACACCTCGCCGTTTTGAAGGGCCGCGTGGTGCTCGTGCACTTCTTCGCCACCTGGTGCGAGCCGTGCCGCGAGGAACTGCCCTTGCTCGCGCGCCTTGCGGAGCGGTTCGCGGGCCGGCCGGTGACGATCATCGCCGTGGATGTGGGCGAGGTTGACGCGCGCGTGCGCCGCTTCCTCACTGAAACGCCCGTTCCCTTCGATGTGCTCATGGATCGCGACCGCGCGGTCTCCAAGGCTTGGCGGATTTCCGGGCTCCCCAGCACAGTGGTGCTCGACGCCAACCTGCGCTCGCGCCTGATGGCCGAGGGCGACGTGGACTGGGACGCCCAGGATGCGGTGCTCTCTGCTCTGGCAGGCGAAACAATCCCGAAAACCACCGATAAAATCGGTCAGACTGGAGGAAAGCTGCAATGATTAACCGTCGCTTGCTTCTCGCGGGAGGCGCCGCCTTGACCGGCGCCGCACTGCTGCCGCGTTTCGCCGCCGCCCAAACGGTGTTTGCGCCCACCCCCGGCGCGTGGCGCAATTTCCAGGTCGTGACCCGCCTGGAAGTGGTGAAGACCGGCGGCGGCGCGAAGGCTTGGGTTCCGCTTCCCGCCTTCAGCGAGGCGGACTGGTTCAAGCCCGCCGGCAGCACCTGGACCACCAATGCCGCTTCCGCCAAGGCGGTGGGCGACCCTGTCTATGGCGCTCAGATGCTGGAACTGGAATGGACGCCTGCCGAAGGCGCGCCGGTGGTTGAAATCACCAGCAAATTCGCCACCCGTGACCGCTCGGTAGATTTCGCCAAGCCCGGTATGGCGGCTGCGCTCGGCGACAAGGAGCGGGCCTATTATCTGGCCGCCACCGATTTCATCCCAACCGACGGCATCGTCAAGGAGACCTCGGACAAGATCACCACCGGAGCGGCGGGCGATCTGGAGAAGACCCGCGCCATCTATCAATGGGTGGTGGAGAACACCTATCGCAACGCCGCCACGCGCGGCTGCGGGGTGGGGGATGTGGGCTCACTGCTCAAGAGCGGCAATCTTGGCGGCAAATGCGCCGACATCAACGCGCTGTTCGTCGGGCTGGTACGGGCGGCAGGCATTCCGGCGCGCGATGTCTACGGGCTGCGCGTCGCACCTTCCAAGTTCGGCTACAAGAGCCTCGGCGCAAATTCAGACGTGGTGACCAAGGCGCAGCATTGCCGCGCAGAGGTCTATCTCTCCGGCTTCGGCTGGGTGCCGACCGATCCGGCGGATGTGCGCAAGGTGATCCTTGAGGAGCCCCCGGGAAAGCTCGCCGTGGACGATGCCAAGGTCACCGCCGCCCGTGCAGCCCTGTTCGGGAGCTGGGAAGGCAACTGGATGGCCTACAACACCGCCCATGACGTTTCTCTGCCGGGATCGAGCGGGCCGAAGCTGGCCTTCCTCATGTATCCCCAGGCCGAAACGGTGGCGGGCCGCCTGGACTGCCTGGATCCGGATACGTTCCGCTATTCCATCAAGTCGGCCGAGATTTCGGTGTGATGCTCTCGGCCTCTTCCCTGCTTGCAGTGCGCATTCCCTCTCCCGCTTGGGGGAGGGCTCGGGAGGGGAACGGGTGAGAAATGGCGGGGTGCGGAGCCTGCTATGAAGCTCCGACCCCCTCCCCAACCCTCCCCGGCAAGCGGGAGAGGGGGCCACCGTGCATGATGCTGCGGCTGGTCGGCCAACCATGATCATATCCACAGAACCGAAAGACCAAGCATGCCCGACCCCGCCTTCCGTCTCACCAGCCTGGCCCATGGCGGCGGCTGCGGCTGCAAGCTCGCCCCGTCCGTGCTCCAGGAGCTTCTCTCCGGCCAACCGGCGGCGGGGCCGTTCGCGCGGCTTCTGGTGGGCACCGAGACCGGGGACGATGCCGCCGTGTGGGATCTGGATGGCGACACCTGCATCATCGCCACCACGGACTTCTTCATGCCGGTGGTGGACGATCCCGACCATTTCGGGCGCATCGCCGCCACCAACGCGATTTCGGATGTCTACGCCATGGGCGGCACGCCGATCATGGCGCTTGCCATCCTCGGCATGCCGCTCGGCAAGGTGGAGACCACGATGGTCCGTTCGATCCTCCAAGGCGGGGCGGCGGTGTGCGCACAGGCGGGGATACCGGTCGCGGGCGGGCACTCCATCGATAGCGTGGAGCCGATCTACGGTCTTGCGGTAATCGGCACAGTGAAAAAGGCTGATATCCGCCGCAACAGCGACGCGCAGCCCGGCGACGCGCTGATCCTCACCAAGGCGCTGGGGGTCGGGGTGTATTCCGCCGCCTTCAAGAAGGAAGCCCTCTCGCCCGACGCGTATGAGGAGATGATTGCTTCGACCACGCTTCTCAACAAGGTCGGCGCCGCGCTGGCGCGCGATGCAGACGTGCACGCCGTGACCGACGTGACCGGCTTTGGCCTCTTAGGCCATGCGCTGGAAGTGGCGCGCGGCTCCGGCGTTGCGATCGAGCTTGATGCGGCGCGCTTGCCGCTTCTGTCCCATGCCCAGGCACTGGTCCGGCAGGGATTCGTCACCGGCGCTTCGCTTCGCAACTGGGCCAGCTACAGTTCCGGCATTCGGCTGCCCGACGACTGCCCTGATTGGCAAAGGCACCTGCTGACCGATCCCCAGACCTCCGGCGGCCTATTGGTTTCATGCACCGAGGACGCAGCGGACCGCCTTGTGGAGCAAATTCATGCGGCCGGATATCCGTTCGCGCGCCGCATCGGCCGGGTGATTGAGGGCCGGCCGCGTGTAGAGGTCTTCGGTACTCTTTGAGGCGAGGCGGCTCGTCCGCTTTCCTATCATTGACAAGGCAGCGGAACGGGCAAGCCACAGCAGCGTTTCCCTCGAAAGGAACCAGCGCCGAGGAAATGCTCATGCTCAACCGCCAAATCCGCTCCATCGCCTGCGTAGGGGCGGCTCTGCTCGTCCTCGGCACAATCCCCGCCGTGGCGCAAAAGCTGGGACCGGCAGCAGGCTGCGAGGCGACGCCCGACAAGGCGGCGCCCACGCCCGCCAAACAGGGGGGAAGCTCGGGCACGGATCCCGGAAATGCCGGCTCCACCGGATGGTCCGGCGGCACCGGCGGCTCCAACATCGGAACCACGCCGGGTTCGCCGACCCCCGGCTCACCGACCGAACATCCCGCCACCGTCCAGGGGGTCAACCCTTCAGTCGTAGGACCGACCCGCAAGGACTGCTGACGCGCGGATGATCAGTGTTCGCTGGTGTAACGCCGGCGAAGGTGGGCGATGAACACCGAGGCGTCGAGCGGGCGCCCGGTTGCGCGGGTGAGGAGTTCGTCGGTCTCGTAGAGCGAGCCGAGGCTGTGGATGTTGGTGCGCAGCCAGCGGACCAGCGGGGCGAAATCTCCCTTGGCAATGCTCGGCATCATCTCGGGATCGGCCCGCTTGGCGGCGTCGAAAATCTGCGCTGCCGTCATGGCCCCGAGGCTGTAGGTGGGGAAATAACCCCATCCCCCGCTCGGCCAGTGGATATCCTGAAGGCAACCTAGCCGGTCGTTCGGCGGAACGATGCCGAGCAGATCCTTCATCATGCTGTTCCAGGCGTGCGGCAGCTCGGCGAGCGGCAGTTCGTCGGCGATCATCGCCTTTTCCAGCCGATAGCGCAGGATGATATGGGCGGGATACGTCACCTCGTCCGCTTCCACGCGGATGAAGCCACGCTGCACCTTGGTGTAATGGCGCAGCACCGCGTCCGCTTCCCACGCCGGCCCGGTGCCGCCGAAAGTTTCGCGCATGCGGGGCGCGGCGAAAGTGATGAATTCGCGGCTGCGGCAGGCCTGCATCTCCATCAGCAGCGATTGGCTTTCGTGAACGCTCATGGAGCGGGCCGCGCCCACCGGCTGGTGGAGAAATGCCTGCGGGCGGCCCTGCTCATAAAGAGCGTGGCCAGTTTCGTGCATCACACCCATGAGGGCGCGGGCGAAATCGCTTTCGTCGTAGCGTGTCGTGATGCGCACATCATTGTCCGCCCCGCCGCAGAACGGATGGGCCGAGACATCAAGACGGCCGCGCTCGAAGTCGAAGCCGAGCACATTCATCATGGCAAGGCCGAGCGCCCGCTGGGAGTCCACAGGGAACGGACCTTCCAGCGGGGCCACAGCCGGTAAGCGGGCTTGATATTCCAAGACCTCCTCGGTGAACCCGGGAAGAAAGGCGGCGAGATCGTCGAAAATCCCGTCGATCCGCGCGGACCGGCCGCCCGGCTCGTAGTCATTCAGCAGGGCATCATAGGTGGAGAGGCCGAGCCGCTCGCCTTTGGCGCGGCCGATCTCCCGCTGAAGACGCAACACTTCGCCGAGATACGGCAGGAGGGCCGGGAAGTTGGAATCTGCCCGCGCCTGACGCCATGCCATTTCGCAGGCGGACACGGCCTTGCTGGAGGCTTCCACCAGATCTGCCGGCAGCACCGTATCCACGGTCCAGACGCGACGAATCTCGCGCAGGTTCGCGCGCTGCCAGTCGTCGAGGTTGGTATCCGCGTCGGCTGCTTCCAGCCAATCTCCGATGCGCGGGTCGGTAACGACGCCGTGCTGCATCACCCGCAGCAGCGCGAGGCTGTCAGCCCGTGTGCCGATGGAGCCTTTCGGCATCATCGTGTCGCTGTCCCATTGAAGAATGCCGATGGCGTTCGACAGCGCCGATGCGCGGCCGAAATGGGATGAAAGCTCGGAATAGGCGGTCATCATCTCTCCCCGCCGGCTTAAGCCGGACTGTCAGCCTCAGGCTGCTTTGTGGTTCCCTATGAGGCTGGGTGAAGCCTTTATCTGGATGCGCAGCCGGGCAGGGCGCCCGTCGCAGCCGGAATTGGTGTGTGTTCAGGCGGCCTTGGGTGACTTCGAAGCGAGCAAGGCCGCCTCGATGGCCTTGATGAGGCCGGCGAATGCCTCGGGGTTGGTGGCCGCGTTGGTGAGTTCCGTCGCCCAGTTCGGATTGCGCAATGTGTAGGTGGTGAACGCCGAATGCGCGCCCGTCTTGGTCAAAAGATGGTCGGACACGCGGGAGGGGAGCGCCTCCTGCACGAAGAACAGAAGGCTGTGATGCGCCTTAGCGAACTGCGCGATCGCCGCCGCGGCGCCCTCATAGTCGTCGGCGCGGATGAGATCCGAAACCTGATCGATGAACGCGAGGACCTCGGGCTTCCGCCCGGAGACGCTTGAGCCAGCCATTTCAATCTCTCCCACACATATTGGGCGCCGGCCGTTTATGGCGGCGCCAAAGCCTTAAGCCATGATGCGTCATAGCTGAAGGATTGTGCCAGCGCACTTACGCTCCCGGCAGGAGCCGCACGCCGGCTCCACCTAAGCTGTACGCGCTGAGAGTGTGGCAAAAATATCAACGCCCGTGAAAATGACATGGAAGGCATGAAACCAATGCGACCAACTTCCGTGCTAGGACGTTCCCATCATGATCGCACTTGAGGATCTCCAAATGAAAAAAATTCTTCTGTCTGGCGTCGCACTCGCCGTTCTCTCCTTCCCGGCCGCTGCCGCCGACCTCGCACGGGCCTATCCCGTGAAGGCTGCCCCTGTTCTGGTTCCGGTGTTCTCCTGGACCGGCTTCTACATCGGCGGCAACGTCGGTTGGGCATGGCAGAACAACGACCTTTCCATCTCCCCAGTCTTCGGCGCCCCCACCAACTCGGTGAACATCGGTGATGCCAACGGCTTCACCGGCGGCTTCCAGGCCGGCTACAATTGGCAGTTCGCCAACAATGTCGTGCTCGGCATTGAGGCTGACGTTCAGTGGGCCGATATCGGTTCCAACAGCGCCGCCATTGTCCCGTTTGGCCCGTTCGCGGCCGGCGTGACCAGCAGCAGTCTCGACACCTACGGCACGATCCGTGCCCGCGTCGGTTATGCCTATGATCGCCTGCTGCCCTACATCACCGGCGGCGCCGCTTGGGGCCGTTCGGATTACGGCAACATCTATGGCGTCAGCACCTCGGAGACCAACTGGGGTTGGGTCGTCGGCGCTGGCCTGGAATACGCCTTCACCAACAACTGGACCGCGAAGATCGAGTACCAGTACATCGATCTCGGCGGCAGCAACTATACCATTCCCTCCACGGGCGGTTCGATCAGCGCAGACAGCCAGCTGAACGTTCTGAAGGTGGGCGTGAACTACAAGTTCTGATCCTATCGCATTGCAGCAAACGCGACCGCCTCCGGAAACGGAGGCGGTCGTTTTTTGTGCATAGACTGAGTGGCGCATTCTTAGGCACAAGGATAATCAACCTAAACTGGACTTGGTCCACTGTAATCGGCTATGACGCGGAAATAGAGTTCACCGCTGCCTGTGTTTTTTCGCTGGCAGAGGGGAAACGTCGGTTTCGCTCATACAAACGAGGCCGAGGAATCGGACTTTGAAGACCATGGAATGACCATTCGGAACAGGCTGGAACTGCACGTTTTTCTGTGATCCGCACAGGTTGCGGCCGACCGAAAATCAGCACTCTTGCCGTGGCCGATTGAACGACATTTGACGTCTTCAAAAAACCAAGACTAGAACCTTAGGGGATAAGACATGAGTGAAGATAAGACGGCGGTTGACGCCATTGTTGATGTTTCGATCGATGTGGAGCGTGGCCTCGACCGGCTGAAAGACACCTTCCGTGATCGCAAGTTCCGCGAAGCGGTGGAGCTTCTGAACGACGAGCAGAAGGCCGAACTTCTGTCAGCCGTCACCACGCTTTCGGACGCACTGGCGGCCCGGAACACTGAGTTCTCGGCCCTGTTCGAGAATTGGGAAGCCTTTGACGCCGAGCGCGAGAAGCAACTCGCTGCCGAGCCCGAAGTGCCCGTCGCTGCCGCGCCCGAGCTTCAGCCGGAACCCGCGTTCCAGCCGGAACCGAACGTCCAGAATTCCTGAGACCAGGTTTCCGTCCTGGGGACGGAATGACCGCGAGTTTGTGATTAGTGCCCGGCCGGAAACGGTGTCGGGCACTTTTCATTTGCGAGGCAGCATATGCACGTCTGGCGTCTGTACGTGATTGCCTCCACGCGAGAGGGAGAGGGGACCACCTCGGGTTAGCCACGTTACGAGCCCGTATGTCAGACGTGCCAGCCGGGAGGGCGGAGGAAGGGGTCGGTACGCTCCGTCATCGCATCTGTCCCCCCAGAATGCCGCCTTCATTTTGCGGGGTGCCTAAGATCGCTCGAGCATGCCGTATTTTCTGGGAGCCCGGAACCAAGTCTTCGGCTTCAGCGTTTTGCGCGCGGTAAGCCGGGATATTGACGATGCAATCTGGACAGGACAGGCCGCTTTTCATGTCGCTTATGCAGCATCTGAGGATTGGTCGGGCCAAGAGTCTCGCGTCAGCCATCGCTGCATTTCTGGCGGCTCAAAAGGATCGCCCGATTTACGTGACGCAGCCCAATTCCCCTGTAAAGCAGCGCGCTCAAGTAAGCCGTTAGCTCACCGGTTCTAAGACGGAAGGGTGCTGGGCGAGGATGCGAAATCGCGTCATGCAATCCATACCACACGGCACAATAGCCACGCCCATGCTCGGTCCGCTATCCGTCATTTCAGCGACGAAGCTGCTCGGTTCCAACGCTGAACAGCATGGTGGCGGCGAACACGGCTGCGATAATGCCAAACGCTGCGATTTCCATTGGCAGACCCCATCGGCTTGTTGCCAATGCTTAACAATGGATTGACGCCTAAGTTCCGGCTTAGTTCAGGAAAAGATGAGGTAGAGCGGCGCCCCCTAGAAAACCTTTAGCTGGTCCCATAGGGGTAGCCGCCGGGCGAAACACCAGTCGACGCTTTCAGCCACGACCGCAAGCTGAGCTTCCGCGCTATCTATGGTCTTTCCATCCTTCTGCAGTGGCACGCCGCCTGCCCGCACTCGCGCGGCGACGTGGGATATAACGGCATCTGAGTTGCGCGCCGTCCCGGTGGCGATGGCGTCGAACACAAGGGCCTCCATGGTCTGCAAGGTCAGGCCTGAGCCCGTTAGCGGTGCAGCGATGGAGGCGAAGGCGGCTCTCTGCTCCGCCACTTCGCGCGTCGCCGCGCGGTTCAGTGCGCTGGCACCGGCGTTCCGTCCAGTTCCCAATCCCCATGGTACGATCTGGGCCTGGCCTGAGCCGACCAGGATGCCGGCGATTTCCAGGGCCGACGGGGCGCCCGTGAGGTCCGAGAGGGCCGGAAGGTCTACCAATTCCCCCAGAGTGTGCGGCCGCTGCGCGAGCGCGGTGAAGATCGGCTCGTAATGGTGTCTGGGCAGTTCGGCCTTGCCGACGGGAACGTCCAGCGAAAACTGGACGTCATCCGGCGGTATGGTCAAGACCATGGCAAAAGCCTTGAGCTTGGCATCCCGCACGGCATCGGACAGCTTGCGAGCCCCGCGAACATAGACATCGCGGCGAAACGGCTTGTTGACCAGATAGTCCTTCAACGTCTCGCGCAGCGGGCCGGGCGGAACCTGTTCAAGCGCCTGCTTCTGATCGGGACGGAAAGACAGGTCCGAAAAGGCATCCAGCACGCCGGACGAGCCGACATAGTTCAGTTTGGCCGGAATGAGCTGCTTTGCAGTGTCCATATGATACTGCGGTTGCCAGCCGCTGTTGATGTATTCATGCGCCAGATACACCGCGCGGTGAGGCCCTGCGGCTTTGCTGTTCGCGCCATTGCGTATGTAGTCGATGAGATCCTTGTTCCCCAGCGCGCCGGCGCCGCATTTCTGAAGCTCCTCGATCCAGTCCAGGCCTTTCAGAATGGCCTCGTCGCTGCGCGCGTGGCCAAGATTGGCGTGTTCGTAGAGCAGGCGCTGGATCGGGAGCAGCGTGGTCCACCCGGGCATAGCGTTGTAGGTAATCGAAACCAGTCCGCCGGGCTTGACCTTCTGTTTGAGAAACTGGGTGATCTGTGCCCGCTCGGCAGCGCCGATCCAGGACCAGACGCCGTGCATCGTGACCATGTCGAAATCCGGCAGGTCGCGTTTTTCCAGCATCTCCTCGAAACTGAGTTCGAGGAACTCGATGTTCGCAAGGCCGGCGTCGCGCGCCACCTGACTGCCACGCGCGATGTGGGCCGGATTGAAGTCCATGGCCACCACATGCGCCTTGGGGTTGGCGGCTGCGATGATGTTCGCGGTGACGCCCTGGCCGCACCCGAGTTCGCAATAGGAGAAGGGGCCGCCGATGTCAGGTGGTTCGACCCCGTTCAGAAGGCACGCAAGAGCAAGATGCGCGGGCGTCTGCTCGACATAAAGGCCCGGCAGATACTCGATATCGGAAACGTAACCGGACGCCCAATTGGCCATGGCGCTTCTGTCCCTTTGACGATGTTGTTTTGTGGGCTCAGCCGAGGCTGCCGATAGAAAAGATTGCGTCGGAGCGGTCCACGGGGCTGTCCGCGCTCAATATCCAAGCCATTTGCCCGAGCCTCGCACCGCCGAGATCGTCCTCGTCGACCGCGAGCCGAGCGGCTGGAACGTTCCTGGCCTTGACGATCACATTGACGTCGAAGCTGAACTCCAGCCCGCAGAACATCTGAACGAGATCCGCTACGAGGTTGGCGCGCGGCTGGCCGGGAAGCAGCGAAATGAGTTGCTCCTGGCTCACAGGCCCGACAGTGATGCGAAAATGGTCCTGCGCCACCCAACTGCGGTCGCCGACCATGGCGCTGGCGTCGAGCTGGGTGTGAAGCCCGCTTCCCTCATACGCGCCGCCGAGGCGGGTCTGTTCCAGAGGGGGCACGGACACCCAGCCGCCGACGAACGGGAGAACACGCACCTCTTGTCCCAGTTCGCTGGTCAGCAAGGCTTCCAGCGCGGCCAGCGACCGGGTCTGCGCGCTGAACAGTCCGGCATGGTGGACGATGGTGTCGTCGGAAATCGCCAGGCGGTTGGACATTCCGGGCGAAAAGATGCCGGCCAAAGCCTTCAGTGCGACGGTGAAGGAATTGGCCTCCTCGCTTGTCAGCGAATCTACGTGTTTTCGGGACAGGGCGATGCGGTATTTGGAGGAGGCGTTGCAGAACAGCGTCACCGCGCGGTGGTGGAAGATGTCGATGAAATTGCGCAGCGCCTCGTCGTTGTTGTGCGTCGAGGAGACCACATGCGTCGTGTAGCTGTAGGGCAGGACGCCCATCGGCCCGAGCAGGCCGATCAGCGAGATGGTGAGTTCCAGATTGCCCCGCGCCGTCTCCTTTGCCCGCGTGATCGCGCTGCCGGGATAACGTAACGAGGTGTCGCTTACAAACTTGACGGCATGCAGGTCCATGCGGCCGTCCTCGTCCGTGGGCGCCATGTCCTGCGGCTCCCCGGCCGCCTCGGATTGAAACGCCTGCACCCCCTCCAGCACCCGGACCGCCTGCACAAGATCGAAACTGTGCGGCGCCTCCAGGAGGGAGCGGATTACAGGAGAGGACGATAGCCTACGCGCGCCGGCCATGTGCGAAGCGTTCCTGGTTTCCCCTTCACCGTGGCGGTGAGCCGGGTGAAGGAATTGATGGATACGTGCAGCCCGAAGAACTGGTCCAGGACCATTCCGAACAGGAACAAGCTGCTGCCGGTGAAGTTCGCGGGATCGAACTCGACGGTGAGATCGATGCCACGGCAAATGGCGTCGCCCCAGGTGACGTCGCCCGGCCGGCGCGGTGCACGCGCGGTGCCACGGGTGGCGGACAGGGCTGTTATGCCCTGGATCATCCGCTTGGTCTCGGGAGAGCCACGGAAATCATAGAGCTGCAGAATTTCCTGCAACGCCTCCAGGCCCTCGGGCCCCACCAGCGACAGATGGTTTAGCAGCAGATGCGACATGAGGCGCCAGTTGCGCCCGCCGGCATCGCTCACGCGCAAGGTCGGGGTCAACGGGGATAGGCAGTGGACGCTTTCCACCGTGGCCCGTCCCTGGACCGGCACGAAGATGGGATGGCCGCCGCCATATGGCAGCTTGGAGGGCAAGTCACGGTTCAGGCAAAGGGTATCGGCCGAGACCACGAGATCGGTGCGCGTGAAGCCCGGATTAAGGTCGGAGAAGGAGAGATAGGCCTCCGTGCCGGGAATACGCCCCTCGGCACGGCGCCGGGACATGGACCAATAGGCGGGGCGCTCCGTCTCGTCGGTATGCAAGGAGCGGGAATAGAACGGCTGGATCGGCCGTCGCCGTCCGTCGGCATCGCTAGCAGTCACGCCGAGAAGAGAATGAACCTCCAACGCCTCCTGCCGGCGGGCGTCCGGCATGACGCGGTATTCCAGCCGGTTCTGGGCCGCGATGACCGGCTCCGCCCTTTGCCGGAACAGATTGACGATCGGCGTGCACCCGAGCGCGAACGCATCTTTCGAGAGGCCGCGCTCCAGCGTCATGTCGCTCTTGTTGAAATAGAAGAAGACGTGCAGCTCGGAGCCGGCACCGCGCAGCACCTTCGCCGAGAGGTCGATGTCGAAATACAAAAACTTGTCCGGGAAGACGAAGAACTCGGTGAGCGTCCGATACGCCGGCTGGGACTGCGGCGCGTAGGGCAGGATTGTCTCATCCGGCGCAAAACCCACAGGCTGAACAGCGCTGGGCGGCAGGAACACGGGATTGGGGTCGTTCGGCGAATCCGCGAGCGCGATCGAGATGGTGTGGTTGAAGATCATCTCGTGGAGGGTGTAGGCGTGCGACGCCTGCCCCCGCAGGAAGACCCGCAGGCGGTCCGGCTGAAGGTCCGAGAATGTGGTGTCCGGCGCGGTGCAAGTGAGTGAGAGGCGCAGCGTCGAATAGGCGCCCTGGGCCCTCGGATTGGGCGGCGCGATGATGGGACGTCCCCGCAGCGCCGCCTCTGAAATGGTGATTGGCCAGAGGGTGACGGGATATCGCGTCCTGAACCGGCAGGTCTCGCCGTCTACGGGTTCGGAATCCAGCTCTGTATCAACTGGGATCTCCTGCGGAACCGTGACTTCCGCCTTCTGCTTGAACTGCACCGTCGCCATGGACGGGATCGGCGCGAGATAATGGGGGTAGAGAACCTCCAGGAGCGTGTCGACCAGTTCGGGAAATTCGTCGTCCAGCTTGCGGGCAACGCGGGCGTTCAGAAAGGCAACGCCCTCCACCAAACGCGCCACATGCGGGTCGTCGATGGCATCTCCGCTCAGGCGCAGGTTTCCCGCGATCTTGGGATGGCGGGCCGCGAACTCCTCCGCCATTCGGCGCAGATAAAGCAGTTCCTTATTGTAGTACGGAAGCAGTTCGTCCATCAGGCCCCCGCAGTGGTCAGCGTGACCATATTGCTGATCGGGTCGATAATGGTGTTGAAGAACACGGGCTCGGCTTCCGACTCCACCATGATCTGAACCTCAATCCGCATGCGCAGCGAGCGGTCTGCAGGGTCCGCATTGGGGAGAGCGAAGATTTTCATGTCGGCCAGGCGTGGCTCAAGGCGCCGGATGGTTTCTCCGATCTGCTCCACCACCGCGGCCCGCATCTGTTCCGTCGAAAGGTTGGAGGTGGAGAGTTCGACAATGCCGTAATTGAACAGCGACGCGTCGAGTTCGCCCAGTTCCGCACCCCAGCCGATAACGCGCTGGGGTGTGTTCAGCAGGTCTTCAAGATCGCGTTTAAGCCCATCACGGACGCGCTTCACCACATGCCCGTCATCTCCGTAGAGGCGGTCGAGCAGCGAAGGGCCAATGGCGGGGCTCATGCGGCGTTGAATATGAGGTGGCGCAGTTCACCGATGCTCACGCTCTCGTCCCCCACCAGGAAGCAGCGCAGGCCCTCGCCGCGCACGCAATCCGGTGCGACGTCCAGCCAATTGCTCTCGCGGCCGAGAAGGATGGCATCGCGCGGAGCCGCCTCGGTCACGGGATAGATGGCGGGGATGACCACTTCACCTTCAGGGCCGCCACGCACGCTGATCTGCGCCGTGCACCATGCGGCGTCGAGGGCGCGCGCACGGGGTTTGAACTCGATTTCGTCGACCTGCTCCATCGGAACCCAATAATATTTGCCGGTGGTGGTCATCACCTCGAGGATGCCGGCGGTCAGGTCGTCGAGGTCGCGGAAGTCGCTGAAGGGCACATCATTGTGGGTTCCGGTGATCACGGGCCGGGCCGCCTCGGCACGGGCAAGGTTCGCGCCCGCTTCGGCGGTACGGCCCGCGCGCAGATGCATAAGCGCCTCAAGGCGGATCACCACATGCTCCGGCGGGGCGGCGAGCAATTCCGGCGCGCGGCCTTCGGTCCACACCTGGCGGCGCGCCTGGTCCGCCCGCACCAGTTGGCGCAGAGTGTTGACCTGAAGCGCGGTGGTCATGTCCTGCTGGGCGATCGCCTCGAACTGGCGCTCCGCGCGATCAAGCTCGCCGGCGACGCACAGCAGTTCGGCCAGCTGGCTGCGAAGCTGGATATCCAGCGGCGCGGCCTTGACGGCGTCGTTCAACGCCAGGATCGCATCGCGAAGCCGGCCTTCTTCAAACATAAGCTTGGCTTTTGCGGACATCTGAAGAGACCCTGTTTTGAGCTAGTTGCGCGCCGATGCGATTGCGATATCGGTGATGAGCTTGAAGGTTGTGAAAATCTGGTCGAGCTGGAAATGCGGCCTAAGGTGCAGGGAGCAGGAGAAGGCGCCGGGACGCCCCGGAACAGCTTTCACCTCCACCCTGGCCTCGCGAAGCGGAAACCGCGCCTTCATCTCAGGTCCTGCATCGTCGTTGCCGAGGCAATAGCTATGCAGCCACGTCTGGAGGTCGTTCTCGCACGCTTCGGCTGTGATGTAGCTACCGATCCGGTCACGGACCCGAACCTTGGCGAAATGGGCGAAGCGCGACACGCACAGAATGTAGCGCAGCATGGCGGAAATGCGGGCGTTCACATTGGCGATCGGGCTGTCGTAAGTGGGCACTGACTGCATGGACACGCTGGTCTGGAACACGAGCCGGGACGTGTCCTTGCAGACCTTGAGGTTCATCATCCCCAATTCCCAAAGGTCCTGCTCGATCTCGGCGGGGATAGCCAACTCACAGGCGAAGCGTTCCACCAGGCCGGGCGCATCGGTTTCCGCGCTTGGTGCGACGAGGCGGGCGACGATGCCGTGGTCCACCTCGTCGCGGCGGGAGCCGCAAATATCCGCGAACCAGCCATGCAGGTGGAACGAGCGGATCAGCACTTCGCCGAAGGCGTAAACCGCGCTGCCCCAGCACCATTGGTCATGGCTCAGCCCGTGCAGATCCTCCCGATAGCGGAAGGCGAGCCCGTGCGCGACATCATGGGTATAAGGCGCGCGCATCAGGACGCGCGGCAGAACCAACCCTAGGAAACGGGCGTCCTCCATCTGCCGCAAGCGGGCAAAGCGCAGGTATTCGGGGGAGCGAAACAGCCCGGAGAGCGTGGAAACGTGGTCGAGATCGCAGAAGCTGTCGAGGCCGAGAAGGCGAGGCGATGCCCCGAGAATGGCGGGCGCGAACGCGGCGGCGGCGACACCTGCGAGGCCCGTGAGCGTCGCGACGTCGTCCACCGGTAGTTCCTTCGTCGGGCGATGGCGAATTTCGTAGTCGCAGAGCAGCACTCCGAAGGGCAGACCGCCCGGCATGCCGAACTCGTTGCTGTAGACCTTCTGGAAAAGGTGGCTCTGGTCGAAATCCGCCGCGCGCTCGAAATCGACGGCAACTTCGTGCCACGAGATATTGAGAGCCTTGATCACGACCGACTGTGCCGCGCTCGCGCACGCCGCGAGATAGGACAGGCCGCGCCAGGAGGCTTCCAGCTTCTGGAACCGAGGCTGGTGGAGAACGGCATTGAGCTGCTCGGACAGCATTTCGTCGAGGAATGCGATGTCGCGCTCGATGGCACCGATCAGCGCATCGGTGTTGGCGAGGTTGTCGATATCCCCCTTGAACCAGTCGCGAAGCGCAACCAGCGGGTCCTTGCTTGAGAGAAAGGCGTCGAGCCTTTGAGACGGCAGGCGGCCGAGCGCCATGTCCACGGCCAAACGCCGCAAGGCGCGCCGGGGCGCGCCTTGCGGATCTTCGTTCTGCCCCCCCGGCACGAAGACATGCTCCGTGGTCCGGGAAGAGATGGACGTCATGTCCACAGTGTCATCCCAAACAGGCGACGCGGGCTAGGAGGCCGCAGGGATGCGCGCCACCATGCGCAGCGAGGTTGTCAGTTCTTCCATCTGCAGCCACGGACGCAGCCATGCGACCGCGTTGTAGGAGCCGGGCATGCCTGGAATCTCGCGCACTTCCACCTTGGCTTCCGCCAGCGGGTACTTGGCCTTCATTTCCTGACCTGCGTCGGGATTGCCGTTCACGTAATTGATGATCCAGCGGTTGAGCCAAGCCTCGCAGTCGCTCGCTTCCATGAACGAGCCGACCTTGTCGCGTCCCATGATCTTCAGATAATGGGCGAAACGCGAGGTCGCCATGATGTAGGGCAGGCGGGCGGAAATGGCGGCATTCGCCGTTGCTTCCGGCCGGTCGTACTTCTTGGGCTTCTGCGTCGTCTGGGCGCCGAAGAACACCGCATAGTCCGTGCCCTTGTAGTGGCACAGCGGCAGGAAGCCGAGCTTGGAAAGCTCTGCTTCGCGGCGGTCGGTGATGCCGATCTCGGTGGGGCACTGCTGGTCGGTGTCGCCATCATCCGAAACGAAGACGTGGCTGGGCAGGTCGCTGACCTTGCCGCCGCCTTCGGCTCCGCGAATGGCGGTGCACCAGCCGTACTGCGCGAACGCGTCCGTAAGGCGCGCACCCAGCACGTAGGACGAGTTCATCCAGCAATAGTCTTTGTGGCCCATACCGTGGGGCGCGCCGTCGACGATCGGGCTTTCCTCGTAGTCGAATGCCTCGACCGGCTTGGTGTCCGACCCATAGGGCAGGCGGGCCAGCGTGCGGGGCATCGTCAGCGTCACGAAGCGGGAATCCTCAGATTCCCGGAAGCTGCGCCACTTGGCATATTCGATCGAGTCAAAAATCTTCTCGAGGTCACGCGGCTTGGAGAGTTCCGTGAACTCGTCGAACCCGAACAGCTTGGGGCTCGCCGCCGTCACGAACGGAGCGAACGCCGCCGCCGCCACGCTGGACATCTGGGTGAGAAGCTCGATGTCCTCGGGATGGCTGGTGAATTCATAGTCGCCGATCAGCGAGCCATAGGGTTCACCGCCGGGGCTGCCGAATTCGGATTCGTAGATCTTCTTGAAGATCACGCTCTGGTCGAATTCAGACGCCTTCGTCAGGCTCTTGTAGAGTTCACGCTTGGTGCAGTTCAGGGCGCGGATCTTCAGGCTGCTGCCGGTCTCGGAGTTCGAGACCAGATACTTCAACCCCCGCCATGTGCCTTCCAGCTTCTGGAAGTCTGGATGGTGCATCACCGCGTTCAGCTGGGTCGACAGCTTGGCGTCGATCGCCGTGATCGCGTTGTTGATGGTCTGTGCGAAGTTCTTGGAATAGGTAACCGTACCCGACAAAGCTTCCTTCGTCAGGGTCTGGAGCAATTCCTTCGTGCGGTCGGGATCGGTCTGCTTGGTGGCAGCGATCGCCTGATCGAGGAAGGAGACTTCGGTCGTGCCGGTAGCAGCTTCTGCTGCCTGTCCTTGGGTTTCAACAGCGGCCATCGGTCAACCCTCCGTGGTTTCTTTGTTGACCCCGAGCTGCTCGCCCAACGTCTTCAACTGTTCTTCATTGGATAGAATCTGCTCGAGAAGAGCCTCGAGGTTTTCCGACCGGTCAGCTTTGGAAAGGAGGTCGCGCAACTGGTTGCGCACTTCCATCAGCTTGCGCAGAGGCTCCACGCGGGCCACCACGGCGGCCGGCTCGAAGTCGTCCATGGACTTGAAGCTGAGTTCGACCGACATTTGGCTTCCGTCGTCCGCCAGGGTGTTGTCCACCTTGAGCTTCAGGCCGGGGGTCATGCGGGCCAGGACCTGATCGAAATTGTCACGATCGATCTGGATGAACTTGCGCTCGCTCAGCGGCTTAAGCGGCTCGCTGGGGTCGCCGGAGAAATCACCCATCACACCGACGACGAAGGGCAATTCCTTTTGGACCACTGCGCCTTCGGTTTCGACGTCATATGTGATGTGGACGCGCGGCTTGCGCACCCGATTCAGCTTCTCGTGTATACTGGCCATGGTGCGAAGCCCCCTCTGGGCAAAATGAAGTGTTACAGAATTCAGATGACGGTCACATCACGAAGCACTTCTGCTACTTCGTCGTTCCTTTAGCTTTCCTCATCCTGCGTATGCGTAGGTACGCGCAGGCCGGCCGCTATATAGAAATAGCGGCGCGCATCGGCGTCCACAATGAGTTCTTCGAGCAGTTCTCCGAGTGGCATCCTCGCGCGCCGCACGATCTCATCAAGCGTATAAGAAATCGGTGAGTGTGGCTCGCTCTTTCGGAAGAAGGCGGCAATCTCCGATATTTGGCGCAGCGCCTGCTCGCGGGTCAGGCCCTTTTTGGCGCTTTCTCCGGAAATTTCGGCCTGATAGGGCGTATCGCTCGGGTCCGCCTCTTCATCCGCGCTGCTTTCGCTCGCCTCGTCGGACGTGCCGGCCCCTATGGCCCGCGCGGCTTGCTCCAGCTTGGCGGAGGCGAAGAATTTCACCGCCTCCAAAATTCCCGTCAGCAGTGCGCGAATCGCCCCGGCCGGTGGTGAATCCACGCCGACCCTGGCCGCAAACGCATCCGAGACGGAATGGACAGCCTCCAGGGACGCTTCGATGCTTTCCACAAGCCCGGCATAGAATTTCCACGGTGTCTGCTGCACGGCAGCATTGAATGCATCAATGCTGAGACCGCCGTTGGAGAGCCGTGCCTCGCGCTTGCCGGCATCGGAAATCTGGCTGATTTCCATGGCCTGCTCGTATTGCCAGAAGGAATACGCTTCGCCACCGCCAGTCAGGGGAATTTTGCGGATCGGCTGGATCAGAGTGCCGTCGGAGCCCGCGCCATTGAGCGCGATGAAGGGGCTCAGCCTGGGTTCGTTTCCATCCTCGTCCGGCAGTGGGAAGATGCCGTCCCAGAACGTGTTGATCAGCCCTTCGGCCGCGACATATCCGGTGTAGAGGCCGGCGAAGCCATCGACGCGGACCAAGCCCTCGATCATCCAGGCGCAGACCTCAAGATCCTTGCCCACGCCGGCTAGCGTCTCGATGGAATTGTTGGCGACTTCCGTCCAGTCGTCGGTCGCAGCCGCCGCGTCGGGGTCGATGTCCAACGCGCGTTCCTTGCGCCGTGCGTTGGTCCGCGCATCCTTGATCTGCAGGAATAGCGACTGGCCGGACATATCGGAGCGCGGATCGACACCGCACGGCGCGTCCTCGCTGATCGGCGTCAGGATATGGCCGGGATCGAATGTGAGTTCAACGGGCATGGAATTCTAACCGGTCGGGAATGCACGGGGGACAGGACGACGCGCGCACGCTGCCCTGACGGTGGCGGCCGCCCACGGGCAGGGTGTGCCATCTCGCATCATCTGACCAGCGAAGGCAGGCATCGGAACCCCGTCAGAGGCGACTTCTGGAATGGATTGTTCACGCTTGCCGCATCCAGATTGAAGGTCGCGGAACGCTCACCCAGGATGATGCTGAACACGAAACGGTTCGCGCTCTCGCGCTTCAGCGTCCGCGCGCCTAGGAAGCGGAACAGCGCCCATGGCCCGTCATAGCTGACCGACGAGGGCTGGCCCTCGCTGGCGGCGCCGAATTCCACGCGGACACCGCCCACATTGCCCGGCCATTTCATCTGCACGGTCTGTGGCGGGCCATATTGGTAGCTGATGCCCTGGCCGTCGATGTCCAGCCGCACACGCATGGCCCCGGGGTCGAGATCACGCGGGGTCAGGCTGAAGGCCACCTGGGGAGCGGTCGCACCGGGTGCGAAAAAGAAGGTGCGGATCTTCGCCGCCTGCTCGAAATAACCCAGCGCCAGCGTCGTGACATTGGTGCGCGCGCCGGCATTGGCGAGAGGACGCCAGGGGCTGGAAATGGTGTCCACGAACGGCTTGAGCTGGCGGTCGAAAAACTTGTCCAACAAGCCATCGGGGCCAAACATACGTGTGAAGTCCGCCAGCGTCACGTCATTGGTCGAGGTGGAGAACGGATACTTCCCGTTGATGGCCACCTGGCAGAACGGCAAAATCTGCGATTGCCAGGCCGCGTCGAGATCGGTGCGGACGCCGGCGTCGGTGATGGACGAGGTCTGCCGCACCAACCCGAGGATGGAATCGGTCAGCGCTGGAGGGGCGCTCAGGGTGTTGAGCTTAAGCTGGCTGAGCACCTGCTGGTATGCCGGGCCGGTGGAGAGGTCCGTGACTTGGGTCGGATTGTTGCCGCCGACGCTGGCGGCTGGGCCGAGCAGAGCGCGCAACTGGCTCAAGGATTTCAGCACCTCATCCAGCGGGCTCGGCGAACCCGCGACAAAGCGGTGCAGATCGGCGAAATGCGCGGTGACGGAGGCGCCCAAGGTGCGCAGCCGAGACGTCGCTGCGGACAGCTCCGTAATGGCGGCGGCGACCTTTCCATCTTCCCCTGGCTTGGCGGTGGCGGGCGTCAACGTGGTCTGCTGCACCACCGCCTGGAGATAGGTGGCAAGCGGCGAGGGGGGACCGAGCAGGGACTGGAGCACCGAAATTTCCGACTGAAGACTGTCGAAAGGCGCGATTGTCACGTCGCTGATGAGGTTCTGCCAGGAGGAAATGTAATCGTTGACGTACAGGTCGGTCATATCCCGGCGCAACTGTTCGGTGCGTGAGATGTTGGGCGCCGCTGCGGTATTGCTCGGGATGCGCACCCAGTCTTCTTCCGCCAGCTCGGCGGCGATCTTGGAGATCGCGGGAAGCACGGTGTCGAAGAAGGCTTCCGATGTATACATACCCTCAATCGGGTCCGACAGCGGGCGGCCGGAGCGTCGCACCAGCGCATAGGGGGCGAGTGGGCCGGTGACATCCGTCAGCCGCCATGGGGCGAGTTGCACGATTTCCGGTATCTGCTGGAGCATCGCCATGCCACGGTTTGCCGGGCTATAGGCGTTCAGAGCCGTGCGGGCCTGCACCACCAGTTGGTCGTCCAACTCGATCGGCGGAAGCTTGGCATTGAGCAGGTTGGCGACATGCTCCAGCAAGGCGGAGCGCAGCGGTGCCTGGGCAGGGCCGGGATAGATGCTGGCGAAATACCGCCTCATCCAGTCCAGCACGGTTGCCTGGTCCATGGGACCGGCGCCGCCAAGCATGAGATAGACTTTGAGGGCGCCATACAGACTGCCCGGAGAGTTCATGCTCTCGCCGATTTCGGTCTGTAGCGCCGCCTGAAGGCGTGGCTGGAGCAGGTTTTCAAGGGCGTCGACATATTCCTGGCGCGTGATCGTCGACAGAAGGGTGGTCTGCGAGAGGCCGCCGGTCAGGTGGAAGGGGGTCTTGAGATCGGGACCCTGGCTCCAACCCGTCGGCAAGGCTTCCATCGCGTTCAGCGTCGGTAGGATCGAGGCGATATCGGCGTCGGAGGCCGAGCGGTTGCTCAGCCTGGCTTCGAGTTCGTTGATTGTGTCTTTGGCGCGCTCAGAGGCATATCTGAGGTCGGTGATGAGATAGCTGTTGCCGATGAAGCTGGTGATCCACCACGACACCAGAAGGACGGCGACAAGCGCGCCAGCGCCGATGCTGGCCATGCGGAAGGTCTTGGCCCGGCGCTGGGAGGTGGGGTCGCTCTCCACCAGCCCGGATTCTTTGAAAATCACCTTGTTCAGCAGGTCGTGGATGAACAGGCCAGTGCGCCGCGCATCCGCCATCTCGTCCACCACACCCTGAATGGCGAGGGTGTCGGTCTCCCCACGCGCAGCCGCGTGACCGGAACTGGTGAAGTAGATGCCGCGCAGCAGCAGCGGCCGCTCGAACGTGGTGGGCTTGAAGACATCATCGATGAGGTCGGCGATCAGCGGCTTCAGCGTCGCGAGATGCGGCACGAACATGAAGCAGTCGAAGCGTTCATCGACGCGGAAGGTCTGGTTGACCTGACTGAGCATGCGCGGCATCTGCCACTGCAGGAAATTATCGTACTCGGTCGCGAAGGTCGCTGCGAGCGACTTGCCCTTGGTCGTCTGGCCATGCTCGTCATAGAGCGGGAACGTGACCCCGAACACGCCACGGCGCTCGGTCTGGGTGAGATCCGCGCAGAACTCGTTGAAGCCGACCAACTGGTCGGCCTTGGCGAGGACGATATAGACCGGAACGCGCATCTTCAGGGTGCGTTGGAAGAACTCCAACTGTTCGCGCAGATCGGCATGGAACGAGAAGCGTTGCACGTCCGTGGCGCGCAGGATTTCCGCCAGGCTGAGGACCAGTATGATCCCGTTGATCGGCTGGCGCGGGCGATGGCGTTTCAGCAGATTCGCGAAGATGCCCCAGGTGTTGGGTTCCGGTGCCGTTACCAGCGGTCCGCGCGTCTCCACCAGCACGGCGCGGTCGGTGAATGAAAAATGCAGCGATCCCGCATTGATGCGGCCCTCGCGCGCTTCATTGAGAGGAAATCGTAGGTCGGAGGAGTGGATGAACGAGCTTTTTCCTGAGCCCTCGCCACCAATGATCCCGTACCAGGGCAGCGCGTATTTGTAGCGTTTGCCAAAAAAGCCGGACGGGCGAATGCGGCGCAGCATGGCCAAGGTGAGCTGGAAGCCGCGCTCCATGCTGTCCCGCTGGGACTTGGGAATCTCTTGGGCGTCGGCGATCTGGCTGGCCAGTGCCAAGCTCTGGCGATCTTGCCTCTGGTTGTCTTCCTCTTCCTTCTCACCGAGCAGCCAGACCACGCCGATGACACCGGCGACCAGCACGCCGACGAAGCACACCAGCAGACGCGCCACCGAAGTGGCCAGCGGGGCAACGGAGCCCACGGCGACCAGCGGCCCCCCAAACCACATCAGCAGGATGAAGGCGAGGGTCAGCGCCGCCAGGAGCACCCAGCGCCAGAACTTCCAAGTCGTCAGTATCTTTGGCATGATCTGGTTTTGCTGCAACTCTACTTTGTCGTGAGACTGTTTCGGGTGTGCAAACGCCTATTTGGGCGTGAGAACGATTTCGACGCGGCGGTTCTTCTGCCGGCCTTCTGCGGTCGCGTTGTCGCCGATCGGATCGCTGTCGCCCATGCCTTGCGACGTGACCCGGCCCGCATCGCCAAGAGCGGCGCCGAGGGTGGTCGCGACCGCTTGGGCGCGGGCGGCGGAGAGCACCTGATTGTTCGGATAGGTCATGGTGTTGATCGGCACGTTGTCCGAATAGCCAAGCACCATCACAGGTCCCGGATATTTGGCGAGCGCGGCGGCGATTTTCTTCATGACGTCGGGATACGGCGGCCGCAGCGCGGTGCTTGCGGTGGCGAACAGCTCCGAGGTGGTGCGGATAACGATATTGCTGTCGCGTCCGGCAACCGTGAGAAGCCCCTGCTTCTGCTCCGGCTCAAGGAATGTGGTGATGGCCTGTAACGGCGTTTCCCTTGGCACCGCCGGTGCGGCAGGGATGACGGGAACTGCCGCCTTGGGCTGTGGCGCCGCCACCGCCTCGGGACGCGCCGCCACCACCACCGGCCGCGGCTTCGGCAGCAGCGGGTCGGCCATCAGTTCCTTCACCTGGACTACGGCGACCATGGATTCGCGATGCAGGATGACGAAAAAGCCGATGAACAGGAGAAGCAGGCACAGGGCGAGGCCGCCGGCGCCCAAGGCGAACAGCCGAAAGTCGCGGGGGCCGCGCCCCTCTGCCGAGATGCCGCGCCAGGTGGGGGCCATTTCCGGCTTGATGCTGCCCTTCACGCTGCGCAGGAACTGATAAATGTCTCCCTTGATGCGCGTCAGTTCACCCGAGCCGCTCCCCGAGAGACGGTATTTGCCCTCGAAGCCGAATTCCATGCAGAAATAGTAGAATTCGATTTCCCGCGTCACCGCGTGGGGTGCGGCCATCATCTGGCTGAGCAGTGTATAGAAACGCTCGCCGCCCCATGTTTCCTGGAACAGAGCGGAGATCAGGGTCTTGGAGGACCAGTCGCTTTCCTTGCCCCATGCGGTATGCAGGACGCAATCGTCGGCGGTCGCCGCCAGTGCGTAGAGGATCAGCCGGGTGTGGTTGTGAGACAGGCCGCACGCGATGGCCTGCGACTCGAATGAGCGCAATTCCTCCAGCATCATCGGATGAAGCGAATCCGCATCGGCTGTCGTCTCCATCTGGGCGCGAACCAGAAGATCGAAGATCGGGACCGCGAGTGCGAGGCCAGGATTGTCGCGGTAGACCTCGCGGGTCGTGCGCACCGCCGCTTCCCTGTGGCCGTTGCCATAGACCGGCGGAGGATGCTGTACGGACGGCGTCTGCGCGCTATCGCCGACCTTGTCCACCATCGGAGCGGGACGCTCCACCTGCCGACCCCCGGCGCGGGGAGAGCTAGGCGCACGCGGATAGGGGAGGGGCCCGGGCTTTGCTCCGCCGGAGGGCGCGGAAACGGTTCCACCCGAGCCAGCCCTTTGCGATCCCGACGCCGCAAGCACGGCAGCAGGTGCGAAGATGGTGGTCTCCAGATCGTCCTCTGCCTTAGGAGGGGGGCTCATCTCTCTGCTTTCGCCGATCGCTCCCTAGCTTTGCGGGCACGGTATTGCGCTCGGATGCCGGTTATCGCATTCGCTGGTAAGACTAGTTGCGTATCGCCCAAAGTTCCATGGAAACCTCAGGAAAATCGCCAGCTAGGTGAACGGCGATGCCGCCTGATGTCATCAAGGGTGCCCATAGGGCATTATCTGCTTCCAATTGAAAGTAGACAGAGCCCGCGTGGTAAGGAATCTGGCGCGGCGCCACCGCCATGGGTTGAACCCTGATTCCGGGAAGTTGTACGTTAACCAATTCTCGTATCTGTTCGACCGGACCGATTTTTATGAGCGCGGGAAGTGTGCGGCGAATGTTCTCGCTCGCCATGCTCGCCTTCACCACCAGGACGAAAATCGAATCCGTCAGCAGCTTGCGGTCGGCGATGGTGCCGACGCGGATGCCGTATTTGCGGTCCTGGAGCGGGATCAGCACCGCCGCCTGTTCCAGAACGGCGCTGAGTGCCGCGCGCAGTTCCGGCATGAGATGTCCATAGGACATCTCTAGGTCGTGATGGCGATAGGTGGGAAGTTCGCGGGGGCGCTTTTCGGCGCTGGTGAAGGTTGCGAACTCTCCGGACAATTCCAGAAGCGTGGAATAGAGCCGCTCGGGGTGCAGGTTCGGCAGGCTCGCGAGGTGCGACAGCAGGGGCTCCGAGCGGTTGATGAGCTGGAGCATCAGGAAGTCGGCGATCTCGGCGACGCCATGACTGGATGAGCCGGTCACGCGCGGCGCCAAGGCTTGGCCACGGTGATGCAGCATTGCCGTCACTTCGTTGATGAACCCCGTCAGCGCCGGCGAAACCGAGGTGGCAAGGCAAGGGGGAATATAGTTCACATCCAATTGCACCCGCCGGTCGGCCGTGACTTCTGCGACGCGGGCGACGCCGATGCACTGGAAGCCCGCCCGGTCCTCGTGCTCCAGCATGAGCGTCAGGCGAAGGTGGGCAGTGCGGATGCGGGCGACGCCTTGGGCGCCGCTGATGGAATCCACAACCTCCTGTTCCTCGGCAAGGAAGCGGGCGGCGGAATTGAATTGGGTTTCCACATCCACCTCCGGCGCGCCGCGCATGGCGATGGGGAGGCAGAGATAGATGATGCTGTTGGCGGTGCCGACGGGCAGGTCGAGGGGCGCGGGGTGCTGGTCGTCCTCAGGGATGGAGAAGGGCGTTCCGTCCTCGAAAATGCCATCGCAGCTATTGATTGCGAACTTGCCGAGGCCGAGCAGATTGCGGTCCAGCGAGAGCGAACGTAGGCCCCAGGGGTAGCAATTCAGCCCCTCGACCCGCTGCCGCACCAGGCGTTCCACATACCGGTCATGCTGCTGGAAATGCTGGGAGCGGAGAAACATGCCCTCCGACCAGACGACCTTATTGTTGGTCATGTCTTATCCCCTTCCTTCCCGACCGCATCGGCGGAAGGATCCCAGTCATCCAACAGTGGGTCATGCACGGCGTCCTGAGTATCGCCTGGGCTTTCCTCCAGCCTGGCCACGACCCGAAGCGCCAAGCCTTCCAGCGCCAGGGCCGTCCATTCCATATCACTGCTTTCAAGCCGCGCGAGAGCGTCATCGACGCTGCCGGATAAAAGCGCGGGTTCCCCCGGCCCGAGGACGGCCCGTTCGACGCGAGCCAGCGCCTCGACAAGAGCCAGGGTCACGTTCTTCGGCCCGACCGTGGGCTGCGGCGCCGAGGGCAGGACCGGCACGGGTCCTGCAAAACTGAAGGGCTCGGGGATGATGTCCCTGTCCCAGTCTTCGGGGATTTGCGAACTGACGGTGCGCACCGGGCTCAACGCCTGCTGCTCGGCCGGCACATGCTCCCAGTCCGGCTCCGCTTTCGCGGAAGGGAGAGGGCGCAGTGAAAAGGGCGGGGAAGCCGCCCCGCGCGCCTCAGGCGAATTCGTCGTCTGCCCTGAAGCGGGACGCAGGCCGAAACTGTCGAAATCCTCCTGCGGCGACATGTCGATGCCGTTATTGCGCAGGGGAGGAAGGATAGCGCGAAACGGGTCCGAGACCTCGCCGAAGGCTTCCGCCACCGACACCGCAATGCCGATGTGCCCGATTCGCAGAACGTCCCCCTCGCTGAGGATGGAGGAGTTGCCGCGACCCAGGGCCTGCTGCGCGTCGTTGATGAAAACGCCGTTGGCCGAGCTGTCGATGACGACGAAGACGCCCGCCGTGGATGTGATTGTGCAGTGGTAGCGGGAGATCAGCCGCGAATCGTCATCGAGGATCCAGTCATTGCTTTCATCCCGGCCGATCTTCAGCGAGCCGGATGTCAGCATGCGTCCCCGTTGGTCGGGAGGGGCGTCGGAGGGACCCATCAGGCTGAGGCGAAGGACCGGGCTCATGCGGGCGCCAGCTCCTTCGCAGATTGGCCAGACCCCCCATTGGCGATATCGGCGCCCATGGACAAGGCGGCTTTGTGACGCTCACCGATGGATTTTGCCGGCCCCGGCACGCAGCACAAGATGACCGAGGCCGCCACCATGCTGCCGGTCAAGGCATCGCCAGGCGGAATGATCAGGTTGGATTCCGGCGGTGCGAGACTGCCGCCAGACCAGAAGACACCCAGCGCCGCATAGGCGCCGGCAGTCTGGAATTTCAGGGCTTCCGAGAGGGGGTAGGCGGCGCGCCGGTTCGCTTCGCTCGGTTCGTAGACCCAGGCCTCCGTCGCCTGCCAGGCGGCGGCTTCCGGGTCTGGCAGCACCACCGGCAGCAAGCGCCGGCGCGCCGTGCATGCCCACCAGATCGCCTCCCGCCGGGGTAGCCCCACCGCGAGATAGCGGATGGCGTCGGTTGTCTCTCCGGCCTTGTCGAGTGCGGCGATGAAGGCGGCGGAGGTCATGCCGGGCGTAATCAGGCTCTGCGCCTCTTCGCTCGGCTCAAGGAGCAGGCGCAGATGCTCCGCATGGGAGAACCGCAGTTTGGGAAGGATGCCGAGCGTCATGTGACCGATCGCACTAGTTGATTGTAACCATACCGCCCTTGACTTGGACGGTACCGCTGCCGCTGACATTGACCATGGGACCGCTCACCTCGACCTTTGCATCGCCGGTGATGGTGATCTGAGTCGCCTTCAAGGCGATCCCGCTCTGGCTGATGGTGATCGAGTTGCTCCCCACCTTCAACGTAATGGTTTGGGCGGCCTGCAAGGTGATGCTTCCGCCATCGCACTGAAGCGTGGCATTGCCGGACCCGAGCTTGACCGTGTGGTTGCCGTTCGACACCGTGGTCGTGACATTGCCCTGTGAGACGGTGGTCGCCTGATTGCCCTGTGAGACCGTCACGCTCTGGTTTCCCTTGGAAACCGTCAGGGCCTCGTTGCCCTCGGTCACCGTCACGCTTCGATTGCCCTTCGAGACCGTGACGCTCTCGTTGCCTTCCTGGACGGTTTCGGTGCGGTCGTTCTTGATGGTGATGATCTGGTTGTGCTTCACATTATGCGTGTCGTCATTCTCGACATCACGCGTGAAATCCTTCTGCGCGTGCATATAGAGCAGTTCGCTGTCCTTCTTGTCCTCGAACCTGAGTTCGTTGAACATCGAGGAGGTGCCCTGGCTGCTCGACCGCGTCTTCACGCCGCTCTGGGTTTTATTATCCGGCAGGGTGTATGGTGGCATGTTCTGCCCGTTGTAGACGCTGCCAACCACCAGCGGCCGGTCGGGATCGCCCTCCAGGAAGGAGACGATCACCTCCATGCCGACCCGAGGCGTGAACTGGGAGCCCCAGGTCGCGCCCGCGATGATCTGGCCGACCCGCACCCAGCAGGAACTCGTGTCGTCCTTCTTGCCCAGCCGGTCCCAATAGAATTGCAGCCGCACGCGGCCATATTTGTCGCAATAGATCTCTTCGCCGGAGGGGCCGACAACCAGCGCGGTCTGCGGGCCGGGTATCAGCGGGCGGCGCGTGATCGGTGGTGGATGGAACGCCCGCGTGGCGGGCAAGGCGGTGAATGTGTTGCGGTAGAATATCTCGGCGTTTTCATTTCCGAGATGGCTTTCGTCGCGGCCGGAATGCTCCACCCGCTGCAGCACATATTGCTTGCCTTGTTCGCTCGAGACCTCGTGTTTGGACATGGTGAACTTCGCGCCGGGCACAAAGGTCGAATAGGTGGATTTTCCGCTCGCCACCGCATAATCCGCCTCCACCGCCTCCATGCGGGTGCGGGAGAGCGGCGTGCCATCGCCCTTTTTGGTGTAGTCGCCGGGATAATCGAACAGTTCCCAGCTCTTGAAGCTGGAATTGCTCAGCACCGTGGTGGTGCTGACCGTGAGGTCGGAGGTTGGCTGCTCGAAATCATAGTCCGTCAGCGTGACCTTGCCGGACTGGAAGGAATAGCCGCTCGCCCATTGCTTGACCGCGATGTAATTTCCCGTCTCCGCTGGAGCGTGCTCGACCGATTTGTCGGCGCAGTCGGTATATCCCGCCGTGCTGTCGCTGAGCACCAATGTGTGCTTGCCGTCCGCGTGCTGAAAATAGAAATAGATGCCTTCCTCCGCGAGGATGCGGAGCATGAAGTCATAATCGGTCTCGCGATATTGGACGCAATATTCGCGCGAAGGATGGGTGCCTGAAATGCCCTGTTTTTTGTAATCGGTCACGCCGCCGTCCGAGAACAGCGTCTCGGTGATCTGCACGACGGTCTGATTCTGGAAGATGCGGCTGTCGGTGGTACGGGTCAGAAGCCAGAGCTTGGGCTCCAGGATGACATCATAGCGCCTCATCCCGTCCACCATGCGGTCGGCCGCGGCGAAAGAGGTGACGATGCCGTTGATGCAGCGCGGGTCGCCCTCGGGGCGTGCGATCTTGACGGTCAGCGGCTTGCCCAGCAATTGGTCGGCGGTGATCGCCGTATTGGTGGACGCCATGGAGAGCGTGAAACGGAAAAGTGTCGAAAGATCCTCGACCCCGGAGAACGCAATTGCAATCAGCACGTCGCCGCCGAGCGGCGTCGTCAATGTCAGCAAGCGGTCCTTTTGGACCGGCGCGGTGCTCATCGGGCCAATCCTTTGTCTCCGGCGAGGGCGCCGGTCATGAAGCCCTCATCGTGTCGCTTCTAGCGGGCTCCCGTAATGAAATATCGCGGCACGCGCAGCCCGAAGGCTGCGTGTGCCGCGATGATAACAAAGCGGGATACCGTGCGATCACGCGCTCTTGGTCGTGGCGAGATCGTAGGAGACCGTGACCGGGGTGCCGGCCTTGTTCTTGTCGTCGTAGGGCGTGAATTTGAATTCAAGCTTGGTGAAGGAGATGGAGACGGACTCTGTGGGACGGTCGCCGCCGGTCGATACCGAATAGGATGAGATCAGAGCATTCGTGAGGGTGTAGGTGCAGAAGGTCACGCCGGGGCTGCCGGTGGTGACCAGATCGATCTTCACGGTCTTGCCGGCGCTGCCGGTGCACGCCTCGGTGAACAGCTTGGGAGAGGCGGCGTCGAACATTTTGACGATGGAGACTTCGCTCACCGACGGCTCGGAGGCTTCGCGGTTGTTGGTGGAGCCCGACGTCGTTGAGATCCCGCGACCTACGCCCCAGGATAGCGACATCACGTCGATCCACTTCTTGTGGTTCTCCTGGGTCGCTTCGCCCGGGATGCCGTCGTAATTCACATAGATGGCCATGTCATTCTTCCTTGGATTGACCTGTTTATTTTGACTGCGCGTACTTAGTCTTTTTCAGCGTTGTTAATTTCATGAATGAGTTCATGCAATTTTTCTTTGGTCTTTTCCCAATCCTGATAGCCCATAACGACCTTCCCAATATCGACGTAAGCTACAACGCAGCAGGCAAAAAGATAAACCATGGTTCTTTCGGCCTCGCTCGCGCTTGTCGAAAGGCGCCCCGGTTTTGGATAGCGCAACCTCGCTGACGCGCCGACCCCGGTCAGTTTTGCCTTCGAGCTTTCCGTAACAATGAGTATTTTTGTGTATAAATTAACGAAATCGAGCGACGCGAGTATGGCGACGTATCTATCGTTGATTTCAATTTTCTTACCTTTGGTAGTCGATGCCACCATTACTTGATTGACGATCAGCGATGACGCAACCGTCAGCTGAATCATCTCTTCAAGACCTTTTCTATTATTCAGGCTCTTAGAAAATTCCTGGGCCATTTCATTTACGAGGGCGGCTTTAACCAGCGAGACATAAGTGCTCGATTTGCTCTGCACCTGACTCCAGTCAATCAAAACCCCACCGACCGTCAACTGCCCGGCTTTTTGGGTGAATTTGAAGGCCTGAATGATCGCCTCGGATCCTTCGTTTTTGGAAACCAGGCCAAAACTGGCTTTGGGGCCAAATGCCGGTGCCGGCTTATTGGCACCGAAAAGAGGCGTTCTGTAATATCGTTTTGCTTCCCCTGCGAATTCCGTCTGAAGTTTCGTGTTCGTCTTTATAATACGATTGAAATAATACCCCATGATCAGAAGCGCGACGATATTCGCATCGCGTGTCAGCGGGTTGTCAATCAATGCAGTGGCAAGCCGTGGATTCTTCATTGAGATCGCCATGTCGTCCACACGGGCATCGAAAGCCGCGATCATCGGACTGAAAGAATCGACCGTGTTCGCATACGCGATGGTCATAAGGTATTTTTTATATGCGTCGAAGACGTCCGGGATCTTATCAAAGAAACCCGTCAAGGTCTGATCTTCAAGTTGAAGTTTAGACTTAATCGTTTCACCCGCGGCAGCAACTGCAGGGGGTTCTTTTCGAGTGCCTCGGGCATTTCCAACTTGAAGATTGACGGCGACTTGGTTTTGCGTCAATGGATTTTGAATATAATTCAAGCCAATAGCCAAACGTAGAGCGGCCTCGTCGTTCGTCTGGAGATTTCCGACGCGTTTTTTCTCGCCGCGCGCGCTTCTGTTCGCGTGAAGGTAGTATATGAAGCTTGCAACCCCCGTCGCGCTGGTGGCGGCCTTTGAGACGTCCGCCCCGATCCCGCTGCCGCCCTTGCCGCCGCCGATGGATTCGACCGCCCCCTGGATCGTTCCTGGGCTGCCCTTGGTGAAAACCGTGTCCTTCGCCAAGGCGCCCGACACACCCTTGGTGATGCCCTTGGCAGTCGTGTTTGCAAAGCCCTGAAAATTGTCACCCACACCGGTGGTGGGGTTGATCGGGTTGGCGACTTTGGTGTCCTGAACCTCGAATAGATTGCCGATGGCCGTTCCACCATAGGTGAAGCCGGCGCCTATGGCCGTCGCCATGCCGCCCAACGCACCTGACAACCCCGGCCCGATGATGGGAATGGCCGCCACCGACTGAATGATCAGAACATCCAGGAGTTGCACGAGAATAGGCGCAGTTGTGACCACCGTGGACTTTACGCCCGAGACGGTGGCAGCAACGGCGATCCGCAGATTTTCCGTGTTGAAATTCAGAGTCATCGAGGCGTCGGTCGTGCCGCTGGTTCCTTGCACAGCCGATCCCACCAGCGTGTTTCTCACCGCCTCCAAGGCGGTCAAAAACGTCTGGTCCGTCTTTGCCACCGTGCAAGCGAGCATCACTGCCGCATCCACGGTGCTGTCCTGCATGGTCTTTTCAGTGAGCGGCCCCAGCTCGGTCATAAGGCGGGGGGAGGGCGCCGAGAGATTTCCGGTTATCGTGTTCCAGTTCCCGGTCTGTGCCCGGTCCATGATCCTTTTCGCGGCCCGGTCGATGTCCGCCGACGTGATCGCCATGTCTTAACCCTGGGTTCTTGAGATGACTTAAGAACTTTTCGTCGTGGCAAGATCGTATGAAACTGTGACAGGCGTACCAGCCTTGTTTTTGTCGTCGTAAGGCGTGAACTTGAACTCAAGCTTGGTGAACGAGATGGAGACGGACTCCGTCGGCCGATCGCCGCCGCTCGACACCGAATAGGACGACACCAGCGCATTGGTGAGCGTGTAGGTGCAATAGGTGGCGCCGGGGCTTCCCGTGGTGACGAGATCGATCTTCACGGTCTTGCCGGTGCTGCCCGTGCACGCTTCGGTGAACAGTTTGGGGGACGCCGAATCGAACGATTTAACGATCGAGACTTCGCTCACGGAAGGCTCGGAGGCCTCGCGGTTATTGGTGGAGCCCGAAGTGGTGGAAATGCCGCGTCCAACGCCCCAGGAGAGGGACATCACGTCGATCCACTTCTTGTGGTTCTCATGGGTCGCTTCGCCCTGGATACCATCGTAATTCACGTAGATTGCCATGATCGTGTCCCCCTATGACGCCGCGAGGCGGTCAATTCAGACGTCGGCGCAGATGCCTTTTGCGCGAAACGAAGCGCGGCGCACCATGTCACAGTATCAGCGCGCTTCCTACGCCCGCCTGGCCTGCCGTCCCCGGCCGCCGGCCAATAATTCATGCACGCTCTTCCAGGTCGGTCATGCGGTGCTACCCTTGGTTGACGGCGCATCGAAATGTGAGGATTTGGCTCATGTAATGGACCGCCGCGCGGTCATGGAGGCGCACGCGCCAAGGCTGCTCGGCCGGTGGTGCGATCTGAAATAGGCGGCGCCCTCCGTCCTGTGCCAAAGCGTGGTTGACGCCGGCCAGCATGGCTTCGATCGCCGCGGTGCTGTCCAGCCATCCGGCCGGGTTGGTTGCGTGCGAGGCCCAGTCGAACGGTGTTGCCAGGGCAAGGCATCCGCCATCGCAGAGCGCGCGGCTCATCTCGCGGACCAACCCTGCCGGGTCGGTTACGCAGTCGAGCACATTCATGGCGAATGCCTGACCAAAGGTGCCGGCGCGAAACGGGAGGGCCAGGGCGTCCGCGATCCAGAAATCTGCGCGCTCGGCGCCCGCGAAAGATGCGTTTTTGGACCTGCGCTCGAAGCGATTGCCGATCCGGCGCAGCGGATAAGTTACCACCCCCTTGTCGATCACTTTCCTGGCGATCTTCAGCAATTGCCAATTCAGCTCGACCCCGAGCACCGGCGCTGCGGACGTTGCGGCGAGTTCCAGCGTGGTGCGGCCGACCGCGCAGCCGATATCCAACACCGGACCGTCCGCCGGTTGCAGCAGTGCGCGCGCCGCCCCGAGCAGGCGGCAGATGCTTCCCGTCGCGCCCATGTCGGGGGCGTCTGAGACGGGGGGGAAAAGATCACCGTAATGGTCGTGGCCGTAGGTGGATTGCTGCTGCCGGGCGATGTTGAAAGCCGCGTCGGGTCCCACCGCCGCGCCGATGATGGCTTCCGCGTCCGCGTCTTCCACCTCGGTTTCCAGCACGAGGTGCAGATTGGCTGAAAGCCAGGACGAGAGATCCGGCACAAGAATTGGGGTGCCGGCGATGATCGGATAGGCGCGGGCGCAATCCGGCGCGGTACAGCGCAGCACGCCGGAGCGGACCGCATCGTCCTGCATCATGGCGCCGGGGGCGAGTTCGACAACCCCTTCGCGTCCGCGCAGGCGGCAGGCCGGGCAGACCGGCTTCAGCGCCTCGAAATGCAGACGGCGCACGCCTATCCGCCGATCATCACGGTGGGGCAGCCGGGCGGGAGGATCGACCCGCTCGGGCTCGGCAGGGGCGCGACACAGGCCGCATGCAGCGTGCTATCCCCCACGCGCGCGGCCGGCATGCTGCCGATGAGCACCGTGGCGGAGCCTTTCAAGATCATGCCTGGCCCACCGGGCACGCAGCCGGCGAGCATGCAGGGCGCGGTGGTGTCCGTCATGCGCGCCGCCGGCATATTGCCGATCAGCACGGTCGGGCACCCCTTCATGATGGCGAGCGGCATCGCCGGGTGCGGCACCGGGGTCGGCACCGGCGCGGCCGGATGCATCGGCGCATGGCAGTGCGGTGCCGACTGGAGCACATTGTCGCCCATTCGGGCCGCTGCGGGCATCGTGGTGTCTCCCAGCTGTCAGGCGACAATATAGGTGAATTGCCCGTCCTCGCCGATGCCGACGGCAGTGCGTGTGATGGTGGTGCCTTCCGCCAAGGATTCCAGGACGCGAACGGAAAGCTCCGGCAGCAGGGTGCGCGAGAGAATGTTCTCGATATTGCGCGCGCCGGAGGAGCTTTCCGTGCACCGCGCCGCGATGGTTTCCACCAGTTGCGGATCGTATTCGAACGTCGCCTCATAGGCGTTCGCGACCCGCTGGCGGATGCGCTCAAGTTGCAGCACCACGATCTTGCGGATCATTTCGTCCGAGAGCGGCAGATACGGCACGAGGGTGACGCGCCCAAGGAAGGCGGCCTTGTAATATTTTTGCAGCTCGGGCCGCAGGGCGTCGGCGAGCACGCTCGGGTCGGGCGCGGTCTCGGGATCGGCGCACAGCTTCACGATGAGGTCCGAGGCGGCGTTGGATGTCATGATGATGACCGTGTTCTTGAAGTCGATGTCGCGGCCTTCGCCGTCCTTCATCTGCCCCTTGTCGAACACCTGGAAGAACACGTCCTGCACGCCCTGGTGGGCCTTTTCCATCTCGTCCAGCAGGACCACGGAATACGGCTTGCGGCGCACCGCCTCGGTGAGGATGCCGCCCTCGCCATAGCCCACGTAGCCGGGAGGACTGCCCATGAGCAGGCTGACCTTATGCTCTTCCTTGAACTCGGACATGTTGATGGTGGTGAGGTTGTGCTCGCCGCCATAGAGCAGGTCGGCCAGCGTCAGCGCGGTCTCGGTTTTTCCAACGCCCGAGGGGCCGACCATCAGAAACACACCGAGCGGCTTGCGCGGATCGGTCAGCCCGGCGCGCGATGTCCGCATGGCCTGGGCCACGGCGGCGATGGCGTGGGACTGGCCGACGATCCGCTTCTCCATGGTGTCCTGGAGGGTGAGGATGCTGCGGATCTCGTCCGTGCGCATGCGGCCGGTGGGGATTCCGGTCCAGTTCTGTACCACTTGGGCGACGGCCTCGGCGCCCACCAGCGGGAACACCAGCGGGGTCTCGCCCTGAAGGGTTGTAAGGCTGGTGCTGATGTCGCGGAAGTCCTGCACCAGCGCCTCGCCGTCGGGCGGGGGCTCCTTGGCTTCGAGCTGGTCGCGCAGGCCGGCAAGGCGCTCCACCAGGGCCTTTTCTTCTTCCCAGCGGGTGGTCAGCGCGTCGTGCTCCTCGCGCAGCTGGATGCATTCCGCTTCCAGTTTGGCGATGCGCTTGGCGTGGTCCGCGCCCACCGTGGTCTCACGGCGCAGCAGGTCCAATTCCGCTTCGAGGATGACCAGCCGCCGGTCGCGGTCATCGATGGCCGAGGGAATGGTGGTCTGGCTCACCGCCACCCGCGAGCAGGCGGTGTCGAGCAGCGAGACCGCCTTGTCGGGAAGCTGGCGCGCGGGGATGAAGCGCGCGGAGAGCCGCACAGCCTCGCTCACCGCCTCATCCAAGATGCGCACCTTGTGATATTTTTCCAGCACCGGAACCAGGCTGCGCAGCATGGCGATGGCGATCGGCTCGGAGGGCTCCTCGATCTTCACCACCTGGAAGCGGCGGGTGAGGGCGGCATCCTTCTCGAAATATTTCTTGTATTCTGCCCAGGTGGTGGCTGCGATGGTCCGCAGTTCGCCACGCGCGAGAGCCGGCTTCAGCAGGTTCGCAGAATCACCGCCCGCCCCGCCGCTGCCCGCTCCGACCAGCGTGTGGGCCTCGTCGATGAACAGGATGATCGGGATGGGTGAGGCCTTCACCGCATCGATCACCGAACGCAGGCGCCCCTCGAACTCGCCCTTCATGCTGGCGCCGGCCTGGAGCAGGCCGAGGTCGAGTGAGCGCAATTGCACATTGCGCAAGGCCGGCGGCACGTCGCCGGCGACGATGCGCAGGGCAAAACCCTCCACCGCAGCGGTCTTTCCTACGCCCGCCTCGCCGGTGAGGATCGGGTTGTTCTGGCGGCGCCGGATCAGGATGTCGACGATCTGGCGGATTTCCTCGTCCCGGCCAAGCACCGGATCGATCTTGCCGGCCTTTGCCTGCGCGGTCAGGTCCACCGTGAAGCGGGTGAGCGCGTCCTGGCCCTGGGTCTGGCCGGGGGCGCCCGGCACGTCGCCGCCGGGGCTTCCCGCGTCCGGCAGGGAGCCGGTTTTCTGCTCGGACGATGTCGAGGTGATTGCGGCAAAGTCCTTGCGCAGGGCATCCGCTGAAAGACTGCGAAATTCGGCCGACATATCGTTGAGCCGTAATTTCAGGGAATCGTCCGCCAGCAAGGCCCACAGCACATGGCCGGAGCGCACCTGGTTCAGGCCCGTCTCGATCGAGCACAGCAGCCAAGCTTCCTTGGCGGTCTCGATGATGTCGGGCGAAAGGCCCGGCGGCCGGCTGTTTCCGGCGCGTAGGCGGTCGAGGCTGCGGTTGATGTCGAGCTGCACCCGGCCGATCTCCAAGCCGTAGTGGCCGAGGATGAGCGCGATGTCGTTGGTGCTGTCGCCGACCAGCTTGGCGAGCCAATGCTCAAGCTCGACATTGTAATGGGTCCGCATCAGGGCGAAGCCGGCTGCGCTCTCAAGGCTGCTGCGGCAGACCTCATCGAGCCGGGACATGAGGGACTTAAGGTCGACCGATGCCATGTGTTTCCGCCCCAGTTGCCCGCTACGTCGGATGCAATGACGTCGCCGCGCGCACGCAGTCCTGCTTTCAAACAGGTTCGTGCCTCGCCTTCAAAGCCCTTAAGCGCCGCCACCGCAAGCGGTTTTAAGCATCTTTATAACGAGGTGGCCTCGCGGTGCCGGCAATCTGATAAGACTTGCCTGGAGAACGGCCTGTCGGGATGCGCCCGGAGGTAGGTTGGTGGTGAGGTGGCCTTGGGAGTTGAGGTCGCGGGGGATGCCAATTCGCATGGATAAAGCCCGGACCTTGGCCTCGCGGCGAGACTTCCTGCGTCGGGGCGGCCGAAGCCTGCTCGTTGGCGGTGCCGGCCTCTGGGCGCTTTCCGCCTGCTCGAACTTCAGCGCGCTCAAGGTGACGATCGCAGGCGTGCGAATCCTATCCGACCTCAGCATCAATCCGTCGCCCACCGGGCAGGCCTCGCCCGTCATGGTGCGCGTCTACGGCCTGCGCAACGACCAGATGTGGCAGCAGGCGGATTTCCAATCCCTGTTCACCGATGACGCAACGGCGCTCGGCACCAGCCTGGTCACCAAGCGCGAGGTCATCGTGCCGCCCGGCGCGAATCTTCCCATCAGGATCGATCTGCCGCTCGATACGGCCTTCATCGCGGCGGCGGCGTTTTTCCGCTCGATCGATGCCGCGCAGTGGCGGGCCATCCTGCCCCTGGAAACTGCGATGGTGAACAACGTGCAGATCAATCTATCGACCACGCAGCTCACCCTTATTCAGGTGCTGGTCGGCGACAAACCTTTCGATCCGAAGCCTATCCTGTAGGTCTTCGGGACTGCCCCGCGCCGCTCAGTTGATCTTGACCAGTTCCATCAGGTTGCGCAGGGCGGAACCGTCCGACTGTGTCCTCTGGTAGTAAAAATCCCAGGTGGATTTGGTGCGCAGGCCGACGATCACGGCGGTGCGCTCGGTGCCGTCCCGCTCATGGTCTCTGTAAGCCGCCGGCTGGACGGTGTGCGCGTCGGCGCGAGCCATCGTCAGCATGCGATTTTGCTCTTCTCTCTGCGGCTCGTAATTGGCGGTGAAATTCCGGCCGGTGGCTTTCAGTTGCGCATTCGCGTGGGCAACGCGCACGCCGCCCTCGCGATTTGGTATCCCAACGCCGAACGTGCAGCCGTCCATTTCGCCGGTAAACATGATCTGCGCCGCCTGTCCGAGCATCAGGCTGTGAACCGCATTGTCGGTATAGGGGCATATATAGGCTGGAAAGGCGGTCCTGCTCCCAGGCGCCGCCGCAGTCACCCGATAAACGGTGGCAGGTGTATCCCAGAATGATTTCTTGGCCTTTGAAACAAGAAAGCGGGCCACCGCATTTCTCTGCTTCGTGCGTTTGACGACTTCAAATTCTCTGGTCACGTCGACAAATTCAACCATGACCGTATTGTCGGATCGCTTCAATTGCTGGGCGGGATTCCACAGAGGCTGGTCGATAACCAATAGATTCTTACGAATGAATTCTACGTCGGCCATAGCGTTCGCCCCGATTTTATTGTGTTGTCCAAGCGGACCTACGCGATCTTAGGTGTTTCACCACCGCACTAAAAGGCTCATCTTCAGCTCGGCATTACGCGGCTATCTGGCCGGCTCGCCCGCTCGCAGCACCGCGCATTGGCCTGGATGCAGACCGTAAATTCGCGCTAACTCATTGAAAAAATTGGTGGGCCCGGTAGGACTTGAACCTACAACCAGACCGTTATGAGCGGCCGGCTCTAACCATTGAGCTACAGGCCCCACCGGGAACGACGCGCGCTGTGCGCGAGTGCACCAATGGCGCTCTAGCAATTCTGGAGGCGGGGAACAACCGGGCGTCGTCAAAGCGCCCCATTGGCGCCGCGTTCGCGGGATGGTGTGTGCGCGCATTTTGTCCGAGCGGAGAACTCCATGATTGCCCAAAGGCCGCGTCAGCGGACCATTGTCGTGTGCCTGATGTCCCTCGCGTTCGCATGCGCTGCCCTCGGGCCGGCGCGGGCGCAGGAGGTCGCGCGTGCGACACTGAGCGTTGTCGGGGAAGGGCAGGTGAGTGCCGTGCCTGACATGGCGACCTTCTCCACCGGCGTCGTCGCCTCCGCCAAGACCGCCGAGGAGGCGTTGGCGGCCAATTCCAAGTCCATGTCGGACCTGATCGCCGCCGTGCGTGATGCCGGGATCGAGCAGAAGGACATTGCTACGTCCGGCTTCTCCATCCAGCCGCAATATTCGCAACCCACCCAGAACAACCGGGAGCCGCCACGCGTGGTCGGCTATGAGGTGCGCAACACCGTGACGGTGAAGGTGCGCGATCTGACCCGCCTCGGCACGCTGCTGGATCGCATGGTCCAGGCTGGCGCCAATCAGGCCGGGGGTCTGCATTTCGGGGTCGCCGAGCCGCGCGTGCTGGAGGAAAAGGCCCGCATCGCGGCCCTTCAGGATGGCATCGCGCAGGCCAAGACCCTCGCCGAAGCCGCCGGCGTTCGCCTGCTGCGCCTGCGCCGCATCGCGCCTGGCGAGCGCGGCGGTGTGGCCTTCCCTGCGCCGCCGATGATGATGATGAAGGCGGACGCCCGCGCCGTGCCGGTGGAAGCCGGCGAGATCAGCGCTCAGTCCCAGGTTACGCTGGTCTACGACATCGAGCCGCTCTGAGGCTCAGGCCTTACGTTCAAGCAGTTTCGCCTCGGTCCACAGGGCTTCCATCTCGTCCAGGCTTGCCTGGGCGGGGTGGCGGCCTGCGGCTTCGAGCCGATCTTCCACATGGCCGAAGCGCCGGGTGAACTTTTCGTTTGTGCCCCGCAGTGCCGCTTCCGGGTCAACGCCGGCATGGCGCGCCAGATTGACCACCGCGAACAGCAGATCGCCGACCTCGTCCTTGATGGCGTCGGTCCCGCCCGCATCGAGGGCTTCGCCCACCTCCTCCGTCTCCTCTCGGATTTTGGCGAGCACCTGCCGGGCATCGCGCCAGTCGAAGCCGACTTTTCCAGCTTTCTCCTGAAGCTTCAGCGCTCGGGTCAGCGCCGGCATGGTGACAGGCACGCCGTCCAGCGTCCGCCCGGTGCCTTCCGCGGGGAGGCCGGCCTGCGCGCGGCGCGTCGCCCGCTCGGCCTTTTCCTGCGCCTTGATCTGTCCCCACAAAGCCTTCACCGCCTCCGGCGCCAAGTCTCGCGTGTCGCCAAAGACGTGGGGGTGTCGACGCACGAGCTTCGAGGTGATGGCCTGCACCACATCGCCGAAATCGAACTTGCCGGCCTCCTGACCCATCTGCGCATGGAACGCCACCTGGAGCAGCAGGTCGCCCAGTTCGTCTGTGAGATCGTCCATGTCATCGCGTGCGATGGCGTCGGCCACCTCATAGGATTCCTCAATGGTGTAGGGCGCGATGGTGCTGAAATCCTGCTCCAGGTCCCAGGGACAGCCGGTGCCGGGGGTGCGCAGCGCGGCCATGATTTCGAGGAGGCGCGCGATGTCACGGGATGGCTGCATGGGGAACTCCGTCGTGCGGCGTGGGCGATGCCACTCTTTCCTCTATGATGCGGGCGAGGGAGAGTGCAAAGCATGAGTGCGGAAACCAGCGATATCCGGCCTGGAGAGGTGGGCGTCATCCTCCCCGAAGCGTTCGACGCCGGGCTCTATTTCATCGGCCGCATCCGTACGCCCTGGACGCGGCGGCAGGATTGCCCCCGGCGCGGCGCCGCCGATGGGCCGGTGTGCCGGCTGGAGATCGATCCACGCTGGGCCGCGGCGTTGCAGGACGTGTCGGCCCTTGCCCGCCTTCAGGTGCTCTATTGGATGGACCGGGCGCGGCGCGATCTGGTGCTGCAAAGCCCGAAGCGGGAGGGCACGCGAGGTACCTTCTCTATCCGCTCGCCGGTGCGGCCCAACCCCATCGCCTCCTCTGTGGTCGATTTGGTGGGGGTGGAGGGATTGGTTGTGTCGGTGCGCGGGCTCGACTGCCTGGACGGCACCCCGCTGATTGACTTGAAGCCGGAATATTGCGCCTTCGCGCCGCCATCCCCTTAACCACAGCCTCGGGTCACTGGATGCCAGACATGAGCGATACCGACGGTCCCAATGGGCTCGTCTATTCCGCTAAGACGCGGCTGATTGGGCCGGGCACGCGATTTCACCTGCACGACGGGATGCTGGACTGGATCATGGGCACGCGCGCCGGATCGCTTGCCCTCGCGGACGTGGTGTCGGTGCGCCTGACCTTTAGCCTCGGCCAGCTCGGTGCGGCGCATTATTACATGCAGGTGCGCGGCAAAGCCGGGGAACACCTGAAGGTCGGCTCCATGTCGCGCAAGTCGGTGACGAGCTTCGAGGATAACGGCGCCGCCTACGCGGCCTTCGTGCGGGCATTTCACGCCGCGCTGCCGCGGACGGTGCGTTTCGAGGCGGGCCTGCCGACCTGGCGCTGGCGGCTGACGGGACTGGTGGGTGCAGTGACGGTCGGCTGTCTGCTCTGGTTGTTCGGCAAGGCGGCGGTGAACGGGCAATGGGCGATGATCGGCCTTCTGCTGCTGCTTTGCCCTATGCTGGCATGGCCGCTGGGCCAGACCTTGTGGCGCAACAGCCCGGCGCTCTATTCCCCCAGCAGCTTGCCGGCGCGCTTGCTTCCCGGCTGAACGCCGGCCTCTTCCTCCGCCTTGCGCAGCAGCCCGGAGGCGACATCGCCAAGCCGGGGGGCGGGCAGGGCGGCGAAGGGCATGGGCCGTGTTACCGCAATGGTGGCGAGCCCGAATCGGGCGGTGAGTAGACCGTTCACCACCCCTTCGCCGAGCCTGGCCGAGAGGCGCGCGGCGATGCCGTGCCCCACCAATTGCTGGACGATGCTGTCCCCCGCCGCCATTCCGCCGGTGACGGCGAGGTGGCTCACCACATGACGGATCAGCCGCACCGTGCCGAGCGCCCCCGGCCGGCCGCCGTAAAGCTGGGACAGACGCCGCATCAGCGACAGCGCGGTGAAAAGCACGAACAAAAGATCGACGATCGCGCGCGGCGATACCGCCGTCACCACCGAAACCCGCTTTGCGGCGTCCGAGACCATCTGGCGGGCGCGCGCATCCAGCGGCGCCATGAGCGTACGCTCGGTGAGGCGCACGAGGTCGGCACCATCGATGATCGCCCCAAGATGCGAGGACAGCTCGGTGCGGGCGCGCGCCAGGGTGGGCGTGGATTTGGTGAGGTGGAGAAGCTCGCGGGTGACGATTTCCGCCTCCGGCCGGTCGTCGGACGCCAGAGCCGCCATGGCGCGGTCGCGCGTCGCATCAAGGCTGGAGAGGCGGGTGAGGGCGAGAATCTCCCGCCCGGCAATGGAAAACGCCGCCACCGCCAGCAACCCGGCCAGGCACAGCCCGAGATATCCGAGCCATTCGGCACGCGCGAACAAATCCTCCACCAGCTTGGAGACCGCAAGGCCGATGCCGAGGCTGACAAGACCGCCCAGCGCGGACCAGAACAGGGTGCCGAGGCCGAAACGCGTGCGTGGCGCCGCCACGGCGGAGGCCGCAACCGGCACGCCGGCCTCGAACTCTTCGGCGATGTCTTCCGGCGTCTGGGCATCCGCGAAGGTGATGCCGGCCTCGTCGAGGCGGAACACCTGCGGGCGGGCGCCGTCGCCGAATGGTGCCGTGCCTGTCTTGCCTGCGACCTTTACCATTGCGTGTCCCTAGCCGAGCCGGTCGCCCAGCAGGAATTGGAGCGCCCGATCCAGCCGGATATGGGGAAGGGGCGTCTGAAGGCCAATGCCTGCGGGTGGGCGGAAGCGCAGAAAGCGGAAATCCGAATCTCCGCTGGCGAGGCCGCGAAAGCCGCCCATGTCAGGAGCGAAAAGAGCGTCGGGAGAGGCCGGCAGTTCGCCTGGAAACAGCGCCACCTCCTCCAGGCCATCAAACACATGGTTTCCCGTGTGCTGGCCCTTTTCCGGGGTGCCGACGATGGCGGCAAGGCGGCGCCCGTCCCGCGTCACCTGCGCTTCGCGCGTGGCGCGAACGGCGGCGATGGCGGCGATGTCCATGTGCGCGCCGCTCTGGCGTGCGCGGGCATAGGCGCGCTCGACCAAGCGGCGCAGGATCCCCTCGAGCCGGTCGTGGCTGGTGTGGTGGAGATGGTCGGCCTTGGTGGCGGCGAACAGCACCTTCTCGATGCGCGGTCGCCAAAGCGAGGAGAACAGATTGTTCCGGCCCACCCGGAAGGCGAGAAGGATCGCGTCCAGCGCCCGCTCCAGATCGGCAAGCGCATCCGGTCCCGCGTTCAGGGCCGCCAGCACGTCCACCAGCACGATCTGGCGGTCGAGCCGGGCGAAATGATCGCGGAAGAAGGGGCGGACCACGGCGTTCTTATAAGATTCAAATCGCCGCTCCATCATCGCCGCCAGCGATCCCGAGGGACTGGCGCCGGGCGGAATATCCAACGGCGCGAAGGTGAGGGCGGGTGAACCGTCCAGGTCGCCGGGCAGCAGAAACCGGCCCGGCGGCAGCAGGCTCATGGCGACCCGCTCGCTGCGGCAGGCGGTGAGATAATCCTTGAAGCGCGCCGCCAGCTTCTGGCCCACCGCCTCGTCGGCGGGCGCGCGGGGATCGATGCCGGAGAGCTCGGCGAGCATCTGCGCCGCCTGTTCGACGCGGGCGGGCGCGCGGGCAAGCCCCAAGCTGTCGCGGCTGAAGTCAGCATAGCTCATGTCCAGCAGCGGCAGGTCGAGCAGCCATTCGCCGGGATAGTCCACGAGGTCGAGCGTCAGCGAGCGCATGGTGCCGCGCTTGGAGGCGTAGCGGATCGCGAGGCGTAATTCGCTGACGCGCGAGGTCGAGGCGGGCCATTCGCGCGCCTCCGACAGGGTGCGGAAATGGTCCTCGAATGGAAAGCGCGGCACTACATCGTCCGGCTGAGGCTCCAGCACGGCGGAGGCGATGCGGCCGGAAGACAGCGCCTCGAACACCGGCATGCGTCCGCCCTGGGTGAGGGCCTGGATCAGGGCGGTGGTGAAGACCGTCTTGCCGGAGCGGGCGAGACCGGTGACGCCGAGGCGCAACGTGGGATGCGCGAAGTCATCAAGGCGGTCGGCGAAGGCACGCAGGCCGATCCGCGCCTCGTCCAGCAGGCGCGTTGAGGTCGCCATGGGCCTAGGCAATGTCCGCAAGCATGCGCGGCATCACGAAGCGGTCGAGCCGCCCGCTCTGGGGGGCGACGGCAGACCAGTCATCCACCGGAAGGTCGATGACCGCCAAGGCGCCGGTGGGAAACTTTTCGCCCATGTTGTCCCGCGCCGTGGCCGTCCCGTGCTGTACCAGCATCTCCGCAAGATCCTCCATGCCGGGGTTGTGGCCGACTAGCATCAAAGTGTGAACCTGGCCCGGCTGTTCCCGCACGACGCCGAGAAGCTGGCTGGCACTGGCCTCATAGATGCGCGGCTCGGTGGTGGCAGGCACAACGGGCAGTTGCCCGGAGACAAACTCCCAGGTCTCGCGGGTGCGCAGGGCCGGTGAAACCAACACAAGGTCCGCGATCAGGCTTTCCTGTGCCAGGTAGCGGCCCATGCGCGGCGCGGCCTCGCGGCCCCGAGGGGCAAGCGGCCGCGCCTGATCGGCGACATTCTCGGGCCAATCGGATTTGGCGTGGCGAAGCAGAAGCAGACGACGCATCGCACCATCGAACGACATTGAGGGGAAAGACCACCTTAAAGCCCGCGCCCCTCCGAGGGAAGCAAGACGGGCGGCGATGAGATCGTGGCGTTATGCGCGGTGACCCCCTCTCGCGATTGCCGGGAAGGGTTGGCGAGGGGGCCGGAAGCGGGAGAGGGAACAACGCGCCGCCCCGCGCCGCGCCCGCACAGTGCTGCTTTCGCTTCTGGCGCAACTCTCGCCTTTCTGCCAAAGATTGAGCAGGGGCAGGAGGTTTCATGGGGGCGACCGGGGCATTGGCGCGGGAAGATCTGGACTGCGACGTCTGCATCGTCGGCGCCACCCTGGCGGGGCTTTGGCTCGCCCTGTCGCTGGCGCTGCGCGGACGCACGGTCGTGCTGCTGGAGGCGACGCGGATCGAGCCTTATCGCGGCAGCGGCCTCGTGCGGCCCGGTCTCGGCCTCTCGGCCGTGGCGTTGTGCGCCCTCGCCGACCGGGACAGCGCCCGGCGCATTTATGACCTCTCCGCCGCCGCCGCGCGCGGTGCCGGGCGGGTGCTGGATGTGGTTGGGCTGGCGCCGCATTCCACCGGTATGCTTGCTTTGGCCGGTCCCCTGGGAAAACCGGATCTTCTGGAAGAGGTGGCGGCGCGCGATGTGCTGGGGCTTCCCGAACTCACCCACCTGAGCGCCCATCGGGTGCACGACACGCTGGGCATCGATGTTCCCGGCGGGGCGCTCCATGATCCCGATGCGGCGTCCTATGACGCCGCCGGGCTTCCGCAAATTCTCGCCTCCGCCGCGCGTGCGGCAGGGGTGCGGATTTTCGAGGCGGCGCCGATCCAGGGCACCGATCTAGACGGCGTGCGCAAATATCTCCACACCAAAGATCACCGGGTCCGTGCCGAGCATGTGGTGATCTCCACCGATCGCGGCCTTGGCCGTATCGCGCCCTGGCTCTCGCGGGGCCTCGGGGAAGCATGCTTCATCCAGGGCTCGTTTTCCCTCGATGGCGGCCGGTCGATGCCCTCCGAGGATGTCGTGGAAGGGGGCCGGCGCGGCGCGCGGTTCGCCTGGGACGGCACGACGCTGGACTTCACCGCCCAGGTCGCCTCGCTGGTTTCCCGCGAGGTGGCGGCAGCCTGCGTGCTTCGTCGGCACGCCGGGCGGCTGTATCCAGGGTTGAGGCATGCGGTCGCGGGGGATGCGCGCGGCTTCCGCCTGCGCAACGCGCATCACGGCCTGCCGCTGATCGGCGCGTTCCGGCCTGGCGTGTGGTTCGGCATCGCGCTGGGGGCGGAGCCGCTGGCCAATGCGGGCCTCGCCGCCGACCTGATCGGCGGCGCTATTATCGAGCGCGATGACCGCATCGAGGTTTTCCAGCGGTTCGCGCCGCGCTTTGCGTGGGGATGGCCGGGACGCGTCGCCCGGCAGGCGGGCTATTGGCTGGGGCGCACGGCAGATGCCTCCAGACGCGCCGAGGCGCGGCGCGAGGCACGGGCCGAGACGCTGGACGCCACGCAGGTGCCCATCCCGGTCGGGGACACTTGATTACGTTGCTGGAAAGGATGATTGCGGAAGCATTCTTGCAAATCCTTCGGCCATCTGCACTGTGACGTTCGGTTCGCATTGTGTCTTCCGGGCAACCAAGTGGCGGCGCGGAACTGCTATTCTGTCACTGATTTCAAGTTGAGGTATTGTGCGTCATGGGACAGCGGAGACTGTTGGGGCTGTGTGTCGGCGGCGCGCTCGCCCTGTCCAGCCTGCCTGCTTTGGCGCAGGAAAACTCCCTGTTTCCCGGCTTCAAGGCGCCTGATTTCGTCTTCGTCGAAGACAATTGGTACCTGACGCTCGGCGTCGGCGTACGGGTCGAGCCCACCTATCCCGGTAGCGACCGGTACCTCGGGGTTCCTTATCCGGTCATCAGCCTCTCCAAGGGCCGGGAACTGTTCAACTTCCAGAGCGTGGACGACAGCTCCTCGATCGCCTTCTTCGACCTGAACGGCCTCTCGGCCGGTGCCGCCTGGAGCGTGAGCCTCGGGCGTGACGAAGATGATTCGCCCCGTCTCGCGGGCCTTGGTGATATCGATCCCACGCTGGAAGCCGGCGGGTTCGTGCAATGGTTTCCGGTGTCCTGGTTCCGCCTGCGCGCTGAACTCATGTACGGCATGGGCGGCTTCAGCGGCTTCGTCGGCAATGCCGGCGCGGACTTCATCGCGCCCTACGGCCCCTGGCGCTTCGCCATCGGCCCCCGCGTGAATTTCGCCGGGTCGAACTATATGGAGTCGTTCTACGGCGTTACCCCGACGCAGTCGCTCTTCGCCGGCATCTTCAACAACAATGTCCCGGTCTATACCGCCGGCAGCGGCATCGAATCCTGGGGCCTGACGACACAGGTCACCCGCGATCTCGGCAAGGGCTTCACCTGGGGCATGTATGCCAGCTACGAGTATCTGGTCGGCGACGCCGCGAACTCTCCGCTGGTCTCCAACAAGAATCAGTTCTCAGGCGGCATGTCTCTGAGCTACGCGTTCAACCTCGGCAAGGCGTGGTGGTGAGCCTGAGGCAGCGGGAGCTTCGCTGTCTGACGCTGCTATTTGCCGAGAAACGCTTCAGTGCGAGCACATTTAGCGTGCAATACGCCTATTGAATCGTCCCGTCGCGCGTTCGTGGTCGCTCCCCTGTTGTCGGCGGGCGAGGGGATGGCTATAAGCGCGGCGACCCGACGGGATCAGCGAAGCTGTATCGAGGACATTGCTGATGTCGATCCAAATCGACCAGGACTATCGCCCCCGCGAGGACGAGCCCTTCATGAACGACAGGCAGCGGGAATATTTCCGCATCAAGCTGTTGAACTGGAAGGACGACATCCTGAAGGAGGCGCGCGAAACGCTGCAGCACCTTCAAGACGAAAACCAGAACCATCCGGATCTGGCGGACCGGGCCTCTTCGGAGACCGACCGCTCGATTGAGCTGCGTGCGCGTGACCGCCAGCGCAAGCTCATTTCCAAGATCGATGCTGCCCTCCAGCGCATCGAGGATGGCAGCTATGGTTTTTGCGAGGACACGGGGGAGCCCATCTCCCTGAAGCGGCTTGAGGCTCGCCCGATCGCGACCCTTTCCGTGGAAGCGCAGGAGCGCCACGAGCGGCGTGAGCGGGTCTATCGCGACGACTGACGCGTTCTGCGTGTTGGAGATGCTTGCGTGCGGCATCGGCTGCGTTGCCTTTGGCGCGCGGCCTAAGCTAGAATTGTTGCAATGATGGAATTTGCGGCGTCGGCGATGTTCCTCCGGTGCGCGAACGAGGGCGGGCGAGTGATGGTGGCACGCATCTTCAAGCCGGCACGCAATGCGATGCAGTCCGGCTTTGCCAAGACCAAGCACTGGACCTTGGAATATGAGCCCGAGCGGCCGCGCAGCATCGATCCGCTGATGGGCTACACCTCCTCCGGTGACATGCGTAGCCAAGTTCACCTCCAGTTCGCCACCAAGGACGAGGCTGTCGCCTATGCCGAGCGCCATGGCATCGCCTATCAGGTGATTGAGCCGCACGAGCCGGCGCGTCGTCGCATGGCCTATTCCGACAATTTCACCTTCCGCCGCGCCGGGCAGTGGACCCACTGATCCATTTCGCCTGTAGTGCGTGCGAGCATCATTTCGTGCGGCTTCACCGGCGACTTTGCCGATCAACACGGACATGGTTTTGCAGCCGCGTCGCGTTACGGTAGAAGCAGCCCGCTGGCCCCGTAGCTCAGCCGGATAGAGCAGCCGCCTTCTAAGCGGCAGGTCGCAGGTTCGAGCCCTGCCGGGGTCGCCAAAGATAATTGAGCCCACGGACACACAGGCTTGGTTTTCGACATCGCGACGTCAAGCGTAGTCTTTGCGCTCAGCGATTGATTCTCGGGACACGACATTGGCGAACAAACCACAGGACTTGAAGGCACGGGCCGAGGCGGTGTTCAACCGGCCGGCGGCGCCATCCCCGGTCGTCCCGGAGGCCGATGCCGCCCAGGTCAAGATGGCGCGCCTGAAGGCCCTGCGGGAGGCCAGTGAAAAGGCCGAGGCAGAGCGGGCGGAGATCGCACGCGAGAAGGCCCGCCGCGCTCGCGAAGCACGCGAACTGAAGCGGTAAGAGCGCCACCGCCCGCGTCTGCGCGCGCGCAGACGCGGGCGCCTCGACCGGACAACGCCGGGCGGCAGTGCCTTGAGCCCTGTCCTTGATATATTGCGCCGCGATTTTACGGATTCCCCGCGCCGAAGCGTCCCCGCTTGTGCGCGAATGCCGAGCTTTCGGCCGCTGCCGGCGGGGCGGATGATGGATCCGCAAGCCAAACGCGGGTGCTCCCGAGCGGCCCTTATGAATTCCTTATGCGGCTCCCGCAAACCCATATCGCCCCTTTACGGGATCAGCGGCTAGCGTCTGAGGCCTCGAACGAGGTCTTTCCCATGCTCGACATTCTCTATCTGACCATCGGCCTTTTCTTCTTTGCGCTCATGGCGGTCTACGCCCGCTGGGCAGCACAGGCGTGAGGGCGGCACCATGATCGATCTCCTTCTGGCTGCCGCCGTTTCGCTGGGCCTTGCGGCCTATCTGGTCGTCGCTCTGCTCCAGCCCGAGCGGTTCTGAGCGCGCGCGCTCGTCCCTCCTTCTCTCCTGACATTCGGAACAACACGCCATGACCTCCAACGGCTGGCTTCAAATCGCATTGATCTTCGTGGTGGTGATTGCCACCGCGGCGCCGCTCGGCCTGTTCATGGCGCGGGTCTATGCGGGTGAACGCACGTTTCTCACGCCGGTCTTCGGGCCGGTCGAACGCCTGATCTACCGGGCCGCCGGCATCAACCCGGCCGCCGACCAGGGGTGGGTCGGCTATACCCTCGCCATGCTGGCGCTGAACGCCGCCGGTTTCGCGCTGCTCTACGGCATCCTGCGTCTGCAACACCTGCTGCCGCTGAACCCGCAGGGCTTCGCCGGCACCTCGCCGGACCTTGCCTTCAACACGGCGGTCTCATTCGTCACCAACACGAACTGGCAGTCCTATGTGGGCGAAGCCACCATGAGCACCTTCACCCAGATGTTCGGGCTGGCGGTGCAGAACTTCCTGTCGGCCGCCACCGGGCTTGCGCTCGCCGTTGCTTTGGTGCGCGGCTTCTCGCGCTCCAACGCCGCCGGGGTCGGCAATTTCTGGGTCGACGTCACCCGCTCCACCCTCTACGTGCTGCTGCCGCTCGCCTTCGTCACGGCGATCGCGCTGGTGGCGCTCGGCATGCCGCAGACCCTTCAGGGCTCGGTAGCGGCGACCACGCTCGATGGCGCGCAGCAGACCATCTCGATCGGGCCGGTGGCGTCCCAGGTCGCCATCAAGCAGCTTGGCACCAACGGCGGCGGCTTCTTCAACGCCAATGCCGCCCATCCGTTCGAGAACCCGACCGCGCTCGCGAACATGCTCCAGGTCTGGCAGATGCTCGTCGTGTCGGTGGCGATCGTGTTCGCCTTCGGCAAGATGATCGGCTCGCCGCGTCAGGGCTACGCCATCCTGGGGGTCATGATGATCCTTCTGGTGGCGGCCTGCGGCCTTGCTTATTGGGCCGAAGCCTCGGGCACGCCGATCCTGCACGCGGCGGGCCTCGACCCAACCGGCGGCAACATGGAAGGCAAGGAAGTGCGTTTCGGCGTCGCCCTGTCCGCCATGTGGGCGGCTGTCACCACCGGCCTGTCGTGCGGCTCGGTGAACGCCATGCTCGGTTCCTTCACGCCGCTGGGCGGGATGGTACCACTGGTCATGATCAAGCTCGGTGAGATCCTGCCCGGCGGCGTCGGGTCCGGCCTCTACGGCATGCTGGTCATGGCCATCATCGCGGTGTTCGTGGCGGGCCTGATGGTCGGCCGCACGCCGGAATATCTCGGCAAGAAGATCGAGGCCAAGGAGGTGAAGATGGCGGTGCTTGCCACCCTCATCCTGCCGGTCTGCGTGCTGGGCTTCTCGGCGGTCGCGGCGGTGTTGCCGGGTCCTCTGGCGGGCGTCGGCAATGGCGGTCCCCATGGCCTGAGCGAGGTGCTTTACGCCTATGCTTCCGGCACCGGCAACAACGGTTCGGCCTTCGCGTCGCTCTCCGCGAACACGCCCTGGTGGAACACCACGATCGGCATCGCCATGCTGCTCGGCCGCTTCGCCTACATCATTCCCATGATGGCTATCGCCGGCTCGCTTGCGGCCAAGACGCGCCTCGCGCCTTCGAGCGGGACGTTCCCGACCGATGGTCCTTTGTTCGTGGCCCTGCTGATCGGCATGATCCTCATCCTCGGTGGCCTGCAATTCTTCCCGGCGCTCGCCCTCGGCCCGATTGCCGAGCAGGTGCAGATGCTCGCCGGCAAAACCTTCTGATTTCGGGAGATTGGTCCCATGTCCACGAAAAGCGTCGCCTCCGTCGCGACCCCTGAAATCTTCTCCCGTGCCGCCGTCGATGCCCTGAAAAAGCTCGACCCGCGGCTGCTGGTGAAGAACCCCGTCATCTTCGTCACCGAGGTTGTGGCGGCGCTGGTCACGGTCTTGTTCGTCCGCGATCTCGCGGCCGGCCATCCCGTGGCCTTCACCGGCCAGATCATGGCCTGGCTGTGGTTCACCGTGCTGTTCGCCAATTTCGCCGAGGCGGTGGCGGAAGGGCGGGGCCGCGCCCAGGCGGAAAGCCTGAAGCGCTCCCGCACCGATGCGGTGGCGAAGAAGCTGGACAATCCGGCGAACCGCAATGCCTTCACCAAGGTGTCGGCCCTCGACCTGAAGGTGGGGGATCACGTCCTGGTGGATGCCGGCGACCTGGTGCCCGGCGACGGCGAGATCGTCGAGGGCATCGCCTCGGTGAACGAGGCGGCCATCACGGGTGAATCCGCCCCGGTCATCCGCGAAAGCGGTGGCGACCGTTCCGCCGTTACCGGCGGAACGACCGTGGTGTCGGACTATCTCATCGTGCGCATCACCGCCGCGCCCGGCTCCTCCTTCATCGATCGCATGATCGCGCTGGTGGAGGGCGCCGAGCGGCAGAAGACGCCGAACGAGATCGCCCTGACCATCCTTCTGGTCGGCATGACGCTGATCTTCCTGATCGCCGTCGTCACGCTCTATGGCCTCGGCCTTTATGGCGGCACGGTACTGGCGATCCCGGTGCTGGTGGCGCTGCTGGTCACGCTCATCCCCACCACCATCGGCGGGCTGCTCTCGGCCATCGGCATTGCAGGCATGGACCGTCTGGTGCGGCAGAACGTGCTCGCCATGTCCGGCCGCGCGGTTGAGGCGGCGGGCGACATCGACACGCTGCTGCTTGACAAGACCGGCACCATCACCTTCGGCAACCGCATGGCCACCGAGATCGTGCCCGTGCCCGGCGTGTCCGAGCGCGAGGCCGCCGAGGCCGCCGTTCTGGCATCGCTTGCCGACGAGACCGCGGAGGGGCGCTCGATTCTCGCCCTGGTGCGGGAGAAGCACGGCCTCGACGTGCAGACCATCCCGGATGGGGCGAGCTTCGTGCCGTTCTCGGCGCAGAGCCGCCTCTCCGGTGTGGATCTGAATGGCCGGCACCTGCGCAAGGGCGCGATCGATTCGGTGCGGCGGTTCGCCTCCGAGTCCTCCGGGCACAAGGTGACCGAACCCGCCGAGTTCGCGGCGGCGGTGGACCGCATCGCACGCTCCGGCGGCACGCCGCTCGGTCTGGTGGACGGCGGACGCATCATCGGCGTCATCCACCTCAAGGACGTGGTGAAGCCGGACATCAAGGAGCGCTTCGCCGAGCTTCGCCGCATGGGCATCCGCACGGTGATGGTGACGGGCGACAACCCGATCACAGCCGCCGCCATCGCCTCCGAGGCGGGGGTCGACGATTTCATCGCCGAGGCCACCCCGCAGGACAAGCTCAGCTACATCAGGAACGAGCAGCGCCAGGGCCGCCTCGTCGCCATGTGCGGCGACGGCACCAACGATGCCCCCGCGCTCGCCCAAGCCGATGTCGGCGTCGCCATGCAGACCGGCACCCAGGCGGCGCGCGAGGCGGGCAACATGGTGGATCTCGACAGCGATCCGACCAAGCTGATCGAGATCGTCGGCATCGGGAAGCAACTCCTGATGACGCGTGGCGCGCTGACCACCTTCTCCATCGCCAACGACGTGGCGAAGTATTTCGCCATCATCCCGGCGCTGTTCATCGTCGCCATCCCCGAGTTGAACGTGCTCAACATCATGGGTCTCTCGACCCCTGAGAGCGCCATCCTCTCGGCGGTGATCTTCAACGCCCTCATCATCATCGCGCTGATTCCGCTGGCGCTGAAGGGGGTGAGCTACACACCCGGAAGCGCCTCCGCGGTGCTCGGGCGGAACCTCGTCATCTATGGCCTCGGCGGTGTGGTTGTGCCGTTTGTCGGCATCAAGCTCATCGACATGGCCGTCACGGCCCTCGGCCTCGCCTGAGACCGTCGCGATATGCGCGGTCGCTCCCTCTCCCGCTTGCGGGGGAGGACTGGGGAGGGGGCAGGAGCCTTAAGAGAAGCATTGCAACTCGCCGGTCCTCACCATTCCCCCTCCCTAACCCTCCCCCGCAAGCGGGAGAGGGAATAACGCAAAGGCCCCCTGAAGGGAGATCATCACATGCTCAGTCAGCTTCGCTCCGCACTCGTGGTCCTGATCGCAGTCTCCGCGATCACCGGCCTCGCCTATCCCTTGGCCGTCACCGGCATCGCCCAGACGGTGATGCCGGGCCCGGCCAACGGAAGCCTCCTGGTCCGCGACGGCACGGTGGTGGGCTCCGCCCTGATCGGTCAGGCGACCACGGGGGAGGGATATTTCCACCCCCGGCCGTCCGCAGCCGGAAACGGCTATGACGCGGCCAATTCCTCCGGCTCCAACCTTGCGCCCACCAGCGCCAAGCTGAAGGAGCGCATCGTCGCCGACGTCGCAAGCCTGCGCGATGCCGGCGCCACCGGGCCGATCCCCGCCGACGCGGTGACGTCATCCGGCAGCGGGCTCGATCCGGACATCTCGCCGGATTTCGCCCAGCTTCAGGTGGCGCGCGTGGCCAAGGCCCGGAACCTGCCCGATGCGAAGGTCGCGGCCCTTGTGTCCGCGCAGACCCAGGGCCGGGATCTCGGTGTGTTCGGAGACCCCAAGGTGAATGTGCTGAAGCTCAACCTTGCGCTCGACGCGTTGAAGTGAGTGCCTGGCCGGCACCTGTCGCGCCGGACTTGGCGCGGTCCACAGCGTGCTGCTTCGTGTAAAGTCACGAGACGGCGTTGACGCCCGAGCCGCCGGCTCGGGCGCGACGTCATTCCGAAAGACCCGTTTTTCCCGCCACCGGACCGCACATGAACCTGGAGGACAAACCGCGCGCCTCTCCCGATGCCCTGCTCGCGATGGCCGAGCGGGAGGGCCGGGGAAAGCTGCGTGTGTTCCTCGGTGCGGCACCGGGGGTGGGCAAGACCTTCGCCATGCTCCAGGCCGCCCGCGCCGCCAAGGCCGGGGGCGTGGATGTCGTGGCCGGCATCATCGAGACCCACGGGCGCCACGACACCGAGGAGGCGATGGCGGATCTTGAGGTGCTGCCCCGCCGACCGATTCATTATCGCAGCCATCTGGTGCCGGAGTTCGACCTCGAAGGCGCGCTCGCCCGCCGCCCCGGCCTGCTGCTGGTGGACGAATACGCCCATTCCAATGTGCCCGGCGCCCGCCACCCCAAACGCTGGCAGGATGTGCGGGATCTGCTGGACGCCGGCATCGACGTCTGGACCACGCTGAACATCCAGCATCTGGAAAGCCTCAACGAGGTGGTCCAGCGCATCACCGGCGTGCGGGTGCGCGAGACGGTGCCTGACACAGCTTTGCAAGATGCCGACGAGGTGCTGCTCGTCGACCTGCCGCCGGAGGAACTGCTGAAGCGGCTCGCCGAGGGCAAGGTCTATGTCCAGGACACGGCCGCGCGCGCCATCGAGCGGTTCTTCAAGCCCTCGAACCTCACTGCCTTGCGCGAGCTTGCGCTGCGCCGCGTCGCTGCGCGGGTGGACAGCGACCTCATGGAGCATATGCAGGGCGGCGCCATCGAGGGGCCTTGGGCCGCCGGCGAGCGCATCCTCGTGTGCGTCGGCCCCGATGTGTCCGCCGAGCGGGTGGTGCGCGAGGCCAAGCGGCTCGCGGATCTGGCCGACGCTCCCTGGTTCGCGGTGACGGTGGAGCGGCCCGGAACCACACTGGATACGGCCGGCCGCAAGCGCGTGGACGCGGCTCTGCGGCTCGCCGAAAGCCTGGGCGCGGAAACCCGCTCCCTGGTGGGGCCGGACCTGGTGGACGAATTGCTGCGCATGGCGCGGTTCGAGAATGTCACGCAGGTGGTGGTGGCGCAGGCCCATCCCGCCCGTCTCAAGCGCATGTTCGTGCGCACCCTCGCCGACGCGCTGGTGCGCAAGGCCAGCGGCATCGCCGTGCATGTGGTCACGTTCTCCGACGGCATGAGCGGCCCCACCGCGCTGCGCCGCTTTCCCCCGCTGGGAGAGCCGGCAAGCTATCTCGCATCGCTGGTGTTCGTCGCCCTGGCGACGTTGGCCGGAGAAAAGCTCACCGAGATCGTGCCGCTCCCTAACGTTTCGATGATCTATCTTCTGGCGGTGGTGATGCCGGCCATCATGTATGGCGTCTGGCCGGCCATCTTCGCCTCGGTGGTCTCGGCGCTGGCATACAATTTCTTCTTCATCGACCCGGTCTACACCTTCACCATTGCCAAGCCCTACGAGGTGCTGGCGCTGGTCGTGTTCCTGGTGATCGCGGTGCTCATGTCGGCGGTGGCGGGACAATCACGCGAGCAGGCGAAGGCCGCGACCGTGCGGGTGCGGGCCTCGCGGCGGCTGTTCGAGTTCACTCGCAAGCTCTCCTCGCTCGCCGATACCGGCTCCATCGCCGAGGCGGCTGCCTCCGAGATTCACGCCATCATCGGCCGCCCGGTCACTTTGCTGGTGCCCAACGGCCCTGACCTGAACCTCGCCGCCGCCTGGCCGCCGGAGGACCGGCTCGACACCGCCTCGCTCAGCGCCGCGCGCTGGGCGTTCGAGCGCAGCGAGCCGGCTGGGGCACGCACCGCCACCCTCCCGAGCGTGCCCTGGCTGTTCCTGCCGCTGCGGGGGCAGGCGGGGAACGTGGGCGTGCTGGGCGTGGAGAGCCTCGCCAGCCGGCCGGATCTGGACCCGGAGGCGCGGGTGCTGCTCGACACGCTGGCGGATCAGACCGCCTCCGCTTTGGTGCGCGCCGCGCTGGCGGACGAAATGGCCGGGGTGAAAAGCGCCGCCGAGGCGGAGCGGGTGCGCAACATCCTGCTGGCCTCCATCAGCCACGATTTTCGTACCCCGTTGTCCTCGATCCTCGGCGCCGCCTCCAGTCTTTCCGACTATGGCGACATCATCGATCCCGAACAGCGGCGCGACCTGCTGCTTCAGGTGCGCGAGGAGGCCGAGCATCTGGACGGGATGGTGCGCAACCTGCTCGCCATCACCCGCCTGGAGGCCGGAGCCCTCGACCTGCGCCGCGACTGGACCGACCTTGCCGAGGTGGTCCACCAGGTGGTGGGCGCTGCCCGCCGGCGCGGGGCGCACCAATTGATCTCGGTGCGCCTGGAGCCCGACCTGCCTCTGATTATCGCCGATCCCATCCTGATCGGGCAGGCCCTGACCAATGTGCTGGGCAATGCGGTGATCCATGCGGGAAATACCGTATCCATCGAGGTCGCGGCGCGGCGCGAGGGCGAGAGTGTGGCGCTTTGCGTGACCGACGATGGCGTCGGCATTCCCCCCGATCTGCTGCCCCACGTATTTGAGAAGTTCGTCCGCTCCAGCCGCGAGGCGGACGGCGGGGAGGGGGCTGGGCTCGGCCTCGCCATCGCCAAGGGGATCGCGGAGGCCCATGGCGGCAGCGTGCGCGCCGAGAGCCCCGTGCCGGGGACCAACCACGGGCTGCGCATCACGTTCATCCTGCCCATTGGGGAGGAGGCGCCATGAGCGACCCGCTGGTTCTTGTGGTGGATGACGAGGCCGCGATCCATCGCTTCCTCAGTCCCGCGCTCACGGCGGCAGGCTATCGCGTGGCGCGCGCCGACGATGGCGCCGGCGGGCTGCGGCAGATCGCGACCCATCCCCCCGAAGTGGTACTTCTGGATCTTGGCCTGCCCGACATGGACGGGAAGGACGTGATCCGCCGGCTGCGGGAATGGTCCAGCGTTCCCGTCATCGTCCTCTCCGCCCGTGACAGGGAGGCCGAGAAGATCGAGGCGCTCGATCTCGGCGCGGATGATTTCGTCAACAAGCCCTTCAGCGTCGGCGAGCTGATGGCGCGCATCCGCGCCGCCTTGCGCAACGCCGCCGGCCAGAGCCGCGAGGAGCCGGTGCTGCGGGTCGGCGCGGTCGAGATCGACCGGGCGCGCCACCGGGTGACGCGCGACGGCACCGACGTGAAGCTCACCCCGCGCGAGTTCGACCTTCTGGCCTTCCTGGCGCGCCACGCCGGGCGGGTCGTGACCCACCGCCAGATTTTGCACGCGGTCTGGGGACCGGCGCATGTGCAGGACACGCAATACCTGAGGGTCTATGTGGGCCAGCTTCGGCAGCGGCTGGAAACCGACCCCGCCGTGCCCACTCTGATCGTCACCGAGCCGGGAATAGGCTACCGCATCGGCGAATGACGTGACGTTCTTTTGGGCAGGGCGCCGCATGCCTCATTCTGCGCGTCTTTGGTCTGTCTAGTGACGCTTATGCTTTGCGCCGAATGCCCCCGCTGCCGCCGCCGGTCCATCATTGGGCTCGGCAAGATGCATCTTCCCATCCCCGATGAGCCGGAAGCGGAGACAATCCGGCTAAGGTGCGACCTCTGCGGCAGCAAATCGGTGCGTGTTCTGCGCTTTCGCTCGCCGATCGAGGCCATGCGATTCGCGAACGCACGCGGCTGATCGCAGCTGGCATCGACCGCTCAGGTGGCATGAGCGGAGGATAGACTTTCAATCCGGATCATTTGCGCGCCTGACCGAGACCGCCTCCCGGTATCGGTCAGGCGAAGGCGCTTAAGCCGCGTAGGCGGTGTCCGCGTTGAAGGCGCGTTCGGCGGGAACCGTCACGCCGTGGCTCACGAGGGGGTAATCCGCCAGCAAGCCGCCATCCACGCCGAGCGGGTAAACCGCAAGGCCCGCAGCATAGGTGCGATCGCTTTCCGCGATCTCCAAGGCGAGATCCAGGTCAAAGCAGATGGTGTCGGGTTCTGCCAAAAGCGCGCCCGATGAGGTAAGTAAGTAAGCCCTTACGAGGTAAGCATAAGCTGAGAAATTCGAAGGCATGGCTTCAGTTCCCCGCCCTGTCATGACCGCGTTCCCCCCGGAACGACTTTCGAGCACATGACAGGCCAAGAACAGCATACGCCGCGAGCGGGGGAGCGGCTACAGTGGAATGCCCGCAAAATTTGATCGCCACCTGATACCTTCCCGACACCGAATCCGACACTTGGAACGACCTCCTGATGGCTGCAGTGTCCCTTTCCAATCTGGTGTTGTTGATCTGCGCCGCGCTGATCGTCGTGGGGACGCTGTCGAGCCTCGTGGCTGCGCGGTTCGGTGCGCCGATCCTGTTGGTGTTCCTTTTGGTGGGCATGGCGGCGGGTGAGGACGGGCCCGGAGGCATCCACTTCAGCGATTTCGGCGCCACCTACACGGTGGGGTCTGCCGCCCTTGCGGTGATCCTGTTCGACGGCGGCCTGCGCATGCGATTCTCCACCATGCGCGGGGCATTGGGGCCGGCGACGCTGCTTTCAACTGTTGGGGTGGTGGGCACCGCCGGTCTGGTGGCGTTAGCCGCCCTGCCGCTGCTGGGGCTTTCCCCGCTCCAGGCGATGCTGGTGGGGGCGATCGTGGCCTCCACCGATGCGGCGGCGGTGCTTTTTCTGGTGCGGGCGCAGGGGCTGCGGCTGGGCCGCCGGCTCGGCGCCGTGATCGAGATCGAATCCGCCACCAACGATCCGGCAGCGGTGATTCTTACCGTGCTTCTGGTTGAATTACTCTCCACCGGCACCGGCGATTTCGGATGGGCCATCCTGAGCGCGGTCGCCAGCGAAATGGTGGTCGGCGCGGTCTTCGGCGTGGCGTCGGGATTCGCGCTGTCGATGTTCCTCAACCGCATCGATCTTCCCGGCGGCCTCCAGCCGGTGCTGGTGGTGGCGTGGGCCATCCTGACCTTTGCCTTGACCGCGCTGCTTCACGGGTCCGGCTTCCTGGCCGTTTATCTCGCCGGGCTTATCCTTGGGAACCGTCCAGTTCGGGGCATCGCCGGCATCACCAGCTTCCACGATACCGTGACCTGGCTCTGCCAGATCGTCATGTTCACCATGCTCGGCCTGCTGGTTTCGCCGCATCGCCTGCTGGAGATTTTGCCGGCGGGCCTCGCCATCGCCGCCGTGCTGTTCCTGCTGGCGCGTCCTGCATTGGTCGCGGCGTGCCTCGCCCCGTTTCGCTTCACATTGCGGGAAACCGCCTTCATCTCCTGGGCGGGGCTGCGCGGCGCGGTCTCGATCTTCCTCGCCACCATTCCGATGCTGGCCCACCTGCCGCAGGCGGAAATCTATTTCAACATCGCTTTCATCGTCGTTCTGGCCTCTCTGATGCTGCACGGTTCGACCTTGGCGTTCGCCGCCCGGCGGCTCGATGTTGCGCTGGCGGAGCCCATGCGCGAGCCTCGGCGCTTCGAGATCGATCTGCCGGGACAGAGCGAGCATGAGCTTGTCGGATATCCCGTGGCGCCGAACCTGCCACCCATCACGCCCGCGCTTCTGCCCGATTGGGCAAGGCCCGTCCTGGTGGTGCGGGAAGGCCATATCCTGACGGCGGACGAGGCCGGCCCCCTGGTGGAGCGGGACTATGTCTATCTTCTCGCTCCCCCCGAACGGGTTCAGCAACTCGACCGGGTGTTCATCGTCGAGCCGGCGATCTGGGCGGCCGACGCCGCCTTCCCCTTCGAGGGAGACGTGCGCATCGGCGATATCGCCGATCTCTATGGTCTTCCCGCGCGCGAGAACGACCGCAACCTGACCATCGCCGACGCCTTCGCCGATCGCACCGACAACCGTCCCGCGCCGGGCATGCGCATGCCGCTCGGCCATGCCTCGATCGAAGTGCGGACGGTGGAGCATGGCCGGGTCACGCGGGTGGCACTGCGCTTTGAAAGCGCCGCCGGTGTGGAAGGGCGGGGCAAGACAAGCGGGTTCGCGCGGCGTATGCGACGCATTCTGTTGGGCGGTCCCTCGGACATCAACGATGTCCTGAAGTGATCACCGGCCGTCTTTAAGGCGATATTTTCGCCGAGCGTGGGCTTCACGGAGGTTCTCATGCGTTTGTTCACTCGTGGACGTGGCGACGACCCAAGCGCCCGCGCGGCGGCGCGGGATGCGGCGCGCGACCTGTCCGATAAGGTTCGCCGCTTGCTTGAACTCGATGATGAGGCGACCGTCTCCGTCACCGAGATCGCGTGTGGCGATCCCGCCTGCGGCGGTGCGGAAACGGTGATCCTGGTGATGCGGGCGGGGCAGCGCACGCAAGCCGCGAAGCTGATGAAGCCCCCATCCACCGTCACCGACGCGGAATTGCTCAGCGCGCTCGAACCACTGGGCGCACGCGGCACCCCAGCGTAACCCGGCCACGCCGCTTGAGATGTTCTCGCACCAAGCTTTCGACCAACCGTTCGCCGCTTTTATCCCTGCGGCAAAACGGCTAGATATTCGCCGCCGAGACACTTCATCAGACACCCTTAGATCCGACGCCATGACATTTGCCGCAGCATCGGCGCGCCAGAGCGCGCGCACCTTCAATCCGGTCTTCTCCAATTTGCCGACAACCGTATTCGAGGTGATGTCGGCATTGGCCCGTGAACATCAGGCGATCAACCTCGGGCAGGGCTTTCCTGACGATCCTGGCCCGGCCGACGTGCGCGCCAAGGCGGCCGAGGCTGTGGTGGATGGCTGGAACCAGTATCCGCCGATGATGGGCCTGCCGGAGCTGCGCCGCGCGGCCGCCGATCATTATCGCCACTGGCAGGGCGTCGATCTCGACCCGGATGCCGAGGTTATGGTGACCTCGGGCGCCACCGAAGCCCTGGCCGGCGCGCTGTTCGCGCTGATCGAGCCGGGCGACGAGGTGGTGCTGTTTCAGCCGCTCTATGACGCCTACCTGCCGCTGGTGCTGCGGGCGGGGGGCATTCCGCGCCTGATCCGGCTTGAGCCACCGCATTGGCGCATCACCGCCGAGGCGCTGGAGAAGGCGTTTACCCCGTGCACCAAGCTGGTGCTGTTCAACAATCCGCAAAACCCGACCGGCGTGGTCCACAGCCTGGAGGAGATGCAGCTTCTGGCGGACCATTGCATCGCGTTCGACGCCATCGCGGTGTGCGACGAGGTGTGGGAGCACATCGTGTTCGACGGCCGGCGCCACCAGCCAATGATGAGCCTGCCCGGTATGCGCGAGCGCACGGTGAAGATCGGCTCGGCGGGCAAGATTTTCGGCATGACCGGATGGAAGGTCGGCCTTGTCTGCGCCGCGCCGCCTCTGATGAAAGTGCTCAGCAAGGCGCACCAGTTCCTCACCTTCACCACTCCCCCGAACCTCCAGGTGGCGGTGGCCTATGGCCTGGGCAAGGACGATGGATATTTCGAGAGCATGCGAGCGGAGCTTCAGCGCGCCCGCGACCGGCTTGCCGGCGGGCTGACCAGCCTCGGCTTCTCCGTGCTGCCGAGCGCCGGCACCTATTTCATCTCCATCGACCTTTCGGCAATAGACCCAAAGCTCGACGACGAGGCATTTTGTCTCGATCTGGTCCGGCGCCACGGTGTCGCTGCTATTCCGGTGTCAGCTTTCTATGCGCAGGACGCTGTGCGCTCTGTTGTTCGTTTTTGTTTCGCCAAGCGCGACGCGACCCTCGATGGTGCGCTGCAGCGGCTGGCCCTGGCCTTACGTCAACCGCGTTAACCGCCGGTTGCGGGTAATTTTCGCTGTTCAAGTCAGATGATAATGCTTTTTGTCGACAAAATCGTGATCGCACCCAGCCGCGTGCGTGTGTAATTTAAGCTGGGGCGCATGTCGCATTGCGATGTGCATGAAAGGGTTTGAGGGACAATGGCAGCGGGGAAAAGATCTCGTGGGTTGAGGGTTACCCTCACCGTTGGTGTATTGGCGATCCTGGGCGCGGCGGGCTGGGCTTGGTCCACGGGCGTCTGGACCGGCAAGAGCGCCACCGCCGCCAATGCTCAGACACCTTCGGAGCGCGGTGTTCCCGTGGTTGCGGCCACGGCGGTGCGCAAGGCGGAACCGGTGCGGGTGACGGCCCTGGGCACGGTCGAGCCGATGGTGACGATCACCATCCGCACCCGCGTCGCCAGCCGTGTCGAGCAGGTCCGCTTCGAGGACGGCGCGGCGGTCAACAAGGGCGACCTGCTGTTCGTGCTCGATGCCCGCGACATCGACGCGCAGATCCTCAACTCTCAGGCGACGCTGACCAAGGACAAGTCGCAGCTTGAGAAGGCCATTCGCGACGTGGACCGCTACACCGGCCTGCTGGCGCGGAGCGCGGTCTCCCAGGTCCAGGTGGACGATTCCAAGACCACGGCGGATATCCAGCGCGCGGTGGTTCAGCAGGACGAGGCGAACCTTCAGTCGCTTCAGGTGCAGCGGTCCTATTACGAGATCAAGGCGCCTGTGACCGGGCGCATGGGCGTGTCCGGCGTGCGCCCCGGTGCTATTATTCGGGTGGACGACACGCTCGCCACCATCAAACAGATCAAGCCCATCTACATCGCCTTCGGCGTGCCCGAGCGGTATCTCGCCGAACTGCGCGCCAACATGGCGCAGGCGACGGTTCAGTTCCGCCTTCAGGGCAGCTCCGAGAGCGTGGGCGGCGGCAAGCTGTTCGCGCTCGACAACACCATCGACCCGCAGACCGGGACCTTGATGGTCCGGGCGATGTTCGAGAACGCCGACGAGCGGCTCTGGCCCGGCACGCTCGGCGACATCACGGTGACGCTGCGCATGGAGCAGAACGTGGTGGCGGTGCCGGCCGAGGCAATCCAGAGCGGGCAGAACGGCACGTTCGTGTTCCTGGTCGACAACGGCGTTGCCAAGGTTCAGCCGGTCACGGTCAGTCGTACCGTGGACGGCGATGCCGTGGTTGCGGCCGGGCTGTCCGGCGGCGAAACCGTCGTCACTCAGGGCCAGCTCGCGCTGCGGGCAGGGGCACGGGTCGATATAAAACGCCAAAGCGGTGCGGCGACAGCCGGGAGCTGACCTCATGTTCTCGGAAATGTGCATCCGCCGCCCGGTCATGACGAGCTTGATGATGCTCTCATTGATCGTGGCCGGCTTGTTCGCCTACCGCCTCCTGCCCGTCGCGGCGCTGCCCCGGGTGGATTTTCCCACCATCAACATTTCCGCCACCCTGCCGGGCGCCAGCCCTGAGACCATGGCCTCGGCGGTCGCGACCGTCATCGAGCGCCAGCTCTCCACGATTTCCGGCATTACCTCGCTGACCTCGTCGAGCACCCAGGGCTCGACCTCCATCACCATCCAGTTCGACCTGTCGCGCAACATCGACGATGCGGCGCTGGATGTTCAGTCGGCGCTGTCGGTCGCCCAGCGGCAATTGCCCGACGAGATGACGACCCCGCCGAGCTTCCGAAAGGTAAATCCTGCGGATGCCCCGGTGATACTGCTGGCGGTGTCGTCCGCCACGCTGCCGCTTTCGGCGGTCAACGAATATGCCGACACCATCGTCGGCCAGCAGATTTCCCAGCTTCCCGGCGTTGCCCAGGTGCAGATCTTCGGCACCCAGAAATACGCCGTGCGCATTCGCGTCGATCCCGCGGCGGCCGGCGTGCGAAACATCTCGGCGGCCGACATTCAGTCCTCGATCCAGGCGGCCGCGTCGAACACGCCCATCGGCCAGCTCTCCGGTCCCAAGCAGAGCATGACCATCGACATGGGAACGACCACGGCTTCGGCCGAGCCGTTCCGCCGCATCGTCGTGGCGTTCCGCAACGGCGCGCCGGTGCGGCTCGACGAGATCGCCCGCGTCACCGACGGCATCGAGAACGAGCGGGTGGCGAGCTGGTTCAACGATGAACGCTCCATCGTGCTGGCCGTGGTGCGCCAGCCGGACGCCAATACGGTGGCGGTCGTGGACCAGGTGCGCGCTCATCTCGACCAGTATCGCGCCCAGGTGCCCGGCGCGGTGAACATCGAGGTGCTGAACGACCGCTCGGTCTCCATCCGCGATGCGGTGCACGACGTTCAGAAGACCTTGTTCGAGGCGATCGTCCTCGTCGTGCTGGTGATTTTCCTGTTCCTGCGCAACGTGCGGGCCACCCTCATTCCCTCGCTGGCGCTGCCGCTGTCGATCGTCGCGACCTTCGCGGCCATGTGGGTGCTGAACTTCTCCATCAACAACATGACGCTGCTGGCGCTCACCTTGTGCGTCGGCTTCGTCGTCGACGATGCCATCGTCGTGCTGGAGAACATCTACCGGCATATCGAAGGCGGGATGAAGCCGTTCAAGGCGGCGATCCTGGGATCGCGCGAGATCGGCTTCACCATCATCTCCATGACGCTGTCCCTGGTGGCGGTGTTCATCCCGGTGCTGTTCATGGGCGGCGTGGTGGGCCGGGTGTTCCGCGAGTTCGCGGTGACGATCTCGATCGCCATCCTGCTGTCCGGCTTCGTTTCGCTCACGCTCACGCCCATGCTGTGCGCGCGGATGCTCAAGCCGGTGGATCACAACAAGAAGCCCAACGTCTTCTTCCGGGCCAGTGAGCGGGCGTTCGACCTCTGGCTCGCCGGTTATCGCATCAGCCTGGATTTGGTGCTGCGCCATCGGCCGTTCATGCTGATCGTGACCTTCCTGACCATCGGTCTGGCAGGCTATCTCTACGTGGTGGTGCCTAAGGGCTTCTTCCCCACCGAGGACACCGGCTTCATCACCGGCACCGTCGAGGCCGCCACCGATACCTCGTTCGACGCCATGGTCGAGCGGCAGAAGCTGGTTGCCGCCGCGGTTCGGGGTGATCCCAATGTCGCCTATCTGGTGTCGACCGCCGGCGCGACCGGCGTCAGCCGCACCACAAATTCCGGTCGCTTGTTCGTTGCGCTTAAGCCCTATGAGGAGCGCGGCCAGAGCGCGTTCCAGATCATCCAGGACCTGCGCAAGCGCGTGGCCGGCATCCCCGGCGTGAAGGTTTTCTTCCAGCCGGTGCAGAACATCAACATCGGCGGCGTGGCGTCCAAGAGCCAATATCAGTTCACGCTCCAGAGCAGCGATTCCGCTGCGCTCTATCCCGGCGCATCGAAGATGGAGGAGATGTTGACCCATGTCCCCGAACTGCGGGACGTGACCTCGGATCTTCAGATCTCCAATCCCCAGCTCACCATCGACCTCAACAAGGACAAGGCGGCGGCCCTCGGCGTCACCGAGGAGCAGCTTCGCAACGCGCTCTATACCCAGTTCGGCACCCGGCAGGTCGCGACCCTCTACACCCCCACCAACCAATATGCGGTGATCGTCGAGGCTCAGCCGCGCTTCCAGCAGGACGCCTCCGACCTCGGCCGGGTCTATCTGCGCACCTCCAGCGGCGGCGTGGTGCCGCTTGAAAGCGTGGCGGATATCCGCCGCACCGTCGGGCCGCTCCAGATCGCCCATCAGCAGCAACAGCCCGCCGTGACGATATCCTTCAACCTCGCGCCCGGTGTTTCGTTGGGGCAGGCGGTGGAGGCGATCGGTGTCGCGCAGCGAAATGCCAATCTTCCGCCGTCCATCTCCACCGGCTTCCAGGGCACGGCCCAGGTGTTCCAGGATTCGCTCTCGAACCAGCCGATGCTGATCCTCGCCGCCGTGGTGGTGATCTACATCGTGCTCGGCATCCTGTACGAGAGCTTCATCCACCCCATCACCATCCTGTCGGGCATGCCTTCTGCCGGCATCGGGGCGCTGCTGACCTTGATCCTCTTCAAGGTCGAGCTGTCGGTGATCGCGTTGATCGGCATCGTCATGCTTGTGGGCATCGTCAAGAAAAACGCGATCATGATGATCGACGTCGCGCTGGAGCGGCGACGGCAAGGCGCCGATGCGGTGGACGCGATCCGCGAGGCGTGTCTGCTGCGTTTCCGCCCCATCATGATGACGACGCTCGCGGCCATCTTTGGCACCCTGCCGATCGCGCTCGGTGGCGGCGCCGGCGCGGAGCTTCGCCAACCCCTGGGCATCGCCGTGGTCGGTGGCTTGTTGGTTTCGCAATTGCTGACGCTCTACATCACGCCGGTGATCTATGTGTATCTCGACCGCTTCGACCGGGTCGTCTCCCGCGCGATCGCGGGCGATTCGTCGGACGCGCCCGTTCCCGCACCGCACCCTGCGGAATGACGCTTCCAGAACGTGCTAATTTCGCCTGAAACGGGCGCCGGCGCATCTCGCCGGCGCCCGTTTCCGTCTGAGAGCCCATGCGCTGACGGCTGGGCTGTAATGCGATGCGCGCCCGTGCGTTGATTTCTGTTTCCGTGTGTATTACTCAACGTCTAGAGCAAGAACAGATAATATTGAACTGTTCTAAAAGACCTCGATAGCTTGGCCTTATAGATTTTTCGGCCAATTTAATTTGGAGTCATTCAAATGACCAAGCATGAGCACGGAGTGACCGCGTGGTCATCGCGCGACAAGGCCCGCGTCATCCCGATGGTTGAGGAGCAGATGAACAGCCGCGACCTGTTCGCTGCATCCCGCGTCATCACCATTTCCCACGGTTCCCAAGTCTACCAGCTGCGCCTGACGGCCCAGGACAAGCTCATCCTCACCAAGTGAGGGGAGGGGAGTCTTATGTGCTCCCACTCCCTCTCCTGCTTTCGGGAGCTGTGCGGCACGCATGGCAGGCGCGGGATCGGTGGTGCTTCTCGAATGACCGCGGCATGCCCCCTCTCCCCCTCGGGGAGAGGTGGAAACGGCCCGGCCTTTGCACCTGATGACCCGCTATAGCTTGCGAGGTCTATTTCGCAGCGCTCTCGCTTGCGGGGGAGGGAATGACGCGACGTTCTGCGTTTGAGCGCGAGCCCGCACCGTTTTCCCAGAGCCCCCCTAAGCCAGAGGAATAACGCAGCGGTCACCCTAGGGGAGGGCGTGCGCCGCCATCTTTCCGCCCAGCTCCCTCTCCAGTTGTCCGCTCTCGCCGGGACACGGGCGGAAGCGATCCGGACGGGCACCTTTCCGGCCGGTTGGTTTCTGTTATTGTCCCGCGCCCAAAACGACCGGACCTGAAACCACGCATGGCCATATCCGAGCCCGCCGGACGCACGGCATCGAGCCCGTCCGCGCTGGACCGTGCAGCGCGCGGCCTGGATTACGCCAGTGCCAGCCACCTTCGCGCCAGCCTGCTTCTGGTGGTGGTGGCGTTGATCGCCTTCCTGCCCGGCATCTACGCCCTCTCGCCCATCGACCGCGACGAGGCCCGCTTCTCGCAGGCCACCAAGCAGATGCTGGAAAGCGGGAATTTCGTCGACATCCGCTACAAGGATGTCGCGCGGCACAAGAAGCCGGTGGGCATCTATTGGCTTCAGTCGGCAAGCGTCGCGGCCGCCGAGGCGGTGGTCGGCCCCTCGGCCCTGACCACCATTTTCTATTATCGCATCCCCTCGCTGCTTGCCGCCATCGGCGCGGTGCTGCTCACCTATTGGACGGCACTGTGCTTCGTCTCACGGCGCGGCTCCTTGATCGCCGGCCTGATGATGGCGAGCTGCGTGCTGCTCGGCGTCGAGGCGCGCCTCGCCAAGACCGATGCGGTTCTGCTGTTCACCGTCCTCGCTTCCATGGGCGCCCTGGCGCGGGCCTATATGTCCCGACCCTTGCCATCCAAGGGCGAACTGGGCCTTTCCGCGATCTTCTGGACTGGCCTTGCCGCCGGCATTCTGGTGAAGGGTCCGCTGGCGCCGATTTTCGTCGGCCTGCCGATCCTGGTTCTCGCCATCGCCGACCGTTCGGTCGCGTTCATGCGCGTGCTGAAGCCGCTGCCGGGCCTGCTGTGGTGCGCGCTGCTGTGCCTGCCCTGGTACATCGCCATCTATTTCGTCACCAGCGGTGCCTTTTACGAGCATGCGGTGGGCGTCGACATGCTGGGCAAGGTTGCTGAAGGCGCTGAGGGGCATTGGGGCCCGCCGGGCACCTATCTGCTCGCCATGTGGGGCACCTTCTGGCCGTCCGTGGTGCTGGTGGTCATGGCGGTGCCGTTCGCGTGGCGGAACCGGCGCGAACGGAGCGTGCGCTTTCTCCTGGCGCTCATCGTTCCGTCCTGGCTGGTGTTCGAGATCGCCGTCACCAAGCTTCCCCATTATGTACTCCCGCTTTATCCGGCCCTGGCCATCCTCACCGCCCTGGCGCTTGAGCGCGGCGAGATTGCCCAGGTCGGCCGCCGCCTGAGGGACTTCAGGGGGTTCTGGCCGATCATCGGTGCGCTGATCGCGGTCGCCATGCTGGTGGGCCTCATCTGGTTCGGGGGCGCCCCGGTCTATGCGCTTGCGGCGGCGCCCTTCCTGCTTAGCGCGCTGTTCCTGCTCTGGATCGCCAGTCAGCGCATCGTCTCGGCGGGGCCGGAGGCCGGTTTCGTCGCGGCTGTTGGCGGCGCGCTGCTGCTGTATGTCGGTGCCTATCAATTCCTGCTGCCGCAGATGAATGCGCTGTGGATTTCGCAGCGCCTTGCCGTGATCGCGCGTGAAAGCGGGTGCCCGGCGGCCAATATCGCGACGGTCCCCTACCAGGAGCCGAGCCTGACTTTCCTCGTCGGTACGGACGTGCGCTTCACCGATCCCATGCAGGCGGCGGACCTCCTGAAGACCGGCGGCTGCACCATGGCCTTCATCGGCGCCAATATGCTCCCGCAGTTCGAGCTGCGCGCGCGGGAGATCGGCCTGCGCTATAAGGCGACATCGAGCATCGCCGGCTTCACCTATAATGGCGGGCGCAATGTCGTAATCACCGCGTTCCGGCCGGAGGAGGGCACGAATTGACGAGCCGCGCCGCCAGCATCGGTGCAAGCGCCACCACTATGGTGGGCGCGACGCTCAGTGGCCTGTGGGCGGCATGGACCTATTTCAAGATGCGGCCGGCGCGTGGCACACGCGCGCGCGTCAGCAGTGCGGGTGTGGTCGAAATCGCAACCCTCTTCATTCTGTTCGCCAGTCTGATCATCGCATCCATGATCCTCATTGATCCTTTGGTGCCGCAATTGCGGTTTCACATGCCGGCGGGCGTGGTGATGATTTCCGAACGCGTCACCAAGCTGGGGCTTGGCGGCGTGGTCCTGGTTCCTCTCGCTTTTTGCCTCCTGGCCGTGCTGGCGGTGAAGCCGTATCTGGATGATATGGGCCGGCGGATCGCGGCCGCGACGGTCGCCCGGCTGGGCTTCCTGTTCATCTCCATCGCAGGCGCGGGCCTGATTGTTTTGGTCGTGAAATACGCGCTCGGCCGCGCGCGCCCCTACGTGGCGCTGCACCTCGCCGGCCCGAACCCGACCATGACCTTCGACTGGCTGTCGACTTCAGCCGGCTTTGCCAGCTTTCCCTCCGGCCACAGCACCATCGTGTTCGCGACGGCGGTGGCGTTTGCCGCCCTGTTTCCGCGGGCGCGGGTGATCCTGATCATCCTCGCGGCCCTGGTGGCTTCGACGCGGGTGGTACTGGGGTCGCATTATCCCAGCGACGTGCTCGCGGGCGGCGCCCTCGCCACGGCTTTCACGCTTTCCATCGTGAAGGTGTTCGCGGCCCGCCGCCTGGTTTTCTCGGTTGCCCCCGACGGCACCATTTCCCCCATGTCCGGGCCGACGCCCCGGCGCCTTGCGCGCCTCGTGCCGCCGTCCTCCCCGGCGCCCGCCTTTGAAGAGGCCAGATCTTGAACACTGCTGCTTTCGACGCGTCCGCCCCGGCGCGTCTCTCGGTCGTCATCGCCGTGCGGGACGAAGCCGACAACATCGCCCCGCTGATCGCCGAAATCGACCAGTCGCTCGGCGCAGGTGCCTATGAGTTGATCTTCGTGGACGACGGCTCGGGCGACGGCACCCCGGCGGCGCTGCGCGCGGCAGCGGAGACCCGCCCCTATATGCGCATCCTCACCCACGGAACCTCGTGCGGAAAATCGGCGGCGGTGGCGACCGGCGCCTGGGTCGCCCAGGGCGATATCCTCCTGCTGCTGGACGGCGACGGGCAGAACAACCCCGCCTATCTGCCGCCGATGGTGCGCCTGCTCGATGACGGCGGTCCGATGGCCGGCATGGTCCAGGGCGAGCGCCAGGGCCGCAAGGACACGACGTTCAAGCGGTTTCAGTCCCGCCTCGCCAATGCGGTGCGACGCTCGCTGCTGCGCGACGGCACGAAGGACACCGGCTGCGGCCTCAAGGTGGTGAAGCGCGACATTTATCTGCGACTGCCTCATTTCGATGCAGTTCACCGTTTCACCCCTGCGCTGGTCGCCCGGGAGGGGTATGAGGTGCTGACATTTCCCGTGGTCGACCGGGCGCGTTGGCACGGCGTGTCGAAGTATGGCTTCTGGAACCGCCTGTGGGTCGGGATCGGCGACATGCTCGGGGTCTGGTGGCTGACGCGGCGGCGCAATGTTCCGAAAGTGGTGAAGGTCTATCCGGATGCTCGTTGATCTCGCCCATCTCGTCGGAGATTATCTCCACGACGTCTTCATCAACCAGCTCGACTGGTGGGTGATCCTGGGCTTCGTCGCGCAGATCGCCTTCACCATGCGGTTCGTGGTGCAGTGGATCGCCAGCGAGCGGGCCGGCAAGACCGTCATTCCCTTCGCGTTCTGGACCTTCTCGCTGGGCGGCGGCACGCTGCTGCTGGTCTATGCGCTCTATCGCCGCGATCCGGTGTTCATCGCCGGGCAGGCTCTCTCCACCTTCATCTATATCCGCAACCTCCAGTTCGCCTTGCGCGAGCGCAGGCAGAACCGGGAAGCGGCAAAGTCCCAATAACCGGGGCGCGGACGCCCCGGTGCTTTCACTCAGGCCGCGTCGAGCTTCGCCAGGCCCTGGGCGAGATCGGCGATTAGATCGCCGGGATCTTCCAGGCCGATATGCAGGCGAATGGCAGGGCCTTCGGCCTGCCAGGTGGTGGCGGTGCGATACTCCGCGCAATCGAACGGAATGATCAGGCTCTCGAAGCCGCCCCACGAATAGCCCATGCCGAAATGGGTGAGCGAATCGAAGAACGCCCCCACCGACGCGTCCGACGCCGGCTTGAGAATGGCCGCGAACAGGCCTGAGGCGCCGGAGAAGTCGCGCTTCCAGATGTCGTGGCCGGCATCCCCGTCGAGCGCCGGGTGTAGGATGCGCGACACCTGCGGCTGGTTGCGCAGCCATTGCGCCACAGCGAGTCCCGAGCGCCAGTGCCGCTCCAGCCGCACCGCCAGCGTCCGCAGCCCGCGCGAGCCCAGCGCGGCGTCATCGGGGCTGATGCAGATGCCGAGATCCCCGTGGGTGTCCTTGATCTTGCGCCAGGCAGTGCCGGTCGCCGCGATGGTGCCGAGGTTGAGGTCGGCGTGGCCGCCGAGATATTTCGTGCCAGCCATGATCGAAACATCGACCCCGTGCGCCAGCGGCTTGAAATAGATCGGCGTCGCCCATGTGTTGTCGATGAGCGTGGTGACGCCGCGCGCCTGCGCGACGCGGGTGATCGCCGGCACATCCTGCATCTCGAAGGATTGCGAGCCGGGTGATTCCAAGAAAATGGCCCGGGTGTTGTCTTTGAGCAGGCCGGCGATGCCAGCCCCGATCAGCGGGTCGTAATAGGTGACCTCGACCCCAAGGCGCGCCAGCACGGTGTCGCAGATGCGCCGGGTGGGACGATAGGCCGTGTCCACCATCAGCAGATGGTCGCCAGCTTTCAGCACCGAGAGCAGCGCGATCGAGATGGCAGAGAGGCCGGAGGGGGTCAGCACCGTGCCGTCCGCGCCTTCCAGCGCCGAGATCGCGGTTTCCAGCGCCTCGCTCGAGGGATTGCCCCGGCGCCCGTAGGTATAGCGCCCGCGGTGCGCCACGAGGTCATCGTAAGTGGGGTAAAGCACGGTGGACCCACGCACCACCGGCGGATTGACGAAGCCGTCGAAGCGGAACGGATCGCGACCCAGCCGGACCACCTCAGTGGCCGGCGCGAAACTTGCTTCGGGGGAGGGGGACTTCATCCTGGACTCCGGTTAACGATGGTTGAATGCCCAAAGGTTGGGCGAGCTATTGACCACCCGCTCGCAACAGACTGAGATACATCCATACGACGTCCCGGACGATGGCGTCGATCCCGCATCGGGAACATGCCAGTTCGTCCGTATAGGCCTGGGAGATAAGAACAATGGGACCTTCCTTTAAACGCATCCTGCTCGCTGCCGGAATGCTCGCGCTCGGCGTCGGCGCGGCCGGTGCGGGGACCCTTGACGATGTGAAGGCACGGGGCGCGCTCAATTGCGGCGTGTCGCAGGGCCTGCCCGGCTTCTCCAACCCCGACGACAAGGGCAATTGGACCGGCCTGGACGTGGACTTCTGCCGCGCCATCGCCGCCGCGATCTTCAACGACGCGAACAAGGTGAAATTCTCGCCGCTTTCGGCGAAGGATCGCTTCACGGCGCTCCAGTCGGGCGCCATCGATGTGCTCTCGCGCAACACCACCTGGACCATGTCCCGCGACACCACGCTGGGCTTCAACTTCGCCGGCGTGATGTATTACGACGGCCAGGGCTTCATGGTGCGCAAGTCGCTCAATCTGAAGTCGGTCACGGAGCTTAACGGCGCCTCGATCTGCGTGCAGACCGGCACCACCAACGAACTGAACGTCGGCGACTACTTCCGCACCAACAATCTGAAGTATGAACTGATCGCCTTCGCGACCATCGACGAAACCATCAAGGCGTACGATTCCGGCCGCTGCGATGCCTTCACCTCCGACCAGTCGCAGCTCTACGCCGTGCGCCTCAAGCTCACCAACGCCAGCGACCATGTGGTGCTGCCAGAGGTGATCTCCAAGGAGCCGCTCGGCCCGCTGGTGCGCCATGGCGACGACAGCTGGTTCGACCTGGTGAAGTGGACCTATTACGCGCTGCTCGATGCCGAGGAACTGGGCGTCAGCTCCAAGAACATCGACCAGATGGCCAACACCCCCAACCCGGAAATCAAGCGGCTGCTCGGCGGCGACAGCAAGTTCGGCGAGGCCATCGGCATCTCCAACGACTGGGTTGCCCGCATGGTCAAGCTGGTGGGCAATTACGGCGAAATCTTCGACCGTAACCTCGGCCCCTCCACTCCTCTCGCCATCGACCGCGGCTTGAACAAGCTGTGGAGCAAGGGCGGCATCCAATACGGCATGCCGGTCCGCTGACCGACTAGGGAGCCCGGCACCGAATGGTGCCGGGCTCTTTCACTTTCAGGGGTATGTGCCGGCAGCGGGGGCGTCGGCATTGCTCGTGTTTCAGAGGGGCCGCAGAGCCTCTGGGGATAGAGGGGCCTTATGACAGACGCACGCTGGTCGGAGCCTGCCCCGACACGCCGCCGATGGTCTTGGACAGACCCGGCGCTGAGATCCGCAGTCATTCAGGTGACGTTGGCCATTGTCCTTCTTTGGATGGCCTGGTCCTTCTTCGCCAACGCCCAGGCCAACCTTGCCCGCCAGGGCATCGCCTCCGGCTTTGGCTTCCTCGATAATCCCGCCGGCTTCGGCATCACACAGACGCTGATTCCCTATTCGGAATCCATGAGCTACGGCCGGGCCTTTCTGGTCGGCCTGCTGAATACGCTGCTGGTCGCCGGGCTCGGTATCGTCCTTGCCACCATCATCGGCTTCCTGGTGGGCGTGGCGCGGCTCTCCAACAATGTGGTCGTGAAGGCGCTGGCCTCCGCCTACGTGGAAGTGACGCGAAACCTGCCGCCGCTGTTCCAGATTCTGTTCTGGTATCTGGCGGTGCTCTCCACCATGCCGAACCCGCGTCAGAGCTGGGGCTTCGGCCTTCAGCCGTTCCTGAATTTTGTGTCCTCCAGCGCCGCGAGCCTCGGCTTCGGTTCGGTGGCGGAAACCTTCAAGTCGTGGGCCGGCAGCGTCGCCGGGCCCGGCGTCTTCGTCAGCAATCGCGGCCTCGTGGTGCCGCGCCCGGTGTTCGAGCCCGACTTCACCATCATCGGCGGCATCTTGGTGGTTTGCATCATCGCCGCCTTCCTGGTGTCCCGATGGGCGCGGCTCCGGCAGGAGAAGACCGGACAGCAATTCCCCTCCTTCTGGGCCGGGCTCGCGCTGATCGTCGTGCCGGCCACCATCGCCGGCTTCGTGCTGGGCTGGCCGGTGACGTTCGAGCGGCCGGAACTGCGCGGCTTCAATTTCGCGGGCGGCATCCGCGTTATCCCCGAATTCGTCGCCCTGCTGCTGGCGCTCTCGATCTATACGGCGGGGTTCATCGCCGAGATCGTCCGCGCCGGCATCCTTGCGGTCTCGAAGGGGCAGAGCGAGGCGGCCCACTCGCTCGGACTTCGGAACGGCCACACGCTGCGCCTGGTGGTGATCCCCCAGGCCATGCGGGTGATCATCCCGCCGCTCACCAGCCAGTATCTCAACCTCACGAAGAACTCGACGCTCGGTGTCGCCGTGGGATACCCGGACCTGTTCGCGGTGTTCGCAGGCACGACGCTGAACCAGACCGGGCAGGCGATCGAGATCATCGCCATTACTATGGCGGTCTACCTCGCCATCTCGCTGATCACGTCGACCCTCATGGGTTGGTACAACAAGCGCGTCGCGCTTGTGGAACGGTGAGGAGGCGATAATGGACGCTCGAACCGTTTCCTACGTCGCTCCCCTGGAGCTTCGCCCGCAGGAACCCGCGCCGGCCTCGGCGCGCGGCATCTTCGGCTGGGCCCGCGCACACCTGTTCGGCTCGGTCGGCCAGGTGCTTCTCACCCTGTTCGGCATCTGGGTGGTCTATGCGGTCGTACCGCCGATGGTGAAATTCTTCATCACCGACGCGGTGTGGACCGGCATGACGCGGGAGGCCTGTCTTCCCGAGAATGCCGGCCATCCGGTGGGGGCCTGCTGGCCGTTCATCGCCGCCAAGTTCAACCAGATCCTCTACGGCTTCTATCCCGCCAGCGAGCGGTGGCGGGTCAATGTGGTCTACGTGCTCGGCATCATCCTGTTGGCGCCGCTGCTCATTCCCCGCTTGCCCTACAAGCGCGCCAATGCGCTCGCCTTCTTCGTCCTCTATCCCATCCTCTCCTTCGTGCTGCTGACCGGCGGCGCGCTGGAACTGCGCAACTTCGTGCTGGGCGGTTTCGGGCTGGATTTCGGCCTCACCGCCTCGGCGTTTGGCTTGCGTGCCTCGTTCTGGCTCCAGTTTGTCATCGTCGCGGCGATCGTCACCGGCCTCGCGATGCTGGTGGCGCCGATCTTCGGTGGGGAGCGCAGCGGCGCGGCGCGGGGGACATTGAAGACCTTCGCGGTGATCGGCGCCGTGATGCTGTTCGTCGATGTCGACTTCGGCCTGCCGGAGGTCGAGACGCGGCAATGGGGCGGATTGCTGGTGACGCTGGTCATCGCCGTCACCGGCATCACCGCCTCGCTGCCGCTCGGCATCCTGCTGGCGCTTGGGCGGCGCTCGCAACTGCCGCTGGTGAAGTACGCCTCGATCATCTTCATCGAGTTCTGGCGCGGCGTGCCCCTCATCACCGTGCTGTTCTTCGCCACTTATATGCTGCCGCTGTTCCTGCCCGGTCGCTTCACCATCGACGGGTTGCTCCGCGCGCTGGTGGGCGTCGCCCTGTTCGCGTCCGCCTATATGGCGGAAGTGGTACGCGGCGGGCTCCAGGCGATCCCCAAGGGCCAGTATGAAGGCGCCATGGCGATGGGGCTGCGGTCCGGGCTCATGATGCGGCTGGTGGTGCTCCCGCAGGCTTTGAAGCTGGTGATCCCCGGCATCGTCAACAACTTCATCGGCCTGTTCAAGGACACCACTCTGGTTCTGATCGTGTCGATCTTCGACCTGCTCGGCATCCTGCGCGCCTCCTTCACCGATCCGACATGGGCGACGCCGACGACGCTGTTCACCGGTTTCGGCTTCGCCGGCATCGTCTATTTCGTCTTCTGCTACGGCATGTCCCGTTATTCGATGGCGCTGGAAAAGCGTCTCGATCGCAACCACCGTCATTGAGGGAGGGCTACCCATGAGCACGCAAACCCAGACGCAGGGCCAGACCTCCCCCGAACCCGAATACGCGGTGGAACTGGTCAACGTGAACAAGTGGTACGGCGACTTCCACGTTTTGCGGGAGATTAATCTCTCCGTGAAGCGCGGCGAGCGGATCGTCGTCTGCGGCCCGTCCGGCTCGGGCAAATCGACCATGATCCGCTGCATCAACCGGCTGGAAGAGCACCAGAAGGGGCGGATCATCGTCGATGGCATCGAACTGACCAACGACCTGAAGCGCATCGACGAGGTGCGCCGCGAGGTCGGCATGGTGTTCCAGCATTTCAACCTGTTCCCGCACCTCACCATTCTTGAGAACTGCACCCTGGCGCCCATGTGGGTGCGCAAGATGCCGAAGCGCGAGGCGGAGGAAACCGCCATGCACTTCCTCAACAAGGTGAAGATCCCCGAGCAGGCCAACAAATATCCCGGCCAGCTCTCGGGTGGTCAGCAGCAGCGCGTCGCCATCGCCCGCGCCCTGTGCATGCGTCCGCGCATCATGCTGTTCGACGAGCCGACTTCGGCGCTCGACCCGGAAATGGTCAAGGAGGTGCTCGACACCATGGTCAGCCTCGCCAACGAAGGCATGACCATGCTGTGCGTGACCCACGAAATGGGCTTCGCCCGCCAGGTGGCCGACCGGGTGATCTTCATGGATGCCGGGCAGATCATCGAGATGAACGAGCCCAACACGTTCTTCGCGAATCCCCAGCACGAGCGCACCCGCCTGTTCCTGTCCCAGATCCTGCACTGAGCCGTCTCTCCGGAGGCGGGGAACGGCAGGCACCTCACAGTCGGTTCGTCATGGCCGGGCTCGTCCCGGCCATCCACGCCGCTCCGCTGGACCTAGACGGGAGGATTGGGTCGACAGCTATTTGCCGTCGGCCTCTGCAACCCAGATTTTTGTGCCGACTGGAACATCCGTTTTCGTGAGGCTTCTCAACAGACAAGCCCAACGAGGCTCCTTCGGTGGGGCAGAATGAAGGATATGTTCGAGCGTGAGCGTAGCGCTCTGCTCGCTTCCACAGGGGAGCCTGAGCATCACCGTTAATTGGCGCGGTCCTTCGTATTCAGCCTGCAACGGACCGGGGACAACGATCACCCCACGCCCGGCAATATCGAACGCGCCATCTACGGTAAGGAGCATTCTAGCCATAGTCTCCTTTTTATCGCGATTGCCTGATGCTCGCTACCGAAGCGTTGTTTCAACGGCAGCTTTCATGTGTGTCGGTTGCTGGTGCCGACTGCCGTCATAAGCCAATATGACCTGGCTGCGGCGACAGCCTAAAATCGCACGCCAAAGCCTTTTGCCGCGCTCCCCTAATACCCCAGTAGCTTCAGGGCGGCGGCGCCGGGGGCCAGCATGGCGAAGGCCCAGATTGCGGCGCTGGCCACATTGGCCACCTGAAACGGGAGCTGCCGCATGGAGAGCACGCCGGCGATCAGCGGCACGACCGCGCGCAGCGGCCCGAAGAAGCGGCCGACCGCAATGCTCCAGATACCGAAGCGCAGGAAGAAGACTTCGGCGCGCGCCACCAGATCGGGACGGCGCGAGAGCGGCCACACGCGGCGCGCCCGGTCCTTATAATAGCTGCCAAACCAATAGGATACGGTATCGCCCAGCGATGCGCCGAGCGTCGCGGCCAGCCAGACCGGGCCGAGCGGAATGCCGCTCGCCTCGATCAGCGCGCCGATGGCGAGCAGCAGGACGGTGGCGGGAATGAAGATCGAGATCAGCGCCAGCGATTCCCCGAATGCCAGTCCGAATACCAGCAGCGGCGCCCACCTTTCATTGTCCCGGACGAAATCCGTGGTGGCGGTGAGCAGCGAACTGACGTCGAACATGAGACCTCCGGCCCGGTCCATTTCGGCACGCAGAGGCGGTCGCGCAAGGCCGGGCGCGCGGCGCCAAACGGCCGCAGGGCAGGGGCTTCTGAGCCGCCAAACTGGCAAACTCAAGGCTTTCTCTTGAAAACTCCATCGATTTGAGCCATATGAAGCCCGCAGCAATCGGCAGTGCCCCTCGGGCCGGAGCGATTGCTCTCGGGCCGCGTAGCGGAAGCGGTGGAATGCCAGAGAGGCGTTCCCGTCGATTTTGCCCGATTTTCGATGATTGTATGCGACACCCCAGGCCACGCGGGATGTCATCCCTCGCGATTGCGCGGCGCCGGTAAAACCGATGCGCCGGCGGCTTTCGCCGCATGAAAGACAGAGCTTGACCTCTTTTACCGATCTCGGCCTCGCCGAGCCTATCGTCCGTGCCCTCACTGAAGAGAAGCACATCACGCCGACGCCGATCCAGGCCCAGGCCATCCCCCAAGTCCTCGCCGGCCGCGATCTCATCGGGATTGCCCAGACCGGAACCGGCAAGACCGCAGCGTTCGCGCTGCCGGTTCTCGACCACATGGTTCGCAACCCCGTCGTCCTTCAGCCGAAGGGCGTGCGGGTTCTGGTGCTCTCGCCGACCCGCGAACTGTCCGGCCAGATCGTCGATAGCTTCACCAGCTACGGCCGCTACACCGGCACCTCGGTCACGCTCGCCATCGGCGGCGTGCCGATGGGTCGTCAGATCCGCGCCATGCACCGCGGTGTTGACGTGCTGGTCGCCACGCCCGGCCGCCTCATGGATCTCGTCGAGAACCATGCGGTGAAGCTCGACGCGGTGGAAGTCCTCGTCCTCGACGAAGCCGACCAGATGCTCGACATGGGCTTCATCCATGCCATTCGCGCCATCGTGCGTCGCCTGCCGCCCAAGCGCCACACGCTGTTCTTCTCGGCGACCATGCCGAGCGCGATCGCCGAACTCGCCAATTCCATGCTGCGCAACCCCGTCACCGTCTCGGTGACGCCGGCTGCCAAGACGGCGGACCGGGTCGACCAGCGGGTGATGCTGGTGGACAAGTCCGCCAAGCCCGCACTGCTGGCCGAACTGCTCGTCGCCGAGCCGATCGACCGCGCTCTGGTCTTCACCCGCACCAAGCATGGCGCGGACAAGGTCGTGCGCGCCCTGGAGAAGGCCGGCCTGAGTGCCGAAGCCATCCACGGCAACAAGTCTCAGAACCAGCGTGACCGGGTTCTCGCCGGCTTCCGCGACGGTTCTGTGCGCACCCTGGTCGCCACCGATATCGCCGCGCGCGGCATCGACGTGACCGGCGTGAGCCATGTGTTCAACTACGACCTGCCGAATGTGCCGGAATCCTACGTGCACCGCATCGGTCGCACCGCCCGCGCCGGCCGGGAGGGGATTGCCATCTCCTTCTGCGACGGTGAGGAGAGGGCTTTTCTGAAGTCCATCGAGAAGCTCATTCGCCTGACGCTTCCGCAGACCGACCGCCGCATGTCGTCCGGGACAGCGCCTGCCGTCCTGCCGGTGGATACGACGGCCGGCCGCGACCGCAATGAAGGCTCCCGCGAGGGCCAGCGCCGTCCCGCGGGCCGGCCGTTCCATGGTGGAGGCCGTTCGCAAGAGGGCCGCTCCCAGGAAGGGCGCTCCCAGGAAGGCCGCTCCGGCCAGGGTCGCCAGGACGGACGGACGGACGGGCGCCACGGCGCTGCCGGTGCCGGCCGCACAGGCGATGTCCGCAAGACCGGCGCACGCCCGGACGCCCGCGGCGGCGGCGGCAAGCCCGCGCCTGCCAATGCGGGTGCCGGCATCGGTGCCGTCGGCTTCCTGCGCACGGCTCCGGCCCGCGCTGCGAAGCCCGATGCCGGGTCGCGTCGCCCGCGCTGAACAGTCAAATCCGCGCGCCGGGACGGTCGAACCGCTTCCCAGCGCGCGGATCACGCTTTAGAGGACGTCCCCAACGCCCGGTTCTCGGGTGATGCGTGGACAATGCGCGATTGGAGAGGGTCAGGGGGCTATGCCCCGGATCGGTCCGGTCTCGGATATTGGGGTAGCCGGAGAAGAATATATGGCGAAGGAAGAACTGCTGGAGTTTGAAGGAACGGTCACGGAAGTCCTGCCGGACGGCAACTTTCGTGTGCGGCTCGACAATGATCACCAGATCCTGGCCTACGCGGCCGGCAAGATGAAGAAGAACCGCATCCGCACCATCGAAGGTGATCGGGTCGTGGTCGAGATGTCGCCTTACGACCTCGATCGCGGACGCATCAATTTCCGCCACAAGGCGGAAGGCTCCATGCCGCCTCCCGGCGCGCGCCGCCAGCAGAACTTCCGTCGCCGCTGACGCACCTTGCCTCTCGGGGCGTTGCGTCGCGTTAGGTTGCCGAATGGCCGGGTTCGACCCGGCCATCGCTGCGATCAACACGGCCGTGCGTGGGCTTCAAATGTTCTGGGCGATGTCCAGCACCATTTCCAGCGTGGTCTCGCGCAGGTCCACCACGAAGCGGCGGCGCATCAGGTAGAGATCCAGGTTTGGCGTGTCGGACAAAGCGATGCGGTCGCCCACCATCATGCCCTCCATGCCATCGATCTGCTCCATAAGCACGGCGAGGCGCGGCCGCAGTCCGTTCCGCACCACATGATTTTGTGCGGCGGTCGTGAGCGCCACGACCTTTCTCACGCGCGCCTGCTGGACCGGCACGGGCTCGTCGTAGCGCGATGCGGGGACCGAGCCCGTGCGACCACGAAAATGCGAATTCATACGTTCCGCCAATCCCTTGAGGGATGCCCCACCCGGCCGTGACGTGTGGTGCGCTGCAATAATTTGTCCGCTGGTTAGAGAAGTTTTGCAACGCACAAAAAGTCTGAATTGGCGTTGACGCTTTCCCCTGTGGCAGCCAGAACACAAAAGTCTCGATGCAGCGCCTCTTTGCGCTGTGGCGGCAGACCGCTACCCTTTCTACGGGACAAAACAGCCGTCTAAAGGCTGAGGCTGATGGGAGGAATGATGGAAGCGCGCGCGGCACAGTCCGCTGCGGGGGACCCGCCCGTCCCGGCGGTTTCGCTCGCCGGGCTGCGGATCACGTTCGCCGGCCAGGGCAAGGAGAGCTTCACCGCTGTCGAGGGCGTCGACCTTGATCTGGCGGATGGGGAGTTCGTCGCCATCGTCGGCCCCACCGGCTGCGGCAAGTCCACGCTGCTCAACGCGACCGCCGGCCTCCTGGTGCCGAGCGCGGGAACCGTAAAGATTTTCGGCGCGCCGCTGACCGGACTGAACAGCCGGGCCGGCTATCTCTTCCAGGCCGAGGCGCTGTTTCCCTGGAAGACCGCGATCGAGAATGTCGCCATCGGCCTGGATGTGGCCGGCGTGCCCTCCGCTGAAGCCCAGGAGCGAGCACGGGCCTGGCTTGCCCGCGTCGGCCTCGCCGCCTTCGCCGCGCGCTACCCGCACCAGCTTTCCGGCGGGCAGAGAAAACGCGTCGGCCTCGCGCAGGTGCTGATCCGCGATCCCAAAATCCTGCTTATGGACGAACCGTTCGGCCCGCTCGACGCCCAGACCCGCCAGATCATGGGCAATCTGCTGCTGGACCTGTGGAATGCCGAGCGCAAGGCGGTGATGTTCGTGACCCACGACCTGGAGGAGGCGATCGCGCTGGCAGACCGGGTGGTCATCATGGGGGCGGGGCCTGCGTCCCGCATCATTGGGGAGTGGCGGGTGGATCTTCCGCGCCCCCGCGATATCTCCGAAGTGCGGCTCGATCATGCGTTCCACACGCTGCACCGGGAAATCTGGTCGGTGCTGCGCGACGAAGTGCTGAAGGGCTACCGGCAGGCGGAGGCGCTGGCATGAAGCGGCGGTTCAGGCTCACCCTGCTTCAGGTGTTGGTTGGCGTCGTCATTATCGCCATCTGGCATTTCGGCTCCACCATCAAGATCCCGGCGGGCGTCCTCACGCAGAAGGCGTTCTATCCGCTGGATCCATTTTTCTTCTCCACGCCGCTCGCGGTGTTCCAGCGCACCTGGCGGGATTTCTACACCGGGGTCATCTGGTATCACCTTGGCATCACGCTGCTTGAAACCGCGCTCGCCTTCGTCATCGGCGCGGTCGGCGGGGTGGTCATCGGCTTCTGGTTCGCGCGCCAGCAGCTCGTCGCGGCGATCTTCGATCCCTATGTGAAGATGGCCAATGCGCTGCCGCGCGTGGTGCTGGCCCCGATCTTCATGCTGTGGCTGGGCCTGGGCATCTGGTCGAAGGTGGCGCTGGGCGTCACCCTGGTGTTCTTCATCGTGTTCTTCAACGTCTACCAGGGCGTGAAGGAGGTGAGCCCCACAGTGCTGTCCAACGCCCGCATGCTGGGCATGAGCGAGCGCCAGCTGATGCGCCATGTCTATTGGCCCTCGGCGCTCTCCTGGATGTTCTCCTCGCTGCACACGGCGGTCGGCTTCGCCTTGGTTGGGGCCGTCGTGGGGGAGTATCTTGGTTCCGCGGCGGGTCTTGGGTATCGCATCCACCAGGCGGAAGGGGTGTTCGACACCACCGGCGTGTTCTCCGGAATGTTCGTGCTCGCGGTGTTCGTCATCATCATCGACGCTGGCGTCACCGCTATCGAAAACCGCCTCATGGTGTGGCGCCCCACACCCTCGGCACAAACATAACAAGCAATCAGGAGGAAGACCCATGAAGACGCTCGCAAGGAGGACCTTCACACAGGCCGCGCTGTTCGCGGTGCTCGGCGCGCTCGCCGTCACGCCGGCTCTGGCGCAGAAGGCGGAGAAGCCGAGCCTGACGCTCGGCGTCGGCGGCAAGCCGCTGCTGTATTATCTCCCGCTGACGATTGCCGAGCGGAACGGCTACTTCAAGGACGAGGGGCTGGACGTCAGCATCAACGACTTCGGCGGCGGCGCCAAATCGCTCCAGGCGCTGATCGGCGGCTCCATCGATGTGGTGACGGGCGCCTATGAGCACACCATCCGCATGCAGGCCAAGGGACAGGACATTGTCGCCACCCTGGAGCTGGGGCGCTTTCCCGGCATCGTCCTGGTGGCGCGCAAGGACAAGGCCGACAAGTACAAGTCCATCAAGGACCTAAAGGGCGCCAAGATCGGCGTTACGGCGCCGGGCTCCTCCACCAACTTCTTCGTCAATTTCCTCCTGGCCAAGAACGGCCTGACGCCGGAGGACGTGTCGTTCGTCGGCGTCGGCGGCGGCGCGTCTGCTGTCGCGCAGATGAAGCGCGGCGAGATCGACGCGATGGCGAACCTTGATCCGGTCATCACCAAGCTGGAGAGCGACGGCGACGTGGTGGTGATGGCGGACAGCCGCACCGAGGCCGGCAACAACGCCATCTTCGGCGGCCAGAACCCGGCGGCGGTGCTCTATTTCAAGACCGACTTCGTGAAGGAGAACCCGATCACCACCCAGAAGCTGACGAACGCCCTCTACAGGGCGCTCAAGTGGCTCCAGACCGCGTCCCCCGAGGATGTGGCCAAGGTGGTGCCCGAGGAATATCTGCTGGGCGACAAGGCGCTCTATATGGCAGCGGTCAAGGCGTCCAAGCCAACCTATTCCCTCACCGGCGTGATCCCGGAAAGCGGAATGAAGAACGCGCTGAACATGCTGGTTGAGTTCGATCCCGAACTGAAGGGTGCGAAGATCGACCTCGCAAAGACGTTCGACGGGTCGTTCGTGAAGAAGTCGGCAGAGACCGTCAAATAATGAGCCGGATGGGGCGCCGCGTGTCGGCACCCCATCCCTGGCTGAAGCCGAGACTTCCAACATCTCCGCTGTTTTAATCGCAGCGGCCGGTGATGTGGGGAGCGTAGATTTCCGGTCTACGCAGAAAAATTTTCACAAACATGCCCTTGTCCGGGCCGATTGCATGCCTATCTCTACGTCAACCCAGCCGACGTTGTGCGCCCTGCACAAGCGGAAGACGGACGGATGTACTCCGATTCCGCTTTAGCGCCGACGGGACCTTCTCTGAAACGACAAGGTCCGCTCCAAGTGAGCAGGGGGAACCGGTGGAGTGACGCGGTTGAGATGCCGCCGCCCCGGTTCCTGGCTGGGGCTTTAATTTCAAATGGCGGCGGCCTCCCTTTGATAAGGCTAGCCGTTGCGTGTGCTAAGGGAGTTTGCCCTCCCTCCCACTGGCCGTCATGCCCGGGCTTGTCCCGGGCATCCACGCCCCGCCGTTCATGCGCACCAGCGGCGCCGCGTGGATGGCCGGGACGAGCCCGGCCATGACGGGTCTCTCTTACCCGTTCCGCCGTTCGCCCCTGAGTGTCGGCAGCCCGATGCCGGCGGCATCGAATCCGCCGTCCACGGCGAGAACCTGCCCGGTGATGTAGCTGGCGCGCGCGGAGCAGAGAAAGAAGATCGCCTCCGCCAGTTCCTCCTCCAGCCCGTAGCGGTTGAGCGGGATCGCGTCGTGATAGTCCGCGCGAATCTCGGGCGAGTGCACGGCCTTCGCCATGGCCGTGTCCACGGGGCCGGGCGCGACGGCATTCACCCGGATGCCCAGGCCAGCCAGTTCCACCGCCATCTGCTTGGTCAGATGCGCCAGGCCCGCCTTGCTGGTGCCGTAGGCAATTCTCAGGGTCGAAGCCCGCAGGCCCGAGATCGAGGTGATGTTGACGATGGCGCCGGACCCCACCTCTCGCATCAACGGAACGGCGGCCTTGATGCACAGAAACGGACCGGTGAGGTTGACCGCGAGTACGCGGTTCCATTCCTCGTCCGTGGTTTCAAGCACCGGCTTGAACACGGCGATGCCGGCATTGTTGACCAAAGCGTCGAGCCGGCCGAACCGCTCCTGAACACCGGCGAACGCCGCCGCGACCGATGTCGCATCGGAGACGTCGCAGACCAGCGCGAGCGTGTCGTCGGGTTGGGTGAGGCCGTCCACGGCCTGTTTCACCAGTTCGCCCTCGACATCAAGGAGCGCCACCTTCCACCCCTCAGCGAGGAAGCGGCGGGCCGTCGCGAGGCCGATGCCGCGACCGGCGCCGGTGATCAGCGCGACCTTTTCAGTTGAAGCCGTCATGGCGCGTCCATCCGTTGCGGTTTGATTTGATTTCGCGGCGCGCGGCGTCAGCCCGCAGCCTCTTCCAGCATTTCAAGCGCGACCAGCACCGAGCGCTTGCGGATTTCATCGCGCGAAAGATCGCCGAACCGCATCTCGCGGTGGCCGACCTTGCTGTCGCGCCGGGCGATCCCGAAATGCACGAGGCCCACCGGCTTCTCGGCCGACCCGCCGCCAGGCCCCGCAACCCCTGTGATGGAGACCGCGAGGTCGGTACCCGCCGCCGCCAGCGCGCCGGCCGCCATGGCCCGCGCCGTTTCCTCGCTAACCGCGCCGAAGCGGGCGAGGGTTTCTTCCGGCACATCGAGCATGTCCGCCTTGGCGGCGTTGGAATAGGTGACGAAGCCCCGGTCCACCACATCCGAGGACCCCGGCACGGCGGTGAGGGCGCCGGCCACCAGTCCGCCGGTGCAGGATTCGGCGGTCGCGATCGTCAGCCCCGCCGCGCGGCAGATTTCGAGCACCACGCGTGCCCGCTCATAGACATCGGCGTCGATCATGCTTCGTCCTCCTCCGGCAGGCGCACCGTGGCGGAAGCCATGGCGGCGATGCCCTCGCGGCGCCCGGTGAAGCCGAGGCGCTCGGTGGTGGTGGCCTTCACGCTGATGCGGCTTTCCGGCAAGCCGACGATCTCGCTGATGCGCGCGCGAATAACGTCGCGATGCGGACCGACCTTGGGGGCCTCGCAGATCAGCGTCAGGTCGAGATGGGCGATGACACCGCCGCGTGCCCGCACGCGATCGGCGGCGAAGGCAAGGAAGCGATCCGAGGTGGCACCCTTCCATTGCGGATCGGAGGGCGGGAAATGCGCGCCGATGTCGCCATCGCACAAGGCGCCGAGGATCGCGTCGGTCAGGGCATGCAGGCCAACATCCGCATCCGAATGCCCGTCGAGGCCGCGATCGAAGGGAATGGCGATGCCGCCGAGCATCACATGGTCACCGGGGCCGAAGGCGTGAACGTCGAAACCGGTGCCGGTGCGCACGTCGTTGAGCGGCGGGCGCAATGCGCGCTCGGCGCTCGCGAGGTCGGCCGGATGGGTCAGTTTCACGTTCGCAGCCTCACCCTCGAAGATCGCCACAGCGTGGCCCGCCCACTCCATCACCGCCGCATCGTCGGTCAGCCCCACGGCCCCGGCGGCATGCGCCCTGGAGTGGGCCTCGCGCAGCATGTCATAGCGGAACGCCTGGGGGGTCTGCACCGCCCGCAGCAGATCGCGCGGCGGCGTGCTTGTCACCATACCGGCCGCATCCACTTGCTTGATCGTATCAGTGACCGCCAGAGCCGGCACGGCCGCGCCGTGGGTGGCGGCCGCAGCGATGGCGCGCGTCACCAGGGCAGGGGAGGCGAAGGGGCGAGCCGCGTCGTGGACCAGAACGAGATTCGGCCTGGAGGCGCTTAAGCCCTCAAGGCCTGCCCGGACCGACCCTTGCCGGTCGGCGCCGCCGGGGACTGGGGCGAGCATCTTGGGCAGGCCGGCGCTCGCCTCGCAGAACAGGTCGTCATCGTCCGGGTGGATCACCGCTTGGACCCAATCGACCCCGGAGTGCTCCGCGAACAGGCGCAGGGTCCGGCGCAGAACGGTTTCGCCGCCGATCAGGCGGTATTGCTTGGGCACGCCGCCCATGCGGTTGCCGCGCCCCGCTGCCACCACGATCACGCCGCACAGCATCGCGTCAGATTCGCTTTCGTTCATTTCGAATCCCTTGAAGCCGGCCTGAGCCTGCGGCGCAAGCCGTCGGCGGGGGCGTCGCCGTGCGCGGAACGGGCCGCAATCCACTGCCCAACTGGGCAATAAGGCATTGTGGCAATGACGCAATATCGGTCATGCGACGAAAGCGATTATGGATCGTTCAATGTGCCCTTGCGTGGGCACCCCGAATGTCTAGAATGTAGGCAAATGACAGGCGGCCTAATTTCTGTGCAGGAAGATTTGTTTCTCTCGCGTCCGCCGCTCCGAATTGGCCGCCACACGCTGCCCAATCCGGTGCTGCTCGCCCCCATGGCAGGCATCACTGACGCCCCCGTGCGCCGTATGGCGGTGCGGCATGGCGCCGGTTTGGTCATTTCAGAAATGGTCGCTAGCGAGGCGCTGCTGACCGGCCACGCCGAGATGATGCTCCGCGCCGAGCGTGCCGGCAGCCCGCTTCACGCTGTGCAACTCGCCGGCAACGAGCCGCGCTGGATGGCCGAAGCCGCCCGCCTCGCCGAGGGGGAGGGCGCCGACATCATCGACATCAACATGGGCTGCCCCGCCAAGCGCGTGACCACCGGCGCCGCCGGCGCGGCGCTGCTGCGGGACCTGCCGCTCGCCACCCGCATCCTGGAGGCGGTGCGCGGGGCTGTGAGCGTGCCGGTGACGCTGAAGACTAGACTTGGTTGGGATGACGGTGCCGACGTCGCTCCAGATCTTGCTGTTCGCGCCGCCGACGTGGGGGTTGATCTGGTCACTGTCCATGGCCGCACTCGCTGCCAATTCTACACCGGGCGGGCCGACTGGAGTGCGGTGCGGGCGGTAAAAGACCGGGTCTCCATCCCCGTGGTGGTGAACGGCGATCTCACCCGCTGCACCGACGCGGTGGCGATGCTGGACGCCTCCGGCGCGGACGCCGTGATGATCGGACGCGGCGCCCAGGGGCGCCCGTGGTTCCCCGGTCAGGTGGCGCGGTTTCTAGCAACCGGAACGGTTTCCAGCGATCCGGATGTCGAGACCCAGCGCGATATTCTGCTGGAAATGTACCAGGGCTGGCTGTCGCTCTACGGCGCCGCGCTCGGCATGCGACAGGCCCGCAAGCATGTGGGCTGGGCCTTGGAAGCCGCTGCCAACACCACCGGGAGGGGCGAGGCCTGGGCCAAATCCTGGCGCAGCCGCCTCCTGACCCTGGAAAACCCCGCCGAGGTCCAAACCGGCATCCGCGACGCATTCGACGATCTAAGCTGGAGGGCCGCAGCATGAAGGCCGAGATGAAGCGTCGGCCCGAGGATTTGAGCTTTACCCGGGCGATCCTGGATGCGGTTCCCCATCCCGTCGTGACCCTGTCCGGGACCGGTCAGATTGTCGATGCAAACGTTGCGGCAGAAGCATTCTTCGAGATGAGCCTGCCAGTTCTGAAGCGCCGCGCTTTCTCCGAATTCGTGCCGTTCGGCACCCCCTTGCTGGGTCTGATCGACCAAGTGCGGGCACGCGGCGCGGCGGTGAATGAATACCGTGTCGACCTCGGCACGCCGCGCAATGGCGGCGAGCGGGTGGTGGATATTCATGTGGCGCCGGTCAACGAACGGCCAGGGCATGTGGTGGTGATGCTCCAGGAGCGCACCATCGCCGACAAGATGGACCGCCAGCTCACCCATCGCGGCGCCGCCCGTTCGGTCAGCGCACTCGCCTCCATGCTAGCCCACGAAATCAAGAACCCGCTTTCCGGCATTCGCGGCGCCGCCCAGCTTCTGGAACAGGCCGCCTCCGACGAAGACCGGGCGCTGACCCGCCTGATCTGCGACGAGGCCGACCGGATCGTGAAGCTGGTTGACCGCATGGAAGTGTTTTCCGATGAGCGCCCCGTCGAGCGCGAGCCGGTGAACATCCACGCCGTTCTTGAGCATGTGCGAACGCTGGCGACATCAGGCTTCGCGCGGCATGTGCGCTTCATTGAGGAATACGACCCCTCGCTGCCGCCTGTGCTGGCAAACCGGGACCAGTTGATCCAGGTGTTCCTCAACCTCGTGAAGAACGCCGCGGAAGCGATCGGGCATGACGGGGATGGAGAAATCCAGCTCACCACGGCGTTTCGGCCGGGCGTGCGCCTCACCGTTCCCGGCACCTCCAGCAGGGTCAGCCTGCCATTGGAATTTTGTGTGAAGGACAATGGTAAGGGCGTGCCAGAAGACCTTCATCCCCACCTGTTCGACCCCTTCGTGACCACCAAGCCGACCGGAAGTGGCCTCGGGCTTGCATTGGTGGCGAAGATCATTGGCGACCATGGTGGGATCGTCGAATGCGACAGCCAGCCCCGCCGCACCACCTTCCGGGTGCTCCTGCCGATGTATCGCGGCAAGCGCGCCGCCGCCGAGGACAACTGAGGTATCCATGCCGACAGGAAGCATCCTGGTCGCCGACGACGACGCTGCGATCCGTACCGTACTCAACCAGGCCCTGTCGCGGGCGGGGTATGAAGTGCGCTCATGCGGGAATGCGGCCACCCTCTGGCGCTGGGTCAGCCAAGGCGACGGCGACCTCGTCATCACCGATGTGGTGATGCCGGACGAAAACGCCTTCGACCTTCTGCCACGCATCAAGAAGGCCCGGCCGGATCTGCCCGTCATCGTCATGAGCGCGCAGAATACGTTCATGACAGCCATCCGCGCTTCCGAGCGGGGCGCCTATGAATATCTGCCCAAGCCCTTCGACCTTAAGGAGCTGATCTCCATCGTCGGCCGCGCTCTGGCCGAACCCAAGAAGGCCGATATCCGCGTTCTTGGGGTCGAGGACCAAGAGAATATTCCGCTGGTCGGCCGTTCGCCGGCCATGCAGGAAATCTATCGCCTTCTCGCCCGGCTTATGCAGACCGATCTCACCGTGATGATCGCGGGCGAAAGCGGTACCGGCAAGGAACTGGTGGCGCGCGCGCTCCATGATTACGGAAAGCGGCGCAACGGGCCGTTCGTGGCGATCAATATGGCCGCGATCCCGCGCGACCTGATCGAAAGCGAACTGTTCGGCCACGAGAAAGGCTCGTTCACCGGCGCTACGACGCGCAATCCCGGCCGCTTCGAGCAGGCCGAGAGTGGAACACTGTTTCTGGATGAAATCGGCGACATGCCGATGGAGGCGCAGACCCGCCTGCTGCGTGTCCTCCAGCAGGGTGAGTACACCACGGTCGGTGGGCGCACGCCCATCAAGACCGATGTGCGCATCATCGCCGCCACCAACAAGGATCTGCGCACGCTGATCCAGCAGGGGCTGTTCCGCGAAGACCTGTTCTTCCGCCTCAATGTCGTTCCGCTGCGTCTTCCGCCGCTGCGCGAGCGCGCCGAAGACGTGCCGGATTTGGTGCGCCACTTCTTCCTTCAGGCGGAGCGGGAAGGGTTACCGGCCAAGCAGATCGATGTCGCCGCGCTCGATCGACTGAAGCGTTATCGCTGGCCGGGTAACGTCCGCGAACTCGAAAATCTTGTGCGGCGTCTGTCGGCGTTATACCCTCAGGAGATCATCAGTCCCGGCATCATCGAGGCGGAACTGTCGGAGCCGCTGCCCAGCGCGCTTTCGGAGGACGGCCCAGCGGATGCCACCCTGGGCGCTTCCGTCGAACGTCATCTGAATACGTATTTCGGAGGGTTCGGCGAAGATTTGCCACCTCCCGGCCTGTACCACCGCATCCTCAAGGACCTGGAATATCCGCTTCTCTCCGCAGCTTTGGCAGCCACGCGCGGCAACCAGATCAAGGCGGCGGAACTGCTCGGTCTCAATCGCAACACCCTGCGAAAGAAGATCCGGGACCTCGATATCCAGGTCATTCGCACCAGCCGCTAGGCAATTTCCGGAAGAAGCCGTTATTGTCTCAAACCCATCATGATCCGGCTGTCCGGTCATGATGGGGCGTTCCATTATGAATGCTGAAGAGAAGCACGTCGCACATCCCTCGACGATCTTGTCCCCGCGATCATCAGCATGTGCTGGCCCAAATGGGTCAGCTCGTTCTGGCATGCTGCTTATCTCAATGACCCCGCTGGTGTATTCGGCCGCATCGCCTTCGATATTTTTGAAATTAAAAGAGAATTCTAAAATGTGCGGCAGTGGCGAACGGCCGAGCTTTAGTTTGTAGTTTTCGCGCGGAGGTGCATACTCGACCGAAATCGGCGGGGTCGAGGTGGTGGAAGAAGGCGCATCAAACGCCGGCCGGCTCCTCGGTGCGCTGAGTGCGTTCATCGGATCAGTTGGCACGCGGGGCAACTGGCTGGAGGCCGTTCCAACGTTTTTCGAAACGCTCGCGACAATTCAATCCTACGATCGCGTCGCACTCTTTTACGTGCATGAAGCAAGCGGAGTCGGGCTCGGCGTTTCCTGCCGCATTGACTGGGCTTCGCCAGGCTTGCGTAATTTAACGGATAACGCACACCCGCCCGTTCGGCCAATTGAGGGCGATCCGACACAGCAGGATTGGGCCGCTCGGCGATCACGCGGCGAGATGATCGAGGGTGTTGCGTACGAACTCGACGGCTACCTCGGGCGCTACTTTCGAGAAAACGGCATCGTCCGTTTCCTCACAGTGCCGATTATGGTGGACGGCAGGTGGTGGGGTCACCTTTGCGTCAGCTTGGCTGACATCTCTCACGTCTGGAGCACCATCGAGCGCGATTTGCTCCGGGCCGCAGCGGCGATCATAGCGCGCTGTGAGGACTGGTCTCAGTCGGATCAGAGTATCAATGAAGCCACCCGCCTGGCCATGCTCAACACGTCGGTGGACGGCATCGTCTCCATCAATGAGGCCGGGCTGATCATCGAGTTCAATCCTGCTGCCGAGCGGATGTTCGGTTATAAGCGCCAGGACGTGATCGGCCGCCAGCTGGGAGATACGATCATTTCGGCCCGCCATGCCTCTGCCCACAAGGTTGGGCTGACGCGATATATCGCCGGCGGCGCCGCCACGTTGATCGGCCGCCGCGTGGAGACCGAGGCGCGCCGTGCGGATGGCGAGATCTTTCCGATCGAATTGACTGTGACCGAGGTCAAGGCAGACTATCGCCGCCTATTCACCGCCTATATCCGCGAAATTTCAGATCGGCTTGCGGCTCGTGCGCGGCTTGAACGCCTTGCTTATCAGGACCCTCTGACGGGGTTGCCGAACCGGACCGGGCTTCTGCGTGCCGTCGCCGCGGGTGGGGGCGTGGCGGGCGGGGCGTTGGTTCTGCGGCTGCCCGATCTCGCGATCCTCGCCGCCAGCCTCGGCGATGCCTTCATAGAGCCCCTGATATCGGCAATTGCCCTTAGGCTCAGGGCCGTTCTTCCCAGCGACGCCATTCTTGCCCGAACGGGTGAAAGTGAATTCGCGGCATTGTTTATCCGCCCAGGAGCGGTGGATGCGGCCGGGATTCTGCTGGAGCAGGCGATGCTCGCTCCGATTGAGACGGAGGGCCGCCGTTTTTTTGTCCGGGGCAATATCGGGATGGCAAGAACGGGTGGACCCGTCGAGCCAATCCTGCGGAATGCCGAGATGGCCTCGCGCGCGGGGAGCGGCGGGCTGCACATTTTCAACGACACGATCCGTGCCGGGCACCAGGTACGGCTTAATCTGGAGATCGCTCTGCGTGAGGCATTGATCCGGCATTCAGATGAAATTTTTCCCATGTTCCAGCCGATCCGGGAGACCACGACCGGACGGGTGGCCGGCTTCGAGGCATTGGCCCGCTGGCGCCATCCGGTTCAGGGGATGATTTCCCCAGTGGAATTCATCCCGCTGGCAGAGGAGGCGGGGCTCGCGGACAGTTTGGGCGACCTGATGCTGGAGCGGGCCTCCAGTGCGTGCGCTCAGTGGAACCGGCTTCGCGAAGGGCGGGGGCTTCCACCGCGCTATGTCTCGGTCAATCTCTCTGCAAAGCAGCTCTCCGCGCCCGATCTGGTGCCACGCATCATCGCCATTCTCCAGCGCAACGGTTTGGCGGGGGACCAAGTGCGATTTGAGCTGACAGAGAGCACACTACTTTCCCAGCCCGTCGCAGGCGGGCGCATATTGCAAAGGCTGCAAGGCCTGGGTTGCCTTATCGCGATCGATGATTTCGGGACCGGTTATTCCAATCTCAGCTATCTCCAGGGCCTGCCAGCGGATGTGCTGAAGCTCGACAAATCGTTCTTAAACAATCTTGAACACGATCTGCGCGCCCGCAAGATCGTCTCTGTGATTGTCGACCTCGCTCATACCCTCGGCTTGACGGTTGTGGCGGAGGGTGTGGAAAATATTTCCACCCTCCACGAAATCCGCGAAGCGGGATGCGATTTCGTCCAAGGTTTCCTGCTCGGACGGCCCATGCTGTTTCATGACGCGGCAGTGGTGGAAGACGATCTCGCCTGTTCTTGAGCCGGGTTTCGACCGCAATCGATCCTCAGGGGACAAAATCCGCGCTTGCGGTGGTTCCGTCTGTCACATTTTTGCACCAGTGTCGTTCCACAGCATCATGTGGCCGCGACTCGTCCACACTTCTGGGTAAGCCGAATGAATGTGACACCCCTGGATCGATCGGACGGCAACCCCGCAGGTATCGGCGGGGGCCCGGCGAGTTTCGGGTGGTTCGCCCCGACGATGGTGCTGCTGGCCCTGGCGTCGGCGTTGACCACCTTCCTGATCCTCATGGGGCTTACCCCGGTTATTCCCAGCCATGAGGTCGTCATCGGCCTTCTCGCGGGCAATGCTTTCGCCGTCATCGTTCTTGGCGCCATGGTGGGCCGCGAGGTTTGGCGGATCGCGCGGGCCCGAGCACGCGGGCGGGCGGCGGCGCGCCTGCATGTGCGCATCGTCGGGCTGTTCGCGGTGGTGGCTGTGGTGCCGGCGATCCTGGTGGCTGTGGTGGCGAGCCTGACGCTTGATCGCGGGCTCGACCGCTGGTTTTCCATCCGCACCCGAGACATCGTCGCGAGCGCGGTGCAGGTGGCGCAGACCTATGTGCGCGAGCACGCCTTGAACATCCGCGGCGATGTGCTCGCCATGAGCAGCGACCTCACGCGGCTGAAGCCTATGTATGAAAACGACCGGGCTCGGTTCCAACAGGTGCTGACCGCACAGGCGGCGTTGCGCAATCTGCCGGGCTCGGTCCTCATCCGGAGCGACCTTTCCGTGGTCGAGCGCGCCCAGGTGAATTCCGGACGCGAGTTCCTGGTCCCGGCCAATATCGCCATAGCCGATGCCACCACCGAGCAGCCGATCATCTACCTTCCCAATGACGCCGACTTCGTGGGCGCGTTGGTGAAGCTGAAGGATTACGAAGACCTGTATCTTTACGTCGCCCGGCCCATCGATCCACGCGTCATCGGCTATCTCAAGACCACGCAGGAAACCCTCGCGGATTATCAGAGCCTGGAGCAGCGGCGGTTCGGCGTGCAGGTGGCGTTCGCGCTGATGTACGCAGTCATCACCCTCATCGTGCTGCTTTCGGCGGTGTGGCTCGGCATCAATTTCTCCAAATGGCTGGTGGCACCGATCCGCAGGCTGATTTCCGCCGCCAATCATGTGGCGGACGGGAATCTCGACGTGCAGGTACCGATCTATCGCTCGGAGGGCGATCTCGCGGCGCTCGGCGAAACCTTCAACAAGATGACCGCAGAACTGCGGACCCAGCACAGCGACCTGACGCGTGCGAACGATCAGATCGATCGCCGTCGCCGTTTCACCGAGGCTGTGCTCTCCGGCGTCGGCGCCGGCGTGATCGGCCTCGATCCCGAGGCGCGCGTCACCATTCTCAACCGCTCCGCCGAGCGCCTCGTGGGCGTCAAGGAGAGCGAGGCGCTCGGTCTTTCCCTGGCTGAGGTGGTGCCGGAAGCCGCTGCCCTGGTGAAAGAGGCGGAGACGGCGCGCCAACGCTTCGTGCAAGGCAATATCACCCTCACGCGCGAGGGGCGCGAGCGTATCTTCGCTGTGCGCGTCACGACCGAGCAGTCGGGCGAGGAGGGGCACGGCTGGGTGGTCACGCTTGATGACATCACCGCCCTGATTTCTGCACAGCGCACCTCAGCCTGGGCGGATGTGGCGCGCCGTATCGCTCATGAGATCAAGAACCCGCTGACACCCATTCAGCTTTCCGCCGAGCGCCTGAAGCGCAAATACGGCAAGCTTATCACCCAGGATCGAGACGTGTTCGATCAATGCACCGATACGATCATCCGGCAGGTGGGGGACATCGGCCGCATGGTGGATGAGTTTTCTTCCTTTGCCCGCATGCCCAAGCCTGTGGTGGACAGCCAGGATTTGGCGGAAACCCTGCGTCAAAGTGTGTTTTTAATGCGGGTTGGCCATCCTGAGGTCACGTTCGAGGCGGAAATCCCGACCTCCCTCCCGGCGCGCTTCGACAGGCGCCTTATTTCACAAGCCTTGACCAACATCCTGAAGAACGCCGCGGAGGCCATCGAGGCCGTTCCGGCGCAAGAGCGCGGCAAAGGTCGCATTCGCGTGAGCGCGGATCGCATCGGAGACGATTTGGTGGTGGACGTGATCGACAACGGACTAGGCCTTCCCCAGGAGAACCGGAACCGGCTGCTGGAACCTTATGTGACCACGCGCGAAAAGGGCACGGGCCTCGGCCTCGCCATCGTCGGGAAAATCATGGAAGAGCATGGCGGGGGAATTGAGCTGAACGATGCACCGGACGAGCGGGGGGCTTGGGTTCGGCTACGAATTCGCGCAGACGGCCCGGTTGCGGCTGAGCCCGCAGCGGCGGCACAGGGAGCCTGAACAATGGCGCAAGACATCCTGGTCGTCGATGACGAAGCCGATATTCGCGATCTTGTAGCGGGCATCCTTCAGGACGAAGGTTTCTCCGCGCGCACCGCGCGCGATGCGGACACGGCCCTCGCTGCCATCGCCGCCCGCCGGCCCAACCTGATCTTTCTCGACATCTGGCTCCAGGGCAGCCGCCTGGACGGGCTAGAGCTGCTCGACGTCATCAAGGCGGAGCATCCAGACGTGCCGGTGGTGATGATTTCCGGCCACGGCAACATTGAGACAGCGGTCGCCGCCATCAAGCGCGGTGCCTATGATTTCGTGGAGAAGCCGTTCAACGCGGACAGGCTTCTGGTGATTGCCCAGCGCGCGCTTGAAACTTTGCGGCTGCGCCGCGAGGTCCGCGAGCTGAAGCAACTGACGCCGCACAAGCTGGTAGGACGCTCAAGCGCCATTCAGCAATTGCGCTCGACCGTCGAGCGGGTGGGGCCGACCAATTCGCGCATCTTGATAATCGGGCCTTCCGGCTCGGGCAAGGAGCTTGCGGCCCGCATGATCCATGCGGCTTCGACCCGTGCGAATGGCCCATTCGTCGTCATCAATGCCGCCGCCATAACGCCCGAGCGCCTGGAGTTCGAGCTGTTCGGCGTGCAGCAGAGTGAGGGGCAGGACCAGCGGCGCGGCGCTCTTGAAGAGGCGCACGGCGGCACGCTTTTCCTCGACGAAATCGCCGACATGCCCCGCGAGACCCAGAATCGGGTGCTGCGCGTTCTGGTGGAGCAGACCTTCAACCGCATCGGTGGAACCGACAAGGTCAGCGTGGATGTGCGCATCATCTCCTCCACCGGTCGCAACCTGGAGGAGGAGATCGCCAAGGGGCGTTTCCGCGAAGACCTCTACCACCGCCTCTCGGTGGTGCCGATCCGCGTGCCTCCACTGGCCGAGCGGCGCGAGGACATACCGGACCTGGTGGACTTCTTCATCGAGCTGATTTCCCAGACCACGGGTCTTCCGAAGCGCCTGATTGCTGAAGATGCCATGGCGGTGCTTCAGTCCCACGACTGGCCGGGCAATGTTCGCCAACTCCGCAACAATGTGGAGCGGGTGCTGATCCTCGCAGGCGGGGATCCCGAGGGCATCGTCACCGCCTCCATGCTGCCTCCGGATGTGGGCGCCCTGGTGCCGAACCTGCCGACCGGAAACGGCGGCGAGCATCTGATGGGCCTTCCGCTACGGGAGGCGCGCGAGGTGTTCGAGCGCGAGTATCTGGCAGCGCAGATCAATCGCTTCGGCGGCAACATCTCACGCACCGCGGAGTTCGTCGGCATGGAGCGGTCCGCCTTGCACCGAAAGCTCAAGGCGCTTGGTGTAGGCTGACGCAGCGGCTTTCGTATCGTTAGCGGGGGCAGGCCGAAAACCCGGGCGCTGCCATAGGCGTTGCACGGACGAAGGGTTAAGCTCGAAATCGATTGGGGGAATCGTCGATGAAGGTCGTGATCTGCGGAGCTGGGCAGGTAGGGTTTGGCATTGCCGAACGCCTCGCGGTCGAGCAGCACGACGTGTCGATCATCGATGCCGACCCCCGGCGCATTCAGGTTGCGACCGAACAACTCGACGTCCACGGCGTTGTGGGGCACGGTTCGCATCCCGACGTGCTCGCCCGTGCCGGCATCGAGCAAGCCGACATGCTGATTGCCGTGACCTTGTCGGACGAGGTCAACATGGTGGCGTGCCAGGTTGGCTATTCCCTGTTCAATGTCCCAACCAAGGTCGCGCGCATCCGCGCCCAGACCTATCTCCAGCCGGAGTGGCGCGAGATGCTCTCGCGCGACCATCTGCCGGTGGATGTCGTGATTTCCCCAGAGGTGGAAGTGGGCGAGACGGTGCTGCGCCGCCTTTCGCTTCCCGGCGCGATCGATACGGTTAGCTTTTCCGACGGCGCGGTGGTGGTTGCAGGCGTCTATTGCGGCGAGGATTGTCCCATCCTCGAGACGCCGTTGCGTGAACTGACCCAGCTTTTTCCCGACCTGCGGGCGACCATCGTCGCGGTGCTCCGAAACGGCAAGCCGGTGGTGCTGAAGAGTTCGGACCATATCCGGGCCGGTGACGTGGCCTATTTCGTCGCCCAGGCCGCGCAGGTGCGCCGGACACTGTCGATCTTCGGACACGACGAAATTCCAGGCCAGCGCATCGTCATCGCGGGCGGGGGCAATATCGGCCTTTACGTTGCGCAGGAATTGGAGCGCCGGAATTCGGCCGCCAAAATCAAGGTCATCGAGGCCGGGCGTGAGCGGGCGCAACTGATCGCCGAAACGCTACAGCGTTCGGTGGTGCTCCACGGCGATGCGCTTGCGCGGGAACTGCTCGACGAGGCAGGTGTACCCGACGCGGACACCATGATCGCTCTGACCAACGACGACCGCATCAACATCCTCTCCTGCCTGCTCGCCAAGCAGATCGGGGCGCGGCGCATCCTCTCGCTGGTCAATGAGCAAGGCTATGCCGCCTTCGCCCAGGGCTTGGGGATCGATGCGCACGTAAATCCACGCCAGATCACCGTCTCGAAAATTCTCCAGCATGTACGTCGTGGCCGAATTCGCGGCGTTCACTCTTTGCTGGACGGCACGGGTGAGATGATCGAGGCGGAGGCGTTGGAGACCTCGCCCCTGGTCGGCCGTCCTTTGCGCGATATAGACCTGCTCGAGGGATTGCGTGTCGGCGCCATCGTGCGCAATGGCGAGGTCATTTTGCCGACCGGCGACACTGTGGTTCGGGCGCAGGACCGCGTGATCCTGTTTGCTCTCGCCGAACGCATCAAGCGCGTGGAACAGTTGTTCCGCGTTAGCCTCGAATTCTTCTGAGCCACCGAGCTTTCCATGGCGTCCATCGTCCGCCTTCTCGCCCTCGCGCTTGCCTGGACCGGCCTCATGGCGCTCGTGCCGGCGCTGGTTTCCATGCGCTGGGCGGAGGGGATGGCGCCGGCCTTTCTTGCCACCTGCCTGGTTTGTATCTTCCTCGCTGTCGCCATGCGGTTTGCCAGCGCGGGTCTCGGGGGGCGTATCCGGCGCTTTCAGGTATTTGCCGCTCTGGCGGGCCTCTGGCTCATCGTTCCCTTGCTTGCCGCACCAGCCATTGCAGAGGCGACCGGCCTTAGCCTTTGGCGGTCCTGGTTCGAGGCGCTATCGGCCTTTACGGCCACTGGGTTCACGGCGGTTGAGAGCGGGCCGAGAAGCCTGTTCATCTGGTTCGCACTCCTGCAATGGAGCGGTGGGCTGCTCACCATCGTCTCTGGTGTCGCGGTTTTGGCGCCGGCCGGCATTGCCGGCTTGCCCAACCGCGCCGTTCATCATCTTGATGAGATCGATGCGGTGGATACGGCCGGCGTTCTGAGGGATGTGGCGCCGGTCTATGCCGGGATCACATTTCTCTCCTTTCTGGCGATGCTGATGTGTGGCACGGGGCTTTATTCGGCCTTCTGCCTCGCCACCGCTGCGACCTCAGCAGGCGCGCATCTGCCGCCCGAGGCGCGTGCTGCGTTGGAAGGCGGCTTCGCCACACGCTGGGCGCTGCTGCCCTTCTTGCTCTGGGCGGCCACCAGCGTGCGCTGGCACAAAGCCCTCGTAAGCCGGCGGATCCATGCCGCGCCAGAGCAGCCGGAAAGCCTCCTGCTTCTTGGCTATTGGCTGGTGCTGGGCGTGATCTTTTCCGTCATCCTGTTCCGGCTCCCCTTCGACATGCAGGTTGGCGAAGCCTTCGGGCAGGGCCTGTTCGCCGCTGCCTCGCTCATCTCTACGAGCGGCATGCTCCCGGCGTCGGATACCTATACCGGCCTGCCGGCGGCTCTTTTGCTATTGGTCGCTTTAGTCGGCGGCGGTGCGCTGTCGGTTGCCGGCGGCCTCAAAATCCTGCGGGTGCGCGCCATGCTGCTTCGAGCCCGTGGCGATCTCTTGCGGCTTATCTCGCCGAATGTGGTGCAGCCCTCGCGCACCGGCGAGGGTGGAGTGGGTTCGGCGATGCGCGGGGTGTGGGTCGGCATGGTCAGCATGTTCGCAACCCTCGCGATCACGCTCATTGCCATCGGTGCCGGCGCGCCAAGCTTTGAAGCCGCTGTGACCGGGGCCGTTGCGGCGATCACGAATACCGGGCCGCTCTATGACGAATCCGGCGCCGGCTGGCCTTCCATTTCATCCTTGCCGCCGCTCTCGGTGCTGGGCGCGGCCTTCGCCATGATCGCGGGGCGGCTGGAGACTGTGGGCGCTTTCGTGCTTATTCATCTGGCCGTCTGGCGCACCTGAGGTCGAGCCCGTTCCATGTCGCGCATCGCTTATGTCAACGGCCGCTACGTGCGGCACGGCAATGCCGTGGTCCACATCGAGGATCGTGGCTATCAGTTCGCCGATGGGGTCTATGAGGTCTGCGAGGTGCGGGCGGGACACCTGATCGACGTGCGCCGGCATCTTGACCGGCTTGATCGGTCGCTGAGTGAATTGCGCATCAAGTCCCCCATGTCTCGTGCCGCGCTCCAGGTGGTGTTGACGGAGACGGTGCGCCGGAATGGCGTGCGCAACGGTCTGGTCTATCTCCAGGTGACGCGCGGCGTGGCGCGGCGCGACCATGCGTTTCCAGCCGGCAACATCGCCCCCTCGATCGTGGTGACTGCCCGTTCGACGGATGGCGCGGCTCTGGAAAAAACCGCTGCCACCGGCGTTGCTGTGATCACCGTGCCGGACAATCGTTGGGAGCGGGTCGATATCAAGACGGTCGGGCTGCTACCGAACGTTTTGGCAAAGCAGAAAGCGAAGGAAGCAGGAGCACGGGAAGCTTGGTTCGTGGACGAACACGGCAAGATCACCGAGGGGTCCTCGACCAACGCCTGGATCGTCAGTCGTGACGGGGCACTGGTGACGCGCTCGGCCGATACCGGCATTTTGCGCGGAATTACCCGAACAGTGCTGATGGACGTAGCGGCACAAGAGGGTTTGAGTGTCGAGGAACGGCCTTTTACCCGTGCTGAAGCCCTGCAGGCGCGAGAGGCTTTCATCTCCTCAGCATCGGGAATCGTGCTGCCGGTCACTGTCATCGACGGCGAAAAAATCGGTGATGGTACGGTGGGGCCAGTCGCGCAAAAGTTGCGTGCGCGCTTCCACGATTTGGCAGAAATCAGCCGATGATGCAGTGCAGCGCAGAATGGTGCGGAGCAAAATATCCTTGCACCTTCCACGCGCTGTGCCATCCTAGGAAGTCTAAATCCCGCCCGTTCGGTTGCAATTGAACCGGGGAGGGTGGGGCAACGCCGAAACAATGGAATACGAAAATGGCGGCGGAACGCACACAAAATCTTCAGGACACATTCCTGAACCACGTACGCAAGAGCAAGGTCCCCCTCACCATCTTCCTCGTGAATGGGGTCAAACTTCAAGGCGTCGTCACCTGGTTTGATAATTTCTGCGTGTTGCTGCGGCGGGACGGGCATTCCCAGCTGGTTTACAAGCACGCAATCTCCACCATTATGCCTGGACACCCCGTGCAATTGTTCGATCCCTCGGACGAGGCTGCGGCGGTGGAGAAGGCTTAGCCGCGCGTGGAGCGCCAATCTTTGAAGGGTGCAGCCGGGCCGGGGAAAGGCTTCGACCGTCAGGCCCCGACCGTCCGCTGCGCCGTCATCACCCCATCCTTCACCAAGCGCGCCGCGCGCGGCCTGGATGAACGCCGCTCTCCCGAGGCCCGCCTCGAGGAGGCGGTGGGGCTTGCGCTCGCCATTGATCTGGAGGTGGTTTATCGCGGCCTTATCTCGCTGGGCGAGGTGAAGCCGGCGACTTATCTGGGCTCCGGCAAAGTGGAAGAGGTCGCGGGCATTGTCGCGGCGGAGGAGGTCGGCCTTGTCTTTTTCGATGCTGCGCTTTCGCCGGTGCAGCAACGAAATCTGGAAAAGGCTTGGTCCACCAAGGTGGTAGACCGCACCGCGCTGATTCTGGAAATCTTTGGCCAGCGCGCCCGCACCAAGGAAGGCGCGCTCCAGGTGGAGCTTGCACACCTGAACTACCAGCGTTCGCGCCTGGTACGATCCTGGACCCATCTTGAGCGCCAGCGCGGTGGATTCGGCTTCCTTGGTGGGCCCGGAGAGACACAGATCGAGGCGGATCGACGCCAGATCGGCGACCGTATCATCCGCATCGAGAAGGACCTTGAACAGGTGAAGCGCACCCGCGCCCTCCACCGCACCAGCCGCAGGCGGGTGCCTTATCCGGTGGTGGCTTTGGTGGGTTATACCAACGCCGGCAAGTCGACCCTCTTCAATCGCCTGACCCGCTCCGAGGTGATGGCGCAGGACCTGTTGTTCGCAACGCTCGATCCCACGTTGCGCAGCGTGGACCTGCCGCACGGAACGCGGATCATTCTCTCCGACACCGTGGGCTTCATCTCCGAACTGCCGACACAGCTTGTCGCCGCCTTTCGCGCCACGCTGGAAGAGGTGATCGAGGCAGACGTTATTCTGCATGTGCGCGACATGTCCCATCCCGACAGCGATGCTCAGGCGCAGGATGTGCGCGATGTGCTCACCGAACTGGGCATTGAGGTCGAGGCGTCGGGGCGGATGGTGGAGGTCTGGAACAAGATTGATCTCCTCCCCGAAGAGGCGCGCGAGCAACTCTCCAATACCGCTGGGCGCATCGACCTGGGTGATCGCCCAGTTCTGGTATCCGCTTTGACCGGCGAGGGCACCGGCGACCTGCTTGATGTAGCGGAGCGGATGATAACGGCCGGACGGGTGATGCTGGACGTCACCATTCCTGTGGAGGATGGCGAGGGCCTCGGCTGGCTTTATCGCCATGGCGAAGTTCTGGAGCGGCGCACCGATGACACGGGCGAGATGCATGTGGCCCTGCGCATCCTGCCAGAGCGCGCTGCGCTGGTGAAACGGCGCTTTGGAGCGGCGCGGGTGCATAAGGCTTAGGTTTTCCCGCAATCCTTTAACGAGGCGGCAACCAGCCTGTCCTAATTGTAGGGCATGCAGACCCGCTCGCGCTTCCGCTCTGTGCTCTCCGTCATGGCGCTCTACGTCGTGGCCGGAGGCGTCATCGCCTACTTCGCCTATCACGCCTACAGCGGCGACCATGGCCTGCGCGCGAAGCGAACCTATGAGCAGGACGCCGCGCAATTGGAAGCCGAGCTTGCAAAGCTCAAGGCAACGCGCCGGGCGATCGAGAACAAAGTCTCGCTTCTGGATGCCCAGCGCCTCGACCCCGATCTGCTCGACGAGCAGGGGCGGCGGCAGCTGGATTTTGTCCACGCGAAGGACGTTGTGCTCCTGAAACCGCAAAAATAAACCGAAGATAAGTTCACGAGGCAAATGAACTAAAATTCAGTTCAAGTGAGCAATATCAAGCATTTGCAACATGTTGCGGTGCAGCACAGCACAAATGGCGCTTTGAGGCCTCGTGCAGGTGCGCTAGAGCTTCTTCAGGTTTAAGCGTTTGCCTGAGGATGACGATGGCTACCAAACGACCCGCCGCTAAGGCGGCTGCGCGTGCCGAAGCGGTACCCGGAGAGGTACCGGCCTTCTCCAAGGAGCAGGAAGTCAACGCATATCGGGAGATGCTCCTGATCCGCCGCTTCGAGGAGAAGGCGGGGCAGATGTATGGCATGGGCCTCATCGGCGGCTTCTGCCACCTCTATATCGGCCAGGAGGCCGTTGTGGTGGGCATGCAGATGGCGATGAAGACCGGCGATCAGGTGATCACTGGATATCGCGACCATGGGCATATGCTGGCCACCGGCATGGAGTCTCGGGGCGTCATGGCCGAACTGACCGGCCGGCGCGGTGGGTATTCCCACGGCAAGGGCGGCTCGATGCATATGTTCAGCATCGAGAAGCAGTTCTTCGGCGGCCACGGCATCGTCGGCGCCCAGGTTTCGCTCGGCACCGGCCTCGCCTTCGCAAATCACTACCGCGACAATGGCGCTGTCTCCGTCACCTATTTCGGTGATGGCGCGGCGAACCAGGGCCAGGTCTACGAGAGCTTCAACATGGCCGAGCTGTGGAAGCTGCCGGTCGTGTATGTGATCGAGAACAACAAATACGCCATGGGAACGGCTGTGAGCCGCGCCTCGGCCCAAACCGACTTCTCCAAGCGCGGCGCCTCCTTCAACATCCCCGGCGAGCAGGTGGATGGCATGGACGTGCGCGCGGTGAAGGCGGCCGGTGAGCGTGCGCTCGCTTTCGCCCGCGAAGGCAATGGCCCCTATATCCTGGAAATGCAGACCTACCGCTATCGCGGCCACTCCATGTCCGATCCGGCGAAATACAGGTCGAAGGAGGAGGTCCAGAAGATGCGGACCGAGCACGACCCCATCGAGCAGGTGCGCGCGCGGCTACTGGAAGGCAATTTGGCCACCGAGGAAGATCTGAAGAAGGTCGACGCGCAGATCCGCGACATCGTCAACGAGGCTGCGGACTTCGCCAGCCACGATCCAGAGCCCGATCCCTCGGAGCTTTATACCGACGTGTTGCGCTAGTCGGCGGGGCATCGGGAAATGGAAAAGATAGCCCTTATCCTGATCCTGCTCTCCGTGGTCGGCATTGCCGCGAGTTGGGGCGTTGCGGTCTATGAAGGCACGCTCGCCGAGGAGGCGCTTGGCGCCGTGAGCATTCCGCGGCGGGCGCAGATCATCATCTGGCCGTTCGCCTCGAAGGGGCGGATGAACCCGGCCAATGCGCACGGACGGCGGGCCGGCAAGGCTCAGATCGTTCTCATCGCCTCCGTCATGGTCGCGGTCGCCGCGACCTCCGTTTACACCAATCTCACACATGAGCGTCCCGCCAAGGCTGCGTCAGCGGCCGGCACGGCGCCGAGCCAGAGCTGACAGCCATGCCCATCGACATCCTCATGCCGGCTCTTTCTCCCACTATGGAGAAAGGCAACCTTACCAAGTGGGTGAAGAAGGAAGGCGACGCCGTGAAGTCCGGCGACGTCATTGCCGAAATCGAGACCGACAAGGCGACCATGGAAGTGGAAGCGGTCGATGAGGGTTTCCTCGGCAAGATCCTGGTGCCGGAAGGCACCCAGGACGTGGCCGTGAATACCCCCATCGCGACCATCCTGGCCGATGGCGAGGATGCCAACGCCGCGCCCGCTCCTGAGAAGGTGGCCGAGCCTGCGCCTTCGCCGGCGGCAGCCGCCGCTCCCGAGCCGCAGAAGGCGCCGGCTCCGTCGGCCGTCGCCGCCCCGCCCAAGGTGGAGATTCAGCCTGACGTGGATGTGCCGGCCGGCACCGAGATGGTGACGATGACCGTGCGCGAGGCGCTGCGCGATGCGATGGCCGAGGAAATGCGCCGAGACGCTGATGTCTTCGTCATGGGCGAGGAAGTCGCCGAATATCAGGGCGCCTATAAGATCACCCAGGGCCTGCTTCAGGAGTTCGGTCCCCGCCGCGTTGTCGATACACCCATCACCGAGCACGGCTTTGCCGGCATGGGCGTCGGCGCGGCCATGGCCGGCCTCAAGCCCATCATCGAGTTCATGACATTCAACTTCGCCATGCAGGCGATCGACCAGATCATCAACTCGGCCGCCAAGACGCTTTATATGTCCGGCGGGCAGGTGCACTGTTCCGTGGTGTTCCGCGGCCCCAACGGGGCAGCAGCGCGCGTTGGGGCCCAGCACAGCCAGGATTATGCGTCCTGGTACAGCCACGTTCCCGGCCTCAAGGTGGTCGCGCCCTATAGCGCGGCGGACGCGAAGGGGCTTCTGAAGGCGGCGATCCGCGACCCCAATCCGGTGATCTTCCTGGAAAACGAAATCCTGTACGGCCACTCGTTCGAGGTGCCCAAGCTGGATGATTATGTGGTGCCAATCGGCAAGGCACGCATCGCCCGGCCGGGCAAGGATGTGACGCTGGTGGCATGGTCCATCGGCATGACCTATGCGCTGAAGGCGGCCGAGGAATTGGCCAAGCAGGGCATCGATGCGGAAGTTATCGACCTGCGCACCATTCGTCCCATGGACGTGCCCACCATCGTCGCCTCGGTGAAGAAGACCGGCCGCTGCGTGACCGTGGAAGAAAGCTGGCCCCAGTCCGGCGTCGGCGCCGAGATCGTCGCGAAGCTTATGTCGGAAGCGTTCGACTATCTGGACGCTCCGGTGCTGCGCGTGACCGGCAAGGACGTACCCATGCCGTATGCCGCGAACCTCGAAAAGCTCGCCCTGCCTTCCGTCGCCGACGTGATCGCAGCGGTGCACGCGGTTACGTATCGCTGAGCACGCTGGGCGCCAGCCTCGAGTATCGCGGGATATGCCATCGCGGACCCGGTGGTCTTACGAGAACGAAACGGTCGAGGCCCGCAGGGCTCGCCGCCGGTCTTTCGGGATGCCGTTTACGATTGAACAAGCCAACGCGCCGCTGGCGCTGAACGGGTGAGCTGAAGCAATGCCCATCGAAATCCTGATGCCGGCCCTGTCTCCTACCATGGAGAAGGGCAACCTCGCCAAGTGGCTCAAGAAGGAAGGCGACAGCGTCAAGTCCGGCGATGTGATCGCCGAGATCGAGACCGACAAGGCCACCATGGAAGTGGAGTCCATCGACGAGGGGATCATTGCCAAGATCTTGGTTCCCGAGGGGACACAGGACGTGCCGGTGAACCAGCTCATCGCCGTGCTCGCCAGCGAAGGCGAGGACGTGAAGGCCACTGCCGCCGCCGCTGGTGGCGCAAAGCCCGCCGCTGCGGCGGCTCCGGCCCCTGTGGCCGCTGCCGCGCCGGCTGCTGCTCCGACCGCTTCAGCCCCAGTTGCCGCACCGGCCGCTGCCGCGGAGCCGGCGCCAGCTCCCGCTGTAAGCGGGCAGGGCGAGCGCATCTTTGCCTCACCGCTCGCCCGCCGTCTTGCCAAGGAAAAAGGTGTGGATCTGGCCGCGCTGTCGGGCTCCGGTCCGCACGGCCGCATCGTCGCGCGCGATCTAGATGGTGCCCAGTCTGGTGCGAAGCCGGCCGCTGCGCCAGCGGCTGCTCCGGTTGCCGCCGCTCCCGTTGCTGCTGCCGCGCCCGCTCCCAAAGCTACGGCCACCGCGCCGGGCCCCGAGCAGGTCAAAGCGCTCTACGAAAAGGGCACTTACGAGGAAGTCCCGCTCGACGGAATGCGCAAGACCATCGCCAAGCGGCTGGTGGAGAGCGAGCAACTGACGCCCACCTTCACACTCTCGGTGGATTGCGATCTCGATGACCTGATGAAGCTGCGCGAGACGGTGAACGCCACGGCGCCGAAGGACAAGGACGGCAAGCCAACCTACCGCGTCTCCGTAAACGACTTCATCATCAAGGCGCTGGCGCTGGCACTCCAGAAGGTACCCGCCGCAAACGCGGTGTGGGCCGAGGACCGCATCCTGCGCATGAAGCATTCGGACGTGGGTGTTGCGGTCGCCATTGAGGGCGGCCTGTTCGCCCCGCTCGTCAAGAAGGCAGAGACCAAGACGCTTTCCGCCATCTCCAACGAGATGCGCGACCTTGCCGGCCGCGCCCGCACCAAGAAGCTGAAGCCCGAGGAATATTCTGGCGGCGCCACGTCCATCTCCAACCTGGGCATGATGGGCATCCGGAATTTCACCGCGATCATCAACGCCCCGCAATCCTCCATAATCGCCATCGGCGCATCGGAGCAGCGTGCCGTGGTGCGTGGCGGCGAGATCAAGATCGCGACCCAGATGACCGCGACCATTACCTGCGACCACCGCGTCATGGACGGTGCGCTGGGCGCGGAGCTTCTCGGGGCCTTCAAGGACTATGTCGAGAAGCCCTTCGCGATGCTGGTGTGAGACCCGCCGGGCGGTGACAGCCGCCCGGATAAGGATGCGCGGGGATGAAGCTTTATCTCGCTGGGCCGGAGGTCTTCCTCGATGACGCTAGGGATATCGGCCGGCGCAAGGTGGAGCTGTGCACTCTGTACGGTTTCACCGGCCTTTACCCGCTCGACAACGGGCTCGCCCCGGGCCTGCCGGGCGCGAGCCGTCGAATCTTCGAGGCCAATGTCCGCATGATGCGCGCCGCTGAAGCCGTCATCGCCAACCTGTCCCCATTCCGGGGCGTGAGCGCGGATGCCGGCACGGTGTTCGAGTTGGGCTTCTGTTTTGCGCTTGGAAAGGTCGTGATTGGCTATTCCGGCACGCCGGAAAATCTGGTCGTCCGCACGCGTCGGGCGATCGGCGCCGGCCAGCATCAGGCGGCGCCGCTGGCGGATGGGATGCATGTGGAGGATTTCGATCTTCCGGACAATCTCATGCTCGCCGAAGCGGCGATCCTCGGGGGCTACCCGATTCTGGTCCCGGAGGCGCCGGTGGCGGACCCCTGGCGCGATTTGAATTTGTTTGAAGCGGCCCTGGCGGCCCTGAAGTCACAGACATTTCCGCGCGCTGCGCGGCAAGGAGACGGCAATGGCTGACACCTATGACGTGATCATCATCGGCGGCGGACCCGGCGGCTATGTGGCAGCCATTCGTTCGGCGCAGCTGGGCTTTAAGACCGCCGTGGTGGAAAAGGCCCATCTCGGCGGCATCTGCCTCAACTGGGGCTGTATTCCCACCAAGGCGCTGCTGCGCTCGGCCGAAATCTACCACTACATGGAGCACGCCAAGGATTACGGCCTCTCCGCCGAAAACATCGGCTTCGACGCTGCCGCCGTGGTGAAGCGCTCGCGCGGGGTGTCGCAGCAGCTCAACACCGGCGTCGGCTTCCTGATGAAGAAGAACAAGATCGACGTGATCTGGGGCACCGCCAAGATCACGTCGCCGGGCAAGCTCTCGGTGGTGGCCGCCGAAAACCCGCCCAAGGGTTCGCTCGGCGCAGGCGACTACACTGCCAAAAACATCATCGTCGCCACCGGCGCCCGCCCACGCGCGCTGCCGGGCCTGGAGCCGGACAAGAAGCTGATCTGGACCTATTTCGAGGCCATGGTGCCGGAGAAGATGCCCAAGACCTTGCTGGTGATGGGCTCGGGCGCCATCGGCATCGAGTTCGCGTCGTTCTACAAGACAATGGGCTGCGACGTGACCGTGGTGGAAGTGCTGCCGCAGATTCTGCCGGTCGAGGATGAGGAAATCTCCGCCCACGCCCGCAAGCGGTTTGAAAAGCAGGGCATGAAGATCATGACCGGCGCCAAGGTGACGGGCATCACCAAGCACCCCGACAGCCTCACCGCGCATATCGAGGATGCCAAGGGCGCGAAGATCGACCGGACCGTTGACCGGATGATCTCGGCGGTGGGCGTGGTGGGCAACGTTGACGGCCTGGGGCTGGAAGCCATCGGTGTCAAGATCGAGCGCGGCACCATTGTCACCGACGGGCTCGGCCGCACCAATGTGCCGGGCGTGTGGGCGATCGGCGACGTGGCCGGCCCGCCGATGCTCGCGCACAAGGCGGAGCATGAAGGCGTGATCTGCGTCGAGACCATCAAGGGTCTCCATACGCATGCCATGGACAAGAACATGATCCCCGGCTGCACCTACTGCGTGCCGCAGATCGCCTCTGTGGGTCTCACCGAGAAGAAGGCCAAGGAGCAGGGCCGCGAAATACGCGTCGGCCGCTTCCCCTTCGTCGGCAACGGCAAGGCGATTGCGCTCGGCGAGCCCGAGGGGCTGGTGAAGACCATCTTCGATAAGAAGACGGGCCAGCTTCTCGGCGCGCACATGGTCGGTGCGGAAGTCACCGAACTGATCCAGGGCTTCGTCATCGCCATGAACCTGGAGACCACGGAAGAAGACCTGATGCATGCGGTCTTTCCGCATCCGACCCTCTCGGAAACCATGCACGAGAGCGTGCTGGATGCGTACGGCCGGGTGATTCACACCTGAGGACCAACGCCGACGGGAGCGGCGAGTTCGCTCCTGTCCTCCACGAGCGTGCAGGCTGGCGGGAAATTTACCCCAGCTTGGCCCGCATGGCCTGCGCGACGCTGAAATCGGATAACGATTGCCCCTCAAGTGCGGCGACGGATCGAATACCCAGGCTGCTCGTGAGGAAGATTTCCCTCGCCCCTGTCAGATTGGCCGGTGTCAGTGTCCCCTCCTGCGCCCCCGCCCTCAACACTTCGGCACGCATGATCCCGGGGAGGGCACCATCGCGAAGCGGCGGGGTCAGGATCTCACCTTCTAGCACCGCGAAAAGGTTGGCGATGGTCGTCTCCGCCACGCGCTCGCGCGTGTTCAGCAGCACGGCGTCGTCCACCCCGCGTGCAGCGGCTTCTTGCCGGGCGAGGATATTGTCCAGATAGTTCAGCGACTTAACCCCTGCCAACGGCGAGAATTCATTGCGTCGTGTCACACGAGCAATGATGAGCCGTGCGGGCGGGGGAGGGGGAGCCATGGGCGCGGCGGTGATGAGGACGGTGGCGCGGGCTCAGCAGGTGGCAGCACGCCGCGCGGGCCGACGCCGCGGGTCACGGTCAGCCGCAACACCCCCGACGCAAGCGCGTTTGCCTCCAAAGTGTCAGTGAGGGCAACGCCGAAATCGACGTCGGGCAGCTGGAGGCCGATTATCCCGGCCCCAACGCGAAGACGGGAGAGATGGGCGGCCAGCCGCAGCACGCAGCCATCGCGCGCCTGCATGGTCTCGAACAGCCCATCGCCCAGCGTGAAGCCACGGTCGGCGGAAGAAATCAGGGCGTGATCAGCGTCCATCACGGCACCATTGAGCCAGACTTTCATGGAGCCTCCCCGGTCACGGCCCGTAGCATCGGCGCAATCTTCACCATGCTTTCCTCGTATTCGCCCGCCGGATCGGAATCCGCGACGATCCCCCCACCGGCCTGGGCGATCAGCGTCTCGCCCGAGCGCACCAGCGTGCGGATGACGATGGAACTGTCCATCGCGCCATCGAGGCCGATCCAGCCGATGGCGCCGCAATACGGACCACGCGGCACCGTCTCCAGTTCGTGGATGATCTCCATGGCGCGGATTTTCGGAGCGCCCGTCACTGAGCCGCCTGGAAAGCACGCCCGCAGCAAATCAAGCGGACCAAGGCCAGGCGCAAGTCTGCTCTCCACCGCCGAGACCAGATGATGCACGGAGGCGAATGTTTCCAACCCGTTCAGAACGGGGACCCGCACGCTGCCCAGCGCCGATACTCGGCCAAGATCGTTACGCATGAGATCGACGATCATCAAATTCTCGGCCCGATCTTTCGGGCTCGCCAGAAGCTCCGCCGCCAGGGCGGCATCGCGCTCTGGGTCGGCATCGCGTGGGCGCGTGCCCTTGATGGGCCGGGTCTCGATCGCGCCATTGGAGGTGAGGCTGAGAAATCGCTCTGGCGAGGCGCTGATGACTGAGTGTTCGGCCCCGCATCTCAGCAATGCCGCGAACGGCGCCGGGCTAAGCGCGCGCAGGCGGAGATACAGCTCGAGATCCGAAAGTCCCTCGGGTCGCGCCGCGCGCATGCGCTGTGTGATGTTCGCCTGGAAGATGTCGCCGGCGCGAATGTACTCGATTGCACGGGCGATGCCGGCCTCGACCTCCGGCCGGGTCTGTCCGGCCTGCCAGGTTCCCCGCGCTGTCCAATCGGGGCTAGGTGCGTCCTCGGACGGCGCCTGGGCGAGCCGGGAGAGCACCCGTTCAAGACGTCCCGAGGGTCCGCTGGACAGGGCATAAGCGGCTTGAAGTTCATGGTCGAAGGCCAGAATGGTGTCGTATAGGCCCACCATCATGTCCGGCATCGCTTTGCCCGCCGCCATATCCCGCTTGGGTGCAGGTAGGCGCTCCATATGCCGGCCGAGTTCGTATCCGAAGAAACCCACCGCCCCAGTGCGGAATGGCACCGGGCAGTCGCCATCCGGCGGCGGGAGCTTCGACAGTTCGCGCTTCAAGATAGCGATGGGGTCGCCTGCCGCTGACTGCCCATCCACACGCGTGCCGTCCCGATCAGCGACGATCACGCTGTGTGGCTCGACGGCGATATAGGAATAGCGCCCCCGCCCGCCGTCCCGCGCACTGCTTTCCAGCAGGGCGGCGACCGGATCGTCCGCGAACGGCGCAAAGGCGGCCGTTGGCTCACGATAGATGATGGGTCGGATGCGCACGGGTGGCGACTCTCGTGGAACGGCGGCACTTGCCTTCTACGATCATATGATACCGCAGAGAAAGCGCGGCCGTGCTCCGACGCATGGGCCGTGCCCAAGCTCTGCGTTCCCGCGGGTAGCGTCGGCGGGACGAGGTGGTAGGTTGAAACGAAATAGCGCCGCCAGGCGCGCTATCAGCGAGTGCCCGTGTCGTCTCCCGAAACCCTCCCTGAACCATCGCCAGCCGACATCAACAAGTCCGTCTCCCGCTGGTATCTCGCGGGCTTCCGCGATGCGTTTTCGGTTCCGGGGTTTGTTTTGTTTGCCGGCTATATCGGGTACGGCGGACTGATCCAAGGCATTGGATTTCCATTCTTCGCGGGGATGCTCTCGACGCTCCTCATCTGGGCGCTGCCGGCGCAGATCATCCTCATCGGTGGGCTCGCGACCGGGACCGGGCTCCTGCCTATCGGGTTGGCCGTGACCCTCTCCTCCATGCGGCTGTTGCCGATGGTGGTGTCGCTCGCGCCCTTCATGCGGAGTACGCGCAGTTCGCTCTGGAAAGAACTGCTCGCGGCGCATCTCGTCGCCATGACCATGTGGGCGGAGGGGCAGCGCCTGCTGCCCAAGATGCCGCCCGCCGGCCGATTCCCGTTCATTCTCGGCCTGGGTTCGGGGTTTCTTGCCATATCCATCGTGGCGACCGCCATCGGGTATCAACTGGCGGGCGAGCTTCCACCCGCAATGGCCGTGGGCTTGTTGTTTCTCAGCCCCATTTCCTTCACGCTTTTGATGATCCGCGGGTCCGATACAGTCACCGACTGGTGCGCGCTGGCCTTTGGCTTCCTCACGACACCATTCGTCGCAGGTATGAGCGGCGGCGCGGACTTGATGATCAGCGGCGTCGGTGGCGGAACGCTCGCCTATCTCATCGGCCGAGCGGTGCGCCGGAGGCGGGCATGATCCAGCTTAGCGAGTGGCATGCCATTCTCATCGTGTTGCTGGTCGGCTTCCTGCCCACCGAGATGTGGCGTTCGCTGGCAGTCATCGCCGGGCGGCGGGTGCACGAGGGCGGCGAGCTTCTGGCCTGGGTGCGGGCTGTGGCGGCTGCGCTACTGGCGGCGGTCGTGGCGCGGCTGATCTTCGTGCCCACCGGCCCGCTGGTGGACATGCCGCTCTGGCTGCGGATCTTCTGCATTCTGTGCGGCATTGCTGGCTTTCTGGCCTTCCGCGGCTCGGTGTTCGTGGGCGTGGTTGTGGCAGAGGCCGTCCTGATCGGCGGGGCATGGCTGATTCTGCATTGAGAACAGCCGCCCGCTATGTCCCGACCCGTCCTCCGCCGATCCTGGAGATCGCTACCACCGAGGGGCGTGGCGGCATGCCGGGTTTGAAATCCGGCCATCGGGTCGAGGGATCATCAAACGAGGATAGGCGTCCGTCCCCGCTCTCGCCGGGGTGCTGCACGGCGACAAACAACGTCGTGTCATCCGGCGTGAAGAAGGGCCCGCACATTTCCGCGCCTATCGGCACGGAGAAGAAGCGCTTGGCCGTCGCGCGCCCCGCACCTTCGGTCTCCACCCCCCATATGCCGTCGGTACGTCCCGTGTCCTTGGCGGAATTGCCATCGGTGGCAATCCAAAGCCGACCCTGGCTGTCTACTGCGCAATTGTCGGGATTCGCGAACCAACCGTAGCCGGATGTCGCGGAGGAGAAGGTCGCGCCCACGTCAGCAATGGACGGGTCGCCGCATTTCACCAGGATTTCCCAGGTGAAACGGTCGCTGGAATGGTCGCCACCTTCGGGCGCGATTTCTACGATGTGGCCGAACGCGTTCTTCGCTCGGGGATTGGCGGCGTTGGTCTCATCTTCCTTGCGGGTGTCGTTGGACGTGAGCATCACATAGACTTTGCCGGTGCTGGGATTGACCTCTACGTCTTCAGGGCGATCCATCTTGGTGGCGCCCAGCGCGTCGCTGGCGAACCTTGCCTCGATCAACACTTGCGCCTGATTGGCGAAGCCGTTCGCTTGGGTCAGCGGCCCCTGCCCGAACACCAGCGGACGCCACTCCCCGCTGCCATTGGGGTGAAACACTGCCACGGACAGGGTTCCGGCATCCAGCAGGTCACGGTTGGCGTCGCGGTTATCGGGATCGTATGGCCGCTCGGTGACGAAGCGATAGACATAATCCATCTTCTGGTCGTCGCCCTGATAGACCACGAAGCGGCCGTCACGATTCACGACATTGGCGGCGCCCTCGTGCTTGAAGCGGCCCATAGCGGTGCGCTTCTTGGGCGTGGAGGTGGGGTCGAGTGGGTCGATTTCCACCACCCAGCCGAAGCGGTTCGGTTCGTTCGGTATCTTCTCGATGTCGAAGCGGTCGTGGAAGCGCCCCCACGCATAGAGGCCGGCTGGCACGCCATATCGCTTCAGGGCGGAGCTGCGGGGATGACCATCCGGCTTGCCGAGGAAATAGACGTTGAAGTTTTCCTCGCAGGTCAGCCAAGTGCCCCATGGCGTGACGCCGCCAGCGCAATTGTTGATCGTGCCGAGAACGAACCGGCCGCTGGGATCGTCCTGGGTTTTTAGAAGTTCGTCCCCCGCCGCCGGACCCGAAAGCACCATCGGTGTGGTCGCGGTGATGCGTCGTGCGACTGGAGAATCCGCAATAAGGCGCCAGCGGCCCTGTTCACGCGCCACCTCGATGACGGAGCCGCCATGCGCCGCCATTTCAATGTCCACCCGCTCGCGCGTCATGCCGGGAAAGCCGTTTCTGGCGCGCTGCGGTCCGATGCCGGGAAACATCATCTCCGGGCTGGTGTATTCGTGGTTCACCACCATGATGCCTCGCGATGACGGATCAGCGCCCGCGCGCGGGATGAAGCCCACGAAGTCGTTGTTGTAGCCAAACTGCATGGCCTGGGCGGCGGCGCTCTGGTTCGCCGGGTCGAACGTCGGCGCGCCTGATAGCACCGGGTCTCCCCAGCGAACCAGGACGTGCGCTTCATGCCCTTCCGCAACATGGATCGTGCCGTCGGGCGCTGCGGTCAGTTCGGGGAAGGGAAAGCGCGTATCGCCCGAGGCGGGCGCTTCGGCACGGGCGGCATCGTAGGCGAGCGGGGAGAGGGTCGCGCCGATGGCGGCGACACCGAGGAGCCCCTTGAGCAGATCGCGGCGGCCGAAGCGCGCTGCGGTCACGTCTCCGAACGTGGGATTGCCCGAAGCGTTGCTCGGCGCGTCGTCATGCGCCTCGCGGGCAATGGCGAGAGGTTCGGTGTCTAGATCGCTGGGAATGCGCATCGGGCGGCTCGGTTCGGGTGCATGCCCCCATCGTAAACTGCGCGCGTGACGCCGCCACGAAACAAAAGGGGCGCCCGTGAGGGCGCCCCAGTTGGGAGGAACCTTTAAGGTCCGTGGGCGGCGCGGCGGCCGCCCTTTTGGTCAGACCGAATAGTACATTTCGAATTCGACCGGATGCGGGGTCATGTCGTACCGCATCACCTCGGTCATCTTCAGATCGATGTAGGCTTCGATGAAATCCGAAGTGAACACGCCGCCCTTCTGGAGGTAGGCGTTGTCGTCTTCCAGGGACTTCAGGGCCTCGCGCAGCGAACCGCACACGGTGGGGATCTGCTTCAGTTCCGCCGGGGGCAGGTCGTACAGATCCTTGTCCATGGCCGCGCCGGGATCGATGCGGTTCAGGATGCCATCCATGCCGGCCATGAAGAGGGCTGCGAAGGCGAGATAGGGGTTCGCGCCCGGATCGGGGAAGCGAACCTCGACGCGCTTGGCCTTCGGGTTGTTGGTGTAGGGGATACGGCAGGAGGCCGAACGGTTGCGCGCAGAATAGGCGAGCAGCACGGGGGCCTCGTAGCCGGGAACCAGCCGCTTGTAGGAATTGGTCAGCGGATTGGTGAAGGCGTTCAGCGACTTGGCATGCTTGATGATGCCGCCGATGTACCACAGGCATTCCTGGCTGAGGTCGGCATACTTGTCGCCGGCGAACAGGGGCTTGCCGTCTTTCCAGATGGACTGGTGAACGTGCATGCCGGAGCCGTTGTCGCCGAACACCGGCTTCGGCATGAAGGTCGCCGTCTTGCCGTAGATGTTGGCCACCTGGTGGATGCAGTACTTATAGATTTGCAGGTGGTCGGCCATGGTCACGAGGGGGCCGAACTTGAGGCCGAGTTCGTGCTGGGCGGAGGCCACTTCGTGGTGGTGCTTCTCGACCCTGGCGCCCATCTTGGCCATGGCGCCGAGCATCTCGGAACGCATGTCCTGGGCACTGTCGATCGGGGGAACGGGGAAGTAGCCGCCCTTGGTCTTCACGCGGTGGCCGAGGTTGCCGCCCTCGTAATCGGTGTCGCCGTTGGTCGGTAGCTCGATCGAGTCCAGCTTGAAGCCCGTGTTGTACGGGTCGGCCTTGAACTTCACGTCGTCGAAGATGAAGAATTCGGCCTCGGGGCCGAAATAGACCGCGTCGCCGATGCCAGTCGACTTGGCATAGGCTTCCGCCTTCTTGGCGATACCGCGTGGGTCGCGCGAATAGGGTTCGCCCGTCGTCGGCTCAACAACGTCGCAGACGATGGACATGGTGGTTTCGGAGAAGAACGGATCGATGCACGCCGTGGCTGGGTCCGGCATGAGCTGCATGTCGGACTCGTTGATCGCCTTCCAACCGGCAATCGATGAGCCGTCGAAGGCGGTGCCTTCCGAGAACAGCTCCTCGTCCACCATGGACAGGTCGAATGTTACGTGCTGCCACTTGCCGCGAGGATCCGTGAAGCGCAGGTCGACGTATTTAACGTCGTTCGCCTTGATCGAATCAAAGACGTCCTTGACTTTTGTCATTTTCGGAACTGCCTTTCCTGCAGATGCAGGCTCTAGGTAGCCCAAGCGTCAGATGGCGTCGAGACCCGATTCCCCGGTCCGGATGCGGATGGCTTCCTCGATGCTGGAGACGAAGATTTTTCCATCGCCGATGCGCCCGGTCTGTGCCGCGCGACGGATAGCATCGACGGCCTTTTCGACCATCTCGTCGGAAAGGACGACCTCGATCTTCACCTTGGGGAGGAAATCGACCACATATTCTGCGCCGCGATAAAGTTCTGTATGGCCCTTCTGGCGCCCGAAGCCCTTTGCTTCCGTAACCGTAATGCCTTGCAAGCCCACCTCCTGAAGTGCCTCTTTCACTTCATCGAGCTTGAACGGTTTGATGATGGCCTCAATCTTCTTCATGCGCTCCGTCTCCCCATGACCCGGCCCGCCGATGGCTGGCCGCGCCGCCTGCTCTTTAAGCAGGATGCGTGCCATGCCCGCCGTTGCTGATGTCGGGCGGCGAAGTTGCAGATTCTATGATTAAATTATAGTCAATTGACTAAAATATATTCACTTACATCTTCAGGCACCGACCATCTCTGGATCAGAAATAGGCATGTGAATGATGGGCAGGGACATGACCGCGCTGTTGGAGCCCGAGCAAATGGCCCACGCCGACGCACTGGCGATCGCCGGTGGGGTCAGCGGGACGACGCTGATGGAGCGTGCCGGAATGGCGGTAGCGGATGCCGTCGCGCGCCGTCCATACCCTACGCGCATCGCGGTTCTTTGTGGTCCGGGAAATAATGGTGGCGACGGGTTCGTCGCGGCGCGGGTGCTGGTCCAGCGGGGTTTTAAGGTCCGTCTCGCCCTCCTCGGTCAGCGCGATGCACTTATGGGCGATGCTGCGCGGGCCGCAAAACGCTGGACCGGGCCGGTGGAAAGCGCCGAGAGCCTGGATTTCTCATCCATCGACCTGATCGTCGATGCGCTCTACGGCGCGGGGCTGGGGCGCGACCTCGCGGGGGCGCCGCTCACGCTGATCGAACGCATGGCCGCGAGCGGGAAGCCGATCATCGCCGTCGACCTTCCCTCAGGGCTGGATGGCCTCACCGGGCGGGTGCGCGGCGCTGCGGCGCCTGCGGAGGAGACTGTCACCTTCTTCCGCCGCAAGCCCGGCCACCTCCTGCTGCCCGGCCGCGCCATGTGCGGCAAGGTCCGTGTGGCGGACATCGGCATTCCCGACAGCGTGCTGGAGGAGATCAACCCGAAAACCGCGGTCAACGACCCCTTCGCCTGGCGCGCGAGCTTTCCCGTGCCGGCCGGCGATGGCCATAAATATCGACGTGGCCACGCGGTGGTGGTCAGCGGCGGCGCCTGGACCGCAGGCGCCGCCCGGCTGGTGGCTCGTGGAACGTTGCGGGCGGGCGCGGGTCTGGTGACGATTGCCTGCCCGCCAGATGCGCTGCCCATGCACGCGGCCTCCTACGCCGCGCTGATGGTGCGGCCAGCCGCGACGCCGGAGGATCTCGAGCGCCTGCTCGCAGACCCGCGTCTCGTCGCCCTTGCCATCGGCCCAGGGTTGGGAGCGGGAGAGACCGCACGCGAGATGCTTCAGGTCAGCGCAGGACCCTCGCGCAGCTTGGTCGTGGACGCGGACGCTCTCACGAGCTTTGCCGGGGAGCCGCTTGCGCTCGCCGCCATGCTTGCATACGCCGCACAAGCGGTCGTGACGCCGCACGAAGGGGAGTTCTCACGCCTGTTCGGCGACGTCGGGGAGGTGATGGGCTCACCCTCAAAAGTCACCCGCGCACGCGCGGCCGCGCAGCGGCTCGGGGCCGTGGTGGTGCTGAAAGGGCCGGACACGGTCGTGGCCGCGCCGGATGGGCGCGCCACCATCGCCGAGAACGCGCCGGCTTTTCTTGCGACCGCCGGTGCAGGGGATGTGCTGGCGGGACTCATCTGCGGCCTTCTAGCCCAGGGAATGCCGGCCTTCGAGGCGGCGAGCGCAGGCGTGTGGCTGCATGGAGAAGCCGCGCGCGAGGCCGGCCCCGGTATGATCGCCGATGACCTGCCGGAGGCTCTGCCGGCGGTTTATACGCGGTTGTTCGCGGAATTGTCGTCGTCCTGACTCTGACCGCCCGGAGGCGGTAGCTCAGGTCAACGTCATTTCACCTCGTAGGATCGCGCCGCCACCACGGCGCCATCGCCGCCCCTGAGGCCGACAATGGCCCATTTTCCGGGGCTATCGGCCAGCAGGGCGACACGAACCGTGGTCTTGGGGCCGACAGGCACCGCATCGTGCCACCAAGGCTTCCAGCCATCGTCGAGGCCGTCAAGCAAGCGGCAGGGGGCGCCGTGAAGCTGGACCGCCACCGGCGCATCCGATTGGTTGGCGAAAGCCAGCACCACTGAGGTGCCGCGCGCCACTGTGCCCACTGAGGGGAAAGACGAAAGGCTCACGGTGCCAGGCCCGATCGGAACCTCGAAACGCGACGCCTTTTCCAGTGGAATCTTGTCGGGGAGGCCGTTCGAGGGCAGCGCGGTGGGGAGCGGCAGTGCCGGCGTGCTCTGCGCGCTACCGGAGCCGACTGGCGTCACGAGGGCAAGCTGGATAGGCAGGCTGCCGGTCTCGACATTCACGGGAATAGGATCGGCGGTGCCGATGTCCACTGCGAGATCGAGCCGCCCGCCCGGCGTCAGTTGGGCGCGACCGTCCTTCAGCGCGAAGGGCTGCACCGGCTGGCCGTCCACCGCGAGCACATAACAACTGGCGGCGATCTGAAGCCGAAGGAACTGAACGCCGGCGTTCACCAGCCGCAGGCGCGAGCGATCGCTGGCAGGCGCCTCGAATGTCGGCGAGACCGCCCCGTTCACCGTGAGCAGCGGCACCTTCGTCGTGGGGTCGGGCGCCCAGGACTGGATGAGCAGAACATGGTCGGACGCATAGGCCGAGGTGCCCGGCTCCTCCACGATCAGCGCACCCGCCAAAGCGCGTTGCGCCAGTTCGGGCTGGAAAGCGCGATACAGATAGGTGCCGGCATCCGGCGGGGCGAAACTGATGTCTGCGCTGGCGCCCTTGGCGATGGCCTCTCCGGTGAGGCCGGGCACGCCGTCGAGCGCATTCGGCACCCTGACACCCTGCCAGTTGATCGAAAGCGGCGTCTCGATGGTGTTCTCCACCGTCGCCGTCAGTTTTTCTCCATGCTTCACCCGCAGCACGGGTCCAGGCAGCAGATTCTGGAACAGGGCGAGTGGCGTCTGGCCGCCCAGTTCGATGCGCTCCATTGTGGATACCCGCAGCCGGGAGACCTGAGCTGTGGCAGGGGCCGGAGGAGTGACGGAAGATTGGGCGAACGCGAGGCGGGGCAGGGCGCTGCCTAGCGCGAGAGCGGCGGTTCCGGTGAGGACGGAACGGCGGGAAGGGCCATCAACGCGCAAAGCTGCTCTCCTCGGGCAAGACTGGAGCGTGGCGACCTTGTCTCGCCCAGGCGCAAAGGGCAAGACGCATTTACCTCTCCGGGCCGCGACCAGATGCGGCCATTTCGGGCCGGGACCCGAAATTCGCCGACGTGCGACGCAACATAAGGCGTTGTTGGCTTCTAAGGTCAGATTTGGGGGTGGATTTTGCCCGCTTTTTCTTGCTGCACGTCAAACGCGACATGATATAAGCCCCAACCCGGTCGGTGCCGATTCATTGAAACGCGCACCCGGTGAGCCGTGCCTGACGCGCGGGTTCGATGGCTGCGGGCGTGGCGGAACTGGTAGACGCGCGGGATTTAGGTTCCCGTGACGAAAGTCGTGGGGGTTCGAAACCCTCCGCCCGCACCACGCCATCGTATCTCGGTCGCGCGCCGCGCCTCTCGCGAGGTGTGCTCGGAATTTTATGCCGCCTCGGCGGCTTTTGAATGAAGGCAAGACGATGCAGGTGACTGAGACTCAGGTGGACGGCCTCAAGCACGCGTTCCGCGTGGTGCTTCCCGCCACCGAACTGGACGCCAAGGCCAACACGCGCCTGACCGAGCTGAAGAATACCGTTCAGCTCAAGGGCTTTCGTCCGGGCAAGGTTCCGGTGGCTCACCTCAAGCGCGTCTATGGCAAGTCGGTGATGGCTGAAATCATCGAACAGGCCGTGACCGAGGCCAACGGCAAGATCGTCCAGGAGCGCGGCCTGCGCCTGGCGCTCCAGCCGCGCGTCGAGCTGCCGAAGGATGAAGACGAGGTACGCCGCGTGATCGACGGCGCTGACGACCTGACCTACACGGTCGAGCTGGAAGTGCTGCCGAAGATCGAACTCGGCAATTTCCGGGACATTTCCATCGAGCGGCTTGTGACCGAAGTCTCGGATGCCGAGGTGGACGAAACCCTGAGCCGTCTTGCCGATTCCAACCGTCCGTTCGCGGCGAAGGAAGCCGCTGCGGAAAACGGCGACCGCGTTACCGTGGACTTCGCCGGCTCAATCGATGGCGTGCCGTTCGAGGGCGGCACCGGCGAGGGCATTCAGGTTGTGCTGGGCTCCAACAGCTTCATTCCGGGTTTCGAGGAGCAGCTTGTTGGGATTTCAGCCGGCGAAGACCGCACGGTCAATGTGTCATTCCCCGAGGCTTATGCGGCCCGTGAACTGGCCGGCAAGGACGCCACCTTCGAGGTGAAGGCGTCGCTGGTCGAGGCGCCCGGGACCTTCACCCTGGACGACGAATTCGCCAAGACGCTCGGCCAGGACAGCCTGGACAAGCTGAAGGAGCAGGTGCGCCAGCGGATTTCGCAGGAGCACACCGGCGTCAGCCGCCAGAAGGTGAAGCGCGCCCTGCTCGACGCACTGGACGGCATGCACCAGTTCGACGTTCCCCCGACCCTCGTGGGACAGGAATTCGACGGCGTGTGGGCGCAGGTCCAGCAGGACCTTACCGCCCAGAACCGCACCTTCGCCGACGAAGGCACCACCGAGGACGATGCGCGGGCCGACTATCAGCGCATCGCGGAACGGCGGGTCCGTCTCGGACTGGTTCTTGCGGAGATCGGTGAGCGCAACAATATACAGGTCAGCGATGACGAAGTGACTCGCGCGGTGGTGGAGCGGGCGCGTCAATTCCCTGGTCAAGAGCAGCAGGTTTGGGACTACTATCGCCGCAATCCCCAGGCGATGGCGTCCGTCCGCGCTCCTCTTTTCGAAGAGAAGGTTGTCGACTTCCTCCTGGAGCTTGCATCCGTGACCGATAAGACGGTCTCGCGTGAGGAGCTCTACAAGGAGGAAGAGGAAAAGGCGGCCTGATCCCAGGCCGTCATTCGTCTCCACAGTGACGAAAGAGCGCGGCGTGCCTTCGGGGCGTCGCGCCGAGGACCTGAGATGCGCGATCCTGTTGATACTTTCGTGAATTACCTTGTGCCGATGGTGGTCGAACAGACCAACCGGGGCGAGCGTTCGTATGACATTTATTCGCGCCTGCTCAAGGAGCGCATCATCTTCCTGACCGGGCCGGTCGAGGACGGCATGTCCACCTTGACGGTGGCGCAATTGCTGTTCCTTGAGGCGGAAAACCCCAAAAAGGAAATCTCGATGTACATCAACTCCCCCGGGGGAGTGGTGACGTCGGGACTGGCGATCTACGACACCATGCAGTTCATTCGCCCGCCGGTATCCACCTTGTGCGTAGGGCAGGCGGCATCCATGGGGTCGTTGCTTCTGACCGCCGGTGAGAAAGGCATGCGCTTCGCACTGCCAAATGCTCGAATCATGGTTCACCAGCCCTCAGGCGGCGTTCAGGGCCAGGTCACGGACATCATGCTCCATGCCCAGGAAATCCTGAACCTGAAGAAGCGGTTGAATGAAATCTATGTGAAGCACACAGGGCAGACCTACGAGCGAATCGAGACTGCCCTTGAGCGCGACAATTTCATGACTGCCAGTGCCGCGCAGGAGTTTGGCCTTATCGATTCGGTGATCGATAAGCGGCCCACGGACGATACGGCGAAGGCCTGATCCATCGGCTTGCGAAGGTCGGATCGTCAGAGGGCTCTTGCGTGCAGTGCAAGATCGCGCTTGCATGCGTAAATGAGCCGGCTTGCAGAACGATCCGTCCGGTGGATTCGTCCGCTTGATTTCGAGGCTGCGCGGGGTTTCCAGCCCGCGCAGCGCAGCTTCGCCCGTTTCATGCGGGGAGATCAGGCAGATTCTACGCTCCCGGTTTGGGGGAAGATGAGATCGTCCGCGCTCCCGGCGCGGACGGGGCGGTGGCATCCGCAGCGTTCCAGGCTTTCTTTGAGGATACGAGCCTCAGGCAGGCCGAATGGGCATAATCCATGCATATGCCTTGATCGGAGTGTCGGAGGGTGGTTGGCTGAGGTTTGGCCCTGGGGTCGGACCGGGAGGAGCGGGCGGTGAAAATCGCTTTTGCTCCCGCATTGGGTTTCCTGCGTCGGGCACATTTGGTGCGCGAGAGGGGAGCCGGACGGAGATGAAGATGAGCAAGACCGGCGGCAGCGACAGCAAGAACACGCTTTACTGCTCGTTCTGCGGCAAAAGCCAGCACGAGGTCCGCAAGCTCATCGCAGGGCCTACGGTCTTCATTTGCGACGAGTGCGTGGAACTGTGCATGGACATCATCCGCGAGGAATCCAAGTCCTCGCTTGTGAAGTCGCGTGACGGCATTCCCACCCCGAAGGAAATTCGCAAGGTCCTGGATGACTATGTCATCGGCCAGGAGCACGCGAAGAAGGTCCTCTCGGTTGCGGTGCACAACCACTACAAGCGCCTGAACCACGCGACCAAGCACGGCGATGTGGAACTGGCAAAATCCAACATCATGCTGATCGGGCCGACCGGTTCGGGCAAGACATTGCTTGCTCAAACCCTCGCGCGCATCCTTGATGTTCCGTTCACCATGGCCGACGCCACGACACTCACCGAGGCGGGCTATGTGGGTGAGGATGTGGAAAACATCATCCTCAAACTGCTCCAGTCGGCCGATTATAATGTCGAGCGGGCGCAGCGCGGCATCGTCTATATCGACGAAATCGACAAGATCAGCCGCAAATCGGACAACCCCTCGATCACGCGCGATGTGTCCGGAGAGGGTGTGCAGCAGGCGTTGCTGAAGATCATGGAAGGCACGGTTGCCTCCGTTCCCCCGCAGGGTGGCCGCAAGCACCCCCAGCAGGAGTTCCTTCAGGTCGACACCACGAACATCCTGTTCATCTGCGGTGGCGCGTTCGCGGGGCTCGACAAGATTATCGCAGCGCGCGGCAAGGGCGGCACCTCCATCGGCTTTGCCGCCAAGGTGGCGTCGGTCGAGGATCGCCGGCCAGGCGAGGTGTTCCGCGAAGTGGAGCCCGAGGATCTGCTGAAGTATGGGCTGATCCCGGAATTCATCGGCCGTCTGCCGGTTCTTGCGACGCTGGGAGACCTGGATGAGGCCGCTCTGAAGCAAATCCTATCCGAGCCGAAGAATGCGCTGGTGAAGCAGTATCAGCGGTTGTTCGAGATGGAGAACGTGGATCTGACGATCCATGAGGAGGCGCTCGGCGCAATCGCCCGCAAGGCGATTGACCGCAAGACCGGTGCGCGCGGTCTGCGGTCCATCATGGAAGGCATCCTGCTGGATACCATGTTCGACCTGCCCGGCCTCGAAGGGGTCGAGGAGGTCGTCATCAGCAAGGAAGTGGTCGAGCAGAATGCCCGGCCGCTCTACATTTACGCCGATCGGGTCGGCGACGCTGGCGCCAGTGCGTGAGGCTCTGGCCCCCACCCTTCGCCTCCGCGCCTGTGGCGTTGAGGCGGGGCGGGGGCTCGCCTTTTCGGCATGGGCGGTTTTGGTTCCGACGGGTGCGCGTTGTGCGGTGCGGAACATCTTGAAACCCGCATTTACGCTCTCCATTTATGTTTTGAAGACTCCGGCATCCTGGCTCGTTTCTCGTGCCTCTCGCGGCAATCCTGCCGCTCCTGCATTGAAATTCCGCTCAGGTCCCGGCTGCGTTGCGCAGACGGACGTCCGTCCGCCTGCGCCTGCGTCACATGAAAGGATTGGGTCATGACGAGCCAAAAGCCGCGCCCCCCTCTCGTCCCGGGCGTCTCCCAGACGTTTCCGGTGCTGCCCTTGCGGGATATCGTGGTGTTCCCGCACATGATCGTTCCCCTGTTCGTCGGTCGCGAGAAGTCCATTCGCGCCCTCGAAGAGGTGATGCGCGGCGATACCTACATCCTCCTGGCCACCCAGGAGAACGCCTCGGACGATGATCCGGCGCCTGACGCCATCTACCGCGTTGGAACGCTGGCGACCGTTCTACAGCTTCTGAAGCTGCCAGACGGCACCGTGAAGGTGCTGGTTGAAGGCGTGACCCGCGCCCAGGTTGTGCAATACACCGAGCGCACCGACCTCTACGAGGCCGAGGCGATCACCCTGGACGACGAAGCCGGCGACAAGGTCGAGGCTGAGGCGATGGCGCGCTCGGTTGTCACCGAGTTCGAGAATTACGTGAAGCTGAACAAGAAGGTGTCGCCCGAGGTGGTGGGTGTCGTCGGTCAGATCGACGACCACTCCAAACTCGCCGACACCATCGCGTCTCATCTCGCGGTGAAGATCCCGGAAAAGCAGGGCGTGCTGGAGACCATCAAGGTCGCCGACCGGCTTGAGAAGGTTTTGGGCCTGATGGAGAGTGAAATCTCCGTGCTCCAGGTGGAGAAGCGCATCCGCACGCGGGTGAAGCGCCAGATGGAGAAGACCCAGCGCGAGTATTATCTCAACGAGCAGATGAAGGCGATCCAGAAGGAGTTGGGCGACGAAGACGGTCGCGACGATCTCCAGGAGCTGGAAGACCGCATCAAGCGCACCAAGCTGACGAAGGAAGCCCGCGAAAAGGCGACGCACGAGCTGAAGAAGCTCCGCCAGATGTCGCCCATGTCCGCCGAGGCGACAGTTGTTCGCAACTATCTCGACTGGCTGCTTTCGATTCCGTGGGGCATCAAGAGCAAGGTCAAGAAGGATCTGGATTTCGCCCAGTCGATCCTCGACAGCGACCACTATGGCCTCGACAAGGTCAAGGAGCGCATCGTCGAGTATCTGGCCGTGCAGAGCCGCGCGAACAAGCTCGCGGGGCCGATCCTGTGCCTGGTTGGACCTCCGGGCGTCGGCAAGACGTCGCTCGGCAAGTCCATAGCCAAGGCGACGGGCCGTGAGTTCGTGCGTGTTTCGCTGGGCGGCGTTCGTGATGAGGCCGAGATCCGCGGTCACAGGCGGACCTATATCGGCTCCATGCCGGGCAAAATCATCCAGTCCATGCGCAAGGCCAAGAAGGCCAATCCGCTGTTCCTTCTGGACGAAATCGACAAGATGGGCGCGGACTTCCGGGGCGATCCCTCGGCGGCGCTGCTGGAAGTGCTGGACCCGGAGCAGAACGGGACCTTCAACGACCATTACCTGGAGGTCGACTATGACCTTTCCAACGTGATGTTCGTGACCACGGCCAACACGCTGAACATTCCCCCCGCGCTGCTCGACCGTATGGAAGTGATCCGCATCGCCGGATACACCGAAGACGAGAAGTCCGAGATCGCGCGCAAGCACCTCATTCCAAATACGGTGCAGAAGCATGGCCTCCAGCCGAAGGAATGGGCCATCGACGAGGGGGCGTTGATGACGCTGATCCGTCGCTACACCCGTGAAGCCGGCGTGCGTAACCTGGAGCGCGAAATTTCCAACCTCGCCCGCAAGGCGGTGAAGGAACTCGTCGTCTCCAAGCGCAAGTCGGTGAAGGTCACCGAGAAGAATCTCGAGGACTTCCTGGGTGCACCGCGCTTCCGCTACGGCGAGATCGACGCGGAGGACCAGGTTGGCGTCGTGACGGGCTTGGCGTGGACCGAGGTGGGCGGCGAATTGCTGACCATCGAGGGTGTCATGATGCCCGGCAAGGGCAAGATGACCGTCACCGGCAATCTGCGCGACGTCATGAAGGAAAGCATCTCGGCGGCAGCGTCCTACGTCCGCTCACGGGCGGTGGATTTCGGCATCGAGCCGCCGCTGTTCGAGCGTCGCGACATCCACGTTCATGTTCCCGAGGGTGCGACCCCGAAGGACGGGCCCTCGGCTGGCGTGGGGATGGTGACGACCATTGTCTCGGTGCTCACGGGCATTCCGGTGCGACGCGATGTGGCGATGACGGGCGAGATCACGCTGCGCGGGCGGGTTCTGCCGATCGGCGGCCTCAAGGAAAAGCTCCTTGCGGCTCTGCGCGGCGGTATCAAGCTGGTGCTCATTCCCGAGGAAAACGCCAAGGATCTGGCGGACATTCCCTCGAATGTGAAGAACGCCCTGGAGATCATTCCGGTCTCTCACATGGATGAAGTCCTCACCCGCGCCCTGGTGCGGCGCCCTATACCCATCGAATGGGCTGAAAAGCCTGTGAATGCCGTGGTTCCTGGCGAAGAAGCACCGGGTGTCGTCGCTCATTGAGCGTTTTCAAGGGCTTAGGCCAATAAGAGGGCGGCGCGACTTTCGCGCCGCCCTTTTTCTTGAGCGATGTCAAGCTTTGGAAATCGTGTATTTATGCGGGTTTGTGGCTGATCGCGCTTGCAAAAGCCGCATTTTCCGTAAATTTTCCGCCCGGTCGTCCTCGGCACAGCCGGTGACGATTCCAGGATAACAAAGGAAGGAACGGTCACATGACCACCAAGAACGAACTGATCGCCGCGGTGGCCGACGAGGCCAAGCTCACCAAGGCCGCTGCGCAGGCCGCGGTGGACGCGACGTTCGACATCATCGCCCAGGCGCTCCAGAAGGGCCAGGAAGTGAAGCTCATTGGCTTCGGCAGCTTCTCTGTGGTGACCCGCGCTGCCCGTGAAGGCCGCAATCCCCGCACCGGCAAGCCGGTGAAGATCAGCGCCTCCAAGGCGCCGAAGTTCACGCCCGGCAAGGGCCTGAAGGAAGCCGTCAACGGCTGATGTAATATTCCCGGACGGGCGCCTCGCCATGTGGCTGGTGGCGCCCCCGGGTCTGGCGGGGCCGGGTCTATCAGGCCCGTGCCCGCCCCTCATCCCGCGCCACCAAGGGGCGGGGTGTTAAAAGCTGGTTCGCACTTCGATGGCTCGCCCAAGGCTTGAGCACGAATTGCCGGCACTTCCTTAAAGTCACGGTGTCTGGATTGGCCTGCGAGCGCTGCTGTGGCGCGCGCGGCAAAGACGTGCGCTTTGCCTGTCTCCACGATGTCCATGCGCCTCCTGCGCCTCCGGAGGGCATCGGGGAGGTTTACTGCGGCCCCAAGGCTCTCTATATGCGGCGTAGCGCCAGCGCGCGCCCGACGTGTCATTCTTCTATTGCGGCGGGATCGACGGCCGGCGTAGCAGGCGGGCGGTTAGCTCAGTTGGTAGAGCATCTCGTTTACACCGAGAGGGTCGGCGGTTCGAGCCCGTCACCGCCCACCATTTCCCCAGCAAAATATTCCGCCAGGTTTGAGGTTGTGCACAGGCCTCGCAATTCGGGCAGGCCTGTGAGAGTTGGGTGCTTGACTTGGTCCGGAGGGGCCTTTATCACCCGCCATCTCGACGCGCCGCCACACGGTGTAGCGCTTCGGGGGTGTAGCTCAGTTGGTTAGAGCGCCGGCCTGTCACGCCGGAGGTCGCGGGTTCGAGCCCCGTCACTCCCGCCATTTTCTTCTTATGAATTCAATATTTTAGTGTTTCGTTTGGAGCGAGCCGTGGCACCTTGTGCATGGCGCGGTGACACTTTTGGCCGCCGCTGGCTGCAGCCCAGTCCAGAAATCGCGTGATTGCCCTGGAAGAGGCGCAGATGCTCTCCCATCTCGCTCAGCCACGAAGTTCGTGAATCACCACAGGTCAGGTATCGCCCGCAGGTGCATCCCGCGCCACCGGTCTACGGCATTGAGGAAATCTGATTCGACAGCCATTGAATGAGCTGATCTTCGTTGTAGATCGGCCCGGTCGGGTTGACCTGATCGCTCGCGCGCTGTCCGCCCACGATGATCTTGGTGCGATGGACTCCAAATTTTAGTACCTTGCTCTTTCCCAAGACAGTTACGTGCAGTCGAATTTCGAGTGTTTTTGTTTCACGGTGCACGTCCGAATAGCGTTCGATCGAGCCAATTGCCTTCATACGCAAAGCGGTATCCAGATCATCAATGAACACCAGCGTTCGTCGGATAACGATCTCACGGATATTCCTAATATCGATTTCTTCGCTTCCAGCATTTTCCCGCTTTTGCTCAATCTTTTCTATAATAGATTCAACAGTATATTTTGATTCTGACATCTTCATTTCCGGTCAGAAGGAAATCTACGAAGTATTTATCAATACATGTGAAATAATTCAAACGTTATAATTTATATTATAACCAATCCGTAATTCCGGTTGGTTTTTCGAGACGATCTGTCGGTTTTGGATTTTAAGTAATACGTAATATTGCATCATGTTTTCGATTTTTTGAATTATTATAGGTAATCTCGGCCATTTTTCCGGTCGTCTGATGCATTTTTCGAATAAAAAAGGCCCTCGCCGAGGCGGGAGCCTTTTTATTATGAGAGATATGCTCAGGATTTATCAGCGCGCGGGCGGATCAATCTTCAGGCCTTTAGGGCCAACTTCGATCTGCAGCGTATTCTGCTTCTTCTCATATTGCTGGTAAGCGAACACGCCTCCCACCACGACGAGCACTGCGATAATGGCGTAAAGGGCGGGTTTGGGCATGGCAAAGCCTCCGGTTGCTTGAGGGAACAACGCAAGCGTAGCCAAAGGGTTCCACGGTGAAGCCGGCGCTTTATCGCCAGAGGACGGTCTCGTCGATGGCGTCGATCCGCGACCGTCCGGTGATCGTCATGGCCACCTCCAGTTCCGCCCGTAGCAGGTGGATCGCATGAGCAACGCCCGCAGCGCCGGCCACCGCCAGCGCATGCACGTAGGGGCGCCCGATCATGACCGCCGATGCGCCCAGCGCGATCGCCTTCACGATGTCGGTGCCACGCCTTATGCCGCCATCCAGCAGAATAGGAATTTCGCGGTTCACCGCCGCCGCGACGCGGGGCAGTGCCTCAATGGACGCCGGCATGGTGTCGAGCACGCGCCCGCCGTGATTGGACACTACAAGGCCCTGAATGCCCTCCGCTATGCCCCGCTTGGCGTCCAGCGGGGAGAGGATGCCCTTCAGGATGATCGGCAGGTCGCTGAGGCCACGTAGCCATGCGATGTCGACCCAAGTGGCGGACCCTGAGAGGAAGCCCGAGAAGAGTGGGCTCTGCCCGATGGCGCCCGCTGCGGATGGCGGCGCCGCCATGCCCTTCAGGTTCACCGAATGGATGCCGGGCGGCAGATGAAACCCCGCGCGCTGCTCGCGATTTCGCAGGCTTGCGGGGGCATCCACCGTCACCACCAGCGCACGATATCCGGCCGCGACCGCGCGGTTCACCAACTCACGGGTGAAGCCCCGGTCCGGTTGGATGTAGAGTTGAAACCAGAGCGGGGTGCTGGCCGCGTGCGCGATGTCCTCCAGCAGCATGCTCGCCTGTGTGCTTACCACCATGGGCGCCTTTGAGGCGCCGGCGCCCTGGACGCTGGCGATCTCGCCATCTGGGTGCGCCAGCTTTTGCAACGCCACCGGTGCGAGGATGATGGGGTGGTTCAATTCCAACCCCAGCAGGCGGGTACGCGTGTCAGCGCCGCTCATGTCCTGGAGCACGCTGCTGCACAGGCGCAGCCGGTCGAACGCCGCCCGGTTGTCGCGCAGCGTAATCTCATCCGCCGCGCCTCCGTCGATATAGGCGCGTGCGTTGGCATTCAGCCGCTGCGCCGCCAGTTGTTCGTAATCTATAAGCGCGACAGGAGGCGGGGGCGGGGGGGCAGGGTGGCTCACGAGATCACGCTCTTCCGGCGGGGTTCACAATGGGAGCTTAGCAGGAAGCGAGCGCGTCGGGGGCGCTCGCATCGCGCAGGCACCGGGTGGGCAAATCTCGCGCCTTCGTTAGAATAGACGCCTACCGGTTTTGCGCGCGGGCGCCACGCATATGCGATTGTGGTGGTTGCGATCGTCGCCCGAGAGCCGTCCCCAGCCTGACCCGATGAGAGCCTTATGTTGTTCGATGCTGTTGGGTACGTGCCATTTTCCATCGCGTTCTTTGTCGCCGTGGGCGCTGCCGCGCTGACGGGTCTGATGTCCGGCATAGGTTTGTTGACGATACGCGGGCAGGCACTGCCGATCGCAGTGGGAACTGTGGCGGGTGTGGTTGCGCTGGCTGCCGTGATGGTCTGGACCGGTGCGACGACGGGTCCAAGCTCCAGTCATCTCACGGAGATCTTTGTCCGCGGGACCATGATGAACGCCGTTGCGGCGTTTTGCGGTACGTCTGCGGTATCCTTCATCGTCGCCTCGAGGCGCTCGCGTCGTCGTTAGCGCCCGCAGACCAGAGATTCGCCGGTGATGTGATCTACGCGCTCACCCGTCGCGCTCGGCGATCACCCCTGCGGATCGGACCGTATGACTTTCCGCAGCGCGGCATTGATCCGATCCTGCCACCCGGGGCCGGCCTCCTGGAAATGGTCGAGCACATCGCGGTCGAGGCGGATTGATACCGTCTCCTTCGCGCCGGGAATCACCGGCGCCTTGGGCGCCTTCGGGGCCTCCTCCACCGGCTTGGTGGTGGCCGACCTGAATGCGGCCTCCGCTGCATCGCGGACTGTGCCAGGGGAGCGGCGAGATGGCGGCAATGACATGCTTGGTCCTATTCGTGGAAGCTTTTCCGGGCCGCCCTTTAGCGCAACCGCAGGGTCGCAAGCCCACTCCGTTCTGAAACAATGTTGCACGGATTCCCACGCAAAATAGAGCCTAAGGCCCTCAGGCCGTGGTCTTTCCGAAAAGTCATGGGATTTCAGAATATGTGGATGGTACAGCTGGGTGGTCTCGAACCACCGACCTCCGGATCCACAGACCGGCTGAAACCTAGCAACTGCGACATTTCCGGTCAATATGTTGCAGATATGTTGCATGGAGCGGATAGAAATGGACCGCACCATGTGTCAGTCGGGGAGAAGGCGGGCCTCAATCTCCCCCATGGCTTGGCGGTCGTCGTCCTCTGACGGGAACAGGTAGCCGTACAGATCGTAGGTCATCTGGATCGAGGAATGCCCCATCAGCGCCTGGACCTTTTTAGGGGGAAGCCCCTGCTCGATGAACAGGGCGGCCGCCGCGTGGCGCAGGGCGTGCAGCGAGAACTTCGCGTCTGGCGTCTGGGTTGGCAGGCCATCCTTGCCGATCATCTCACGCATGACCGTGACGCCCGCTCGCACCTGAGTGGGCCAGAACACCCGGTTTAAGATGTTGGTGTGTTCCTCGATTCCTCCCGACGCATTCGGAAACACCAAGTCGAGATCGCTGATGGGGCATCGCAGTTTCCACGCCTTCAACATCGCGACGCTGGCCGCCGATAGGGGGATATCGCGGGTGCCAGCTTTTGACTTCGGTGGACCAAACGAGTCTCTCCGATCGACGCGGCGCTGGACACGAATCAAACCGGCTTTGAGATCGACATCGCTCCACGGGAGGCCACGAAGTTCGCTGCTTCGCATGCCCGTCAAAACGGCGATGCGCACGAACGGCACCCACCGTTCGGGCGTGTGCTTCAGGATCGCTCCTAATTCAGCTTTCGTGGGCATGGCAGGCCGAGTCGCACCTCGGGGTGGCCGAGGTAGCTTGATCTCGCGAGCGGGATTGTGGGCCGCCCTGCCGTCACGCGCAGCTTGCGCAAAAATGGAAGTGACGCAGGACAGCACCTTTCGCGCCGATGACCGCGAAAGAATCTTCGATACGTCCTCGACCAGCCTTTGAATGGTGGGCGCACCGATCTTAGAGAGTCTGAGCTTCCCGAGCTTGGGATTAACGTGGTGCTCGAACGTCGACCGGTACCGCTCGATGGTCATCTGCTCCAGGCCATCTTCTGCGCATTTTGACAGCCATCGCTCACCGGCTTCCGCCAGCGTGACGCTCGCCGACTCGGCGGTGTGGATGCCGCGAGACACCTCCCCACGCGCATGTAGGAGGAAGGCATCCGCATCCTTTTTGGTGCTGAACTGCTTGTGGCGGCGCTTGCCCTGGCCGTCGACATAGTCGGCTTGCCACGACGTTTTGCCGGAGGGCAGGGGGCGTTTTCGAATCGTTGCCATTGGACCTCGCACGAAGGGGCGCCGCATAGGCGGCGGGAAGCGGGGAAGGTCAGAGTTCGCAGCTGCCGAGATCGCTCTCGATCAGATCGACATGCAGCCGGTCGGCCATCTGTCTCGCCTGACTGAGCGCCCATACCAGTCGCTCGCCGTCGTCACCGATGTCGGCGATTCCCTGCCGGCTGGTGAGCAGGTGGAGGGCGACGTCGATCGCGCTGAAGACGTTGGCCGCGCGCGCCTCTAGGGTTTGAAGGCTCATGACTGCGCCTCCAGCAGCACGAGTGCTCTCGAGGGCTTCCATCGCGTCCGAGGGATTCCCTCATCGTCGGCGTGGCACACATTGAAGCAATCGGCCTCGCCTTCGGTCTCGCTCCGTCCACGAACGACACCGATGATATTGGTGCCGACGAAGCGGACGCGGTCGCCGAAATTGAAGTCCCAGGCTTTTGGCAAGCCAACATCGGCTGCCGGCACGGTGTCCGTCATGATTGTCTCCATAGGTGGGGAAGGGGTGCCGGCCCGCCGCGGGTGTTCCACGGGGCACGCATGCCGATTGGCAGCGGGCCGGCTAAGGGATCAGTGGATCTCGGTGGAGGGCATGGTCAGGTGCTTCAGGGAGTCGATCGTCGCTTGGCGCCGGTAATAGGCGTCGCGATCCTTTGCATCTCGGGCGGCTTCCGCCCGCTGAGCCTCTCGCTTCGCCTGTCGCTTGTCGGCAGCATTCTGCCGACGCTCTCGTTTCGTGCGCTCTCCCTGGTCCATTCGAATAAGCTTCAGCCGCCGCATGAAGTCAGCCTCGACCTCGGCAAGCCCATTGCTCTGAGCCCATGTCGGCGGTTCCGGTTCGTCGCTGTTGCAATCCCACGCGATCTCTTCGGGATAGCGGCTGTCGTATTCCCGTGCCCGGAACACATCGGGGCCGTGGGTGTGATCATGCGTCGGGCAGTCTCGCGCGATGTGCGGAGATACTTTGTGCTCCAGCTCCGCAGACATGGCTGCAAGTTCGTCCAGATTCGGAACCATAGAACGGATGGCCGCCGCCACGGCGCGAGCATCCTCGCGTTCCTGGACCGTGCGGACGACGCCGTATTCGTAATCAGCGTCCATCTTCATAAGCCCGAGGCACAAGGCCTTGGCGATCACGAGATCATCGGGGGACATCGTCATGCTGCTCTCCTTCTCAACCCCATCATGAGGTTTCATTTGCATAATGTACGAAAGCCTATTGACATGTCAAGCGTGTTTCGTATTTTATGTGAATGGAGGTCGTGGCATAGTTGGGAGGTGAGTGGAGAATGACATCATGGCGTCCCCGAAAGAGTTGGTTCAGGTGGTTGCGCGTGAGACCGGCGTGTCGGAGGCGACAGTCACCGTGCATGACCGAAACCTCGCGCTTGCCGGGCTTCGTTCCGTCGGCGGCAGGGGAAGGGCGGCGGCCCGCATGACTTACACCGACGCCGCCAGCCTCATAATCGCCGTAGCGGGTAGTCGGAGTGTCAAGGACAGCGCCAGGACCGTACGCGAGTATGCTCCTCTAATCGCGACGATGCCTTTGGTGTTCGTCGAGGATGGACGCGATGTGGTTCGTGGCGAGACGTTTGGTGATGCACTCGCCGCATTCCTTGAGGCTGTGCCAGCAAACCGCGGGTCGTACGCAGATCCGCAGCAAGGGTCCGTCGAGGTACATCTGTATGGGCCGAAGCCGGAAGCTAGTATCGAATGGCGGATAAATGGCGAGGTGAGCACTATTAAATACGCCCAGCCAAAGCGGAAACGTGGAGATCCCGCGCCATCATTCGCAGATTTGCAGTTTATCGCGAAATTTACCCAAATAACACTCGGGTTTGTGGGGGAAATAGTGATGAAAAATGACTCTGCTGATCCAAAAATATAGAAAGTCAGTGAGAATGATCAATTTTGACAACGTCTACACGTTCACATGGAGGTCTGAATGAACGACAACATCTCGCTCGCCGACGACATACTTCGGGGAGCCGATGACATCGCCGCATTTCTCGGGTTGGCACCCCGAGCCATTTATCATGCGGCCAGCCGCGCGAAGCTTCCCGTCTTCCGCATCGGCGCCGTCATCTGTGCGCGCAAGTCCACGCTCATGGCGTGGATCTCGGAACAAGAGCGCGGCGGCGGGGCGCGCACCACGGCGGTGGCGGCGTGACGTCCTCGGCAGGCGCAGTGGCGCTGGCCTTCTCTTATGACGCCATCGATGCGGATCTGGCGCAGTCCCTGCGCGAGCAGGCTGCTCGCATCCGCCAACATACGGCGCATGGCACCGAGGTTATGTTGGCCATCGGGCGAGAACTGCTGGACGCGAAGGCACGCCTTCACCACGGCACCTTCGTGGCCTGGGTCGAGGCAGAACTGGGCATGAGCGCGAGATCGGCCCAGATGACGATGCGCTCCGCCGAGATCGCGGCGGAAAGCGAAAACTTTTCGCTTTTGCAGCCGTCGGTCGCGCTCAAGCTGGCGGCGCCTTCTGTGCCGGCCGAGGTTCGCAACGCGTTCGTGGAGCGCGCCGTGGGCGGTGAGCGTGTCCGAGTTGAAGCGGTGTCAGCCGAACTGCGGCGGCTTCGGGACGACAAGAAAGAGGCGGAGCGCGTCGCTGCAGAAGCCGCAGTTCCGAAACGTACCAAGGCCTACCGTGAGGAACGACAGAGGAAGGAACGGGCGGCAGCGGCTGACCGGGAGGCGCAGGAGGCGGAGATCGAGCGCAAAGCCGCCGCTGACGTCGCCGAGCTTGCCGCGATGCTTCAGGCGCGCCTGACTCCTGTGGAATGGGTGCGAGCGCGGGAGATACTGAGCAGCCGCGAAGTCTATGCCTACGAGTACAGAAACGGCGTCAGCGAAATCCGCATCGTCAAAACTATGCGCAGCCTCTCTGGCCCCGAGCCCGCCACCCCCGCCGCCTGAGCGGCCGTGCGGCCCGTTGGTGGGAAAAGTTTTCCCACCTGTCTCCGCCACCATCCCACCACCACCCCACCATCACCAGCCCGCCGGCCACGCCGCGCGGGAGAGGAGGCTCTATGTCCGAAGCCGATGCGGAACCACCAGCACGCAGCGTAGTCCCAGCCACGTCTAACGCCATGCCGCTCGACGTCGTGGGCGACCATGTGCGAGCGCATATGGATAGCGGTGCCAAGGCCGAAGCCAAGGCCGAGGACCACTACAAAGCCGCGGGCATCCACCTCAACGAAGCCAAGGCGCGCATTGAGGCCGGCGGAGAGGTGGTCACTTGGTCGGCCTTCTTGCGGGACAACTGCTCCATCTCTCGCTCGCGCGCCTTCGAGCTTCTGGCGCTGGCGGACGGCAGGACGACCCTCGTGGAGCAGCGTGAGAAGGCTGCGGAGCGGCAGCGCAAGCATCGCGCGCCGGATGCGCCCTCGGAGTCCGTGACGTCACGGACCGCTGTACCTGCCGTAGGCGCAGTCACCATTGGCGGCGCTACCCTCTACAATGCCGACTGCCGCGACATCCTCCCCAGCATCTCAGCGGCGCACCACATGCTGACGGATCCGCCATATGAGGCAGAGTCCCACCGCTCGATGCGCCTAACCCACAAGGCGGTGACCGAAGGGATCAGCGCGGCGCTCACGTTCTCATCGATCACGGAAGAGTTGCGGACCTTCATCGCCGCCGAGGCCCGCCGGGAACGGCGGCGGGAAGCGCGGCACCTACAGCTGCAACGTCAACGGACCCCGACGCCACGGGCTGCACCCCACCGAGAAGCCCACCGCCCTCGCCATGGATCTGGTGCGGGACTTCACCAATCCCGGTGACACCATCGTGGACCCTTTCATGGGTACGGGCGCCATCGGCGTCGCCGCACTGGCCCTGGGACGGCGCTACATCGGGATCGAAATGGACCCAGCCTTCTTCGAAGCAGCCCGCGAGCGCATCGCTGCGCAGGACGGCGCAGGCACGCTTTTCGCCGCCAATGACAACCATCAGGCGGACCTTCTAGCGCTTGGTTCCGCCTGATGGCGCCGCAGAGCCGCGCGCCGCGCGCCTCCCAGTCACCAACAGCGAGACCCTCGATGCCCAAACTCATGGACGCGTATCGCGCCGCTCTGGACGCGCAGCGCGAGGAGTACAGCTTCGTCGAGCAGCTTGGCGCCGCCGAGGCTGAGGTCTGGCGCGCTCGCCGAGCGGGTGACCGACCGCAATTGAGAACAGCCCTTCAAGCCCGCACCGCGGCCCGGCAGGGGCTCCACCGTGCCGTCGTGGAGCACGACGCGCGTTTTGCGACCCTGCAGGCCATTGATGCTCGTTCGAAGGCCCGAAGTGAGCGGCGTGCTGCGCGGAAGCTGGCGCCTACCGGATCACAAGGCGGCAACAATGCTTGACGGCCTCGGTTCCACTCGGGAGCATTGGACCCGCAATCTGAAAGACAATGATGGCCCGGTCGCCATCTTGCGCATGGGGCACCTGGTCGACTTCGACAGCCGGCTGACGGATCCCGCTCGAGTGGTCTACCGATTCCTCATTGACTGGTATCACAGCGGCTATGGCGACGCCCTTGCCTCGGTGCGGCACATCGTAGGCGTGATGCGCGACCGTGCGCCAGACGGGGCTCGCCAGCTATCGCGCAGCGCTGTTCAGCGCGCCGTCGTGCTTCTCATCGAGACCGGCTGGCTGGTCCGCCAGTACACCGGCAGGGGCACCGCCGCGAGCCGGTACGTGCCGGTCTTCAATGTTCTGGAGCTAGCCTCCAACGGCACCTTCCCAGCCGCGATTCTGGATAGTGTCCCAGTAGCGCGGGGACACTACGGATGAGCCAGCTAGTGTCCCGGTAGGTTGGGACAGCACTGTCCCGGTAGAGTGGGACACTACAGCCGTTAGCGTCCCACTCTACCGGGGACAAAGACATGCACACAGGACGCACCTACAAGAGGTGCGTACCTGTTGTAGGGATAATTCCTCCGGTGACGGCCGGCGCAGGCGCCGCCGCCCCGGGAGGTGGCTTCGAAGAACTGCTCGCCGCGTACGACCGTCCAGGCGAAGATGCCGTCGCCGCGAGGCAGGCCTTCGATCGCATCAGGGCGGACGAAGGCGCGTTGGATGCCATGATAACCGCAGCCGCCTCGTGGAAGAGGACGGCGCGCGGCAAGCGCATGTCGCTTGCGCGGTGGATTGGCGAGAGGCGGTGGGAGGCAGCACCGGCAGCCGACAGCGGGCACCGCTGGCCATCCTGTGTGGTGAAGTCCATCAAGCCGCACCTCGACGAAGAGGGGGGATTCGACGGGGCGAGGGTTACGTTCAAGACCCAGGCGGGCACCACCGAGACCCGCGTGGCTCAACATGGGAGAATACCGCACCCTGCAAAAACGCCGTGGAGGCGGAAAGGCCCGCAGTGAACCGGCCCTTCCGATGACCTACGGGAGTTTGTCGGGGCCCGGTTTCTGCTGGGACGGTGGCGGTGGGTTCAAGGCGGCTGCATGACAGACGCAACGGGAAAATTTCCTTGTGCGTCTTTGTCGCCCACGCCACCGCCCTGCCGGTGGAAGCCGGCGGTCGTGGTTCAGCCGCCGACCTTCTGTCAAAAAGGCGGTGGGGATGTAGGCTACGACCAACGACCCTTCTGTTAAGAGCACCGGCATGTCGGAAATCACAGACCACCTACGTGCTGCGAGGTTTGACCGCTCGAATCTGTTCGATGCGATGCTTCTGGCGGATCCAACCTTCTGCCCGAAGTGGGAAGCATTTCTCGAAGAGTACGCCTCTGACCAGGATCTGCCTCTCTATCTGGCTCTAGCCGCTCTGTCGTCGCACGTAATCGAGATTTTGGAGGCCGGAAACACCGACCGGCTTTCCGCTGTCTTCGAGGTGGTGGAGCGATGGCATATCCATGGCGATCACTTCGTAAGAGAGGCGGCGACTGTCGGCTTTTTGGAGTCGCTGCAGAACCAGAGCCAGAATCGAGGCCGGCCACCTGAAGCTTTTCTTCCGTGGCTACTGCCTGAAACGCTACGGCGCTGGAACCGCCTGAACGAGTTCTGGGCGACGGGAAAGCCGATCAGCTAGAGCCCCGCGAATGGGTGGCCATCGCAGCGGAAGTGGAAAGGGAGATGGGGAAGCGCCAAGGGCAGAGGACGGACTTGGGACTTCCGGAAAAATATTCCGGAAGTAAAAGGAGAAGAAACCCGAGCGATGGCTGCCAAAAAGGCGGTATTCAGCAGCCGCAGCAGCCCCAGCGATCACGCCATCAAGCGGACAGCCACCATCCCGGCAACCACCAGCCAAGCCGCAACAGCGGAGGCGGTTACCAGATCCTGTACCAGATCGAGCTTTACCATCTGAAGCAATCGTATTGAATGGTGAACCGATAGTTGCATATAGCACGGCGCAATCGGAATCGCGAGGCCGGCAGCTTCAAATTAACGGCGATTTTTCGTGGGATACTTAGGTGGTCAGCCGCCTATCAGCGTGAACGCAAGCCAGCTTGCCCCGAGTAGCGCGGCGGCTGTCACAAGCGCGATGGCGACGTCGGCTAGATAAATGTTTTTGTCAGTTCGTAGGGGCATTTCGCTACAGCTTGGGCGCTCCAGCAAAGGCTCGCTAGACCACTGTTGCATAACCCAGCGAGCAAACCATTAAAATCGCAACCCCAGCTAACAATTCGGCTGCGTTTCCGCTTTCGCATTACGAATTTGATAGCGGGTGGGTCGGTGAGAAGTGGCGCCCCACCGGGTTGGGTGTACCCAGTTCGTCACGCGGCACGGGTAGGGTGGGGACTAGAGCGGCTGTGCATGCACAGATCGGGTCCAGTGCACATGTAGTGAGAAGACTGGCGTACGCCAGATCAGCCCCCGACGTGGGTAGGGTGGGCTAGAGAAGCCTCGCAGCATTGTGCAGGCAGATCGGTCACAGCGCACATGTAGTGAGAAACACTGGTCATGACCAGATGTCCCACCGGCGTGGGAAGGGTGGGCCTAGACAGACCCCCCAGCACTGCGCATGCACATTTCGGCTCGCCGAATGGGTAGGGTGAGGCATAGAGGCCAGTCGGTGCACCGTGTGCACCATCAGCGGGTATAATAAAGGTAGGGTGAGAAATCCGGCTCACATAGGCACATAGCGCGGAGCTGCAGCTGGATCGGAGCAAGCTGGAGATGTCTCATTTGGTCTCTGAAGCCCAGCGTGTGGCGAAGAGGAAGCGGCATAAGACTGTCCGTGAGCGTTGTCGGTGCCGCTGCAGCATATATCGTGGGCGGATCAAACGGAGGTTAGTTCGGTGGTAAAATCGGCCCTGAAGAAGGCTCGAGTTAAACTGCATCGAGGTGATCTTTTTGAGTTTACAGCTGAAGATGGTCGGTTGGGATACGGGATCGTAACGATACCCGGAGGTGTCCTCCATGCTGTCTTTCTGAAGACGATGCACACTAGTCGACCCTCAATCGATTTGCTTCTAACAGATGACATTGCGCTGGTAGGCACGACGATGGATGGCCTGTTTCATTACGGGCTCTGGGTTGTAATCGGACACGGTTTCCCACTCCCACAGAATATCCCGTTTCCGAATTGGAAGGTGGAAATCGAGGGCGAGCTTCGCACTACCGACTTTGAGGGGCGGCGCCACTGGCCGATCCGACCCGATGAGGTGAACCTGCTCGATTACAAAACCAGTCGGGCCGCCATCGCGTTTCAAAAAGGCATAGAGGCTCTGAACGGCATCGGAGAATGGAACGAAAGCTACGAGAGACTTACCGTCGAGTATGCAAGGCGGCGAGTAACTCGGAGCTGAAACCCAATCCGACATTTTGGTTCATGACCTAGGTCACCTAGGCGTCACCGGCTATAATATGAATAACAGTCGAGAGTGCGCCAGCGACACCCTGACTTAAGTCCCTTAAGCCTGAAGTGCTATAATTAGAGTACAAGTAAGAAATGCGCCTCGCCAGCCTCAACACGCCCCTCGTGATCACGTAATCACGACAAGTGGTATAATTAGAGTAACAAGTCAGAGGCACGCCGACCAGACGTACGTCACGTACGCCTCACCTGCTACACTTAAAGCAGACATAGAAATTGCGCCCCGAGCGCAAGCCACCAGCCGCCCCATTCGGGCGGCTTTTTATTTTCACCAATCGAGCGTCGCGCACCGTCGCGATACGGAGACCACCGAATGCCCATGGCACTTTCGGCGGCGTGCGAAGTCGTGGCCGATGCCGCCGGCTTAACCCTTGACCACGTCAAGGGCGTCGCACGCCGCCTCCAAGAACAGCGTCATCTTCCCCGCTCCCGAGGCGGCCGACTGCCTGCCGTCGTCGACGAGCGCCACGTCGCAGTGCTGCTGCTGGCCCTGCTTGTCCCGGTCCCCAGCATCGAGGCGGCACGGCTCGCAGCCGAGTTTGGCCGTTTCGAAAACGAAGGCCTGATGGCGGAAGATTACGTCGCCAAGCTGCTCGTGGCGGCGGCCTCCGACGGCCAGACCAGCACCGCCGTGACCTTCACCAGCGTCACCGTACACACCGCTCACTCGCTGCCGCGGTGCGCCGTTGTGGTCCGCCACAGCTGCACCGACGAACCCATCGAGGAGGCATTCACCCCAGACGGCGGCCCCTGGGCACCGGACGAGGGCGGCACCATCACCGAGGCTCGAACCATGCCGGGATTGCTTCTGCGCCGCATCGGGTGCGACCTCGCGGCGGTGGCACTTTGAGGTTCAACCCCTTCCGCCGCGCGCCGGTCGAGAAGAAGTCCCTCGCCTCCCCGGACGCTGACATACTCGCGGCGTTCGGCGTGTCGTCCAGCCCCCTGGCAATAAGCGGCACGGCGGCGCTTCGTGTCCCGGCGGTCTCAGCGGCGGTGCGGACAATCAGCGAGGCGGCGGCCACTCTGCCCATCCGCGTCGTGCAGGTGGACGCCAGCGGCACCGAAACCGACGCCACGGACCACCCGGCGCACACGCTGCTCACGGGCGACGCCAACCCATGGACGGCGGGGTGGGAGCTAGTGCGGGACTTGGTCTCGGCGGCGCTCACCAACGACCGAGGTGGGTTGGCCTACGTTAACCGCGTCGGCGGCAGGGCGGTGGAAATCATCGCCTATCAGGCCGGCCAGATCGACGTCCAGTTCGACGCCAACACGGGCGAGCCGACCTATCGCGTTGTAGGCCGGCTCGTCCCGGCATCGGACATCGTCCACGTCAGAGGCCCGTTCGACAGGTGCCCCGTGTCGTTGGCGGCCGAGGCTATCGGTGCAGCCCGAGCGATGGAGGCTCATGCCAGCGGCTTGTTCTCTCGTGGTGCGCGTCCAGCCGGCGTGGTGGAGGTGCCCCAGGATGTTCCGGGGGATGCCGTGAAGGCGCTCATCGCCAACTGGAAAGCCACCCACGAAGGCTCGGGTAACAGCGGCAAATCGGCTTGGCTGTTCAACGGCGCCAAGTGGGTGCCGGGCACGCTCAACAGCACAGATGCCCAGTTCCTTGAGAACAGGAAGTTCCAAAACCTGGAAATTGCCCGGGCCTTCAGGGTGCCACCTTCCATGCTCTACGAGCTTGATCGTGCCACCTGGTCGAACTCGGAGCAGATGGGCAAGGAGTTTCTCACGTACTGCCTCGAGCCATGGCTGCGGGCAGTCGAGAGCGCCTTCACCCGTGCCCTCATCGCCACCGAGGACCGCGGCAAATACCGCATCGTCATCGACCGGGATGACCTCACCCGCGCAGACCTCGGTGCTCGGGCAACGGCATACAGCTCGCTGATCGCGGCCCGGGTGCTCAACCCGAATGAAGCGCGCGGCTGGGAAGGATTGCCTCCGTACGAGGGCGGCGACGAGTTCGCGAACCCGCACACTAGCGTCACCGCAGCAGCCGGTGCCGCCGCTCCCCAAGAGGCCGCGTAATGGATCGCCTGTACATCGAGACCAAAATCCTCGCCGACGACAGCGGCGCCATCGAAGGCCTGGCGTGGCCATTCGGTACGCCTGACCGCGTAGGCGACGTGATCGAGAAGGGCGCCTTCTCCAGCGCCTCGCTGCCCCTTCCGATGCTGTTCGGCCATGACGCCAACGACCCAGTGGGCGCCTGGTCAGAAGCCGTCGAGGCCGAGGACGGCCTGCGCCTAAAGGGCCGCCTCTTGGTCGATGACGTGGCCCGCGCCCGTGAGGTGCATGCGCTTGTTCGCTCCGGCGCGGTGCGGGGCCTCTCCATCGGCTTCATCACCAAGAAGTCCATGCCGCGCAAAGGCGGCCGGACCATCTCCGACCTTCAACTCTTGGAGTGCTCCCTGGTGAGCATCCCCATGCACCCAGGCGCGCGGGTTACGAGCGCCAAAACCGCGGCCGAGGCACTCCGTCTCGCCGCTCTCATCTCCCGCGCCGCTGTGGCGCTTCGAAAGGATACCCATTGACCTTCCACAATCGCATCGAAACCAAGTCGGCCACCGAGACCGACACCGCCGACGTCGTCACGAAGGCGCTCGGCGACCTCCAGGCCTCTTTGGACAGCCGCCTCGCTGAAACCAAAGGCGACACCACCAAGCTCACCGACCGTCTCGACAAACTTGAAGCGAAGATGAATCGCCCCACCGGCGGCAACGACGCGACCGAGCCCTCCGAGGAGCGTAAGGCCTTCGGGACCTACTTGCGCCGCGGCCGCGAGACGCCCGAGGCTGAAATCAAGGCGCTCATCGTCTCTTCGGATCCCCAGGGTGGATATCTCGCCCCGGCGGAAATGAGCACCGAGTTCATCCGCGATCTTGTGGAGTTCTCGCCTATCCGCTCGATCGCCAGTGTGCGCACCACCTCTTCGCCCTCGGTGAAGTACCCGAAGCGCATCGGCACCACCAACGCACGTTGGGTCGGAGAGACCGAGGCACGCACCGAATCCGAGCCGAGCTTCGGCCAGGTGGAAATTCCGGTGCACGAGGTGGCAACCTACGTGGACATCTCAAACCAGCTTCTCGCCGACAGCGGCGGCGTTGCAGAGGCTGAGGTGCGCATGGCGCTCGCGGAAGACTTCGGCCAGAAGGAGGGCGAGGCCTTCGTCACCGGCGGAGGTGTGAAGGAGCCGTTCGGCTTGCTCGCCGACACCGCGGTGGATTTCACCGCGAACGGCCACGTCACCAACCTTTCCGCGGATGCGCTCATCTCTCTGATGTACGCGCTGCCGGCGGCATATCGGAACCGCGGCTCTTGGCTCCTGAATGGCACGACGCTAGCGGTCCTGCGCAAACTGAAGGACGGCCAGAACAACTACCTGTGGCAGCCGTCATTCCAGGCAGGTGCTCCCGAGACCATCCTCGGTCGACCGGTGGTGGAAGCCGTCGACATGCCCGACGTCGTGTCCGGTGCGTTCCCGATCATGTTCGGTGATTTCGGAACGGGATACAGGATCGTTGACCGGCTCGCCCTGAGCGTTTTGGTGAACCCGTATTCCCTCGCCACCACGGGCCAGACCCGCATCCATGCGACTCGTCGTGTCGGCGCTGGCGTGGTGCAGCCGAAGGCGCTGCGCAAGCTCAAGATGTCCACCTAATTCCCATCCGGCGCCTGTCTTCAGAGGGCACTTAGCGGCCTGCCCAACAACGGAAATCCCGCCTCCCTGGCGCCACTTCTTTGAGAGGGGACAAGGCGGGAAAGGTCGCGAGCACCAGCCTTTCCTAGGGGCCAAGGGCTCACCGGGCCAGCGGCAGCAATGCTGCTGGCCCCTCTATTCGGAGCAACCATGAAACGTCTTTGCGCGTGCGGCCGTTTGGTCGAGAAAGGCACCCTCTGCGTGTGCCAGATCGCCGACAAGCGGGCCCGCATCATCGAGGCGGATAAGCGCCGCCCATCGCCTGCCGGTCGCGGTTACGCCTCAGAGTGGCGAGCATTACGTAAGGTCATGTTGGCAGAGCAACCCACCTGCGACCGCTGTCCAGCGCCTGCGACCGAGGTGCACCACATCCAGTCGGTGCGCGAGAGGCCGGACCTGAGGCTGGTGCCCTCGAACCTGATGTGCCTGTGCCGGTCATGCCATTCGGCCATCACGGCTCGCACCCAGGCCTTCGGCAGGGCCCTTAAGCGCGCCTGAGCCCGGGGGTGGTCGCCGACTTGCCCCCAAGGGGCCGGCACCACCCATGCCTCCTGCTTCGCAATACACCCTAATTCACATTCCAGCGCCGTCCAATTGGCGGCAGAAGGGCACCTCTATGTCTGTTGTACCCCTGGCTGCCGCTAAGCGGCATCTCGGCATTGTCGATGAGGCAGACGACTTGCTCGTCGACATCAAGCTCGACGCAGCGCAGCGCCATATAGAAAGCTGGCTCGGCTACGAGCTCGAGGACCGCTTCGATGTCATCCCCGCGGATATCCAAGAGGCGATCATGTCGCTCGCTGCCAGCCTCTACGAAAACCGTGAAGCCGTGGTTGTGGGCCTCACCGTCGCCACTCTGCCGCTTTCGGTGCGCGACGTCATCGCCGCTCGCCGGGCCTACTTTACGGGCGCCGAGTAATGCGCGCCGGCAAGCTCGACACCACAATCGACATTGGCGATTCCAAATGGTCCACGGCATCCGGCAAGGGTGTCGAGGAATGGACGAGCCACGTCCAGCCCCGTGCCCAGGTGCTGCAGCGTAGCGTCTCCGACGAACGCCAGCCGGAGATTGGCCGATACCCCGAGACTGAGACCACTTTCCGCATCCGGTACACCGACGCCGTGAGCATTGGCCATAAGGTCCGCATGAACGGCGCTACCTTCGAGGTGCGGGAAATCAAGCACATCGGTCGACGCCGCGCCATGGAGCTTCGATGCACGAGGCTAGGCGGCTGATGGCACGCGGACGTAAGGCGGAAATCACCGCCGTTGACGGCGCCATCAGCATCGCGCCGCCGGCACCCGCATGGCTCCCACCGCATGGCAAAGCTGAATGGCGCCGCATCGTCCCGCAACTGGTGGCCGACAGGAAGTTGGCCGCGCATGAGCTTCAGTCCGTGGAAAGCTACTGCGTATCAGTCGCCCGCATCCGCGAGGCCGAAGAGGTCATCCAGCGTGAGGGCATGACCTTCATGTCGGCTCAAGGCCCGAAGCGGCACCCTGCAACGGCGATTCTGAAGGAGCACCAGGAAGCCGCCCGCCGGCTGCTGGTGGAGCTTGGAGGCACGCCGGCCTCGCGCAGCAAGAACAAGGGCGGAGGCGCCGGCAATGACCCAGATGATGGCCTCGGGGACGTCTAGCCACCCCGAGTGGTTGTTCGACGATTCCCCCATTCCGGACCCGCACGGCAAGGGCGAGCGAGCCGTCACCTTCCTGCGGGCTCTGCGGCACCCGAAAAGCACCGCGCCGAACCGACAGTTTCAGTTGGACCGCTGGCAGGAACGCTTGGTTCGGAAGGTGTACGGCGACACGCTGCCAGACGGCACCAGGCGGATCAAGACGGTGTTCGCCCTCATCCCGCGCGGCAACCGCAAGACGACGTTGGGCGCGGCCCTGTGCATGCTCCACCTCGGACCCGAGCGGATTCCCGGTTCGCAGGTGGTGTCCGCCGCCGTCGATCGCGATCAGGCCCGCATTGCCCTGGACGAAATGAAGGGCGTTATCGGCGCCCACACCCGCCTGGTGGAAGCGTTTCAAGTGCAGGACACGAAGTCCCGCATCACACACCGTAAGAGCAGTGCGTTCTATCGTGCCATGTCGGCCGACGCCGCGACCGCCCATGGCCGCACACCCGTGTTCGCCCTGGTCGATGAGCTTCATGCTTGGAAAAAGCGTGACCTGTGGGACGCCATCAAAACCGGCCTCGTGAAGACCCCCGGCTCGCTGTTGGCGGTCATCACGACAGCCGGCGTCGGGCGCGAGAACGTGGCGTACGATATGTATTCGTACGCTCGCCAGGTGGCTCTGGGCGCCATCGAGGACGAGAGTTTCCTGCCTATCCTGTTCGAGGCAGGCCCTGACGACGACTGGCGCGACGAGGCGCTGTGGCATCGGGTGAACCCTGGCCTGTCATGCACGCCGCCGTATCCGGATCTCGCCGGCCTCCGGCAGATGGTTCGTGAGGCCGAGCACCGCCCCGCAGACCGGGAGATGTTTCGCCAGCTTCATCTTAACGTCTGGCTCGACGGCGCTGCGGAGCCCGCCTGGGATATGGCCATCTGGGACGAGGGCGCCGAGCCGGTGGATCTACACGCGCTGCGCCATTCCCGCGCTTGGATCGGCGTTGACCTGTCCCGGCAGACCGACCTGACCGCCGTTGCGGCCGCCATCGAGCTATCGGACGGGCGTTTCGCGCTCCATGTGCAGAGCTTCGCACCAGAGGCAGGCGTGCGGCGACGCGCCGACGTGGATGGCGCGCCTTATCCTTTGTGGGTGGAACAGGGACACCTGACACCGTGCCCCGGCGATATCGTCGACCGCGACGTGGTGGAGGATTACGTGCGCAGCCTGTGCGACCAATTCGCAGTGCAAGAAATCGCATTTGACCGATACGCGGCAGGCGAAATGATGCGCCGCTTGGATGAGGAAGGCCTGCCCGTCGTCGAGTTCCGGCAGAATTTCAGCATCTACACGCCGGCCATCAACGCGTTCGAGCGGGCCATGTTCGAGCGCCGCCTCGTGCACGGCGGCAATCCGCTGCTGCGGTGGGCCGTCGGCAACGTCGTGCTCGACACCGACGCCGCAGGCAATCGGAGGCCGAACAAGTCCAAGTCCACCGACAGGATCGATCCCGCTGTGGCGTCGATCATGGCTGTGGGACGGGCCATGGCGAACGATGGCACGCGGTTCATCACGCTGATGCCCGAGGAACTGTTTGGGTGAGGGGGGAGGCTGGTCTTCGCACTAGCGACCTTTTAAAAATCCGACAGCGATTTCTGGCCAACTTCAGCAGGCAAGCCAGATTTAAAAATAGCCGCGTCAAAACGACATCCAACTTTTTTAAGTTGGATTCTAGTGAGTCAAAAAGTTGCGTGGGACGCAAACGTGTGTGTAGAGTGCGCGAATAAATAACGAACGAGGCGTCACGTTCGACACGAAAACGTGGAACGAATGACGATCAGGGATGTCTAATCAAATGAATGGACGCCAGCGTTTCCGCTGACGTCCGAGAGGCCGGCCTAGGGATGGGGCGCAATCCATTTGCCCTAGCCAGCACACGCATGCGGGCTGTCTAGCCTCAATGGCTGGGCAGTCCGCGGCAGTGGGAACAGACCCACTCCCAGCGCCCAAAGCGGAAACGCCGATACCAGCGCACCCGTACGGGCATGTGAACTGGACAAGAGGGACGCAATGTCCTTCTCCCTTTCCACGAGCACCGGACAAAGCCGGTTCTCCTTCGAGCGATCATCGCCCGAAGACGATGAAGAACAAGGCGACGCTCGCTGTGGTCAGGTATGCCGAATCACAATTCTACCAGTATCAGTTCAACGACGACGGCGGGAGTCCGTCCCCACTATATCTGGGGAAAAGCGCCTAATTTTACCCGATGTTCACTATTTATGCCTGCCGGAAAGAATATCGGGGATTGACTCGATATGCACAGCAGAAACTTACGCCTTGGTGTTAAGGCAGGCCGGCACGATTCGTCCCTAGCTCGCATGCTTGTGCTCAAGACCCGAAGGCTCAACCTTCTTCGCCATGGCTCGGCGTCGCGCCGAACTGTCCTGGCATCGACGCCCGTCTTCGCCGCTTGGTCCTCGGAGAAAGAGTGGACAACTTGTCCACTCCTCTCGTGCGCTGGTCGGCGCCGTGCCGAGCCTCGGGATGCAGCGCCTCATAAGCCTCCTTCCGGCGCCGGGTGCGAAAGGGGCATAAGGAGTGGCGCCAAAAATAATGGCTGGACCATACCTTACCCCTAACCGTGCTACCTCAGGCCTCCGGCAGCTGACCGTCCCATATTATTTTCCCCATTTTCCTGGCCCATTTTTGATGGTCGATTTAATTTAATATTGAATTTATCCCATTTAATTGACGGTGCGGTCATTTCTCCTTATTTTATCACATTATGATAATCCACACGACCAAGGAGGGTCTGGATATGGCAATTCACTCTCAAACATTCGGTCGAGTGACGCTTACCGACGCTGACGCCGCTAAATTTAAAGCTCAAGTAACCTATGGCAAGCCGAAGGCTGCGGGCGTTGAAGCCGTTAAAACCGGTACAGAAATGTCGCGCCGATTCCGCCACGAGGGCGGCACTATCACTATGCCACTGAAACGTGCCGGAAAATAATTCGGAATTCTCGATTAGGCATATTAAGCCCGGTGATAAAGTCACCGGGCTTTCTCTTGGCGATTCCAGATACCAACCGCTTAAAATATTCCTTCAAAAGCGGGCAATTAAATTTCACCAAAACAATCTCGCAAAAACCTACATCGCGTTTCAGGCTGAAAAACCTGACAAAATAATCGGATATATTTCCATTGTTTGTGGGGAAATAGTTTCCGACGCTCCGATCCAACACCATCTCGCGGGTATGGATTTCCAATATGATCACTGTCCAGCGGTTAAGATAGCCCGCTTGGCCGTGGATCAAAAGCATAGTCGAAAAGGGATTGGAGAAGGCCTCGTAAAATTGTCGATCGGTTTTGTCGCCGATATAATCGCTCCTCATGTTGGATGTCGGTTTATTATCGTGGACGCAAAGAAAGAGGCCGTCGACTTTTATTCCAGAAAATGTGGGTTCACGTTTCTGGACACGCCCGCAAATCACGAGCGTGAAAATCCAATAATGTTTTTAGACATTCATAAAGCCAGTGCCTCCGAATGAGCACATGAAGCGGAACGGAGCAGGCTGAGAAATCCAGCCCCAGCTGCTCCATGGGTGGATCTTTCGATTATCCATCATTTTCTGCGCTTAGCTGCTCCGGCCTTAGCACATCCCCTGCGCCAGCCTTCAGCGCGACGCCTGCACCGCCTGCCGTGTCGCCGTCGGCGAGGAACTCCCCGATTCCGTGTTGCATCCGTGTTGCACGGAGATTTTGGAAGCAGTTGGAAACCGTTGAAAACCAACGAAAGCGGATTGCAGGGCAGGGGCCCTTAACAGCCCCGCGTTTTGCGCGGCTGTTTAAGCTAAGTTCTTGATTTTTCAACAAAAGTGGATGGTACAGCTGGGTGGTCTCGAACCACCGACCTCCGGATCCACAGACCGGCGCTCTAACCAACTGAGCTACAGCTGCATGCTCAACGGACGCCGGGGCGCCGAAGCGAGGGCGGAACTTACGCTGATGATGTTTTCGATTCAAGGGCGTGTTGAGGATTTCCTCGACGTGTCGCACCGGCCCCCGTTTCAGCCCAATAAATGGCGGTATTGAACGAAACCCGAGCGATCCCCGACCTGCTCGTAGAGCTTCATGGCAGACGTATTGGTCTCATGGGTGAGCCAATAAACGCGGGAGCAGCCGAGGCGTTCAGCCTCCGCATACACATGCTGGATCAGTCCACGGCCGATTCCCGCCCCTCGGATGGTGCCATCAACGAAGAGGTCCTGAAGGTAGCAATAGTCGCCGACCGTCCAGCAGGACCGGTGACGGATATAATGCACGAGGCCGACCGCGCGCGTGCCCTTCCAGGCGAGTGCGCCGGCCATCGGCTCGTTGGAATCAAGCAGGCGCGTCCATGTCACTTCGGAAACGTCGGCGGGGATATCGACCTTGTAGAAGGCCTGGTAGCCGCGCCAGAGTGGATACCAGTCGGCATGCTGGTCGTTTTCCAGCGGGCGGATCTCGATTTCGTCTGCGGTGCTCATCGGTTTGATCTTTCGCATCTCGTTACGGCGGCTGCGCTGCGCGGGTGGTCATTGTCGGAGAGGTAGAGAATCCTGCTCCGTTCACATATTCAGGGGGTGCTTTTTCCAGCGCGGTTTCAGATGTCGAACCTCTTTGGCCTGGTCTTTCCGTTTTTCGGCCTGATCTTCCTTGGCTATGCCTGCGGGCGCTTCGCCAAGCTGCCTGAGGCCGGGCTGGCGTGGCTCTCGTTTTTCATCATCTATCTCGCCCTGCCGGCTTTGTTCTATCGGATTGTCGCCCAGACCCCGTTCGCCGAACTGGTCAATCCGGGCTTCATCTTCGCCGTGGTGGTCTCCACCTCGCTCACCGCGATGCTGGCGCTGCTGCTCAGTCTTTGGCTGAGGCGCGGGAATATCGGCGAGGCGGCCATCGCCACCACCATCGGAGCCTATGCCAACGTCGGATATATGGGCCCAGGCCTGACTTTGGCGGCCCTGGGCCAAGACGCAGCGACGCCGGCGGCGTTGATTTTCGCTTGTGACAGCATGTTCTTCTTCACCTTGGTGCCGCTGCTCATGGCGGTGCAGTCGGGGCGCGGGTCGCTGGGGTCGACCTTGCTGTTGGTGGTGAAGCGGGTGGTGACGCACCCGTTCAACATCGCGACTTTCTTCGGCATCCTGGCAGCTTGGCTGGAGTTCCGCGCACCCGAGCCGGTGGAGCGGATGCTGGATTTCCTGAAGAATGCCGCCGCGCCCTGTGCCTTGTTCACCTTGGGCGTCACCGTTGCGTTGCGGCCTCTCGGAAAAGCGCCGCCGGAGCTTGTGCCGCTGCTGGGGATCAAGCTCATCGTCCATCCGGTGATCGCGCTGATCTCCCTCACCACGCTGGCCAGCGTGTCCCGGTCCTGGGTGGAGACCGGTGTGCTGATGGCCTGCCTGCCGCCGGCGCTCAATTCGTTCGTCTTGGCGCGGCAGTACAATGTCTATGTGGAGCAAGCCTCGGCGGCGGTGCTTCTGGGCACCGTAACCTCGGTGTTGACGGTGACGGGGGTGCTTTACCTGCTTCAGCAGCACCTGTTGCCGTTGCACGGTTTCTGGTGAGAGTCAGGCCGCCCGCAGGCCCGCGCCGAGCCGCATGAGGCCGCGCCGCAGCGGGCCGATATTGCCCATCAGATAAAGCCCGAGACCCCTAAGTCCTTGAACTGGAACGAGGTCTGAGAGGAGCGAGCGGTTGAGGATATCGACTGCGGTCATCCGTGTTCGGATGTCGCGCTGGCGGTCGGATGAATAGCGGGAGAGCAGGGTTTCGCTGCCCGGATCCTGTTCCGCCGCAAGGGTTTCGCTGGCCAGGGTGACGATGGTGGCGGCATCCCGCAGGCCGAGGTTGAGGCCCTGGGCGCCGATGGGCGGCATGACGTGGGCGGCTTCCGCGATCAGGGCCAAGCGGGGAGCGGTCAGGTGCTCGGCGGTCTCGGCGGCGAGGGGGAAGGCGCCTCGTCCTTCGTCCAGCTCAAAGGCGCCCAGAAGTGAGGACGCACGCCGTTCCAGCTCGCGGGCAAGGGCGGAATTATCCAGTCCGAGCAAGCGGATGGCCTCTTTTTCGCTGACCACGCAGACGATGCTGGAGCGCCCGCCGGGCAGCGGAACCAGGGTGAAAGGCCCGGTTTCCGTGTGGAATTCGGTGGAGATATCCTCATGCGGCCGGCCGTGGCGGACGGTGAAAGTCAGGGCGACCTGGGGGTAGGCGCGGGTGCGCATCCGGATGCCGGCGGCCTCCCGCATGCGGGAATTGCGACCGTCCGCAGCGATGACCAGATGCCCGACAAGGCGTCCGCCATCGTCCAGATCTACCCGCACGTCGCCATCGCCAACCCGCTGATCTACAGCCGACGAATGGACCAGATGTAGACCCGGGGTGGCGCGCGCCGCGTCCATCAGTTCCCGCCGCAAAATGTCGTTCTCGATATTATGGCCGAATGCCTCCAGACCGATCTCGCTGGCCCGGAACAGCGCCTCGGGCGCGCGCACCAGTCGGCGGGTGGCGTCGATGATGCGCAGGTCCCGCAGGGGGGCGGTGTGGGGGGCGAGGCGGTCCCAGAGGTCGAGCGAGGTCAGGAAGCGGACCGAGCCTTCCATGAGCGCGGTGGTGCGGTGGTCGTTGGTCCGCTCCGGTCCTGTGACCAGGATGGTGCGCACGCCGTTGCGGGCGAGCCCGAGGGCGGCGGAAAGCCCGGCGGGTCCCGCGCCGACGACGGCGACGTCACATTCCAGCGTGTTGCTCACCTTCGGCCTCCATCGGCAATTCCTCGCCATCATAGCCCATGGTCGGGCGAATGTGCGTCAGGCCGGGTGCCGCACCAGCGGCCCCACAGAGGATGCTTGCCGGCCCGCCGTCAGTCCCTATCATCCCGCCAAATGCTTTGGAGGCGACGCCAATGGTCGGCATGGTCAGGATTCACAAACACGGCGGTCCCGAGGTTCTCACCTACGAGGATGTGAACCTCCCTCCGCCCGGTCCGGGGCAGGTGCAGATTCGCCAGACCGCCATCGGCTTGAATTTCGTCGACACCTATCTGCGCTCGGGCCTCTACAAGGCGCCGGAAATGCCGTTCGTGCTGGGCAACGAAGGTGCGGGAGCGGTGGTCGCCGTGGGCGACCATGTGAATGATTTCCATGCCGGCGACCGGGTCGCCTACGCCTCGGCCATCGGCGGCTATGCCGAGGTGCGCAACATCGCGGCGGCGTCGCTGGTGCATCTGCCGGCCTCCATCGACGACCGCACGGCGGCGGCGATGATGCTGAAGGGCATGACGGCGCAATATCTGGTGCGCAAGACCTATGAGGTGAAGCCCGGCGACACCATCCTGATCCAGGCGGCCGCCGGAGGGGTGGGGCTGATTCTCTCGCAATGGGCCCATTCGCTGGGCGCCAAGGTGATCGGCACGGTGGGCTCCAAGGCAAAAGCGGAGCTTGCCTACGCCAATGGGTGCGACGAGGTGATCCTCTATCGCGAAGAGGATTTCGTGCACCGGGTGAAGGAAATCACCGGCGGCAAGTGCTGCGACGTGGTCTATGACGGGGTGGGCCAGGACACCTATCCGGCTTCGCTGGATTGCCTGAAGCCGCGCGGACTTTGGGTGACGTTCGGCAATGCCTCGGGCGCCATCAAGAATTTTGATCTGCTGCTGCTGTCGCAGAAAGGCTCGCTTTTCGCGACCCGTCCGACGCTGGGCACCCACATCTCGACCCGCGCCGATCTGCTCGCCACGGCCAATGATCTGTTCGAAATGGTCATCAAGGGGGCGGTGAAGATTCCGATCCACCAGACCTATGCGCTGAAGGATGCGCAGAAGGCGCATCGCGACTTGGAGGCGCGGGCCACCTCGGGGGCAACTCTGCTTCTGCCTTGAAGCAGCTATGCATTTTGGCGCAGGGCGCGGTTCCGCCTTGCCTTCATACCGCCCGGTGGTGATATCCTTGAGGGATGTTCCAGGGGGCCTCCGGCTCCCGCAATCCTGCGGCGGTCCGTTCGGCCATGATGCGCCAGTACGAGCTTGTCGACCGCGTTCGCCGGTATAATCCAGACACCGACGAAGCGTTGCTCGACCGCGCTTATGTCTACGCCATGAGGGCGCACGGCACCCAGGTGCGTGCGTCCGGCGACCCTTATTTCTCCCACCCGCTCGAAGTCGCGGCGATCCTCACCGACCTGCAACTGGACGACGCGACCATCGTCGCCGCGCTGCTGCACGACACCATCGAGGACACCGGCGCCACCAAGGCGGAGATCGAGCGCCTGTTCGGCAAGCAGATCGCCGAACTGGTGGAGGGCCTCACCAAGATCAAGAAGCTGGACCTCGTGTCCAAGCAGGCCAAGCAGGCGGAAAACCTCCGCAAGCTGCTCCTCGCCATCGCCGACGATGTGCGGGTGCTGCTGGTGAAGCTCGCCGACCGCCTGCACAACATGCGCACGCTGAAGTACGTGCCGCAGGAAAAACGCGACCGCGTCGCCCAGGAAACCATCGATATCTATTCCCCGCTTGCCGCCCGCATGGGCATGCAGGACATGCGCGAGGAATTGGAGGATTTGTGTTTCCGGCAATTGTCGCCGGAGGCCTATGCCTCCATCACTGTGCGCGTCGCCGAACTGCGCGAGCGCAACGGGTCGCTGGTGCAGGAAATCGAGCGCGAGCTTCAGTCCCAACTTTCGCTCAGGAATATCAAGGTGCTGGTGAAGGGGCGCGAGAAGCGGCCCTATTCCATCTGGGGCAAGATGGAGCGCAAGGCCATCGGCTTTGAGCAGTTGTCCGACCTCTATGGCTTCCGCGTCATCGTCGGCTCGGTGGACGATTGCTACCACGCGCTCGGCGTCGTCCACACCACATGGCCCATCGTGCCGGGGCGCTTCAAGGACTACATCTCCACGCCGAAGCCCAACGACTACCGCTCGCTGCACACCACGGTGATCGGCCCCAAGCGCCAGCGGGTGGAATTGCAGATCCGCACCCAGGACATGGACGACATCGCCGAATACGGCATCGCCGCCCACGCGCTCTACAAGGACGAGTCGGGCGCCGCGCCGATCATCCTGTCCAACGAAAGCCGAGCCTATGCCTGGCTGCGCAAGACCATCGAGAACCTGTCCCAGGGGCTGAGCCCCGAGGAGTTCCTGGAGCACACCAAGCTCGAGCTGTTCCACGACCAGGTGTTCTGCTTCACGCCGAAGGGCCGCCTGATCGCCCTGCCGCGCCGCGCGACGCCGATCGATTTCGCCTATGCGGTGCATACCGACGTCGGCAACACGGCGGTGGGCTGCAAGATCAACGGCACCGTCGCACCCCTGGTATCGGAATTGAAGAACGGCGACGAGGTGGAGATCATCACCTCGAAGGCGCAGACCCCTCCCGGCGCCTGGGAAACCATCGCCGTTACCGGCAAGGCCCGCGCGGCGGTGCGCCGTGCGACCCGCACCGCGGTGCGCGCGCAATATGCCGGGCTCGGCCGCAAGATCGCCGAGCGCTCATTCGCGCGCGCCGGCAAGGTGTTCTCGGAAGACGCGCTGGCCAAGGGCATGCCGCGCCTCGCCCGGACCTCGCTTGATGACGTGTTCGCGGCGGTGGGCCGGGGCGAGATCAAGACCGACGACCTGATCCGCGCCATCCATCCCGATTGGAGCGCGCCGCGCTCGGAAGATCGCGCCGGCACCAACAAGGCGCCGAACGGGGAGGGGTGGTTCGAGCTGAAGAAGGGGCAGAACCTCAAGTTCAAGATTCCCGAGACCAGCGATGACTCTACGGAGCCCTCCATCCCAATTCGCGGCATTACCGGCGAACTGCCGGTGCGCTTCGCCCCCAAGGGCGGTGCGGTGCCGGGAGACCGCATCGTCGGGATTTTGACACCGGGCGAGGGGATCACCATCTATCCGATACAGTCGCGCGATCTTCAGAATTTCGAGGACACGCCCGAACACTGGCTCGATGTGCGGTGGGACGTGGATGAATTGAGCGAGGGGCGTTTCCCCGCGCAACTCGTGTTGACGGCGGTGAACGAGCCGGGCTCCCTGGCCCAGGTCGCGACCGCCATCGCCGAGCGAAACGGCAATATTGAAGGCATCGTGATGCGTTCGCGCTCGCCGGACTTCACGGAAATGGTGATAGATGTCGGGGTCTTCGATCTCCGGCATCTCAACGGCATCATGTCGGACCTGCGCGGCCGGGCGGTGGTGTCCAGCGTCGAGCGGTCCAACGGCTGAATTTTCGGGAGTGTGGTCATGCGCGGCATCTCGCCGGTGCGGCTTGGAGTGAACATCGATCACGTCGCCACGGTGCGCAACGCGCGCGGCGGCGCCTTGCCCGACCCGGTGCGCGCCGCCCTGCTTGCCAAGGCCGCCGGCGCGGACGGCATCACCGCCCATCTGCGCGAGGACCGCCGCCATATCCGCGATGCCGACATGGCGCGCCTCAAGGCCGAAATTGCGCTGCCGCTGAATTTCGAGATGGCGGCAACCGACGAGATGGTGGCAATCGCGCTTCAGACCGCGCCCCACGCCTGCTGCCTCGTGCCAGAGCGCCGCGAGGAGCGCACCACCGAAGGCGGCCTCGACGCCGCCGGCCAGAGCGCGGACCTGAAGCCGAGGATCGCGAAACTCAGGGATGCCGGCATTCGCGTCTCGCTGTTCATCGCGGCGGACCCGCGCCAGATCGAGGCGGCGCACGCGCTTGGCGCCGACATCGTGGAACTGCACACCGGCGCGTGGTGCGACTACCGCGCGGCGGGCGAGAGCGTGGAAGCCGAGGCGGAATTGCGCCGGCTGCGGGCGGGCGCCGCCCAGGCCGCCGGCCTTGGTCTCGAAGTCCACGCCGGCCACGGGCTCGACTATGCCTCGGCGGAGCTAATCGCGGGGTTCGAGGAGATCGTCGAGCTGAATATCGGCCATTTCATCATCGGCGAGGCGATTTTCGCCGGGCTTGAGGCCGTGATCGGGCGCATGCGCGCGGCCATCGCCCAGGGCCGCGCCGGTTCGCCGGCCCATTCGCGCGTGCATCCCAACGTGGAGACTGTGGCGTGATTATCGGCCTCGGCACCGACTTCTGCGATGCCCGGCGCATCGCCAAATCCATCGAGCGGTTCGGCGACCGGTTCCTTGATCGCGTCTTCACTCCCGCCGAGCGGGCCAAGGCGGACAAGCGCGCGCGGCGGGTGGAAACCTATGCCAAGCGGTTCGCCGCCAAGGAGGCCTGCTCGAAGGCGCTGGGCACCGGGCTCAGCCACGGTGTGTTCTGGCGCGACATGGGGGTGGAAAACCTTCCCTCGGGAAAGCCCACGCTAAAGCTCACCGGTGGGGCGGCTGAGCGTCTAAAGGCCATGGTTCCGCCCGGATATGAGGCGTATATCGAACTCAGCCTTACCGACGAGGGGCCGCTGTGTGCCGCGTATGTCATCATCAGCGCGGAGCGACGGTCGCCGGAGTAGGGCAGCTCACGGGAGCCTGAACGGGTGAGTCGCCTTAAATTTCGAGACGTGTTTCTTGCCGGCACCGTCCAGCAAAGCCTGTTTCATCTGCGCTACAAGCTGCTCGACGCCATCCATCACCGGCAGCGCGCCCCCGATCAGGCCAAGGTGGTCCAGGCGATCCGCGATCTCGACGCGCCGCTTGTCGCCTTCACCGTCGCGTTCAACGTGCCCTCGGCGATCTCCCTTCTCTCCGACGCCATGGCGCGCTTCCTGCCCGACGTGCCGCTGGTGGTCTGCGACAATTCCGATGACCCGTCGGCGCCGCCAAAGATTCGCGAATTCTGCGCGCGGGCCGGGCGCATCTACATCCGCCTGCCGCGCGCGCCGCTGATCAAGCGGTTTTCCTCGCGCTCGCACGCGACCGCGCTCAACTGGATTCTGCGCAACCTGATCCTGCCCGCCGGGGTGCGCCGGTTCGCGACCCTGGATCATGATCTCGTGCCGCTGGCGCCGGATGACATGCTGGGGCATCTCGCCACGCAGGGGTGCTACGGCTACGTCCAGCGGCACGGGCGCTCGCGCGCCTGGTATCTCTGGCCGGGCTATTCGCTGTTCGATCTCGACCAGATTCCCGTGTCGAAGATCAACTTCGGCACCGACCGGATGCTGGGCCTGGACACCGGCGGGCGCATGTGGACCACGCTCTACCGGCACTTCGACGAAACCGAATTCGTGCCCGCTCCGGTGCGCACCGGTTTCGTGCCGGGATACGAGAACGTGCGCGCCCACCAGATCTTCGACACCTGGTTCCATGTGGGTCAGGTGAGCTATCGCGACGGCAATCTCGATGCCCTCGGCGTCATGCGCTCCTGCTTCAATGCCGATCCCGAGGGGCTCATGGAGGCCACGAAAGGGTGACGCGCGGCATGCCTTAGGGGTAGGCCGGTGCGCTTGGTTGAGGCAGCACCCGCCATGAGCCATGCGGTTCGGCGCGTTGCCGGGCCTGCATGAAGCGTCTATAGAAATGCCACCGCGTGGATCGATTTGGCGTGATGTCCGTTGGATCCGGGCACAGTGATAAGGCCGCGTGCGGCACGATCAGCGGCGACGGCCAAGGGACTTTCCGGGAATTCAATGACTGCGACAAGCGACTCCAAGAAGGACGGCGGTTTCCTCGAAACCGTTCGTGTGATCGTCCATGCGCTGCTTATCGCGCTGGTGATCCGGACCCTGCTGTTTCAGCCCTTCAACATCCCCTCCGGATCGATGAAGGACACGTTGCTGATCGGCGACTATCTGTTCGTCTCCAAGTTCAGCTACGGCTATTCCCGCTTCTCCATCCCGTTTTCGCCGAATCTGTTCTCCGGCCGCATCTTCGCGTCCGAGCCGAACCGGGGCGATGTGGTGGTGTTCAAGCTGCCCAAGGACAATGAGACCGACTACATCAAGCGCCTGATCGGCATGCCCGGCGACAAGATCCAGATGATCGAGGGCGTGCTGAACATCAACGGCGTGCCGGTGAAGCGCGAGCGGCTGTCGGACGTGATGGAGGACGACGGCTCGGGCCGTGTCGTCCCCGTCAAGCGCTGGAAGGAGACGCTGCCGAACGGGGTCTCCTACGAGACGCTCGATATCGTCGACAACGGCTTCTACGACAACACCCAGGTCTACAATGTCCCGCCCGGCCATTTCTTCATGATGGGCGACAACCGGGACAATTCGGCCGACAGCCGGGTGCTGAGCCAGGTGGGCTACGTGCCGTTCGAGAACCTGATCGGCAAGGCGCAGATCATCTTCTTCTCGGTGGAGGAGCATGCGGCGGCCTGGCAAATCTGGACTTGGCCGTGGACCGTGCGCTGGGCGCGCCTCTTCACGATGGTCCGATGAACCTGGTCGGGGAAGATCTCGCCGGGCTCGAAGCGAGGATCAGCTACGGTTTCACCGACAAGAGCCTGCTGGAACGCGCGCTGACCCACATCAGCGCGGTGAAGGGCGAGGCGCCGCGCCTGCGCTCCTACCAGCGGCTTGAGTTTCTCGGCGACCATGTGCTCGGCAGCATCGTCTCGCACATGCTGTTCGAGGCCTTCCCGGTGGCCGAGGAGGGCGAGCTTTCGCGCCGTCTCGCCGATCTGGTGCGGGAAGAAGCCTGCGCGGAGGTCGCCGAAGACATGGGGCTCGGCGCGTTCATGCGGCTCGGGCAGGGCGAGGCGCAGTCCGGCGCCCGCAATCGCCGCACCATCCTCGCCGACATGGCCGAGGCGGTGGTGGCGGCGGTGTTCATGGACGGCGGCTATCAGGCGGCCCACGTTCTGGTGGAAAAATTCTGGCGCACCCGTCTTGAAGCCCCCCGGCGGCCGCTGCGCGACCCCAAGACGGTGCTTCAGGAATGGGCGCAGGGCCGCGGCCTGCCGCCGCCCGCATACCGCGAAGTGTCGCGCAGTGGACCAGACCATGCGCCGCGCTTCATTATCAGCGTAGAATTGCCGGGGCTCGAAAGCGCGGAGGCCGCTGGGTCCTCCAAGCAGGAAGCCCAGAAGGCGGCAGCCGCCGCCTTTCTCGCTCGTGAGGGCGTTTCGGAAAGGAGCGAGGCATGAGCGAGGACCAGGATATGACCGCGTGGGACGAGCTTCCCGACGGCCAGAAGGATCACGACGTCGACGGCCGCGACCCCGCCGAAGAGGTCCCTGAGGACGACACTCTCGAAGAAGGCCTCGAAGACGAGGATTTCGACGACGAAGATGAGGACGACGACGAGGATGAGGATGGGGCGCCCGAAGTCGTCACCCCCCTCATGCCGGTCCCCAGGGGCGAGACGCGCTGCGGCTTCGTCGCGCTGCTGGGCGCGCCCAATGCGGGCAAGTCCACGCTGACCAATGCACTGGTCGGCACCAAGGTCTCGATCGTCTCCCATAAGGTGCAGACCACCCGCGCCATCGTGCGCGGCATTCTCATCGAGGGCGCCGCGCAGATTGTGCTGGTGGACACGCCGGGCATCTTCTCGCCGCGCCGGCGGCTGGAACGCGCCATGGTCTCCACCGCCTGGACCAGCGCGTCGGACGCCGACCTCGTCGCTTTGCTGGTGGACGCGAACCGGGGCATCGATGCCGACATCGAGGCCCTGCTGAAGCCGCTTTCGGAGGTGCGCCGCCCGCGCGCGCTGATCCTCAACAAGATCGACCTGATCCGCCGCGACACCCTGCTGGCGCTGACCAGCGAACTCACCACCCGCCTCTCGTTCGAGCAGGTGTTCATGATCTCCGCGACCAAGGGCGATGGCGTGGACGATGTGAAGGCCTGGTTCGCGAACAATGTGCCGGCCGGTCCCTGGCTCTATCCCGAAGACCAGATCACCGATGCCCCCATGCGCATGCTGGCGGCGGAAGTGACGCGGGAGAAGCTGTTCCACCGCCTGCACGACGAACTGCCGTACCGCTCCACCGTCGAAACCGAATCCTGGAAGGAATTGCGCGACGGGTCGGTGCGGATCGAGCAGACGATTTATGTCGAGCGCGAAAGCCAGCGCAAGATCGTGCTGGGCAAGGGCGGTTCCACCATCAAGGGAATCTCCTCGGATTCGCGCGCGGAAATCGCCGAGATCGTCGAACAGAAGGTGCATCTCTTCCTGTTCGTGAAGGTGCGCGAGAACTGGGCGGACGACCCGGAGCGGTATCGCGAGATGGGCCTGGAATTCCCCAAGGGAGGCTGACGCCGCCGTGGAATGGACCGACGAAGGCATCGTCACCGGCGTGCGACGGCACGGGGAGGGGAGTGCGATCGTCGAGTTGATGACCTATGCGCGCGGCCGTCACATGGGCCTCGTGCGCGGGGGCATGTCGCGGCGGCTGGCGCCGCTTCTCCAGCCGGGAAATACCCTGTCCATCACCTGGCGCGCCCGGCTCGACGAGCAGTTGGGAACGCTGGTGGTCGAGCCCCTGAAACTGCGGGCCGAAGCGCTGATGCGCGATCCCCACGGCGCTTATGGCGTGAGCCATATCACCAGCCTGATCCATCTCTTGGCGGAGCGTGATCCCCATCCCGGCCTGTTCGGCATCTTGGATGCGGTGCTCGACGCGTTCGAGGATGCCGCCTCGGCGGCCATCCTCATGGCGCGGTTCGAGGTCGCCATGCTTGCCGAACTGGGATTTGGGCTCGATCTCGATGCCTGCGTGGCGACCGGTACGCGGGACGATCTGATTTTCGTATCGCCGAGAAGCGGCCGGGCGGTTTCAGCCTCAGCCGGGGCGCCGTTCGCGGACAAGCTGCTGCCGCTGCCGACCTTCCTGATCGCAACCCAGGTGAAACCGACCTTGCCGGAACTGGAGGAGGCCTTCAGGATGACCGGCTATTTCCTGACCCGTCGAGTCATGGAACCGCGCGGGCTGGTCCTTTCGGACGCCCGCGCGGCTTTCATCGCCGCTATGCGGCGACGCGATCAATAATAACCGGGACGCGGCCCTGGAGCGTAGCCGACGCGCGGTCCGGGACCATAGCCGGGGCGCGGGCCGGGTCCATAGCCATACCGCGGGCCACCCGGGCGACCACCGCCGACCCACACGTTGCTACAGCGGTTGACCACCACGCGATGCCCGTTGATCCAGCGGCGCTGGGGATTACACACCCGGCGCCAGGCAACGTTTTCGGCCTGCGATGAAACATCCGAGCCCTGAAGCGGGTTTACCAGCGTCAGCGGCGCGGCGCTCGCCTGGGTCGCGAAAGAAGCGATACCCAGCGCAGCGGCGCCACACATAGCAACAACAAGTCGTTTCATTTGCCTACTCCTTCAGAGCCTGCATTGGCGCGTCGAAGCGCTTGGCTGAAGATGAAAAGCTCGAATGTCGGTGTTATGTTCCACCAAATATCAAAACATGAATTCTGCGTATGAATTGCGGTGCTACGCTACAGAGAGTTTGAACACGCGTTCAGATGTCTTTATGAATTGTTATATTCTGTTCATTCCTAAGGCGGAGTCCGGGCGGCTTGACGACAAAGCTGTGCAGACCGGCGCCACTTATGTGATGGGCACGCGGCGCGCCTTGTGCGGCGCGCTGCATCGCGCTACTCGACGCAAATGGCTACCCGCACCACTCCGCCCGGCGACGGCGCCATCGAGCCAGTCGAGCTGAAGACCGCGCTCGAAGAGCGTTATCTGGCCTATGCGCTATCGACCATCATGCACCGCGCCCTGCCGGACGCGCGCGATGGCTTGAAGCCGGTGCACCGCCGCATCCTCCACGCCATGCGCCAGTTGAAGCTCGATCCCGGTTCGGGCTTCAAGAAGTGCGCCCGCGTGGTGGGCGACGTGATCGGCAAGTTTCACCCGCACGGCGATCAGTCGGTCTACGACGCCTTGGTGCGCCTTGCCCAGACTTTCGCGCAGCGTTACCCGCTGGTGGATGGGCAGGGCAATTTCGGCAATGTGGACGGCGATAACGCCGCCGCCATGCGTTACACCGAAGCGCGCCTCACCGCCGTCGCCAGCCTTCTGCTGGATGGCATCGACGAGGACGCGGTGGACTTCCGGCCCACCTATGACGGTTCGGAAGACGAGCCCGCCGTGCTTCCCGCTGCCTTCCCCAACCTGCTGGCCAACGGCTCGCAGGGCATTGCGGTGGGCATGGCGACCTCGATCCCGCCGCACAATGCCGCCGAACTTCTGGATGCCTCGCTGCATTTGCTTGAGCACCCCGCCGCGCCGGCCTCGGAGCTACTGCAATTCGTGCCGGGGCCGGATTTTCCCACCGGCGGCATTCTGGTGGAAGATCCGGTGGGCGTGGCGGAAGCCTATGCCACCGGGCGCGGCTCGTTCCGGGTGCGGGCGCGCTGGCACAAGGAAGACAGCGGCCGCGGCACCTATCTGGTGGTGATCACGGAAATCCCCTACGGCGTGCCGAAATCCCGCCTGGTGGAAAAAATCGCCGAGCTGCTGACCGACAAGAAGCTGCCGCTGCTGGCGGACGTGCGCGACGAGAGCGCCGAGGACATCCGCTTGGTGCTGGAGCCGCGCGCCCGCACAGTGGACCCGGAAGTGCTCATGGAGAGCCTGTTCAAGCTCACCGAGCTTGAGGCGCGGGTCTCGCTCAACATGAACGTGCTGGTGCGCGGGCAGGTGCCCAAGGTGCTGTCCCTGGCCGACGCGCTGCGCGAATGGCTGGCGCACCGGCGCGATGTGCTGCAACGCCGCTCGCGCCACCGCCTCGCCGAGATCGAGCGCCGCCTGGAAATCCTGGCCGGCTATCTCATCGCCTATCTCAACCTCGACGAGGTGATCCGGATCATCCGCGAGGAGGACGAGCCGAAGGTGACATTGATCGCGACCTTCGCGCTCACCGATACCCAGGCCGAAGCCATCCTCAACATGCGCCTGCGCTCCCTGCGCCGGCTTGAGGAAATGGAAATCCGCAAGGAGCATGACGCGCTGAGCAAGGAGCACGATCAGCTTGCCAAGCTGCTTGCTTCCGAAGCCGCGCAATGGCGCTCGATTGCCAAGGAAATCCGCGAGACCCGCAAGGCCTATGGCCCCGAGACCGAACTCGGCCGCCGCCGCACCAGCTTCGCCGCCGCACCGGAAATCCACGAGGACGCCTTCACCGAGGCCCTGGTTGAGCGTGAGCCGATCACCGTGGTGGTGTCGGCCAAGGGCTGGATCCGTGCCCTCAAGGGGCATGTGCCGGAATTGTCCGGCGTGCAGTTCAAGGGCGACGACACGCTGGCCCACGCGTTTTACGCGGAGACCACATCGCGGATCATGGTGTTCGCCTCCAATGGCCGCTTCTACGCGCTGGAAGCCTCCAAGCTTCCCGGCGGGCGCGGCCATGGCGAGCCGATCCGCCTGATGGTGGAGATGGAGCAGGAGGCGGAAATCGTCCGCGTCTTCACCCACCAGCCCGGCGCGCGCATGCTGATCGCGACCCGCGAAGGGCGCGGCTTCGTGGTGGCCGAGGACGATTGCCTCGCGAACACCCGCAAGGGCAAGCAGGTGTTGACCGTGGAACTGCCGGACCGGGCCTATAATGCGGTGCCTGCGCTGGGCGATACGGTCGCCGTCATCGGGGACAATCGCAAGCTGCTGCTGTTCCCGCTCAATCAGGTGCCCGAGATGACACGCGGTCGCGGCGTGCGGTTCCAGCGCTACAAGGAAGGCGGACTTTCCGACATCAAGGTCTTCACCCGCGCGGACGGCCTGACCTGGGAAGATACGTCCGGCCGCACCTGGACCGTCAACGAGCTGCTCGACTGGCAGGGCGAGCGCGCGACATCCGGCCGTCTGCCGCCCAAGGGCTTCCCGAGGAACAATAAGTTCGCATAGGCAGGCTCTACTGGCAGGCTCCACAGGACGGTGCACGGCATGGGCGAGGGCGCGCGGGACGAAGTGTTCGAGATTTCCCCGCGAGAGGCCGGAAGCGCCGGGACACGCCGCCTGTTCGAGCGGCTGGTGCTTCAGCGGGAAGTGTCCCTGGTCCTGCTCGGCTGTGTGATCGGCGCGCTGGCGGGGGCCGGCGCCACGCTCATGAGCCTTGCCGCCCACGGCATGCACCGGCTGCTTTTCAACACCGGCCCGGACGGCTTCCTCAGCATCGTGCCGACGCTGACCGCACCCTATATGTATTTCATGCCCGCCCTCGGGGGACTGCTGCTCGGGCTCTATATTCTCGTGGTGCGCCGTTTCCGGCCGAATCCGGTGGTCGACCCGATCGAGGCCAATGCCCTGACCGGCGGCCGCATTTCCCTGCTCGACAGTGTGATCCTCTCCAGCCAGACGGTGCTGGGAAACGGCTTCGGCGCCTCGGTGGGCATGGAGGCGGGCTATACCCAGTGGGGCTCCGGCATTGCCTCGCTGATCGGGCAGAAGCTCAACCTGCGGCGCAGCGACATGCGCATTCTGGTCGGCTGCGGCGCGGCGGGCGGCATCGCGGCGGCGTTTCATGCGCCCTTGTCCGGCGCCTTCTATGCGTTTGAACTGATCATCGGCGTCTATGCCATCCCCAGCGTCGCGCCGGTGATGGCGGCGGCGCTGCTGGGCTATCTCTCGGCGCGCGAACTGGGCGCTGTTGGCACGCCGATCATCATTCCGAACCTGCCGGAGATCATGCCGGTCGACTATCTCGTGTTCATCGTGCTGGGGCTGGTGGGCGCGGCGGTGGCGATCGGCATCATGCGCCTGATGACGCAGGTGGAGCGCGGGTTCGCCTGGACCGGCATTCCCCAGCCGCTGCGCCCCGTGGTCGGCGGCCTCGGCGTGGGCGCGCTGGCGCTGCTGTCGCCGCAGGTGCTCTCCAGCGGCGAGGCGGCGCTTCACATCCAGGTCGGCGCCGGTGTGACGATGGCGGTGCTCGGTGTCCTGGTGCTGAAGATCATGGCGGCCGCCTGCTGTCTGGGCTCGGGCTTTCGCGGCGGGCTGTTCTCCGCCGCGCTGTTCATGGGGGCGATGCTCGGAAAGCTGTTTGCCGGGGTGGCCCTGATCCTCGTGCCCGCGCTCGGCATCGATCCCGTTATCGCCTCCGTGGTCGGCATGGCGGCGCTGGCGGTGGGCATCGTCGGCGGGCCGGTGACGATGACCTTCTTGGTGCTGGAAGCCACCAGCAATCTCGCCATTTCAGGCGTGGTGCTCACGGCGGCGATCGTGTGTTCGCTCACCGTGCGCCTGACCTTCGGCTATTCCTTCTCCACCTGGCGCATGCATCTGCGCGGCGAGAGCATTCGCGGGGCCCATGATGTCGGCCTCCTGCGCGACCTGACGGTGCAAGGGCTGATGCGGCGCGACCCGCCGGTGTTTTCCGCCGACGGCTCGGTCGGGGACCTGCACGCCCGCTTCAAGGACGTTGCCAACCGGGTGGTGGCTCTGGCGGACGGGGACGGGCGCTATGCCGGCCTGATCCGCCTCATCATGACCTACGGCGCGGACAGCGCGGCTGCCGCAGGCACGCTCGCCATCTGCCGCGACCGGGTTCTGGTGCCCGACATGAACGTGCAGGACGCCATTCGCCTGTTCGAGAACGCCGGCACGCCCGTGCTCGCGGTGGTGGACAGTGCGCAGACCGGCAGGATCGTGGGCCTGCTGGACGAGGCGGAGGCGCTTCACGCCTATGCCACCGCTCTGGAGCGGCAGCGGCACGGGCTGGCGGGGGAAGACACCCTGACCCGGTAATCGGCGGGGTGGATCACGCGGTTGGGTGGATCACGCTTGCCAGCAACTCGCTGAGGCCGGTCCAGAGGATCTGGATGCCGATGCACAGCAGGATGAAGGCGAACAGGCGCACCAGGATGTTGGTGCCCTTTCGGCCCAGCACGCGCTCGATCTCCGAGGCGTAGCGGTAGGCGATGAAGATGGTCGCGGCCACCGCCACCAGGCCGAGGATCGCCGCGATCGCATCGAACAGGCCCACCGGATTGGAGCCCGTGTTGCGCACGCTCGCCTGGGCGCCCAGCGCCACGGCGGTCGCCATCGAGCCGGGGCCGACGGTGAGCGGCATGGTGATTGGGTAGAACGCCTGGTCCTCGATGCCGGTGATATCGATGCTTTCGTGGTCGGCGCGGTCGGGGGTCGGGTTGCCCTGGTGCAGGATCTGCCAGCCCATGACCATCACCACCATGCCGCCCGCGACCCGCAGCACCGGGATGCTGATGCCGAAGAACGACAGGACGTGGGAGCCGAGGATGAGCGAGCCGAGCAGCAGCACGAAGCCGTAGATCGCGATCTTCTGCGCCATGACGGCGCGCGCCGCGGGCGGGATGTCGCGGGTGATCTGGTAGAAGATCGGCGCGCCGCCGAGCGGATTGACGACCGGAAACAACGCAGCGAACACGCCGAGGAAGATATTGAAATACTGACTCATCAGCCGCCGGTCTCGGGATGTGGCGCGCCAATTCCCGGAAATGGCTGTTCGGGGGCGTCGCTGCGCTCCCAGCCATGCGGGGAAAGGCGTTCCTGGGGAAGGAATCGCCTCTTGTAATCCATCTTGCGCGATCCCTGAACCCAATAGCCGAGATAGACATAGGGCAGGCCCATTTCGCGGGCGCGGGCGACGTGATCGAGGATCAGGAAGGTGCCCAGCGAACGAGCGGCGATGTTCGGATTGTAGAACGAATAGACCATGGACAGGCCGTCCGCGAGCACGTCGGTCAGCGCCACCGCGAACAGGTCGCCGACGCCCTTGCCGTTGATGCGTGTGTCCGGCCCGCGCTTGCGATATTCGATCAGCTTGGTGTCGACGTGGGTGTCTTCCACCATCATGGCGTAGTCGAGCACGCTCATATCAGCCATGCCGCCCGAGCCATGGCGGGCGGTGACGTAGGAGCGGAACAGGCCATATTGCTCGGAGGTCGGCGCCGGCTGGCGCAGCGTACCGATCAGGTCGGCATTCTCCGCTTGGATGCGGCGGAAGCTGCGGGTCTCATGAAAATCCGCCACGCAGATCCGCACCGAGACGCAGGCGCGGCATCCCTCGCAGGCCGGGCGGTAGGCGATGGACTGGCTGCGGCGGAACCCGCCCTGGGTCAGGACGTCGTTGAGCGAGGGCGCGCGCTCACCCACCAGATGGGTAAACACCTTCCGCTCCTCCCGGCCCGGCAGATAGGGGCAGGGGGATGGAGCCGTCAGGTAGAATTGCGGCGTGTCGCGCGAATGCTCGGTCACGGAACTGAAACCCAGGCGTCTCCCCGTAGGGCTATCACCTCAGCATCGCTCCCGTAGACGAGTCGGTCAAAGGTTTCCGTACCCGCCGCTCAAAAATGCTGGCGGCGCAGGTCAGAGGCGCGGGTTTCGTTGTTCACCAGCACGGTGCCCACCGCGAAATCGTGCAGCATCCGGCGGCGCCCGTTGAACAGCGCCACCAGTACGATGAAGGGCGTGAAGATGCTCATGGACAGCCAATAGGCCACCGCATGCACCGCGCCGAGCAGCGAATACATCGGCGCGCCGTACCAGGTGCGCATCTCAAGCCCCATGGCGCGCATGCCGAGCGTCGCGGAGGCCGGGGAGCCGAGCGTCACGGCATTGTACCAGATGGCCCAGATCACGAACGCGGGGCCGAGCACCGGAAACAGCATCCAGCCCAGGCTCAGCGTGATGATGCCGAACACGAAGATGAAGAAAGCCAGCATCACGATCGGAGCGATGATGATGGTGGCGTCGATGCAGAACGCCATCAAGCGGCGCGACAGCACGCCCTCGAAATATTCCGGCTGGGAAATCGGGTCGAAGGCATAGGGGCGATCCGATGCGGACTGCCCGAAACTTCCGCTTTCCGGCGACGTGTAACTCATGGATCGACACTCCTCAGCCGTTAAAATGGCGGGCGAGTGCGGCGCCCTCAAGGCGGGGATGCGGCTACCATTCGGCCCCGCCGGTGCCGAGGCGCTGCACCTGGAGCCCTTCGGCGCCAAGAGCCGCCTCGATCACCATGGCATGGGCCTCGTCGCGGGTTTCCACGGTGAGATCGACCCGCGTGCCCTTCGCCGGCACATCGAGGAAGGTGCGCCGGTGATGCACCTCCAGGATATTGCCGCCCAGCTTGCCCAGCAGGGTCGAAATCTGCCCCAGGATGCCGGGCCGGTCGAGAATGGTGAGGCGGAACGAGACGATCCGGTGGTCGCGCTCCAGTTCACGCACCATGATGCCGGCCAGCACGCGGGGATCGATGTTGCCCCCGGTCAGCACCAGGCCCACCTTCTTGCCCCGAAACCGCTCCGGCTCGGTCAGCAGCGCCGCGAGGCCGGCGGCGCCCGCGCCCTCCGTCACGGTCTTTTGCAGGGTGAGCAGGGCATTCACGGCGCGCTCAAGGGCGCTTTCCTCGACCAGAACGATATGCGGCACCAGCCGGGCGACGATGTGCGAGGTGATTTTCCCGATGTTGCGCACCGCGATGCCTTCCGCCAGCGTCGGCCCGCCGGAGGGCCGCTCCGCGCCGTCCAGAACCGTGCGCATGGCGGGGTAGAGCGTGGCTTCGACGCCGATCACCTGGGTCTGCGGTGCCCGCGCCTGAAGCGCCACGGCGATGCCGGAGATCAGCCCGCCGCCGCCCACCGGCACCAATATTTGGTCGAAAGCGCCGCCATCCTCGATCATCTCCAGGCCGACGCTGCCTTGGCCGGCGATGACATAGGGGTCGTCATAGGGGTGGACGAACACCCGCTTTTCCACCTCCGCGATGCGCCGGGCTTCCTGCTCGGCATCGCCCACGGTCTCTCCGTGAAGCACGATGCGCGCGCCGAACGCCTCGGTGGCCATCACCTTCACCTGGGGCGTGGTCTCCGGCATGACGATGGTGGTGGAGATGCCGAGCCGCGTGCCGTGATAGGCCACCGCCTGGGCGTGGTTGCCCGCCGACATGGCGATCACGCCCCGTGCCGCCTCCTCGGCGGAGAGGCGGGCGAGCTTAGAGACCGCCCCGCGCTCCTTGAACGAGCAGGTGAGCTGGAAATTCTCGAACTTCACCCAGACATCGGCACCCGTGAGCGCGGAGAGGCTCGGCGAGCGGAGCGTGGGCGTGCGCACCACCGCCGCCGCGACGATAGGGCGGGCGGCTTCCACATCGGCGAAGGTGACGGGCAGGCTCTGCTCGGGAGCGTTCACAATTGTCCGCCTATGCCTTCAGCAGCTTGGCGACGCGCGGGGCGAAATAGGTCAGGATGCCGTCGGCGCCGGCCCGTTTGAAGGCCATCAGGCTCTCCAGCATGATCCGCTCGCCATCCACCCAGCCGTTGCGGGCCGCGCCCTCGATCATCGCGTATTCGCCGGACACCTGGTAGGCGTAGGTGGGCAGACCGAACGCCTCCTTCAGGCGATACACGATGTCGAGATAGGGCAGGCCGGGCTTTACCATCAGCATGTCCGCGCCCTCTTCCACGTCGAGGGCCGCCTCGCGCAGGGCTTCCAAGCCGTTGGCCGGGTCCATCTGATAGGTGCGCTTGTCGCCGGACAGGGTTTTCGCGGTGCCGATGGCGTCGCGGAACGGCCCATAAAAGGCAGAGGCGTATTTCGCGGCATAGGACATGATCTGCACGTCCTGGAACCCGGCCGCGTCCAGGCCGGCGCGGATCGCGCCGATGCGCCCGTCCATCATGTCGGAGGGAGCGATCACGTCGGTGCCGGCTTCGGCCTGCACGATGGCCTGGCGAACCAGCACAGCCACGGTTTCGTCGTTCAGGATGCGGCCGTCTTCCAGCAGGCCGTCGTGGCCATGGCTGGTGTAGGGGTCGAGCGCAACGTCTGTGATGAGGCCGATCTCGGGCACTTCGCGCTTCACCGCCCGCAGGGTGCGGCAGACCAGATTGGCATCGTTCAGCGCCTCCCGGCCTTCGGGGTCGCGCAGGCCGGGCTCGGTGTAGGGAAACAGCGCGATCGCCGGAATGCCGAGGCGGGCCGCCTCTTCCGCAGCGCGCACGGCTTCGTCCACACTGAGACGCTCGACGCCGGGCATGGAGGCGATGGGCTCGCGCTTGGCCTCGCCCTCGGTGACGAACAGCGGCCAGATTAAATCATCGACCGTCAGCGTGTTCTCGCGCACCAGACGCCGCGACCAGTCGCTCTTGCGGTTGCGGCGCAGGCGCGTGGCGATGCCGAGCCCGGCCTCCTGCATCGCGGTTTCGGTCTCGGCTTTCGAGCGAAAACGGGCGTGGCTGACAGGCATGGGTTGGCTCGCGATTATCTGAGGTCGGGAAACTGCGGCGAGGCTATATAAACCCACACGCGGTCGGGCGCGAGCTTTGCTACGTGCCCCCGCCTTTCCAAGTCTATTTCGTTTTTTCCAAGCCACGTCCGGCGCACTCGCGCCGTTTGCATGCCTCCTGCCGGGTGCTCGCACGTTGACGCTCGGGGGTGCGCCGTCTAACCCTCGCCCGTCCGCAGCGTTGCAGTCTCAGGGGAGCGCCAGTGTCCAGTGAACCCGAGGTCCTGTTCGAGCGCCGGGGAGAAGCCGGCATCATCACCCTCAACCGGCCCAAGGCGCTCAATGCCCTGAGCCATGCCATGGTGCGGCTGATCCACCCGCAGATGCTGGAATGGGCGCAGGACGACACCATCAGCCGGGTGGTGCTCAAGGCGGCGGGCGAGCGCGCCTTCTGCGCCGGGGGCGACATCCGCGCGATCTACGATCTCGGCCGGGCCGGCCGCTATGAGGAGGCGCTGGAATTCTGGCGCGAGGAATATCTCCTCAATCATTATATCGGCACTTATCCCAAGCCCTATGTCTCGCTGATCGACGGCATCTGCATGGGCGGCGGCTTTGGCCTTTCCGCGCACGGCACATATCGCGTGGCGGGAGACCGTTACCTGTTCGCCATGCCGGAAGTGAATATCGGCCTGTTTCCCGATGTCGGGGGCACCCATGTGCTGCCGCGTCTGCCGGGCGCGCGGGGCGTGTATCTCGCTCTGACGGGTGTACGCATCAAGTCGGCGGATGCCCTCGCGACCGGACTTGCCACGCACACCGTGCCCTCCGCGCGCTTCGCGGAGCTGGAGGCCGCGCTGTGCGGCTCCGGCGCTGTGCCCGAGGTGCTGGCGGCGTTCGCCAGCGTCCCCGAGCCTGCGCCGCTCGACGTTCATGGCGCCCTGATCGCCGATATTTTCCAGCAGGGCGACCTCAAGATCATCCTGGCCCGGCTTGATGAACGTGCCGCGGCGGGCGATGAGGCCGGGGCGTTCGCAGCCAAGGCCAGCGCCGCCATGCGCGCGGCGTGCCCGACCAGCCTCTGCATCACCATGGAGCAGATGCGGCGCGGACCCGCGCTCGATCTCGCCGGGTGCCTTGTCACCGAATTTCGCATCGTCAACCGGGTCGCGCGCGGCCACGATTTCTACGAGGGGGTGCGCGCCATCCTCGTCGACAAGGACAACACGCCGCGTTGGCAACCCGCGCGCCTCGAACAGGTCGATCCGGCGGTGATCGCGGCGCAGTTCGCGCCGATCCCTGACGAACTGGCGCTGGCAGCACACCTGGAACCGGCGGCCAGATGAGCCATTACGATCCCATCGACGCCAGCGCCAAGGCGCACATGGAGCGGCTGACGCCCTGGCGTCGCCGGCTGGTGTTTTTCCTGCGCGCGGTGGCGATCTTCCTTCTGCTGGAGGGGATCTATCACTGGGGGATCATCTGCGGGGTGGGCGAGGGGCAGTTCGGCGGGTTCCAGGATCTGCCGACCATGGTGCAGGTCGGGATCATCTGGGCGGCCATCATCGATCCCATCGCCGGCGTCGGTCTCTGGCTGGGCGCGGGATGGGGCGTCGTGCTCTGGCTGCTTGCGACCCTGACGCAGGTGGTTCTGGGGATCTGGGCGCCGGAGGGCATGTCCCGCCTGCTGGTGCTGTCTTTGTTCGAGGTGGCGCTGGTGGTCGCCTTCGCGGTGCTCTCGATCCGCGCCGCGCGGGAGAGCGACGAGGAATAGTCTTCTACGAATGGAGCCCCGGGCATGAGCGCGGATCAGTGGACCAAGGTCGACGACTACATTGTCGAGACCCTGCTGGGACATGACGCGGTGCTGGACGCCGCGCTGGCCGCGAGCGACGCGGCCGGGCTTCCCGCGATCAATGTGTCACCGGCGCAGGGCGAGATGCTGGCGCTGTTCGCCCGCATGGTTGAGGCGCGGCGCATTCTGGAAATCGGCACCCTCGGCGGCTATAGCGCCATCTGCATGGCGCGCACGCTGGGGAGCGACGGCCGCATCGTGACGCTGGAGGCAGACCCTGCCCACGCCAAGGTGGCACGGGAGAATTTCGTCCGGGCGGGCCTGGATCATCTTATCGACCTCAGGGTGGGGCTCGCGATCGATACCCTGCCTGGGGTGGAAGCTGACGGCCTCGGCCCGTTCGACCTGATCTTCATCGACGCCGATAAGCCCAGCAATCCGGACTATCTGATTTGGTCGCTCCGCCTCTCGCGGCCGGGCACGCTGATCGTCTGCGACAACGTCATCCGCGAGGGCGAAGTGGCGAACCCGGCGAGCACCGATCCCAAGGTGCGGGGTGTGCGGCGCCTGTTCGAGATGGTCGCCGCCGATCCGCGCCTGCAAGCGACGGCGGTGCAGACGGTGGGCAGCAAGGGCTATGACGGCTTCGCTTTGCTGCGCGTGAAAGACTGAGGCGTCCCGCGCCACCACCGCGTGATGCGCGCGCCAAGCGCATCCAGCGCGATCAAGGCGAGCAGGCTGAAGGACAGGCCGATGGTCAGGGCGAAGATGTACCAGTCGTACATCGCGTGGACGATGATGTGCTGGTACGCGAAGATGTACCAGGAGACATAGCCGGCGAAACCGTAGAGCAGGATCGTGATCTCCACCGGCTTTCGCCTCCACGCGATCACCGGCACCAAAGCGAGCATGACCAGCAGCAGGTTCCGCTCGCTGATCTGCACCGTGTGCCCGGCAATGCGGAACGCCCACTGCTCCCAGCGCAGTTCCATCGCGGCGAAGAACGCCCGCGTGAAGGGGGCGGGCGCATGGGACAGGGACAAGGTGCGCTCGGTCGCGGTCTGAAACGCCAGCGCGAAGGATGCGCGCAGGGATAGGGTCATCTGGCTGTCGGCGAAGACGATGAGGACATGGAGGCACGCCGTCACCAGGAACGCCGCCAGTATGGCACTGAAGGCTATGAGCGCGTTTTTTGCCCGCGCCTTTGCCTTGGAGGCGGTAAACAGCGCCGCGCTGAATGCGGTCAGCAGCGCGAAAACGGTGGCGAGTTCGTACTGGCGCAGGAAATAGCAAAACCCCAGCGCGAACACCGCGGCCCAAGAAAATCGCCCGGTTCGCGACAATTGCCCCGAAATGAGCGCCGCCGGGGCCACCATGGTCGCGGAGAGGAAATACAAATTCTGCCCGTACAGAATGAACCCCGCTGAAAAGCTCAGCAGTATCGGGATCGCGTATATGGATTTCAGGTTGTTCTGAATGCAGAAATTGAGGGCGAAGTAGGATGTGAAGATCGAAAATAGGAAGAGATTGATCAATCTGAGGGTGGTGAATAAATATTCTATTTTATTCTGGTCGTTAAATTTAAGCAGAACCGCCAATTTTCCGAAAATGAGCGTCTGGAGTGACAGGTTGGTGTAATATTTCGTGTAATGATCGGGATAATAATGGTAATCGCCAGCCGCATATCCCTTCGCGATGATGGGTAGAATGCTGGGATCGCTCGGGATGGTGGCGTTCCGGATGGTCGTATTGCGCACGATGCTTTCGGAGAAGGAATCGCCGAGGTCGGCATATTGTCCGTTTCCGGTGCCGCTGGGGTTTTGCAGACCCTGCGGGTTCGCGAGGATCAGGGCAAATGTCGCAAGGCCCAGCAGCAGGCACACCAAGGCCGGTCTTATCGGCTGCCCGAACAGGGACATGCGAACTCGGCCTCTTGAGTGAAACGCGGACGCGTCAGTAACGCGACACCCGAACCTCAGTTGCATACCGCGTCTTCAGGACTTTGGAACCCCCGGCGACCGCGCGCTGTTCTCCTTCCCAGAAGAGGCATGGATATGCCGAAAGCCGGCGCTGGCGCCGGAATGAACGCGGGGAAGGAGAATAATCATGTCACACCCCACCCCAATGACGGTTCGCAAACGGATGGCTCCAAAGCTCGTGCTTCTGGCGAGCCTGGTCTTTCCGTTGCCCTTGTTCGTACCGTTGGCGACCTGGACGACGCCGGCCAACGCCCAATTGGCGGGAACCCTCTCCGGCCCGAAATTCGTCGAAACCGCCGGCACCGGCGGCCTGTTCGAGATGGAAACCAGCGCCCTCGCGCTCAAGAAGAGCAAGAACCCCGAGGTTCGCGCGTTCGCCGAGCGCATGACCCGCGACCACGAACTCATCATGACGGATCTGAAGGCCGCCGCTGAGACCGCCGACGGCCAGATCACCATTCCCACCCGGATGGATGCCAAGCACGAGACGGCGCTGGAGCGCCTCAACGCGGCGACCGGCACCGACTTCGACACGCTCTACATCCAGATCCAGACCCAGGAGCATGACGCGGCAACGGCGATCTTCGCCTCATATGCGATGGACGGCGACCAATCGGCGCTGAAAGCCTTCGCCGCCAAGACGCTCCCCATGCTCAAGGCGCATCTCGATGCGATCAAGCGCCTCCAGGTGAAAACCTGAGGCGTGAAGACCTGACAGAAGCCCTAACCAAAGACCTTTTGAAGCGATAACTCCCGCAGGGTGAATGCCCTGCGGGAGGCGCATTCAATTGGTCGGCGCGGCGATGCTCGCCAGCAGCACGCGCGCGACTTCCTTGGTCACGCGGCGCTTGTACTTGGAATGAACGAGCTGCCCGTTATGGTAGATGTCGTGCTCGACATACACCATCTTTCCATCCCAGCGCAGGATGTTGTCACTCTCCGAGGTCTCGATAACGCCGAGGCCCTCGATGAACTGTCCTTCCAGCGGATGCTTCAGCATTCTTATCCTCCGGGCGGTCCCGTTCTCCGCGACGCGCCGTTTGAGGTGTCAGGATATCGCAAGGGCCGCGCGGAACAAGCCGCTCTCGACCCTCTGCTTAATCATCGTTCGACGCATTGAGCTGGTCTGCGCGCAACCCTTCGGAATCGGCCGGCCGCAGGCGGACGCCGGGCCCCTCGATAAACTCGATGCCTTCGGATTCCAGGTGCGCGCGTATCGCCTCCAGGGCCACCGTTGCCTCACCACCGCTCTCCAGGCGCGCCAGTTCCGCTTCTGTTAGGCCCACGGCCCGGGCGACATCCCCGCGTGACAGCCCGGCCAGTTCGCGGGCGGCGGCGATCTGCCGGGGAGAAGGGAAGGGCGCGCTCATGAAATCCTCCGGTACATTTTTTGAATGTTTTCACTGATACACACGCGCCACACTTGCCGCCAATGCGGGTGCGCGGGCAAAAGCGGTGCGTAACCAAGTCCGGCCGGCGCTTCGGGTTCCAGGGGGCGCCCGTGTGACACGGCCAAGTTCAGACGCAGGTGCGGATGTGATGCAGGCGGACCCACCAAAGACGCGTGGCGCGGTCTTTCTCGACCGCGACGGCGTGCTGAATGTCGACCGCGGCTATATCGGCAGCGTGGATCGGTTCGAGTGGATCGCCGGTGCGCGCGACGCCGTGCGGCGAATCAATGGGTCGGGGCTTTATGCCTTCATTGTCACGAACCAGTCCGGCATCGCGCGGGGGTTCTACACCGAGGCGGACTATCGGCGGGTGCGCGGCAAGCTTGAGGCGGACCTCGCCGAAATCGGCGCTCATATCGACGATGAGCGCTTCTGCCCCTACCATCCGGAGGGCAGCATCGACGCCTACCGGACGCATTCCGACTGGCGCAAGCCGCAGCCCGGCATGCTGCTGGACCTCATGAAGCACTGGCCGGTCGACCCGGCGCGCAGCGTGATGATCGGCGACAAGGACACCGACATGGCGGCGGCCGCCGCCGCCGGCATTCCGGGACATCTGTTCTCGGGCGGCAATCTGGACCAGTTTCTCAGCCCCATCCTTCAGGATCTGACCCAGCCCCATGATGTCTGACAGCCTGCGCGCGGAACAGGCGCGCCTCATGTCCTGGCTTTTCGAGGATGCGCTGCCGTTCTGGTCGCAGGCGTGCATCGACCATGAGGCCGGCGGCTTCTTCGAGCGGATCACCCCCGAGGGCGTGCCGATCCGGGACCCCCGGCGCGCGCGCGTGGTCGGCCGCCAGATCTATTGCTTTGCGACGGCGCTGCGCCTGGGCTGGCAGGGGCCGGCGAAAGCGGGTCTCGACCATTCCATCGCCGCCCTGTCGCGCTTTCACCTGCATGACGACGGCCTTGTCGTGCCGACCGTGGATGGCGCGGGGCGGCCGGCGCGGGTCGACTTCGACCTCTACGACCACGCCTTCACCCTTTTCGGCCTGGCTGCTGCGGCGCGCGCGGGGCAAGAGGAAGGGGAGGACGCGGAAACCCTCACCGTTCGGGCGGTGCGCCTGCGCGCGGGCATGCAAGCGGGCTTCGCGCATCCCTCTGGCGGTTTCGACGAAGGACAGCCGCGCAAGCTTCCGCTCGCCAGCAACCCGCATATGCATCTCATGGAAGCGGGCCTCGCCTGGGCGGATGTCGCGCCCGGACACGGATGGGACGGGTTCACCGACGAGATCGGCGAACTGGCCCTCGCCCGCTTCGTCGATACCCGGACAGGCGCGGTGCGCGAATATTTCGGCGGCGATTGGGAGCAGTTGCCCGACGTCGCCGGCAGTGTGGTGGAGCCTGGACACCAGTTCGAGTGGGCCTGGCTGCTCGCGCGCTGGGGCCTGCTGCGCAAGCGCGCGGATGCCCTGGACGTCTCGCGCCGGCTGATCGCCCTTGGCGAAGCCAACGGCATCGCGGTCTCGCTCGATCTCGCGGTCAACGAACTGAACGCCGACCTCACGGTGCGCGACGCGCGGGCGCGCCTGTGGCCGCAGACCGAGCGCATCAAGGCGCATCTGGCAGCCGCCCGGACCGCAGCAGACGGCACCGCCCGCGCGGCCGCCGAAGACCGCGCTGCGGACGCCGCCCGTGGGCTGGCTCGCTTCCTGCGCCATCCGATCCCCGGCATGTGGTGGGAACATATCGCGCCGGACGGCGTCCCTGCGTCCGAACCTGCGCGCACCAGCAGTCTCTACCACATCATCTGCGCGCTGGACGCCATTGCAACCTATTCCGAAGGCGGCTTGTAAAGTCCTTTGCCGGCTTTGCATGCCGCATCCCGCAGGCGTGAAGGCCAGAAATTTTCACCCTGCACTGGCGCGCAGCGAGACGATGGGGTTTACCTTCACGAACCGGGCGCGGATTCGCATGTTCCTGGAAGGGTGGCCGAGTGGTTTAAGGCAGCGGTCTTGAAAACCGCCGTGGGTGGAAGCCCACCGTGGGTTCGAATCCCACCCCTTCCGCCATTTCAGTCCCAAGCTGGGCACGCCGATTGCCGTCGATTTCCCTCCGGAAATGGCGGTGAGCGTGCGCAGCAGCTCTCCCTTCGATCCCATGATGCGAACTTCGGCCTCTCCGACCTCGACCCGCTGGGCGAAGGCGCGCAGGTAATCCCGCCGATAACCGCCCCCGTCGAGCCTGATGCGCTGCCGGGCCACTTCGGCGAACCGGCGCACGGTGGCGGGCGTCACCGCCCGATTGCCGGAGCTTTCGAGCATGGCCTGCGCCCGCTCGGCATCGACCTGCGCCTGGTCGCGGAGCGCCTTCAGGCCAGCGATACGGTCCTTCAGCGCGGGGTCGCTAATATCAGCCACACCTGATTCGATAGCGTCATAGAGGCGCTTGAGCCGCAGTTCGGTCTCAGCCGCCCGGCGGTTCAGTTCGGCGATATGGTCCTGCCGGCGTTCAGCGCGTTCGTGCCGGCGGTCGAGGACCGAGGCCAGCACCTCCTCCAGCCGGTCGGGCTGGAGCAGCCGATCCTCGATATGGCTGGCGACGATGGTGTCGAGCTTCTCCATCGGGATCGAGCGGCCCGAACAGCCGGTCTCGCCCTGCCGCGCCTTGATCGAGCAGGTGTAGTAGCGATAGCGACCGCCTTTGCCGGTGCGGATGGTCATGGCACCGCCGCACTTCTCGCAGAAGCAGATCCCGGTCAGCAAGGTCGGGCCGCTGACGACGCGCGGCGGCGTGACCTTGGGATTGCGGGCCTTCAGATGTGCCTGCACCGCGTCGAAGGTTTCGAGGTCGATCAGCGGCGGCACGGGCACCGTGACGATCTCGCTGATCGGCTTCAGTTCCTTTGTCTTGGAGCGCTTGTTGAACTCGTGCTCGCCGATATAGGTGCGCCGCGTCAGGATGCGGTGAAGCTGGCCGATGCCCCAACGCCCGCCGTCGCGGGTGAAGATGCGCCGCGCGTTCAGATGGGACACGATCGCCTTGACGCCCATCGGGCCGGACGTGCCGTTTCCTTCCAGCGCCAGCCGGTAGATCAGCCGCACCGTGTCGGCGTGCAGCGGATCGATTTCCAGCTTCTTCTTGGTCTTGGCCCCGCGCTGCTCGGCCGCGACGATGCGATAGCCGATCGGCGGCAGCGCACCGTTCCAGAAGCCCTGCCGGGCGTTCTCCTTGAGGGCGCGCATGACGTGCTTGCCGTTCTCCTTCGACTGATACTCGTCGAACAGCGCCATGATCTGACGCATCATGACGTGCATCGGATCGTCGCCCATCTCCTGCGTGATCGAGACCAGCTTCACGCCGTTCTTGGCGAGCTTGCGGACGTAGAACTCCAGTTCGAAGTGATCGCGGAAGAAGCGGCTGAACGAGTGGACGACGACGATATCGAAGGGCGCGGGCTTGGACGTCCCCGCCTCGATCATGCGCTGGAACTCAGGGCGGCGATCGTTGGTGGCGGTCGCGCCCGGCTCCACGAAGGTGTCGATAAGCTGATAGCCCCGCGACAGGCAGTAAGCCTCGCCCTGGCGCTTCTGGTCGGGGATCGAGACATCATGCTCGGCCTGCCGTGCGGTCGAGACGCGGAGATAGAGGGCCGCACGGGTGGCGACGCTGGGTGTTTCAGCGTTCATGATCGGTCTCCCTCTGCCGTGGCGGTTCGCTTTCGAGATTCTTTCAGCGGCAAGTCCAGCACGACGCGATCGTGAATGAGCTTCGGCGCAAGCTTGCGGCCGCTTCGCTCCATACGGATCAGGCCGTAGCCGATCATCGTCTTCAGCGTGCGCGACAGGTTGGACTTGGCCCGGTCTGTCAGAGCCGCCAGTTCGTCAAGCGAGTCCGGGGCCTGCTCTGCGATGATGCGCAGCATCTCGCGATTGGGAGCCGAAAGGATGCGGGCGAAGGATTCGGTCGAGGCGAACCAGACGGTTGGATCGCCCGGCGACGGCTTCTCCTCACCCCGTGCAATGCGCAGTGTGCGGGCTTTCATCTCCTCGGGATCGGCGATGCCGACCTTCAGCGTCTTCATGGCGTATTGCCTCCGTCTGGCGCCCGCCGGGCCGGACGGAAGTCTCACGCGGCAGATCGAAAATCACCGCTTACAGTTATCACCATAAAGCAACTAATTCAAGTGAGAATGTGCCCGGATGCGCGTCGTATGGGCCAATTGCGCCTTACTTGGACGGCCCGAACAGCTCGTCGAAGATGTCGCCGAACCATGCCTCGAACAGGTCGATCTCGGCCTCCGTCACGGGCACGCGCTCGGGCCAGTCGTCGGTGACGGTCCAGGTCTCGACATCGTGCTTCGGCGGTCGACCGATGCGTGGGGCCGGCGTCTCGATGTCGTCCTGCGGGATATAGTCGTAGAGGTCGTCGGGCAGAGCGCCGGACACGATACGGAGCCGGCGTTGCGGGCGATCAGCGGCGCGCCGGGACATGGGAACCACGCTCTGTGAGATGACCAACCGTAACGACACCTGACCCTTCATCCTGATGCTGGCCTTCGCCCTGACGCCGCGCAATTCTTCCAGCATCGGCGGATTGCGCGAACTGTGAAGACGGCGCGTTGCGATATGTCGATCGTATTCCGCGATCGGTCGAGCGATGATGGGCGGGCGTCGGCATCATGATGACCTGCCCTCGTTCGCCGCCGTGCCGCGCCTCGCTTTGGCAAACGCCCGATCGGTGGCGATGAACCGCTCCAGCATCGGCACGATCAGACGGAGGGGATCGGTGGGCGGATGGCCGTTCTCGCGGCCGAGCACTTCGGCATAGGCGGCAAGGTCGCGATGCAAGTCGGCGGGCAATTCCACCGTCACCTTCACCGGCTTGGTCTCAGTGATGGGGCCGAGCTTCAGCTTGGTCATGGCGTGGCTCCATAGGGTTCGAGCACGAGATCGCGGGTGACGATGACCCGGACGGGGAAGCCCGGCCGGATGGTGAGCGTCGGGGCGATGTTGAGCTGGCGCTGGACGATCTGCCGGCCGGTCTGACCGATACTGTCAGACGCGCCGTCGCGGATGGCGCTGAGCAGATCGCTTTCGTCGCTGGACGAACCCGTGTTGGCGCCGATGCTGAGCAGCGTCGAGAGCGCCGCCGCCTTGAACAGTTCCCCCCAATGATAATCGACGCCATCCTCCAGCCCCGCATAGCCCTCGGCGTCGGCGCCCGGCTGGCGCTCCAGCACGATCGACCGTCCATTGGGCATGATGAGCCGGTTCCAGACCAGCAGCACCCGGCGCTGCCCGAAGCCGACGCCGTTGTCGTATTGGCCGATCAGCCGCGTGCCTTGCGGCAGGAGCAGGATGCGGCCGGTCGGGCTGTCAAAGACATTCTCCGTCACCTGGGCGGTGATCTGGCCGGGCAGATCGGAGCGGATGCCGGTGATGAGCGCCGCCGGAATGACCGCACCGGCCTGAAGGATGTTCGGCGATGCCGGCGCGGCGACGCGATCCGTCGCGACGGTGCGCCTGTCGGCCGCCTGATTGAGGAAGGCGAGCTGGCGGTCCTGCGCGGTGGGCGTTGCCGGCTGTGGCGCGAGGCCGAGGCTGCTTAGGTCCGGCGTGGTATTGGCGGTCGTGGTCGCCGGTGACGCGACGTTGCGCGACTCGGTCGAAGCGAACAGCTTGCCGGTTCGCGCCGCTTCGATTTCCTGAAGCCGGCGCTGCTCTTCGGCGCTGAGACCCGGCGGAGTCGCGGCGGATGTGCCAATGCCCGGCGTGGGCACGGGCTGGCCGCGGTTCTGCGCGTCGAGGATCGGGCGGCCGAGATCGCCCGGCAAAGCGGGTCCGAGGATCGGGCCGGTATAGTCGCGCGGCAGACCATTGAGCCCATCGGCGGTGGCGCGGTTTTCCGTCGAATAGAGTTCGGTGTTGCCGCCGCCGCTATCGCGGGTCTGGAGCGCATAAATCAGGGCGCCGCCGATCCCGGCGCTGGCGACCAAGCCGAGGCCGATCAGCACCTTACGCGACAGGCGGGTGACGCGTGGCGGCTCGGCCCGAAGGCGCATGGGCGCCACCGGCTCGCCGGTCAGCGGCCGGGCATCATCATCCGGCTCGGGCGTCGGCGTCTTCTCGGAATCGATGTCGCTCATGATGCGGGCCTACCATCGGTGCGGGTGATGCGGACGCGCTTCTGGTTGTCGCCGTTGCCGAAGCGCAGTTCGGCGGCGGCGAACAGTCGGTCGACGATCATGTGACGGCCGCGCACCCGGTAGTTCACCAGTTCGGAGGTGTTGCCCTCGGGACCGACGACGAATAGCGGCGGCATCTCGCCCTGGGCGATGCCGCGCGGGAATTCGATGAACACCTGCCGGCCGTCGTCGAAGGCGCGCAGAGGCCGCCACGGCGCGCGGTCGCCCTCGATCGCATAGCGGAAGTTGACGTTGGCGAGATCGACGCCGGAGGCGACCGGCTGCGCGGCCTCCGCCTGCTGGTTCTGCCGGCGTAGCGCGATGAGCTGGTCCTGCGGATACTGCCAGGAGACGGACGCCATGTAGGTGCGTTCGGTCGAGCGCAGTTCCATGTGATAGGTGCGCAGGTTGGTGTTGATGACGAGGTTGGTCATCAGCTCGGGCCGCGTCGGCTTCACCAGGATATGCACCTGCTGGGTCGCGCCGGAACCGCTCAGCGTGTCGCCGATGATCCAGCGCACGGTGTCGCCGGCGGCGACCGGGCCGGAGCCGACGAGGGTTTCGCCCGGCTGTAGCGCGATGTCGGTGATCTGGCCGACTGCGGTGTAAACCTGATAGAGCGCGCCGCCGGTATAGGGATAGACCTGCATGGCGTTGATGAAGCCGTCCCGCACCGGCTGGATGCGTGCGGCGGCGTTTGCCTGATTGACGCGGGCGGCGGGATCGGCCGGCTCCGGTATCTGACGCGAACGCTCCACCGGCTTCATCTGGCCGGGCAACGGCAGAGGACGCGGCAGTTCGACGACGGTGACGGGCGATGGCGGATCGACCGTCTGCACGGCGGGCGCTGCATCGTCATAGGCGATCTCGGGCGGCTTCTGCGCCGTGACGCAGCCGGCGAGCGCCGTTGCGGACAGCAGTAGAAGCGCAAATCCGGCTTTACGGAGAGACGTCGTCTCGCACCCGCCTTTCGGCTGTGGACGTGCGAGGCAGTTCGCCGGAGATCCGGCGGTCAGTTGAGACGGCCGGATCATTGTCCAAGCTCCTTCGACCAGTTGATGGCGTTGACGTAGATTCCGAGCGGGTTGGCCCGGAGCTTTTCGGCGTCGCGAGGTGGCGCGACGGCGATAGTGAGGATGGCGGTCCAGCGCGAGGTTTCGGCGAGGCTGCCATCCTGATAGCGGCGCTCGACCCAGGCGACGCGGAAGCTGTCGGGGGACGCCCGGATCACGCTCGAGACATCGACGGCGATCTGCTGCTTGCCGACCTTGGTGAAGGGGTCGTTGACGCGGGCATAGTCATTGAGCGCCATCGCGCCGCGATCGGTGGTGAACTCGTAAGCGCGCAGCCAGTTCTGCCGCACGATGATCGGATCGGCTGGAATGCTGCGAACCTGCTCGATGAACCGCGCGAGGTGCCAGGCGATTTGCGGATCGGTCGGGCGATAGTCGGCGACGGCCGGTGCGATGACCTGCGCCTGGCCGAGCCGGTCGACCTGCACCACCCACGGCACGATCGAGCCGTTGGCCGATTGCCAGACCAGCGCGCCCGACAGCCCCGCCGACAGGATCAGCGAGCCGAAGGCCATCAGCCGCCAATTCTTCGCCTGAACGCGGGCCGAGCCGATGCGGTCGTCCCAGACCTGGGCGGCGCGTTGGTATGGGGTCTGGGGTTGCGGCGTCTTGCCGTAGTGGGTGGAGGGTCGTTTGAACATCAGCGGTCGCTTTCGGAGAGGTTGACGGAAGAGCCGCCGCCATGGCTATCGCCGGATTTGACGGCATGGGCAGCGGCCTGGACACCGTGGGAGGCTTGCTGGCCGCGCTTCATGCGCTTGGCCCATGCGGGCGGGCCATCAGCGCTGACGGACGAAGACGATGCGGATGGAGCGTCGGCGCTCTCGTTCGGCGCGGCCTCGCCGGTGACGGACCGTTCCCCGGCCTGAAAGCTGTCCTTCATGGACGCTGCGGCGCGCTTGAACGGGCTGGCGAAGGCGGCCCCGGCCTTGGATGCGCCGGTGCTGGCGACGCCCGATGCGCCGCCCGCGCGATAGGCTGCGGTCGCGCCGCCTGCCAGCGTCGCCCCGCCTCGGGCGGCGGCGGCAGCGCCACCGGCGAGAGCCACACCGCCGGACGCGACGGCGCCGATCGCAGCACCGCCGGCGGCGACCATGCCGCCTGCCGCCAGACCTGTGCCGATCGCAGCCCCCGCGCCGAGCTGCGGGCCACCGGAGACGAGACCGTTGGCGATGCCGGGACCGAAGATGCCGAGGCCGAGCAATGACAGCGCCGCGAGCACGATCGCCATGGCGTCGTCGATCGTCGGCGCCGTGCCGCCGAAGCCGGCCGTGAACTGGCTGAACAGGGTCGAGCCGATGCCGATGATGACGGCGAGCACCAGCACCTTGATGCCCGACGAGATGACGTTGCCGAGCACCCGTTCGGCCATGAAGGCCGATTTGCCGAACAGGCCGAAGGGGATCAGCACGAAGCCCGCCAGCGTCGTCAGCTTGAACTCGATCAGGGTGACGAAGAGCTGGATGGCGAGGATGAAGAAGGCGAGCAGCACCAGCGTCCAGGCGAACAGCAGGCAGGCGATCTGGATGAAGTTCTCGAAGAACGAAATCCAGCCCATCAGGCCGGAGATGGATTCGAGCAGCGGTCGCCCTGAGTCGAGGCCGACCTGCGCCACCTTGCCGGGGCGCAGCAGATCGGCGGTCGTGAAGCCGGTGCCGGACGCCTTCAGGCCGAGACCGGCGAAGCTCTCGAAGAGGATGCGGGCGAGGTTGTTCCAGTTGCCGATGATGTAGGCGAAGACCCCGACGAACAGGGTTTTCTTAATGAGGCGGCCGATGATGTCGTCATCGCCGCCCATCGACCAGAACAAGGCCGCCAGCGTCACATCGATGACGATCAGCGTCGTGGCGATGAAGGCGACCTCGCCCGACAACAGGCCGAAGCCTGAGTCGATATAGCGGGTAAAGACGGCCAGGAACTGGTCGATGACGCCGGTGCCGCCCATGGTCAGCGCTCCCCGGCCGGGTTTGACTCGGCTGGCGCGATCGGTTGGGTCTTGATGCCAAGGAAGCGGTCGCGGCTCTCGGCCCAGACGCGCAGGCACTCGGCGTCACGCGCGCCGGCCTCTCCGAGGCGCTGGCACCGGCGCTGCCCTTCGCGCAGCGGATCGGGAGCTGACGGCGCGACCGCCGGCGTGGCTGCGTTCGCCGGCGTCTCGTCCTGGCGGGTCATCTCGATCGCCGTGGCGGTCACGGCGATGGCGACGAAGATGACGGCGCCGAGGCGCGCGAGGGTCTTGCCATCCATGGCGCTTCTCCCCCGTTCAGTTGTTGCCGTTGTTGAACATCTGCGCATTGCCGGGCTGGTAGCCCGTGCCCGGCGTCAGAAAGCGGCGACGCTGCTCGCGACCCTGTTCGGCGGCAGCGGTGCGCTCGGCTTCGGTCAGCGCCTGCGCCCGGCCGTTGGCGGCGACGACGGCGGTGAGATCGGCGAGCTGCTGGGCCTGGAGCGCGAGGAGCTGGTTGCCGGCCTGGGTGGCCTGGAGCGCGCCGGTGGCGGACTGGCTCGATCCGACCAGCGCCGACATCTGGGCGCGGTTGGTGTCGATATTGCCGACGACGCCGGCCTGCACCTTCATCGCGTCCTGCAACCCGCCGACGGTGTTCTGCCAGCGCGAGCGGGCGTCCGTGACCAGTTGCTGGTCGGAGGCCGACATCGAGACATTGCCGTATTGCTGCTGGAAGGCGCGGTCGATCTGCTGGACGTCGAAGGCGATGTTCTGCGCCTGGCTGAGAAGCTGCTGGGTGCGCTGGACCGACTGCTGCAATTGCTGGAGCGACGAATATGGCAGGCTGGCGAGATTGCGGGCCTGATTGATCAGCATCGTCGCTTCGTTTTGAAGCTGGGTGATCTGCTGGTTGACCGACTGGAGGGTGCGCGCCGCCGTCAGGATATTCTGGGCGTAGTTGGACGGATCGAACACGACCCACTGCGCGGCGGCGGGCGTGGTGACGATCGGCGACAGCGTTAGCGGCACGGACAGGATGGATGCGGCGACAAACGCCGCGCGTGAACGACGAAACATCATGATGGTGTCTCCATGTTGGTGAGGTCGGGGATGAGGTCGGCGGCCCAGGCGACGCTGCGATGGCGCAGCCAGGCTGTGAGGAAGCCGTCGCGGCCGTGCTCGGCGACGATGCGGGCGATGGTGGTCTGGTCGGTCTTCGACGAGGCGGCGCAGAGCGCCAGCGCCACGTCTGACAGGCCCAGCTCGAACAGCCGGTTGCCGCGCCGCGACTGGCAGTAATAGTCGCGCTTCGGTATGGCCCGCGCGAGGATCTCGATCTGGCGGTCGTTGAGGCCGAAGCGGCGATAGATGGCGGTGATCTGCGGCTCGATCGCCCGTTCGTTGGGGAGCAGAAGCCGGGTCTGGCAGCTCTCGATGATGGCAGGTGCGATCGCGCTGCCGTCGATGTCGGACAGCGACTGCGTGGCGAAGACGACGGATGCGTTCTTCTTGCGCAGCGTCTTCAGCCACTCGCGGAGCTGGCCGGCGAACCCTTCGTCGTCGAGCGCGAGCCAACCCTCATCGATGATGATGAGCGTCGGCGAGCCGTCGAGCCGGTCACCGATACGATGGAACAGATAGGCCAGGACGGCGGGCGCGGCCTCGGTGCCGATCAGCCCTTCGGTCTCGAACGCCTGGACGGTGGCGGAGCCGAGATATTCGGCCTCTGCGTCGAGCAGACGGCCATGCGCACCGCCTACGCAGTAAGGCCGGAGCGCCTGCTTCAGGTCGTTCGACTGGAGCAGGACGGCCAGGCCGGTGATGGTCCGTTCGCCGATGGGCGCACTGGCGAGCGATGTCAGAGCCGTCCAGATGTATTCCTTCACCTCGGGAGTGATCGTCACGCCTTCGCGGATGAGGATCGCGACGATCCAGTCGGCGGCCCAGGCCCGCTCGGGCACGTCGTCGATGCGGGCGAGCGGCTGGAGACTGACGGAGTCTTCCGCCCCATCCGACAATCCGCCGCCGAGATCGTGCCAGTCGCCGCCCATGGCGAGCGCGGCGGCGCGAATGCTGCCGCCGAAGTCGAAGGCGAAGACCTGCGCGCCAACGTAGCGCCGGAACTGCAAGGCCATGAGCGCCAGCAGCACGGACTTCCCGGCGCCGGTCGGGCCGACGACCAGCGTATGTCCGACGTCGCCGACGTGAAGGGATAACCGGAACGGGGTCGAGCCTTCGGTCTTGCCGAAGAGCAGTGGGGGCGCTGCAAAATGCTCGTCCCGTTCCGGACCCGCCCACACCGCCGAAAGCGGGATCATGTGGGCGAGGTTCAAAGTCGAAATCGGCGGCTGACGGACATTGGCGTAGACATGACCGGGCAAGCTGCCGAGCCAGGCGTCCGCCGCGTTGATGGTCTCGGTCATCGCGGTGAAGTCGCGGCCCTGGATGACCTTCTCGACGAGGCGCAGCTTCTCGTCGGCCAGGCGCGGATCGTCGTCCCAGACGGTGACGGTCGCGGTCACATAGGCGAGACCGGCATAGTCCGCGCCGAGTTCCTGCAAGGCCATGTCGGCATCGGCCGCCTTGTTGGCGGCGTCCGTATCCACGAGGGCCGAGGCCGCTTCACCTTCCCATGCCGACCGATCCGCGACTCCTGCGTATCGCCAAGGCAATCCTCGACCGACCGGATGATGACCGTACGGCAGAAGAATGGGCCGACTGGGGGGCTCTCTCTCCCCGGACGCTGAGACGACTCGTACTGGCCGAGACGGGATTGAGCTTCGCCCAGTGGCGACAACAGGCAAGGCTGACACACGCGCTCGAAATGCTCGCGCGCGGCGATCCGGTGGCCATAGTGTCGGACGCGCTCGGCTACGCAACGCCCAGCAACTTCATCGCGATGTTCCGCCGCGCCTTCGGCGATTCACCAGCGCACTATTTTGCCATCCGCGAGATCTAAATCCCCAACCCCCTCTGCCGCCCCATCTGCCATGACACCGATCCGCCCTGAACGATCCCCGTCACCTCCTTGCCGAGATGCCGGTCGATCACTGGTCGCCACGGGACCAGCGTGAACTCGTGGCTTTTCTCGACGATGGCGAACTTGCCGCTGGTGAGTTGGACGGTTCCGGTGAAGTTGCCACTGACCGTTTCGCCATCGCCCGCCGCGCGGAACGGCATCGGCTTCGTCGCCGCCAGTTCCGCCCCGGCACGGGCGACCTCGCGCGCCTCCAGCGTCGATAGAAGATCGCGGCGATAGAGGACGCGGCCGTTCTGCTGGCGCGTGGCGTCGCCCTGCTCGATCAGCCGCTCGCGGCGACGGTCCATGGCCTGACTCACGTCCTGTCCGAACCCCGCCGGTGCGATGTCGGACGGGCCGTGCCCGACCAGCTTCCGGTCGAGCCAGGTCGCGCCATCCGCCGTGATCTGCTTTTCCAGATCGAAGGTCGAGAGGACGCGGATGTTAAGCTGCCGTCCCTGGCCCGCATCGTGCGCGGCGGCGCGGGCCTCGAAGTCCTGCGGGATGCGCCACTGGTCGGCGTCGATCCGCTCAGCGATGCCGGCACGGCGCAACGCCTCCAGCCGGCGCACATGGGCATCGGCGAACCCCTCATAGTCGCCGCCGGGCACACGGCCATCGAACCGGGCCTGCTCCAGATGGCGGCTCGGCCGATAGATGCCGTCCTCGGCCATGCCGGCGATGGCCCGGTCGGCGGGGCGCGGTCCGGCGTCGGTCGCTTGGATCTGGATGACGCTGCCGATGCGGGCGTCCGCGACCTTCGCCTGATCGACGCCGGAGACGTGATGGGTGCGGCCGTCGATGCCGTCGATCACCAGCGTCAGGTTCTCGCCCAGTTCGTCGGTGAGATGCTTGTCGACCACACGGCCGACGATCGGCGTCGCGGGCGCGGCGTCGTGAATCTGGAAGCTCATCGGATCGCGGTCATGACCCTCTGCGCGCATCGCCTTCTGCATGGTGCGCACGATGTCACCGCGCTCGCCCATCTCGCGCAGCGTCGGCTCCAGCCGATCGCTCGGTTCCCAGACGCCCGGCGATTGCTCGGTGGCCAGCCCCATCTTCTCCAGCTTGCCGAGACGGCGGATGCGAAGGGTCCGGTCCTCCTGGCCGCGCAGATCGTCGGGCGCATGGCGCAGGTCGAGCCGTCCATCCTCGGCGACCTCGTTCAGCATCGCCCGGTCGATGCGGGTGAAGCGGTCCTGATCGATCTCGGCTATCAGCTTGCGGCGCTGCTCGATCTCGGTGACGGGACCGAGTTCCAAGGTCGCCAACTCGCTCGCCCGTTCGCGGATACCGTTCGCGAGGTAGTCGCCGTTGATGACCAGATCCTCGCCGAGATCGTCGCGGCCGTTGACGATGACATGGACATGCGGATGGCCGGTGTTGAAGTGGTTGACCGCGACCCAATCGAGCTTCGTGCCGAGGTCGGCTTCGAGCTGGCGCATCAGGTCGCGGGTATGGCCGGTCAGGTCTTCGATCTCGGCGGCGTCTTCCGGCGAGACGATAAAACGGAACTGGTGACGATCGTCCTTGCCGCGATCGAGGAAGGCGTCGCCATCGGCGCGGTCTTCGGTGGCTGAATAGAGCCGGCCGCGCTCGCCATCGCGCGAGGTGCCGTCGCGCTGGATGTAGCGCAGATGGGCGGCGGCTTTGCCGCTCTTGCCGGCGGCGCGGACCGAGCGTGATTTGACGATGACGCGGCGGCTGCCGAGCTGGCGATGGCTCCAGCCGTTCGACAGGTTGCGCGAGCGCACGAAGGCCGCGCCGCGCCCGCGCTTGACGCCCCGGCCTGAGGCGACTGCGCCGTTGCGGCTCGGCTTACCGAATGCTCCGGCGCTGCCGCGCGAGACCCGAACGGAGGCCGCGCCGTGCTGGCGAGCGATCTTCCGGACGTTGGTGAGGAAGCTCTTGGCCTGGCCGGCCTTCGACGCATCGGAGCGGATGCGGCCGGGCTTCGGCCGGAAGCGGTTGTCGTCGTCGGCGCTCATCGGCGGCAATCCGCCCGAAACCGCCGATTCCGAGGAAGAGTGCCGCGAAGAACGTGACAGATACTGGCTTTGCCGCGCCTCGCGGCACCATGCAGGCCCGGCGACGGTGCCGCCCCAAACAGTGTGCAGACAAGGGCTTGGCCCCCGGATCGGACCCATGGGGTGCCGTCCGCTTTAATCTTGCCCTCCCGCCTCTCTGCCCATCCTGACCCTGATTCAGCCTGATCCCGCCGATTCCCCCTGCACACTGGAAAGGACCGCCGGGCATGCCCAACCGCCGTGCTCATCGCGGCCCTCCCGTTTCCGCTCGGGCCACGAACAGGCCGGCCGATTGCGGCGCGATCGCCGAGACATCGCGCACGGGCGTTGCAGTCGGAATGTCATTCGACTGCACAGGATCGGCGGGCGATGTGCGCTCAGCCTGCGCGACGAACAGCGGCGCACGGGTCCATGACTGCGGATCGACCGCTGCGACTTCGACCGGCGCGGTGATTTCGCCGCCGCCGATCTGCGGGGCGAGCGTGGCGACATAGGCGCGCGTTTCCGCTGGCAACGGACGGCCTGCGAGATGCTCTTCGTATCGACCGGGACCGGCATTGTAGGCAGCCAGAAACCCCGGCGATCCGTAGCGGTCATGCAGCTCACGCAGATACGCCGCGCCCGCCAGGATATTGTCGCGCGGATCGTAGGGATCGCCGCCGAGCCGATGACGAGTGCGCAAATCCGCCCATGTCCCCGGCATGATCTGCATCAGACCCATCGCGCCCTTGGGCGAGATCGCCCCCACGTCGTTGGCGCTTTCGACGCGCATGACGGCCCTGATCCACGCCGCCGGAATACCGAACCGCTGCGCCGCCTCGGCGATATCAGCGGCATGAGGATCGGCCTGGGATAGGCGCTGGACCGGCTCGGGCTGCGCCTGACAGGGCAGCGGCATCGCGACGGCGAGCACGGCGGAAAACAGAAGGACCGCCGATCGGACGGGCATCCTGTCTCCGCAACGACGCCAGCCTGCCAGCGTGCTCGCTACGGTCAAGGGTTCGCGCACAGCGCCGATCTTCGATCGCCCTTGACCTTCGCTGCGCGCGCCGGCCGACGGATCGTCGAGCGGGACGAAGGGATGAGACGGCTTTCCTGCGAACAAAGGGATGGGACTTCGACGGGACAGCAGGCGCGCAATTCTGAAGGGATAGCGCATGGGATCACTCCCGCTCGCCGCGCTTGACCGGGCGCGTCCAGTGCAGCGACCAGGCGGCCCCGCCGTCGTCGTCGCGGAACAGATTGGCGCGGATCGGCTGCGGCAAGGCGGGATCGTCGATCAGCAGCGAGATGTACTCGCCCGCACGTTCGCCGGTGCGTTTCCAGCCCGCGCCGATCTCCGGCCCGTCGTCTGCGCCGTGATGGATGCGATAGTCCGGCGCGTTCTCGGCATCGGACGGCTCGGCAGGAACGATGGTGAGTTCGCGGTAGAGCGTGAGCGTATGGACGCGTCCGACGAAACCCGTCGTCTCGCGCGTGAACTGGCCGATCTGCGGCATGGGAAACTCCTCGATGCTGGGGGTTGGGTGAAAGCCGGCGGGCGCCATGCTCGCCGGTATCGGGGCGGTCAGCGCGTGGCGGCGCGCCAGACGAAGCGGCCATCGCCGGCTTCGTCGGTGTAGATCGGGGTGGCGCGGCCGATGACGGTGCTGACCGGGATCGGGCCGAAGTAGCGGCCGTCCAGACTGTCGCGGACGTCCGCGTTCATCAGGAAGATCTCGTCCCCGGCGATGCGGCGGCAGCCCGACCAGACCGGAAGATCGCGGCCTGCCCGGTCGCGGTCGAGCGCCGCGCCGAGTTCGATCCCATCGACGGTGATCGTGCGGCGGAGGCGGCAGACCTCTTGCCCCGGCAGTGCCATGACGCGCTTGAGCAGCGGCACGCCGCGGCCGATATAGCCACGCTCGACTATGAGGTCGGCGAGCGGTTTTGGAGGATCGACCGCGACCAGATCGGTCACGGTCAGGTCGCCGGGCGGATCGATATCGTAGAGACCGATCGGCGCGCTGGCGGAGACGTTCCACACCAGTCGCGTCGGCGTCGGAACGAAGGACGCGATGGCGACGCCCATGATCGAGAAGTACGTCACCATCACATAGCCGAAGCGGGTCATGGTGCGACGCTCCGACGCTTGAGGAACGCTAGGTGCTGGTCGGCGGTGTAGGCACGCGGCTCGTGACCGGCGGTCAGCCGGTTGTGGACGTGCCGCCAGTGATCAGGCGAAACGTCCTCCGGATCGATGCCGATCGCCTGGATGGCGTCGATGTGGCGGAGCACCTGTTCGACCTTCGGCCAGCCGTCGATCTTGAGCAGGATGTCGCCGCCGGGCCGCACGAAGGGCAGCGTCTGATAGGGTTCGTGCGGTTCCACGGCGCGCACGATGTCGATGCGGGAAATGATCGTGCCGAAGTCGTTCGACGCCCAGCGGACGAAGGCGAAGATGGCGCCCGGCCGGAACGCGAAGATGCGCCGCCGCCGGTCGATGATGGTTTCCGCCGCGAGTGGACCGAAGCGAACCCAATGCTCGATCTTTTTCTCGATATGGATCAGTTCGACATGGGTCAGGTGGTCGGAGGGATGCGCTGACGGCACGGGGCCGCCGCGCACGCGGGGAGCCGCGTTGCCGGTCATGGAGTATCTCCTTCGGTGGGTGGGAATTCGCGCGCGAGCAGCTCGCGCAGCATGTCGGCGACGGTGACGCCGCGCTGAAAGGCGACGATCTTGATCCGGCCGCGCAGCTCCGGCGTGATGTCGATCGTCAGCCGGGCGGTGAACGCAGCGGCATCGCCGGTGCGAGCCGGCGGCGGTTCGGTCGCCTTGATCCAGCTTTCGGGATCGGCGGGACGGGATACGAAGCCGCGCTTCGGGGATCGCTCGCTCATGGCGCGATCCTTCCGATGTTGAGGCGGCCGATCTCGGCGGCCAGCACGGCGATCTCGCGCGCGGCCGGACCGTCCGCGTCGATCTCCGATGCGAGTCGGCCGGACTGCGCGGCGTCGGCGAAGACGACGCGCTGGCCGATGGTGGTGGCGAGCAAGGGCGGATCGTGATCGGCCAGCGTCTCGGCCGTCTCACGGGCGATGACGGTGCGCGCGCCACAACGGTTCAGCACGAAGCGCGCGGCGAGATCGGGCCGGTAGATGCGCGCCTCGGTGAGCAGCGCCAGCATCTCGGCCGAGGCCCAGCCGTCGAACGGCGACGGCTGCACCGGGATCAGGACCAGGTCGGTCGCGAGCAGCGCCGAGCGCATCAGACCGGCGACGCGCGGCGGTCCGTCGATGACGATATGATCGACGTCGCGCGCCAGCTCGGGCGCTTCCCGATGCAAGGTGTCGCGGGCCACGCCGACGACGCCGAACAGCCGTGGGTGACCCTCCCGCGCCCGCTGCTGCGACCAGTCGAGCGCCGAGCCTTGCGGGTCCGCGTCGATCAGCGTGACGCGCCTGCCGGTCCTCGCCCATTCTCCGGCGAGATGCAGGGCCAGCGTCGTCTTGCCGACGCCGCCTTTTTGATTGAGCAGCGCGACGATCATGGCACGCGCCTCGATCGCCCGGCGGCACCGGCACCATGGCTCGCGCCCGCGCGCGTCAAAGACAAAGAGTTAGATTCTTGGTTAGACTCTAAGTTAGCAGTCGGATTCCGCGTTTCGGGCCAGAGGTTTAACTGCGGTCCGTGCGCCCGAAATCCCGATAGTCCTGCGCCCGAAGTCCCGACACCGCTTGCGCCCGAAGTCACGAGCGTTTCCACAGCCTCGTCCACAGGCACTGTGGATAGTCTGGAGGGGCGGATTTGCAGGAGTTCGCGCCGTCCCTCGCGCCAGATGTAGAGGCGGTAGCCGGGCAACGGCTGGCGGGCGACGATACGGCGGATGTCGAGCGCGAAGTCGGATGGCCGCGCCAGGCTGCCGGACTTCTCGTGGAGATGGGCAATCTCGAAGACCCAGCCATGCGGCTGTCGGCCGGCGTGCTTGCGGGCGACGCGGTAGAGCCAGCGTTCGATCCCGCCCGTCAGCCGGAAATAGTCCGGGTCGATGGTCAGGACCAGCGAGCGGTCGATGACGCCGCGATAGAACCAGTCGGGCAGCACGAACTCCATGCCCTCGACGCGGCCGTCGTGGGTGGTCATCTCCTCCCATTCGTTGATCCAAGAGAACTGATGCCGACGCCAACGCTCGCCATGGCGGATGGTCGTGGCGATGACGGTCGATTGCAGGCGGGCGAACGCGCCCTTCAGCAACCGGTATTCACGCGCGCCGGTGCCCCGGCCGATCGCCATCAGGAGCTGGTACGGCGTGAAGCGCAGAAAGCGGGATGTCTTCAAGCCATGGTTCTCAGCCTCGACGATCTGGCTTGCAGCCCAGATCAGCACGTCCGCGTCCCAGATGGTCGCCATGCCATGTTCGGGCATGGCGAAGACCTCGACGCGGACGCCGCCGGATTCGTAGAGTATCGGCGTCACCCGCTTGGTCTTGGCGAGCGAGAAGAACGGCCGCTCCATGAGATCGCGCTGGTCGCGGGGCGACGCATCGCCCGTCGCGACGACGAAAGGATCGAGCCTCGCCCGCTCGCTGCCGACAAGGCGTTGCGAACACCGTCCGGCATCGGGAGATGAACCGGCGCGCATTCAGCGTACGCCCCGCTCGGCTGGCGTCAGGGCACGCGCTGGGAAAACACGGGTCGCATCCTTGTCGGTCGTGGATTTGCGGGCGGCGACCGCCGTCCAGGCTTGCAGATCGTCCAGTGCATAGACGACGCGCCCGCCGATCTTGCGATAGGTCGGGCCAGTGCCGTAGGTGCGGTGCTTTTCCAGCGTCCGCAGCGAGATGCCGAGAAAGCGCGCTGCATCGGGCGTGCGCAGGAATCGGGGCGGCAGCCCCGTCTTCGGGTCGATCATGATTGGACCTCCGGGTCGGGTTCAGCGGCTGTCGGCGGCGACAGCGGGCTATGGCGAACCGTGGCGGAGGATCGGCGGCTTGCAGCGTGCCGGAATCAGCGGGGTGTGAATCCGGCACCCCGGCGAGCCAGCCTGTCAGCAGCGCTGCCCTTACGAATTAGAATTACCGTGCTCACGCACTTCGTGACGCTGACGGTTTCGTCAGACTCATGTATTCGAGCGAGAGGGTGTAGTCGGGGGACTTTGCATGATGCGTGACAAGCTCTTTTTACTGAAGCCGGGATTTGAAGATCCGTCTTATCCCGGCCAAATATTTTACTGCTGGCATTGCGCTCTCATGGAAGGCGTATTGGCGTCGTTTCCTGAATTGAGCGAACGGCTTGATGTAGAACGGATTGCGTGGCCTCGACCGAGGAGGACCGTCATTGACGTGGTGGGATTGGAAAATCAGTCTTTACCGCTACTGGTCCTGGCGGAAGGAGAAACATCGTCCCACCAAACCGGCGCCTACCGAGGGCGCGCTTTCGTCTCTGAGAAAGACAATATCCTCGCCGCACTGACAGAGCGGCACGGTTTCCCGAATCCCCATCCGTGAGTTCTGCGCCACGCTAAACGCTGGGCACTCAGCGCCGACGCCGTGGACGGACGGGATAGGTCAGCAGCTCACGATAGCCGCCGCGCATGTAGAACAGGCCGTCCGCAACGAGGCGGCGGACCTTGTTCTTCAAGGGGCTGACCTCCCAATCGTTCTTGGACCGGCCTTGGAAGCCGAGCAGCGCCTCGGCGATGACGCGATAGCTGGCGCCGGCCAGCTTCGCGTCGAGGGCGCGCAGGATCAGGATGTGCCGGTCGCGGGTCTGGGCTGCAAGGTCGTGATGTCGGTCGCCGGGCGGGCGTCCGGCCAGCGCCAGCCAGAAGCGCAACGCCGCTTCGGCGCGCAACTCGAACAGGGTGTCGAGCGGCAGGATGACGACAAAGCCCGTTGGACCTTCGGGTGGAGCGTTCGCGAGCCAGAAGCGATGCTCCCCGCCCGATCCGCGCCGGAGGCCGTGCCAGGTGCCATCGACGGCCGATCGCGCCGCGACGCCGGGAAGCCTCGGCAGCACGATGGGCATGGCAAAGTTGTCGGGCGGATCGCTCGATGGCTGGAGCCGGAAGGCGTCAGGCTGAAGCGCGGGCGTCCAGAAGAGCGATGCGCGATCGGCGGGCTGGTCCGGGTCCGCCGCGAAATCGCAACCCCCATCGGTTCGTGAAGGCGGTCTGCGCGTCGGTGTCGTGACGGGATTTCCGCTTCAGACGATGGAAGTCGCGGCGATACTCGTCGTCGCGGCGGAGATACTCCCAAGCGAAGCCGGCGGCAGGAATGCTCTGGGCATGTCCATAGGCGGCCGGCGAGCGCCAATCAGAACTCGGCATGGCGTCACCTCTTTTCTTCCAGCATGGGATCGGCGCTGGAAAGACGAAGTGTCCACAACTTGGGATATGCTTTGAAGTCAGCGTTACCGGATATGTAGATCGCGCAAAGCGATCAATATTGGCTAATCATTACTTAACGTAGCAAAGTCGATCTGGCGAGCCGGGCGCAGCCAGGCGAGCGGCGGCCGTGGCGACGACACGGCCGCGCCGCCGATCCGGGTCCACGGATCGGCGGAAAATCGGACAGCCGGATACAAGCAAAGCCGTGCAACCGGAAACCCGGCTGCACGGCTTTACGATCATCCGTGTTTCAGGCGCTGCATCCCTTCGGCCAGCGTCCACAGCGCGCGGTTCAGTCCGACATTCTGGTCGATGCCGTTGATCGCGCGGGTTTGGCTGCGACGGATACGGCCTTCGGCATTGGTGCGGCGACCGTCCAGCCCGCCGCGTATCAAGTTCTCCTGAATGACATTGAACGTGCTCCACAGGCTTTGCCCGACATCCTCGCGGCGGCGCGGGGCGATGATCTGATCGGGGCGGACAGGGCTTTCGTCCTCGCCATAGCGGGCGACAAGACTGGCCTCGGCCAATACGCGCTGTTCGTCCTGCGACAGGCGCGTTTCCTTCATCGTCTCGGTCGCATCGATCAGGCGGGGGAAGTCTTCGGCAACGGTATAGACACCTTCGATGATCTGATCCTGTATGCCGCCCTTGTGGGGCACGCGGACTTCCTCGAAGCGCTCGCCCGCGATCATGCTGTTGGTGCAGACGAAGCGCAGCATCCCGGCGAACATCTGGTAGGCCGATGTCCCGTCATGGCTGTTGACGATGATGACTTCCGCCGCCTCGGGTTTGCCGATGCCGTCATTTCGGCGCAGGCGCAGCATATGCTTGGCGTGGCCGTGGCGGCTGCCGTCGCGCGGCACCGACTGGACGGCGAAGAACGGAAACCATCCTTCCCTGCGCAGCCCCTCCACGATCTCGATAGTGGGGACGTACACATATCGGTCCGACCGGCTGTCATGCGCCTCGCGGGCGAAGACGGACGGGACGTGTCGGTAGAGGGCTTCATTGTCGAGGGCTTCGCGGCCGCTGATCTGGTGAGCGTTCCGGCCGAACCGGGTGGCGAGTTGATGATACATGATCTGTCTCCGTGGGTCTGGGTTGGAGCGCAGCGCTGCGCTGCAACCCTGGCCGTCGCCGAGACCGGGGTAGCAAGGTGCAAGGGCGGCCGGGCCGGAGGGGGATCACCCGGCCTGCACGGAACGGAGGAACGACGTGGAGGAAGGCCGGGGACACCGGCCCGGATGAGCGTCAGCGATCCCTTGCACCGCGCGGGGGCAGCGCCCCTAGCAAAAGGCTTCGAGTTCCGTTTAGCATGCTCGTGTGGAAGTACATGGAAGTGCTTTATTATCTTTGAGACTGGCCAGCGCGGATAGCCACGTCAGAGTTGGGAAAGTGGCAAAGATGAGATTAGAAGTTAGAAGCGGCGATGAGAGTTGCGAAGACGCTGTTTCAATCCTGACGATCACGCAGGCGACTGCCGCGACATTCGCCGATCTATTTATACGCCTTACCTTTCTTTGCTTTGTTCAATCAGGCTCAAAGCGAGTGGTCTGTCCGGTTAATGGAGAGATGGTTGGACAGGAGGGTGACCTTCTCATCTTTCCACCCGGCTCAATGATGACGCTAGAAAACCGTCCGCTGCTGAATGCGAGCTATCGCGCGGAGGGTGTCTATTTCGCGCACGAACTCATGGAGACTGTCTTCGCCGATCAGCCGCAGCGCAACGGACCAACGGGTCTTCAGATTGTGAGGGCAAGTCCGCATCGCCCTTTCGAGATCCTCGGCTTGATCCAGCAGACGCTGGGCGATGCAACGCTGCCTTGGCCCATCCGCCAGCATCGCTTGCTGGAGCCGCTGATATGGTTGCGTCATCACGGCGTTCGCCTTCCGATCCCGCATGACGAGCGACCGTTCAGCAAGTTGCGCACGCTCATCGAAACCGATCCAGGCCGACCGTGGCGGGCGGCGGAGGTGGCGAAGCACTTTGCTATGAGTGAGGCGACCTTTCGGCGGTGGCTGGCGAAATCAGGATATGGCTTCTCCAAAATTCTTCAGAACACACGGCTCGAGAGGGGGCTGACCTTGCTCCAGACCACGGGCATTCCCGTGTCACAGATAGCATTGGAATGCGGCTTCACGACACCCTCGCACTTTTCGGATTCATTCAAGAAACGGTTCGGGATCAAGCCTATGGCCATACGATCGGCCGCCGATTGATCGTTTTTCGATAGTTTTTGAGCGGCGACCGGAAGTATCCCGTCCCGCCAGAGGCTAGGTTCGAAGCATCGTCACATCTGAAAAAGGAGAATGTGAACATGCTTCTGAAGAGATATTTCGTCGGTATGGCACTTGCCGGCGCCATCAGTACGTCCGCCTCTGCCCAGGATTTCCAGTTGGCCAGCGCATCGGTCGCCGAGGGCGCCAAGCTCGCGACCGCGCAGGTCTTCAAAGGCTTTGGCTGCGATGGCGGCAATCGATCGCCGGACCTGTCATGGTCGAATGCCCCCACAGAGACCAAGAGCTTTGCGATCACCGCTTATGATCCCGATGCCGCAACCGGTTCCGGCTGGTGGCACTGGAATGTGGTGAACATTCCTGCCAGCGTATCGGACATCAAGCTCGGCGCGAGCGGCACGTCCGAACTGCCGGGCGGATCAGTCGAGATCAGAAACGACTATGGAGTGGCGGGGTTCGGCGGAGCCTGCCCACCCCCTGGCGAGGTGCATCGTTATATCTTCACCGTCCACGCGCTCGGCGTCGAGAAGCTTGATCTGCCGAAGGACGCGAGCAACGCTCTGGCCGGGTTCATGATCCGTGCGAATTCGATAGGCAAAGCAAGCATCACCGCCGTTTACAATCGCTGACCGCGGCTGGGGATCACGGAGTCGGACGTGAATGTGCCGGTTGGTTCAGTGCGGTATCGCCGCCGCACAATCGCAACCCGGCGCTCAAGAACATGCTCGACCTCGCTACCGAAATGAGCCGATCCGCGCGTCTACCTGAAAAGCGTACATCCTGATCGCCGTATTCCCTGACAGGCGGTGACAGCCATGACCATGACGAAGCCCCGCTCGGGCGAGCGGGGCTTCTGGAGATGTCCGGTCTCAGTCGCCGTTGCGGCGCGACCAGATGAGATTGTGGGCTTCGCCGTCCTCGCCCTCGACCAGGCTGGCGTAGATCGGTGCGGGGAAGCTTGGATCGTCCAGCTTGACGGAGAGATATTCGCGCTGCGTCTCGCGGGCCGTCTTCTTCCAGGCCGCGCCAAATTCCGTGGCCCCGGCGAAGATGCGGAAGTCGGGGCCGCGCTCGCTGTCGCCCTCGGTGGGAACGAACTTGGCCTTGACGTTGAGGGTCAGGGTCTTGACCGCGCCGGTGAAGCCCGCGCCGTTTTCGTTCTTGGTGAAGGTGCCGATGGTCGCCATTGTCGTGTTCCTTTTCGCATCCGGCCGCGCCTATCGCGGCCTCGATGGTGGTCGTTCGACCGGGGACGCTTGGCCCCGCACCCGGAGGGCGGGAATGCAATGGACGGCGGACGGCGGCAGCTTTTTTGTCTCGCGATGCAAAGCGCGCTCGCGCGGCGGAAAAAAGCTGGCGACGGACGTTGCGGGGAGACGAGCGAGGCGCAGCCGGTGTTCGGTCAGACCCAATCCATTCGAGGACGCCGTGGGTGTGGCTGACAGGGAAAGCCGAGGAACACGGCACTGGTGACGGCCGGTCCCCGCGCCAGACGTGAAAACGGTGGTGAACCTGCGGGTCGCGTCAACCTTCCCTGACCTTCGACGGCAAGGCCCGTCCATCGTCCACGGGCGGACGTGGACGCTTCCCGATCTTCGCCTTCTTCGCAGCGCCAGTGTTGGCAGGCCGGAGATGACACTCGCCGCAGCAGCGTGACTGTTCTCGCCAGCGGCCGATCCAAGATTCCACGCGGTAGCCTAGCCGAAGGTATCGAGGCCGAGAACGGAGAGACCGCTGTATTGGCCTTGCCGCCATCGCTGTGAGCAGACATCTCATGCCCTTGCTCGCCCGAGCGGGGGGCTTCGCCAGCGGAAAGGCCAGCAACCGCCGCTCTTCGCGTTAGCGATTGAAGCCGAATGGCGGAAGCGCGCTCTTGGCGTGGTTCCGGCGCAGCCGAAAGCGCGGCCCGAAGGGCAACGCCCAGCCCTTCGCGCCTTATAGAAAAGTCCCCTTGACTTAGAGTGCGCTCTAACTCGTATCTGTTCATGCGTCGTGACGAGAACAGGTGCTCATGAAGATTGGTGAACTGGCGAAGCGTTCGGGATTGTCGGCCCATACCATCCGTTACTATGAGCGGATCGGGCTGCTTCCCTATGCGGACAGGAACCAATCGAGCCAACGGGACTACGACGCATCAATCCTGATCTGGATCGAATTCCTCGGGCGTCTACGAACGACCGGGATGCCGATCCGGGACATGCTGCGTTATGCAGCCTTGCGGGAGCGCGGCGTCGGCACGGAGACGGAGCGGCGCGAAATGCTGGAACAGCACCGCGAGCGCGTCCGCACCCATGCAGCCGAACTCCAGGCCTCTCTTCTCGTCCTCGACACCAAGATCGCCGGTTACGCCGGCCAGGAACAGAGGATGAAGGACTATGACGCAACACCACCAGAGCGTCGGCGAAAGCCGGCTGGAACGCGGACGGCGCGCGCTCGCTGACATCGACGGTCAGGCCGGAGAGAAGGTCGTCGCCTCGCTGGCGGATATCGCGCCGGACTTTGCGACCTATCTGATCGAATTTCCGTTCGGCGATATCTACAGCCGCCCCGGCCTTGACGTGCGTGCGCGTGAGATCGCCACCATCGCGGCGCTGACGGCCATGGGCAACGCGGCCCCGCAATTGAAGGTGCATATTGAGGCCGCCCTGAATGTCGGTTTGTCTCGCGGCGAAATCACCGAGATCATCATGCAGATGGCGGTCTATGCCGGCTTTCCGGCCGCGCTCAATGGACTGTTTGCCGCGAAAGAGGTGTTCGCGCACCGTCCCCCTCAGAAAGAGGAGCGTGCGGCATGATGAGCCTCCTTCGCTCTATCGCCATCGGCAGCGCTGTTGTCCTCGCTACGGTCTCAGCCTTCCCGCTCATGATCCCGACAGCCGGTCAGGCCAGTGCGGCGACACCCGAAAAACTCTGGGATGGCTTCAGTTCGCCGGTCGGCATGGCCTTCGATGCGGCTGGCCACCTCTATGTCGCGGAATGGGGCGCGGGGCGCGTCTCGCGAATCGCCCCGGACGGCACGCGCACCACCTTCGCGGATGGACTCTCAGGTCCATCTGGCCTCGCGGTCGGGCCGGACGGCGCGATCTATGTGGCGTCCTATTCCCGTGACGAAATCTACCGCTTCACGCCGGACGGCGTGCGCAGCGTGCATGTGACGGGACTGGCGACACCCGCCGGGATCGGTTTCGACCGCGCCGGCAGACTGCTGATCGCCAACCGCCGCACCAATCAGATTCTCGGGTTGACGGATAAAGGTCGGCTGGAGCCGGTCATCGACGGGCTGCAAACCCCGGTGGGTGCGGTGCAGACGTTGGACGGCGGCTATGTCGTTTCCAACATCGGCGGCGGCGTCACGATCGTCCGACCCGATGGCACACGCATCGAGGCCGGAACGGCCTTCAGCACGCCCGGACCCGGCGTCGCGATGACGAAGGACGGCCGCGTGTTCGTGGTCGATTATGGCGGCACGACCGTTCGAGAAATTCTTCCCGACGGCCAATCCCGCGCGGTGGCCGAGGGCCTCATAAGCCCTGTCGGTCTGGTGCTGGCACCAGATGGGGCGTCATTGCTGACGGCGGCATGGGGCGACGGAACGATCTATCGGATTCCGATCCCGCGATAGGGACAGGACAGGCGGCAGCGGGCCAGCCTGCAAGCTGAGATCGGTCAGCGACTTTCGGAAGGCACGGGCACAGCCAACCGCAACAGGGCCGATACGCCGACGAAGCCGCCACCGATGATGCAGAAGATCTGCCGCCACACCTCGGACGGCACGGCCTCGCGCGTGACGCCGTGGACAAGGGCATAGCCTGCGACAGCGGCGGGCGCGGCGAAGACCAGCGCCACGATCAGCCGCAAGCCCGGCGAGCGCAGCGAGGCGAAAGCGAACACCAGCAGGCCATAGGCTGCGGCCCCGGCGACGAGGCCTACGAGGCCCGCACCGATCAGGCCGGAGCCGCTGGCATAGGCCAAGCGCGCGGCTTCCACGCCAAGCATGAAGGGCAGCGCATAGACGGCGAGCGTATAGGCCAGGACGCACAGTCCCGCGATCAGCGCCACGCTCATCAACATCACGGCGATCATGACAGTTCTCCATAGCGCCGAAGACGGTGGCCGTCATCGGACAGTCGAGGTCAGCCGGTCGCGCGGTGAACACCGCGCGACCGGAATTTTGGAGCGTCGGACGGACGGAAGGCCGGGACCGCTGATGCGATCCCGGCCCGGTCATCACTCGGCGGCAATCTGGAAGGCGTCACCTTCCTGCTGCTGGTCCAGCCACGCGGGCCGCGCCGTGCGCAGGGCGGCGGGAAGCCAGCCGGTTCCGGCCAGAAGCTGTTCGGCAGCCTCCGCCATGTCCGTCTTCTTCAAGCCCGCGATCCGCTCCGCCGCCGCATCGCTGACGGCTTCCCGCACGGCGGCGAGGATATGCGCCTTGGTAACGCGACCCAGATAGGCCCGCACGGTCGGCGTCCAGTGCGCCGTCATGTCGAGCGCCACCGCCGTCGCCAGCTTCTCCGCCGTCGCATGGGCGTGGGGCTTGCGCTCCCAAGGCTGCTTGACCGCATTGACGGTGAGCGAGGCGCAATGGGCGAACAGCGCCATGACGCTGGCATGGTCCAGACCGGCGACGAAGCCCCACAGCTCGCCCGCGTCACGCGGCATGTCCGCCGCCCATCCGGCATGACGATCCGCCAGCGCCTTGCCCGCCGCCGTATCCTCGATGCCGTCCGCATGACTGGCGAGTGCGCTGCTCGTCGGGCGGATTTCGAGGCAGGTGGCGTCCACTCCGCGATAGAAGGTCTGCGCCGCCAGCGCATGGGTGACGGCGATCAGCGCCATGTCCGGCTGCTCGCCCAGCGCAAGGCGAAGGCCCAGCGTCCGGTGCGAGGTCAGGTCGCGGACGAGAAGGTCCGACAGCGGCTTGCCCGCATCCCCGGCATCCTCGTCCTCGGCCTCCGACACGGGAACCGGGTTGCCGTCCGCGTCATCATCGCCGCCCTCGATGATCTCGCCATCTCCGTTGACGGGAACGCCGTCCACCACGCTGCCGCCGTCACCGCCCACATCACCTCCGGTTTCCGGCTTTTCATCCTCGGGCCGAATGAAGCCGCGCTCGATGCGGGCTTCCCCATCATGGGAGAGGATAACGAACACACCACCACGGGCGATCTCGTCGGCATCGTAGGCGTGGCGAAGCGCGTCGATGCGCTCGATCTCGGCTTCCAACTCTCCGAACCGCTGATCCACATCATCAGGCAGTTCCTCGGCGCTGTCATACTGCTCGGTCAGCGCGCCATACTCTCCCTGCGCGGCGGCATAGGTTGCCTCGTCTTCCTCCGACAGCGCCACGGAATGCGGATAGGTGCGGCGAAGGCCGTTGCCGTGTGGATAGTCGATATGGACGGAAGCCCACTTCCAGCCTTCCCCGGCCTTCACGCTCTCCGCGATCCCCTCCAGCTTTGCGATGACCAGCCGGTCCAGCAGGGCGGCATCTTCATAGAAACCGCCGCGATCCTCGGTGAACAGATCACGCAGGATCACACCGCCCGCCTCGGTATAGGCTTCCGCGCCGACGAACACCGCCCGCCGATCCGTCGCCGCGATGTGCATCCGGGTCAGGTCGCGGCGAATGGTCGAGGGGTCCTTGTTCCACGACAGGTTCTCGTAGACCTGCTCCTGCCGGGCCGGATCGTCCACGATGGCGAAGGCCATCAACTGCTCCAGCGTCAAATCCCCGTCGCGATAGACCTGCATCAGCTTGGGGCTGACCGCACCCAGACGCATCCGCTGGCGCACGACATGCGCCGTCACGCCGAACCGGGCGGCGATTTCCTCCGCACCCCATCCGCGCGTTTCGGCAAGCTCGCGAAAACGCTCGAACTGATCGGCGGGCGAGAGGTCTTCACGGGTGACGTTCTCGTCCAGACTGATTTCGCTGGCATCGTTCACCGTGTCGATCACGCAGCGAATGGCTTCCGTCTTCTTGATCTGCTTGCGCTTCACGCGCAGCAACTGCGCCAGTCTGCGGCCCTCACCGATGCTGACGAGATAGAAGCCGGTCGCGGCGCCCTCGGCGTCAAACTCCGGCTCCACCACGAGGTTCTGCAGGATGCCCTTGGCGTGGATGCTCGCCGCCTTCGCTTCGATGGACGCCTCGCTGTGCGGCGTCTTGCGGGCGTTGTTGGGATGCTTCTTGAGCTTGTTGAGCGGGATGAACACCTCCGCGCCCGTCACGGTCACGGCGGCGGGGATGGCGGTGGTTTCTGTGGCAAGGGTCGTCATGGTCTTTCTCCTATGGGCTTGGGTTTCGCGCAGCGAAGCGCCGCGCTGAAACCCTGCCCGTCGGCGAGACCGGGGGGTGCAAGGGCCAGGGCGGCCGGGGTGGAGGGGGATCACCCGACCTGCACAAGCGGATGTCCGTCGTGACGGATGTGCTGAACATCCCATCCGCGCGGAAGGTCGGGGAGACCACCCCGGACGGCGCCGGCTTGCCGGCGCTTTACCCTTGACCGCGCCAGGGGGCGGCGCCCCCAAGCAACCCGCCCGGCGCGAGCGTCAGCGGGAGCCGGGGACAAAAATCGGATCAGGATGTGCAAAGCCTAGAAACCGGAAAGTTGTGCATCCTGATCGCCGTATCGTCTTGGGGCGTTGCGGGGTTTCCCCGGAGAAGGGTTCGGACGAGACTGTGGCTCGGCCGCAGGGGAAAACATTCCCCTCAATAGATATTAGTGCGTATTTAATCTGGGCAGACATGAGCATCGCAAATCGTAAGTGCTTCATGATGGTTCTGCTGTTACTTTAACGGTCTTGATGGGTGGCGCAGATAGCTTTCAGTTCATCGGATACGGGAGCATCTTTGTGGACTTTGAAGATCTCGTCACGGCGCTTTCGCCGCCACCAAACCGCATTGGGAAATCCGACGGGGAGCACGAACACCATCTCTATGAAGGGGCGGTGATGGTCGCCTACGCCATGCACCTCTTGCGAACCGAGGATACCCGTCATGTCCGCGTCCACCCCGATGGAGAACATGGCAAGCAATTCGACTTCTCGGGCTGGCTGCTTCGGCGCGATTTCGTCAAGGTTTCCAGCATCGGCACCACCAGCTATGGCGGCCTCTATCGGAATGCTGCGGGCCAGGAGATCACCGTCAATCCCAAATCGGGTCAGGGGGATGTGGTCGCGGAGGTCGGCAGCCAGGTCATTTCGGCCGAATGCAAAGGCGGAATCATCAACACGAGACATTCGGGTCAGGTGTCCCGGCTCTACAAGGGTCTGTGCGAGACGGTAGGCCTGTTGATGGCGACGCCATCGCAAGGGCGTCAGGTCGCGGTCGTGCCGTTCACGGAAGGCACGTTGCGTCTTGCAGAGCGACTGGCACCGCGCTGCGGGTTGGCCGGCATCGAGATCGCGCTGGTCGGAAGCCGTGGCGAGGTCAGGGATGTGCAGCCGATCGCGGTCCCAGGATAATCCTGCGAGGCTGAGAGGCGGCCGACGTTACACAAGAACAATAAGGGAGAGAGATGATGAAGCGCGTACTGACGGTCGGGGTCACCTATACCGGCGAGACGATCGAAGGGGTCGAGATCGAGAATCTCGGGCTGTGCCAGGCTGGGGTCAATAAAACGCGCGCGGCGTTCCCCCTCTACGAATACGACACGATCATCATTAATCCGCAGAGCTATACGCATTTCCTGTTCGGCGCAGAAGGCGAGTTCTCGAACGAGCCTCACGAACTGGGAAAGCTCAAGCGCCAGAACGAAAGCTACGACATCGACACCGCATTCGACGCGGAAGATCGGGAAAAGGAGATGGAGGCTGCGATTGCGGCCGGGGCAACCGTGGTCTGGTGCCTGTCGGAGCCGAAGCGGATGAATTTTTACGGCTATCGCGAAACCCATCTGGGCTATGTCGCCCCGAAAGTTGCCGCACTCGTGAAACGTTCGGCGCTGCTGGTGAAAAAGGGCCGGCGGATGGGCGCGATCGATCACGACAGCCCCTTCGTGCGCTATTTCGATGTCCTGTCGAAAACGGGCTGGAGCCTATGTCTGTCAGACCCGGCCGAGGGCATGACGTCGATCGCCTCGACGCCCGAGGGCTATAGCCTCGGCGGACACGTTGTGCGGGGAGCCACGGTCGGATGGTTGCTGACACCGCCAATATCGGCAGAGGCCGAGAACCAGTTGGTGCGGGACAGCCTGGCGCTGGAGAAGGCCGATCCGGCACATGAGAAATATCATGGCATATTCTTGAGCCATACCGGCGTCGACAAACCGTTCGTGCGTCGTCTGCGTGACGATCTCCTCGCGCATGGCGTGCCGCGGGTCTGGCTGGACGAGGCCGAAATCGACATCGGGGACTCGCTGATCGCCAAGATCGACGAGGGCATGAAGCTCAGCCGCTACATTGCCGTCGTGCTCTCTAAAAAGTCGATCGACGCGCCATGGGTGAAGAAGGAACTCGATGTGGCGATGAACCGGGAGATCACCAGCGGCGAGGTTGTCGTGCTGCCGCTGCTCTACGAGCCATGCGAGCTGCCTGAGTTCCTGAAGGGCAAGATGTACGCCGATTTCTCAAAGCCAGAGGAATATGAAGCCATGCTGGCAAAGCTCTTGCGCCGACTGCGGATCACCTGATGGCCGACATGGCACCCGCCCCGAACGAAGTAATGTTGCGGGAGATGGCGGAGCTGTGGCGGCTGAGCCCGCCCGGGCCTGACAATCTCCTCGCCGCACCGGCGTTCGAGCGGCTGCGCGACGCCTGCCGTGACGGCTATCCCAGTGCCGGCAAAAAGGGACCGGCTTTCGCACTCTCGACTGCGCTGCGCTCGCTCGGTCTCCCATGCGCGCTTCGCGCGGACGCGGCGCATCTCGCGTCTCCCGTCGAGACGGCGGCAATAGGGCTCGATATGGCGCTTCGTGCGACCCATGCGCGCCGCCTTCATCTCGCGCCGCTGGATATGGCGGAGGAAATCCCACCGTTGGCGTTCGGGTCGGCGCGGGTTGGCCGTTTCACGTCGGACGAGCTTCGCGCGTTCGTCGATACGACACGGTTGCAGCGCATGTTCCAGGGCATGGATTTCGATGCCGATCGATTTTCGGAATTCCACTGGCTGGTTGTCAAGGAGCATGTGGCGCTTGAAAAGGAGCCGGAGGCGCGCGCCGTGCCGGTGCTCTTCATGGATATGCGAGAGGACTTCGGGCGCGTCGAGCCGCACAAGGGGCGATTTCCAAGCGCGCTTGAAGACGCACTGTTCTTCTTCCTGCTCGCGCCTTGGGAAAGTTGGTCGACCATGCCGGAAGTCGATTGGCGCGGTTTCCGCGTCCCATGGGTTTATACGGTCGATAGCGACATCTTCGTGCGCCCCAGCTCACCGCCGTCAGCCGATACGCTCAACTGGGAAGACCGCATCTATGATGACGGCTACGGCGGGACGGTCGAAGTCGAGCGCCCGCTGGAATTGCGACTGTCCGACGAGGCCAAGACGGGGATCACCGTCTGGGATCAACATCGGTGGACAATCGTCGAACAAGCGAAGCGGACGGTCCTGTTCGAAACGCCGATCGCCCACTTCCTCGTCCGCGCATTCCTGGCAGAGGACGTCGATGAGTTTCTGGCGCATGTAACCACCATCGAGGCGGCTTTGGGCCTACAGGCCGACTACCAGAAGAGTTTTCGCGTCGCCCCGGATCGGCACAAGAAAATGAGTCCGACGAAAAAGATGCGTGGACGGGTGGCCGGACTGCTGGGCAATCGCGACTATGCCGACCAGTACGAGACGCTCTTCAACGTCAGGAGCGCTTTCCTGCATGGCCGCGCGATGGCGTCGATCTCGACTGACGAGCAAGTTCTGGCCCGGTCGTTGGCGCGTCGCATCGTCGAAGCGCTCATTCTGGCGACACAGGCCGGACCGATCACCTCGCGCGAAGATTTCTTGGACGATCTGCTCGATAAGGGGATTCAATTGATCCAGGCGCCCGCAGCGTCAACGATCTAGTCGTCTTCGCCATACCGACTACGATAGGCCCCAGGATATCCTCGCCCGAGAGCCGCAAAGTCTGCCTCGCCTGCGCTATGGACGTTTAGCAGCCTGTCCGGGCCAAGGTGCGAGGTGGCATATAGGTCGAATCCGCCCCAATCGGTGTGACATGAGAGGGAGCGCGCGTAGAGTGCGATCACCGCTTTGGCCGCTGAATAGGCGTCGGGCGTGACGCCGAGGGGGACGGCGATTTCGAAAGCGCGCGGGGTGCCTAGATTCGATAGCTTGTAGAGCATCTCGCCTTCTTCGTGATTGAAGTAGGCGGATTCACCACCCCAATGAGCGAGCAGAGATGTGACGCCGCCATCGTCGATGCGCTGCGGGTGAGATGTCATCCAGAACTTGCCGCCGCGCGAGCCGAGTTGGTCATTATGAAAAGGGCTGGCCTCGAAAATCACACGCGCCTCGTCGCTGGTGAAGTCACCATCAGCCACTCGATCAGCAAGGCGTGCGCGCAAGGAGTCCAACGTCGCCGGATAAAGACCATTGTTCCTTGCCGAGGCCACTTCGCGGTCGGTCATGCGCGTATGATGCCAAGCCCGGATCGTGCGGGTCTGCATGACGGCCATTAAATCATCGGCGAAACGATAATAGGCGCTGGCATGAGGGTTGGAGGGGGGTGGCCCCCGCCGGTCCGATGCTTCGCGTTCCAGGTAGTTCGCCCGATCGGTTGCAAAATAATCGACAAAGACCTGTTTTTGGCTGTGCAACACGTCGATCAACGCCGCGTCGAAGGTGTCGAGATTCCAGACGTCGATCGGCGCGGTCATTGTTCGGTCACCGCGTCCAGCCGTTTGAGAAGATTTCATGTCAATTCGGTCTGAATTCCGCCGTCCAAGATTTGGCTGACAGGCGCGATCAAGAGACCGTCCTTTCCGACGAGCGAGAGATCGCCGATCCGTTCTTGCTGTCTCGGCACAAGGGGTTGTCCTTGGAGATACGTAGAGAACAATTCTTCATCCAGGCCAACGAAGCGAACAAGACCAGGATCGGGAAGGAGTTTCGACAGCTCGTTGGCCTGGTCGAGGTCAAGATCGAGCGGCCCAAACGGCGTAATCACCACACCCGAGAAATGGCGCTTCTGATCATCGCCCTGTACCCGCACGCGCCGACTCGGCGTCAGGATTTTTCCACCCTCTCCGCCGGGCTTCAATAATCCGAGACCAATCGCCGTTTGTGCGACATGGGTGCGAGCGACCGCCTGGACCAAGTCTTCGATCTCTTCCGGTGTCAGCTTCTCTCCCTCCGTTTCAGGGTCGAGCACATAGAGATAGGGATCGCGCGACGGTGACGCCAAACCCCATCGCGACATGACGGCCCAACCTTTCACGCTCTTGGAACGCCAGCGCGGACCGCGAACAGTCGGTGTACGCTTTTGCACACGGACACCCATAATTTGTCCCTCCGCGGTCTTGATCGGACCAGGTTTACCGCCGCGCGTGGCATTCCCCTTTTGATGCGAGCCTTTTGCCTCGCCAATGGCGAGTTCGCCTGGCCTGGCGCATATCCAGTCGGGCATTTCCGTAAGCGAGCGCGGTTTCCGGCTGACGCGCCAGTTTGGTGAGAGGTGGAAATTGTCGCCATCGATCGCAGCGAACCAAACGAAATCATGGTTGAGCTGGAGATAGGCGCGCGCGAAGAAGCGTCCGAAGAGGGCGGAGAAAGCACGGCGCATTTCCGTACCGCGACCTGGACCCTGTTCGCGCCAGACGAGATTGGTGCCCGGTTCAAGCAGATCTTCGAGGAATGCAAAAAGAGACGTTGCTCGTGGCGCGGTCTGGAGAATCTCATTCCATGCGCATCGCGCGACATCGTCCATGTCGAAGGACATCTGACTCATCGGGTGCCCGCTTGGCATCCGCAGATGGGCTGGGCACGCGCTTGGAGGATCGATTATGTAGCGTTGGAATCTCGTGCTCATCCTGGGCGGGCCTATAAAAACGAATGCACGGTCAACGCGCCTGCGACGCTGGAGCCGACCCATTTCTCACCGTCCGCAGCCTTGAGGTCGATCGCATCGGTTTCATAGTTGACGCAAACGAGCGTCTGGACGGCCGGCTCGTCGAGCTGTGTCAAAGCCTCCACGAGACGGCGCTTGTTGTCGCTATCCAGGCCCAAAAACAGGCTGGAATCCACGATGATCATCCAAGGGGTCGGCTTTGGGTCTGCCCGGATCATTCGGAGAAGGACGTCGAACAGCGCGAAGCTATGTTCGGAACCAGCCAGTCCTCCCGTCTCATAAAAGAAGTCACTGCCGGCCGAGCGGACCTCCGCGCGATACTCGCCGATCCGGCGAATTCGCGATCCGAAGGTCGAGCTACAGAACAACTCTTCGCGCAGCGCGTCCCAGACCTGATCCTCGCTCATCCCAAGCTGCGGCGCGAGCGCGCGCAGATCTCGGCGAAAAGGGTCTTTGATCCGGTTGGGTTTCAGGCTTTGACTATCCAAGTATACGATGTTGAACAGCGATCGAGGCCAGTGTGCTGCGACGTTCCCGTTCACCTCTATATGAAGACGGGTCTGATGGAGTTTCGGGACACGTTTGAGGGCCACAGGCTCTTCGCTGAGCCGCACGGTTGTTCTCGCGCCGTTCACTGAGACGGCCGCCTCGATCATCATTGACGGAGAGCCAGCCCCGAAGAGGCGCCAGCGTTTGCGGAAATTCTCGAAGTTCACGCCGCCTGCAAAGGCCGCAATGCTCTCGCAAAGACTGGATTTCCCGGAACTGTTCAGTCCGAAAACGACATTGTGCCGACCAAGGGAGATGCTGGTCCGTTGGCGAAACGGACCGACATTCTCGATGGAGATGTTGGTAATTCCATGCTTGAGCAAACTGTCGGCGCTGGCGATGCGCGCGAAGACCCATTCCTGGTGTTGCGATTTCCAACGTTTCAGATCGTCAGCGGTGTGTCGGCTGGGATTGTCGTCGATCTGTTTTCCGTGGAGCTGGCACATCCAGATGCCGTTGGCCTCGCTCGCCCGTTCTTCAGACGTGAGGTTGCCGTCGTAGCGCGGCCCTCCTGACGAGGCGGCGGTGATATGGGCGCCCACTCCGACCATCGTCAGGCCCGACCTGCGATCGTCGGACGGGCCAATCGTCAGTTGTCGGCAATCAGGATAGGAACACATGTATCCGGTGCGCTGCGCCATCAGCCTAAGCGTAGGTTTCGTAAAATCATCGCGCGCGCCTGTCGAGGTCATAGGCGCCCCGATGCGCGCAACGGGTTGATGATCGTGACGCCGGCAAAGTCTTTCTCGTTATCGGTGACGACGGTGCATCCGTGAGCCTCGGCGACGGCGGCGATGATCGTGTCGAGCGCGCTGCGGGGCCGACCCTGCGATTTCCCCTCGGCCATCAGGCGTGCCCAGATCAGGCCGGCGTTTTCGTCGAAGGGGAGTATGCGGCCGACGAAAAGTGCCTGTGGACCCTCTGGCCCTGAGAACCATGCCTCAAGCTGATCGCGGCGTTTGCCGGCCGGCTTCTCCAGAACACCTCGACGGATTTCGGCGATGGTCAGCGAGGCGATGAAAAGGTCTTCGTCGTTTTGCTCCCCCATCCATGCGAGCAAGGATTCCGACGGGGCCGGTTTTGCGATGTCGCTGATGATGTTGGTGTCGAGCAGGTAGCGCATCAGATTTCGACGTCTCGCCCTTCTTTGCGGACCCGGACGAGATCAAGGTCAGCGCCCACGAGAGGGGAGCGTCGTAGCGCAGCCAGAATTCCCCCCTTCTTCGGCGGCTCGCCGCCGATGGTCTGGCTCACTGCCGCGCGGAGACGCGACGCCTCTGGGCCGTCTTCCGCAAGGCGACGGGCCAAGGACCGGATAAGGTCGCGATCGGCATCTCGCGCCAGTACCTCAAAGCGCGCCAGGCCGCGCTCGCTCAAGCGAGATCGATAGTTTTGAATGGCACGTTTTTGCGAGCTGCCCATGGCTACCTCCTGGATATTTCCAGTAATATAGCCGCACGGCACAATTTTTCAAGGATGCTCTGAAAGGCGAAGGCGCAGCCTCTCGCAACCATCGAAAACTTAGAAGGCCTATCAGATGAGAGGCATCTCCAAGGCCAGTGACGCGATGGTCGTGGCAATTGAAATGGGCGCAGTGCGGCACTAGAGGGCTATAGCGTAGATGTAGTGCTCATCATCGTCGGGCGCGGCCCGCCAGGTTTAAGGCGCTGCGGATAGAGGCTGCGATTAGCCGTATCTGAGCGTCCATGCCTCTGATTCGCCTCACGATTTAGGCTTTAGAGATTGCAGTGTAGAGGCACGATTTCTACAACTCAAAGAGGAAAGTGCCCGATAAATTGTGATGGTTTTGCCACATTTCTGAATGCTCTGCCTTAAGGTCAAGGTCTGCCGCGCCTTTTTGATGGTGGACTTGCGGACAATCCTGCACACCTTGCATGGTGCGTAAAATGCTACAGTCATGCTGAAGCTATGCGCTGTGTAATTTGGGAGAGGCCGAATGGCTCGGGCGAACGACGGACAACGCGAAACCGCAGGCTTGAACTCCGTTTCGCCGACTGTGCCGGTGATTGGCCCGGATTGCTCTACCCAGGATCGGCGTAAATTTCAGGGCGAAGCGGCACTTCAGCCTGTTTCCGTCGCCATCAAGCCCGCACAGCCAAGGCGTCCCGCGCGGCGGGGTGCGCTCCTGTCTTCGACCTTATTCCCGGCCCTGCGTGTTTCCGTCGTCATCGCCGGCGTTCTCGCGTGCAGCATTCCCGCTTTCGCGGATGGCGGAATAGGCGGCTGGGCGCAGGATTCTGGTTCTATCAGCTGGGCGGGCGCCGGAGGTGTGGATTCAACGACCGCTGCAGGTGGCGCGGGTGGTGGCGGCAGCGGCAGCGCCAGTGGCGGCGGTGGTGGCGGCGCAGGTGTCACCGGCGGTGTCGGCGGGGCTGGCGCCCCCGATGGTGGTGGCGGCGCCGGGGGCGTGAACCCGGGTGACGCCGGCAGCGTTGGATCAGGTGGTGCTTCGGGTGGCGGCGGTGGCGGCGGTGCGCACGGCCTCACAGTGACCACTGGCGGCAGCTACACTCAGACCGGCACAGTCACCGGCGGTGCGGGTGGCGTTGGCGCGATCGGGGCCGTCGCCGCTGGCGGTGGCGGCGGCGCGGGTGGTTACGGCGCAGTCCTCGGTGTTGGAGCAACGATCAACGGAAGCGTCATTGGCGGCGCAGGCGGCGCGGGTGGTTTTTCCGGCGCGGTCAACGAAGCCACGGCGGGCGGCTCGGGCGGCTCGGGTGGAATGGGTCTTTATTTCACCACCGGGACACTGACGATCAACAGTGGAGCCGCAATCCGCGGCGGCTTGGGTGGTGTCGCGGGCGACACCAATGACGGTAGTGCCGGGTCGAATGGCGCGGGCGGCATGGGCTTGATGGTCGCTGGCAATCTCGGTGCCATCAGCAATGCGGGAACGATCTCGGGCGGTGTGGGCGGGCCATTCGGCTCCGCTTCGTACGGCGTCAGCGGCATAGGCATGGAGATTGCCGGAACGGGTAACACGTTCAGCAACTTGAGCGGCGCCTCTATAATCGGTGCCTCGCGCCCCATGATGGCATCCGGTGTGGACAACGGCGGCGTTGGCCTGCTCATCTCCGGCAACAGCAACATCGTGACGAATGCCGGCACGATTGCGGGCGGTAGTGACGGCAATGGTCCGCCCATGGGTACCGGCGTCCCGGGGGTGGTCATTTCCGGCGATGACAACACGCTGACGCTTCAGTCCGGCCTTGTCTATTCCGGCGGCTTTGCGGTGATTTCGGTCAGCATCACCGGAGACAACAATACGCTCGAACTTTGGAGCGGAGGGATCAACTCCAGTACGCGTGCCATCTCGAGCGGGGCGTTAAATACCTTCGTGCTTGGCGGCTCGACCGACGGCACGTTAGATCCCGCTCTATTGCACCCAACCGCTCCGGTTTCCGGAGATCCCGGATATTCCGGTTTTTCCCTTCATCAGAAGGACGGCACGTCCACCTGGTCCATCACGGGCTCGTCCATCGCAGGCGAAACCACCAACTGGCAGGTGCTCGACGGCACGCTCGTGGTTGGCACGCTGGCCGGCTCCGGAACCAGCGCGACAGCCTTTCAGGCGAACGTGGATGTCATCGGCGGCATGTTGGAAGTCGCTGTCGTTGTCGGCGGTAACACCACAAATCTGATTGGCAATGTCGATGTCCGGTCCGGCGCGCTCGCGCGGGTGGTGGCCGGAACCGTGACAGGCAATATCACCGTCCACAATGGCGGCGAACTCGACTTCTTCCGCCCGTTCAATAACGGCGCGGCCACCGTCACCGGAAGCGTGACGGTGCAGAGCGGCGGCATACTCTCGGTTAAGTCCAATGCGCTGCCGACCACTGCGGTTTCGACAGTCGGATCGCTGGTGATGAACACGGGCGGCAACCTGAATGTGGAAATTGGTACTCAGGTACCAATAATCCAAACTATGACGGTTACCAACCTCACGCTCGACGGGACGATCAACGTTACCGGTGACGTCTCCTGGATCGGCGCCAACCCCTATCTCATCATAAATTACACGACGCTGGTCCATAACGGCGTGACAGCCGGCACGGCCCCAGCGGGCTATACATTCACGGTTAGCGATACCGGCTCGGCCATCTACTTGAACTTTGCCCAGGCTGCCTTGGGCCTCTACTGGAACGGCGGGTCCACCTCCGGCGGTCCCAATGGCGGGACGGGCACCTGGAATAGCACCAACACCAATTGGACCAACGCGGCCGGCACGGCCCCATCCGCATGGGATGGCAGCGTCGCCATCTTCTCGGTGGCGCAGGTGACCAACAATGTGACTGTCGTTGGTCCGACGCCCGGCGATATCAGCGTCAAGGGCATGGACTTCCAAGTCGACGACTACAACATCTCAGGCGACACCATCACGCTTGCGGCGACCTCGGGCCAGACCGGGATTGCTGTGGCAACCGGCGCGTCCGCCACCATCTTCTCGGTTCTGCGGGGCACCACCGGCCTGGAGAAGACCGGCGACGGAACCCTGCTTCTCACCGGCGCGAACACCTATACTGGCGGCACCACCATCACCGGCGGCACGCTCTCGATCGGCCATGGCGGGACGAGCGGTTCGGTGGTCGGAAATATCGCCGATAACGCGGCGCTGATCTTCAACCGCTCTGACGCCCTCACCTATGCCGGCGTGATTTCCGGCACTGGCACGGTCGAGAAGCTGGGGGCGGGGACGCTAACGCTGACCGGGGCCAACATCTATACCGGCGGCACCACGATCACGGCGGGTACGCTTGAGATCGGCGGCGGCGGCAGCAGCGGCTCGATCAGCGGCGCGATCACCAACAATGCGACGCTGGCGTTCAACCGCTCGGACGATGTGTCCTATGCCGGCGTGATCTCCGGTAGCGGCGCGGTGTCCAAGCTCGCCGCGAACACGCTGACGCTGTCCGGCGTGAACACCTATACCGGCGCGACCACGGTTTCGGCGGGAATATTGAGGATCACCGGCGCCTCCGGCCTCGGCACGAATGCGGCGGGCACCACGGTCGTTTCCGGGGCGTCCCTTCTGTTCGATAGCGGATCGGCCATGACGGTGGCGGAGGGCCTGACGATCTCCGGTTCCGGCGCCTCGGGCCAGAACGGCGCGCTCATCGGGGGCTCCACCTCGGCGACCCTCACGGGCGGGGTCGTGCTGGCGGCGGACGCGTCGGTCGACGGCGGCAACGGCCTTGAGATCGCCAGTCAGGTCAGCGGTTCCGGAAAGAATTTGAGCCTTATTGCCGGTGGCACGGTTTCCGGCGTGATCGCGACCGGAAGCGGCCAGGTCATCAAGGCGGGCTCCGCCATCTGGGTTCTCTCCGGGGCGAACACCTATAGCGGCGCCACCACCATTTCGGGCGGGGCGATCGTCGCCCAGAATGCGACGGCGCTCGGGACGACGGATGCCGGCACCACCGTGTCGGCCGGCGGGTCGCTGGTGATCGATGGCAACGTCGCCGTAGGGGCTGAGGCGCTTTCGCTGTCCGGAGCCGGTTTCGGCCCGTTTGGCGCCCTCACGGGGAACAACGGTGCGGGCAGCTTCGCCGGGGCGATCACGCTGGCCGCCGACAGCCGCATCCTCGTGGGGGTGGCGACCGCGAGCAACACTTTAAGCCTGAGCGGCGGCATCACCGGTTCGGGCATGAACCTGACGATGGCCGGCGTCGGCACCGGAACGGAATCCGGCGCGATCGCCACGGGCGCGGGGACGGTGACGAAGACCGGCACCGGCAGCTGGATTCTCTCCGGCGCTAACACCTATACCGGCGCGACGACGGTCTCCGCGGGGACGCTGGTGGTGGCCAATGCCACCGGTCTGGGCACGATTGCAGGCGGCACGACGGTCGCATCGGGCGCGACGCTATCCTTGACGGGCAATATCACCGTGGGCGCGGAAGCGCTGACGCTCTCCGGGACCGGCGTATCGAATGCCGGCGCGCTGAACAGCAGCGGCACCGGCGCAGCGACATTCCAGGGTGCGATCACTCTGGCGGCGGATACCACGATAAATGCCAACGGCGCGACCTCTCTGACTTTGTCGGGCGGGATCACCGGGTCAAACACGAACTTGGTACTTGGCGGGACGACCAACACGGCAGGGACCGTCAGCGGGGTCATTGCCATCGGCTCCGGCTCGATAATCAAAAACGACGCCGACATCTGGAACCTCTCGGGCGCCAATACTTATACCGGGCTGACGACGGTCGCCGCGGGCTCCCTGGTGATCAGGAACAGCCAGGGTCTCGGCACAACGGACAACGGCACGGTCGTGAGTTCGGGCGCATCTATGGCCCTCTTCACGGGCGTGAATGTCGGCGCGGAGGCACTGACGCTTTCAGGTACCGGTGTCGGCAATTTAGGTGCCCTTTATACGGGCGCCGGTGAGAGCAGCTATGCTGGCGCGATCACACTTGCCGCAAACGCCAGCATCAGCGCGGGTGTCAGCACGACATCCGGGACCGTGGTTTTGTCGGGCGGCATCACCGGGGCGGGTAGAAATCTGACATTGATCGGCCCCGGCACCGGCACGGTCTCGGGCGTGATCGGCACGGGCGCGGGCACGCTGACCAAGACCGGCACCGGCACCTGGGCGCTGACGGCCGACAATACCTATAACCGGTTCCACCATCATTTCGGCGGGCACGCTTTCCATCGGCAACGGCGGCACCACCGGCTCGATCGATGATACCGGCGGCATCGTCAACAATGCGGCGCTGGCGTTCAACCGCTCGAATGCCGTGACCTATGGCGGCAACATCTCCGGCTCGGGGACGCTCAACAAGCTGGGCGCGGGCGTTCTGACGCTGACGGGGGCGAGCACGTTCGCCGGTCTCACCACGGTGAGCGCCGGCACGCTCGAACTGTCCGGCGGCAGCCTCACCGGCGCGGTCAGCGTCGCCAGCGGCGGCGCGCTGAAGGGCGGCTCCAGCGCGGGCATTATCACGGGCACGGTCAGCATCGCCGCCGGAGGCACTCTTTCGGGGGCTTCGGGCACCACCGCGCTGTCGCTTGGGGATCTCACCTTCTCCGCTTCGACCTCGATTTTGTCGATCACTTTGGCCGCGCCGTCGACGACGGCGGCGGTGTCGGTTGGCGGCAACCTGCTGCTGGACGGCGTTCTGAACCTGAGCACGACCACGGGTTTCGCCTCGGGCACCTACCGGCTGATCGATTATGCCGGAACCATCACCGATTCCGGTCTGAACGTCGGCACCGCGCCGAGCGATTCCCTGTTCACCCTTCAGGTCGACACCACCAACAAGCAGGTGAACCTGCTGGTGGTGGCGGGACAATATTGGAACGGCACGACAGCAGGCAGCACCGGCCCGATCATCGGCGGCTCCGGCACCTGGACCGCCAGCAACACGGCCACCAACTGGACCAATGCCGCCGGCACGACGGCAGCGGCCTGGGGCAACGGCCTGGCCATCTTCAGCGCCGCAGGCGGCGATGTGACGGTCGACACCACTGCGGGTGCGGTCTCGTTCCAGCGTATGACGTTCAAGTCGAACGGCTATACCATCCTCGGCGGCAACCTGACGCTCGGCGCCACCAGCGGGCAGACGCAGATCAATGTCGATAGCGCCGTCTCGGCGACCATAGCTTCCGTTCTTGCGGGCAGCACGGGGCTTGAGAAGGCGGGCCTGGGCACGCTGATCCTCACGGGCGCCAACACCTATCAGGGCGGCACGACGATCACCGCGGGCACGCTGCAGTTCGGCGATGGAACCACCGATGGCCTCTTGCCCGCCGGCAGCGGCGGCGTGGTGAACAACGGCACCCTGGCCTTCAACATCGCCGGTCCCATGACCGTGGCGAACGTGATCTCCGGCACCGGCGCGTTCGTGAAGGACGGCGCCGGCACGCTGACGCTGAACGGCCTCAACACCTATACCGGCGCAACCTCCGTTCTCGGCGGGACGCTGGCGCTCGGCAATGCAAACTATACCGGCGCCATCACCATCGCCGCCGCCGGGACGCTCCAGTTCAATCTGAACTTGGCCGGCACGTTCTCGAACAACATATCGGGCGCCGGCACGCTGGAGGTCGCCAAGAACACCGCCAGCGCGATCACCACCACGGTGACCGGCGCCATCAATGTTGGCGCCGTCACGCTCACCGGCTCGAGCCTCAAGATTGGCAATGGCACGATTGGGTCTTTGGCCGATGCGTCTGTGACGACCTCGTCCGGCCTGAGCCTGCGGTTCAACCTGCCGGGCGCGGTGACGTTCGGCGGCCTGATCTCGGGCGCCGGGGGCCTCGCCAACGATGGCCCCGGCTCGCTGACCGTGACTGCGGACAACACCTATTCGGGCGGCACGACGATAGGTGCGGGCCTTACGCTCCAGGTCGGCAACGGCGGTTCCACCGGCGACATCGGCGACGGCAACGTGACCAACGGCACGGCGGGCAACGGTGGTTCGCTCATCTTTAACCGCACCGGCACGCTGAGCTATGGCGGGGTCATCACCAACGGCAAGCTCAAGGTCACGGGCGGGGTGAACCTGGAACTGACTGGGGCCAACGCGCTCGAGGCAGCGGCGGACGCGGTCACCATCGACAGCGGCAGCGCCATCACGCTGTCCGGCGGGCGGCTCGGCAACGCCGCCAATATCGCGGTCGTGAACAATGGGACCCTGACGTTCAACATCGGCGGCTCGCCGTCGGCCAGCTATAGTTTCCTCAACGATGTCAGCGGCACCGGTAAGCTGGTTAAGAACGCCACCGGTAGTTTCGTGGTGCTGAACGGCAACCTGACCATGACCGGCGGCATTGAGGTCAATGCCGGGCTTCTGATCATCGCCAACGGTCCCACCGGGTCCTACGACGGCGACGTGGTGATCAACGGCGGCGACTTCGCCATCAGCCGGACCAACAATTACACCTATTCCGGCAACATCACGCACACCGGCAGCGGCGGACGGTTCGGCGCCGGCGCCGGTTCCGCAGGAAGCCTGGCCGCTGTCACCACCATCCTTGGCTCGATCGATGCGGGCATTTCCTCCTACATCTCCGGCGCGACGCTCCAGATCGGCGACGGCACCTCCACGGCGGGCACGATCGCCGGCCCGATCGCCACGGACTATTTCACCGTGATCGGCCGTCTGGCGATCAACCACAACGCGGACGAAGTGTTCGCCAACGTGATCTCGGGCCTTGGCCAGTTCCAGCAGATGGGCGGTTCGCTGGGCAATGTGGTGACCGTGACGCTGACCGCTGCGAACACCTGGTCCGGCGGCACCATCATTGACCAGTATTCGGTGCTCCAGGTCGGCAACGGCTCGGTCAACGGTGTCGTGGACGGCGTCAACGCCATGGGCAATGTCCTGAACGACGGCGCCCTGATCTTCAACCAGCCGAACGCCTTCACACTGGTGGGGGCGGTGAGCGGCACCGGCAGCCTGACCAAGCTCGGCGCCGGAACACTGACGCTGACCGGTGCCAGCACCTATACCGGCGGCACCACGATCACAGACGGGACCCTGCAAATCGGCGACGGGGTGTCGATGGTCGCGGGCATCACCGGCAACGTGCTGAACAATGCGGCCCTGGTGTTCAACCTCGTGGGCAGTTCCACGCTGACCGGCGACGTAACCGGCAGCGGCACCGTGACCAAGCTGGGCGCCGGCACCTTGACGGTGGTGGGGGACATCGGCTCCGCGGGCGCCAAGTCGGTGCAGGGTGGCACGCTACAGGTGGGTGATGGCGTTACCGTCGGCAAGGGCTCGATAACCGGCAACGTCAGCGTGAGCTCGGGCGCGACTTTGGCGTTCAACCGGCCGGACGTCGTCTACGCTTATGGCGACGTCATCTCCGGCGCGGGCGGCGTGCAACTGCTCGGCAGCGGCACTGTCACCTTCACCGGCGAAAATCAATATACCGGCGGGACCGAGATTTCCGGCGGCGGCACGCTCGTGGTGGGCGACGGCGCCGTTAGCGGCTCGATCATGGGCAATGTCGCCACGAGCAACGGCTCCACCTCGGGCACCCTGGTCTTTAACCGGACCGGCACGCAGACCTTCGCAGGGATCATTTCCGGTACCGGCCAGGTCGACCAGCGCCTCGGCACCGTGATCCTCACCGGCGCGAACACCTATACCGGCGGCACCACCATCGCGAGCGGCGCGACGCTCAAAATGGGCGACGGCTCGGTCGACGGCGTGGATACGTCGGTGGCCGGGGTCATGGGCAATGTGGCCAATGACGGGGCGCTAATCTTCAACCAGCCCGACGACTTCACCTTGTCCGGCAACCTGACCGGCGCCGGCACGCTTGAGAAGCTGGGCGCGGGCACGCTGACGCTGTCGGGGACGAACAGCTACAGCGGCGCGACGACGGTTTCGGCGGGGACGCTGGTACTGTCCGGTGGTTCGGCGATTGGAGATCTGAGCGCCGTGACGGTGGCTGGGAGTGCTGCACTGACCGTAGGTGCAGGTGCAAACGAGACCGTCGGTTCGCTGGCTGGTTCTGGTGCCGTGGTGCTGCATGCAAGGTTGGTTGCCGGCGGCGACAATGTCGACACCACGTTTTCCGGTACGATCTCTGGTGACAGCAGCATGGACAAGTTCGGCACCGGCACGTTCACGCTGGTCGGCACCGACCCGTCCGCAGCGGCGTTTTCCGCCACCGGCGGGTTCAATGCGGCGGCCGGGACGGTGATCTTTTCAGGCGGCAACGCGATCGCCGACAACGTGGCCATTTCGGTTCAGTCCGGCGCCACCGTCGTTCTGGCATCGAGTGAGACCGTCCGCGCCCTTGGAATTGGCACCGGCTCGATCGTCCTCGGCGCTAATACGCTGACGGTTGCCTTGGATACTGGAAATTCCGGCTTTTCAGGCTCAATCAGCGGCACGGGCGGGATCACGAAGACTCTTGCCGGTGCGTTTAGTTTGACCGGTACCAATACCTATACCGGCGCCACCACCATCAATGGCGGCATTCTGCGGGTTTTCGGGGGACACGCGATTGCCGATTCCAGCGCCGTCATCGTTGGCGCAGCAGGCACCTTTCAGCTTTATGGCAGTGAAACGGTGGGCTCCCTCTCGGGTGCGGGCGCGGTCACGTTTATGCTCAATTCCCCGACCCTGAGCGTCGGCGGCGATGCCACCAGCACCACCTTCTCCGGCACCATCGGTGGTGCGGGAAGCCTGACCAAGATCGGTGCCGGCACACTGACGCTGGCCGGCGCCAACACCTACACCGGCACCACCACGATCTCTGGCGGCACGCTCCAGGTGGGCGATGGCGGGACTGCGGGTAATCTGGGCACCGGGGCGGTGGTCAACGACGCGGCGCTCATCTTCAACCGTTCTAACGCGTTGATCGTTGGGAGTGCTATTTCGGGCACGGGCACGCTGACCAAGCTCGGCGCTGACACCCTGACCCTGACGGGCGCGAGCACCTACACCGGCGGAACCACCGTCACGGCTGGCACGCTTGTTATTGGCGATGGTGCGACGTCGGGTTCGATTGTCGGGGATGTGGCGAACAGCGGGACGTTGGTGTTCAATCGGTCGGACGACATTTTGGCGCCGGGTGCGGTGACCGGGTCGGGGGCGCTGGTTCAGCGCGGGACCGGGGAACTGGCGCTGGTTGGGGCGAACAGTGCGTTGGCGGGGACGAGCGTCGAGGCGGGGACGCTGGCGATCGTCGGCGGGGCGACGCTGACTGGCGATGTCACGGTGCTGTCGGGCGCGACGCTGCGGGGCGAGACCGGCGGGGCGTCGGGGACGGCGATCACGGGCGCGGTGAGCGTCCAGAACGGCGGCCATCTGCTGGCGGCGCCGGCGACGGCGACCGGCATGTATGGGCTGTCGATGAGCAGCCTGACGCTGGCGTCGACCGCCAACATCGACGTTGTGCTGGGGGCGAACACCGGCAATGCGGTGTTCCAGGCGGGAACGCTGGCGCTGGACGGCGTGCTGAACGTCACCAACGCGGGCGCCATGTCGCTCGGCGTGTACCGGATCATCGACTTCACGACGCTGGCGTCGAACAACGGCGTGGTGCTGGGCGATACCCCGCTGCAATACGCCTATCAGATCCAGCTTCTGTCGAACCAGTTGAACCTCGAGGTGCTGCAGGGCGGGATCCTGTACTGGAACGGCGAGACGACCACGGCGGACGGGACGATCCACGGCGGCAGCGGCATCTGGACCAACAATTCCGAGCAGACCAACTGGACCACCTCGACGGCGAACCAGGCGCGGTCCTGGGACAGCACGTTCGCGGTGTTCTCGGTCGCGGGTGGCGATGTCACCATCGCGGGCACGGTGTCGGCGACCGGCGTCCAGTTCATGGTGGACGGCTACGCCGTGGACGGCGGCACGCTGACCCTGGCGGCGCCCTCGGGCCAGACCCAGATCCGGGTGGGCGACGGGACCGCGCAGGGCGCCACTTATGTGGCGAGCATCGGCTCGGTGATCACCGGCAGCACGGGGCTTGAGAAGACCGACCTCGGGCTTCTGGTCCTGAGCGGTGAGAACACCTACACCGGCGGCACCACGATCACCCAGGGCGCGCTTCAGATCGGCGACGGCGGGACCTCGGGGTCGATCCTGGGCGATGTGGTCAACAATGGCGTGCTGATCTTCGACCGGTCCGACGACACCGGCTATGCCGGGGTGATCTCGGGCACGGGCGGGCTGATCAAGGCGGGCGAGGGCACGCTGACGCTGACCGGCATCAACAGCTTCAGCGGCGGCACGACGGTGAGCGAAGGCCGGCTGCTGATCGGCGGCGGCTCCTCGCTGTCGGACACGGTGGGCACGCTGGTGATGGCCGGCGCGATCCTGGAGCTGATGGACAGCGACGAGACGGTCGGCGGCCTGTCGGGCGCCGGCGCGGTGACGCTGAACAGCTATTGCCTGACGGTGGCGGGTGCGACCAGCACCGCCTTCTCCGGCAGCATCTCGGGCACCGGCTGCCTGACCAAGACCGGCCCCGGCACGCTGACGCTGTCTGGCGCCAGCAGCTATAGCGGCGGCACCAACGTGTCGGAGGGCACGGTTGCGCTCGGGGCGGCGGGTGCGCTGGGCACCGGCACCATCGCGCTGTCGGGCACGGGCGTTGTGCGGTCCACCGGGACCTACAGCTACGACAACGACGTGACGCTGGCGGCAGGGCTGACCGGCGGGTTCGAGGTGGACGGCACGCTGGAGAACCCGGCGGTTGAGACGCTGACCCTGACCGGCAGCATCACCGGCCTCGGCGATCTCAACAAGACCGGCTTCGGCACGCTGCTGCTGAACGGCACCAACAGCTATTCCGGCGCCACCAACGTGACGTCAGGGGTGATGATCGCCGAGGGCGGCAACGCCATCGGCGATAGCAGCGCGGTGAGCGTTGCGGCTGGGGCGCAGCTGATCATCCGGCCGAGCGGGGCCACCGAGACGGTGGGTTCGCTCAGCGGCGCGGGCGCGCTGGAGCTGACCGGCAATCTGATCGCCGGCGGCGACAACACCAGCACGACCTATTCCGGGGTGATCTCGGGCGGCGGATCGTTCGAGAAGACCGGCACCGGCGTGATGACGCTGTCGGGTGCCAACACGTTTACCGGCGCGACCAGCGTGTCGGGGGGCGAGCTGGCGCTGGCGGGCGGGTCTTCGCTGTCGGACACGGCTGGGCTGGCGGTTTCCGCCGGGGCGCTGGTGACGCTGACCAATGCCAATGAGACCGTGGGCGGGCTCGACGGCGCGGGCAATGTGAACCTGAACGGCTACTGCCTGACGGTGGCGGGCGGGGGCGCGTTCTCGGGCACCCTGAGTGGGGCCGGCGGCTGCGTGACCAAGACCGGCGCCGAGACGCTGACGCTGACCGGGACCAGCACCTATTCCGGCGGCACCACGATCTCCGAGGGTGCGATCGAGATCGACAATGCGCTGGCGCTCGGCACCGGGGCGCTGGCGCTGCAGGGCGCTGGCGCGTTGAACGTCACGACGAGCTTCGCCTATGCCAGCGCGATCTCGCTGACCCCCATCGAGGGCTCGGGCGGCGGCACGCTCGGCGTGGCCGAGACCCAGACGCTGACGCTGACCGGGGTGATCTCGGGTGCGGGCGAGCTGACCAAGACCGGCGTCGGCATCCTGCTGATGACCGGCCTCAACACCTACACCGGCGCCACCAGCGTGGCGGACGGGGAGCTTCGGATCGGCGGCGGGCAGTCGCTGTCCGACACCGCGCGGCTGAGCGTGGCGGCGGGTGCGCTGCTGTCGCTGACCGATGCCAACGAGAGCGTGGGCTCGCTGGCGGGCGGCGGCGAAGTGGCGCTGAACGGCTATTGCCTCACCACCGGGGGCGACGGGACCTCGTCGAGCTTCTCCGGCGCGATCACCGGGGCGGGCTGCCTCACCAAGACCGGGGCCGGCACGCTGACGCTGACCGGCGACGGCAGCAATTACAGCGGCGGCACGACGGTGGCCGAGGGCACGGTCCAGGTGTATGGCGCCAATGCGCTGGGCACCGGCCCGCTGGCCCTGACCGGTTCGGGCGTGCTGCGGGCCAGCGACACCTTCACCTATGCCAGCGCGATCAGCCTGGCCACCGGCCTGACCGGCGGGTTCGAGGTGGACGGCACCCTCGACAATCCGGCGGTCGAGACGCTGACCCTGACCGGACCGATCACCGGGCTGGGCAATCTGAACAAGACCGGCCTCGGCACTTTGGTGATCTCCGGCATCAACACCGGGTCCGGGGCGACCAACGTCACCGCCGGCATCCTGATCGCCGAGGGCGGCAACGCCCTGGGCGATGCCAGCGCGGTGAGCGTGGCGCTTGGCGCGCAGCTGATCATCCGCCCGAGCGGGGCGACCGAGACCGTGGGCTCGATCGGTGGCGCGGGCGCGATCATGCTCGACGGGGCGACCCTGGCGGCGGGCGGCGACAACGCCAGCACCACCGTCTCGGGGGTGATCTCCGGTTCCGGCGGCCTGACCAAGGCGGGCACCGGCACCATGACGCTGTCGGGCGCCAACCTCTACACCGGCGACACCAATGTATTGGGCGGCGGCCTGGTGGTGGCGGGGAGCCTGGACAGCGACGTCTATGTCTACGACCAGGCGACGCTGTCAGGCTCGGGCAGCATCAGCAAGACGGTGCATGTGCTCTCGGGCGGCACGCTGGCGGGGGTGCAGGGCAGCGGCCTGAGCATGGGCGCGCTGGACCTTCAGGGCGGGTCGAACGTGAACGTGACGCTGGGGGCGCCGAGCGAGGCGACCACGGTGTTCACGGTGGCCGGCAATGTGACGCTGGACGGCACGCTGAACGTGACGCCGACGCCCGGGTTCGGGATCGGCATCTACCGCATCATGACCTATGGCGGGACGCTGACCGACAATGGGATGGAGGTCGGCGCGCTCTCGGGCGGTCTGTCGGGCGGCATCCAGTCGAGCATCCAGGGGCAGGTGAACCTGTTCGTGGAAGGCCCCGACAGCCCGATCCTGTTCTGGAACGGGTCGAACACGACGCCGACCCAGAGCGTGCTGGGCGGCACCGGAACCTGGACCGCGGGCAGCCAGACCAACTGGATCAACGCCAGCGGCACCATTCCGCGGGCGTGGAACGGCGGGTTCGCGGTGTTCCAGGGCGCGGCCGGCACGGTGACGGTGGACACCACCGACGGCCCTGTCATGGCCATCGGCATGCAGTTCGTGGAAACCGGCTATGTGGTGACCGGGGGTCCGATCGCGCTGACCGGCGGTGCGCCGGTGATCCGGGTCGGCGACGGGACGGAAAGCGGCGCCGCGACGGTCGCCACGATCCAAAGCGTGCTGACCGGCGTGGCCGGTCTTGAGAAGGCGGACTTCGGCACGCTGATCCTGACCGGCGCCAACAGCTATACCGGCGGCACCACGATCTCCGGCGGCACGTTGCAGCTGGGCGACGGCGGCACCTCGGGCGCGGTGCTGGGCGATATCGTCAACAACGCCGCCCTGGTGTTCAACCGGAGCGACGATACCAGCTTTGCCGGCGTGATCTCGGGCACCGGTTCGGTGCTGAAGACCGGCGCCGGCACGCTGGCGCTGACCGGGACCAACACCTATAGCGGCGGCACCAGCATCAACCAGGGCACGCTCCAGGTGACGAGCGCATCGGCGCTCGGCACCGGCGCCCTGACGGTGGGCGGCACCGGCGTGCTGCGGGCCAGCGGCAGCTTCGCCTATGGCAACAGCGTGACGCTCACGGCAAGCGTCGGCACGTTCGAGGTCGACACCAGCCAGGCGCTGACCCTGTCGGGTGTGGTGGGCGGCACGGGCGGCCTCACCAAGACCGGGGATGGTCTGCTGATCCTGACCGGCGCCAACACCTATAGCGGCGTCACGACGATCTCGGCGGGCACGCTGCAGATCGGCAATGGCGGCGAGACGGGTGCGATCGTCGGCGACGTGGTGAACAATGCCAACCTGGTGTTCAACCGCTCCGACACCTATGCCTTCACCGGTGCGATCACCGGCGCCGGCCAGGTGACGTTCACCGGCGGGGGCACGGTTGAGTTCTCCGCGCCCTACCAGGGCCCGGTGGCGGTCGACAACAGCTTTGTGCAGCTCCAGGCGGGCTCAACCACGGTCTCGCCGTTCACGGTGAACGCGGGCGGCGTGCTGGGCGGGACGGCGACCATCGGCGGCCTGACGGTGAACACCGGCGGCACGGCGGCGCCGGGCTACTCGCCGGGCACCCTGACGGTCAACGGGGCGGTGACCTTCAACGCCGGCTCGGTCTATGCGGTCGATGTGAACACGGCGGGGGCCCACGACCTGATCATCGCCACCGGCACCGCGACCCTGTCCTCCAGCGCCCATGTCGAGGTTCTGGCGGAATACGGGCGCTATCCCGCGCTGAGCCAGATCACCATCCTGACCGCCGCGGGCGGGGTGAGCGGCACGTTCAGCGAGGACGTGACCTCCAACTTCGCGTTCCTGACCCCGGAACTCAGCTATGACGCGACCAACGTCTATCTGACGCTGACCTATACCGGCATCGACTTCGTGGAATACGCGCAGACGCCGAACCAGGCCAATGTGGCTGTGGCGGCGCAGGCGCTGGGCGCGGGAAGCCCGGTGTTCGAGGCGATCTTCGGGCTGGCGGCGAACGAGGTGCCGGCGGCGTTCAACCAGCTCACCGGCGAGATCTATCCCTCGATCAACACGGTGATCCAGCAGGAATCCACCTATCTGAGGGACGCGGTCGGCGCTCGGCTGCGCCAGTCGGTGACGCCGCAGGGCGCTTCCGCGCTGAGCTATGCGGCGCAGGCGGCTGGCCCGGCCAACACCAGGCTGAGCCAGGACCTGACGCCGACGCTGTGGATGCAGGGCTATGGCGGCTGGGGCAATGCCTTCGGCAACACCAATGCGGCCTCGATCTCCAGCACGGTGGGCGGGTTCTTCGCCGGTCTCGACGTCAGCGTGCTGGACAATGTGCGGGCCGGCGTGGTGGCCGGGTTCAGCCAGACCCAGTTCGACGTGGACGCCCGCAACTCCTCCGGCACGATGGATAATTACGACATCGGTTTCTACGCCGGCGGTCAGTTCGGCGCGTGGGCGCTGCGCGGCGGGGCGTCCTACACCTGGCACGACATCAGCGTGTCGCGCTCGATCGTGTTCCCCGGCTTCTCGGGGTCGACCAGCGCCGGCTACACGCTGGGCACGACGCAGGTGTTCGGCGAGGTGGGCTACGACTTCAACATCGGCGCCTATGCGTTCGAGCCGTTCGCGGGGCTCGCCTACCTCAACATCTCGGGCGGAAACCTCGCCGAGAGCGGCCTTGCCAGCAACGGGGCGGGGCTGAACGTGAGCACCGACAGCCAGAACACGCTCTACACCACGCTCGGCATCCGTGCCGCGACCTCGCTGTCGCTGGGCGGGCGGACCCTGACGCCGAGCGCCACTCTGGGCTGGCAGCACGCCTTCGGCGACACCACGCCGACCGCCACCATGTTGTTCCAGAGCGGCGCGACGCCGTTCGCGATCTCCGGCGTGCCGATCGCTGAGAATACCCTGCTGCTGGGCGCGGGCCTGGCCTACGCCCTCTCCGACCTCGCCACCTTGCAGGTCAATTACACCGGCCAACTCGCCGGCGACGCCTCCCAAAACGCCTTCACCGCCCAGTTCTCCCTCAAGTTCTGAGGGGGGGAAGGCATCGGGTTGAACCCTCTCCCGCGTCCGGGCGTTCTGCAAAAACCGACCTCGCTCCTCGCGGAGCGTGGCGCTCGATGAAGGACGATACCGGCGGTTCCACCTCGCCCCGAGGGGGAGAGGTCGGCTGCGCAGCAGCCGGGTGAGGGGGCTCCGGCATCTCAGAACGGGTGAGGGTGGCCCCCCTCACCCCAACCCTCTCCCCGTCGGGGAGAGGGGGCGCATTGCACCTGGCGCAGCAGTCTCCAAGGGCGAGATGCGCCCAAAGGTTCTGGTCAAAGACCCCCGCGCCGGCTATGCCCCGGCGGGTTCCATATCGGCGGCCCCCAATGGGCGTCCCGATGGGCACACACACAGATGACGGATCACGAGACATGATGAAGCGTTCGGCACTGTTCCTCGCGAGCGCCCTGTCGGCGCTGACCCTCTCTGCGCTGACGCTCGCCGGCCCGGCGCAGGCGCAGCCCAAGCCTGCGGCGGCCCCCGCGGCGGACGCCCAGCCCGGCGCCACCACGGCGACCTACCAGGACTGGCTGATGCGCTGCGTGAGCGCGGAGAAGACCCGCACCTGCGAGATCGTCCAGAACCTGCAGGTGCAGGGTCAGGGCGTGGTGGCGAGCATCGCGGTCGGCAAGGTGGAAGCCGCCGGCCCGCTGCGCCTGGTGGTGCAGGTGCCCGCCGGGGTGTGGCTGCCCGCCGGCCTCAAGTTCCAGGTCAGCGAGAAGGCCAAGCCCCTGGCGCTGGAATACAAGCGCTGCCTCCAGGGTTGCTTCGCCGAGTTGGAGCTCGACGCCGCCACCCTCCAGGCGCTCAAGGGCGCCGGCGAGCCCGGCAGCTTCACGTTCGAGGATGGCGCGCGCAAGTCCGTCACCCTGCCGGTCTCGTTCAAGGGCTTCACCCCCGCCCTCGACGCCAGCCTCAAGCCGTGAGCCAAGCGCGGGGGTGAGGTCTGACGAGGACCACAGCCCCGGACCCGAACCTCCCGCGCTTAAACCTCCATTACGCTGCGGTCCCCGCTCAGGCGGCTCCGCGGCCCTTCGTCATGCGGGCCGCCCGCGGCTCCTCCTCCTGCGAAAGCATTGCCCGTGACCGACCAGACCCCCGCACCCGCCACCCCCGCCACCCCGACCCTGCCGCTGTTCTACCGCGCCCCGACGCTGCTGCGGTTCGCCGACCATGCCGGCTTCGGGCTGCGCCGCGCGGCGGACTACGCCGTCGCCGCCGGCGCCACCGCGATCCCCCTGGTGGCGGCGGAGTTCGCCTTGGCGGGCCGGCACTACCCGATCGTGTTCGCCTCCGACGCCAGCGCCATGCCGCTGGCGGTGACCGGGGTGAGCGTCGGGCGCAACCTGTTCGTCTCCACTGAGGGCCAGTGGGCCACCGGCCGCTACATCCCGAGCTATGTCAGGCGCTATCCGTTCATCGGCATGGCGCTTGAGGACGGCGGCACCACCATGCTGGGCATCGACGCCGCCAGCCCGCGCATCAGCACCGATGCCGCGCGCGACGACGCCGACCTGCTGTTCACCCCCGACGGCAAGGCCACCCCCACGGGTGAGGCCGCCATGGCGCTGTGCGATGCCTATGCCATCGAGCACGAGCGCACCGTTGCGTTTGCGAATGCGCTCAAGGCCCACAACCTCCTGGTCGAGCGCTCCGCCGAAATGCGCTACGCCGACGCCACCCAGGCCCTGGTCCAAGGCTTCCGCCTGATCGACGAACACGCCGTCCGCGCCCTTCCCGCCGCGACCGTCACCGAGTTCCACGCCAAAGGCTGGCTCGACGCCATAACCCTCCACCTCGCATCACAACTCTCCTGGCAAAACCTCGTCGAAGCCTCAGCGCCGAACGTCGGGTGAAGGGGGAGGGGGGACTCACGCTTGAGCCGACAGGGCTCGGGCGTGGGATTTGTGTGGCTTGTGTTGCCGCGCGATGTTTCATGTCGGCCGGGCGGGATGCGGCCGGGTCGCCAAATTGCGTGGTGAACCGGGCTCGATGCAATTGTGCCGCAGGTCCTCTCTCGCCTCGGTTTGTCGCTGTATCGATTGAGAAAAGGCCCGAAATCAGAGGGTTTTGCGGGTGTCGCGTCCAAAAGACGCTGATCGGTTCAAACATTGCGCACACGATCAGGTTGCAAAGTCCAGCTTGAGACCCGACAGTCCGGCCTGAAACCCACGTTTCACGGATGAGCCGATGTCCAGCAGGGAGCAGTCTTTTCTCGCGCGGGTGCGCCGAGTGCTGCCGGCCCTGCATCCCGCCGAGCGGCGGCTCGGCGAATTTGTCTGCGATTTTCCCGGCGACCTCGCCAGCTACAGCGCCTCGGAACTGGCGGCGTTCGCCGATGTCTCCAAAGCCACCGTCTCGCGCTTCGTGCAGCGGATCGGCTACGAAAACTATGAAGCCGCGCGGCGGCATGCCCGCGCCGAGAAGGAGACCGGCTCCCAATTCTTCCTCGCCACCTTCTCCGGGGAGCGCGCGGACCATCCGCTCCAGGCCCATGTCGCGCAGAGCGCGGCAAACCTGGAGGCGACGTTTCTCGCCATCACGGAACGCGACGTCGACGCGGTCGCGCGGGCCATGCTGGAGGCCCGCAAGGTGTGGGTGATCGGCTTTCGCTCCGGCCACCCCTTCGCCTCTTATATGCATTGGCATCTGATGCAGGTGCTGGAGCATGTGGCGGCGGTGCCGGGCACCGGGCAGACCCTGGGGGAGCATATCGTCGGCATCGCACCCGAGGATGTGGTGGTGGTGTTCGGGCTGAGGCGCCGGGTCGCCCGCACCAATCTGATGCTCCAGCAGATTGCGCGCAGGAACGCCGCGCTGCTCTATATCTCGGACGAGGGGGCACCGGCGGTGCGCGGGGCGACGTGGCATTTTCGCTGCCACACCGCGACCTTGGGCACGCTGTTCAACCATGTCTCAGTCATGGCCGCGTGCCACCTTCTGATCTCGCGCACCATGGAATTGGCGGGATCCGGCGGGCGGGCGCGGCTGCGGGATATCGAAAGCCTGAACGACGGGCTTGAGGAGCTTTGAGCTGATATCGCGGCGCGCTTTTCACGCGATCGACCGGGGCGAAAATCGGAACCTCGCAACAAAATCATGGCGAGACCGGCACGCGGGACCTGGAGGGCCGGCAACCCCATGGCGATCCGGCCTTATGCGTATGTAATGGGTGATTTCCCTTACGTCGCAGAGCTTTGTCTGATCCTCCCGACGGCGGTAGGCACGTCCGTTTCATTACCGGATGTTTACCATAATCATCGGGATGCCGCATTTTTGCCGTCTTATCCGCCACTGATCTGTCCATCGGGGCGTTGCCATGTCATAGATGGCATTGACCCTTTTTAGGTGGGGCAGCGATTCCGGATTTTCCGGTCGCGATACGACAGGATGGATATGACGCGAGAGCTTCAGATCGGATCCGGAATGCGCGCCTGGCGCGGGACATTCGGAATCGGCGTCCTGTGCGTTGCGCTCGCAGGGTGCAGCGGGGGCAATAAGCTCGCCAACCTGATCGACCCGAAATACGGCGTCTCCGCGAGCCCGCGTGTGGTCGCCGATGGCCAGGCGATCCCCCAAGGGCACCGGCGCCTATCGCGTCGGCAAGCCTTATGTGATCGCCGGCCGGACCTATTACCCGGCGGAAAATCCCAACTACAAAGCCATGGGCGTTGCCTCATGGTACGGCGATGAATTCCACGGCCGCCTGACCGCCAACGGCGAGGTGTTCGGACCGCACCTCGATTTCCGCCGCGCATCCGACGCTGCCCATGCCGTCTTATGTGCGCGTCACCAATATCAAGAACAACAAGTCGATCATCGTGCGCGTCAATGATCGCGGGCCGTACCACGCGGACCGCATCATCGATGTTTCGCACAAGACCGCCGACCTCCTGGGCTTCCAGAGCAGCGGTGTGGCCCGCGTGAAGGTGGAATATGTCGGCCGCGCGCCGCTGGAAGGGTCCGACGACCGCAAGCTGATGGCGACGCTGCGTGACGATGGCCCGGCCGAGGCGCCGTCCAATTCCGCCGTCATGGTCGCTTCGGCGACGCCGTTCGTTCCGTCCCTGCCGCGCCCGGTCGCCGCCACGGTTTCGGACGGCGATGTGCCGATGCCGAGCCAGCGGCCCTATGATCTCGGCCATGATCTCGACGAGCAGGTGAGCCGTGTGGCGGTCTCGCAGGCATCCTCACCCCAGCGCACCGCACAGTCCGGCCAGCCGCCGGTTCGGCAGGCTTTCCAGGCCAGCGAGCCCGAACAGCCCCGTAGCACGGTCGTCGCATCCGGCTGGTCGGTGGGCGCTGCGCCCGCATCTGGCCTCGGCTATTCAGGTGTTCCTGTCTATGGCGCAACGCGCTGATCTCAAGGTTTTCCGCGTGATGGGCAAGGCACAGGCGCGCTTTATTTTTGCTGCCGCGCTTCTTTCAGTTGGTGTTTTCGCCGCCGCGCCGGCTTCGGCGCAAAGCACGCTCCAGACGGCGGTGCCGAGCGCGATCCTGGTGGATTTCACCACCGGGGCGATCCTGTTCGACAAGGACAGCGAAAAGAGCTTCCAGCCCGGCAGCACCGTCAAGATCATGACGGCACTGGTGGTGTTCGACGATATCCGCTCGGGCCGGATCACCCCCGATACCACCTTCACGGTGAGCGAGAACGCTTGGCGGCGTGGCGGCGGCCCTTCGGGTGGCGCGGCGATGTTCGTTCCGGTCAAAAGCAACGCCCGCGTCGCCGACCTTGTGACCGGCATGATCACCGTGTCCGGCAACGATGCCGCCATCGCGCTGGCCGAGGGTGTCTCCGGCACCGAGGGCGAATTCGCCAATAAGATGAATGCCAAGGGGCAGGAACTCGGGCTCACCAGCTCGGATTTCCGCAATGCCACGGGCTTTTCCGATCCGGGGCAGAAGTCCAGCGCCCGCGACATGGCGCAGATCTCGCGCTACCTGATCCGCAGCTACCCCACCCTCTATCCGATGTTCTCGGTGCCCGACATCGAGTGGAGCAAGGTGAAGCAGCGCAATCGCAATCCGCTGCTGAACGCGGGTGTCGGCGCAGACGGGCTTCAGGTCGCCTGGATCAAGGACGGCGGCTACCACCTGGTCGGCTCGGCGGTGCAGAACAACCAGCGCCTGATCGTTGCCGTGATGGGGGCGAAGTCGGAGAAGGAGCGCATCGAGGAGGCCAAGCGGCTTCTGGAATGGGGCTTCCACTCGTTCGAGCATCGCCAGCTTTTCGCGGCGGACACGGAGCTCGGTCGGGCGAATGTATTCGGCGGTTCGGCAGGCTCGGTCGGGCTCGCGGCACGCGGGCCGGTGATGCTGCTGATGCCGCGCAACAGCCAGGACAAGATCGTCGGCAAGGTCACATACACCGGTCCCCTCAAGGCGCCGGTGGCCAAGGGTACCGAGGTGGCGCGGCTTGAAATCTCGCGCGGCCCGCTCAAGGTCCTGGATATTCCGCTTGTGACCACGGACGATGTCGCCGTCGGCACGCTGTGGCAGCGGGCGCTGGACGGGGCGGGGGTGCTGGTGGGCGACACCGCGCGCGACCTCAGCAGCAAAGTCATGGCCAAAGTCGGCAAATGACCCATGCGCCGGGTCGCTTCCTGACCCTGGAAGGCGGCGAGGGAAGCGGAAAATCAACACAGGCGCGGGTCATCGCAGACATGCTCCGGGCGCGGGGCGTGGAGGTGGTGCAGACACGCGAGCCGGGCGGCTCTCCCGGCGCGGAGGAGGTGCGTGCGGCTCTGCTCTCCGGCGCGGTCCAGCCGCTGGGCGCCGATGTGGAGGCGCTGCTGTTTGCCGCCGCACGCGCCGACCATGTGGCGCAGACCATCCGGCCCGCGCTTGAGGCCGGGCGCTGGGTGATCTGCGACCGGTTCATCGATTCCACACGGGTCTATCAAGGTGCGGTCGGCAAGGTGGACGTGCGCCTGCTGCGCGCACTGGAGCGGGTCGCTGCTGCCCATGCGCGCCCCGACCTCACCTTGATCCTCGACCTGCCGTCGGAAATCGGGCTGGAACGCGCGCAGGTGCGGGGCAAGGGCGCGGTGGCGGACAGGTTTGAGCGCGAGGGGCTGGCCTTCCATCAGGCGGTGCGGGATGCGTTTTTGGATCTGGCGCGTGAAGACCCGGACCGCTGCGCTGTGGTGGATGCCAGCGGTACGGCCGAGGAGGTGGCGGCGCGGATCGCGGACACCGTGACGCGCCGGCTCGGCGCGTGGCTGCCGGCCGTGGTCCCCGCATGAGCGAAGGCGATCTTCTTTCCGGAGCACCCCATCCGCGCACCCGCACCCGGCTGTTCGGCCATGCGGGGGAGGAAGCGGACCTGATGGGCGAATGGCGCGCCGGCCGGTTTCCCCACGCCCTGCTGATCGGCGGCCCTGAGGGCATCGGCAAGGCAACGTTGGCCTATCGCATCGCGCGCTTCGTGCTGTCCGGCGGTGTCGCGCAGCCGGGCCAGCATGATTTCTCGGTCGCCGAGGGCCACCCGGTCTCGCGGCAGGTGGCGGCGCTCTCGCATCCCGATCTTCTCGTGCTGCGCCGGGCGGCGGAAGCGGGCGAGGAGAAGGTGCCGACCATGATCCCCGCCGAAATGGTGCGCCGGGTTCGGCCGTTCTTCGGCTCCACGGCGGCTGGCGGCGGCTGGCGGGTGTGCATCGTCGATGCGGTCGATGATCTGAACGCCTTCGGCGCCAACGCCTTGTTGAAGACATTGGAAGAGCCGCCGTCGCGCGCGCTGTTTCTCCTGGTGTGCCATGCGCCGGGGCGGGTGTTGCCGACCATTCGCTCGCGCACCCGCAGCGTGCGCCTGCGCCCGCTTTCCGATGGCGATGTGCTGGCGGCGCTGGATGATCTGCGGCCGGATGTCGAGGGCCTGGAGGAGACGGCCCTGCCTTCGGCGGCCCAGGCGGCGGGTGGCAGCGTGCGCCGGGCTCTGGTACTGGCGCGCGGCGCCGGGCTTGAGGTCCGCGCCGCGACCCTGCGGATGCTGAGCCAACTTCCTGATGCGCGCCCAGAGGAGATGCACGCTTTGGGCGCGCGGCTCCAGGGCGATAGGGGCGACGGGCTCGACCTGTTCGTGGAGGCGGTGAGCGACTGGATCGCGGAGACCGCGACCGACGGCGGCTGGGAGCGGCGCCGCCTTGTCCGGCTGGGCGAGGTGTGGGAGAAGGTGCGGCGCGCCGCGGCCGAGGCTGATACGTTCAATCTCGACCGCAAGGCGCTGGTATTTCGCATCTTCACCGAGCTTGCCGAAGCTGCGCGCGCCTGAGCGCGGAACCGGCGGGCTTTTCGCGCCTTTCATGGCCGAATGCACACCGGACCGGGCCTCATGTCTGCGAAGCCGCCCTTCTACATCACGACCGCCATCGCCTATCCCAATGGCGTGCCCCACATGGGCCATGCCTACGAGGCAATCGCGACCGACAGCATCGCCCGCTTCAAGCGCCTTGACGGCTATGACGTGCGCTTCCTCACCGGCACGGACGAGCACGGCATCAAGATGCTTCAGACCGCCCAGAAGGCCGGGCTGACGCCGCGCGAGCTGCTGGAGCGCAACGTGCCGCGCTTCCAGGCGATGGTGGACGGCTTCGGCCTCTCCATCGACGACTTCATCCGCACGACGGAGGCGCGCCACAAGGCGGCGTCGCAGGCCATCTGGGAAAAGATGGCGGCCAATGGCGACATCTATAAATCCACCTATGCCGGCTGGTACTCCATCCGGGATGAGGCCTATTACGCCGAGGACGAGACCAGCCTGAACGGCGATGGCGTGCGTCTCGGCCCGCAGGGCACGCCGGTGGAATGGGTGGAGGAGGAAAGCTATTTCTTCCGGCTCTCCGCCTACCAGCAGAAGCTGCTCGACTTCTATGCCGCCAATCCCGGCTTCATTGCCCCGGACGCGCGCCGCAACGAGGTGGTGAGCTTCGTTTCCGGCGGGCTCCAGGACCTCTCGATCTCCCGAACCACGTTCGACTGGGGCATTCCGGTGCCCGGCGATCCCAAGCACATCATGTATGTGTGGGTGGACGCGCTGACCAATTACATCACCGCCCTCGGCTATCCCGATACGCAGGGTGAACTGTTCAGCACCTTCTGGCCGGCGGATGTCCACGTCATCGGCAAGGACATCACCCGGTTTCACGCGGTCTATTGGCCGGCGTTCCTGTGGTCGGCGGGGCTTGCGCCACCCAAGCGGGTGTTCGGGCACGGCTTCCTGTTCAATCGCGGGGAGAAGATGTCCAAGTCGGTGGGCAACGTGGTGGACCCGTTCGAGCTGGTTGCCGCCTATGGCGTCGACCCGGTGCGCTATTTCTTCCTGCGCGAGGTCTCGTTCGGGCAGGATGGTTCATACAGCCACGAAGCCATCGTCAATCGCATTAATGCGGACCTCGCCAACGATCTGGGAAATCTCGCCCAACGTTCGCTCTCCATGGTGGCGAAGAATCTGGATGGCATCGTGCCCGTGCCGGGTGCGCTGTCGCCCGAGGACGAGGCCATGCTGGCGCTCGCCGACGGCATGCTGGCCAAGGCGCGCGACGCCATGGATGTGCAGGCGATCCATACCTATCTCGCGGCGGTTTGGCATGTGGTGGCGGAAGCCAACCGCTATTTCGCCGCTGCCGCGCCGTGGGCCCTGCGCAAGACCGACCCGGAGAAGATGGGCACGGTTCTGTGGGTGACGGCGGAGGTGATCCGCCAGGTGGGCATTCTCGCCCAGCCGGTGATGCCGCAGAGCGCGGAGAAACTGCTGGACCTTCTGGCGCTTCCCGCCGACGCGCGCGATTTCGCCCATCTGGGCGCCGGCCATCGGCTGGCATCGGGCGGCCAGTTGCCGACGCCGGTGGGTGTGTTCCCGCGCTATGTGGAGCCCGAGGCGACCGCCTGATCCGCTTGCGACCATCCCCGGGCTTCACCCGGGGATGGGTTTGATCTGAGGGCTCAGTAAAGCCCAGTCAGGTAATAGAAGCCGATCACGAAGAACACGGCGGCGGTCTTCACCAAAGTGATGGCGAAGATGTCGCCGTAGGACTGGCGATGGGTCAGTCCGCAGACGGCGAGCAGGGTGATGACCGCGCCGTTGTGGGGCAGGGTGTCCATGCCGCCGGAGGCCATGGCGGCGACCCGGTGCATCACCTCCATGGGAATGCCGGCCGCGTTCGCCGCCGCGATGAACTGCTCCGACATGGCTGCAAGCGCGATCGACAGGCCGCCGGACGCCGAGCCGGTGATGCCGGCGAGCGCGGTGATCGAGATGGCTTCGTTCACCAGCGGGTTGGGGATCGCGCTCAATGCGCTCTTGATCACCAGGAAGCCGGGTAGGGCGGCGATGACCGCGCCGAAGCCGTATTCGGAGGCGGTGTTGAGGCCCGCCAGTAGCGCGCCGGCCACCGCCGACTTCGAGCCGTCCGCGAACTGAGCCGCGACCCGCTTGAAGGAGAAGGCGAACACCGTGAGGATGCCGAGCAGCAGCGCGCCCGCGACCGACCAGATGGCGGTGACGGATGAGACCGCAAGGCTGATCTCATGGTCGCCCGGCGTGAGCAGCGCGCGCGCCGTGTCGCCATAGGCCAGCGGAATGAGCCGCCCCAGCGCCAGATTGGCGATGCCCACCACGAGAAGCGGCGAGATGGCGATGAAGGGGTTCACCAGCGTCTCTTCGGCGCGCAGCACCGGCTCGTTGGAATGGCCCTCGCCGTAGGTCTCGCCCCTCTTGGCGGCCTGCCTGCGGCGGAAATCGAGATAGCTGAGCCCGACCACCAGCATGAAGGCGGTGCCGACAATGCCCAGGATGGGCGCGGCATAAGCGGTGGTGTGGAAGAAGGTGGTGGGGATGATGTTCTGGATCTGCGGCGTGCCCGGCAGGGTATCCATGGTGAAGCCGAATGCGCCGAGCGCAATGGCGGCCGGAAGCAGGCGCTTGGGAATGCCGACCTGCCGGAACAGCTCCGCGCCGAACGGATAGACCGCGAACACCACCACGAACAGCGAGACGCCGCCGTAGGTCAGCACCGCGCCGACAAGGACGATGGCGAGGATCGATTGCCCCGCGCCCAGAACCTTGATGATGGCCGAGACGATGGAGCGGGAAAATCCGGAAAGCTCGATCACCTTGCCGAACACCGCGCCCAGCAGGAACAGCGGAAAGTAGAGCTTTATGAAGCCCACCATCTTGTCCATGAACAGGCCGGAATAGATCACCGGCACCGCGGCGGGATCGGTCAGCAGCACGGCGCCGAGCGCGGCGACGGGCGCGAACAGGATCACGCTGAAACCGCGATAGGCAACGAACATCAGGAACGCGAGCGCGCCCAGGCAGATGAGAAAGCTCATCGTCAGCCTCTTCTAAGGGGAGAGATACGGCGCCGCCCCGCCGCGATTTCGCCACCATCCTAGAGCGTGGCAAGGCCGGGGCAAAGCACTCCCTTGGTCGCACGCCGAAATCCTAAATCCCTGAACAGGCTTAGGAAATCTATGCGGCATCCTTCCGTTGCGAGAGCCGATCGAGGACGTGCGGCAGGAGGCGGGCGACCAGCGGGGCGACCAGAGCCTGCGCCACCACCACGACGATGACGCCGCCGATGATGCCCACGAGGCGGTTGATGGCCGGCATGATGTCGGCCGAGGGGCCTAGCCCCGGCAGCATCGACATGGCGACGGCGACGGCGGCCTGATGGCCGCTATAGGCGGCGTCCCCGCCGCCGTGCTTGACGTGGCAGGTGACATAGAGCCCGGCGAACATCAGCATCAGCCAGGAGACGATGTCGTCGTCGATAAAGTGCATGCAGAGCAGGCCGAAGGCGCCGCCCAGGAGGCAGCCGGCCACCCGGTTCAATGCCGCCCACCACGGCTCCTTGCGCATCATGACCATGATGACGAAGGCCGTGACAGGGGTCTGGCCGAGGCCGGGAAGCTGAAGCCCCTCCCATATGGCCGGGATGCTTGCGGTGGCGATGCCGCCGGTGATGGCCGTGACCAGGAGCCCGCGGTCGATCGGCAAGGCAAAGATGCCGGGTCGCCGCTTTGCCGGCGCGGCCGCCTCCGGCGGGGCGAGAAACACCTCGATGACGTAGGACACCGCCACCCCGACCATGATCTCCAGCGCACGGTAGACCGCGATGCTGAGAGCCGCTTGCGGGGTTTCCATCGAGCCGAACATCACCAGGATCACGGTGACGGCGCCGAGCAGCGCGGCATAGCCGTGCTTGCTGCGCTCCACGGAATAGATGCCGAACACCGTAGCGCCGGCACAGATCAACTGAAACACCAGGTGCTCGGCTACGAAGCGGGCGCCGATATACCCGACCGTCGCGCCGGCGATGGTGCCGAGGCATCGATCGATGCAGCGCGCGAAGGTCGCGGAGACGTTCGGCTGGACGATGGCCAGGGCCGTGATGCCGGCCCAAACGGGGGTCTCAAGGTGGAGCATCAGTGCCACCACCATCGAGAGCACGCTGGCGAGCGCGGTGCGGAAGGCGAGGCTCGCGATCTCGCCGCGAAACGTCAGGGCGCCGAGTTCACGCCGCAGCCCGGTTGAATAGCGGTGGTGAAAGAGGCCCTTGGCTGGCATGCGCCGGCCTTACGGAAACAGCAGGACGCGGGCGTCCGCGCCCATGAACAGCGGTACGTCCTTGGGCCATGGGTCCAGAACCAGCGTGACGGGAAGGCGCCGCTTCAGGCGGATCCAGTCGGTGGTCGGCGCCACATAAGGCAGCAAGCGGTCGGCCTCCTGCTCGCGGGAGATGCCGCGACTGACGCCGACCACGCGCGCCGGAAACAAGTGCCACGGGTGGCTGTCGAGCCAGACCCAGGCGCGCATGCCCGGCTTGAGGCGGGCGGCGACGTATTCCTTGAAGTTCGCCATGATCCGCCACTGGTTGTCATCGACCAGACCCACCAGCGGCGTGCCGACGCTGGCATAGGCGCCGGGGCGCAGGGACAGGTTGTTGACGTAGCCTGAGACCGGAGCGGTGATGCGGGTGCGCGAAAGCTCATATGCGGCCACCGCGAGTTCCGCCTTGGCGATATCCACCTCCGCCAAGGCGGCTGTGACCTCGCCGGTATTGACCCGCGCCTTGGCCTGCATCTCGGCGAGCGCGTCGATGGCCTGCTGGCGCTGGTCGGTCGCCCGGTCCATTTCCGCCTGAGAGAGGTCTTGGGCATTCACCAGGGAGCGGATGCGCTGGTATTCGCGCTCGGCCAGCGTGAGCGCCGCCCTGGCGGTGCCTATGTCCGCCGCAATAACCTGGGCGCCATCTTGGCGAACCCTGGCCTCGGCCTCCGCGCTGTCCACCCGCCGCTGCTTGAGGCGCCCGACGAGGGTGAACGGCTCGTCATCAATGAAAGCCAGTGGATCGCCCGCGGCCACCTTCTGATCGTCGGTCACGACGACCGATTTTATGACACCCGCGACCTGGGGGGCGACCGCCACGAAATCCGAGCGCACATAGGCGTCCTCGGTATAGGCGACGACCCAGTCTGCGGTGAAATAGAGCACGGCCAGCACGGCCAGGACGGCGGCGACGATCCAGGGCAGGCGCGGCTTGCGGTCCGGGGCGGGCGTCGGCGTTTCGTCGGGCGTAACTGACACGATCGCTAAACCCCTGGCGGCAGCATCGGATGTCTCCACTTATAGCGGACCTGTGGGCTGTGGGGAGGGGTTTCCGCCTGAGAGTTAAGGCGCTTCAAAGTGAGGATGCTTGCCCGCCCGCCGGTAATTTTCCATCCTCCGGCGTCGGGCGCGGGGGCGTTCGTACGTCCTTGAAATGACATGTCGAGGAAGGCCAAGGAATGTCACCGACCACCGCCGATCGCGAACTCGTCCTCACCCGCCATATTGCGGCGTCGCCATCCGCGCTCTATCGCGCCTGGACCGAGCCGGAGCTTTTGAAGCAATGGTTCACGCCCGCGCCCTACACCACGCCCCACGCGGAGCTTGATGTCCGCGTCGGCGGCGCGAGCCTGATCGTCATGAAGGCGCCGGACGGCCAGGAATATCCCAACCGTGGGGTCTATCTGGAGGTGGTGGAGAATGAGCGGCTGGTGGCGACCGACGCCTTCGTCTCCGCCTGGGAGCCGTCCCAAAAGCCGTTCATGACCCTCATCGTCACGTTCGAGGCGGAAGACGGCGGCACGCGCTACACCGCACGCGCACGGCACTGGACCCTGGAAGACAAGGAAGCCCACGAAAAAATGGGCTTCCACGAAGGCTGGGGGAAGGCGACCGACCAGTTGGAGGCGCTGGTCGCGACGCTCTGATGCGTTCTTCCTTCCAAGATGGGCGCCGCAGGAAGGCGCCCGCTTTCAGGTGTTGGCCAGTTCGTCGCAGAACACCTTGAAGCTCACCAGGGTGTTCGGCCCGAAGGTATGCGTGATCGGAACATCGGACGCGTCGCGCCCTTGGGCGATCAGGATGCGGCCGATACGCGGCTCGTTGTTGCGCGGGTCGAACGTATGCCAGCGCCCATCGAGATAGGCCTCGAACCATCCGGCGAAATCCATCGGCGCGTCGGTGATGGGCACATCGATATCGCCGAGATATCCCGTGCAATAGCGCGCCGGAATGTTGAGGCAACGGCAGAAGGTGATGGCGAGATGCGCATAGTCGCGGCAAACGCCGTTGCCTTCGGTGAACGCCTCGAAAGCGGTCTTCGTGACGCGCGCGTGTTCGTAGCCGAACTTGATGTGGTTGTGCACGAAGTCGCACACGGCCTGCACCCGGCCCCAGCCCATCGGGCCGTCACCGAACAGTTTCCAGGCAGTCTCGCTCAGGCGGTCTGTTTCGCAATAGCGGCTGCCGAGAAGGAAGCTGAGTGTCTCGGATGGAAGATCCTCGACTTTATGCTGCCAGGCGGTGGGAAATACCGGATCGGGCAGGCCGGAATCATTGATGATACCATTGGCCGACAGGCGAACGCGTCCGGCGGGCGCGAGCGTGCGGCTGCACCAGTTGCCGAAGCTGTCCCGATAGGCAGTGACGGGAACCGACGGGCTGATGACCAGATGGTCCGGCACGATCATGTCTGACGCCCGGCTAAAATGGGTGCCGAGAACCATCACCATCGGGGTGGGCTGCGGGAAGTCATAAATCAGCTCGTAGCCGACCCGGATGCGCATTCTCACCTCTGCTATTGCGCCAGAACTGGGTCCGACTTCGTTCGTTGCCGAAGTTCGGACAATCCTAGGCTGCGGGAAATCCAGTGAACCAGCGTTATTTGCCCTCGCCAACCGGCAAGCTTTCGCACCGCGCCAGATTCGATATGAGCATTCGTGCCATTAGAGGCGACGGTACGCTGAACGGCGGCATAAGTCGTGCGGATAATATGCGCTGCAACATGCACAAGAAGCTGTCGGATGACAGTGGCCGGTTGCCGGCCACTGACCCTGATCATTCCGCTCACGCCGTGCGGGCGAGCCTTGTCGCGACATAGGAGATCAGCGCGAGAGCGATGACCACGCCGCCATAGATATGGGCGGTGTGCGTCAGGCCGATCTCAGGGGCAAGCAGCCCCGCCGCGAGTGAGGGCAGGCTGAATGAGAGAAAGCTCTCCACATAATAGCTCGCGAGCAGCCCCGCGCGCTCATCCTGCGCCGCCAGCGGCAGCAATGCGCGCAAGGTGCCGGAGAAGGCCGAGCCGAAGCCGACGCCGGCGACAACCGTGCCGGCAATCATCAACTCGACCCGCTGAAGCTCGATGCCGCCCAGTGTGATCACCACGCCCAGGACCAGGCCGAACACGCCGATGGCGAGCAGTCGCGCGAAGGGCTGATCGCGCAGGGAGAGTACGGTGCCGACCGCGGTAATCATCAACGCGGCCACCACGACTGCGCCGACCATGGGGGAGTTGAGCCCGGTCGCGGCGCGCACCACCGAGGGCATGAGCGAGAGATAGAGTCCGCCGAGCGCCCAGGCGGCGATATTCAGCGGCGTAATGCGCAGGAACGTCGCGCGCGCCTGCTTCGGCACGCTGACATGGGGCACCAGCGAACCGAGCGCGCCGGGACGGATGACGCCAGTCTCGGGCATGACGGCCAGCAGAGCGATGCCGATCACGCTGATCACCAGGAGAACGCCATAAATCATCTGGGTCGGCGCCGGCGCAAAGGTGATGAGCAGGCCGGCGCCGAGGGAGCCGACGGTATGGCCCATAAAGGCGGTGATGCTGTTGAGCAGGGGGCCGCGCGCCCGGTTGGTGTCGAGGATCGCGGCACCCAGGGTTGTGGTCGCGATGCCGGTGGCGAAGCCCTGGACCGCGCGGGCGGCAATCAGCGTGGTCGCGGAGCCGGCGAGGATGAACAGCACCATGGCGCCGACATTCATGACGAGGGCCGCCAGGATCACCGGACGGCGGCCGACATAATCAGACAGCGAGCCGGCGGTCAGCAGCGCCACCAGGAGCGACATGGAATAGGTGGCGAAGACGATGGTGACGAGGAACGGGGAAAGCCCGATCTGCTCCTGATACAGGCGATAGAGCGGTGTCGGGGCGCTGCTGCTCGCCGCGATCGTGACCGCCGCGAGAACGGAAAAGACCGTCATGGCGCGGGGGCTGAACATTGCGCGGGAGCCTACGGTCATTTCGACTGAACTGCTGCTGGACATGGGCCTAGCCCTTCTCTTAAAGCTAAAAAATAGCTTTAATCGGGTGTAGGTCCGCGCCACAATTAATGCAACTTTTTTGCGTTAGTGGATATATGCTCCCGGGTTATGGCCGCCATGCGAGCAGCGCGGGGCAGGGGAAACATCATGAGTGCCAAGGAGATGGTCCGTTTCGGTGGGCGCAGCGCGCGGATCCAGGCGGCGGTTCACCAGGCTGTCCGTGACCTCTCGGAAGAGATGGACCGGGCGGAGATCACCGTGCCCATGATTGCTGCACGCGCCGAGGTCACGCCCTCGACCATCTACCGGCGGTGGGGCGATCTTTCAGAACTGATGGCGGATGTCGCGGTTCAGCGCCTACGGCCGGTGGCGGACCCGGCGGATACCGGCGGGCTGTGGAGCGACCTTGAGGCATGGACGGAGCAATATCTCGAAGAGATGTCCTCGCCGCTCGGTCAGGGTCTGCTGCGCGACGTCCTCTCGACCCTTGGCCAGTCCGGCCGGCCTGAACAATGCTGCCAGTTCACCGTCCAGCACCTGGAAACCATCTGCGCCCGTGCGTCGGAGCGGGGCGAAGCGCCCTTCGATGTGGACGAGGCGATCGATCTCGTGGTGGCGCCGCTGGTCTACCATATCCTGTTCGGTGATCGGGAGATCGGCCCGGCCTATTGCTGTGACCTTGTGGAGCGCCTGAAGGCGCGCCAGCTCGTCGCGCTGCAGCCGTCTCAGACGCTGGCGGGTGTGCGGCGGAACGGATGAGATCCGGCATCTTCCACGCGTTGGAAGCCTTCGAGGGTCCAAGCCTGCTCGGCCGGCGTGCCGATCATGTTGCAGGAGACCGTACCGGGATAAAGGTTTTGCGGGTTCCGGTAGAAATTGTCGGCGCTGAACAGCGGCGGCAGGTGCCAGTGGAGCGCATAATTGTGGCTCCAGAGATATTCGATCAGGTCGCGTGACAGGTCCGGGCGGTCGTTCTCGACATAGAGAAGGGGCCGGGAGCGCGACAGGGTTTGCTGCGCGCCCTTCAGCACCGCCAACTCAAAACCTTCGACATCGATCTTGAGCAGCCCGACCAGCCGCTCGCCGACCATCGTATCGAGCGTGTGGCAGGGAACCGTCAGGCCGGCGCCGTTGGTTGCCTGAGAGACCGGAACGCCGCCGAAATTCTGGCGCGTGTGGATGTTCAGGATCGGGATCTGAACCGTGCTCTCCTGCTCGCCGCAGGCGGCATATTGGGTCAGCACGTTGGTCAGGCCATTGAGGGCCAGGTTCGCGCAAAGCTGCTGGAATACGAACAGTTGGGGCTCGACCGCGAGGAGCATTTGCGACTGCTGGGCGGCCAATTTCGCCAGCGGCACGGTGAGTGCGCCCATGTTGGCGCCCACTTCCACGATCATTCCCGGCGTGGTCGCCAACTGACGCAGCAACTCGAATTCCGCCGCGCTGTATTCGCCATAGGCGAGCAGCGACTGGCCGACATAGGCGTCATTCGGGTTGACCAGCATCGGCCCGTGCCGGGTCTGCCGGAGCAGATAGGGCGGGGGAATGGTCAGGTCGGAATGTTCGGAGGTCATGGGCGCCTGCGGGAAACGAGCTTGAGCCTGACGTCAGCTTTTCCCGTCGCTGCCGCATCTTGCCGGATGGGATACCGGCAAGATGCATCGCAACGGTGGCGTCAGGTGCCTGTGAAGACGGCCTTGCGCTTCTCCAGGAAGGAATTGATGCCCTCCTGGAAGTCGGCGCTCTCATAAACCACGCGGCGCATGTCCTGGATGCGCTCGAAGACCTGGGCAGCGATCGGCTGATAATCGGTGAGCACCCGCAACTGCTCCTTGATCACCGCCACCGCCAAAGGCGCCTTCGAGACCATGCCTTGCGCCAGCGCCAGGGTGAAGCTCTCAAGCTCCGCGGACGGCACGAGATGGTTCACGATATGCCACTTCGCCGCGTCTTCCGCCTTCAAGGGCGTCGCGGTGAAGAACATCTCCTTGATCAGGTTCATCGGCAGCCGGCCGATGAAATGCAGCAGGCCGGTGGTGTTGTAGGGCAGGCCGAGATTGACCGGCGTGATAGCAAAGCTCGCCGTCTCGTCCGCAACGATCATGTCGCAGGAAAGAACCAGGTCGAATGCGCCGCCCCACACCGTGCCGTGCACCATGGCGATGACCGGAACGGGGAGTTCGCGGATCGCCCGCAATGCCCGCTCCAGCGGATCGGCATATCCGAGCGGGTCTTCATGGCCTTTCGGCAGTTCCTTGATGTCGTGTCCCGCCGACCAGACGCTAAGTCCGGGCGCCGCTTTCAGGATCACCACGCGCACGTCTTTGGTGTCGAGGCCCTTCAGGCCCGCGATCAACGCGTCAAGCAAAGCCTTGCTCAGCGCGTTGCGCTTTGCGGCATTGTTGAGCGTCACTATGGCGACGCGGTCCTTGACCTCGACCGTCACCATCTCGGGGGCGGCGACTGCCGCCGGGGCAATATCGCTCAAGATGCGCTCCCCACGAATTCGGCCAGGATCTTGGCGCGGTCGGCGTCAAGCTCAGGCGGCGGGGAATAGGTGGACGGCTCCACGGCGCCAACGACCTTGATGGGATTTCCGGCCACCTTGATCTCGCCGGCAACCGGGTCCTGCACCGTGATGATCATGTTGCGAGCCGCCACCTGGGGCTCCAGCATCATGTGCGGCACGTCGTTGATCGGCGCGCAGGGCACGCCCTTGCCGTTCAATGCGTCGAGCCAGGCCGCCACCGACTTGGTCTTCAGCGTCGTCTCCATCTCGGCCTGGAGGGCGTCGATGTTGGTATGACGCAGGTCATTGCTCTTGAAGCGCGCGTCGGCGAGCAGGTCCGGGCGCTCCAGCGCCTGGGTCATCAGATCGAACAGATGGTCATTGCCCGCCGCGATGATGACGTTGCCGTCCTGCGCATCGAACGCCTGGAATGGCGCGATGGAGGGGTGGCGGGTGCCCTTCGGCCCCGGCACTTCGCCGGTTTTTGCATAGGCTGTGACGGCGTCTTCCAGGATCGCCACCTGGCAGTCGAGCATGGCGATGTCGATCTTGCTCGCGATGCCGGAAACGGCCCGCTTATAGAGCGCGGCGGTGATGCCGTTTGCGAGATAGATGCCGGCGGTGATGTCGCCGATGGAGATGCCGACGCGCGCTGGCGGCTGATTGGGATAGCCGGTCATGCTCATGACGCCGCCCATGCCCTGCACCACCATGTCATAGGCGGCACGCTTGGAGATCGGCCCGCTGTCGCCGAAGCCGGAGGCCGCGCCATAGATCAGGTGGGGGAATTTTTCGTGCAGCGTCTCCCAGCCGTAGCTGAGCTTTTCCATCGTCCCGGGACGATAGTTCTCGATCAGGACGTCCGCCTTCTCCAGCAACTTTTCGAATATCACCCTGTCGTCGGGGCTTTTCAGGTTGAGCGCGATGCTCTCCTTGTTGCAATTGATGGCGGAGAAATAGAGCGATTTGCCGTTGTAGAACGGGCCGAAGGCGCGGGAATCGTCACCAGTTCCGGGGATTTCCACCTTGATAACGCGGGCGCCCATATTCGCGAGCGTCATGGTGCAGAACGGTCCCGCAAGCACGCGGGACAGATCTATGATGGTCACGCCCGACAGCAGGCCGTCCGCAACCTTCTCGCCAGCGCCGCTCATGCCTTTTCCCCCCAACTCATTGTCGCGGCGACCCTAGCATGGGCACCGCGTCGCCTGTCAACGGGCCTAAATCATTGCCGAACAAGGGCAAGTCGGCATGCCGTGCGGTAGCAAGGTGGGGCGTATTGTCTGATCATGATTTCTCACGCACGTAGCGTCCCGGCGCGTCCTCGATAGCGTTGAACACGCCGCCGCCGACTTGTCGCGCGGGCACCTCGTCCGGATGCTGGTTGCTGAACCAATTCATCCAATCCGGCCACCAGGAGCCGGAATGCTCCTCGGCGGTCTTGAGCCAGTCCTCGTATTCCCCACCGACCGGCCCGCCGGTCCAGTGCTGGTACTTCTTCTTGGATGGCGGGTTCACCACGCCGGCGATGTGGCCGGACCCTGCGAGCACATAGCGCACCGGCCCGCCCAGCAGGCCGGCGCCGATGAAGGTGGAGCGGGCGGGGGCGATGTGGTCCTCGCGGGTCGCCAGCTCGTAGACCGGCAGCGTCACCTTCTTCATGTCGATGCGCACGCCGGCGATCTCCGCCAAACCCTTGGCGATATTGTTCTCGAGGTAGCAGTTGCGCAGATAATAGGAATGGTTCGCCGCCGGCATCCGGGTCGAATCCGCGTTCCAGAACAGCAGGTCGAACGGGAAGGGCGCTTTGCCCCTCATGTAATTGTTCACCACATAGGGCCAGATCAGATCGTTGGAGCGCAGCATGTTGAAGGCGCTCGCCATCTTGCGCCCTTCAAGATAGCCGAACTCCTTCATCCGCCGCTCCAGGACGGTGAGCTGCTCCTCGTCCACGAACACCTTGAGATCGCCGGCATAGGTGAAATCGATCTGGGTGGTGAGGAAGGTGGCGCTGGCGGCGCGGTTGTCGCCGGTCGCCGCCATATAGGCGAGCGTGACCGCCAGCAGCGTACCGCCGACGCAATAGCCGGTGAGATGCGCCTGCGGCTCGCCGGTGGCTTTCAGCACGGTATCCAGAGCGGCGAGAATGCCGTCGCGCATGTAGTCGTCGAAACCCTTGGCGGCGAGGCGCGCGTCGGGGTTCACCCAGGAGACGACAAACACCGTCAGGCCCTGGTCGACCAGCCATTTGATGTAGGACTTCTCGGGCGTCAGATCGAGAATGTAGAACTTATTGATCCACGGCGGCACCAGCAGCACCGGCACCTTCTTCACGTTTGGCGTGGTCGGTTCATACTGGATGAGCTGCATCAGCTCGGTTTCGAAGATCACCTTGCCCGGCGTCGTCGCGAGATTGCGGCCCACCTGGAATGCAGACATGTCGGTCTGCCGGATGCGCAGGTCGCCCTTGCCCTCGATCAGATCCTCGGTGAGGTTCTTCATGCCCCGCACGAGATTTTCGCCCGAGGAATTGAAGGTCTCGCGCAGCAGTTCGGGGTTGGTGAGAATGAAATTCGAGGGCGAGATGGCGGCGGTGAGCTGGCGGACCAGGAATTCCGCCTTGTGCTTGACGTGCGGATCGAGGCCTTCCGCCTCGTGCACCATGGCGTCGGCCCAGTTCGAGGTTACGAGATAAGTCTGCTTCAGCGCGTCGAAGAACGGGTTGGTCGTCCATTCCGCATCCTTGAAGCGGGCGTCCTTCGCGTCGGGCGCCACATTCGTGTCGTCGCCTTGCTCGCCGGACATCTTCTTCAGCGCTGAGGTCCAGACCCCGAGATAGCCCGACATCAGCCGTGACTGCGCTTCCACCATCCGTTGGGGATCGACCATCCAATAATTGGCGACGTTGCCGATGGTCTTCACCGCGTCGGCCACGTCGTCCGCCAGATCGTCCTTCTTTCCCGCCTCGCGGGGGCGGATATAGGCGGCGAGCGCCTTGCCGCCTTCTTCCACAAGCTGCGCGAGATTGTGGGCGAATGCGTCCATGTCGAGCTTTGCGGGACGGGGGTCCGTTGTGACTTCCTTGGCCGGCATGAAGCTTCCCTTGGTTGACGTCACATGAAAGGCGGACGTCTAACCCTGTATCGCGTTTCCTAGTTCGGGCATATTAACGAGGCTGAAGGCAACGGGCGAGGGCGGCGCTTGCTGCGAAGGTCGAAAAAAGTCCGGCGGGGAACTTAGATGGGACAGGTTCAAGACGGGTCGCGTAAGGACGGCACGCTTCGGCGTCTCCGGCTGGGGCTTCTGCTCGGGGCCGCGCTGGCGCTGTCGGGCTGCGCGACCGAAAGCGTGTTCGCCGTCTTCGACAAGGGGCCGGACGTGCCCAAAGCGCCGGAAGGCCAGTTCCCGACCTTTGCCCCGACCTCCACGATCAAGCGCCCGCCGGTGCTGGACGCGAAGGGTCAGGCCAGGATGGAAAGCGACCTGACCAACCTTGGCAAGCGAACCCAGCAAAAAGGCGAGGCGGCGGCCAAGGAAGCGCCTTGACGCAAGGGGTTCCGTTGAGCCATGACCATTCCTGAACGGAACAGCTCGGGGGAGCTTGTCCTTGGTCCAGGGTCAGGGTTCTGCGTTGGCGCGAGGCCCCATTCTCATCGTCGGATACGGCGGTATCGGTGATCACATCCGATGCTTCGCCCTCGCGCGACATGTGGCGGCGCTGTATCCCGACGCGCCCATCGATTTTCTCTGCCGCAGCCCGACCGACAAGCTGGTGCAGTTCGTGCCCGGCATCCGCAATGCTTTCGTGGACGATACGCCGCACGGCAAGATCGGCCTTTCCCACAAATTCCGTCTCGCGGCCCGCCTGCGTCAGCAGGGGTATCGCCGGGTCTATGTGGTCAGCCGCACGCTGAAAGCGGCCATTATTCCCTTTCTCGCCCGCATCCCGGAGCGGATCGGCTGGTTCGGCGAGGGGCGCGCGCTGCTCATCAATAAGGTGCGCACCGGAGAAGGCGCGATCTACGGCGAAACCGAGAAGGTCTGCGCGCTCGCCTTCTCCACCGGGAAATGCACCGGGCTGCTGCCGCCTGTGATGCGGGTGGACTGTGCCGCCCTGGCGGAATGGCAGCGGACCACCCTCGGCGGTGCGCCGACTGCACCCGTGCTCGCCATCGGCCCCGGCGCTTACAATCCCGCTCGCTTGTGGCCGGCGGAGCGGTTCGCCGACATCGCGCGGGATTTCGCGGGCCGAGGCTGGGATGTCTGGGTGTTGGGCGGACCGCGCGAGCGTGATGTGGCGCGGGCGATCGCCGAGGTGACACCGATCCGCGATTTCACCATGACGCCGCTCGACGACGCGCCGTTCCAGCTTGCCAGCGCCACCCTGTTCCTGGGCAACGATTCCGGCATGCTGCATATCGCGGGTGCGTTGGGCACACAGAGCGTCGGCCTGTTCGGCCCCACCGTGCTCGAGGTTACCGGTCCGCGCAATCCCGGCGTGGTCGAGGTGCGGCCGCCGAGCGGGAGCATCGATCTCGGCGACATTCCCGTGGCTTGGGTCGAAAAGGCCCTCTCCATGCGCTTTGCTTGCTTCGAGCGGGATATGGCGCTGACGGCTCGGGCGTCCTGAGCGCACGTTAGAGGGCGCTTACATTCGGGTGCGCCGACATGCCGATTGTCGGCGGCGGGCTTCCGGGGCATGTATCCGGCCCATGCGCGCGTTTCTTCCTTTCGCTTTGCTGGCGACGCTCTGCGTCACCCCGGCCCTGGCGGACCCCGACCTCGCCAAGGGCGCGCAATCCTTCCGCAAATGCATGCCGTGCCACGCTGTCGGCCCGGATGCGAAGCCCAAGGTGGGGCCCCCGCTCAACGGCATCGTGGGGCGTGCCTGGGCTCAGTTTCCCGGCTTCACCTATTCCCAGGATCTGAAGGCCGGGGGCGTTGCGGGCCGGGTGTGGGACGCGGCAACGCTTGATGCCTATCTCGCAAACCCGAAGGCTGTCGCGCCCGGCGGCCGCATGACCTTCTTCGGCATCAAGCCCGAGGCCGAGCGTGCCAACCTGATCGCCTATCTCAAGCAGTTTTCCGCCACGGGAGAAAAGCCATGAGCGATGCGCTGTCGCGTGCCCAAAGGTTGTTCGTGGCACAGGATCTGGGGGAGGGCGCCCAGTTCGCTCTCGCGCAAGATCAGGCCCATTACGTCTCGAACGTCATCCGCCTGCCGGTTGGCGGGGCGCTGCTGCTGTTCAACGGACGTGACGGGGAATGGCTCGCCCACCGCTCCGAAGGCATGAAGCGGGAGGTTCGTGTCACCGTGGAGCGGCGCCTGCGCGATCAGACGGCTCCGGGCCGCATCGACTATGCCTTTGCACCGCTGAAGCACGCCAGGCTCGACTATATGGTGCAGAAGGCGGTGGAGATGGGGGCGGGGCGGCTTTCGCCCGTCATCACGCGTCACACCCAGGTGAACCGGGTCAATCTGGAACGCATGCAGGCGAATGCCGTCGAGGCGGCCGAGCAATGCGGCATCCTCTCGCTTCCGGAGCTTGACGAGCCGTTGGCACTGGATCGCTGGTTCGCGGCGCTTCCAGCGGGTCAATTGCTGATCTTTTGCGACGAAGAGGCGACCCTGGCCGATCCTCTGGCGGCACTGCAACAGGCGCCGGACGGCCCCGCGACCCTGCTGATCGGCCCGGAAGGCGGCTTCTCCGCGGACGAGCGCGCCATGCTGCGAGGGAGGGAGCGGACCGTGGTGCTCTCGCTCGGTCCCCGCATCCTGCGGGCGGACACCGCTGCGGTCGCGGCTTTGGCGCTGGTTCAAGCTGCACGGGGTGATTTGCGCGGCTGAATGCCGGATTCGGGAGTAGGCTTCGCGGCTGGAGGTATGAAATCCCGCATTCCATTAGAATAAGAAAAGTTCCCGTCTCATTTAGAAAATATTTGCGCATTTTATAGGTTTTGTTAGATCGTCTGGAATGCCTTGTTGCTGCTAGTTATACTGCAACGCGAAGGCAGAACCCGTGTCTGTTGCGGTTTTTTGTGCCGCATTTCCGGCCTATTTTTCTTCACTCTCCACGCAACCGGAAACCAAGCAGTAGCGTTTAGGCGTTGCGTTGGCGGTATAGGTGGAGGGACAATCCATGTCGCAGGATTACCGTTTCGGCATCGAGGAAGAATTTTTTGTCGTCGATGCCGAATCGAATGCGGTTCAGCGCCGCATGCCGTCGGGCTTTTTCGATCACTTGAAAGAGACCCTCGGCGATTCCGTGACGGTCGAAATGCTTCAGTCGCAACTGGAAATCGCCACCCACCCGGCGACCCAGACCGGCAGCGCGCTTGAGGAGTTGCGCGATCTTCGTGGCCGCGCCGGGCGCGTGGCAGCGGAGCATGGGCTCGCCTTCATCGCCGCCGGCACCCACCCCACCGCCACCTGGGACGGCGGGCGCCACACCCAGGCAAACCGTTATGACGGCCTGATGCACGATTTGCAGATGCTCGGCGAGCGCAACATGGTGTGCGGCCTGCATGTGCATGTGGAACTGCCGGATCAGGACCTGCGGGTCAATGTGATGCGGCGCATCCTGCCCTATATCCCGCACTTCATCGCGCTGGCGACATCGTCCCCGTTCTGGAGTTCAAAACAGACCGGCCTCATGGGCTACCGGCTTGCCGCCTATGATGAACTGCCGCGCACCGGCCTGCCGGAACTGTTCGAGGACAATGCCGCCTATCAAGCCTATGTGGACGCACTGGTCTCGGCGCGGGCCATCACCGATTCAAGCTATATCTGGTGGGCGATCCGCCCCTCGGCGAAGCATCCGACCCTTGAGCTTCGCGCGCCGGATAGCTGCACGCGGGTGGAAGACACGATAGCCATCGCCGCGCTCTATCGCTCGCTTGTGCGCTTCCTGGTGCGCAATCCGGGCCACAACGCCGGGGTAAATTCGGTGGACCGGGCGATCGCCAATGAAAACAAATGGCGGGCGCAACGCTATGGCATCCACGGCTCGTTCGTGGACCGCGCGGAAGGGCGCGCCGTGCCAGTGCAGGATTCGGTGGAGCAGTTGATCTCCATGGTGGCAGCGGATGCGGAGGCGCTGGGGTCGTTCGACGCCCTGATGCACCTGCGGACCATCGCGTCAGGCGGCACCAGCGCGGACATGCAGATCGAGGTCTTCCAGGAAGCCCAGCACCGCACCGGCAATCGCGGCGAAGCGTTGAATGCGGTCAAGTCCTGGCTGGCTCAGGCGACGCTTCAGTAATCCTAGATCGACAAAACAGGTGGCGCGGCTCAGTTCAGGAGGTCGGGCCGCACCTGCCATCCGCCTTGGCCGTTTTCAGCAAGAGCTTCGTTCACCTTGGGGTGGCGCACCGGCTCGTCAGATGGGTCGAGTTCGAGGTTCTGCTCCGACACATAGGCCACGTACTCATTCTCCGCATTTTCGGCGAGCAGGTGGTAGAACGGCTGGTCCTTGTGGGGGCGGATTTCCTCGGGGATGGCGAGCCACCATTCATCCGTGTTGTCGAACACCGGATCGACGTCGAACACGATGCCGCGGAACGGAAAGTGCTTGTGCCGCACCACTTCGCCAATGCGGAACTTGGCGAGGCGCATGGGCGAACCGTCGGCCAGCGCCTGCTGCGCGGGCTCGGGCCGGGTGTCGAGTGTCCAGCTACCGGCTCCGGCGCGAGGCGACGGGGTGGAGACGTCTCTGGGCTTATAATCGTGCGGCATCGGCCGTCCCCTCTGAACTTTAACGCCCACTCACCCTAAAGGGCCCGCTTGCCCTAAGGGTCCCTTGGTCACAATCCATATACCTTCGCGAGGTCCGCGTCTTTCGCGGCGACAATGCGGGCGAGATCGACGATGACCTTGGCCTGCTTCCAGGTTGCGTCATCCTGCATCTTGCCGTCGATCATGACCGCGCCGGCACCATCCGGCATGGCCTCGAGAATCTTCAGCGCGAACGCAACCTCTCCGGGATCGGGGCTGAACACCCGCTTGGCGATGGCGATCTGGGTGGGGTGTAGCGTCCAGGCGCCGACGCAGCCCTGCAGGAAGGAGTTGCGGAACTGGCTCTCGCAGGCGGCGAGATCGCCGAAATCGCCGAATGGGCCGTAGAACGGCTTGATGGCGTTGGCGGCGCAGGCGTCCACCATCTTGCCGACGGTGTAGTGCCAGAGGTCCTGCTGGTATCCGGCGCGCGGGTTGTCGCCATCCGCATCGGCGAGAACCTTATAGTCGGGATGCCCGCCGCCGACGCGGGTGGTCTTCATGGCGCGCGAGGCGGCGAGATCGGCCGGGCCGAGGCTCATGCCGTGCATACGCGGGGAGGCTGCGGCGATCTCCTCGACATTCTTCACGCCCTCTGCGGTCTCCAGAATGGCGTGGATCAGGATCGGCTTGCCGATGGAATGGCGCGCTTCGAGTTGGGCCAGAAGCTGGTCGAGATAGGCGATGTCCCAGGGGCCATCCACCTTCGGCAGCATGATGACGTCGAGCTTGCCACCGATGGCGCTGACGATCTCGATCACGTCGTCCAGCGCCCAGGGGCTGTTGAGGGCGTTGATGCGGGTCCACAGGCCGGTGGTGCCGAAGTCCACGCTCTTGCCCATCTCGATGAAGCCATCGCGCGCGGCTTCCTTGGCGTCGATGGGAATCGCATCTTCAAGATTGCCGAGCACGACATCGACCTGCTTGGCGAGGTCGGGCACCTTGGCACGCAGCTTTTCCAGATGGGGCGGCACGAAATGAATCATGCGCTCCAGGCGCACCGGAAGTTCGCGATAGGGTGCGGGCGCACCGATGGCCAGCGGTTTGAAGAAATTGCGCGGCAGTTTCATTGGTATCCCCCCTCAACAGACTCAGAATGAGACAGGAGACGGGGGGCGGCAAGCCTCAAGTTGCATTGCAGCATGTTGATCTCTGAGGCGATTGCGCGCGCCGGCAGCAGCGAAAACAATGGGATGAGGCCACGGATCGACAGCGGCGAACGCCCGCGTTTGCCGGCCGGGCGCGGGGGGCTATAAGGCGCCATGCCCACCGACTCGTTCCTTCCCGTCCAGGACGGCCGTGTCCGCGATCCGGCGGACGTCCTGCGGCACGTCTTCGGCTACGAGGCGTTCCGGGGCCGACAGGCGGAGATCGTCGCCCACGTCACCGATGGCGGCGACGCGCTGGTGCTCATGCCAACCGGCGGCGGCAAATCCCTGTGCTATCAGGTCCCGGCCTTGGCGCGTGCCGGCACGGCCATCGTCATTTCTCCGCTGATCGCCCTGATGCACGATCAGGTTCAGGCCCTGCGCCAGCTTGGCGTCAGGGCGGCGGCACTCAATTCCTCGCTCGCGCCCGGCGAGGCGCGGCAGGTCGAGCGGGCGCTCGCCATGGGCGAGCTGGACCTGCTCTATGTCGCGCCAGAGCGGCTGCTGACAGATGGCTTCATGAGCCTTCTCCAGGGCGCAAAAATTGCCTTGTTCGCCATCGACGAGGCGCATTGCGTCTCGCAATGGGGACATGATTTCCGCCCGGAGTATCGCCAGCTCACGGTGCTCCACGAACGCTTTCCCTCGGTGCCGCGCATCGCGCTGACCGCCACGGCCGATGGTCCGACGCGGCGTGAGATCGTCGAGCGGCTGGGGCTGGAGGACGGGCGGGTGTTCCTGTCCTCCTTCGACCGGCCGAACATCCGCTATCGCATTGCCCCGAAGGCCACCCCGCGCCAGCAGTTGCGGGCCTTCCTCGATGCGCACGAGGGCGAGGCGGGCATCATCTATTGCATGAGCCGCGCGAAGGTGGAGGCGACCGCCGAGGCGCTGAACACCGAGGGGCGCACCGCCCTGCCGTACCATGCCGGGCTCGACGCCCAGGTCCGCGCCCGCAACCAGGATCGCTTCCTCAAGGAGGAGGGGGTCGTGATGGTGGCGACCATCGCCTTCGGCATGGGGATCGACAAGCCGGACGTGCGCTTCGTGGTCCATCTCGACCTGCCCAAGAGCATCGAGTCGTTCTATCAGGAGACCGGCCGCGCCGGCCGCGACGGGCTGCCCTCCGAAACCCTCATGCTCTACGGCATGGAGGATGTGGCGAAGCTGATCCAGTTCGTGGAAGCATCCGACGCCCCCGATGCGCGCAAGCGCGTCGAGCGCAGCAAGCTCGATGCGCTGATCGGCCTGTGCGAGACCGCGAGCTGCCGGCGTCTGGTGATGCTGTCTTATTTCGACGAGCAGTTGGACGAGCCCTGCGGGAATTGCGACACCTGCCTGGAGCCGGTGCGCACCTATGACGGCACGCAGGCGGTGCAGAAGCTGCTTTCCTGCGTCTACCGCACCGGCGAGAAGTTCGGCGCCGGGCATTTGGTGGACGTGCTCACCGGCACCACCAACGAGAAGGTGACGAAATTCGGCCACCAGACCCTTTCCACCTTCGGCATCGGCAGCGATGTGTCGAAAGACGAATGGCGCGCCATCGTCCGACAGGTGGTTTCCATGGGCCTGCTGAGCGTCGATGTGGAGGGGCACGGAGGCCTCAGCCTCACGGCGGCGTGCCGGCCCGTGCTGCGGGGCGAGCGGAAAGTCGAACTGAAGGCCGAGACCCGTGTGCGCGCCGCCCGCGTCACCGGCGGCGGCCGCGCGCCAAAGGCGGCGTTGGCGGACCCCGGCGACGAAGGGCTCTATCAAAAACTGCGTGCCTTGCGCCTGGAATTGGCGAAGGCGCAGGGCGTCCCGCCTTATGTGATCTTCCACGACGCCACCTTGATGGAGATGGCGCGCCTGCGTCCGCGCTCGCTCACCGCCTTCGGAGATGTCTCCGGCGTCGGCCAGGCAAAACTGGACCGCTACGGCGCGCAATTCCTTGCGGTGGTGCGGGAAGGGTAGAAACAGGGCGTCGGCGGTTTCCAATGCCGTTGCCTCGCAATTCCCCGGCTTGCTATAGGCGAGGGGCGGGGCGCCGTCGGGTGCCCGGTGAAGGAGTTTTTCATGTCGGTCGATCTGGGGACGGTGCGGCGGGTGGCGCATCTAGCGCGCATCTCCGTGCGCGAGGAGGAGCTTCCCGCGCTTCAAGGCGAGCTGAACGCGATTCTCGCTTTCGTCGAGCAACTGGCCGACATCGACGTGTCCTCGATCGAGCCCATGACCAGTGTGGTCCCGCTGACCCTCCCCATGCGGGATGACGTGGTCAGCGATGGCCATTATCCCGAGAAGGTGCTTGCCAATGCACCGGAGGCCGAGGGCGGCTTCTTCACCGTGCCGAAGGTGGTGGAATGACCGCGCTCAACCAGCTCTCCCTGACCCAGGCGCGTGAGGCGCTGGCGACCGGGGAATTCACCGCCGTTGAACTCGCGACATCCTATCTCCAGGCGATGGAGAAGGCCCGGCCGCTCAATGCCTACACGGTCGAGACCGCCGACCAGGCGCTCGCCATGGCCGCCCGCGCCGATGCGCGCATCGCCTCGGGCGATGCCGGCCCGCTTGAGGGACTGCCGCTCGGCGTGAAGGATATGTTCGCCACCGAGGGCGTTGCGACCACCGCCTGCTCGAAAATTCTCGACGGCTTCATCCCGCCGTACGAATCTACCGTCACGTCCCATCTGTGGCGTGACGGGGCGGTGCTGCTGGGCAAGCTCGCGAACGACGAGTTCGCCATGGGCTCCTCCACCGAGACTTCCGCATTCGGCCCCGTGGTCTCGCCCTGGCGGCGCGATGGCGACACGACGCCGCTGGTTCCCGGCGGTTCCTCGGGCGGGTCGGCGGCGGCAGTCTCGGCGTTCCTGTGCGCCGGCGCCACGGGCACAGATACCGGCGGCTCGATCCGCCAGCCGGCGGCGTTCACCGGCACGGTCGGCATCAAGCCGACCTACGGGCGCTGCTCGCGCTGGGGCATCATCGCCTATGCTTCTTCGCTCGATCAGGCCGGCGCGTTCGCCCGCACGGTGAACGACGCGGCGATCCTGCTGCGCTCCATGGCCGGCCATGACGTCAAGGATTCCACCAGCGTCAACATGCGCGTGCCCGACTATGAGGACGCGGTGGGCATGTCGGTGCGCGGCAAGCGAATCGGCATTCCCCGCGAATACCGGGTCGAGGGCATGTCGCAGGAGATCTGCGAACTGTGGGAGCAGGGCGCCGCCATGCTCCGCGAGGCCGGCGCGGATGTCGTGGACATCACCTTGCCCCACACCAAATACGCGCTGGCGGCCTATTACATCGTCGCCCCGGCGGAAGCCTCATCCAACCTCGCGCGCTATGACGGCGTGCGCTACGGCGAGCGGGTTCCGGGCAAGGACATCATCGACATGTATGAGCGCACCCGCGCCGCCGGCTTCGGGCCGGAGGTGCGTCGGCGCATCATGATCGGCACCTATGTGCTTTCGGCCGGCTATTACGATGCCTACTACCTGAAGGCGCAGAAGGTCCGCACCCTCATCAAACGCGATTTCGACGACGTGTTCGCCCAGGGTGTGGACGCGATCCTCACCCCGACGACGCCGTCGCCCGCTTTCGGCATTGGCGAGAAGACCAGCGCCAACCCGGTGGAGATGTATCTCAACGACGTCTTCACCGTGACGGTGAACCTCGCCGGCCTTCCCGCCATCTCGGTGCCGGCCGGCTATTCCGCCGACGGATTGCCGCTCGGCCTCCAGCTCATCGGCCGCCCGTTCGAGGAAGAGACGCTGTTCTCCCTTGCGCAGGGCATCGAGGATTCGGCCGGGCGCTTCCCGGTTGAGGATTTCTGGTGGGCGAAATGAGCGAGGTCCATCCCGGCCTCGCAGCGGCCCGCGTCGAGATCGACGCCATCGACGACAAGCTCGTTGACCTGCTGGTGGAGCGGGTCGCGGTGGTCGGCAAGGTGGTGGTCATCAAGCAGGAGGCGGGCATCGCCGCCTTGCTGCCGGAGCGGGTGGAAGAAGTCGTGGCGCGGGTCTGCGCCCGCGCTGAGGCCAAGGGAATTCCCCCCGACCTCGCCGAGCGGATCTGGCGCAACCTCATCGACTGGACCGTGCAATACGAGGAACGCCACCTCGGCTGAGGCGTCCCTAGGTTTTGGTCAGTGACTTCCATCGCCGCATGAAGGAGCGGCGGTGCTTGCGCACCGCCGCCGCCAAGATGGCGTGGAACGGCGCGCGAGTGCGCTCCATTTCCTGCCGGAGCGCGTGAATCTCCCCCAGCGAACTGCGGGCGCCCTCGATCAACAGATCCACCCCGTCCAGCACGCGCCGGTAGGGGTAGGTGTTGGCGAGATCGGGATAACGCATCTCGCCGCGAGCGTTCACGAACGGGCGTGACACCAGCGGGCCGCTCGGGAATGCCAGATAGGCATCCAGGAGCGTGGTGGGGTCGTCGATGGTCAGGCGCGGTTCGCCGGCCAGCGCCTTCGCACCGTTGATGAGGTGGGAGGATGCCTGCGCGGTGTAGTCCGGCCGAGCCCGCCAGCGCATGTAGCTGATCATGCACTTCGCCACCAACTGATCGGTGCTGCGGATCGGGAAGTGAGCCAGGTCCACGCTTTTTGTGAGCACGGCGGGCACTTCCACATGCCAGTGGCTGAGCATGTGATTGCCGTCCGAAATCAGCATCTCGGGATGCCCGGCGATGGCGCCGGGGACGATCACCTTGTTCGGCCCGCGCGGCAGATTGCGAACCTGAGTGATGCGCGACAGCGGGTTAGGATCCGCGAGATCATCCTGGGGGCCGGGGATGTAATGGGTCATCGAAAACGAGCCCGCATGCGGTGCGGGCAGGGCGGCAAGCTCGCTTTCGAGCTGCGCGCGGTCGGTGGCGTCGATGAATTCGTCGGCATCGATCGGTAGGATGAAGTCCCATTTCTCCTGCGCCATCGCATGGGCCGCCAACGCGGTGGCACGCTGGCCCTGGCGGTAGCTGGCATGGCTGCCGTCATCCACGACTTCGACCGGCAGGCCCTCAGCTTGAAGCAAGGCGATGATACGCGGGGTCGCGTCCGAGCTGCCGTCGTCCACCACATACATGCGATCGAGAAAGTGCAGGTTGTGGCGGATGAAGGGTTCGATGATGTCCGCTTCATCGCGCGCGAGGGTCACTGAGGCTAATCGCATGCAAGAGTCTCGGGTACGGGCGGGCAGAAGGCAATCGTCCGCAGACGCCTAGCACGATGGCGGCGCCAGTCCATAGCCCGCCGCGGTGCGCGGAGCCGAGCTATTTGTAACGGCGCTTGCGTATGGCTTTGCGCAGCCGGAAGAAAACCGCCTTCCAGTACGCCTTCGCCAGAAGCGTGGTGGAGGATTTCATCCGCTCCAGTTCGCTCTGCAAGGCGTTGCGCTCGGCGACAACGCCGGCGACGCCATCGCCATTGCCGCCTGCGGCCTTCGTCAGGGCATCTCCCAAGGCGGCGCGGGCGATCAACTGGTCGAACAGACCGATCACCTGGGCATAGGGTGGAGACACCGCCAGTTCCGGCCACTTCAGCTCTCCGCGCCGCTCGATGAACGGTCGGTCGACGCCGAGTTCCAGAAAATACCCCGCGCAATAGGCTGGAATTATGGGGGCGGAGGCTGCGAGCGCGAAGCGCGGCTCGCCCTTCAGCGCCTGTGCGCCGGCAATGAGGGTGGGGACAAAGCTTCCCGTGTAGTCTTCCCGACTGCGCCAGCCGACATAATGCTTCAGGCACTTCACGGCGATCTGGTCCACCGACCGGATGGCGAAATGCGCCAGCGGCGTCTTCATCAGCGTGCGGGTGGGGACCTCGATGCCGTGGGTTCGCAGCGTGTGGTTGCCCTCGTCGAACACCAATGTCGGTTCGTCGAGCAGGTGCCGGGGGGCGAAGCTCTTGAACCGGTTGTTGATCGGATCATGGCCGAGGCAGCTGCGCACCCGGACCAGAGGGTCCGCTATGCCCAGGTCGTCATCTGGACCGGCGAAATAGCGCATTTCCGCGAATGCCCCCGCCATCCCAGGCGGAACGCTGGCGATGTCGGCCTCAAACGTCGCGCGATCTGTGGCGCCGATGAATTCGTCCGCATCGAGCGGTGTGATGACGTCCCAATTCTCCTCTTGGAGAATGCGCTGCATCATGGCGGTGGTGCGCTTGGCCTGGTGAAAGGCGCCGGTCCAGCCATCTTCCACCACACGCACCGCATCGCTCTCCTGCGCGAGGCGGCGCAGGATTTCCGGCGTGTTGTCCGAGGACCGATCGTCGATGATGTACATGCGGTCGACGAAATGGAGGTTGTGACGGACAAACCCCTCGAGGATGTCGGCCTCGTCCTTGACGAGCGAGATTGAAGCGATGCGCATGATCGAGGTGGCGGTTTCTACCGTGGAGCGGGACTGCCAAGCGTCAATCCGCGTCTCTGCAAAGTGTGATCGGCGATCAAAATTGAGATCGCTCCCCTAGGGGATGACGTATTGTCATGGCCTTTGCGACGCCGTCAATGTCGGCGGTTGCCTCGCCCAGCGTGCGGGAGTACGGGGGCAGGAGCCTATTCTTTCCAAGGGAACCGAGATGAACGCCCACGCTCGTCCGACTGACGCCAAGAAGCTCCTCAAGGGCGCCACCGGTGATTGGGAAGTCGTGATCGGCATGGAGATTCACGCCCAGGTCGCCTCCAACGCCAAGCTGTTCTCCGGTGCCTCGACTGCCTTTGGCGGCCCGCCCAACGACCATGTGTCGCTGGTGGATGCGGCCATGCCGGGCATGCTGCCGGTCATCAACAAGGAATGCGTCGCCCAGGCCGTGCGCACCGGCCTCGGGCTGAAGGCGGAGATCAACCTGCGCTCGGTGTTCGACCGGAAGAATTATTTCTACCCGGACCTGCCCCAGGGCTACCAGATCAGCCAGTACAAGAGCCCGATCGTCGGCGAGGGCGAGGTGGTGGTGGATCTGGCGGACGGCGAAAGCATCCTGGTGGGCATCGAGCGCCTGCACCTGGAGCAGGACGCCGGCAAGTCGATCCACGACCTGTCCCCCTCCCGCAGCTTCGTCGATCTGAACCGGTCCGGCGTTGCGCTGATGGAGATCGTCTCGCGCCCCGACCTTCGCTCCTCCGAGGAGGCGCGGGCCTATGTGACCAAGCTGCGCTCCATCCTGCGCTATCTCGGCACCTGCGACGGCGACATGGAGAAGGGCAACCTGCGCGCCGACGTGAATGTCTCCGTGCGCAAGCCCGGCGATCCGCTGGGCACCCGCTGCGAGATCAAAAACGTCAATTCCATCCGCTTCATCGGCCAGGCGGTGGAGGCCGAGGCGCGGCGCCAGATCGACATCATCGAGGACGGCGGCACCATCAGCCAGGAAACCCGCCTGTTCGATCCGACCCGGGGCGAGACGCGCTCCATGCGGTCCAAGGAAGAGGCGCACGACTATCGCTATTTCCCCGATCCGGACCTGCTGCCTTTGGTGCTTGAGCCAGGCTTCGTGTCCGACATGGAAGCCGGCCTGCCAGAACTGCCGGACGCGAAGAAGGCCCGCTTCATCGCCGATTACGGCCTGACCCCCTATGACGCCGCCATCCTGGTGGCTGAGAAGGAGACCGCCGACTATTTCGAGGAGGCGGTAAAGACCGGCGGCGTGGCGCGGAACGCGAAGCTCGTGGCCAACTGGGTCATGGGCGATGTGGCGGCCTATGCCAACACCGTCGGCGTCTCGATTTCCCGCACGCCGGTTTCGGCGGCGCAGGTGGCCGGGCTGGTGGACCTGATCTCGGACGGCACCATCTCCGGAAAGATCGCCAAGGATGTTCTGATCGTCATCCTCGAGGAAAAGTGGGCCAGCGACCCCCGCCAACTGGTGGAGGAGCGGGGCCTCAAGCAGGTGACGGACACCGGCGCCATCGAGAAGGTGGTGGATGACATCATCGCCGCCAATCCCGACAAGGTGGCCCAGGTCCAGGCCAAGCCCACCATGCTTGGCTGGTTCGTCGGTCAGGCCATGAAGGCGTCCGGCGGCAAGGCCAACCCGCAGGCCCTCAACGATATCCTGAAGCGCAAGCTGGGGATCTGAAGGCCTCTCCCTGGCGCCATAGTTCCCTCTCCCGCTTGCGGGGGAGGGTTGGGGAGGGGGCCAGCAGCTTAAGAAAAACACTGCGTCCTAGCCACTTCCTCACAAATTCCCCCTCCCTAACCCTCCCCCGCAAGCGGGAGAGGGAACGACGCCGACGGGGGAAGCGCAGCGTCCACCGTCGGGCCGAACACGGCCTCGAAGGCGATGCGCAGCACAGTGTCCACCTCAGGCATGGTCACAACCCGCCCCAATGCGGCCAGGCTGGTGACGCCGTGTTCCCGCACGCCACAGGGAACGATACCCCCGAAGTGCGAGAGATCCGGATCCACGTTCAGCGATATGCCGTGGAACGTCACCCATTGGCGCACGCGGATGCCGATGGCGGCGATCTTCTCCTCGTCGCCATCGTGCGCCACCCAGACGCCGACTCGGTCTTCGCGGCGCTCTCCGGTGATGTTGAAGGCCGAAAGCGTGCCGATCAGCCAGGCTTCCAGCGCGCTCACATAACGCCGCAGATCCTGCTGACGCCGTCGCAGGTCGAGCATCGCATAGGCCACCCGCTGGCCGGGGCCGTGATAGGTGAACTGGCCGCCGCGTCCGGTCTCGAACACCGGAAAGCGCTCATCCACCAGGTCCGCCGGATTGGCGCTGGTCCCCGAAGTGTAGAGCGGCGGGTGTTCCAGCAGCCAGACGGCTTCTGCAGCCTCTCCTATGGCTATGGCAGCGGCACGCGCCTCCATGCGGGCGATGGCCTCGGGGTAGGGGACCAAGGTGTCGCTGATCCACCATTCCACCGGCGGCGCGTCCGGCGCGGTGGGGAAGAAATGGGTGTCGAGGCTGGCACGGGTGAGAACCGGGGTCATGCGGGCACTATCGTTCCGGAAGGGCGCCCCTGCGCCCTTGTCCACAAGCGACATATAGTTGTCGCGAGGCGTCGTGTTGAGGCCTTGTGGCGCCAGAGTCGATCTGTTAGACGATGGCCCCCGGCGATAAGCCGGCTGCCGGGCTTGCCCGGGCCAGATCTGAATGCGGTCGTGGCGGAATTGGTAGACGCGCTAGCTTGAGGTGCTAGTGGGGAGACCCGTGGAGGTTCGAGTCCTCTCGTCCGCACCAGATATTGGCAGAGTTGAGTTCCGGAACGGACAACGGCGGCCCCTGGGCCGCCGTTGTCGTTTCTGGGGTCTGACAGGCTTCGCTCGTCAGCGCGGCTGTTCCGGGTTCATCGTCGAGAGCAGGCGCGGCCAGAACAGGGCGAAGGGATTCTCATCCTTCGGCGGTTCGGCGGGCGCGGCCTGAGCCTGTGCGGGTGGCGGAACGGGCAGCGGGACGGGCTTGGCGACAGCGGCGGCGCGCGGAGCCGTCGGGGCGGTGGCTGGCGCCGCAGCGGTTCCCTGCGCGGGAGCCGGCCTGACGGCGGGTTTGGCGACAGGCGCCACTGTTGGGGCTGCAGCAACCGGCGCCGTTGCCGGTGCAGTCGGGTCGGCCGGCGGATTTTCGCCGGGAACCATGTGAACGATCTTGAAGCCGCGCGCCTTCAACTCTTTGAGGAAGGTCGGCAGCATGACGGCCGTGGAAGGCTGGATGTCGTGCAGCAGCAGGATGCCGGATCCGCGCGCCTCCAGCCGGTCCAGAGCGCGCTTCATCACTTCGTCGGGCTTCAGGTGCATCCAGTCGTCGGCCACCAGATCGACGCTGAACACGGCGATGCCGTGCTCCTGGGTGTAATTCTCATAGAATTTGGTTCGGCCGAGACCCGGAAAGCGGAAGAACGGCGCCGCATGGGCGCCGATGGGCGCGAGGGCGGCATTGGTGGAGGCGATGCCCTGCTCGATCTCGCTGAGTCCCGCTGGATGCGTCAGCTTGGGGAAGATCAGCGGATGGGTTTCGCTGTGGGTGCCGATCGTGTGCCCGGCTTGCGAGATTTTCTGCACCGTGGTGGGAAACGCCTTCGCCATGCGACCGACGATGAAGAAGGTCGCCTTGACGCATTCGCGCTGGAGCGTGTCCAGCACACGCTGGGTCATGGGCAGCAGCGGGCCGTCGTCGAAGGTGAGAATCACCTCGCCCTTCTGCAGCGGCGCGGTCGTCTTGTACTGAAGATTGCCGAGAAACGGCGCCTGCTTCGGATCGATGGTGATGGTGCGCGACGTGCCGAGGGCATCCGTGTTGGGACAGGTGTCGGCGGCGTAGGCCGCGCCTGCCAGCGCAACCAGCGCCCCGGCCAGAACAATGGACCGCATCTTTCAAAGTCTCCCGGCGCCCCGTTGGGGGCGGACCTTTCGGTCAGGAACCAGCGCCGGTCTTTCCAGGCAGGCCCGTGACCATATGAGGTCAGCGCGCGGGCGGCTTTGCCGAGGCTGGAACGATTTGAACAACGTGATATCCGCGCACCGCAAGCGCCCGCAAGAACGCCGGTATCATGGCCGCTGTCTGCGCCTTGGTATCGTGGAGCAAGATGATACCGCGTCCGGCCGCGTCGAGCCGGCCGAGTACCAGGGCAAGCTCCTGTTCCGGCGTCATTTTATTCCAGTCGCTTGCCCATAGGTCAGCACCGAAGACAGAAATGCCACGGTTGGCCAAATAATCCAGAAGCTGAGGCGTGGAGGCGAACCCCGGAAACCTGAAGAACGGGACGCGCGGGGCGCCCGTGGCGCTGCCATAGGCCGCCTGATCGTCCGCAGCCATGCCGCGCTCGATTTCCGCCACCGCCGCTTCAAAGGTCAGGTGCGCGAGGGTCGCCTCGGGGTGGGTCATGGAGTGATGGGCCACCGTATGCCCCTCCGCCAGGGTGCGCCGGACCAGTTCCGGCCGCGCGCGCGCGTTCTGGCCGATCAGGAAGAAGCTGGCGCGCACGCACTCCGCCTTCAGGGCGTCGAGCACTGCGGCTGTGGTCTGCGGCCAGGGGCCATCGTCGAAGGTGAGCACCACCTCGCGATCCGCCAGCGGCAAGGTCCGCGGAAACGATTTAGTCCCCACTTGCACCCCGGCCGGGACCTCCATCACGCGCGACGTCCCCAAGGCATCAGGGCGGCCCGGGCAGCCGGCGGCTGAGACGGAAGCGGCCGTTGCCGCAAGCATTGCCGCGACAAGGGCGATTCGGGTGAGTGCGTGAGAGGTCATGGAATTACCCGAACGAGAGCACGATGGGGAAAGCGGGGCCGACAGCGCCCCCGCTCCTTACCGAGATACGGCAGCAGGGCGATTCTCAAGGGAAGGGCGGATTTGACGCCGTGCCGGCGGCCTTCATTGCTTCCCTCGACGTGGCTGGCGCTTTAGAACGCCTCAGGCTTCCGATCAATGCCGCCGAAGAGGACTGGCAGATGCAAGAGGACGACGCCGCCATCGATGATCGCGCCGCTGTCCGCTTCCGCGACGAGGAGGGGGCGTTCGCGCCCGAATTCCTCGCTCGCGTCGAGGCCGCCATTACCGGTGGTGATCGGCCGGCGCTGAAGCATGAGATCGCTGGCCTTCACGAGGCCGACCTGGGCGACCTTCTCGAATCGCTTGAAATCGACGAACGCCCTCAGCTCATCGAGCTTCTGGGCCGCGACTTCGATTTCACCGCGCTCACCGAGCTGGACGAGACGATGCGCGTCCAGATCCTCCACGCGCTCAAGCCGTGGACGGTGGCGGAAGGCATTCGCGATCTGGATTCGGACGATGCCGTCTACATCCTCGAAGACCTCGACGAGGATGAGAAGGCCGACATCCTCAAATACATCCCTGCGCCGGAGCGCGTGGCCCTGGAACGCTCGCTCGACTATCCCGAGGAGAGCGCGGGCCGGCGGATGCAGACCGAGTTCATCGCGGTCCCGCCATTCTGGACCGTCGGGCGCACCATCGACTACATCAGCCAGACCGATGACCTGCCGGAGACCTTCTACGAGATTTTCGTCGTAGACCCCGCCTACCGCCTGGTGGGCGCGGTGTCCCTCGACCGACTCCTGCGCAATCGCCGCGCCGTGCTGATGACGGCCGTGAAAAGCGAGCAGAGCAATGTGGTGAAGGCGAGCGACGATCAGGAAGACGTCGCCCGCATGTTCCAGCACTACAATCTGGTCTCCGCCCCGGTGGTGGACGATGCGGGTCGGCTGGTGGGCGTCATCACCATCGATGACGTGGTGGACGTGATTCAGGAAGAGGCCGACGAGGACCTGCGCGCCATGGCCGGTGTCGGCAGCGACGAGGAACTCTCCGACAGCGTCGCCTATACGGCGCGGGCGCGGCTTCCCTGGCTGATCATCAACCTCGGCACGGCGTTCCTGGCCGCCTTCATCATCGCCCTGTTCTCGGCGACCATCGAGAAGATGGTGGCGCTGGCGGTGCTGATGCCGATCGTCGCCTCCATGGGCGGAAACGCCGCAAACCAGACCATGACGGTGGCCGTGCGCGCGCTCGCGACCAAGGACCTCGGCAGCCACAACGCCCGCCGCGTCGTGGTGCGTGAGGTGCTGGTCGGCCTCTGCAACGGCGTCATCCTGGCTGTGCTTCTGGGGTTGATTGCGGCGGCGTGGTTCGCCAATCCTCAGCTTGGCGGCGTGATCGCGGCGGCGCTGGTGGTGAACATGCTGGCGGCAGGAATGTTCGGCATTCTCATTCCCCTGGCGATATACAAACTCAAGCTTGATCCGGCAGTCGCTTCGGGCGTTTTTGTCACCACGGTGACAGACAGCGTGGGATTTTTCTCCTTCCTCGGCTTCGCATCTCTCTGGTTCGCGAAGGCTTAGCTGAAGATCGGTATCGTGATGCCGAGAGCGCGCTGATGCGCCGCTTTCCTTTTGGTGTTTAACGGCTTCGGTCCTATTGTATCTGCCTGTGCCCATTGCCTAAAAGGTAGGCGACCACGAGATGTGGTGCGGTCGCCAGCGGCCGGCAGGAGGCGAAAATTCCAAGACGTTTGGGTGCTGACGAGCGCGCCTTCTTCATCGCCTCGGTCGCGGCTGTCGCCGTCGTGCTGGGAGCGCTTGTCGGCCTGCTGGTCATCACCTTAGCCGGCGGGGATAAGCGCGTTGCGGCGCGAGAGCGCGATGTCGTCGCCGCGATCCTCTCCGAGCGGGCCAACACCATGATGCGCAGCGTTAACGCGCTGCTGGAAGATGACGAGGTTACGCAGCGCGCGGAACGCGGCGACGTTGCCTTTGTTCACGAGCGGCTGGGCGCGCCGCTGAATGCCCGCTTCGGTTATGAGCGCACGTTCCTTGTGGAAGCCGCCACCGGCAAGCCGGTTTATGCATCGATCGACGGCGGAATGCTGGACGATACCGAACTTGCGGCAGCGGCGCCGGCCTTGCGCCGGGTGATGCGGGGCATGAACGAAAACCGCATCGGCTTCATCGTGGACGGGCAGGGTGTGGGCTTTGCGGTGGTTATCCCATCGCTTTCAAACAGCCCCAACCTGACCTGCATCGCGGTGGATGCAGTCGACCAGGATTTCCTGCGGGAATTGGAGGGCCGGCTTCAGGTCACGGGCTTGCACATCGTTCCGGCCGTGAATTCTGAGGGCGTGGAGACCAGCTTTGCTCTGACAAATCTGGCCGGCGACGTGCCGCTTTCCATATCCTGGAAGTCCGACAAGGGGGGTGCGATTTCCTTGCGCCAGGTCGCGCCGGTGATCGCCGCGCTCTCCACGGTCCTGCTCGCCATCTGCATCTCGCTGCTGATCCGCTCGCGGCGCTCCGCCGCTGCGCTCGGCCGGAGCGAGGCTCGCGCCACGGCCCTGGCGTTTGAGGATTACCTGACCGGCCTCGCCAACCGGGGCTATTTCATCGAACAGCTTCAGCGCCAGCTTGGCGCGCTGGGGCCGAACGGCTCCCTGGCCCTGTTGTTCATCGATCTCGACGGCTTCAAGGACATCAACGATACCCTCGGCCATGCTGTGGGCGATGAATTGCTGCGGCTGGTGGCATACCGACTGCGCGACAGCCTTGGGAATTCCGGCCTTGCGGCGCGCTTCGGCGGAGATGAGTTCGTCCTGTACATCGCGCCCGGCGGCGAGGAGGCGATCGCGGACTTCGTGCCGCGCCTGCTGGCGGTGATTCAGGAGCCGATTCAGGTGGAAGGACGCGAGCTTCTGGTGGGTGCCTCCGTCGGCGCCGCTCTGGCGCCGGCCCACGGCACTGATGCCCGCGAACTGATGCGACGCGCCGACATTGCGCTCTATCGTGCAAAGGCGGAGGGTCGCGGCAGTCTGCGCGTGTTCGAGCGCAGCCTTGAGGTGGAGGTTCTGCATCGCCGCGAGGTGGAGCTGGAATTGTCCGAGGCGATTGCGAAGGGGCAATTGGCGCTTCTGTTTCAGCCGCAGGTGGACGTGGAAAGCGAGCGCATCATCGGCTTCGAGACGCTGGTGCGCTGGGATCATCCCAAGCACGGCCGTATCCTGCCCGAAGCGTTCATCCCCATAGCTGAACGCTCGCGGCTGATTACCCGTGTTGATGCCTGGGTGCTCAGGAAGGCCTGCGAGCTTGGCGCGCAACTCGCGGATGTGACCGTCTCTGTGAATATGTCCGCGGTGAATCTGCGGCAGTCGGACATTGCCGACCGTATCCTCCTGGTGCTGGAGGAGACGGGGTTCGATCCAAATCGGCTCGAGGTTGAGATCACCGAGAGCGCGATCTTCCAGGCGGAGGGTCAGGCGCGCGATACGTTGCTGCGGCTACGCGATGCCGGCATCCGCATCGCCCTGGACGATTTCGGCACCGGCCACGCCTCGCTGGTGCATATCCGCAGCGTCCCCGTGACAAAGATCAAGATCGACCGCTCCTTCATCATGAACCTGGGCGTCGAGCGGGATGCCGCATCCATCGTGGAATATGTGGTGCGGCTGGGGCGCTCGCTCGGCATCGTCCTGACCGCCGAAGGCGTCGAGACCCGCGAGCAGCTTCGCTTCCTGCGGGCCTTCGGTGCGCAGCAGGCACAGGGCTTCCTGTTTTCGCCGCCGGTTCCCATCGAGCAGGCCGTCGCCATGCTCGAGGTCCAACGCACCGCCCTGGCGCGCGGCCCGAACCGCCGGCTGGCTGACGATCCCTCAGGGCGCTGATCCCCCAATTCGCCGATCCTGCGCGTCGAAGGGGTGTTGAACAAACGGCCATTCGTTTTATTCTCTGCCGAAGCTTGCCCGCACCCGCCGCTGCGCCGAAGGGCGCAGGGTGGGATAAAAAGGGGCCGGAGGAAAAACGCCATGCTGCCCAATAGCCATTCGGGATTCGATTTCGACCTCGGCGAAACCGCCGACATGCTGCGCGCATCCGTGCGCGCCTTCGCCGACGACAAGATCGCGCCGCGCGCCGAGGAGATCGACCGCACCAACCAATTCCCGAGGGATTTGTGGCCCCAGCTCGGCGCGCTCGGCCTGCACGGCGTGACGGTTGAGGAGGAATACGGCGGATCGGGCCTTGGTTATCTCGAGCACGTTATCGCCATGGAGGAGATCAGCCGCGCCTCTGCCTCCGTTGGCCTGTCCTATGGCGCCCATTCCAATCTCTGCATCAACCAGATCCGCCGCAACGGCAGCGAAGCGCAAAAGCGCAAATACCTTCCCAAGCTGATTTCCGGCGAGCATGTCGGTGCGCTTGCCATGTCCGAACCGGGCGCCGGCTCGGACGTGGTGTCCATGCGCACCCGCGCCGACAAGAAGGGCGACCGCTACGTCCTGAACGGCAACAAGATGTGGATCACCAACGGCCCCATCGCCGAGACGCTGGTGGTCTATGCCAAGACCGACCCGTCCGCCGGGCCGAAGGGGATGACGGCTTTCCTGGTGGAAAAGGGGTTCGCCGGTTTCAGCACCGCCCAGAAGCTCGACAAGCTGGGCATGCGCGGCTCCGACACCTGCGAACTGGTGTTTCAGGATTGCGAGGTGCCGGAAGAAAACGTGCTGGGTCAGGTGGGGCGCGGGGTGAACGTGCTCATGTCCGGCCTCGATTATGAGCGCGCCGTGCTGGCGGCCGGGCCGGTGGGCATCATGCAGGCCTGCATGGATGTTGTGCTGCCTTATGTCCACGAGCGCAAGCAGTTCGGCCAGCCGATCGGCACCTTCCAGCTCATGCAGGGCAAGATCGCCGATATGTACGTCACCATGAATGCGGTGAAGGCCTATGTGTATGCCGTCGCCAAGGCCTGCGACCGGGGCGCCACCACCCGCGAGGATGCGGCGGGCGCTATCCTGTTTGCCGCCGAGAAGGCCACCTGGATGGCTCTGGAGGCGATCCAGACCCTGGGCGGCAACGGCTATATCAATGACTACCCCACCGGACGCCTGCTGCGGGATGCCAAGCTCTATGAGATCGGCGCCGGCACCAGCGAGATCCGCCGCATGTTGATCGGGAGGCAATTGTTTGAGAAGACGATGTGAGCGCGTCCGCGCATCCATCTCCTGAGAAGAAAGCCGCCCGTCATGAGCTATGTCACCGGCAACGGCACCGATGTGCCGCCGATCGGCCTCGGCACCTGGCAGGTGAATGGTGACGCGCTCCTCGCCGTCATGGAGGCGGCTTTTAAGGTCGGCTATCGCCACATCGACACCGCAGCCAATTACGGCAACGAGGTTTCGGTGGGCGAGGGGCTCCGCGCCTCGGGCATGGATCGCGACGATATCTTCCTTACCACGAAAGTCTGGTGGAACCGCCTCGGCGAGGTGGAAAAGGCCGCCGAGGAAAGCCTCGCGCGGCTCGACACGCCCTATGTGGATCTGCTGCTGATCCACTGGCCCAACCCCGCCGTCTCATTGCGCGAGACGCTGGAGGCGATGGCCCGCGTCAAGCGGGCGGGGCTTGCGCGCCACATTGGCATTTCCAACTTCACCAGGACGCTGATGAAAGAGGCGGTCGCGCTCAGCCCCGAGCCGCTGCTCTGCGCTCAGTTCGAGGTGCATCCCTTCCTCGACCAGCAGCGGATGATTGAGACCGCCAGGGGCCTCGGCCTCGAAGTCACCGCCTACAGCCCGATCGCGCGCGGCGAGGCGGTAAACGATCCGGTGATCCGGGCGATCGCCGAGACCCATGGCCGTTCCACCGTTCAGGTGGCGCTGCGCTATTTGGTCCAGCAGGGGCTCAACGTGATCCCTCGCAGCGCCAAGCCCCAGCGGGTCGCGGAGAATTTCCAGGTGTTCGACTTCAGCCTGAGCGACCAGGACATGGCCACGCTCCATGGGCTGGCCCGGACCGACGGCCGCAAGGCCAATCCGGCTTGGGCCCCGGCCTGGGATTGAATTGCGACATGGCTGTATTCTTCTGAAACCTGGCTGTGCACGGCTTCCCGATTTCGGCGTTTCACGCACGAAACTGTGGCTCTCGCGTATGAAAATGCTTTAAGCAAAAACTGCGCTTGGGGGGCGTGCCATGGACGATTTCTTCACGCTGTCGAAGCTGTTCTGGGGCCTTGCGGTCCCGTCGAACTTCCTCGTCTTCGTCGCAGTGCTGGGCCTCGGCTTTGTATTCACCGGCGCGCGCCGGCTCGGGATGATCTGCATCACGCTTGCGGTGGCCGGACAGATCATCGCGGGCCTATCACCGTTTCCGAACTATCTGATCTCGCCGCTGGAGGAGCGGTTTCCGCAATATGTCGCGGACGGCAAGCCGGTGGATGGCATCATCCTGCTCGGCGGCGCCGAGGTTCCCGACATCGCCCTGGCGCGCAACGTGCCGTCTGTGAACGATGCCGGCGAACGGGTGATCGTGTTCGCGGCCCTCTCCCGCCAGTATCCCGAGGCGCAGCTCGTGTTCACCGGCGCCTCCGGCGTCCTGGGTGAGACCGGCGCGCTGGAAGCGGATGCAGTGCGTGAGGCTCTGTTCGATGTGGGCGTCGACATGAAGCGCATGCGTTTCGAATCCCGCTCGCGCAACACCGCCGAAAATGCCGCCTTCACCAAGGCGATGATCAATCCCGCCCCCGGCTCGCGCTGGCTGCTGGTGACATCGGCGTTTCACATCCCGCGCGCGATGGGGTCGTTCCGGGAGGTGGGCTTTCCCGTGATCGCGGTGCCGGTGGACTATCGCACGGTCGGGTCCGACGCCCTGGGCGGCGTCAATGCGCGCGCCTCGCAGGGCCAGGACATGACCGACATCGCCTCCAAGGAATGGGTGGGGCTTGTGGTCTATTACCTCACCGGCAAGACCAACGCGCTGTTTCCCGCGCCATAGGCGCTGGGCCCCCTCCGGGCATCACTCGTCGCGCGGAAGCCCCAGGCGGTAGACACCGCGAAACTCCAGCGGGTCCACCGGCTTACCCTTCCTATAGATCACCAGGCGCCCCTCCAGGGCGAGGCGGATCGCGGCGCGGCGCACCTCCGGCAGCGCGCGCTGCCAGTCGTCGGCCGCCCCCACCGCCAGCGCGGCGTCCATTGGGCTGATGGTCTTGGCCGGGCCGACATCCCGTGCAAGCGCGAGAATGGTACGGGCCGCTTCGCTGTCTTCTTCCGGCTGCGCTGCCGGTTCGTGTGAGGTCGTCATGCCTCCTCCTCGCATTCCGGCGCGGGCGGGGCAAGGGCGTGTCGTTCGCGTGACAGGGGGGTGCGCAAGAGGCCAGTGTGCGGTGCGGCAAGATTTCTGTTGCGTGTTGCTTAAGGATTTCTTAATCACCGCTGCCCGGTCGCAGTCGAAACAGCGCGGCCTGGGGGCGCAACATCTTTTCCAAGGTCCATTGTCATCATGGCAGTTCAGACCGAGCGGTCCTGTTGGGGCATCGCGCGTGTTAGCTTGAGCGTCTTTCTCGGCGCCATTGTCCTGGTCTATCTCTTCGGTGGGTTTGAAGCTGCGGCGGTGGTCGCGGCGCGTTGATCGCGTCAGCGCAGCCGTTCCGCCATTCCAAAAGGAGGGGGGCGATGGGGCTGACGCTGTTCATCGGCAACAAGAACTATTCCTCGTGGTCGCTGCGGGCATGGCTGGCGCTTAAGGCTGCCGACGTGGCGTTCGACGAGCGGCTCATTCCGCTGGGAACCGAGGAATTCCATCAGGCCATCGCCGTGTTCGGCTCAGCCGGGCGCGTGCCGCTTCTGGTGCATGACGGTGAGCCGGTGTGGGATTCCCTCGCCATCATCGAGCATGTGGCGGAACGCTATCCCGACCGGGCCGTCTGGCCGGGGGACCGGGCTGCGCGCATGATGGCGCGTGCCATCTCCGCGGAGATGCATTCCGGGTTTCATTATCTGCGCCGCCACCTGCCCATGAACTTGTGGCGCCCGGTGGAGCCGCGCGCGTATGACGATGCGGTGGCCAAGGATATCGCCCGCATCACCACCATCTGGCAGGACGCGCGCAAGCGGTTCGGTGCCGGGGGCGACTTCCTGTTCGGCCGATTCTCGGCGGCAGATGCCATGTATGCGCCGGTTGCGACACGCTTTCGCACCTATGCCGTTCCCCTGGACCCGGTGTGCGCCGCTTATGTGGAGGCGATCCACGCCCAACCGGATTTTGTCGCCTGGAAGACGGCGGGGTTGAAGGAAACCTGGGTAGAGGCCTCGGATGAGGTGGACTGGCCCGTGGTGAAGCGCGAACCTGTGGCATGACCGCCGCCAGCAAGCCTTCCGCACTCAAGCCTGCCACCGCCAGCCGTGCGAGGCCGGCCGCCCCCGGTGGGCTCCATCTCCTCAAGCTGTGCGTCGGCGCGGAATCCATCGAGGATCTGACGTCGTGGGTCGCGGAGCGTCTTGCCGAAAAGACCGCACGGGGTCTTCCGGCCCAGCACGCCCATGTGACGCGCATGGCGCCGACCCGCGCGGAAGAACTTCTGGCGGGCGGGGCGCTCTATTGGGTCATCAAGGGCGAAATTCTGTGCCGGCAGAGCCTGCTCGCAATCGAGCCATTCGTCGACGGCGCGGGCATCGGCCGATGCCGGCTGGTGCTGGACCCGGAGGTGATCCGCGTTGTCGCCCGGCCGTCACGGCCGTTCCAGGGCTGGCGCTATCTCACGGCGGCGGATGCCCCGGCCGATGCATCGGCGCAGGGCGCAAACGATGAGTTGCCCGAAGCCCTTCAGCGCGAACTGCGCGGCCTCGGGCTGCTCTGAGCTGAGGAGCCGGTTTATTCCGGCCCGATGGCAACCGGCATATCGCGCGAGCCCCATTCACTCCACGAGCCGTCATAGAGCGCCTGCGGCCGCTTGCCGACGCTTTCCAGTGCGATCCAGAGGATGGCCGCCGAAACGCCCGATCCGCAGGTGGTGATCACCGGCTTTGAGAGATCGAGCCCAGCCGCGTCCAATTCCTGCTGCACCACGTCCGGGCCGACAAGAACGCCGTCCTTCACAAGCTTGGAAGAGGGCAGATTGAGGCTGCCGGGGATGTGGCCCGACTTGAGGTTCGGCCGAGGCTCGGGAACTTCACCCTTGAAACGGGCGGCCGCGCGCGCGTCGAGAATCTGCGTGCTGGAGCCGATGGCCTTCTCGATATGCGCCATGTCGGCAACGATGGAGCGGTCGGCGCGGCCGGTGAACACCGCAGGCGGGCGCCGGGACGGGCCGGATTCCACCGGCCGGTCCTCGGCTAGCCACTTGGGCAGGCCGCCTTCGAGGATCTTCACGTCATGCGCGCCGAAAGCGCGGAACGTCCACCACACGCGCGGCGCCGAGAACAGGCCGTGCGCGTCATAGACCACGATGCGCAAGCCATCGCCGATGCCCAACGCGCCGACCGCCACCGCGAATTCGCGGGGCTGGGGCAGCATGTGGGGCAGGTCGCTGGTCTTGTCCGAAATGCCTTCGAGGTCGAAGAACACCGCGCCGGGGATATGGCGCTCAAGATATTCCGCCTTGCCCTCGCGGTCGGTGGGCGGAAGGAACCAGGTGGCATCCACGATGACGAGATCGGGCGCCTGGAGGTTCTCGGCGAGCCATTCGGTGGTGACGAACACGGACATTGGGAAAGCCTCAGGGGAGCAAATCAGACGAGCACGTTCGGGACTTCGACCTTGCGCTCCAGCCATTCCGGCACCGGCAGGCTCTTGGAGCGCAGGAATGCCGGGTTGAACAGCTTGGACTGATAGCGCGTGCCGAAATCGCACAGGATGGTCGCGATGGTGTGGCCCGGCCCCATCTGCCGTGCGAGGCGGATGGCACCGGCGACATTGATGCCGGACGAGCCGCCAAGGCACAGGCCCTCGTGCTCCAGCAGGTCAAACACGATGGGGATGGCTTCCGCGTCGGGGATCTGGAATGCAGCGTCCACCGGCGCCCCCTCCAGGTTCGCGGTGATCCGCCCCTGGCCGATGCCTTCGGTGATCGAGGACCCCTCCGACTTCAGTTCGCCGGTGGTGTAGTAGGAATAGAGCGCCGCACCCATGGGATCGGCGAGGCCGATCTGCACGTCCTTGCTGCGCTCCTTCAGCGCCATGCCGACGCCGGCGAACGTGCCGCCGGTGCCCACCGAGCAGACAAAGCCGTCCAGCTTGCCGCCGGTCTGTTCCCAGATTTCCGGGCCGGTGGTGTCGATATGCGCCTGCCGGTTCGCCACATTGTCAAATTGGTTGGCCCAGATGGCGCCGTGCGGCTCGGTCTTCGCCAGGGCCTCGGCGAGGCGGCCGGAGACCTTCACGTAATTGTTGGGGTTGGAATAGGGGACCGCCGGCACTTCCACCAGCGTCGCGCCGGCCAGCCGCAGCATGTCCTTCTTTTCCTGCGACTGGGTGTCGGGAATGACGATCACCGTCTTGAAGCCGAAAGGCGCGGCCACCAGCGCAAGGCCGATGCCGGTATTTCCCGCCGTGCCCTCGACGATCACGCCGCCCGGCTCCAGCGTGCCCCTCGCCATGGCGTCGCGGATAATGCCGAGAGCCGCGCGGTCCTTCACAGACTGGCCGGGATTGAGAAATTCCGCCTTGCCGAGAATCGTACAGCCGGTTTCCGCCGATGCACGCTTGAGGCGGATCAGCGGCGTGTGGCCGATGGATTCAACGAGGCCGTTACGAATGGTCATTGGGCAACCCTGAACGAAGTGGCGCGAAACTAGCCGAGAGGCTTCCTTCCCGGCAACCGATACCGGCTATTTTCCTCGGATGTGTGCGAACGCCTGGAGCGCCCGTGCCCGCGCCGCATCATGAGCGATTACCGGCTGGGGGTAGGTGGCGCCCAGCTTAACCCTGGCGTTGGCGAGCGTTTCGCGGTCGGCGCGCCAGGGCTGATGAATGTAAGCTGCGGGGAGATTGGCGAGTTCCGGCACGAAGGTTCGGATGTATTCGCCGGCGGGATCGAACTTCTCGCCCTGGAGGATGGGGTTGAAGATGCGGAAATAGGGCGCCGCATCCACGCCGGTTCCCGCCACCCACTGCCAGTTGCCGGGATTGCTCGCGGGGTCCGCATCCACCAGCGTGTCCCAAAACCAGGCCTCGCCCTCGCGCCAGTCGATCAGCAGGTGCTTGGCGAGGAAGGAGCCGACGACGAGGCGCACCCGGTTATGCATCCAGCCGGTCTGCCACAATTGCCGCATGCCGGCATCGACAAGGGGATAGCCGGTGCAGCCCTTCTGCCAGGCCTTGAGTTCGCCGGGACATTCGCGCCACGGAAACGCATCGAACGCGGATTGAAGATTGCGGCGCGCCAGATCCGGCTCTGCCATCAGAACGTGTTGGTTGAACTCGCGCCAGTAAAGCTCCGCCTCGAACTTTTCCGCATCGCCGTGCAGTACCTCGCCGGCCTCGGCCGCATGCCGGATGGCGTAGAGCGCCTGATTGGGCGACAGTTCGCCCCAGCGCAGATGCGGTGACAAGCGAGAGACATGATCCCGCGCCGGCAAATCCCGCTTGTCGGCGTACCCGGCAAGCCCGCCGTCGATAAAGTCCGTCAGCCGTGCGTGGGCGGCATCCTCACCGCAGGTCCAGGCGTCTCGCATGCCGCCGGCCCAATCAGGCTTGGAGGGTTCGAGGCCCCAGTCACCTGGCGCATCGCTCGCCAGCGTGGTCTTCGCGCCGACGAGCTTTGCCGGCTTGGCCTGTGGCCGGCGCGGCGCGTCGGCTTTCAGCGCGGCGCGGTGAAACGCCGTGAAGGTGCGCGGCAGTCCGCCGCCGGCCGTGCGCACCGTCCCCGGCTTGTGCAGGAGATGGCCGTTGAAGCGGCGTGGCGTGCAGCCCTGGCGCGCGAGGGCGGCGGCCACGGCCTCGTCCGCCCGCTGCTCGCCGCCGCCGCTGCGGCTGTTGAACGCCACGAGGTCGCTTTCCAGCGCCTTGGCGACCTCGGGAACGATGCGCTCGGCCGGGCCTCTGCGCAGAATCAGCGGGATGCCGTGGTGTTCAAGCTCCCTCGCCAGCGCCTTGAGGGATTGCGCAAGCCACCAGCGGGCCGCGCCCCCCAGCACCCGTGTGCCGGGGGACTCCTCGTCCAGCACGTAGAGCGCCACCACAGGGCGCCCGCCTTCCGCAGCGGCGCGCAACGCCGGATTGTCCAGCAAGCGGAGGTCGTCTCGGAACCAGACGAGGGCGGGGGAGGCGGGGGATATCGGCATGGCTTCATGTTCCCTGCGGAATGCGGCGCCACGACAGCAAGCGTGTTGGTGCGGTGCCACGAAGTCGGTGTACTCTGAAGCGGATAGGGACGTGGATGTGGGGAAGCGGGCGTGCCCAATATTGAGACTGTGGTTCAGGACATTGCGGAACGGATGATGTCCCGCACCGAGCGTGGCAAGGTCGCAAGCTACATACCCGAACTGGCAAAAGTGCCTATCGACCAATTCGGGATCGCCGTGTTCACCGCCGACGGCCAGATGGTGCTGGCGGGCGATGCCGAAGTTCCATTTTCCATACAGAGCATCTCAAAGGTGTTCACGCTCACGCTCGCACTGGGCAAGGTGGGCGACCATCTCTGGAACCGCGTCGGCCGGGAGCCCTCAGGGCATCCGTTCAACTCGATCGTCCAACTCGAATACGAGAAGGGTAAGCCGCGCAACCCCTTCATCAATGCCGGCGCCATAGCCGTAACCGACGTGCTCTTGGCCGGACACCAGCCGCGCGAGGTCCTGGGCGAGATTTTGCGCTTCTGTCGCTTCCTGGCGGAGGACGAGAGCGTCGCCATCGACGAGCATGTGGCGCGGTCCGAAAAGCAGACCGGCTTCCTCAACACGGCGCTGGCCAATTACATGCGCGCGTTCAACATGATGGAAAACCCGGTGGACCACGCCCTCGGGGTTTATTTTCACCATTGCTCGATCACCATGACCTGCCGCCAACTCGCCATGGCGGGGCGCTATCTCGCCTTCTCAGGCAAGCTTCCCGGACGTGGTGTATCGGTGATCTCCTCGGAGCGGGCACGCCGCATCAGCGCGCTGATGCTGACCTGCGGCCATTACGACGGCTCCGGCGACTTCGCGTTCCGTGTCGGCCTGCCGGGCAAAAGCGGCGTGGGTGGCGGCATCATGGCGGTGGCGCCGGGGAAGGCGTCGATCGCGGTGTGGTCCCCCGGCCTTGATCCCCACGGCAATTCGGTGCTCGGCTCCCTGGCGCTTGAACATCTCGCGAAGGGCATGCACTGGTCCGTGTTCGGATAGGGCAGCCGTCCCATGCGCAGGGCGGGAAAAGGGCCGCTGCTACTGTCCCATCATGCGAATGCACGCCATTCCGGCGCAGAAAAGCAGCCCGCCAAAAATCACAGCTGTAAAGGCGTCGGAAAGAAAGGGCATCGCGCGGTGCATCAATTGGACTTCGTTCAATGAATGAGACGCGCTTATGACAGCCGCGGCGGAAATGTCGATGGCAAAGGTCAGCCCAACTGCTCGATAACGATCCGGCGGATCTCCTCGCGGGTGAGGCTGGAGGGCTGCGGCTTCCAATCGGGGTTAGAATAAATAGGCGTGGTGCTCGGCAAAGTCTGTCGAGTGGTGGTCAAAACGGTTTTCATGAGTCTCCGAGGCGCAGCACACGGCTGTCGCCACCCTGCCGGTCTTGCCGGCGATTAAGTCTGTGGGAAGTTTTGGCGCGAATCTCGCGCCGGGCCGATCTTAGTCGACGGGCATTTTCTAAGAGGCTTTTTCGGCGAAATGATGGCTGTGGTTTGAACTCAACCACCCATCGCTTTAAATGCAATCCAAGCGACGCCGAAGAGACATGTCCCGGTGGCGACAGCGATGAATGCGTCGACCAGAAAAACGACGCCCTTGTGCCGGTATCGTCCCACCGGATGTCATAAGTCGGACGGACCGACGAAGGCTTCCCAAACCATCGCCGCATAGCCCAGTGCAAACGCCGAGAACACGCCGCCGATCACTGCAATCTCCAAATTCACGTTTTCACCCCATCAGTACCGGTTGAGGGAACCTGACCAGCTACGGTTCGGTTCCGCGCCGACCGTGGAAAAGGGAGTGAGCGGCTTAAATGGGGGCACTGCTGGCTACCCTCGGCACGTCAGATCAATCAACATCGGCATGATCGACGGAGACTTCATTGAGAATGCCTCACATTATAATATTTTCCATGCGATTTCGGCCCCAACGTCAAGTCGATAAGCGACAAGAGCCAATGCGCTGAAACGACGTTATTTGGACCCATCGCATCTGTACATTGGTAAACCTGGGTTGCCTGGTCGGCGGTCGCGCGATTGAGTTGGCGCGGAAGGCACACATTCAGATTTTGAATGGAAGTGGTACCCGGTCACAGGAACCAATCCGCATCTGGCGGCATTTATCCCTCGGCTAGAGCTTCATGCTGGGAGATAAAGTTATGAGCATTCTATTGGTCCTGATCGTCCTTATCCTGCTTTTCGGCGGCGGCGGCATGTTCTTCGGTGGCGGTCGTTATCGCAACCATGGCTTCGGCATCGGCGGAATTCTCGTGATTATCCTGATTGTGCTGCTCCTCACCGGCGGCCTCGGGCACGGCCCCATTCTCTGAGGCCAACTAACACTGTAAGTTGCGTTCAAAGTCGCTGGTGGCGATCGCATCGCCACCAGCGACTGTCCGTTTCGCTGACGACAGCATCGGGCCACGCAAGCACCTTCCGGTTCCGCCGATGAAACGGGGCTTTTCGCCAAATCCTATCTGCGCCATCCTGGGCATCTGCCGGTGGTGCGGCCGCTTAGGAGGCGACACATGGCCTTATCGTTTGACACGGCCCCATCCCATTCACACGCCCGGAAAATCCTGTCCGCTGTCATGCTGGTCGCAGGGCTCTTGGTCGGCCCTGCCAGCGCGTCAGCGGGAGATCCCAAGCCGGCGCCGGTCAATGCTTGCGCGCAGCAGGGGGAGGGCTTCTTCCAGGTGCCAGGGACAACGACCTGCGTCCGCACCACCTCCCGCATCCGGGTCGATGCCGGCCGGAGCGAGTCCCTGACCAACGCACCCAATCAGGGCGCGACAGGCGATGTCTCCAGCAGTTCGGCGGCACCGTCCGATCCATGGAAACAGGCGCGCTGACGGTCGTCCACAGCCACTCTTGTTCTTCTTTTGTTCTCATGCATTATAGCTCGCCTCACAGGTGGAGGCGGTCATGGCAGAGGCACAGGACGATCAGTTGGATCGCGACGTAGACGAAGCGATCGGTGTCTGCGATGGCGACGCGCGCGCCACGGTGGCGGCCCTGCTGGTCGCCTACAGACTGTTAGATGACGAAGTCCATCGCCTCCGGCGGCAGGTCTCGCGCGGCTACGGCCGCTCCACGCTGATTGCCAAGGTGCCGGAGGAGAAGGTCTCTAAGAAAGTGGCAGACGTGCCGTCGTGACGCTCACCGGCGGAACTCAAGCCGTGCGGAAAACGAACTCACGAAGCTAACGGGCGGGGATCAGCGCCTCAGCCTAAACTACCAGTCGGCGTGGTCTTCAGCGCCGCTGAAATGCGGAGCGCTCAGCGCGCCCCGCATGGCTTTCTCCAAATTGGGTTTTGGCGCGAACGGGTATCGTTCGCGCCAAACGCTCTAGAGGCGAGACAGGAGCTCGGCCTTTTTGGCGTCGAACTCTTCGGCCGAGATGATGCCCTTCTGGCGCAGATCGGCGAGCCGCTCGATCCGCGAGAAAATCTCGTCGTCGGAACCGCCCGAAGCGGCGCCCGAGGACTGGTTTGCGAACGGGGCATTCTGCGAAGGGGGCGGAGGGGGCGGCGGCGGTGTCCATGCCGGCGTTGGCTCGACATAAGGCGCTGCCGCAAACGAGGGGCCGCGATCCTGTCCGCCAAGCTGCACCTGAGGCAGGTCGGCCACGCGCACCAGGCCATACTGACTGGTGAATGTGATGGACTGGTCGCCGCCCTGCTGTTGCGAGAAACCGCTGATCCAGTGATCCCCGATATCATAGACCGTGATGTGCCCGCCCTGGTCGATCGCCAAACGGCGCGTGCTGGGGAACACGGCATAGTGCAGATTGTTCTGAGAGCCCGTCGAGGACGGCGCGCCCAGTTCCGCCGGCCAGCGGTTTCCGAATGAGCCGGAGACGAAGAAGCTTGAGCCACTTGAGCCGCCAGACTGGCTCTGGCTTTGCGAGGACATCGGCGGTGGCATGAACGGAGACGAGTTCTGCAACGCCGCAGAGAGGTCGTTGCACAGCCCATCGACGCGATATTTCAACCCATTGTTGAACATATCGCCGATCATGATCATTCCGCCCTGGGACCATTGTCCCATGCCGCCGAATTCCCAATGGTTGAATTGCGCCTGCCGGCCACCGCCAGCGGCGATAGACATCAGCAGGGAAGTCACGGCGTCGGTGCTGAAGCCGTGTCGGCTGGCGGCGGCTTCGACCATCCGCCGCCCATCATCGGTCAGTGCTTGCATAGAGGTATCCAACACTTTCAAACGAGGTCGGGACGCACCGCGTGTGGTGAGACGATCCTGAACCTCACGATCCGCATCCTGGCATTCAGGGGAGCAGAGCTGTCATCGAGTTTTCATTTCCCTGATGTCAGCCGTGAGGATGATACCTCTGTTTCGGATCATCCGCTCTTTATTTGCCAGCAGGGCAGCTATGCGCGCCCACGACCGAATGAGGAAAAGCGCGCAACGTGGCGCCGCGTGTTCAAGTCCACCGATCGCGGAAACTGAACCCGGACAAGCCAAGGCATGACGATCTGAAGTCTCGCGGGCTAACACACCTTAGCCACAAGCAGTGGCTCCCCGGGCCGGATTCGAACCAGCGACCAACCGGTTAACAGCCGGTTGCTCTACCACTGAGCTACCGGGGAACAGGTGCTCGAAGCGAGGGGCGCCATATAGCAACCGGGTGCCGGCTTGTGAAGCCGAAACGGCGATAAATCTGACGCCATCCCCATTAAGCGCGCAGAAGGCTCGGAGAAACCACGGTTTCCGGTGCCGTGCGATCGTCAGAACCCGGCACGGGCGCTCCCGTCTCGGGCTGCGCCGAATCGATGGCTTCTGCCAATCCATCCATCTCCGGCTTCGCCAACTCACCCGTCTCCGGCTTCGCCGACCCTTCAACTCCCGGCTCTGCCTCGTGAGCAAACTGCATCTGGTAGAAGGCGTGGTAGCGGCCGCGGCGGGCCATCAGCTCCTCGTGCCGGCCCACTTCGACCACCTTGCCGCCGTCGACGACGCAGATCTTGTCCGCGCGCACCACCGTCTGGAGGCGATGGGCGATGACGATGGTGGTGCGGCGGCTTTGCAGATCGAGCAGGGCCTTCTGCACTTCGGCTTCCGACTCGCTGTCCAGTGCGGCTGTGGCCTCATCCAGCAGCAGGATCGGCGCGTTCTTCAGGAATGCCCGGCTGATGGCGAGACGCTGTCTCTGGCCGCCGGAAAGCTGCACGCCGTGCTCGCCCACCTGCGCGTCGTAGCCGTGCTCGAACGACATGATGAAGGCATGAGCGTGGGCGGCCTTGGCTGCGGCGATGATCTCGTCTTCGCTGGCGCCGGGGCGGCCGAAGGCGATGTTCTCGCGCACGGTGCCGGAGAACAGGAACACATCCTGGCTCACCAGGGCCATGGCGCCGCGCACCGAGGGTAGCGAATAGTTTGCCACATCGTTGCCGTCGATGCGGATGGCGCCGCCCTGAGGGGTATAGAAACGTTCGATCAGGTTGATGATCGTGGTCTTGCCGCCGCCGGACGCGCCGACCAGCGCGGTGGTCTGGCCCGGCTCCGCAATGAAATTGAGGCCACGCAACACCGCCTCGCCGGCACGATAGCCGAATACGACATCGTCGAAATGGATTCGCGCGCGGTCCACCGGCAGGGCAGGGAGCTTTTCCTGCTCAAGCTCGGGTGCGTCGCCGTCCAGCAGGTCGAACAGCATGTTCGCGCCCACCATCATGCCGGCCAGCTCCACATGAAAGCGGGCGAGCCGCTTGGCGGGCTCGTAGGCCAGCAGGAGCGCCGTCAGCACCGAGAAGAATTCGCCGGGCGTGCGGTGGAGGACCACCACATTGTATCCCGCGTACAGGATGACGCCTGCGATCGCAAAGCCGCCGAGGGTCTCCATAAGCGGGCTCGATTTCGCCTGGGTCCTGGCGAGATTGTTGGCCGCGCGCTCCACATCGTCGACATAGCCATTCACCCGATCCCGGATGTAGGGCTCAAGCGTGTAGGCCTTCACGGTGCGCACGCCCTGGATGAATTCCATGGCGATGGAATTCAGCTGCACGACGCTGCCGAATTCGCGCTTGAAGATGGCCTTGGCCTTCTTAATGAGCTTGCGCGTGCCGATCACGGCGGCTGGCATCACCACCACCGAGATCAGGGCTAGGAAAGGGTCCTGCACGATCGCCACTGTGCCGAGGGCAATGAGCGAGAGCACGTCGCGGCCCATGGATGTGATGACGAGGTTCAGCGCGTCGCGGGCGGAGCCCGCGCCCATGGAAAAGCGCATGGTGATTTCGGCGGTGTGGTTCGCCGCGTAATAGCGCACGTCCTTGCCGAGCAGCTTGTCGAAGATTCGCTTCTGGTTATCTGCGACGATGCGATTGCCGACCCGCGCCATGGTCACCGTCTGCGCAAAGGCCGAGAAGCCCTTGGTCATGGACAGCACCATCATGGCGATGGCCACGGTCCAGATCGCTTGAGTGGTGGGACTGACGAAGATCGAATCGACCGCGTCCTTCATCAGGTACGCCATGCCGCCGGTGGCACCGGCCATCAGGCCCATGAAGAAGAATGCGGTGGCATACCCCTTCCAGTGCTTCGACCCGTCCTGCACGAACAGGCGGTAAACAACCCGCAAATTCTCGTCTTTGAGAAAGGCTGCGCGCACGCGCTCAAGCGGGGCAAAGCTCATCTGGATCTCCGGTTCGAGCCTTTGAACACCCGCCCGGTGCCGCGTCTATCGGCGGCTGCACGAAACGGTGTTCGGAAGCGGGGCGGTGCTGAAAAAATCGGCTCGTGTGCCCGCCGCGCTGGAGGCCACGCCCGGAATCGAACCGGGGTGCACGGATTTGCAGTCCGCTGCGTAACCACTCCGCCACGTGGCCTCATGCGGGCGGTTGTTAAAGCAGGACAAGGGTTTGCGCAAGAGAGGGCGCTATGTTGTTCAACTGCTTTCGGAATCCGGCGCGTGGGCGGCCTGGAAGCGGCTTGCCTGCAGGCGCAACGCGGCTGCGCCGGGCGTCCTTCGGGGCGGCATATAGGCCAAACATTGGCAGATGGAACGACTTGAGCACGTAACAGGCGGCGGCTACGCCAACACGTCGCCGATTCGAAGCGACCTCCGAGGAGACACCAGATGAACATGCGCAGACTGATTGCCGCCGGTATCGTGGCGTGCCTGCCGACCCTTGCGGTCGCGGCGGAGCCCATCCTCGCGGTTGGCTTCGTGGTGAAGGAAGAGATCAGCGCGAAGGTTTCCGCCGTCGACGCCAAGGCCCGCACCATCACGCTGGTGGGCCCTAAGGGGAACTGGCTGGTGATCACCGCCGGGCCTGAGATGCAGAACTTCGACCAGGTTAAGGTGGGCGACACCTTCAAGGCCGCCATGGAGCAGGCAACCCAGATCACGGTCGTGCATGCCAATGACGGCACCCCGCTTCCGGTCGACGTGAAGACCCTCGACACGGTGCCCGCCGGCGCTAAGCCGGGCATGATCGTCACCGACCGCCGCGAAATCGCCGCCACCATCACCGCCATCGCCGCTGATACCCGAACCGTGACGCTTCAGGGTCCCGCCGGAAACACGTTGGACATCAAGGTTCCCGGCGACCAGGATGGGTTCAAGAAGCTCGGCACCGGCGATCATGTGATCTTCCGCCAGATCACCGTGGTCGGCATCGGCGACGCCGGCAGCAAGTGACGCATCGGCCCGGGGCCTGGGCTGCGCCTGCATCCCAAGGCTCCCGGCCTTGCCGGGGACAAATCACCGGCTTGCAAATGAATTGCGGCTGTGGCTCATCACGAAAAGGTACGGTTTGCAGGAACGTCCGGAGGGTCTGCGATGATCGATTTCACCGAGTTGCGTCGCGGAATGGTGGATAGCCAGGTACGTGCCAATGACGTGACCGACCTTCGGATCGTCGAAGCGATGCTGGACATCCCGCGCGAGCGGTTCGTGCCGCAGCACCTGCGATCTCTGGCCTATATCGACGACGATCTGGTCATCCGCCCCGCGTCGGGCGGCGCGCCTGCGCGGTATCTCCTGGAGCCGATGTTCCTGGCCAAGCTGGTCCAACTCGCGGATGTTCAGCCTGACGAACTGGTGCTCGATGTGGGCACCGGTACCGGCTATTCCGCGGCGATCCTGGGGCGGCTCAGCGGCCAAGTGGTATCGGTCGACGACGATGCAGATCTGGTCGCGTCGGCCACCGCCACGCTGGTCGATCTTGGCATATCGAACGCGGCGATCTTTCAGGGCTCGCTCACGGCCGGTTGGGCACCCGAGGCGCCCTACGATGTCATTTTCGTCAATGGCTCCGTTGAGCTGGTGCCGCCCGCGCTGCTCGCCCAACTGAGGGATGGCGGCCGCCTGGTCGCGGTGGTCGGCCAGGGTGGGGCAGGGCGTGCGGCCCTGTTCACCAAGACCGGAACGGTGGTCAGCGAGCGGGTGGTGTTCAACGCCGCCGTTCCCGCGCTGCCGGGTTTTGAGGCCCCTCAGCGGTTTACCTTCTAAGCCGTCTGGCCGTCCGTCTTGGCGCGGGATCGGAAAGCCGTTCTGGAGCTTGAGGTTAACCGTATTTTCTCATGGCGGATCGATGCGATCCGGCCTGATTCGCGCGTAAGTGCTTGAGTCTTCTTGCTGCGTTCACCTGTGGCGCATCTGCCGCGGTCAGGCAGAAAAGCGTTAAGGGGACGTGTCTGTTGGTTCCCTAGAGTGGTCCATGTGGCTATGTTCAGTTTACGCATGCTGAGCTGGGCGGATCAGCGTGTTATTTTGGGTTGCGTGGGTCGGGGAGAGGTACATGTCCCTTTCGGCGCGGGTTCGCCGACGCTTTTGCGTTTTGGCTTCGATTGCCTTCGCATCGGCTGCCGCGGTGACGCCTTCGGGCGTTTCAGCGCAGACGATCGATGCTGCACTTGCGGCTGCTTATATCAATAATCCCACCTTGAACTCCCAGCGTGCAGGAACGCGGGCGGTGGACGAGAACGTCTCTCAGGCTCTGTCTGGCTACCGTCCGAACATCTCAGCGGGCGCCAGCGTGGGTGGTCAGTATCAGCGCGCCTCGTCCGGCGGTGTTAGCACCGACGGCACGATCCTTCCGCGCGCATTCAACCTCACGGCCACGCAGACGATCTTCAATAGCTTTCTCACGGCCAACACCACCCGCAATGCGGAATCTCAGGTGAAGGGCTCCCGGGAAACGCTGCGCAACACCGAGCAGACCGTTCTGCTGAATGGCGTCACAGCCTATATGGACGTGATCCAGGGCATCGCATTGCTCGAACTGCAACAGCAGAATCTCGCAGCCCTCCAGCAGGAACTGCGTGCCACCCGCGACCGCTTCAACGTGGGAGAGGTGACGCGTACCGACGTGGCGCAGGCCGAGGCGCGGGTCGCTTCGGCGCAGTATCAGGTGGCCCAGGCCATCGCCAATCTGTCGTCTTACCGCGCGGTTTATCGGCAGGTCATCGGCATGGAGCCGGGCAAGCTGACGCCGCCGGGAACCACCGCCGAGCGCCGGATTCCCGGTACGCTCGATCTGGTCATCAAGTCGGGTCTGGGAAGCCATCCCGCCATTCTCGCGTCGCAATACGCGGTGGATGCCGCGAACTTCCAGGTGCGGATGGCGGAGAGCAATCTGGGTCCGAACCTCGCGGTTCAGGGCCAGTTGTCCAAGTCCTACGACCAGAGCGACTCCATCGATAACGCCGCCGCCGCAAGCGTGATGCTGAACCTCACGGTGCCGATCTATCAGGGCGGTGCGGAATATTCCGCGATCCGTCAGGCCAAGGAATACCTGTCCCAGGCGCGCATCGAAGTGGATGTGAACCGCGATCAGGTCCGTACCCAGGCCGTGCAGTATTGGGGCGCTCTCGAAGCTGCCAAGGCGCAGATCGAAGCGGCCCAGTCGCAGGTGGCGGCCAACACCCTCGCCCTTGAAGGTGTCCGTGAAGAGTGGCGCGTCGGCCAGCGCACCACCACAGACGTGCTGAACGCACAGACCGACCTCACCAACTCGAAGTCGGCTCTTGTGATTGCCCAGCGAGACCGTGTTGTGGCTGCGTATTCGGTCGTCTCCACCGTCGGCCGGCTCGATGCCGTGTCGCTCGGCCTCAAAGTACCGGTCTATGACCCCAAGGTGCATTACCTGCAGGTCCGTGACAGCTGGGCCGGGGTTCGCACGCCCGACGGAAAATAGTGGGTTCCGTCACGGCGGGCTTCGCGGCCCGCCGGTGCAATGCCATACTTTGAGTCACAGGTGCGATTCTGGCGTCCCTTATCAATCGTAGCTTGCCGCGCGGATTGAAGGACGTCTTCGGCCGAGGTCGAGAGATGTCCGCGAACGCCAAGTCAAACGAGCCATCCATGGACGAGATTCTCGCCTCGATCCGTCGCATCATCGCTGACGATGATCCGATGCCGCGTCGCCCCGAGCGGGCGCCGGAACCGGTATCGCGTCGTCCGCCGATGCCGCAGGCACGGATGGCGGCGCCTCCTGTCGGGCAGAGTCCTGGCGGCCCATCCCTGTCTGATCCTTTGTTTTCCGACGCGTCTCTTTCCGGCGATTCCACTGTGCGCGAGCATTCCTTTGCGGCCGAGCCCGCGACGGAACTGATGAAGGGCGAGGACATGGCGGATTATCCCTACCAGGGCGCTGCTTCCAGCCAGCCGGCAACGGCCCGCCGACCGGAACCTGTGCGCGAGCCGACCGCGCCGCGTCCGGTGTCCGTGCGGCCGCCGGAGCCCACGAGCCGCGCGCCAGCCGAACCGGCGCGACGCAAGGACCTTCTTTCGCCTGACGTGGACGCTGCGGTGATCGCCGCGTTCGAATCCCTTGGAGATGCGGTGCTGCCCGCGCGTGAGCGGACCATCGAGGATCTCGTGAAGGAGATTTTGCGGCCCATGCTCAAGACGTGGCTCGACGACAATCTTCCCCGGATCGTCGAGCGTCAGGTGCGCCAGGAAATCGAGCGTATTTCGCGCACCTCGCGCTGACCTGCATTCCACCTTTGAAACCAGGAACACGGCGGCCCGTTGACGACGGGGCCGCCGTGCGGCTTTAACGCGCTCAGGTTTTCTCATCTCTGAGAGGGCAGGGCCCTCGGCGGAGCTTTTGCACATGCTGGACAAGATTTTTGAACCCGCGGCCGTCGAGGCGCACATCTCGGCCGCCTGGGAACAGGCGGGAGCGTTCCGCTGCGGGCGGCCCGAGCGCAAGGATGCGCCCGGATTCTCCATCGTTATCCCGCCGCCGAACGTCACCGGCTCGCTGCACATGGGCCATGCGCTCAACAACACGTTGCAGGATGTACTGGCGCGTTTCGAACGCATGCGCGGTAAGGACGTGCTCTGGCAGCCGGGCATGGACCACGCGGGCATCGCCACCCAGATGGTGGTGGAACGCCAACTCATGGAGCGCAAGGAGCCGGGACGACGCGACATGGGCCGCGACGCGTTCATCGAGCGCGTTTGGGCGTGGAAGGAAGAATCGGGCGGCATCATCGTCGAGCAGTTGAAGCGCCTGGGCGCATCCTGCGACTGGTCGCGCGAACGCTTCACCATGGACGAGGGCCTGTCCCGCGCTGTGCTGAAGGTGTTCGTCCAGCTTCATCGCGACGGGCTGATCTACAAGGACAAGCGGCTGGTCAACTGGGACCCCAAGCTGCTCACCGCCATCTCAGACCTCGAAGTGCAGCCGACAGAGGTGAAGGGCAATCTCTGGCACCTGCGCTATCCCGTGGAGGGCGAGCCGGGCCGCTTCATCGTGGTGGCCACAACCCGCCCCGAAACCATGCTGGGCGACACCGCCGTTGCGGTGCATCCCGAGGACGAGCGGTACACCGACCTCGTTGGCAAGCATGTGATCTTGCCGCTGCTCGGCCGGCGCATTCCCATCGTCGCGGATGAATATTCCGACCCTGAGAAGGGCTCCGGAGCGGTGAAGATCACGCCCGCGCACGATTTCAACGATTTCGAGGTTGGTCGGCGCCACCATCTGCCGATGATCAACGTGCTCGACGCCGAGGCGCGGATCGATCCCACCGGCATCCGCGACGACTACGCCGACCGGCGCGACGCCTATGTGGACGACCCTGATTTTGGCGGCGTTCTCAGCCACCTCAAGGGCATGGACCGGTTCGCCGCGCGCAAGCACATCGTCGAACTGCTGACCAATCTCGAGCTGTTGGAGACGATCGAACCGCACACCCACATGGTGCCGCACGGCGACCGCTCGGGCGTGGTGATCGAGCCCTGGCTGACCGACCAATGGTACGTGGACGCCAAGACCCTGGCGCAGCCTGCGCTCGCTGCCGTGCGCGAGGGGCGGACGAGTTTCGTGCCGAAGAATTGGGAAAAGACCTATTTCGAGTGGCTGGAGAATATTCAGCCCTGGTGCGTCTCGCGTCAGCTTTGGTGGGGGCATCAGATTCCGGCCTGGTACGACCCATTCGGCAACGTGTTCGTGGCACTGGACGAGGACGAGGCTTTCGAGAACGCCATCGCCCACAATGTCGCGAACGAGACGCTCTCGGGTGAAGAGGCGCAGGCCCTGATCGATGACGCGGACAAGCGCGCCACGTTCCTGATCCGAGACGAGGACGTGCTGGACACATGGTTCTCGTCCGCCCTTTGGCCGTTTTCCACCATGGGCTGGCCGGACGAGACGCCGGAACTGGCGAAATTCTACCCCACATCGGTTCTGGTGACGGGGTTCGACATCATCTTCTTCTGGGTGGCCCGGATGATGATGTTCGGCATGCATTTCATGCCCGACGTGCCGTTTAGGGATGTCTACATCCACGCCCTCGTCCGTGACGAGAAGGGCGCCAAGATGTCGAAGTCGAAGGGCAACGTCATCAACCCGCTCGACCTGGTCGACCAGTATGGCGCTGACGCGCTGCGGTTCACCCTGGCGGCCATGGCGGCGCAGGGCCGCGACATCAAGCTTGCGACCTCACGGGTCGAAGGCTACCGGAACTTCGCCACCAAGCTCTGGAACGCGGTTCGCTTCGCCCAAATGAACGGCTGCGTGCGGGTCGAGGGTTTCGATCCCGCCAGGGCCGATGGCACGCTCGCGCGCTGGATCATCGGCGAAGCCGCCCGTGCCTCGTTTGAGGTGACGGCGGCCATTGAGGCTTACCGCTTCAACGACGCGGCGGGCGCGGTGTACCGCTTCCTCTGGAACGTGTTCTGCGACTGGCATCTCGAATTGGCAAAGCCGGTACTGTCCGGTGCCGATGGGCCGGCGAAGGACGAAGTGCGCGCCGCCACCGCCTTCGTGCTCGATGTGTCTCTGAAACTGCTGCACCCCTTTATGCCGTTCCTGACCGAGGAATTGTGGGCACGTACCGGCGAAGTCGGCCCCGCTCGCGATGGGCTTCTGGTGCTTTCCAGCTGGCCGGACCTGGCCGGCCTGGAAGCGCCCGATGCCGAGGCGGAAGTGGGCTGGGTGGTGGATCTCATCACCGAGATCCGCTCGGTGCGCGCCGAGATGAATGTGCCGGCCGGCGCCCAGGTGCCACTGGTTCTGGTGGAGACGGCGCCCGAAACCCACGCCCGTGCCCTCGCGTGGGACGACGCACTACGCCGCCTCGCTCGCCTTTCCGCGGTTTCGTTCTCTCAGACCGCGCCGGCGGAATCGGTGCAGATGGTGGTGCGCGGCGAGACTGCGGCCCTGCCGCTCTCCGGCGTCGTCGATCTCGCGGCGGAACTGGTGCGGTTGCGCAAGGAAGAGGGCAAGCTCGACCAGGAAGTCTCCCGCATCGACGGCAAGCTCTCCAACGAGAGCTTCATCGCCCGCGCACCGGAAGACGTGGTCGAGGCCGAACGGGAAAAGCGCACCGAATATCTTGCCCGCAAGGACAAGGTGCGCACCGCGATCCAGCAGCTTTCCGGAAGCTAATCAGGCGAAATACGCGCCCGTAACCCCCAACAGGGCAACGATGCTCCAGGGCGGCATTCTCCACACCGTAAGGAGGAGGAAGCCGCCCACGGCGAGCACGAGGTCGACGGGACGGATGATCGCGCTGGTCCAGACGGGCGTGTAGAGCGCCGCCGCGAGTATGCCGACCACCGCGGCGTTGGCTCCGCCCATTGCCGCCTGCGCCGGGGGGAATGCGCGCACCGTGCCCCAGAAAGGCAAAACACCAAACACCATCAGCAGGCCCGGAAGGAATATCGCGACAAGCGCGAGCATCGCTCCAACCGGTCCGGCCGCGACCGCGCCGAGATAGGCGGCGAACGTGAAAAGCGGGCCGGGTACGGCCTGGGCCAGTCCATAGCCGGCCAGGAAATCCCCACCGTTGACCCAACCTGGCGCCACCACCGACGATTCGAGGAGTGGCAGCACCACATGGCCGCCTCCGAACACCAGCGCGCCCGAACGGTAGAAGGCTGAAAACAGTGCCAGAGCCTGATTGCTGTTCGCGAACAGCGGCAGCAGAACCAGCAGAGCAATAGCACTGCCGAGCGCGATAAGCCCGGCGCGGCGTCCAATCGGAACGGAAGCCGAGGCGGCGGGAGGATGTATCTCAGGGCGCTTTATGAGAAGGCCCGCTACCGCGCCCAGAGTGATGGCGAGAACCTGTCCGGCCGGTCCCATCCAGAGCAGACACAAGGCGAAGGCCAGGAAGGAAATGGCGATCCGCTGCGGAAACGGCGCCACCGTCCGCGCCATCCCCCACACGGCCTGCGCGACCACCGCCACCGCCACCAGATTCAGCCCATGAAGCAGCTTGTCCCAGGAAAAGCCGGCTTGGTACGAGACGCCGAGCCCACACGCCGCGAGGAATAGCGCCGAGGGCAAGGTAAAGCCGACCCAGGCCGCGATCCCACCCGCCAATCCGCGTCCCCGCATGATGCCGATGGCGAAGCCAAGTTGGCTCGAGGCGGGGCCGGGAAGGAACTGGCACAGGGCGACAAGGTCGGCATATTCCGACTCGCCGATCCAGCGCCGACGCACCACGAAGGCCTCACGGAAATATCCGATATGCGCCGCAGGGCCGCCGAATGAAATAAGTCCGAGCTTCAGGAAGGTGCGGAAGACTTCGGCAATCTCGGTGCTGCGCCCACCATGATCCTGCCTTGGCAATGAGGCCCCCCGTCTCCGCTCGGTCCATGTTGCCCGCATAAGGCGCCCGGTCAAGCAGTCAACCAGACCGTGCGTTGGACGCTGGCCGCATGTTGCTGTGTCAGCCGGGCAACACTGGTTTTCTTTCAATGAAAGCGAGGCCCGGCGGGCTGCTTGCGCCGCGATCCCGCCACAAAACGGCACGAGACGGAAAGGGTAGATGCGGCGGTCGCGTATCCGGGGATGTTTTCCCCGCCGCCGCAGGGGTGATTGTCGATGGGTGGGGGCAGGACCAAAGGTGGGTTTAGGACACTGGAAAGGCGTCAAGGAGAAACCTTGGCTCGGCCTTGCGGTGGCCGCGATCTCGCCCGCAGGGGATGGCATCGTCAGTCGATCATGCAGGTTACGTCGCGCTCTTATCTGTCTGGCCTTGAAGCCGGCTCGGCCCTTCCCGCCGCGGGACGGTCGAGACGGGGATTCGGACCATCCCTGCGTGGTCTGTTCCTGGCCGCAGCGGTGTCGCCGGTTCTGATCTTTTCGGTCTGTCTTCCCGCCGTAGCCTTCGACGGCACGGCCGAGCAGCAGGACGAGAACCTGGGTTCACCGCTGACCCCGCCGGCGAACGTGCCCCTGGCGCCGCCTATGCGTCCGGTCGACGAAGCCTTCCGTTCGGGGACGCAGGCGCTCCGCTCCGGCCAGACCGCGAAGGGCGTCGATGCCCTACGCTACGCCGCAGACCAGGGCCATCCCGCCGCGCAGTGGAAGCTTGGCCGCATGTATGCGGATGGTGACGGCGTCAAACGCGACGATATGAAGGCGTTTGAATATTTCACCCGCGTCGCCAACACCCATGCCGAGGACTATCCCGGCACCGCGCAGGCCCGCTTCGTGGCGAGCGCGTTCGTGGCGCTCGGCGGCTATTATCTCGCCGGCATTCCCAATTCCAACGTCCGGCGTGATCCGACCCGCGCACGGGATATGTATTCCTACGCCGCGTCCTATTTCGGCGATCCGGACGCGCAGTTTCGTCTCGGCAAGCTCTATCTCGACGGCAATGGCCTGCAGCGTGATCCCCGCCAGGCCGCGCGGTGGCTGTTCCTGTCGTCCCAGAAGGGACAGTACGAGGCGCAGGCGCTGCTCGGGCATATGCTGTTTCGTGGCGATGACGGGATCAGCCGCCAGCCGGCGCGCGGCCTTATGTGGCTGACCCTCGCGCGCGATTCCGCCGCCGGCCCCGGCGATAAATGGGTGGTGGACCTCTACGAGGACGCCTTCACCGCCGCGACCCCGGACGAACGCGCCGCCGCGCTCCAGAACCTGGAGCAGTGGCTGAAGACCTCGCAGCGGTAATCTCGGTTAGCGCCTGCGGCGTTTTCAATGCTTTAAGTTATTGTGCATCGCAATATGTCGTCCATAATGATGCTGTGGAAGCTGCTCGCGCGCGCCTTCCCGCCTCGTTCTGGAAGACATACCAATGGCCGACCCGACCCGCCGCCAGATTACCCTTTGGGGGGCATCCTTTGCCGGGGCGATGCTTTTGCCGGGCTTTCTTCCATCCGCTTATCCCGCAGAAGCCAAGGTCGGGCTGCTCCTTCCAGGGCGCCGGGATGACGGCGGCTTCATGCAGGCGGGATATTCCGGGTTCGAGGCCGCCACGAGCGCCTTGCGTGTCGAAAGCACCGTGGTTGATGGCGTGCGTCCCCAAAAGGATGATCTCGTCGCGGGTTTGCGAAAGCTTGTCGAAGGCGGCGCCACCATCGTCGCGGCCCATGGAGGGCAGTGCAACGAAGCCGCCAAGATCGTGGCGGCGGACAATCCCGCCATCCAGTTTCTCGTCATCCAGGGCGGTGTCGAAGGCGCCAATCTCACCAGCTACGAGGTGCTTCAGGAAGAATCAGCCTGGCTCGCGGGTGCTGCTGCGGCTCTCATGACCAAGACGGGCACAGTGGGCCACATCTCCGGCATTCGCGTGCCGCCGGGCCTGAAGGGCCGTGCCGGCTACGCCGCTGGGGTGAAATACGCCAAGCCCGACGTGAAGCTTCTAACCACCTTCTGCGGCGAGCAGGACGATGCCGCGCTCGCCTTCAAGGTGACCGCCGCCCAGGCCGATGCGGGCGCAGACATCATCTTCACCATGCTCAACGCCGGACGTCCGGGCGCGATCGCGGCCTGCCGCGAGAAGCACATCTACCAGATCGGCAATGTGCGGGACTGGTATCCGGTCGCGCCCGATGTCTTCATCGCCAGCGCGATTGCCGATGTCTCGGTTGCCATGAAGGATGCGGTGACCGATGCCGTCACAGGGCGCCTGGTGCCGGGGCGGCATGTGAAGCTCGGCGTGTCCTCAGGCGATGCGGTGCGCCTCGCCATGGCACCGGAGGTGCCGGCGGACGTGCGGGCGGCAATCGTACGCTATTCCGCGGATATCGCTTCTGGCGCCATCAAGGTTCCGACGGATTATTCGGGCCCGGAATTCACTTTCTGAGGCTCACGCCGCAATGGCGAGGTCCACCCACACCGGCACATGGTCGGAGGGCTTTTCCCAGCCGCGCACATGCTTGTCGATGCCGGCCGCCACGAGCTTGTCCGCCGCTTGCGGGGACAGCAGGAGATGGTCGATGCGGATGCCCATGTCGCGCTGCCAGGCGCCCGCCTGATAGTCCCAGAAGCTATAGAGCCCGTCGGCGTCCGAGGTGGCGCGCACCGCGTCCGTCAGGCCAAGGTTGATGAGATCGCGGAAGGCTTCTCGGGTCGGCGGCAGAAACAGCGCGTCATGCACCCAGGCCGAAGGGTCGGCGGCATCGGCCACTGTCGGGATGACATTGAAATCCCCGGCGAGGACAAAGGCTTCCTCTAGCTCGAGGCGGGCGGCCGCCAGCGCGCGAAGCCGGGCCATGAAGCCGAGCTTGTAGGGATATTTCTCGGTATTGACCGGATTTCCGTTGGGCAGATAGAGGCAGCAGATGCGCACCGCCATCCCCTTGGCGGAGACGACTGCCTCGATGAAGCGCGACTGCACATCGGTGTCATCGCCGGGCAGGCCGGTCGTCACGTCCTCAAGTGGGAGCTTGGACAGCAGGGCGACGCCGTTGAACCCCTTCTGGCCGTGGACCGCCACATTGTAGCCGAGGCTCTCGAAGGCCTCGCGAGGGAACGCTTCGTCCTGGCACTTCAGCTCCTGCAGGCACACCACATCCGGCTGCGCCTCCTTGAGCCATGCAACGGCATGGTCGAGCCGCTGGCGGATTGAATTCACGTTCCAGGTGGCGATGCGCATGTTCAAAGGGTCCAAGCCGGGCGGAGGTATCAATACATGGGCACGCGAGCGTCCCTTACGGGAAGCTTGCCCACGGCGACAAAGGATGGCATTGCGAAACCGTCGCATCAAGCGGAAGCCGGCGTAGCATGACCTTCGCGTCTATCCAGTTCCTGTTTTACTTTCTGCCGCTGTTTCTGGCTTTGTATTTTGTTTCAAAGACCATAGCGGCCAGGAACATCATATTTGTCATATTCTCTCTGATATTTTATTCGGTCGGCTACACCCCGCATCTATTTCTTCTGCTGTTCTCCATTGGCGTCAACTTCCAGATCGCGAAGGCGATAGACCTGCGCCAGGGCGCGGCGCGCAAGCGTATCCTTGTCTACGGAATTATATTCAACGTCGCTCTGCTCGCAGTCTTTAAATATACCGGGTTCATCCTTTGGAATATGGACGAAATGCTCGCGCCGTTTGGCGTTCAGATACCGGTTCCGAAAATCTCACTTCCGCTCGGTATTTCATTTTATACCTTTCACGCGATTTCCTATATCGCCGATATCTACAAAGGTAAGGTGCGCGCGAATAAGAGCGTGGTCGAGTTCACGCTCTACATGACCATGTTCCCCCAGCTCGTGGCTGGCCCCATCGTGCGGTATTCCTCGGTGGCGCGGCAATTGGGGGATCGGCGCACCACCTGGGGGCGGTTTTCGGCGGGTGCGCGCATCTTCGCCATCGGCCTCGCCTGGAAGGTCCTGATCGCCGACGAGGTGGCCCGGCTGGTGGACATCATATTCGATGGAACCTCAGCGCCGACGCTCATCGAATCCTGGCTCGGCGTTTATGGCTACGCCATCCAGATCTATTATGATTTCGGCGGCTATTCGGCCATGGCGGTCGGGCTCGGCGTGATGGTGGGCTTCACCCTGCCGCGCAACTTCCGCATTCCCTACGCCTCGCTCAGCATCACGGAATTCTGGCGCCGGTGGCACATGAGCCTGTCCTCCTGGCTGCGGGACTATGTCTACATTCCTCTGGGTGGAAACCGCCTCGGCGAGGCGCGCACCTATGCGAACCTGTGGTCGGTGTTCCTGCTATGCGGCCTATGGCACGGGGCGAGCTGGAATTTCATCATCTGGGGCGCGCACCACGGCCTGTTCCTGGTGATCGAGAGGGCCGGCCTGGGGCGCGTTCTGAAGCGTCTGCCCTCCGGGTTCGCCCACGTCTATACCGTGCTGGTGGTTCTGCTGGGCTGGGTTTGGTTTAGGGCGGAAACCTTCGATGGCGCGCTGGCGATGTTCCAGGGCATGGTGGGGCTCAACGGTGTCGGCGGCTTCTCCGTCGCGCTGGGCTTCGGCCTCCAGCCGCTGTCCATCGTCGCCCTGGTCGTGGGTGGATTGATCGGGTTCTGGAAGTGGCCGCGTATCCGCTTCTCGCCTGCGCTGCGCCCGCTGGTGGTTTCCGGCGACTATCTGATGATCGCGGCGCTGATGGTCCTATCGGTCATTTCCGTCGGGGGCGGAACGGGGTCTCCGTTCCTCTATTACAGGTTCTGACAATGCCAATGCTTGTCGGATCTCGTCGCTATATGGGCGTGCTGGTCGCGGGCCTGCTTGCCGTCATGCTGCTCAGCAATCTCATTCCTGACCCCGCCGGCTCGGGCGAATGGCGCATTGTCGCCCGTCCGCAAGACAATCTGTTTCAGCGCCTTCACGGCAATCTCAGAAGCATCAGCTTCTACTTCAAGGACAATTTCGGCTTCCGCGCCTCGCTGCCCCAGTTTCGGCGCGAACTGCGGGAGTTCGCCCGCTCGCCCGACACCAAACTGATCTATTTCGGGCCGAAGGGGCAGGTTTTCTGGTCGTTGCAGCGGGCGCCCGAGCAGACATCCGGCCAGATCTACCGCATGGCCGCCGTCCAGCGTTTCGTCTCGGTCATCGAGGCCATGCAGGCGCGCCTCCCGAATACGAAAATCGTCGTGGCGCTGCCCCCTAACGCACAGACCGTGGATGTGGAGAATCTGCCCGACTGGTTCAACTGGGTAAAGCCGCGTCCCACGGAATACGCGCTGATGCTGGCTGAACTGGCGCACGCCGGGATCACGGCCGTGGATCTGCGCGCGGTGCTGCGCGCTTCGCCTCAGGCGCGCAAATATCTCGCGAACGATACCCATTGGAACAACCTCAGCGCCACGCTGGCGCTGAACGCGGCAATGGTCGCTGCGGGCCATCCCGACTGGCAGGTCGATGTGGCGGCCGCTGTTGGTCCTATGAAGCCCGCGCCGCTGGGGGACATCGCGACGGCGCTCAATCTGAGGATCAAGCTGCCGAACGAAAACCAAGAACTGCGCCTAAACCCCGCCTGGCAACGCCAGACCAATCCGGACTTCAAGTCGCGCAACGAGATGGGTGGCTTCAATCCCTATTTCGTTCGGTTCCGCGATAGCGGCCCCCGCGTCATGGTGCTCGGCGATTCCTATACTGTCGATAGCTGGCCCTATCTGCTGGGCTATACGCCGGTGGCGGAGGTGGCATGGGTCCACTTCAGCAAGGCGGTGTACGGCTCTTGCGATTTCGACTTCGCAGATGTTGAGCGGTTTGCGCCGCAAGTGCTCATCATTGCCCGAACCGAGCGGATGTTTCCCTGCTTGAAGGGGGAGTGGCCGGCAAACCTGCCGCAGCCTGCGCCCGAGGCGCGCAAATGAGCCAAGGCATGTTGATTCCCCATCGGCGGCACATGGCTGTCCTGGTGGTGGGAATCCTCGCGCTTCTGCTGCTCAGCAATCTGGTGCCGGACCCCGCAGGGCGCGGCATCTGGCGCGGCGGGCAGAAGCCAGCCGACGCCTCATGGGTCCAGCGCATGCACGGGCGCCTTCAGCAGTTCGGCTTCTATTTTCAGGATAATTTCGGGTTCCGCGCCAGCCTTCCCGTGCTGCGCGAAGATATCCGGCATTGGGCGGCGTCGCAGGACAGCGACCTCGTGTACACCGGCCGCGACGGCCAGTTGTTCTGGGCCGGACAGTCGGCCCCGGCGCAATCGGCCGGCGCGCTCTACCGAAAGGCGGCGGTGGAGCGGTTCGCCATGGTGGCGATGGCACTACAGCGCGAACTGACGCCGGATGGCACCAAGGTGGTGGTCGCGGTGCCCCCGAACGCCCAGTCGGTGGACATCGCGGATCTGCCAGTGTGGAACGACAAGCTACCGCCGCGCCCGACCGAATATTCCCTCATGCTTGAGGAGTTGAAGATCCGAGGCATCGCGGCGGTCGATCTGCGCGAAGTGCTGCGCCAGTCGCCGGACAACAGGCGTTTTCTCCCCAACGACACCCATTGGACCAGCCTCAGCAGCGTCCTGGCCTTCAATGCCACGATGCGCGCGGCGGGATTACCGGATTGGCAGTTGGACGTCACGAAAGTGGTCGGGCCGGTGGCGCCATATCCGCTGGGTGATCTTGCCCGCAGTTTGCGGCGCACACCCCAGCATCCCGATGAAAACCAGATATTGAACCTGAAGGACACCGGCGCGCCGTCGCCCTTCGTTTTCAGGGCCCCGCACGAAATCAAGCAGTTCAACGGCTACGCGCTTCGCTACGCGGACAGCGGGCCACGCGTTCTGATCCTGGGGGATTCGTATTCGATCCGCATCTGGCCGCTGCTGTTCGCCTATACGCCAGCGGCAGAGGTGGGGTGGATGCATTTCAGCCGGACGATCTATGGCAGCTGCGATTTCGACTTCAACGAGGTGAAGCGATTCAAGCCGGATCTCTTGATCATCGCGCGGGCCGAGCGGCTGTTCCCCTGCCTGAACGGCGCCTGGCCGTCTCATCTTCCCCTGCCTTATTAAGGCGGGGCGGCGGCCTCAGAGGGCGAAACTGGTTCCGCAGCCGCAGGAGGCGGTGGCCTGAGGATTGTCGATCTTGAAGGCCGCGCCGATCAGATCGTCCACGAAATCCAGGCGCGAGCCGGAGAGATAGTCCAGCGACACCTTGTCCACGACGATGGTTGCGCCGGCTTTCTCGATCACCAGATCCTCCTGGTCCCGCTCGCGCGTGACGTCGAAGCGATACTGGAAACCGGAGCATCCGCCGCCTTCCACACTCACGCGGAGCACGCTTTCCGGCGCCTCGCCCGACAGGATCTCGCTGATCCGGCGCGCGGCGCTTTCGGTCACGGTGAGGGTGGGTTCGAGTGCGACATCCACAGCGGGCATCCCGGAATTCGGCGGTTGATCCTTCAATTGCATGATAGTTAAGTGCGCGCGCAAGGAAGTTAAAGAGGGACGGGGGTTGAGGATGGCGGTTGCGGGTGGCCGGCCGCGCGTTTCTTGGGCGAGCGATCCTTTCAAGACACGCGGGCGCCTGTATCCCGAGCCTGATGATTCCCGGAACCCCTTCCGGCGCGATTGCGACCGCATCATCCATTCCACGGCGTTCCGCCGCCTGAAATACAAGACCCAGGTCTTCGTGTTCCACGAGGGCGATCATTTCCGCACCCGCCTCTCCCATACGCTTGAGGTGGCGCAGGTGGCACGCTCGATCGCCCGCGCGCTGGGGCTGGACGAGGATCTGGCCGAGGCGCTGGCGCTGGCGCACGATCTCGGCCACCCGCCTTTCGCCCATGCCGGAGAGCGCGCGCTGAACGCCTGTCTGGTCGGCTACGGCGGATTCGATCACAACGCCCAGTCCCTGCGGGTGGTAACGCGCCTGGAACGACGCTACGCCGCCTTCGACGGTCTGAACCTCACCTGGGAGACGCTGGAAGGCATAGCCAAGCACAATGGCCCGCTGACCGATATGTCCGGCAAAGGGACCGGGCGTTACGCCGAGGGGCTGCCGCACGCGGTCGTGGTTCATTCCGCAGCCCAGGACCTGGAACTCCACCAGCACGCTGGGCCGGAGGCACAGGTGGCTTCGATCTCCGACGACATCGCCTATGACATTCACGACCTCGACGACGGTTTGCGCGCCGGCTTCTTTTCGTTAGAGGACATCGCCGCCCTGCCGCTGGTGGGTGAGGCTCTGGAAGAGGTGAGGGGCCTTTATCCGGAGCTTGAACGCAACCGGATCGGCACCGAGGTGATGCGCCGCGTCATTACCCGCTTGATCGAGGATGTGGTGCGCGAGAGCGATGCACGCGCCGTCGCCAGCGGGGTTGGATCGGCAGCGCAGGTGCGCGCCTTTGGGCGCCCGCTCATCGCCTTCTCCGATTCCATGCGGGAGGCGGAAGCGGCCATCAAGACCTTCCTGTTCGCCCGCATGTATCGGCACGCACGCGTCCAGCGCGTCATGGACGAGGCGATGCAGGTGTTGCGTGACCTGTTCGGGCATTTCATCGCCCATCCCACCGATCTGCCGGAAGGGTGGAGCGAAGGCGTGGACGCTGCCGATACCCTTCGTCTCACGCGTCGGGTGGCGGACTATATTGCCGGCATGACGGACCGCTACGCCCTCGACCAGCATGCCCGCTTTTTTGACTTAACCCCGGATTTGCGTTAGGCGCCGGCTGGTTTCATCACATTGGGCAGGTCCATGAACGTCTACGCGATCTTCGCCGATCATGTGCGAGCCGCCGTCGCCGCTCTGGCGGGCGAAGGGCTTGTGCCGGAAGGGCTCGACCTCGCGCGCATCGTCGTGGAGCCGCCGCGCGACCTCGCAAACGGCGATCTCGCCACCAATGCGGCTATGGTTTTGGCCAAGGACGCCAAGGCGAAGCCGCGTGATCTCGCCGTCCTCATTGCCGCCCGGCTTGAGGGACTGGCCGATGTGACAAAGGTGGACGTCGCTGGCCCCGGCTTCATCAACATCTCGCTGAACCAAGCGTTCTGGCCCGGCGTACTTGGTGCACTGCTGCGCGACAGCGCGGGCTTCGGCCGATCAACTCTCGGCGCTGCGCGGCCCGTGAACGTCGAATATGTCTCCGCCAATCCCACCGGCCCGATGCATGTGGGCCATTGCCGGGGCGCGGTGTTCGGCGACGCCATGGCGAGCCTTCTGGCCTATGCCGGCTTCAAGGTGACACGGGAATATTACATTAACGACGCTGGCGCCCAGGTGGACGTGCTGGCCCGCTCCGCCTTCCTGCGCTATCGCGAAGCGCTCGGCGAGACCATCGGCACTATCCCCGAGGGGCTCTATCCCGGCGATTATCTGGTTCCAGTTGGCGAGGCGCTGGCCAAGGAGTATGGCGCCGCACTCGTTGCCCTGCCCGAGGCGGAATGGCTGCCGGTGATCCGCGACGTGGCCATCAGCGCCATGATGGGCATGATCCGCGAGGATCTGGCTGCGCTCGGCATCGACTTCGACGTGTTCTTCTCGGAGCGGTCGCTGACCCAGGGGGGCGACAAGGTTGGCTCGACCATTCAGCAGTTGCGGAGCACCGGCGAGGTCTACCAGGGCAGCCTCCCGCCGCCCAAGGGCGCGCCGATCGAGGATTGGGAAGACCGCGAGCAGACCCTGTTCCGATCCACCGCCTTTGGCGACGATGTGGACCGCCCGCTGGTGAAGTCGGACGGCAGCTACACCTATTTCGCCAGCGACATCGCCTACCACAAGGACAAGTTCGACCGCGGCTTCAGCCGTATGATCGACGTGTGGGGCGCGGACCACGGCGGCTATGTGAAGCGCATGCAGGCGGCGGTGAAGGCTGTGACCTCAGGCCAGGCCAGCCTGGACATCGAACTGTGCCAGTTGGTGCGCCTGACCCGCAACGGCGAGCCCGTGCGTATGTCGAAGCGCTCAGGCTCGTTCGTAACCCTGCGCGAAGTGGTGGACGAGGTGGGGCGCGATGCCGTCCGCTTCATGATGCTGTTCCGGAAGAACGACGCCCCGCTCGACTTCGATCTTGCCAAGGTCATCGAGCAGTCACGCGAAAACCCGGTTTTCTACGTTCAATATGCGAACGCCCGAGCGCATTCGATTCTCCGCAATGCGCGCGAGCGGTATCCTGACCTTCCCACCGAGGTCGGCGTCTACGCCCATGCCCCGCTCACCCGCCTGGATGACGCGGGCGAGACCGGCCTGATGATGCGTCTTGCCGGCTGGCCGCGGCTGATTGAGCAGGCCGCAGCGGCGCGCGAGCCTCATCGCGTCGCATTCTTCCTGTATGAATTGGCAAGTGAGTTCCACGGGCAGTGGAATCGCGGAAAAGACTTGCCTCATTTACGCTTCATTATGGAGAATGATCGAGAGTTGACCATGGCGCGTCTGGCCTTGGTGCATGGCGTCGCCACGGTCCTAGCCTCGGGGCTGAAGTTGCTGGGGGTCGAGGCCGTCGAAGAAATGAAATGACCGTTGTTCGGGCCGGTGCCCGAACACGCTCGCCGGCTGGGCCGGGCAGCGGTCGCATAGCCAGTCTCTGACATGGTTGAGGCAAAATGGTCGACGAAAGCAGCTTCCGCTATCGGCGTGACGACGGCTACGCGGGCCAATCTTCCGGCTCTCGCACCGCGTCTGCTGGACAGAATTCCGATGACGCGCTCGCGGAACTCGCCCGACTGATCGGCGAGGAAGATCCGTTTGCCGATTTTGGTGAGGTCGCCGCCGATCCGGTGCCGCAGGCGCGCCCGGCCCGTGCCGAGGCGCCGCCACGTCCGCAGTTCGCGGCTCCCCCGGTCGAACGGCGTTTCGAGGATTGGCAGCCCGGTCGTCGCACCACCCGCGACCCCGCCGAGCCCACCAGCTTCCGCGAGCCGACAACCCTGCGCGAGCCAACGACGCTCCGCGAGCCAACGACCCTTCGTGAGCCGACCGCATTGCGTGAACCCGCGCCGCCGCGCGAACAGACTGTTCCGCGCGAGACTACAGTGCGGGGCCGTTTGCCTGACACTTCGGGTTGGGAAGGCACCGAAAGCGAGACCCGCAGGCCCACTCTTGATGCCCAGCAGAGCACCGTGCGCTCCGGATACGGCTCGCTCGCGGCGCGCAAGCCCGATACGCCCACCCAGGACACGCCCACCGTAACACGACCGGCTGCGGCGACACAGCGCGAGAATGAAGACCACCCCGACGACGCTTATGCCTACGGCGCCGAAAGCGACCGGGACGGCTATGAGGAATATGACGACACTTACGATCCTGCCTTTGGCGAGGAGGGCTACATGCCCCCGCACGGCGAGGACGTTTACGAAATGGAACCGCGCCGCCGTCGCGGCCGGGTGGCGCTGATCGCCGTTGCGGCGATCGTCGGCCTGAGCGTCGCCGCCACGGCGGGCGTGTTCGCCTTCCGCATGGTTGGTGGCGGCTCGGGAAGCAGCGCCAGTTCGGAGACCGCGCCGGTCATCAAGGCTGACACCAGCCCCAGTAAGGTTGCGGGGCCCACTCCCACAAGCCAGGGCAGCGACGGCCAGAAGCTGATTTACGACCGCGTGGGCGGCACACCCGGCCAGGAGCGTGTCGTGCCACGCGAAGAGCAGCCGGTGGACGTGAACGCCGCTGCCGCTGCTGCTGCGAACGCGCAGCCCTTGCCGACCGATCCAAAGAAGGTTCGCACCGTCGCGGTGCGCGCCGATGGTTCAATCGTGCCTTCGGCGACGCCGACGGCCGGTATGGCACCGCAGCGCGTGGTCGCGGGCGCCGCCCCCACCGCATATGCACCCACGCAGAACCCCGTTCCCGGCGGAATTCCCGCACCCAGGACCGTGACAACCACCAGCACCACCGGCCAGGGTGTGCCCGTGGCCGCCGCCCCGCCACCCGTCCAGCAGGCCGCAGTCACGCCTCCGGCAGCGACGGCTGCGGGTAGCTATGTGGTCCAGGTGTCCTCTCAGAAGTCAGAGGCCGACGCCATGGGCTCCTGGAAGGTGCTCCAGGGCCGCTATCCCCAGCTTCTGGGAAGCTACAAGGCGACGGTGCGCAAGGCCGACCTTGGCGACAAGGGCATTTTCTACCGGGCGCAGGTCGGGCCGTTCAACACCCGCGACGACGCCACGAACCTGTGCAACTCGCTCACGGCCCAGGGCGGCACCTGTATCGTCACCAAGAACTGATCTTCGTGAATGGGCTTCAGCCTATTCCCTACGCGCTGCGGCGCCCCCTCTCCCGCTCGCGGGAGAGGGGATAACGCACACAACTCAGGTCGACTTGAGCTGCACACCGAGGCGGCCGGCGACATCCTGAACATATTGCCAGGCGGTGCGGCCGGAACGGGAGCCGCGGGTGGTGGCCCATTCCAGCGCTTCGGGGCGCCATTTCTCCTCCGGGAGCGGCAAGGCGTGATGCGTCACATATGCGGACACCATGTCGAGATATTCGTCCTGGCTGCATTTGTGGAAGCCGAGCCACAACCCGAAGCGGTCCGATAGAGACACCTTCTCCTCGATCGCCTCGCCGGGATTGATGGCGGTCGCCCGTTCGTTGTCCATCATATCGCGGGGCATCAGGTGCCTGCGGTTAGAGGTCGCGTAGAAGATCACATTGTCCGGCCGTCCCTCGATGCCGCCTTCGAGAACGGCTTTGAGCGATTTGTAGGTGGTGTCGTCGGAATCGAATGAAAGATCGTCGCAGAACACGATGAAGCGGTGCTGAGAGGATCGCATCTGCGTCATGAGTTCCGGCAGGCTGTCGATGTCCTCACGGTGGATTTCCACCAACTTCAGCCGCCCACCCGCTGCGCCGCCCGCAACGGTCCCGTTCACATGGGCATGAGCCGCCTTCACGAGCGAGCTTTTGCCCATGCCGCGTGCGCCCCACAGCAGGGCGTTGTTGGCGGAAAGACCGCGCGCGAATCGCTCCGTGTTCTCCACCAACTGGTCGCGGACCCGGTCGATGCCGTGCAGCAGTTCCATTTCGACCCGGTTCACTCGGGGTACCGGCTCGCAGCGGGGCGGCTCGGTATGCCACACGAAGGCGTCGGCCGCCTCGAAGTCGGGCTCCGGCACGCGCGCCGGGGCGAGGCGCTCGAGAGCGTCGGCGATGCGCAGCAGCAGCGCATGGGTGGCATCGGAGGCGGCGGGCGTATCTGGCGTCATGTCTATCTCCCTGCGAGGGGATTAGCGGGGCAGTGGGCGCGGAACAAGCGGCCGATTCGGGAGGCGCCGCGCAAAGGCATGAGCCAGACGCATGCGAGGATGCGTTCGCAGCCCATGTTGCGCTGCGGCAGGAAATCGTTAACGTCTTGCCAGTCTACTAGTGTCGCTGTCCCGGAGGCTGGGCCGGGCAGCATCCGAGGCCATCTGCGCGCCCTTGCGGGCGCCGGCACCTATGGAGAACGACATGCGAACCACCAGCCTGACCGGCGCCTTTGCGCCGGGTATTTTCCCGTTGATTATCCTGGCTTTGTCGGGGGTACCTGCCGCCGCGCAGGACACGACATCCGTGATCATCAAGCCAAGTCCCCAGAGCGGGGCGCCGGCAAATCTGTCCAACTGGAGTTGGGCCGAACTTGTCGTCGAGCCAGAGCCCGAGGATGCCGGCGAGACGCCATCCTATCTCTCGACGGCCACCACGGCGGGCAATACCGCCCGCGTCCCGGCCGGCACGGGTCTCAACACGCGGGTATCGAAAGTCGCAAATGCCAACGGCACCACGTCGGTCACGGCGGCGGGATCCTTCAAGGACTGGACCTGGACCGAGTTCGGGGTCGACATGTCGCTGACGACCGCGCAGCGGAGCGCGATCCTGCCCTACCAGACCTCGACCGTTACCGGCATGGACGGCTCCGGGGCCGTCGCCTGGGCTCATACAACCCTGCCCGGTGTTTCAAATTTCATGCTGTGGGAGCAGGGCAGCGTGGATGTGCGCGTCAATCCGCAGGATCAGAGCACGCTCGCTACGACGTTCAGCCGCCAATGGGCGCTGAGCGACAGCCTGACGGCCAGCCTCAGCGACAATTATGCCCTGGTTGTCCAGGCAGGTGGTGCGGAGCAGTGGCAGACCGGAAAGACCATGAGCCTCAGCCTCGCCCAATCCGGCACCAGCGTCAGCGTCGGAACGGCCACCAATAGTCTCGACCGTGCCTGGCTTCCTTCGCTGAGCGCCTCACAAAAGCTGATCGGCCCGGTGGTCGTGACCACCACGGTGGCGGACAACGGCGACACCATCAACAAATCCATCACCGCTGGATTTCGCCGCACTTGGTGATTGGGGTGCCGTTCAGCGCCAGATGATGGCTACGAGGAAACGCAGCGCCATCAGCAGTAGAAACAGGCCAAATCCGACCTCCAACTGGCGGCGCGTCAGGGCGTGGGCGATTCTTGCGCCCAGCGGCGCCGTCAGCGCGCTCACAGGCGCCATGCAGGCAAAGCCCAGGACGGAGACATATCCCAGCGAGAACGGCGGCAGGTCCGCCATGTGCGACCAGCCGCCGAGGGCATAGCCGATGACCCCCGGTATGGGGATGATCATGCCGATACCTGCTGCTGTGGCTACAGCAGCGTGGATCGGGACCCCGTAAAGGCTGAGCACGATCGTCGACATGCCCCCGCCGCTGATGCCAATCAGCGACGCGGCGAGGCCAATGAAGAAACCATAAGCCCACATGGCGGGCTTCCCGGGCAGGTGATCGCCAAGCTTCCAGCTTTCGCGGCCGATAATCGACTTGGTGCCCATGAGTCCGCCGATGACCACAAACGCCGCCTGAAGCACCCAGCCTTGCACCACGGCGGCAAGCGCACTTCCCGTGATGATTCCGATGATGGCGGGGACGCTCCACAGCCGGAGGATGCCGGGGATCACGGCCCCCCGCGCCTTATGCGCCCGATAAGACTGGAAAGAGGTGGGGACGATGATGGCGAGCGAGGTGCCGACGCACAATTGCATGCGGATGGTTTCGTCCACGCCGACCGCGCGGAAAACCTCGTAGAGCACTGGCACGATGACCGCACCGCCACCGACCCCGAGCATGCCGGCAAGTATTCCCGTCACCACGCCGCCAAGCAAAAGCGGAAGAACCAGGGAGACAATCTCGCCCCAGGAAAGGGAGGACAGCATCTGAAATGAGCCTTCGGAGGCGGCAGCGGCGGGAAAATCGCCGGGCATTGGGGCGCGAACACTGGCCCAAGGCGCATTGCCCTGTCCAGTTTGCGTAGCGTCAGCTTTTCATCGGTATCCTAGGCGGCGTCGCGACGGGCCGAATGGCGCACATCGTCGACGGCGGTGCGAAGCACATCGAGCCCGGCACCGGGTTGAACGCCTTCCGTCGCAAGCCGGCGGCGAAACCGCCGTGATCCCGGCTGTCCCCCGAACAAGCCCAGCATGTGCCGGGTGATGTCATGCAGCCGTCCGCCCGCTTGGATGTGGGCGGAGATGTAGGGCTCGAAGGCCGCGACCGCCTCGAACGCATCCGCGTGCGGCGCCTCATCGCCGAAAAAGGCGGTGTCCACCTGCAGCAGCAGTTCCGGATTCTGGTAGGCAGCGCGGCCCAGCATCACCCCGTCGAGCCCGGCGCCATTGGCTTGCGCCTGATCGATAGAGGCGAGGCCACCGTTCAGGCTGATCGGCACCTGCGGGAGGCGCACCTTCAGGCGGTGGACGCGGGAATAATCGAGGGGCGGGACCTCGCGATTCTCTTTCGGCGAGAGCCCCTGGAGCCACGCCTTGCGGGCGTGAACGATGAGGGCGTCCACCTTCACCGCCACCAATTGATCGGCGAGGGTGTCGAGCGCCTCTTCCGGATCCTGTTCATCGACGCCGATGCGGCATTTGACGGTGACGGGCAGGGACACCTCGGCCTTCATGGCGGCGATGCAATCCGCCACCAGCGCGGGCTCGCGCATCAGGCAGGCACCAAAATTTCCGCCCTGAACGCGGTCGGACGGGCAGCCGACATTCAGGTTGATCTCGTCGTAGCCGAATTCGGCACAGATCCGCGCCGCTTTGGCCAGCAGGTCTGGATCGCTGCCGCCGAGCTGAACGGCGATGGGGTGCTCGGCCTCAGCGTAGCCCAGCAGCCGCTCCCGATCTCCGTGAATGACAGCGAGCGCCGTGACCATCTCTGTATAGAGCAGCGCGCGGCGCGACAGCGTGCGGTGGAACGAGCGGCAGTGGCGGTCCGACCAGTCCATCATCGGGGCGACGGAGAAGCGGTGGCTTCCAGGGTATGTCGCGAAACTGTCGTTCACTTCAGGCACGGACGGCATGTCTGGCGGGCACTCTTTGCGATTGCGGTGTCGCGCCATTGTAGCACGCTGCTCGATGAATGGAGATGAACGGGAATCTGAACGCAAACGCGATGGTGGCGGCTGATATGCGATTTCGGGGGGAATGCTGCGTTCATTCAACCTGTAATTGGCGGTTAAACGCCTATTTCGGCGGTAGATCGAGGATTACGTAGGGAGAAACGGGTGAATTCAGGTGAATGAAATTTCACCAAAATGGTATTTAGATGCAGTTTCCGGAAAATAATTTTCAGAATCTACCCTCGCATGAGTTGAATATGAAAATTCGTTCATAGAGAGTGCGCCGCATTGGGATTTGGGCGAAGGGCAATCATGGCTACCGGAAAAACGACCACCATCAATTGGGCTTGGGGTACGAACGCGGTTATCACTTTCAATCCAAGCATCGACGTGCTGGATTTCGGCTGGTTTCAGGCCGACCAGTTCACCGTCACGGAAGTGAACGGATCGGTTGTTATCTCGATCCCCTCCAACAACCAGACCTATACGCTCTCAGGCGTCACCCTGAAGCAGCTTTCGCTTACCAATATTTCGGCAAAGGACAGCGGCGCCGCGTCTGAATGGGCGACGGCGCTGTCCTCTGCTGAGGGATCGGGAGGCTCCTCTGGGGGAGGCTCGACGGGCGGAACCACCGGTGGAACGACCGGCGGGACGACGGGTGGGGGCACGACGGGCGGCACCACCGGGGGCGACACCTCGCATGCTGCGACCACCACGGTCATCAACTGGGCGTGGGGCAGCAACACCAAGCTCGATTTCCACCCCGCCACCGACAAGCTGGATTTCGGCTGGTTCCAGGCCGACCAGTTCTCGGTTGCCGAGGTGAACGGCTCGGTCGTCATCTCGATCCCCACCAACAACCAGACCTATACGCTGACCGGCGTCACGCTGGCCCAGCTTTCGCTGACCAATATCGTCGCGAAGGATGCCTCCACCGTCTCCGAGTGGACGACGGCCCTCGGCACCCACACTGGTGGGTCCACGGGCGGGACCACCGGTGGAACAACAGGCGGCACGACTGGGGGCTCGACCGGGGGGACGGAAACCGGGGGCACCACGGGTGGTTCGACGGGCGGCACGACCGGCGGCGGCACCGAGACGACCTATGCGCCGGCCTGGTCTGCCGCGTCTGTCTATACCGCCGGCGACCACGTCAGCATCGGCAACGCCGTCTACACCGCCAACTGGTGGAACCAGAACGACAATCCTTCCACCGACAACGGTGCGGGCCATGTCTGGGCGTTCGTCGGATATATGAGCACGGACCCCGTGGTGCCCGAAGCACCGCAGGACTTGTTCGCCGCCAGCACCAGTGACACCACCACAGTTCTGATCTGGGATGCCGCGGAGGTGCACGGCATCGGCACGGTCTCCGCCTACAATATCTATTCCGGCACCACCCTGGTCGCCACCACCACGGACACGCACTTCAAGGTGACGGGCCTCGACGCCTCGACCACCTACCACTTCACAGTGGTGGCGGTGGATGAGGCCGGCGCATCAGCCCAGGCAACGCCGATCGACGTCACGACCCATGCGGCCGGTACCGACAACATCGATCAGCATTTCTCGCCCTACATCGATATGTCGCTGTCCAGCAGCCAGAACCTGGCGCAGATCGCCCACGATTCCGGCGTCACCGATTTCACCCTCGCCTTCGTTCTCAGTTCCGGCACGAACCAGATCGGCTGGGGCGGGATGGGGACCATCGAGAACGACACGCTGCCGAACGGCTCCAGCATGCTGGAGCAGATCGAAGCCGTGCAGGCCATGGGTGGCAACATCACCATCTCGTTCGGCGGTGCCAATGGGCAGGAGCCGGCGTTGACTTTCACGAGCGTCCAGGCCCTGACCACCGCCTACCAGTCGGTGATCGACCGCTATCATGTGAACTCCCTCGACTTCGATATCGAGGGCGGCGCCATCGCCAACACGGCTGCCAACCACCTGCGTGACCAGGCCCTGGTCGCCTTGGAGGAAGCAAACCCTGATCTTCAGGTATCCTTCACGCTGGCGGTGATGCCGACCGGCCTGACCTGGGACGGCATCAACATTCTCAAGCAAGCCATGGCTGACGGCGTGCACATTGACGTCGTGAACATCATGGCGATGGATTACGGCGCGGCCGCCGACAGTGGCGACATGGGTAAGGATGCGATCAGCGCGGCGCTCGCCACCATCCAGCAGCTCCATGACATCGGGCTCGACGCCAAGGTCGGTATCACGCCGATGATCGGCATCAACGACGTCCAGAGCGAAGTGTTCACGCTGGAAGACGCGCATGAGCTGATGGCCTTCGCGAAGGACAATCCCGACATTGCCTCGATCGGCATGTGGTCCATCGGCCGCGATAACGACAGCGAGATCGGGCACGTTTCGCCGACCGCCAGCGGCATCGAACAGGACCAATATGCCTTCAGCTCGATCTTCGGTTATCTCTGATTAAAGTTGTGTGGGGGAGCGTAGGGCCCGTCGCGCGCAAGCGCGGCGGGCTTTTTCTTGTCCGGCGTTGCACCGCTTCGCCGCGCGATTAAGGTCGCAGCCGCAACGGAGGCGCGATCATGATCAAAATAGTGACCCTTCCCGGCGGGGAAAGCGTTCCAGCCCTCGGGCAGGGCACTTGGTTCATGGGCGAGCAGGCCGCGCGCCGCACCGACGAGATCGCCGCCCTGCGCCTGGGCGTAGAACTAGGTGCGACCCTGATCGACACCGCCGAAATGTATGGCGATGGCCACACCGAGAGCATGGTGGGCGAGGCGCTCGACGGGATACGCAACCAGGTTTTCCTAGTCAGCAAGGTCTATCCGCACAATGCCAGCCGGCGTGGCGTGGTGGAGGCCTGCGAGCGCAGCCTCAAGCGCCTGAACACCGAGCGCATCGACCTCTATCTGCTGCACTGGCGCGGCAACCATCCGTTCGAGGAGACCATTGCCGGATTCGAGGCGCTGCAAAGCGCCGGGAAGATCCGCCACTGGGGCGTCAGCAATCTCGACACCGACGATATGGCGGAGCTTCTGGAGGCCGGCGGCGGCGCGTGCGCGGCCAACCAGATTCTCTACAACCCCCGCCGGCGCGGCCCGGAATTCGACCTGATGCCCTTCTTGGCGCAGCGGGGCATCCCTGTCATGGCATATAGCCCGATCGAGCAGGCCAATCTCCCGCGCGACGGCGCCCTCGGCAGTGTCGCGCGCAAGCACGGCGTCGATCCGTTCCAGGTCGCCCTGAGCTGGGTGATGCGGCGTCCCGACGTTATCGCCATTCCCAAGGCGGGACATCAGGACCATGTGCGCGCCAATATCGCCGCAGCTGCGCTGGTGCTGGATGCTGAGGATTTGGCCGCAATCGATGCGCAATTTCCCCCGCCGCGCCGCAAGCGGTCGCTGGAGATGCTGTGAGGCACCGGCAGCTTAGCGGGCCGGGCCGCGCAGGATCAGCCGGTCGCCTTTGATCTCGAAGCCGTCGAGTCGGGAAAGAAAGGTCATGCCCAGCAGGCTGGTGCGCAGCGCGCCGGGCGCCGAGACGAGCGCGTTGACCTTGCGCTCGGTGATGCCACCGACGCTCAGTCTGTCGAGCGTCACCTGAGCGGCGCGGGTGCGGCCATTGGCGGTCTCCACCGGCACGTCGTAGCGCAGGGTGTCGATGGCAAGTCCGGCCGCCCGGGCGGCCTCTTGGGTCAGCACAACGGCCGAGGCGCCGGTGTCGAGCATCATGGTAATGGATGCATCGTTCACCTGCGTGCGCACCGCGAAGTCTCCATTGGCGGAACGCGCGACCTCAACCGAGCGTGTCGCGCCTCCAGACGCCGCCACATAGCCCGGCACCAGTTCCGACATCACCCGCTCGCCAACCTCCCGGAGTGGGATGCGATAGGTGTAGGCGACGGCGAGGCCGGTGATGATCACACCCCAAAACATGGCGGCCTTGAGTGCCTGCACGAAACGCCCCCGGAACATGCGCCACGCGCCGACGCCCACGACCGCGATCAACGAAAGCTTGACGACGAGGCTAGCGAATTGGCCCAGTTCCAGCCCCATGACCTCGCCCGCATCGTGATTGGCGGCCAGAATCACCACGCCGATTAAAAGGACGGCCAAAAGAACCCAAAGGAAGCGGTCACCGCGCATCGTTAGTCCGGAAAATTGTCGATGCCGCGGGCGCGCAGCGCCTTCAGTCGGCCGGGCAGGGCGGACATGATTGTGGCGCGATGCTCGGCCGAGAAGGCGAGCCAGGACCCGATCTCCTGAAGGGAGCGCCCGCAGCCGATGCATAGCCCGCTGATATGATCAACGATGCACACTTTGCTGCATGGCGTTTTCACGGGCGTGTCTGTCATTTGCCTCATTGGCCTCGTGCAAAGATAAGCACGGCCAGAAGGAAGGCAATCTCTGCAACCTGCTGGGTTGCACCGGCGACATCTCCGGTTTGCCCGCCGATCAGGCGGCGCGCGAGGCGATGCATGACGAGCCACGCGAGTGCCGGGGCGATCAGGCCGGCAAACGCCGCGCTGACACCCAAGGTGAGAATGAGAATCACCGACGTCACCAGAGTTGCCACCATCACGGCGCGGGCGGCCGCATCCGGCCCTGGTACGCCGGCACTCGCCCCTGCGCCGTCAAGTCGCGCAGGCGGCAGGCTCTGCATCAAGAAGAGGCCGGCAGCACGCGATGCCGCGCCGGCCGCGGCCAGCACCAGCGCCGCCCGTCCGGGTCCCGCCCATTCGAGCAACGTCTCCAGAGCCGCAACACGCAGCAGAATCGAAAGCGCCAGCGCGCAGCCGCCATAGGTGCCGATGCGGCTATCGCGCATGATGGTGAGGCGTGAGGCCCGGTCGCGTCCACCGCCGAATCCATCCGCAGTGTCGGCAAGGCCATCCTCGTGGAACGCGCCCGTGGTCATCACAAGCGCAGTAACCGCAAGCGTCGCTGCGAGAAACGGGGGAAAGCCGAGCCCGTGCGCAACCATCAGGACAACCCCGCCGACCAGGCCGATGACGCCGCCCGCCAGAGGGATCGCATAGGCGATGCGGGCCAGCGGCGGCGCGGCGAAGGGCGCGTCCTCGGTGCGCAGGGCGGGCAGGGGAATGCGCGACAGGAAGCGCAACGCGAGCGAAATGTCCTGCGCGATTCTGTTGGTTTGCATGTCCAGATCTCGTCGCCGCCCAGCCCGAAAGGCCGCTTCCTTGGGAGCCCTATTCGCGCCCGAGGTCAAGCCTGCGTGCGATGGCGGCCGGTGTCGTTTGCATTCCCCGGCTCCGCCAGTATAGTCCGCGCCGCTTCCGCAGGCTGAACGCATGCGGCCCGACTTTCACCAATCAGAAGAACGAGGACGCCATGTTCATTACCCCCGCGTTCGCCCAGGGCGCTTCGGCTGCCGGCGGCGGGACCGACATGATCATCCAGCTGGCGCCGTTCCTGCTGATCTTCGTCGTGATGTACTTCCTGATTCTGCGCCCGCAGCAGAAAAAGGCCAAGGCACACCAGGAGATGGTCAATTCGCTTCGTCGCGGTGACACCGTGGTGACGAGCGGCGGTCTGGTTGGCAAGGTCGCCCGTGTCGTGGACGAGACCGAAATCGAGCTTCAAGTCGCTGAAGGCGTAAAGATCCGCCAGATGCGCGGCCAGATTTCCTTGGTTCGCTCGAAGGCCGAGCCGGCCAAGGACGAGCCGTCGGCCTGAGGCGGCGGAAACACAGGCGATGCTGCATTTTTCCAGACTAAAGACCGTCCTGATTCTGGGGATCACCTTCCTCGGAATCCTGTTTGCGATCCCGAACCTGCTTCCCGCCTCGGTGCTGCAAGTTCTGCCGCATTGGCTGTCGTCGAGCCGGGTTACTCTCGGCTTGGACCTCCAGGGCGGATCGCACATCCTGTTGGAAGTGGACGGCAGCGCGCTGCGCAAGGAGCGGACCGAGCAGATCCGGGACGAGGTCCGCAAGATCATGCGCGACCAGCGTATCGGTTACACCGGCCTGACCTTGCGCGACACGACGGTGCAGCTTCGCCTGCGTGACCCCAATGACACACAGAAGGCGGTCGCAGAGCTGCGCAAGCTCGCGACCCCCATTACCAATACTCTGCTGGGCACCGGTAGCGGTGAGATGGACCTCAACGTCGCCAGCGCGGCGGATGGGACGGTCAGCGTCTCGCTGACGGAAGCCGGTATTAACGCCCGCGTCCGCTCGGCTGTGGACCAGTCCATCGAGATCATCCGCCGCCGTATCGATCAACTCGGAACCGTCGAGCCCAACATTCAGCGCCAGGGCGCCAACCGCATCCTGGTGCAGGTGCCCGGTCTCCAGGACCCGCAGCGCCTCAAGGCCCTGCTGGGCCAGACCGCCAAGCTGTCGTTCCGCATGGTGGACCAGTCCATGTCGCCGCAGCAGGCGCTGGAAGGCCGTCCGCCGCCGGATTCCGAAGTGCTTCAGTCGCCGGAGGGCGTGCCCTATCTGGTCGAGAAGCAGGTTCGCGTTTCCGGTGAGGACCTGACAGACGCCCAGCCCGGCTTCGACCAGCAGTCAAGCCAGCCGATCGTCTCTTTCCGGTTCAATTCCAACGGCGCCCGCCGCTTCGCCGCGACCACCCAGGAAGCCGTGGGGCGACCGTTCGCGATCGTCCTCGACAACCAGGTGATTTCGGCTCCGGTGATCCGCGAGCCGATCGTGGGCGGTTCGGGGCAGATTTCCGGCTCCTTTACCGTCCAGCAGGCGAACGATCTCGCCATTCTGCTGCGCGCCGGCGCCCTGCCGGCACCGCTCAAGGTGATGGAAGAGCGCACCGTCGGCCCAAGCCTCGGCCAGGATTCGATCAACGCCGGCAAGACCGCCGCCTATGTGGCCGCCGCCCTCGTCGCGGTGTTCATGGTCGCGATCTACGGCTTGTTCGGTCTGTTCGCGCTGATCGCGCTCGCGGTCCACATCACGCTGATGTTCGCGCTGCAATCGATTCTCGGAGCAACGCTGACATTGCCCGGTATAGCCGGCGTGGTGCTCACCATCGGCATGGCGGTGGATTCCAACGTCGTGATCTTCGAACGTATCCGCGACGAGGCGCGAGAGGGCCGTTCCGCCATCTCCGCCATCGACAAGGGCTTTACGCACGCGCTCGGTACCATCCTCGATGCCAACGTCACCGCGCTCGCAACCGGTTCTATCCTGTTCCTGCTTGGCGGGTCCGGTCCTGTCCGCGGCTTCGCGGTTACCTATATTCTGGGTCTTCTGACCACCGTGTTCACTGCCTACACTCTCACACGCCTCATGATCGCGTGGTGGGTGAGGTGGCAGCGCCCGGCGAAGCTGCCCATCTGAAGGCGCCGCTCATGCCCTTGATCGATTATATCCCGTCGCAGACCAACATCGGTTTCATGCGTCTGCGCCATGTGACCTTCCCGCTGTCCGCAGTGGCGATGGTCCTCGCGATGCTGTGCTTCCTCACCTTCGGCTTCAACCTCGGCATCGACTTCCGGGGCGGGACGCTGGTGGAAGCGCAATCCAGCCAGCAGCAGGCGGACTTGCGGGTGCTGCGCGAACACCTGACGGACATCGAACTTGGTGACGTCCAGATCCAGGAGTTCGGCTCGCCCCGTGACGTGTTGATCCGCGTGGGTCAGACGGGCAGTTCAGACGAGGCGCAGCAGGCGATCATCGCCAAGATCAGCGCCGCGCTCGGCACCGAATACACCATCCGCCGCGTCGAAACCGTTGGCCCAAGCGTTTCTGGCGAACTGGTCCGCCAGTCCATCGTCGCGCTTCTGCTGGGCGCTGTCGCGGTCCTGTTCTACCTGTGGTTCCGCTTCGAGTGGCAGTTCGCACTCGGCGCATTGGCCACTACAGCCCACGATATCTTCGTCACCCTGGCGATCTATTCGTTGCTCGGCATCGACTTCGACCTGACCTCGATCGCGGCGATCCTCACCATCATGGGCTATTCGCTCAATGATACAGTTGTGGTGTATGATCGTATTCGCGAGATGCTGCGGCGCTACAAGAAGATGCCGGTGCCGGAGATGCTGGACACTGCTGTGAACGCGACGTTCTCGCGGACCATCATCGTCTCGCTGACCACCTTCCTCGCCTGTCTCGCGCTGTATTTCTTCGGCGGCGAGGTCCTGCGCGGCTTCTCGCTGGCCATGTCGGTCGGTGTCGTCATCGGCACCTATTCCACCATCTTCGTCGCAGCGCCCATGCTGATTCACCTCGGCTTGCGGGCTCCCAAAGCGGAGCCGAAGGCGGAAGAGAAAGACGTGGAAATCCTCCCGCCCGCCACCGAGGCGCTGCCCGAGCGTTTCGTGTCGCAGGACCCCACGATCCCCGAGCCGCCCGCCGCACCCCGGCGCACCGGAAAAGGCCGTTCGCGGCCGCGTCCGGCCCGGACCTGAGGCGCTGAAATGGCGGAGCGGCTGGATGCTCCCTTCCTGCCGCGCCGCGTGCCGATCGACGGATACGCGGAGAATTTCTTCCACTTCGCCGGCATGTCCCATAACGGCTCGCTCCTGGCGCTGCCGTCGGGCATCCGACCCTGGAGCGTGGCGCGCTTTTCCGACCTGACCACATCTTCGCTCGCGCCCATCCTGGCCGAGGCCGGCGAGTTTGAGCTGCTGTTCATCGGCACCGGCCGCGACCCCGCGCATCTGCCGGAACTACAGAAGCAGGCCCTTCGCAATGCCCGGCTGCGCTTTGAGCTGATGCCGACGCCCGCCGCAGCGGCCACCTATAACGTCCTGCTCGGCGAGGGCCGCCGGGTGGGCGCAGCCCTCATCGCATTCTGATGGCACCCCCGGTTGCCGATCTCGCTGCTGCTTATGCCCATTGCACGAGCCTGATCCGCACCCACGACCGTGATCGCTTCCTCTCCACCTTGTTTGCGCCCGCCGGGCCGCGTCGCGACCTCGGCGTACTTTACGCCTTCAATTTGGAGGTGGCGCGCGTTCGCGAGGTGGTGCGCGAGCCGCTTCCGGGCGAATTGCGCATGCAATGGTGGCGCGACCTGATCGAGGGATTGGGACGGGGCGAAGTGGCCGGGCATCCGGTGGCGGCCGCGCTTCTTGACCTGTTGGAGCGGACCGATACGCCGCGCGGCGCGCTGCTCAACCTGATCGAGGCGCGCACCTTCGACCTTTATGACGATCCTATGCCCTCGCTCAATGATCTTGAGGGATATGCAGGCGAGACCGCCTCGGTGCTGATCCAGCTTTCCGTCGGGCTTCTGCGCGGGCGTCAGGATGCATCGCTCTCCAACGCGTGTGGGCATGCCGGTGTCGCCATCGCGATGACCGGCCTGATGCGCGCATTGCCGTTGCAAGCGGGGCGCGGCCAATGCTTCCTGCCCATGGATATTCTGCGGCAGCATGGCGTTTCTCGCGAGGATGTGGTTGCACGTCGCCTCACGCCGGCCCTTCGGGCGGTGCTGGCGGCCTTACGGGCGCGGGCCGCGCATCATCTGGCTGCGGCACGGGCAGCTCTGCATGGTGTTTCTGACGATGTCTCGCCCGCCTTCCTGCCGCTGACGCTGGTGGCCGGCGACCTTGAGGCGCTGGCGCGGGCAAGCAATCCGTTCGAGCGGGTGGTGGGCACGCCGCCGCTGAAGCGTCAATGGCTGCTGTGGCGCGCAGCACGAAGGGCGCGCGCGGGGAAAGCCTGGATCAGGCTGCCGGCCGGGTAATCCGGTCGGTCAAATTCAGCCGCTCGCGTGCGATATCGGCAACAAGATCGCGGGTCTCCGGCGAGCCGGAAAGTGCATCCAGCATTTCGATCTGGTTGCGCGCCACCAACAGCAGAAGATCATCGCGCACCGCGCCATCAGTTCCACGCGGCAGGCGTGACACGATCTGCAGATGGTCGAGGTGCGGCCGATCCGGCAATTCGGCCACAAGATGGGCTCGCAACGCCTGGACATCGACCGGGCCATTGCCCTCGACAAAGGCGTAAAGTCCAACCTTTCCGCCCAAGGTCTGGAAATCCGCCATGTGCACGGATGCGACAGAGGGGTGCGTTTCTAGCGCGGCCGCGATGCGCGGTGCCACCTGCGTCACCCGCGGTCCTCGCCCTTCGGTGTCCGAATAGGACATGAGGCGACGCGTCACGAAGCGATACACCTTCTTGCCGGTGGCCATCCATGTGCGCGCAATGATGCTTTTCTGCGCCAGCATGCGCAGTTCTCGCGGGGTCAGTGCCTCAGGGCAATAGGTGCGCTTGTGCTTGAGAAGATGGCGCAGATCCTCATAGGCCAGCACACGCCCCAGGCGACTGCGGCGACGGTCGACAGGCAAGGCGAGCTGAAAATCCATGAGCCAGGCTTCCCCGTCCGCCCCGCGCAGCCAGTTCTGTTGCTTGGCAAGGTCGTTATGGGCGAAGCCCAAGGCGTGAAGCGTGCGCAGGGCGGATTTTGCCGAGCGGAAGAAATGCAGGTCGCCGTGGGGACGCGCGATCTGCAGCGGCACGCCTTCGACCCAGCCTCGCACCAGGAAGCGACGGCCCACGGCCAGCAGCGGCGTCGTTACACCCGAGGACGACACCTTGGATAACGCGCGGGATTCGTGTGCCGCGAGAACACGCGCGATCAATGAAAACCATGGCGAGACGTCGTTCCAGCGACGACGCACACCCGGATAGGCGTGACCGTCCGCGGCTGTCCAGGTGCCACGCTCCACGGTCGAGAACACATCGCGCTTGAGCACGGTGTCCACGACGAAACGCTTGGGGTCGGCGTTCTGCTCGATGGGCGGAACGAGATACTGCTGCCTGGGCATAGGCGCTCTTAAGCTGCCTTCGCGGTGCTGTCGAGCCAGCGGTCGGTATCCGCAAGCGCGCGGGCGGCGATCGCCTTCTTCTTCAGCAGAGTCTTCTCGGGGCCGCGCAGCCGTTTGCCGTCCGGCGGCTTTGGCGCGGCGTCGAGCGGGGGAAACAGGCCGAAATTGATGTTCATGGGTTGGAACGAGCGCGGACCCGGCTCTATCACCTCCACATGGCCACCGGTGATGTGGCCGAGCAATGCGCCGTGAGCCGTGGTGAGCGGGGGCAGGGAGGGTTCCTCGCCCAGGCGCTCCGCAGCGGTGAACCGGCCGCAAAGCAGGCCGATGGCGGCGCTTTCCACATAGCCCTCGCAACCGGTGATCTGGCCGGCGAAGCGAAGGCGCGGATCAGCTTTCAGGCGCAACGTGCCGTCCAGCAGGCGGGGAGAGTTGAGATAAGTGTTGCGATGCAGGCCGCCGAGTCGCGCGAACTCCGCGTTTTCGAGACCGGGAATGGTGCGCAGCACCCGCACCTGATCGCCGTGGCGCAGCTTGGTCTGAAAGCCGACCATGTTGTAGAGCGTGCCCAGCTTGTTGTCCTGGCGAAGCTGGATGATGGCGTGGGCTTTGACAGTAGGGTTATGCGGATTTGTGAGACCCACCGGCTTCATGGGGCCGAACCGCAGGGTTTCGCGGCCGCGTTCCGCCATAACCTCGATCGGCAGACAGCCATCGAAATACGGGGTCTTGGCCTCGAAGTCGCGGATCGGCGCCTTCTCTCCGGCCAACAGCGCATCAACGAAAGCTTCGTACTGCTCCTTGTCGAGCGGGCAATTGATGTAGTCGGCCCCCGTGCCGCCCGGCCCGACTTTGTCGTAGCGCGACTGAAACCATGCCTTGCTCATGTCGACGGTATCGAAGTGGACGATCGGTGCGATGGCGTCGAAAAAGGCCAACGCTGTCTCGCCCGTGAGGCCGAGAACCGCCTCAGCCAGGGCGGGCGAGGTGAGGGGGCCGGTGGCGACGATCACCTTATCCCAATCGGTCGGCGGAAGCCCTGTGATCTCTTCGCGGCGGATCTCAATGAGCGGGTGCTCCTGAAGCGCCTGCGTCACCGCATCGGAGAAGCCGACCCGGTCAACCGCAAGCGCGCCGCCGGCCGGAACTTGGTTGGCGTCCGCGCAGCGCAGAATCAGCGAGCCCGCGCGGCGCATCTCCGCATGGAGAACGCCCACCGCATTACCCTCTGGGTCATCGGAACGGAAGGAGTTGGAACAGACCAGTTCGGCGAGACCCTCGGTGTGGTGTGCCTCGGTGGAGCGCACAGGGCGCATCTCGTGCAGCACCACCGGGACGCCACGCTCGGCCAATTGCCAGCAGGCTTCAGAGCCGGCAAGTCCGCCGCCGATTACATGCACCGGGTCAAGACGCGTCATCTATTTCTCGCCGCCTGGGGTCTTGCCCCTGCTGTCCATCCGCCGTGTTTGTCGGCACGGAAGGTCTGTGCCTCAACATGGCGGCAGGTTCAAGGAGCGCGGCGGTCTCAGCGGGCCCTACAAACGAAAATGGCCCCCGAGGGGGCCACGTTCGCGAAACCAGTTGGCCTCGGATCAGACGACGTGAAACATCGCCCGACGAGCCACGGCCCGGATTTCACTACGCACGATGTTGATATCGCCGAGGGTGCGGTCATCGAGCCCGGAAAGCTCGGCAACGGTGCGGTTGTAGGCGTGCCAACGGCGAGCCTGGCGGGCCAGGAAACCCCAAAGCAGCATTTTCTGTCTCCTTCAAATCAGCGCGTGTCAGGCGCCGCAGTTCATTTGAAGAGGAACATATGCTGACCTATCGAGGCGGCCAAGCGTGTTTGCTGCATTGCAGCGTTGCGCCATCCGCATGTTGTGCGCGAAGCATTACCAATTGTTTCGCAGTGTTCAACGCGGCTTTAATGATTCCTTAAATCCCTTCCATCTCGCAACTGCATATCGCAGGGGCGAGATGCTCGCGGACGCTATTCCGCCGCGCTTCGACGCTTGCGCTCCGCCTTTGGGGCGGCGGTCTTGGAGGCAGCGGTTTTGGAAATCGGCATCGGCCGGCGGGCCAGGACATCCGCGAGGAAGGCGCCGGTGTGGGATCTCTTGCTTGCGGCGATTACTTCCGGTGGTCCCGCCGCGACAATCTCGCCGCCCCCGTCGCCGCCTTCCGGGCCGAGGTCCACCACCCAGTCGGCGGTCTTGATGACTTCGAGATTGTGCTCGATCACCGCCATGCTGTTTCCCTGATTCACCAGTTCGTGGAGCACCTCAAGCAGCTTCGCCACATCGTGGAAGTGCAGGCCGGTGGTGGGCTCGTCTAATATATAGAGTGTGCGGCCGGTGGCGCGCTTCGCCAGTTCCTTGGCCAGCTTCACCCGCTGCGCCTCGCCGCCGGAAAGCGTCGTCGCCTGCTGGCCCACTTTGATGTAGCCGAGCCCGACGCGGGCCAGCGTCTCCAGCTTGTCGCGCACGCTCGGTACGGCCTTGAAGAAGGCCACGCCCTCATCCACGGTCATGTCGAGCACGTCGGCGATCGACTTTTCCTTGAACGTCACCTCGAGGGTCTCGCGATTGTATCGCTTGCCCTTGCAGATATCGCAGGTGACGTAGACATCCGGCAGGAAGTGCATCTCGATCTTGATGACGCCATCGCCCTGACAAGCCTCGCAGCGCCCGCCCTTCACGTTGAACGAGAAGCGCCCCGCACCATAGCCGCGCGCCTTCGCCTCCGGCAGGCCGGAGAACCACTCGCGAATGGGGGTGAAGGCGCCGGTATAGGTCGCCGGGTTCGAGCGCGGCGTGCGGCCGATGGGGGATTGGTCGATGTCGATCACCTTGTCCAGGTGTTCGAGCCCTTCCAGCTTATCGAACGGGGCAGGGGCTTCGGAGGCGTTGTTCAGCCGCCGCGCCACCGCCTTGTAGAGTGTGTCGATGAGCAGGGTGGACTTGCCACCGCCCGATACCCCGGTGACGCAGGTGAACAGGCCAAGCGGAATTTCGGCGGTCACGTTCTTCAGATTGTTGCCGCGCGCGCCGGTGAGCTTGAGCATCCGCTTCGGATCGGGCTTGCGCCGTGTCGGCACGCCCACTGACATCGCGCCAGTGAGATATTTGCCGGTGAGCGAATTGGGATTGGCCATGATTTCGGCCGGCGTGCCCTGGGCGACGATGCGCCCGCCATGGATGCCGGCACCCGGCCCCACGTCCACCACATAATCGGCGGCGAGGATGGCGTCCTCGTCGTGCTCCACCACGATCACCGTATTGCCCAGCTCACGCAGGCGCTTCAGCGTCTCCAGCAGCCGCGCATTGTCGCGCTGGTGCAGGCCGATGGAGGGCTCGTCCAGCACATAGAGCACGCCGGAAAGGCCCGAGCCGATCTGCGAGGCAAGGCGGATGCGCTGGCTCTCGCCGCCCGATAGGGTGCCCGAGGCGCGGGCGAGGGTCAGGTATTCCAGCCCCACATCCATCAGGAAGCGCAGGCGGTCGCGGATTTCCTTGAGGATGCGGACCGCGATCTCGGTCTGTTTCTGTGAGAGATGCGCCGGCAAATCCTCGAACCATTGGGACGCACCGCGCACGGAGAGTTCGCTCACCTCGCCGATATGCTTGTGCGCCACCTTCACCGCCAAGGCCTCCGGCTTCAGCCGGTAGCCATGGCAGACGGCGCAGGGAACGGTGGAGAAATATTTGCCGATCTCCTCCCGCGCCCAATCGCTTTCGGTCTCTTTCCAACGCCGGTCGAGATTGCGCACGATGCCCTCGAAGGTCTTCGTGGTGTCGTAGGCACGCAGGCCGTCGTCATAGGAAAAGGTGATGGTCTCCTCGCTTGAGCCGTAGAGGATTACCTCCTTCGCCTTCTCCGGCAGGTCGGAGAACGGCACGGTGAGCTTGAAATGATAGTGCTTGGCGAGCGCGTTCAGGGTCTGCCCATAATAGGGCGACGTGCTCTTCGCCCAAGGGGCAATGGCGCCCTGCTTCAGCGAGCGCGACTTGTCGGGCACCACGAGTTCGGCATCGATGGTCTGCTCCACCCCGAGACCGTCGCAGGCCGGGCAGGCGCCGAAGGGATTGTTGAACGAGAACAGGCGCGGCTCGATCTCGGGGATCGTGAAGCCGGAAACCGGGCAGGCAAATTTCTCCGAAAACAGGATGCGACGGGCGTCCCCGTTCTCATCTTTCTCGTCAGCGAACTCGGCCACCACGATGCCGTCGGCAAGGCCCAGCGCGGTCTCGAAGCTGTCAGCGAGGCGGGTCTTCAGATCGGCCCGGACCACCAGGCGGTCGACCACCACGTCGATGTCGTGCTTCAGCTTCTTGTCGAGCGGCGGTGCCTCGGCGATCTCGTGAAAGACGCCGTCGATCTTGACCCGCTGGAACCCCTTCTTGAGGAATTCCGCCAGTTCCTTGCGGTATTCGCCCTTCCGGCCGCGCACTGCGGGGCCCAACAGATAGAGCCGGGTGCCTTCGGGGAGCGCCAGCACCTTGTCCACCATCTGGGAGACCGTCTGGCTCTCGATTGGCAGGCCGGTGGCCGGGGAATACGGAATACCCGCGCGCGCCCAAAGAAGGCGCATGTAGTCGTGGATCTCCGTGACGGTGCCGACTGTCGAGCGCGGGTTCTTGGAGGTCGTCTTCTGCTCGATGGAGATAGCCGGGGAGAGACCGTCAATCTGGTCCACGTCCGGCTTCTGCATCATCTCAAGGAATTGGCGCGCATAGGCCGAAAGGCTCTCCACATAGCGCCGCTGCCCCTCGGCGTAGATGGTATCGAACGCGAGCGAAGACTTCCCCGAGCCGGAGAGCCCAGTGAACACCACAAGGCTGTCACGCGGGATTTCCAGGTCCACATTCTTCAGATTGTGCTCCCGCGCGCCGCGCACGGACAAGACGCGGGCGTCGCGCCGGGGGGCGGCATCGGGACGGGCGCGGGGAGGGGTTGATCGGTCGTTCATCAGGTCAGATCGGCTCTGCGGCTGGTTGCAACGGGCGGGAAAACCATTGGAGGCACGAACACCGGGTTCCCGAAGCATCGTCGGAGACGATCCGGGGCACGAATGTCCTGCGCCTTTCTGGCAATGACCTCAATTTAGGTCTCGGCGTGCGATGCGGTAGGGAACATATCAAGAACAATGAGCCGGTCTAGTAAAAAAGCAAAAACCGGTAGCTTGAATCACGCAAATGGGTTTGCTAGAACATAATAGGAACATTAAGGATTGGTGCGCCTTTCATGCTTTTTGGTGGACAAGGCCTTTCGAGGCCTCGCTTCGCCGGGCGGGATGGGTAGGGTGCAAAATTCCGTCGCCGCCCTTGGCTGGCGGGCGGACAGCTATGGAGGCGAAGATGGCCGGCAGCGTCAACAAAGTGATCCTGATCGGAAATCTGGGCCGTGATCCGGAAATCCGCTCCTTCCAGAACGGCGGGCGGGTGGCCAATCTCAACATTGCCACCTCCGAGACCTGGCGCGACAAGGCATCTGGGGAGCGCAAGGAACGCACCGAATGGCACCGTGTGACGGTTTTCAATGAAAACCTGGTCGGCGTCGTGGAGCGTTTTCTGAAGAAGGGAAGCAAGGTCTATATCGAAGGCCAGCTTGAAACCCGCAAGTACGAGAAGGATGGCCGCGAGCAATACACCACAGAGGTGGTGCTGCGGCCTTACCGTGGCGAACTCACGCTTCTTGATGGCCGCAGCGGCGGCTCCGAGGGTGGTGACGATTATAGCGGCGGCGGCGGATCGGACTTTGGCTCATCGAGCCCCATGAGTGGTGGTGGTGGTGGCGGTGGTGGTGGTGGTGGTGGCTTTGCGGGAGGGGGCGGTGCACCCGCGCGACGCCCTGCGCCGGCCAGTCGCCCTTCTGACGACATGGACGACGAAATCCCTTTCTGATTTCGCCTGCCTCGGAAGCGAATAAAATTCAGGCTTCTCGTTGAAGCCTCAGGCTCTGCGTGCCCTTCGCCCGTTGCCTCCGTGGGGAGGCAACGGGCGAAATTTATTTTGACGTGCCGGATGTGCGGCATCTCCAAGTTACATATTGGTACGCTTCGGGTGTTTTTCCGAACGGTGTATCGACCCGCATCATCTTCCTTGGCGGCTGATCTGCCTTGCTTTGGCGTGGACGGCGACCGCCTTTTCCGGGCGCTCTGGACGAGCGCGCCCACTTTCATGCTCCGGGTTCCCCTTCGGCGGCACGCCATTGTCGGTCAACCTGGCGCCTGCATCGATACGCGTGGGTCACCGCCGTTTGCGGCGTTGGGGCCGATCATGAAGGCAGACAAGATCAGCGGCGGAACTCTCGATTCCGGGGGCGATAAAGCGCTTTTCCGCATCTTTTTCCTCTCGCGAGCCCAGCAGTAGGGGTCCACACGAGCAGGGTTCCGTTAAGTCGTTGATTTAAATGGTATAAATTAAAAGTTCGTTTGCGCCTTTCACTGGCGCCCCATGGGTGAATCGGCTAGAAGAAACTCTGCCTTTTCATAGGGAAAGATACGCGTTTTGGCTGAAAACGACACGTCCGGCGCCGGGGGCGGCCTGCCTTCCGAGATCCGGCCCGTATCCATCACCGACGAACTGTCCCGCTCGTATCTCGATTACGCCATGAGCGTCATCGTCTCGCGGGCGCTGCCGGATGTGCGCGACGGGCTCAAGCCGGTGCATCGGCGCATTCTCTTCTCGATGCACGAGAACGGCTATCTCTGGAACAGGTCGTATCGCAAGTCGGCGCGCGTGGTTGGCGACGTCATCGGTAAGTATCATCCCCACGGCGACCAGTCGGTCTACGACGCCCTGGTGCGTATGGCGCAGACATTCTCCATGCGCGTGCCCCTGGTGGACGGCCAGGGCAATTTCGGCTCGGTGGACGGTGATCCACCAGCGGCCATGCGTTACACCGAAGTGCGCCTTGAGAAGATCACCCAGTCCTTGCTGGACGATCTCGACAAGAACACGGTCGACTTCCAAGAGAATTACGACGGCAGCGAGCGCGAGCCCACGGTTCTTCCGGCGCAGTTTCCGAACCTTCTGGTGAATGGAGCGGGCGGCATTGCGGTGGGCATGGCCACCAATATTCCCCCGCACAATCTCGGCGAAGTGATCGATGGGGCTTTGGCGCTCATCGATGACCCTGAGATGGAGCCGGAGGCTTTGCTGGATATCGTCCAGGGGCCGGACTTCCCCACCGGGGGGCTTATTCTCGGCCGTTCCGGCATTCGCCAGGCGCTGATGACCGGGCGCGGCTCGATCATGGTGCGGGCGCGGGTGACGATCGAGGCGATCCGCAAGGAGCGTGAAGCCCTCATCATCACCGAGATTCCGTATCAGGTGAACAAAGCGACGATGATCGAGAAGATCGCGGAGCTGGTGCGCGACAAGCGCCTGGAGGGTATCTCGGAAATCCGCGACGAGTCCGACCGCGACGGCATGCGTGTCGTGATCGAGATCAAGCGTGATTCCCAGGCGGATGTGGTTCTAAACAACCTCTATCGGATGACCCCGCTGCAGTCCTCGTTCGGTGCCAACATGGTGGCGCTGTCCGGTGGAAAGCCGTCCATCATGACGCTGCACGACATGCTGACGGCCTTCATCGCGTTTCGCGAGGAGGTCATAAGCCGGCGAATAAAGTTCCTTCTGCAGAAGGCCCGCGACCGGGCGCACGTCTTGGTGGGCCTGGCGATCGCCGTCGCTAATATCGATGAAGTTATTCGCTTAATTCGGACATCTCCCGATCCCGCGACCGCACGCGACGCTCTTATGGCGCGTTCTTGGCCGGCTAAGGATATGGCGCCGCTGATCACCCTGATCGCCGACCCGCGGCACACCTTGGCCGAAGACGACACCTATAGACTCTCCAATGAGCAGGCTCGAGCGATCCTCGACCTGCGGCTCCAGCGCCTCACCGCCATTGGCCGCGACGAGATCGCCGAGGAACTCGACAAGCTCGCTGCCGAGATTGCGGACTATCTGGATATTCTGGCCAGTCGTGCACGAATCCAGGAGATCGCGCGCTCGGAGATGCGGGCAATCAAGGAGGAGTTCGGCACCCCCCGGAAGTCCGAGATCGTCGAGGGCTTCGGTGATCTGGAGGATGAGGACCTCATCCAGCGCGAAGAGATGGTCGTGACTGTCTCGCATGCCGGCTACGTCAAGCGCGTTCCCCTGTCGGCCTATCGCGCCCAGCGGCGCGGCGGCAAGGGTCGCTCCGGCATGAGCACGCGGGACGAGGATTTCGTCACCCGCCTCTTTGTGGCGTCGACCCACGCGCCGGTGCTGTTTTTCTCCTCCAAGGGCAAGGTCTACAAGCTCAAGGTGTGGCGTCTGCCGGCCGCTGCCCCCCAGGCGCGCGGCAAGGCGCTCATCAATATCCTGCCGCTTGAGGCTGACGAGAGGATCACGTCGATCGTCCCCTTGCCGGAGGAGGCGAACGAAGAAGGCCGCGTGCAGATCATGTTCGCCACCACCGGCGGCACTGTGCGGCGCAACGCGCTCGCCGATTTTGCCCAAGTGAACCGCAACGGCAAGATCGCGATGAAGCTGGAGGACGGCGACGCCATCGCCTCAGTCCAGCTTTGCACCGAAGACGACGATATCCTGCTCACCACGGCAGACGGTGCGTGTATCCGCTTCCCGGTCACCGAAGTGCGGGTGTTCAAAGGCCGCGATTCGGTGGGTGTACGTGGCATTCGGCTGGAGAAGGATGATCGCACCATCTCTATGGCGATCATCCGACACCTCGACGCCACGGCCGAGGAGCGCGCCGCCTACCTGCGTCTGGCAGGCGCGGTGCGGCGCAGCATCGGCGTAAGTGGCGAGGCGGGCGAGGAGCCAGTTGTTGCGGATGTGGATGCCGAGGAGCCTGTTGCGCTCGACACCGGCTTGCCGGAGGAGCGTTACGCCCAAATGGGCGCTGCGGAGCAGTTCATCCTGACTCTGTCGGAGAACGGCTACGGCAAGCGTACGTCGTCTTATGAGTATCGTGTCACCGGCCGCGGCGGCAAAGGCATCGTCGCCATGGCCGTGAACGAGCGAAACGGCCGGCTCGCTGCTTCCTTCCCGGTGGAGGACCAAGACCAGATCATGCTGGTGACGGACGGGGGCCAGCTCATCCGCTGCCCGGTGAAGGGCATTCGCATCGTCGGTCGCGCGAGCCAGGGTGTCATCGTGTTCGACACCGCCGAAGGCGAGCATGTGGTCTCGGTGGAGCATATCCCCGAGGAAGAAGGCGACACCGCCATCGAGGGTGACGTCGCGCCCGACGAAGGGGACGGTGCGGCGTGATCTCCGCCGAGAGCCTCGTTCTCTTCGTCCTGGCCTGCCTCGCTCTCGGGGCGACGCCGGGGCCGAACGTGGCCCTCATCGTCGGCACCAGCCTCAAGCACGGCCGGCGTGCCGGCCTGCTCACGGCGGCTGGTGTCAATGTCGGCCTCGTGCTTCAGCTCGTTGTGGTGGCGGCAGGTCTTGCTTGGCTGGTGGAGTTGTTTGCCCGGCATTTTGATCTCGTGCGCTATTTCGGAGCGGGCTATCTCGCCTGGCTTGCGGTACTTCAGTGGCGCAGTGCAGGTGCGGATGTCCAGGCACCTACGCCCTCGGGACGAACAGCGTTCGCCCGCGGCCTGGCGGTCGCTTTCGCCAATCCCAAAACCCTGTTGTTTCACGCGGCGTTTCTTCCGCAATTCGTCACTGATCTGGCCCATCCAGGGGGGCAGATCGCGCTTCTGGCCGCGATCTTTGCGGCGATCGCCTTGGTGGGCGACGTGATCTGGGCGCTCGCGGCCGACCGCCTGCGAGTGGCTGTGGCAGGGCGTTTCGCCCGCATGGCGGATCGGGTTTCAGCGGGGATATTGATGGGCGGCGCTTTGGTTCTGCTGGCGGCGGGCCGGCGCTGATGAACCTCGCCGGTTCAGGGATGTCCCCATTGCGCGGGCGCGCGAGGCGGGCTAACGCTTCCGCCCCATGAGCGCCGTCGTCCACACTCCCCGCACCGCCATCTATGCCGGGTCATTCGACCCGCCCACCAACGGGCATCTGGACGTGGTGCGTTCCGCGTGCCGCCTTGCGGATCGCCTGGTGCTGGCGGTGGGAATCCATCCGGGCAAGGCGCCGGTTTTCTCGCCTGCCGAACGGCTTGAGATGCTGGAGGAGGTCTGTGGACCCCTGGCGGCGGAGGCCGGCACGACACTCGAGGTCATCACATTCGATAATCTGGTGGTCGATGTGGCGCTTAAGATCGGTGCAGGACTGTTGATCCGGGGCCTGCGCGACGGCACCGACCTTGATTATGAAATGCAGATGGCGGGCATGAACGGAACGCTTGCGCCGGCTATTCAGACCGTGTTCCTGCCGGCCTCGCCCGCTGTGCGCCCCATCACCGCCACCTTGGTACGGCAAATCGCGGCCATGGGCGGCGATGTCTCGGCATTTGTCCCGCCGGCGGTGCTCAGCCGCCTGAAAGTGAAATTTCCCAAGGGCGGACCTGCCTGACAGGCGGGCAACGCCCCAAACCAGCATGACCGCGCCACAGGCGCGGCATCCCAAGGAGAGCTTCATGCGCAGTGTCCTCGGCCGGATCTCCGGCGGCCTCGTGATCGCCTTCGCGCTCATGCTCGCCGCCGCATTGCCGGCAGCCGCCCAGGGCAAGACGGACCCTGAGAACACGCTGTTCCTCGATACCACCTACGGCCGCGTGGTGATTCAGTTGCGCCCAGATCTCGCCCCCAAGCATGTGGAACGGCTGAAGCTGCTGACCCGCGAGGGCTTCTATAACAACGTGCCATTCCACCGCGTCATCGACGGCTTCATGGCTCAGACGGGCGACGGTCAGTTCGGGAACGGCACGGGCGGCTCGAAATATCCGAACGTGCCGGCGGAATTCACCTCCACCCCGTTCAAGCGCGGCACCTTGGGCATGGCCCGCTCGTCCTCGCCCGACAGCGCCAATTCGCAATTCTTCATCTGCCTCGACGCAGCGCCCTTCCTCAACGGCCAGTACACTGTTGTTGGTGAAGTGGTGTCCGGAATGCAGTTCGTGGACAAGATCAAGAAGGGCTCTCAGGCTCAGAACGGCAGCGTGGCCAATCCCGACCGTATTCTGAAGATGCAGGTCGCGGCCGACGTGAAATAAGCCGCCATTGTCGCGTCATCCCATTCCCCTCCCAGCAAAGGAGCAGCCCCATGGCTGAAGAAGTGATCGTTCTCGAAACCACCAAGGGCGATGTCGTCATCGGGCTGCGGCCGGACCTCGCGCCGGGCCATGTCGCCCGCATCAAGGAACTGGTGTCGGAAGGCTTCTACAACGGCACCCCGTTCCACCGGGTGATCGACGGCTTCATGGCCCAGACCGGTGATCCCACCGGCACCGGCATGGGCGGCTCGGGCAAGAAGCTGAAGGCCGAATTCAACAAGCAGCCCCACGTCCGTGGCACGGTCTCCATGGCCCGCGCTTCGAGCCCTGATTCGGGCGACAGCCAGTTCTTCATCTGCTTCGGCGATTCCCGTTTCCTCGACGGCCAGTACACCGTGTGGGGCGAGGTGATCTCGGGCATGGACAATGTCGACAAGATCAAGCGCGGCGAGCCGGTGCGCGAGCCCGACAAGATCGTCTCCGCGAAGCTTCAGGCAAAAGACGCCTGAGGGTTTTCTTGAGGCAAATGCGTCAACGCCCGGGCCATTGGCCCGGGCGTTTTCGTTTCTGGCGTCGATAGAAGGTCAATAAGGGCGCAGAGGATGCCCCTCAATATCGCCGCATGAGCCCGATGAGGCGGCCCTGGATGCGGACGCGGTCGGGGCCGAAGATGCGTGTTTCGTAGGTTGGATTGGCGGCTTCCAGGGCGATCGAGGCGCCCTTCTTGCGCAGCCGCTTCAGGGTGGCTTCTTCATCGTCCACCAGCGCAACCACGATGTCGCCGGTGTCGGCCGTATCGCATTTGCGGATCAGAACCGTGTCGCCGTCGAGGATGCCGGCCTCGATCATGCTGTCGCCGCGCACCTCTAGAGCATAATGCTCGCCTGAGCCCAGCATCTCCGCGGGCAAATTCAACGTGTGGCTGCGGCTCTGAATGGCGGAGATGGGCGTTCCAGCAGCGATGCGGCCCATAACAGGCACCGCCACTGTCTGGGGAGCCTCTTCGTCTTCGACGACGGGGCGAACCCGCCCGAGGCTTCCCTCGATGACGCTGGGGGAGAAACCGCGCCCGCGTGTCGAAGCAAGGCCAGGGGCCACACTATCTGGAAGGCGAACGACCTCCAGGGCGCGTGCGCGGTTGGGCAAACGGCGGATGAAGCCGCGCTCTTCTAGGGCCGTGATGAGGCGGTGAATACCGGACTTGGAGCGCAGGTCCAGCGCCTCCTTCATCTCGTCGAACGAGGGCGGCACGCCGGTCTCTTTCAGGCGCTCGTGGATGAAGCGCAGGAGATCGTATTGCTTGCGTGTGAGCATGGCCCGCCCCGTTCCTTCAGGCATTCCCGGTGTTTTGCGCCGTTGTGGAACGCCACAAGGATGCGAAACAAATCAGGAACACGGTTTACCTGTTCCTTTTGTGTTCCGCAAGCATGAACATGCCGTAAACGCAGGCTTAGGCCAGCAATGATATGGCTTCGCACGTCGTTCCGGCTTCGGCGGCGGGGGCATTTGCTTCGCGAATCAGCAGGCAGTCGGCGGCGGCGAGTGCCGAGATCATAGAGGAATCCTGCACCGGCAGGGGGGTCACGATTCGTGCGCCGGTGTCCGAGATCACGCTTTGGGCGCGCACGTAGTCTCGCCGCCCATCATTTGGCTTTACGTCCAGGCCAAGTTGCGCGGCGAAGCGTAAGGGGCCGGGCGTGGCGCCCTGAAGCGCTTTCAGCAGTGGCACGAGAAACAGTATCGAACAGACATAGGACGATACGGGATTGCCCGGCAGGCCCAGCACGCGCATCGCATCCTTCCGCCCGAACATCAGCGGCTTGCCGGGACGAAGGGCGATCTTGTGGATAGCGAGTGCGACACCTTCCTCGCGCAATGCCGGCGCCATCAGGTCGTGTTCGCCCACCGAAGCACCACCCGAGGTAACCAGCAGGTCAAAGCCGCCTTCGGCAGCGGCGCGCACGGCGGCGCGGGTCGCCTCCATCGTGTCGCCCACAAGGCCAAGGTCCTCGACCTCCGCGCCGGCGGCGCGAGCAAGGGCGGCGATGCCGTAGACGTTCGAGACGACAACCTCCTCGGGGGCCCCCGAGGCTGCGCCTGGGCGCACCAACTCATCTCCGGTCTGGAGAATACCCACGCGCGGGCGGCGACGAACCGGCACCTCGGCATGATTGGCAGCAGCGGCGAGCATGACGGCGGCGCCATCCAGGCGGCGGCCTGCCTGAAGCACCACTTGGCCGGCGCTGAAGTCGAAGCCCGCCTTGCGGATATGGCGTCCGTGGGCGGTCGGCTCCGTCACCATCATAAGGTCGCCGGTGCGGGTCGTGTTCTCTTGGATCACCACCGTGTCCGCGCGATCAGGCACAAGTGCACCGGTGAAGATGCGTGTTGCCTCGCCCCGCCTGATGCGGCCTGAAAAGGGTCGGCCGGCCGCAGATTCGCCGATCACCTTCAGCGTCGCGGGAAGGGTCGTGATGTCAGCACCCGCGAGGGCATAGCCGTCCATGGCCGACATGTCGGCGGCGGGCTGACTGCGGCGCGCGGCAAGGTCCTCGGCAAGAATCCTGCCGTGGGCGTGCGCGATGGGCACGAACTCGACGGGGAGGGGGATGACATCCGCCAGGGTCAGCGCCATGGCATCGTCGACAGGCATGAGAGCCATAGTCGCCTAGCCTTCCACAACCCAATGGCCCGAACGTCCGCCGGATTTCTCCAGAAGGCGTATGCCTTCGATATGCATGCTCCGGTCCGCCGCTTTCGCCATGTCGTAGATGGTGAGGCACGCGACGGAAACCGCCGTCAGGGCTTCCATCTCCACGCCGGTTTGTCCGCTGGTGCGCACGCGGGCGCTAACGCGCAGGCCGGGCAGGGCGGCGTCGGGAGCAATCTCCACCTCCACCTTCGTCAACATCAGGGGGTGGCACAGGGGGATGAGGTCATGGGTGCGCTTGGCGGCCATGATGCCGGCGATGCGCGCAACGCCCAGAACATCGCCCTTCTTGGCATTCCCGAAGAGGATCAGATCAAGCGTTGCCGCCGCCATCTCGACGCGTCCCTCGGCCAGCGCCTCGCGGGCGGTGATCTCCTTGTCGGAGACATCCACCATGCGGGCGGCGCCGGAGGCGTCGAGATGGGTCAGGGTCGCCATGGCTATTTCGCGCGGGTCCAGGTCTGCGTCTCGCACAGCGGGAAAACTAAACAGCCTCTGACCTTCAACGTGTTGTCGCCGTCCAGCGTCAGGGTGGCGCTGTAAGTCTTGCCATCCTCGGGATTGTAGATTTTGCCGCCGGTCCAATTGCCCCCACTGCCGGTGAAGCCTTCGAGGAACAGCATATTTTTCAGCAGGCGGCTGCGCTGTGCGGGGTCGGCATTCTTGGAATCGGCGAGATTGGGATTGGCCGCGATGTCGTCGGTGGTGACGAGGCGGCCGCACACCGAACTGCCGCAGGCCGTCACCTGCACGACACCCTGATGGTCCGGGGTGCGCCAAGTGCCGGTGACATCCGCCGCGAAAGCGGGCACCGCGACTGTTGAGAGAATTGCTGCCACCAAGGCCGTCCTGCGCATCACCAGTCTCCCAAATCGCGCCGGGATTCGCCTCCCGGCGTCGCGGCGGCACTATGGCAGAGCCCTTCCGCTGCCGAAAGCGGGCAGGGCCTCAGCCCTACGCTGCCAACAAGGTGCGCGTCGCCGCCGTAACGTCAGTCTGCCGCATCAGGCTTTCACCGACGAGGATGGTGCGGATGTCGACAGCCGCGAGCCGTGCCACGTCGGCTGGCGTAAAGATGCCGCTCTCGCCGATGCACATGCGGTCTGCCGGCACGCGCGGTGCCAGGCGCTCGCTGGTGGTGAGCGTCGTCTCGAAGGTGCGCAGATTGCGGTTGTTGATGCCGACCAGTGTGCAGGGCAGCGCGAGCGCCCGGTCCAACTCGGCGTCGTCATGCACCTCGACGATGGCGTCCATGCCCCAATCGGCAGCGGATGCCAGAAGATCCGCCGCCAGCGCGTCGTCCACGGCGGCCATGATGACCAGGATGCAGTCGGCACCCCAGGCGCGCGCTTCCGCCACCTGGTAGGTGTCGTGCATGAAGTCCTTGCGAAGGGCCGGCAGGTTCGTCGCCGCGCGCGCCGCGGTGAGGAACTCGGGTGCGCCCTGGAACGAGGGGCCGTCGGTTAGCACCGAAAGGCATACGGCCCCACCCGCTTCATAGGCGCGGGCGAGCGCGGGCGGGTCGAAATCCGCGCGGATCAGGCCCTTGGAGGGGCTGGCCTTCTTCACCTCGGCAATCAGCCCGGTCCGGCCGGCGGCCAGAGCCGCACGCAACGCGCCAGCGAACGGCCTCACGGGCGATGCGGCGCGGGCGGCGGCTTCCACTTCGGCGAGCGGCCGCGCCGATTTGGCGGCGGCGATTTCCTGGCGCTTATAGGCCTCGATGCGGGTGAGGATGTCGCTCATGGCGCGACCTTCTCTGAAACGTGGATGAGGGTTTCCAGCCGCGCGCGGGCTGAGCCGGTATCGAGGCTGGTGGTCGCCATGCCGACCCCTTCTGCGAGGTCCGACGCCCGGCCGGAAATCAGCAGGGCGGCGCCTGCGTTGAACACTGCGACGTCGCGATAGGCGCCGGGCTCTCCGTCCAACACTGCGCGCAGCGCGAGGGCATTGTGGGCGGCATCCCCGCCCTTCAGCGCCCCCGGCTCGGCTTGGTTCAGGCCAACAAGCTCGGGGGCGATCTCGAAGATGCGGATTTGCCCGTCCTCCAGAGACGCGACATCGGTCGGGCCTGATATGGTGATCTCATCCAGCCCATCTGAGCCGTGCACCACCCAGGCGCGCTCGGAGCCGAGCGCCTTGAGCACTTCCGCCAGGGGTGCCAGCCACGCCTTGGAATAAACCCCCACCATCTGGCGTTTCACGCCGGCGGGGTTCGAGAGCGGGCCGAGTAGATTGAAAATTGTGCGGGTGCCCAATTCCACGCGGGTCGGCCCCACATGCTTCATCGCAGGGTGGTGCGCGGGGGCAAACATGAAGCCGATGCCGGCTTCAGCGAGGCAGCGAGAGATGCCGGCGGGCGTGAGATCGATGCGCACGCCCAAAGCCGCGAGCACGTCCGCCGCGCCGGATTTAGACGACAAAGCCCGATTACCGTGCTTCGCCACCGGAACGCCGGCACCCGCCACGATGAAGGCGGCGCAGGTGGAGATGTTGTAGGAGCCCGAGGCATCCCCGCCCGTGCCGACCACGTCGACCGACCCGTCCGGGGCCTCCACAGGCAGCATCTTGGCGCGCATGACGGAAACGGCGCCGGTGATCTCCTCCACCGTCTCGCCGCGCACCCGCAGGCCCATGAGCAGCGCGCCCATCTGCGAGGGTGTGGCATCGCCCGACATCATCACGTCGAAAACGTAAGCGGATTCCTCGCGGGTCAGCGCTTCGCCGGTGGCGACCTTGGAGAGGAGGGGGCGAAACTGCTCCATTCCTATCCCCTCCGGCTCTGGTTGAAGGCGGTTGCGATCTCCAGGAAGTTGCGCAGCAGCGCGTGACCGTTCTCGGAGGCGATGCTTTCCGGGTGGAATTGGACGCCATGCACCGGCAGCGTGCGGTGGGCGAGGCCCATCACCAGCCCGTCGTCGGTATGCGCGGTCACTTCGAGCACATCGGGGAAGGTGCTGCGCTCAACGATCAGCGAATGATAGCGTGTCGCCTGGAAGGCGTGGTTGAGCCCCCGGAACACCGAACGGCCCCCGTGGTGAATCTCGGACATCTTGCCGTGCATGGGAATCGGCGCGCGCACCACCTCGCCGCCGAACACCTGGCCGATCGCCTGATGTCCCAGGCACACGCCGAACAGCGGCACGTCGGCGCTGGCGCGGGCAATCAAATCGAGGCAGATGCCAGCTTCGCTGGGCGTGCAGGGACCGGGGGAGATCACCAGAGCATCCGGCTTCTCGGCCAGAATCGCCTCTACGTCGCGCGCATCATTGCGATGCACGGTCACGGTCGCGCCAAGCTCTCCGAGATAGTGCCAGAGATTGTAGGTGAAGCTGTCGTAATTATCGATCAGCGTGACGGCGGTCATCTTGGCTCCAGCATCTCGGCCCCGGACCCGGCGTCTCCGGGCGATGCGGCCGCGCATTCCCCTCGCAGGCCGCGCTTCGACTTAATCCTTCCGGAACGGTGCGGCAAGCTTGGGGTGTCGCCGCGCCCGCAGCAAGGCTTCTCATCAAGGCGAATGCGCACATTGCCCGTGTGGGCGTGCCCCATGTAGGTTTGCTGCGGGTCATGCTGCTGAAGTCGTGCCGCCGAAGCGGGCAGGGCAGCGAGAGGCATGACAGGGAGAGGAATTTGTCCGACAGCCTGCGCGGCATCCGCCTGTTCGTCGCCGCCTATGAGGAACGCTCCTTCACCGCTGCGGCGCGGCGGGAAAATGCGACCCAATCCGGTGTTTCTCAGCATATTCGCCGGCTTGAGGAGACATCCGGTGTGCTGTTGTTCTCGCGCGGAACATCCAGCGTCAGCCCCACGCCAGCGGGGGACGGCTATTATCGCAAGTGCCTGGAAATTCTGCGCGTGCACGAGGAGGCCAATGCGATCCTCGGAAGCTACGGCGGGGGGCTGGTCGGCGAGATCAAGATCGGTCTGATGCCGACCCTGAGCCGCCGGGCGCTCGCACCGGCCTTGTCCCGCTTCCTGGACTCGAACCCGAACATCGTGGTGCGCGTCCACGAGGCGGAAAGCGCCGTGCTGAGGGAGCAGGCGCAGGCAGGCGAGGTGGATTTCGCGGTCGTGCCGGCGTTCGACTGCCCAACGGGCCTGCGGGTGCGCAGCTTCATGCGGACGCCGGAAGTTCTGGTGTCCTCGAAATCGTCGCCCCTTGAACCCCTGGTCCCGGTGCGGCTGCGCGATTTGGGGCCTCTCAAGATGGTGGTCCCCCAGGCGAAGAATACCCGCCGGACCACACTGGACACATATTTCGTCTCTTCCGGCGCAAGGATCGAGCGGTTGGTTGAACTGGATGCCACCCTGGGCACGCTGGACATGGTGCTCTACGGCAACTGGCAGACCATATTGCCCGGCGTCATGTTCACGCCGCTGAACAATCAGGATCGCTTCACGGTGAACCCGCTATGCGATCCCCCTCTGTTCACCGAGCAGGTGGTGATTTCTCCCGTCAAAAGCTCACTGAGTGCCGCTGCAGAAGCATTTTCGGACCTTCTGAAGCTTGAGACGGAGCGCATCAACTCGATCTGGGACGGCGTGTTCGAAACCGGAACGAACCGCAACCGCTGAGGCATTTCTCGCACGGCTGCGGACCGACCAGATATCGGGGCTTAACCCTAGCCGAGAGCGCCGAGCCGGCTCTTGAGCGCCGCCACATCGTTGACCGGGTTGTAGTCCTGGCTCAGCTTGCCGTCGCCCACCGGGCTCTTGCAGGCAAAGAAGACGCACGGCCCTTCCAGAACCTTCAAGCCATGTTCGGTGCCGCGCGGAATGTGGACGATGTCCCCGTAGGACATCTGCCGGGTCTCGTCGCCCAGGAGAAAGTTGACCTTCCCCTTCAGCATGAGGATGAACTGCTCCTCATTGGGGTGGAAGTGCGGGTCCGGGCCTTCGCCGACCTCATAGACAACAATGCCGATCTTGATCAGTTCGCCTGCGACCATGCCTTTGCTGGGGCCGAGCGTATCCTCGGACTTCTCCATGCTGTCCATATTGTAGAAAGCCACCGGTCGTTCCCTTCATATCTGTGAATGCAATGTCGGCGGGCCACGCGTTCGCGGGCCCGCCGTTGTTATCAATCCCGCCGGGGCGTCAGGAGACGTGCTTGATCCCATGGAGGCCGTGCGAGGCGTCCTTGCAGGTGAAGAACATCGCGTCCTGGCCTGCGGTGGCGCCACCCTGATGGATGGTGTTGGCAGGGATGTAGATCACATTGCCCGCGCCGCACTTGTGGGTCTGGCCGTCGAGGCGGATTTCAAATTCGCCTTCGAGCACGAAGATCCACTGTTCGTTGGGATGAGAATGGGGTTCGCCCATTTTGCCCGCCGGTGCCCGCATCAGGGCGACGATCATCCGCTCGCCCTCGACGCAGCCGCCATAGACCGGCGAATAGGCCGGGCCACCCATGATCTCATTCACCTTGTGCATGTCGAAGACATATTCGCCTTTTTGAGCGCGGTGAGCGCCGGGCGTACGTGCCGCTCCTTCAGGCTTTGCAGCAGTCATCGTGTTCATACTGATCTCCATTTTTTCTGAGAAATAATACGGGTGTCGCGGGGGCGGTCAGGCAGTCGCCGTCAGTCCAGCTCGACCTTGACCTGGGTGGTGATGGTCCGCCATTTCGCGAACTCGGATTCCTGCCACTCCTGCGCCTGCTTGGGCGAAGAGGAGGTGGAGATGATGACGCCTGCCGGCTCCAGCGTGCGGGCGGTCTGCTCCGAGCGCATGACGTCGCCCGCAGCCTTGAACAGGGTATCGACGATGGCCTGCGGTGTGCCGGCACGGACGTAGAGCGCCTGCCATTGCATGGTACCGACGTTCGGGAAGCCCGCTTCGGCCATGGTCGGGATATTCGGCAGCGTCTTCAGCCGCTCGGGCGCCACGACCGCCAGCCCGCGCAAGCGGCCGGCCTTCATCATGCTTTCGGCGGTGGCCACGTTGACGAAGCCGTATTGGGTCTCGCCCGAGATCAAGCTCGTCACCATTTCCGAGGCGCCGCCCTTCAGGGGGATGTGCAGCACGTCGATGCCCGCGGCGCGGTCGAAAATTTCCGTATCGTAATGGGGGTAGCTGCCAATGCCGGGGCTGGCGTAATTCAGCTTTCCGGGGTTCTTCTTGGCGTAGTCGATCAGTTCGGCAACCGTCTTGGGCTCGAAATTCACCGTCGTCGCAACAAGAACGCCGGGGATTTCGGCCAGCTTGGTCACAAGCTGCATGGACTCGTCATATTTGAACGGCATCTTCTTCGAGAAGAGGACCGGCGTGATCCCGTTGGTCGAGACGTTGCCAACAAACAGGTTGTAGCCGTCGGCCTTCTGCCGGACGATCTCCTGCATCCCGGTCATCCCGAATGCGCCGGGTTTGTTGGAAACGATGAAGCTCTGGTTGAACATCTTGCCCAACTGGTCAGCCAGTGTCCGCGCGACGATGTCCGTAGCGCCGCCCGGGGCATAGGGCACGACGATTGTCACAAGGCGGTCGGGGTATTTTTCGGCGTGTCCAAGACCGGTCATCGCCAAAGACAGGGCCGCAATCGCCAAAAGGCGCGTTCTTATCTTCATTTCACTCCCCTTTTATTTTTTGTCTTATGATTTTGATGTTTATGCGTCTCATTGTGCGCATAAATACTGATTTATCTTTTGATAAATAAGAGAATAGGCGTTCTGAATTCTCGTTTGTATTTCGCAATTACCCTATGGTCGCGCCGTGGTAAGCGCCAATTATATTTTGTGTGCCAGCCAATCACGCACCCTTATGCTGCGACTGCGCACGAACGCCGAAAACTCCCGCTGCGGGCGCGAGTGCTGCACTGCAAAAAAGCTGAATGCAGAAGACTTGGAGCGCCGTGCGGCGGCTCAGATATCCAGCAATTCGTCATCCGCGAACGCCGCGCGCTCGGAGATGAAGGCGAAGCGGGCTTCCGGCTTGTTGCCCATCAGGCGCTCGACAACGTCGGCGGTAGCGGCCACGGCGGCGGCTTCTATCGTGACCCGCAGCATCATGCGCGTCTGTGGGTTCATGGTGGTTTCCTTCAACTGCGCCGGCATCATCTCGCCGAGGCCCTTGAAGCGGCCAATATCCACCTTGCCGCGCCCGTTGAACTCCTTTTTTAGGAGTTGGTCCTTGTGGGCATCATCGCGCGCATAGAGCGTCTTGGCGCCCTGCGTGATGCGGTAGAGCGGCGGCACTGCCAGGAACAGATGGCCTTCATCGATCAGCTTGGGGGTCTGGCGATAGAAGAAGGTGACGAGGAGGGAGGCAATGTGCGCCCCATCCACGTCGGCATCGGTCATGATGACCACCTTCTCGTAGCGCAGGTCCGCCTCCCGATAATGGGAGAGGGTGCCGCAGCCAAGCGCCTGCATCAGGTCGGACAATTGCTGGTTCTGGGCCAGCTTGTCCCGCCCCGCGCTGGCGACATTGAGAATCTTGCCGCGCAGCGGCAGCACCGCTTGGGTCTTGCGGTCGCGTGCCTGCTTGGCGGACCCGCCGGCCGAGTCGCCCTCGACGATGAAGATTTCTGAACCCGCCGCCTCGGTGTTCGAGCAGTCGGCGAGCTTGCCAGGCAGGCGCAGCTTGCGCACTGCGGTCTTCCTGGAGATTTCCTTCTCCTGTTTGCGGCGCAGGCGTTCCTCGGCGCGGTCGATCACATGATCGAGCAAGCGCATGGCCTGGACAGGATTGGCCGCAAGCCAGTGGTCGAATGGGTCGCGCAGCGCCTGCTCGACAATGCGCGACGCTTCGCTCGTGGCGAGACGATCCTTGGTCTGGCCCTGGAACTCCGGCTCGCGCACGAACACGGAGAGCATGGCCGCGCAGCCGGCGGCAATATCGTCGCCGATCAGCACCGCTCCGCGCTTGCCCTGGCCGGTGCGCTCGGCGTGATCCTTCAGGCCCTTCAGCAGCATCAGCCGCAGGCCGTTCTCATGGGTGCCGCCGTCCGGGGTCGGGATGGTATTGCAATAGGAGGATATGCCGCCATCACCGTCGGCGATCCAGGCCACCGCCCATTCCACCGAACCATGGCCGCCGGTCTTCTGAATGCGGCCGGAGAAAAGATCTCCGTGCACCAAGGTCTGCCCCTCCAGGTCGGCGGCGAGGTAGTCGCGCAGACCGCCCGGAAAGCGGAAGGTCATTTTCTCCGGCACGCCGGTGACGCCGACCAGCAATTGCGGGTCGCACGACCAGCGGATTTCCACACCGCCGAAAAGATAGGCTTTCGAGCGCGCCATACGGAACACGCGCGCTGGCTCGAAGCGGGCGGTGGGGCCGAAGATTTCCGGGTCGGGATGGAAGCGGATGCGCGTGCCACGCCTGTTGGGCGCGCGGCCGACCTCCTTCAGCTTGTCCACGGGGTGACCCTTGGAAAAATTCTGGCGGTAAAGCGTCTGGTTGCGCGCCACCTCCACTTCCAGGTGGTCGGAGAGCGCATTCACCACCGAAACGCCGACACCGTGCAGTCCGCCGGACGTCTCATAGACCTTGCTGTCGAACTTTCCGCCCGCATGAAGCGTCGTCATGATGACTTCGACGGTGGATTTCTTCGGGAATTTCGGGTGGGCCTCCACGGGAATGCCACGCCCGTTGTCGGTCACGGTGATCGAGCCATCCGTGGACAGCTGAACTTCGATGAAGGTGGCATGCCCGGCCACCGCCTCGTCCATGGAATTGTCGATCACCTCGGCGAACAGATGGTGCAGCGCCTTGGCGTCAGTGCCGCCGATATACATGCCCGGCCGCCGGCGCACCGGCTCCAGCCCCTCCAACACCTCGATATGCGCGGCGGTATAATCGTTCGCCATTTGTGGAACGACCGGCACGGCAGCTTTGCGGCCGCGGGCTGGGGGAGGACTGGAGAAGAGATCGTCGGGATCGGACATGGAAGCGGATTGGTCTCGCGAATCGGTCGGGTCAACGCAGAGCGTCGCCCCTCCACATATGGGGCTTCTCGCCGAAGTTTGGAATCACGTCGTTGCGGCACGCGCCGGCGGCAAGCCTTCGCCGCCGCTGATCAGCGCGCTTTAAGCCCCAGCGCAGCGCGCCGGGCCTGCTTGTTGGCATACATCAGCGCATCCGCGCGGCGCAGCATGTCCTCGGCGGACCCTTCCCCAGGATCGGCATCGATGACGCCAAAGCTTGCGCCCGGATACTCAATGGTGGCGACGCCGAGGTTGAAGGTGCCTTTGAGGAGCGGGGCGAGGCGATGTTGCGCAGCCTCGGCGGGCGCGACCTCGCCCTTTTCGGCGGGAGAGGTCAGCCCCACCACCACGAATTCGTCCCCACCCAGCCGGCCAAGCACGTCGCTGGCCCGCAGACCGGCGGAGAGGCGCTTGCCGACCTCGATCAGGAACACGTCGCCAGCTTCGTGCCCGTAGGCATCGTTGATGCCCTTAAAGCCATCAAGGTCGATAAAGGCCACCAGCACCCTTTGGCCGGTCCGGCCCGCCATTGCGACGAGGCGCTGGAGTTCGTCAAGCACGAAGCGCCGGTTCGGCAGACCGGTGAGCGCGTCTGTGAAAGAAATGGCTTCCAGCTTGGCATTGGCCTCCTGAAGTTCGCTCAGGAGGTGCTCGCGCTGGATCTGCTGACCGATAAGAGCGGAAAACAGAGTGAGGACTTCCTTGCCCTCGCTCGGCATGGGCTTCTGTTCCGAACTGGCGGCGCAGAGCGTGCCGTAGAGCGCGTTTCCTTCAAGATAGACCGGCGTGCTGGCATAGGTCTGGATGCCAAGGGCCCGCGCGGCATCCGAATCCCCCCAGCACTCCGCGACGTTGTCGGTATAGACCCGGCCCTCGTCCATGGCCCGTTTGCACAGCGTATCGCCCCAGGGCACCGATAGCCCCTCGGGGATCTGCAGCGTCTTGGTGTTGCGGGAATAGACGATGTTCTGAATGCCAGCGGCCAGGTCGATGCGCGTCAGATAGGTGCTTTCAAGCCCGGTAACGAATTCCAGCAGTTCCAGCAGCGGCCGCGTGACCTCTTCGACCGTGCGCGCGGACGAAAGGCTTTCGGAAATCTTCGCGAGGAAGAAATCGCGCAGGCCGTGCTGATCCATCATTGAGGGTCCGTTTCGCGTATCGAGAATTCGCAGGTACTCAAGCTTAAGGAGTGTCGGTCGATTTCGGAAGCCTGGCGGCGAGGGCGGCGGGGCGCAGTGGGAATAGAGTTCCGTCTTTTGCCCGACATGGGATGGGTGTACAGACCTTCGCCCTTATATAGCTGTTTTGTGATCCGCAGTTTCGCTGCGCTGCGTGTTTCGGGGCGGTCCCGCGCGCCGGGCGGCAGAAGGTCGGGCAGGAGAAGGTCATGTCGGAAGCAAAGGCACGGATCGCGGTTTTGGGCGCCTCGGGCTACACGGGCTCCGAACTTGTGCGCCTGCTGCTGCGTCATCCCCGCGTCGAGATCGTCGCCCTGACGGCCGACCGCAAAGCTGGACAGTCCATGGCGGACGTGTTTCCGCAATTTGCGCCGTTCGCTTTGCCCAAGCTCATCACCATCGACGAGGTGGATTATTCCGCCGTCGATCTGGTGTTCTGCGCCCTGCCGCACGCGACCACGCAAGAGGTCATCAAATCCGTGTTCCAGACCGCCCCTCATGTGAAGGTGGTGGATCTTTCCGCCGACTTCCGGCTGAAGGACCCGGGCATGTACGAGAAGTGGTACGGCCACCCCCACGGCGCGCTCGATCTCCAGAAAGAGGCGGTGTTCGGCCTGGTGGAGATTTATCGCGACGACATCCGCAAGGCGCGGTTGGTGGCCAACCCCGGTTGCCACACCACCACGGCCATTCTCCCGGCCGTTCCTCTGCTTGAGGCGGGGGCGATCGACCCCGAAGGCATTGTTATCGACAGCAAGACCGGCATGTCCGGGGCGGGACGCGCGGCCAAGGAGGCCATGCTGTTTTCGGAGGTATCTGAGGGCATTCACGCCTATTCGGTCGGCTCGCACCGCCACATGGGCGAACTGGACCAGGAGTTCTCCAAGGCGGCAGGTCGTCCCGTGGCTCCGACCTTCGTGCCGCATCTGGTGCCCATGAACCGGGGCATCTACGCGACGCTTTATGTCCGCATGACCGGCGCTAAGGCTGAAGACCTGCACAAGCTGCTCACCGATTATTATCGCGGCGAGCCCTTCGTGCACATTTTCCCCTTTGGCCAGGTGCCGCAATCCCGGCATGTGCGCGGCTCCAATATGGCCATGTTGGGCGTGGTGGCGGACCGGGTGAGCGGGCGCGCGATCATTGTCTCGACCACTGACAATCTGGTGAAGGGCGCGTCCGGCCAGGCGGTTCAGAACATGAACCTCGTGCTGGGCTATCCCGAGACGCTGGGCCTGGAGCAGATCGCTCTGATGCCGTGAGGCGAGCGGACGGGGCTGCGAAAGCTCCGTCCCTTTCCCAACGGCGACGGCGAAGCCGGAGCGCCGAGCCGGGGTCCAGCGCAAGGAGACCGCCGAAGGCGCTTCAACCCATCTCCGACGCCACACGGCGGAGATGGGGGGCGCTGGTCGCGGATTGCCGGCTTCGCCGGATTTTCCGCTGGCCCCTGGATCCGCGCTCAGCCTTCGGCCTCGCTTGTCCGGGGCAAGGGCGGTGTATCGCGTAGGATAACCACCCATCTCGACGGTTGCCTCCCGACCGCTTATCAAAATCATCCCTTTGCCGAGGCCCCGATGCTCGTCGACAGCCATTGCCATCTCGATTTTCCCGACTTTGCCAGCGAACTCGACGCCGTGGTGGCGCGCGCGGAGCAGGCGGGGGTGTCTCACCTCGTAACCATCTCGACGCGGGTGCGCAGGTTCGATGAGATCAGGGCGATCTCCGAGCGGTTCGAAAATGTCTTCTGTTCGGTCGGCACCCACCCCCACCAGGCGGCGGAGGAGCCTGATATCACCACCGCCGATCTGGTGGCGCTCTCTGCCCATCCGAAAGTGGTGGCGATCGGCGAGGTGGGCCTCGATTATCACTATGACAAGAGCCCGCGCGATGCGCAGGCGCATGGTTTTCGCACCCATATCGCCGCCGCACGGGAAACCGGATTGCCCCTCATCATCCATGCCCGAGAGGCGGATGACGACGTCGCCGCGATCCTGGAGGAGGAAAGCGCGAAGGGCGCGTTTCCGTTCGTGCTCCACTGCTTCACCGGCGGTGCGGACCTCGCCCGGCGGGCGGTGGCGCTGGGAGGCTATGTCTCCTTTTCCGGCGTTTTGACCTTCAAGAACGGGGCGAACCTGCGCGAGATCGCGGCCAGTCTGCCTGCCGAGCGCATATTGGTGGAAACCGACGCGCCATTCCTGGCGCCCATCCCCAATCGCGGGAAGCGCAACGAGCCCGCCTTCGTTCGCGAGACCGCAAAGATACTGGCGGACACGCGCGGGGTAAGCCTCGAAGCGATCGCCGCCCAGACCACCGACAATTTCTTCACCCTGTTCTCGAAGGCCCGCCGCTGATCCGGCGTGGAGATTAGCCCCATGAACCACGACCGCTACGACGACGGCTACATCAGGGGCATCCTGACGGACGTGAAGAGCGTGGCGATCGTGGGCGCCAGCGCCAATCCCGCGCGCCCGTCTTATTTCGTAACCAAATATCTGAGCGAGCGCGGTTTCGAGGTCTACCCGGTCAATCCGGGGCAGGCGGGCAAGACCATCGCCGGCCGGATGACCTATGCCCGCCTCGCGGACGTCCCCGCGCCCATCGACATGGTGGACGTGTTCCGCGCGGCCGAGCATCTGCCGGCGGTGCTGGATGAGGTGTTGACCCTTTTGCCGCTACCGAAGGTGTTGTGGATGCAGCAGGGCGTGCGGCATGAAGAAGCCGCCATCCAGGCGGAAGCCGCCGGCATGCAGGTGGTGATGAACCGCTGCCCCAAGATCGAATACGGCCGGCTATCCGGTGAAATCGGTTGGACCGGCGTGAACAGCCGCACCATTTCGTCCAAGCGTCCCCAGCGCCTCGTCTCAGGCGTGCAGCGCCTTGCGCTGTCGCGCACGCCGCCGGGCACAAAATAACAAACCTCCAGGAGGAGAGAGCGCCATGACCCATCGTGAACCCGGCTTTGCGACCCTCGCCGTGCATGCCGGCGCCCAGCCCGACCCGACCACGGGCGCGCGGGCGACGCCGATCTATCAAACCACGTCCTTTGTGTTCGACGACGTGGACCACGCCGCTGCGCTGTTCGGCCTCCAGACGTTCGGCAACATCTACACCCGCATCGGCAACCCAACGAATGCCGTGCTTGAGGAGCGTGTCGCGGCGCTGGAGGGCGGCACGGCCGCGCTGGCGGTGGCTTCAGGCCATGCGGCCCAGCTTCTGGCCTTCCAAACCATCATGTCGCCGGGTGATGAATTCGTCGCCTCGCGAAAGCTCTACGGTGGATCCATCAACCAGTTCACCCACGCCTTCAAAAGCTTCGGCTGGAACGTCGTGTGGGCCGACCCGGATGAGCCTGCCTCGTTCGAGCGCGCCATCTCAGACAAGACCAAGGCGATCTTCACCGAAAGCATCGCCAATCCCGGGGGCGTGGTTTGCGACATCGCCGCGATGTCGGCCATTGCCAAGCGCGCAGGCGTGCCGCTGATCGTCGACAACACCCTGGCGACGCCCTACCTGTGGCGGCCGATCGAGCATGGCGCCGACATCGTCATCCATTCCGCCACCAAATTCCTCGGCGGCCATGGCAATTCCATCGGCGGCGTGATCGTGGATGCCGGCTCGTTCGACTGGTCGGCCTCCGGGCGCTACCCGTTCCTGTCGCAGCCGCGCCCGGAATATCAGGGCATCGTGCTGCACGAGACCTTCGGCAATTTCGCCTTCGCCATCGCCGCCCGCGTGCTCGGCCTTCGCGATCTCGGCCCGTCGCTGTCGCCGTTCAACGCCTTCCTGATCCTCACCGGCATCGAGACGCTTCAACTGCGCATGAAGCAGCATTGCGAGAATGCGCTGGCGGTGGCGAAATATCTGGCGAAGCATCCCGCTGTGGAGTGGGTCAGCTACCCCGGCCTGGAAGGCGACCGCTATTATGGTCTCGCGCGCAAATATCTGCCGCGCGGGCAGGGGGCGGTTTTCACCATCGGCCTGAAGGGCGGCTATGAGGCCGGCGTCGCGCTGGTCTCCAAGGTGCAGTTGTTCTCGCATCTCGCCAATATCGGCGACACACGCTCCCTCATCATCCACCCCGCCTCCACCACCCATCGCCAGTTGACCGATGCGGCCAAGACGGCCTCGGGCGCCGGACCTGAAGTGGTGCGCCTTTCAATCGGCATCGAGGATGTGGGCGACATTATCGCCGATCTGGATCAGGCGCTCGTCGAGGGTTGAGCGACGCTCGCAGACATCTCGCGTGAGTGCGAGCCAGGCGCGGACCTCCGAGAGGTAGCCGCCCCGCCGCCAGATGGGTGCCATGTTCCAGTCGGTATCGGCTCCGCCAGAAACATCTGCGCAACCGCCGGGTGCGCAGATGTTGCGTGATCATGCGGGGCAAGAGGCTCCTGCCGAGCCTCGCCCCTACCAGCGCCATGCCATGTCGGAAAGCTTTAGACTCACTTTGTTGAACGCGGCAACCCTCTTGAGGAAGATGAGGATATGGGGTTCAAGATATTGAAAATATAAGTATTTTGCATTTTAGCAAAGATGGATCTGCTGCAATAGACCAGCGAATTCAAGCGCCCGCCCCCATCGCGTTCATTCGGTGCCAATGGAAGATTTCGCCGTGGATACGCCGGCCAGGAGTAGCTTCTCGAGCCGTTCAACCTTGCTCGCTGACCGGCTTTAGCGCGCTACGGACAATCGCCCATTGCGCCGTCCGCCAAGCCTTGGCTCAGAGCGAAGAGAGGTTCGTCGCGGATCTGGCGTTGATCCCCGCAGGGCTGTTGAACCTTCTACCGACCCGACATCATGCTGGAGCTGAACTGAGGCTGGGCGCCGCCACAATCGCTGCGTTCTCTTTACGGCAGAGGTCGCTCAGGTGCACCGTCGCCATGATGAGCACCACAGTCGCGCCGAACTGATGGGTTAGCGCAACGTCAAGCTTCACGAAATACAGCAGCGTCATCACGCCAAGGGCAGCCTGGCCCGTCACCATGGCGAAGAGCAGCCACGCCTGTTGGGCGGCAAAGCCACCAACCCGGTGCGCATGGATCGCGTGGGCGAGGGTCGCGAGCCACAGGGTGTAGGCGATCATCCGGTGCTGAAATTGCACCGTCAGCACATTCTCAAACACGTTGCGCCACACCGGGTTCAGCAGCCCCAGCTTTTCCGGATCGGGAATCAGCCTGCCGTCGATTAGAGGCCAGCTATTGAAGGTCATTCCGGCATCGAGGCCGGCGACCAGCCCGCCGGCGAAAATCTGCACGAAAATCAGAACCAGGATCGCGCCGGCCCCCATTGCGAGGCCGCGGCTGCTCGTTCCCGAAGGCCGAGGCGTGAGCCCGCGCGCCACGGCGACGGTCGCGGAGAGGATCAGGCAGGCGAGAGTGAGATGGATGGCGAGCCGGTATTGGCTGACGGAGACACGCCCCGACAGGCCAGACGCCACCATCCACCAGCCAACCGCGCCCTGGAGGCCGCCCAGCACGAACAGGCCAAGGCTGCGCACCAGCAATGTGCCCCGCAACGTCCCCCTGATAACGAAATAGATGAACGGCAGGGCGAAGGCGAAGCCGATCACCCGGCCGAGCAGGCGATGCGCCCATTCCCACCAAAAAATCCGCTTGAAGCCATGAATATCCATGCCCTTGTTCAGCAGCTCGTACTGGGGAATGGCCTTGTAATTGTTGAATTCAGCTTGCCACTGGGCCTCGGAGAGTGGCGGCAGGACGCCAGTCACAGGCTTCCATTCGGTGATCGAGAGGCCCGATTCCGTCAGGCGTGTCGCGCCCCCTACCACCACCATCAACACGACGAGTGCAGCCACGGCGTAAAGCCAAAGGCGAACCGCGCGCAGTCCGCTGCCGGTGGGCTGTGTCATCGCTTCGCCTCGCGTCATGCCAACGCGCTCCAGAATTTCGTCCCCCGGCCAGTTCCGATATAGAGCAGGTGCGACATGCGCAACAGACGCACTGTCGCCCCTGCTGCGGCCGTTTTGCCGCTGCCCATAGAGGAGATGAAATGCCCCAGCGCCTGCGCAAGTTTATCGGAACCGTGCTGCTGCTGCTTCTGATGACCTTCTGGGCGCTCGGCGCCATGGGCGCCGCCCAAGGGCGCGTCACGGAACTTCACTGGGCGCTTCAGACCGTTTGCTACATCCTGCTGGGCGTATCTTGGGTCGTGCCGGCGGCTTTTCTGATCCGCTGGATGGAGCGTCCGGATCGCGTGAAGAATGACCTCAGAAAACCCTGATAAATAACTGTTTTTATGAGATATTCTTCTACTTTAAGCGGCAGATAAGGACGGAATGAGACGCTGCGCTTCGCCGCTTTCATCCCCCGTCGCCCGGGGCGGCTCAGCATCGATCCGCAGCATCAGCACGCGGCCGAACCCGAGGGCGGCGAGCGCATCATAGGCTTCCACATTCGGAGCCGCGTCTGCGTCCATGTCCTCGATGCACACGACCAGCGGCGAGAATTGCGCAAGCCGGGCGGCACTCACCGTGCCGCCAAGCACCGGGGCTGCGACGACGACAAAGTCATAGGTCTGCCGCAGCGCGTTGAGAATCAGCAGAAGGCGGTCGGCGCCGACAACGCTTGCACCCCCGCGTGCATCCCGTCCGGGAGGGATGACATGAGCGCGAGATTGCGGGTCGCGATGGATCGCCTCGCCGAAGCCGGCGACGCCGAACAGCATTTCCCCCATACCAGGCGCCCACGGGTCGGACACCAGGGCGCCAAGATCTCCGGACGCACCATCCAGGGCCACCAGGGCCACCCGATGCTCGTCCGCGAGGTGGCGCGCCAGGCCGATGGCGCATGTGGCGGAGGCGCTGCACGCCACCTCCGAGGTCAGCACGACAAGGCGTGCATCGCCTTTGTCCCGCTCGGAGATGACCTGTTCAGCAAGACGCTGGACAGCGTCTTCACACGTCAGGCCCGCGCCTCTTCCTGCGTCCATCCAGGCAACCCGACGTGCTGGTTGGGTTTGGGAGGGAAGGTCATGCCGCGTCCGGACCGGGAGCAGCGTGCGCTGGCGTCTTGCGTGAATGGTGAGGATGGCAAGGGCAAGCGCGAAACCTGCAAGACCAAGCCCTGCCGACAGCGGCGGCAGGTCGCGGAACCTCGGCTCAAGCGCCGGCGCCCCTGGAGCGAGTGGTGGAATAGCCGCTTCTGCCATGCCAGGAGCGCGGCTGCGCGCGCCCGCCTGCAGCGCGGCGAACGTGTCGAAATAGGTCTGCATCACACGCGTGGCGAGGCCCGGCCTCTCTGCGGTGAAGGCGAGTTCCAGGGTGCGCCCGCCATGGCGGGGGGTGATGGAGAGATCGTCAGTCAGCCGACTGGCGGCGCGGTCGCGGGCAGGGCGATCCTCGCCACCAAGCCATTGCGGCAATGGAATGAGGCGGCGCTGCACCCCGAGCAAAGCGGCGTCCGCGCGCGACAGGCGATCCAGCACCTCGAAGGCCATTTCCTTGGAGGTCAAGACCTGCGCCATGCCCCGAACCGTCGTTGCAGCCGGCTGCGCCGCGACATCGAAGGAGAGGGTGCTGCGGACGGTATAGCGGGCTGGAACCAGCAAAATCAGGGTCGCGCAGGCAAGAAGGACCCAGGCAAGAAGGAGAAGACGCGTGGAAGCGCCGTCCCTCGAAGGGGTGCGGGAGGCAAGCCGTTCCGCCCATCCATAAGCCATGTGTCCCATCCCGGACCTGTCGGCACCACGGCCGCGCATGCGTCAGAATGGCTGTTTATGGTTTAGGAGAAGTAAATATTCGCCTCAACGGTCCTCCCAAACCGGCGGCCGCTTCGAGAGAACCGCGGAAATGCCCTCGTCCGCGTCACGCGCCAGCATATTGGTGGCCATGACATCGGAGGCGAAGGCATAGGCTTGGTCCAATGTCATTTCCGCTTGCTGATAGAATGCGGCCTTCCCAAGCTTCACCGGCACCTGGGATTTGGCTGCGATGCGGCGGGCGAGGGCGGTCGCCGCCGCAAGCGCCTCGCTTTCGGGGACAACGCGGTTGACCAGGCCCATGCGGTGGGCTTCGTCCGCCTCCACCCATTCGCCGAGCAAAAGCATCTCCAGGGCATGCTTGCTGGACACGGCGCGCGAGAGAGCCACCATGGGTGTGTGGCAAAACAGGCCGATGTTGACGCCCGGCGTGCAGAAGCGGGCGGCGCGGCCGGCAACCGCCAGGTCGCAACTCGCCACCAACTGGCAGCCGGCCGCCGTCGCCATGCCCTCCACCGCGGCGATGACCGGCTGTGGCAGTCGCACGATGGCCGTCATCAAAGCCGCGCAGCGCTTGAGGACGCCTTCGTAATAAGCGCGGCCGTGATCGGCATCGTCGCGGTGGGCCTGGATTTCCTTGAGATCGTGACCGGCTGAGAAGACCGGCCCTTCCGCCGTCAGCACCACAGCCCGCACCGATGTATCGCCCGCTATGTCGGCGAGATGACCGGAGAGCGATGCCATGGCGGCATCGGACAGGCTGTTGCAGCTGGCCGCGCGCGCCAGTGTCAGTGTCGCAATTGCGTCCGCATCTATGCGAAGCACGGGTTCCTGCACTGCATGAACGCTCGCAGAGGCGCTGGCTGAAGACATCGGACGTCCTTCCTGAACGCGTTGATCTTTTGTGCTCCTACTTTATGCAAGAGCCGAACAAGACGCGAGGCGTCGGCGACAGGGAGCGAAAGATGGAACCGGCGCGCGATACCGTGGTGACGATCGAGGAACTTGAGGTTTTCCTGGCCAAAGAATTCCCTCAAGCGTTCGGGCCCGGACGTCCCCACTCCATCGTCTCGCTTGGCCTCAATACCGCAACCGTGCGTCTCGATGCCGGCGAGGAGCACCTGAGGCCGGGCGGCACGGTGTCGGGACCCGCGCTCATGATGTTGGCGGATGTGGCGACCTATGTCGCGCTGCTGGGCCAGATCGGGCTTGTCCCGCTTGCGGTTACGACGAACCTCTCGATCAACTTCTTGCGCAAGCCGACTCCCGGGCAGATCTACGCGTTCGCGCGCCTGATCAAGGTGGGTAAACGGCTGGCGGTGGGGGACGTGGGGCTGCGCGGTGCGTCGGATACCGACCTTGTGGCGCATTGCGTCGCCACCTATTCGATCCCTCAACGCTGAGGTACCCGAGGGCGCAGGGCGCCAACCGTCATTTTTCGTCGTAAAAACAGGGTTTGAGTCACGGTGTTAAAATACCATTTTTCTAAACCATTGTTTTATAATGATAATTTATGCCTAGATTGCGTTGACCCGACGAGGGGGGTGAGGTAGAAACCCGCCATCGCTGCACGGCTCTGCGTCATTCGTGGAGTTGCGGCCTTCATATCCGGAAACCAATCCATGAAGACGTATTCGGCCAAGCCTGCCGAAATCGAGAAGAAGTGGGTGGTAATCGATGCCAGCGGCCTCGTTGTGGGCCGTCTCGCGAGCATCATTGCCATGCGCCTCAAGGGCAAGCATCGCCCGATCTACACCCCGCATGTGGACTGCGGCGACAATGTCGTCGTGGTGAATGCCGACAAGGCGGTTCTGACCGGTCGCAAGCGCGAGCAGAAGGTCTATTACCACCACACCGGCTTCCCCGGCGGCATCAAGGAGCGCACTGCAAAATTCATTCTCGAAGGCCGCTTCCCCGAGCGGATCATCGAGAAGGCGGTAGAGCGCATGCTTGCCCGCGGCCCGCTCGGCCGCAAGATCATGGGCAACCTGCGTGTCTACAAGGGTGCGTCCCATCCGCATGAGGCTCAGCAGCCTGTCACGCTCGACGTGGCGAGCCTCAACCGCAAGAATGTGAGGAACTGACATGTCCGACCTTCAGTCCCTCGACGCCCTGAACACCCTTTCGTCGGGTCAGCAGGAAGCTCCCGTTCATGTCCAGAAGCTGGACAAGTTCGGCCGCGCGTATGCTACTGGCAAGCGCAAGGACGCTGTCGCCCGCGTATGGGTTCGCCCCGGCACCGGCAAGATCACGGTGAACGATCGCGACGTGGTGGTGTATTTCGCCCGTCCCGTGCTGCGCCTGCTGATCAATCAGCCGTTCCAGGCGGCCGCCCGCGAAGGCTCCTATGACGTTGTGTGCACGGTTGCCGGCGGCGGCCTCTCCGGCCAGGCCGGCGCTGTGCGGCACGGTATCTCTAAGGCGCTGACCTACTACGAGCCCGAGCTTCGCTCGCCGCTTAAGAAGGGTGGCTTCCTGACCCGCGACAGCCGCGTCGTCGAGCGCAAGAAGTACGGTCGCGCCAAGGCTCGCCGGAGCTTCCAGTTCTCGAAGCGCTGATCGAAAGCGTTAATCAAAACGAAAAGGCCCGGCAAATTGCCGGGCCTTTTTTGTTTGTTTGCTTGGTTTTGTTGCCTGCCTGGGGTCCGCCGGCTTTTAGAAGCTCGGTGTGTCGCCGGGGAGAGGGCTCCACTGGCCGTCCGCCGTGGGATCTCCCGGAGGCGAGGCGCCCATGAAGCCGCCATCGTTCGGCGGGAACACATAATCCTCGTTCCGACCATCGCCAATGCTGACATCCGGCTTGATGGCGGCGCCGGGACCCGGATCGAGATAGCTGCCCTGCGGGATCACCGGCAGGTTGATGATGTTCGGATTGTGCGGCGTGATGGGGATATGCGGCGCGCCGGTGCTCTGCGCCAGGGCCGGCAGAGACAGGGCCGTGCACAGGACCATGCTGAACCCGAAGGCGCCGCCGCTGATCCAAGAGTAAGCCATCCGCATCGAAACCCCCTGATATCGCGTCGCTTCGCATAGGCGAGGGCGCGGGGATTGGCAAGCGACGGCCGCCATCATGGCTAAGACCCGGCACCCTCCCGGAGATTTGTGAACGGGGGTGTTCTCGCCGGTCGCATTTCTCAATATGCTCCGGATTCAGCTTGCGGCTTGTCAGGAAGACGTCGGCAAAACAACATGCTGTTCCCAGGTGGTCGATGTTCCACCTCGGGAAGCGGGAGTCCGTGATCCGGGCCTCATGAAGATCGATATTTATACGATCCAAGTCTTCCTGCTTTTTCTCACCGCCACCTTCACAGTTACGTGGGGGGTCCTCTGGCGCTCTTATCCCCATGTGCCCGGTATCCCCGCCTGGATTTCGGCGACCGTGCTGATGATCCTTGCCGCGGTCGGCATCATGAATACCCATCCCGAAGGCACGGGGTTGGTTTCGATCGGTGCTCACGTCATCGCTGCCTTCGCCATGTGCATGCTTTGGATCGGCATCCGGCAGTTTTACGGTTTCAAGCCCCCCTGGATCGAAACCCTCGTTATCACGCTGGCGACGATGCTGGGTATCGTGGCGGCCGGAGAGAACGGCATCCTGCTAAATCTGGCCTACAGCCTGAGCGCCGTCGTTCCGTTTGCCTTGATCATCAAGACACTCTTCCGGCGTATCGCGTTGTCTCCCGCCGCGCGGCTGTGTGCCATTTCGATGGCCGTGGCCATCGTCGGCCAGACCATCCGCATTGGCGGTGCGATCGCCTTCAGCATGGAGGTGCTGCCAGACACCATAACACGGCCCATCGGCCTGTTCGCGGTGCTGAGCATCATCTTCGGCCTCGTTACCTGCCAGCTCGGTTTCATGCTGGCGGTGATGGAGCATGTTCGCTTCGAATTGTCGTCGCTGGTGGTGGTGGACGAACTGACCGGGCTTTCAAGCCGTCGCCATTTTCTGGAACGCCTGAACCAGGCATGCGCCAGCACACGACGTGTGCGACGCCCATTCTGCCTCCTCGTAATCGATCTTGACGGCTTCAAGTCCATTAATGACGCCCACGGGCATGCGGCCGGTGACCAATGTCTTCGCAGGTTCGGCGAGGTCGCGTCGATGCGGATGCGCCGCACAGACGTGATCGGACGGATCGGTGGCGATGAGTTCAGCGTGATCATGCCGGATACGCGCTTGACGGACGCGCTGCGCGTTGCCGAGGATTTGCGCCGCGAGCTTCGAGCGCAACCTGTGATTTGGAAAGGCAGCGAAATCGTCGTCGCTGCCTCCATCGGAATCACCGAATGGGACCCGCAACGCCTGCAGACGCCGGCAGAACTAGTCGCGGATGCCGATCAGGCTCTCTATCAGGCGAAATGTAACGGACGCGACCGGGTCGCATACTTTCCCATCTCGGCCGGCGTCACCGTATAATGAGGGAGCGTGCACTTTGAGACGGTCAGGCTTTTGGGTGGCACTAGGTGCATGCGCCCTGCTTCTTCTCGATAGCGGAATCGCCGCCGCAGCGCCCGCGCGCGTCATCATCCTGCGCCATGGCGAGAAAAAGGATGATTTTCGCCTGTGTAAGCTGGGCATCGAGAGGGCGATGGCCCTTGTGAAGACCTATCTGGGGCAGGGCGCGAAGGATTCCTTCTTCGCTGCGGGTGAAAGGCCGGCGGCCTTCGTGTCGATTACACTGCACGCCCTTGAATTAGCTGCGCCCGCGGCCACGAGTTGGGGGCAGCCTGTCGTTCTCTTCACGGTGCTGCCGGGCGAAACCCGCATGAAGGGTCTCGCGGGATTCCGGGCGGCACTCGCGACCCACACGGAAGAGGCGGCGCGGCTGGTGATGAACGAGCCAAGCTTCAATGGCAGGACGGTGGTCATGGTCTGGGAGCACGAGCACATCGCCAATGCGAAGCTCGAGGCCCAGTCTCCCAACCGCAAGATCAGTCTGCGCCAATTGCTTCGCCTCGATATCCTGCCGGATGTCCCCACGACATGGCCGACCGAGACCTATGATTATTTCTGGATCGTCGATTTTAACCCCGATGGGACGCCGACCCGATTCGCCATGAAGAAGCAGGTGTTTGACGGACCCTTTGCCAATTTGCCTGCCAATGACTGGGACAAGACAGATGGTCTTGGGAAGGCGAGCGGGTGCCTGAGATAGGCACCCGCTCACGATCTTTTATTCCGTGTTCAGCGTACCCAGCGACCAGGGACGTATACCCATGTGCCGCCACGGTTGTTCCAAGCCGGGCCCACATAGCGGAAGCCGGGACGCACACGCACCCATTGGCCGGGAATCCAGACATAGCGCCAGGCGCGGCTGTTCCAGGTCCAATGGCCCGGCGACCAGACATATCCCCGGCGCGGCGGAGGAGCCCTTTCAAACCGCAGCGGGGGCGGCGGCGGCATGGGTCGCCGGAAACCGGGAGGCGGCGGACCTGGAGGCCCCCACTGCGCCTGGGCCTCGTTCGCCGCGAACGTGGCAAGGACCGGTGCTGCTGCCCCTGCGGCAAGGATTGAGCTTAAAAAACGACGACGCGATAACATGGACGTTCTTTCTGGGTGCGACGGAATTCTCCCGCTGCGAATATGGAAGTATCAAACCATGGCCTAATGAGGCGTTTAACGCGCCGGATTTGAGAATGAGGTGGTAAGCACTCGGGACGGAGGCTGATCTGAAAGCTGTGTCCCGTGGGTCTGATGCGCGTAAGGCGTCGCCGCTACTTGACCCTGCGCCGCCAGCGGCCTACCTACGCCCCCATTAGTGAGCCCGTAGCTCAGCCGGTAGAGCACGTGACTTTTAATCATGGGGTCTCGGGTTCGAATCCCGACGGGCTCACCATCGAAATGCCAAGCGTTTTTCAACGCCTAGCCTTTCGACTCATGAAAATAGCTCCTTCCAAAGCGCCCTTATGCGCCATTGACCCCCATACCGCGCGCGCGCACCATCCCTCGCCAAGGAGCGCGACATGCCAGTCATCAACCGCATCGCCGACGCCGCAGATGAGCTGACCGGGTGGCGGCGACATCTGCACGAGACGCCGGAGCTGATGTACGACTTGCCCAATACCTCCGCGTTCGTGGCGGAACGGTTGAGGGAATTCGGCTGCGACGAGGTGGTGACGGGTATCGGCCGCTCCGGCGTTGTCGGGGTGATCCGAGGTCAGGGCGAGGACGGGCGCGTGATCGCTCTGCGCGCCGACATGGATGCATTGCCGGTCCTGGAGCGGACCGGTGCGGAATACGCCTCGAAGACCCTTGGAAAAATGCATGCGTGTGGTCACGACGGCCATACCAGCATGCTGCTGGGCGCCGCACGCCACCTTGCCGAGACACGGGCGTTCTCAGGCACTGCCGTGATGGTGTTCCAACCTGCGGAAGAAGGCGGCTTCGGCGCGCGCACCATGCTGGAAGACGGCCTCATGGAGCGGTTCGGCGTCCACGAGGTCTATGGCATGCATAATCTTCCGGGCCTTCCGGTGGGCCACTTCGCCATGCGCGAAGGCGCCATCATGGCCTCGGCCGACCATGTGGAGATCACGGTGGAAGGGCGCGGCTCTCACGCCGCAAAGCCGAATGAGGGAATCGACGTGGTGCTCACCGGCGCCTCCATCGTCACCGCCCTTCAGCAGGTCGTGGCGCGCAATGTCGATCCACTCGCCTCCGGCGTCATCTCGATTTCAATGTTCCACGCAGGCGAAGCCGACAATGTGCTGCCGCCACGGGCGGAACTGGTTGGCACCATGCGCAGCCTCAGCCCGGCAGTACGACTCCAGCTTCGCGACCGGGTCAAGCAGGTTGCCGAGGGGGTGGGCGCCGCCTTCGGTGCGACGGTGAAGGTCAAGATCATTGAGGGTTACGCAGTGACCCTCAATCATCCCACCCAAACCGCCTTCGCCCAGGAAGTTGCGGAGGATGTTGCGGGCGCTGCCAACGTCGACGGTCAAGCCCCGCCTTTGATGGCGGCCGAAGATTTTGCCTACATGCTGGAAGCGCGCCCTGGCGCCTATATTTTCATCGGCAACGGCGACAGCGCCGGCCTGCACCATCCGGCCTATGATTTCGACGACGCGGCGTTGCCGCTCGGCGCCTCATTCTGGGTGAGGCTGGTTGAGCGCGCACTGCCGATCGGGTGACGAAATTCTAGCAAAACCGATTCGCTAGACGGTTTTCCTAAGGCGAAACGTGAGGACGCCCGCTTCCGTTTCTTTGCCCTCGAAGACATTCCCGGTCTCGTGCGCGAGATGGGGAATATCGATCACCGACATCGGGTCGGTGCATGTCACCACCAGACGTGTTCCCGGTGGCAGCCCCACGAGCGCTTTGCGGGTGCGCAGCGCGGGCATGGGACATTTAAGACCTTTCAGATCCAGATGAACGACCGGCGCGGCATCGGCCGCATTGGTCGCCGCGCCTTTTTTGGGCCCTGTCACGCAGCCTGGTCCATCAGACGGGCAAGGCTTTCCGCTTTTCCAAGCACGGTCAGCACATCGAACACCGGCGGCGAGGTGGTCTTGCCGGTCAGTGCCACGCGCAGGGGCTGAGCCACTGCGCCGAGCTTGATGCCGGCCTCCTGGGCATAGGTGCGCACAGCCTCCTCGGTGGCCGCCGCCGTCCAATCGACCGCTGAAAGGTGCGGCAACAGATTGGCGAGGTGACCCCGCGCCTCATCCGTCATCAGCGCGGCCGCCTTGTCCTCAAGCGCGAGCGGGCGCTCAGCGAACAGGAAGGCGGCGTTGTCGATCAATTCCACCAGTGTCTTCGCGCGCTCCTTAAGGCCCGGCATAGCGGCGAGCAACTGGGCGCGGCGCTCGGGCGTGAAGCGGGCAAGGCGCGCCTCGGCATCCGGCAGGTGGGGCAGCAGGTCTTCCACGGCGGCCAGCATGTCTTCATCGCTGGTGGCGCGCATGTAATGGCCGTTGAGGTTCTCCAGCTTCTGGAAATCGAAGCGGGCCGCCGAGCGACCGACGCGGTCGAGATCGAAATAGGAGACCATCTCCTCGGTGGAGAACATTTCCTGGTCGCCGTGGCTCCAGCCCAGGCGCACGAGATAATTGCGCAGCGCCGCAGGCAGATAGCCCATGTCTCGATAGGCATCGACACCCAGCGCACCATGGCGCTTGGACAGCTTGGCGCCGTCCGGCCCGTGGATCAGCGGAATGTGGGCCCAGGCCGGCTCGGCCCAGCCCAGCGCACGATAGATCTGGGTCTGCCGCGCGGCATTGGTCAGGTGATCGTCGCCGCGAATGACATGGGTGACGCCCGCGTCATGGTCGTCCACCACCACCGCCAGCATATAGGTGGGGTTGCCGTCCGAGCGCAGCAGGACAAGGTCGTCGAGATCCTTGTTCGGGAAGGTCACGTTGCCCTGAACCATGTCCGCGATCAGGGTCTCGCCTTCGCGCGGTGCCTTCAGGCGGATCACCGGTTTGCGGTCTGTCGGGGCCTCGGACGGGTCGCGGTCGCGCCAGCGGCCATCATAGCGCGGCGGACGACCCTCTTTGCGCGCGGTTTCGCGCATCTCTTCGAGTTCCTGGGCGGTGGCGTAGCAGGGATATGCGTTGCCGTGCGCCAGCATCTCCGCCACCGCCTGCCGATGCCGCTCGGCGCGGGCGAACTGGTAGATCACATCGCCGTCCCAATCGATGCCGAGCCACTTTAGCCCTTCGAGGATCGCGTCGATGGCTTCCGTCGTGGACCGCTGGCGATCGGTGTCCTCGATGCGCAGCAGCATCTTGCCGCCCTTGGCCTTGGCGTAGAGCCAATTGAACAGTGCGGTGCGCGCGCCGCCGATGTGCAGGAAGCCGGTGGGCGAGGGAGCGAAACGGGTGACGATCTCTGACATGGAATCCGGTCGATGCGGCGAGAATTGGCGGAGTTGCGCGCTGCGGCCATGGCGCGCGGGCGGCGCCCATGTAGCATAGGCGGGCTGTTTGGGGAACGCGGCCGTGGACAGGGACGGGCAGGGGCCAGCGCAAAGCCGGGCGCGCGCGATGCCGCGCGCCGGAAGCGCGGGCGCGCGGCCCTATCCTGCCCTGGTCTGGGGCTCCCGGGACAGGCTGTTCCACGCGCTCCCCGGCAAGCTTGCGGGAGATATCAGGGCCGAGGCGGATGCGGGCCGGCTCATCCTGTGGCTTCCCGTGCTCATGGCGGCCGGGATGCTGGCCTATTTCGGCGCAGAGCAGGAACCCTCCCTGGTCGCAACGGGCACACTGACGCTCTTTCTCGCCACGCTCTCGTTCCTTGCACGCAGGCGGCTGGTCTCGTTTGCGCTTCTGGTTGCGCTCACCGCGTTGGCCACCGGCTTTGCCGTCGCGACGTTCCAGACGGCGCGGATCGCACATCCCGTGATTCTGCCCCCGGCCGGCGCCGTGAAACTGACCGGATATGTCGAACAGGTTGAGCGCCGCGCCACCGCCGACCGTATCCTCCTGCGGGTGATAACGGCCGAAGGGCGAGGACTTTCCACCAAGCCGGAGCTTGTTCGGCTTTCGTTGGCGCGGGGGAGCGCGCCGCCGGCAGGCTCGGCGGTGTCCCAACTCGCCCGGCTTCTGCCCCCGCTGGGACCTGCTGAGCCGGGGGCGCACGATTTCGGCCGTGCGCCGTGGTTCCAAGGCATCGCGGCAGTGGGGTATGGCCTGGGCAAGCCGAAGGCGGTGGTCATCGATACTCCGCCCTCCCTGAGAGTGCGGATCGGCGCGCTGCTGGAAGCCGTGCGATCCGGACTTTCCGCGCGGATACGCGCGTCCCTGGGCGGCAGCGCGGGCGACATCGCAGTGGCGCTTGTGACTGGCGATCGTGCGCATATCTCCCCGGCGGTCGAGGAAAGCATGCGCCTCTCAGGCCTCACGCACGTACTTTCCATATCTGGGCTACACATGGCGCTGGTGGCAGGGACATTGTTCGCCCTGGTGCGCGGGATACTGGCGCTCTCGCCTGTTCTGGCCCTCGGCTATCCCCTTAAATCCATGGCTGCGGCTGTCGCGGTGGCCGGCAGCGCTTTCTATCTCGCGCTTTCGGGCAACGATGTGCCGGCCCAGCGCTCCTTCCTCATGGCGGCGATCGTGCTTCTCGGCGTTCTGGTCGGCCGCCCCGCACTGAACCTGCGCACGGTCGCGGTGGCGGCGGTGCTGGTTCTGGTGATTGCACCGGTCTCGGTCCTGGACCCGGGCACGCAGATGTCGTTTGCCGCCACGCTCGCCCTCGTCGCGGCCTATGAGCGGTGCCGGCCGCTCTGGAGCCTGCGCCCGCCGGACAGCCTGGCATGGCGTATCCTGTTCAAGGTGGCGTTATTTCTCGCCGGCCTCGCGTTGACGTCCCTGGTGGCGGGCCTCGCCACCGCGCCCTTCGGAGCGCTGCATTTCCAGCGCCTGGCGCCTTATGGCCTCCTGGCGAACCTTGCCGCCATGCCGGCGGTTTCGCTGCTGGTCATGCCATTTGGGCTCATCGGCGTGCTCTTGATGCCGTTCGGCTTTGATCATCTTGCGTGGCCGGTCATGGGCGCGGGCATCGACATCATGGTGGGGGTATCGGACCGGGTGGCGGCCCTGCCGGGCTCGGCCTATCGCACGGATGTCGTCACCGCCACTTCGGCGGGCGCGGCGGCTCTGGCCCTGTGCTGTCTCTGCCTGCTGCGGGGATGGCTGGTGGCGGTCGCTGTGGTGCCCGCGACCTTGGCAGTCTTGATGGCAGGCGCGCCACCGAGGCCCGACGTGCTTGTGTCGCAGGATGGACGGACCGTGGCGGTGCGGGACGGGCAGGGCCGGCTTTCCATTGCAGGCGCCACGGCCAACAAGATGGTTGCCTCGCAATGGCTGACACGGGACGGCGATATGCGCGTCAGCACCGACCTCGCCCTGACGTCCGCCTTCATCTGCGACACCCTCGGGTGCGTCGCCACCCTGCCCGGAGGAGGCCGCATCGCCCTGTCTCGACGGCCGGAAGGGTTGGAGGCGGACTGCCTGGAAGCCGACATGGTGGTCACGGCTCACGCCGCGCCGCTGAAATGTCCGGCGCGGGTGTTTTCCCCCGCGACGCTGGCTCGGACCGGCCCCGTGGCCCTCTTCCGCACGGCGGATGGATGGCGCGAGGTGCCCGCACGGAATCCCAGAGTTCAGCGCCCGTGGATGGCTGAATGGCCCATATCGGATGGGACCCCCGCCGGCAGCGAAGACGCAGCGGCTACGGATGCCACGTAATAGTCAGAAACCGAAGAAGAGGTCTCAGCTCTCCTTGCGATCCAGCATGCTGTTTTTCAGGTAAGGCGGCCTGGGGATGGCGGTATGGGCAGCCCGCAATGCCGCCGACCAGCGCTCGCGCAGATCGTGGAAATAGGGTTCGCCCGGCTCGATGCGATACTTCAGCTCAGCCTCCAGCGTATCGGGGCAGAGCACCAGCACGTCGATCGGCAGACCTACGCCCAGGTTCGATCGCATCGTCGAATCCATGGAGATCAGGCTCGACTTCAGCGCATCGGCAATATCCATGTCGTAATTCACCGCGCGGTCGAGAACCGGCTTGCCGTACTTGTGCTCGCCGATTTGCAGGAATGGCGTGTCGGTTGTGCACTCGATAAAATTGCCCGCAGAATAGACCATGAAGAGGCGCAGCGGGCCGCCAGCGATCTGTCCACCAAGAAGAAACGACACGTCGAAGCTGACATTGCTCTGTTCGAGCGCATTGGCATCGAAGCTGTGCACCTGACGGATCGCGCGGCCGACGAGTTGGGCGGCCTGGAACATGGTGCGGCTGTCGCGCAGCATCTGCCGCTCGCCGGCTTCATGATCCTCGACGCCTTCATGGAGCATGCTGATGACCGACTGAGAAACCGACAGGTTCCCCGCCGAGGCGATGGCCATCACGTAGTGACCCGGCTCCTCGAAGATGTGGAGCTTGCGAAATGTCGAGATATTGTCGAGCCCCGCGTTGGTGCGCGTGTCGGCAATCATCACCAAACCATTACGGACCAATACGCCGCAGCAATACGTCATCGCCGTCCCTCACCCTGGCTGCGAGTTATAGCGAGCCACGGCGTGCGGCTGCAATCGTGGTCATGTGCCCGCGAAGAATATCTTTTTCGTGTGGCGCGATAGTCCCAATGGCTCAATCCTGTTCTTCAGGGGCGGTGCCGCGTCGGAAAGGACCGAGTTCGGCGAGGTCTTCGCCAGCTTGAAACACATGCTCACGCTCGTGCTCAAGGTATTGCGCGACCGCACGCCGCAGCCCCGCATCAGCGATCCAATGAGCCGAGTAGGTGAGGGTGGGAAGGTAGCCGCGCGCCAGCTTGTGCTCGCCTTGCGCGCCGGCCTCCACCACCGTCAGCTTGTGTGCGATCGCGTAATCCACCGCCTGATGGTAGCAGACCTCGAAATGCAGAAATGGGTGATGCTCTATGGCCCCCCAATAGCGGCCATACAGCGTGTCCGTGCCAACCATGTTCAGCGCCCCGGCGATGTAGCGTCCGCCGCGCCGCGCCATGATGAGCAGAACCTTGTCCGCCATCCGCGAGCCCAGCAGGGAGAAGAACGTGCGGTTGAGATACGGCTGCCCCCACTTGCGCGAGCCGGTGTCCATGTAGAAGGCGAAGAACGCATCCCAAGCGGCTTCCGTGATGTCGGAACCAGTGAGATGTTCGATTTCGATCCCTGCGCTCAAAGCCTCGCGCCGCTCACGGCGGATCACCTTGCGCTTTCGGGAGGAGAGGGCTTCGAGAAAATCGTCGAACGCGGCATAGCCTTCGTTCTTCCAGTGAAACTGCTGGTCCACGCGCTGAAGAAACCCCAGCTCGCGCAGACGGCCCCATTCCTCCTGCGTCGCAAACGTCACATGGGCGGATGACGCGCCGTGCTGACGGGCAAGCTGCACCAGCCCGGCCGCGAGCAGATCCTGGCGGGTCTCGGCGTCCGGACCGGGCAGAACCATGAGCCGGCGGCCGGTCACCGGCGTAAACGGCACGCTGACCTGAAGCTTGGGATAATAGGCGCCGCCGGCACGCTCATAGGCGTCCGCCCATCCCTGGTCGAAAACGTATTCCCCGCGTGAATGGCTCTTGAGATAAGCGGGCACAACGCCTGCGGGACGCCCGTCGGCGCCATCCAGGATCAGATGCTGCGGCGCCCAGCCGGCCCGCGCCCCGACGCAGCGTGCGTCTTCCAATGCCAGGAGAAAGGCGTGTGAGACGAATGGCTCCGGCGCGGCAGCGGTGCCGGCTGCGCACGCGTTCCACTGTTCGGCGGGAATGTCGCCGAGGCCGGAGAGAATGCGGATGCGCGCCTCTGTCATGCTCGCTGCAAATGTAGACGCTGCATCGTGCACGAAAGGGCGGTGCAAGGTCGCAGGGTCAGGGTCCTGCTCAGGGTTTGGGCTGGGGCTTCAGGATGAGGATATTGAGATCGCTCTGCGGAAAGAAGTCCTTGGCGCGCATCTGAAATGTCGTCGGCCCGATCTTCTTCACCCCGGTTCCGCAGAAACTTATGAGGTTTTCTGGCGCACCTTTATCAATGGTCAAGGTGAAGTCCCCGATCGGCCCCGCCCAGTTCCCGCCGGTCTTGAGAATATAGCTGATGCGCGCCTCGGAAAGGGCCGGCGTATCGGACCCTTGAAGGCGTGGTACGCGGGCGACGGCCGACTTGAAGGCGCCATCGATACAGAACGTCTCGTCCATGTTGCGCAATTCCCGAAGGAAATCCGCATCCTTGGTTTTCGTTCCTAGCATCGTGCCGACGGACATGCCGACACTGGGACGATAACGATGCTCGACCACGAGGTCGCTTTTCGCCGGAAAGGTCTGGGTCCAGAAGTAAGTGGTCTTGAGTGTCCAATCGAGCGGCGTGAGATGGCGTTCCCATCCCTTGCCGGCGTCGTACTCATCAATACGCACCAAGCCGAGTTCCAGCAGCTTCTGTTTCTGTGCGTCCGGTAGTGCGTCCAGCGCCTTGACCGTCGCCTGCCCGAACGGCATGAGCGGAACCTTGAATTCCTGGAGCAGCGCAGTGCGCTCCAGCCCCAACGCGATCACGCGCCGCTCGATAGATGCCGTGACCGGCGCCCCGTTCACGCTGGTATGGAAATCCAGGAAATTGTCGGCTTCCGGATTGGGGATCGAGGTTTCCTGCTCCGAATAGGCCATGTCCGGCATGGGGAAGGCGACAAGGGTGCGCACGTCCTTGTCTGACGTGTTGCGGAACACGTACCGGACCCGCACTTCTTTCTCGGATATGGACAGGTCTTCAGAGACCATGCTGATGGCATCGTTCTGCACGAACACCAGACCGCCCGCGCCGAGGGCGGCGGACGTGTCGTTGGCCCGTGCGCCACCCGCAAGGCACAGGACGGTCGCTGCGCATGCGATCCCTACAGACAAAGGACTACGGCTCAAGGCTTCCTCCTTTGCGGTGTTCACACCGCATGGGTCAGGGCCGAAAGCCCTCGAAAATCATCTGATCGGCGTAGTTGACCGCGCGCGCCTGATCTTCCGCGCTGCGAACCGTCCAGGCAAGCACCGGCAGTCCCATCACACGGGCGACACGCAGCCGGGCATTGCCCAGGTCCGCCGCGCGGTAGGCGATGAACTCGAAGCGCGTGCGGGGCCAATGAAGCAGGTTTGTCAGCACGAGGCGCGTGCGCAGCGGCAGGAGCGCCCACTCGTCATGCGCATAATGCCGTTCCGCCACGATGCCCCGGACGATGCCAGAGTTGGCGCGGCGTACCGCCGCCACGAGATCCGGATCGAACGACATGAGCGCAACGGCGCCCTGATAACGCGAGACAAGCTCCGCAGCACGCTGGGCGACCCGCGTGTCGCCGTCGAAGGCACTTTTCATTTCGATCAGCAACGGCACCCGGCCGTTCACCAAAGCGAGAAGCTCCGGCAAGGTCATGATGCGATCCGCCGTATGGCGGAACGCGATCTGCTTTAGCCCTGCCACCGTATGGTCGCGCAGTATCCCGTTGCCTGTTGTCAGACGCTCAAGCGTGAAGTCGTGGAAGATGACGGCTTCGCCATCCCCGCTCAGTTGAACATCCAGTTCGATGGCGTATCCCGCGTCCATCGCCGCCGTGATCGCGGACAGGGTGTTTTCCACGATGCCCATAGCGGCCTCGTGGAGGCCGCGATGGGCCACCGGCAGGCGAGTCAAGAAGCTGAGATCACGCATGCTTCGGCCGGGCGACCATTAAGCGACTTCAACGATCGCTTCGACTTCGACAGCGACGTTGAACGGAAGGGCGGCGATCCCCACCGCCGAGCGTGCATGCCGACCCTTGTCACCGAACACTTCGACCAGCAGGTCGGAGCAGCCGTTAATTACGGCAGGATGGTCGGTAAAGTCCGGGGCGGAGTTCACGAAGCCGACCAGCTTGACGATGCGAACCACCTTGTCGAGGTCGCCTACGGCCGCCTTCACCTGGGCAATGATGTTGATCCCGCAGATGCGCGCCGCCTCACGGCCTTCGGCAATTTCTACCCCACCACCGAGCTTACCCGTAGTGAGTTTTCCGGAGCCGTCGACCGAGATCTGGCCGGATATGAAGAGAAGATTGCCGGTTTTCACAGCCGGAACATAATTCGCCAGCGGAGGCTTGGGAGATGGAAGCGTGATCCCGAGTTCGGCGAGCTTCTGCTCAATGGACATGCGCGGCTCCTGGGCGTGTTAGGCTGAATTTGGTGCGGAGCGTTACGCCGCCATGGAAATGGCGCGATGGTCCGCGCACCTGTCTTGGCCGAAGCCTTGTTTGCACGCAAGCAGTGGTAAGGGAAAGAAAGGTTGTAGGGCATGGCAATTTTTGGAAGGGAATCGGCAATGACGGTGTCTATGCGTCCGCTGACCTTAGGCCTCGTATTCGCGGCCCTCGCGGGACTGGCGCCTCATGCGGCATCCGCGAACGCCCTGATGGCGCATCGGGCCAGCTATGCCCTCGCACTCGACCCTTCCAAGTCTTCCCAGAAGCTCGATGGCGCAGACGGCCGCATCGACTATGAGATGAAAGGTGACGCCTGCCAGGGCTATACCGTGAACCTGCACCAGGCGAACAACCTCGACACCGGAGAGGGACCTTCGATCCGAAGCGACATGCTCTCCACGAGTTGGGAGGACGGCACGGGTACGTCCTACAAATTCAAGACCGTGAACCGCACCGACGGCGCGGTGAGAAGCGATGTGGATGCGAGCGCAACCCGCTCACCGGAGGGTTTGACGGTGAAGATCACCAAGCCGCGCCGTGAATCCGTCGATCTCAAGGGGCCGATCCTCCTGCCGACCCAGCACGTTCTGAAGGTGCTCGCGGCGGCGGCTGCGGGAGATAGCGTGTTCGAGTCCAAGGTGTTCGACGGTTCCGACGACGGGGACAAGGTCTATGACACCTTGGCGGTAATCGGCCGTCCCGCAAAGGATGCGACCAACCTTCCAGACGCGGCCAAGACCGTGTTGGCGGGACAGACATATTATCCCGTCACCATCAGCTATTTCGACGCCGGCGCATCAGGCCAAACGCCAGCCTATGTGATGAGCCTCTTGCTGTATGAGAACGGCGTCGTCGGCGGTCTCAAGATTGACTACAATGACTTCGTGCTGCGCGGCACTCTCGATAAATTCGAGGTCCTGAAGGCCGCTTCCGACACCTGCACGAAATAGGCGAGGACGTGAAAGTCGCGCACCTCACCGTTTCCGGACGGGTGCAGGGGGTCGGCTACCGCGCATGGTGCGCGCGGGAAGCCGAGACACTTGGCCTGCGCGGATGGGTTCGCAATCGCCGTAACGGCAATGTCGAGGCCGTGTTTGCCGGCCCGGAGGATGCCGTCGCTGCCATGGTGGACGCCTGCCGCAGCGGCCCTCCAGGGGCGCGGGTCGACGATCTTCTGCTGCATGAGGCATCTGAAGCCGCCTTGTCTGCGAGCGGAGGCGGGCCCAAAGTCGCCATCCTCGCCACGCTCTAGCAACCCAAGTGTAGCATTCCCGCTACGGTCGCCGAGTTCCTCGCCTTAAGTCGGGGGTGCGCTGTGGCTAGCCGCGTCCCTCGGCGCTATAGATCAGTTCCGATCAGCATTGCGGAGTGCAACGTGCCCGCGACCGTTCCGGCGGAGCGCAGCTTGCTCCGCCCGCCCGCCTTCCCAAATCCGCGGGCTTATAGCGACGTTATTCCTCAGGCGCCCTGGTGGGCGACGCCCTGGGGCGTGGCCTTGATTGTCGCGATATGGGCGCTGGTCCACGGCATCATCTCCGTCGCCATGGAAGGCGCGATCAACGTCGATGATTCGATCGAGAGCTATCTCGTCCAGTCATTCGAGGTCAGCTATGTCCCGCGAAATCCGCCGGTGTTCGACTGGCTGCTCTACGCCATCCAGAGGATCACCGGTCCGGGGCCGCTGAGCTTCGCGATCCTGCGCTACAGCCTGTTCTTCATTTGCGCCATGCTGGTCTACCGGGTGGCGCGGCGGGCGATCACCGATCCGCGCCTCCAGGCACTGGCGGTTTTCTCGCTCTCCGCACTGTGGGTGGTCGGCTATCACAGCCACCGCATCCTCACCCATTCCAACGTCATGATCGTCGCCATCGCCGGGTTCCTGTTGACCCTGATGGCGCTGGCCCGTGGACCGAAATCGCCGTGGCTCTACGCCGGTCTCGGCGCCTGGATCGTGGTCGGCGTGGTCGGCAAGTTCGGCTTCATCGCTTATTTCATCGCCCTGTTTGCCGCCAGCATGCTGGAGCCGAGCTTCCGGCGCGCGTTCTTGGACCGGCGGATCGGCATCACCTTTGCGGTGGCGGCGGTTCCCATCGGCCTCTACATCCTCGCCCTCTACCTGCTGAAGCAGGACGTGGTCGCGGCAACCGCAGACGTGGTGGGGCCGGGTGCGAAATCCAACTGGATGAAGGTGCTGGACACTTTCTTCGGTGCCTGGATCGGATACCTTCTGCCATTCCTGGCTCTGGTGGCCGTGGTGTTCCTGCCTTGGAACCGAGGGGAGGGCGCCCGCCAGGGCACGCCCGAGCAGGCGGCGTTGCGCCATGTACTGCGCTCGATGATTCTGATCGGCACCATCGGCACACTAATCGCTGTCCTGGCCGTGGGCTCGACCAGCCTGCGCGACCGCTATTTCCACGTCTTCTTCCTGTTCGCGCCGGTCTACATCTTCATGGAGACCGAGCGGCTGGGCGGATGGCAGGACCGCATCAAGATCTACCTCGTGCTGCTTCTGCTCCTGGCGGTGGGTGTCGCAGGCGTGCGCGCAGCGGTGACGTTGTGGCCCGATCCACGGCTCTGCGGGCGCTGCACCTCGGCCGAGCCGCTGAAAGCCCTGCGACCGGTTATTCTCGATCGTCTGGGTTCCGCGCCGACGCTGGTCGCGGCGGACCGAATGTCGGCTGGCCGCCTGCGAGCGGCCATACCTCAAGCAAGAGTGGTCATTCCGAACGAAACCGCCTACCGGCCGCCGCCGCGTGCGGCCACCGGATGCGGACAGGTGACGGGCGTCTTCAACGGCTCCGGGGCGATGGCGCCACCGCGCATGGAAGGCACCGCCCTTGATGTCTGGGCCAAGTGGTGGGCGCCCCTGATGACGCCTCGCCGCGAAAGCTTCTGGCAGATCACCCCTCTTCCGCTGGACAGCGAGTTGTGCCGATAGGTTGTTTCAGATTGAGCGTGACGAGCGCCGTCGCGATCGAACTGCGGAAAGCCAGCGCGAAACGGGATCAATTGAAGAAGGCAAATAGTCCGCGATGCTAAGCTCTTTGGTCAGCGGGCGGCTAAACAAAAAGGGCGCGGCTTTCGCCGCGCCCTTCTGTTTTCAAGTGGGAGGCTGGATCAGAAATCCATTCCGCCCATGCCACCCATTCCACCGCCGCCCGGCATCGCAGGAGCGGAGGAGCCCTTCTTCGGCAGCTCAGCAACCAGCGCCTCAGTGGTGATCAGCAGGCTCGACACGGAGGCCGCATCCTGGAGCGCAGTGCGCACCACCTTCGCCGGGTCGATGATGCCGGCCTTGACCATGTCCACATAGGTGCCGGTCTGGGCGTCATAGCCGAAGGCGTATTCGGCGTTTTCCAGGACCTTGCCGACCACGACCGAGCCGTCATCACCCGCGTTCTGGGCGATCTGGCGCGCCGGGGCCTGAACCGCCTTGCGGACGATATCGACGCCGGTCTTCTGGTCTGCGTTGGCGACCTTGATGCCTTCCAGGGCCTTCACGGCACGGAGCAGGGCAACGCCGCCGCCAGGCAGCACGCCTTCCTCGACCGCAGCGCGGGTGGCGTGGAGAGCGTCGTCAACGCGGTCCTTCTTCTCTTTCACTTCCACTTCGGTGGAGCCACCGACGCGGAGCACTGCGACGCCGCCGGCGAGCTTCGCCAGACGCTCCTGGAGCTTCTCGCGGTCGTAATCCGAGGTGGTCTCGGCGATCTGCGCCTTGATCTGCGCAACGCGCGCGTCGATGTCGGCCTTGTCGCCAGCACCGTCGACGATCGTGGTGTTCTCCTTCTCGATCACGACCTTCTTGGCGCGGCCGAGCATGGAGAGGTTCACGTTCTCGAGCTTGATGCCGAGATCTTCCGAGATCGCCTGGCCGCCGGTCAGGATCGCGATGTCCTGCAGCATGGCCTTGCGGCGGTCGCCGAAGCCGGGAGCCTTCACAGCCGCGACCTTCAGGCCGCCGCGCAGCTTGTTGACCACGAGGGTGGCCAGCGCCTCGCCCTCGACGTCCTCGGCCACGATCACCAGCGCCTTGCCGGACTGCACGACGGCTTCGAGAACCGGGAGCAGTTCCTGAAGGCCGGCGAGCTTCTTCTCGTGGATGAGGATGTAGGGATCCTCGAACTCAACGCGCATCTTCTCGGCGTTGGTCACGAAATAGGGGGAGAGGTAGCCGCGATCGAACTGCATGCCCTCGACCACGTCCAGTTCGGTCTCGAAGGACTTTGCTTCCTCCACCGTGATAACGCCCTCGTTGCCGACCCGCCTCATGGCTTCGGCCAGGAACTTGCCGACTTCGGCGTCGCCGTTGGCCGAGATGGTGCCGACCTGGGCGATCTCGTCGTTGGAGGTGACCTTCTTGGCGTTGGCCGCGAGGTCCTTGATGATGGCTTCCACAGCGAGGTCGATGCCGCGCTTCAGGTCCATCGGGTTCATGCCGGCGGCAACCGCCTTAGCGCCTTCCTTGACGATGGCCTGGGCCAGCACCGTTGCGGTGGTGGTGCCGTCACCGGCGAGGTCATTGGTCTTGGAGGCAACTTCGCGCAGAAGCTGGGCGCCGAGGTTCTCGAACTTGTCCTCAAGCTCGATTTCCTTGGCGACGGTAACGCCGTCCTTGGTGATGCGCGGGGCGCCGAACGACTTCTCGATCACGACGTTGCGGCCCTTGGGGCCGAGCGTGACCTTCACCGCATTGGCGAGGATATCGACACCGCGCAGCAGCTTCTCGCGCGCGTCACTGGAAAATTTTACGTCCTTTGCAGCCATGTGCCTGCTCCTTCAGCGTTGGACGAGGATATCGAGGTCACGTCTAGACCGACGCGCCGCGCGGGCCGGTGCCAAAAGACGTTTCCTGGTGTGTGTTTTCAGAAGCGGCCGCTGCCGGGGTGGCATGCACCCGCGCGATCCGCTCCGAAACGATGAGCGATGATGCGCTCAGGCCGCCTTCTTGGCAGCGGCGGGGGCATCGACGATCCCGAGGATGTCGCTCTCCTTCATGATCAGCAGATCCTGGCCGTCCACCTTCACTTCGGTGCCGGACCACTTGCCGAACAGGATGCGATCACCAGCCTTGACGTCGAGAGCGACCAGTTCGCCCTTTTCGTTGCGGGCGCCGGGTCCCACTGCGATCACCTCGCCCTCCTGGGGCTTTTCCTTGGCGGTGTCGGGGATGATGATGCCGCCGGCAGTCTTCTGCTCAGCTTCGATGCGCTTCACGACCACCCGGTCGTGCAGAGGGCGGAAACCCATCGGGAAACCTCCAATTGTTTATAAATACACGTTCAGACGGCGCTTAAACGCCTGCCCGGGCGGCATCTAAGGCCGCAAGGAAGAAGCTGCAAGGGGGTCTAAGAAAAAATTTGGCACTCTCAAAGCCGGAGTGCCAGCCATGCCTGAGGGCGATCGGTCAGAAGGTCACAGACGGGATAAGCGCATCCGCACTCAGGCTTGCGACGCGGTTGCGGCCGCGATTTTTCGCCGCGTAAAGCGCAGCATCCGCACGGGCCAGCACCACATCAAATCTCGCATCGTCTGCAAGGGCTTCCGCCACGCCGATGCTGATGGTGAAACGGATGTGCTGTCCCGGAGGCCCTGGCAAGCTGAGTTTTTCCGCCTTTTCACGAACCTCCTGGCAAAGATCCACCGCAGCGGCGAGCGGCAGCCCCGGCAAGATGAGCGCGAACTCTTCGCCCCCCATTCGGGCGAAAACATGGGTCAGGCCGATCCAGCTTGGAATTGACGCCGCGGCCACGCGCAGCACCTCGTCCCCCGCGGCGTGGCCGAATCCATCGTTGATCGCCTTGAACAAATCGACATCGATGATGGCGACGCTGAGCGCCTCGCCGGTGGCGCGGGCGCGGTCGAATTCGTTGGTTGCGAGTTCAAAGAATTTCCGCCGGTTGAACACCTGGGTCAGGTCATCCGTCGCAGCGAGCTGGGCGAGACGCATTTCCAGCACGCGGCTCAATTCCATCTCCCGCCGAAGCACCCGGTTGAGGCGATAGAAACGCTGGGCCAGGAAGGCCGCGACCACCACCAGCAACGATACGCCGCCCAGCAAGATATACAGCCAACGCATTCCCGGCAGCGGCGCCTCGAACAGGAAGCCCTGGAAGGAATAATTCTGGGGGATCATACCCGCGTCCGCGAACTGCTCCGCGATCCGCTGCCAGCGCGCTTCGCTCTGATAGCCGATATCGACCACATCCGGGATGATCAGCGGGCGTGTGGTGTCGGCCTCGTACTCTAATTGGCGCCGGTCCAGGTCTGGCGCATATTTCTGCAAGATGAGGTCGATGATCTCCTGCTGATGATCGAGCGCATATTTCCAGCCGGCAATCGTCGCATCGCGGAAGCGCCGCACCACATCGGCGTTCTGATAGATCACGTCCTCAGACGTGAAGAGGGTGTCGCCGTAGAAATCGATCCCGACTTCGCGCGGGTTGAATGTCTGATACGGCACCCGGTGGCTCAGAAGGATGAACGGTTCGGTGGTGCTGTAGGCGCTAATGGCCGCGACCGGACCTCCAGCCAGGACCATGGGATCGCCGCCGTAAGGGACGATCTTGAGATCCCCCGGCTTCAGGCCGACCGCATGGAGATAGGCGAGAACCTCCTCCGAATGCGCCTCAAGCATGACCTCCCGGCCCTTGAGGTCGCGCGGACCGTTGATCCCGTCGCCCCGGCGGGCCAATAGCACGAAGGGAGAATGCTGGTAGATCGCAGCAAGCGACACCACCGGACGACCATGTGCCCGATCCACCATCAAAGAAGAGTTGCCGACCCCGAACATCGCCTCCCCACACAGCACGGCGGCAACGGGGTCGATGGTGGGGCCGCCTTCGATCAACGAGACGTCAAAATTCTCGGCGCGGTAGAAGCCCTTAGCCAAGGCTGCGTAAAACCCCGCGAATTGAAACTGGTGCGTCCATTTCAGCTGCACCCGCACCGGAATGGCGCCTTCGCTCCTGCCGGCGGATTGCGCGAACGCGGGTAGGGCAAACGGCAGCAGAAGCAGAGCGGCCAGAAGCAGTCTCACGCGAAGATGCGCCAGTCGCGGAAAGACGCGCGCGCTCACGGCCCGCAGCGGGCCAAGGGCTCCCCGTCGGCGCTTTAAGCGCACGCTTTTCTCACTCCTCGCCATGACTTCCCACCATCAACCACTGCCTGTCAGCACTCTCGGGGCTTCGCTGCTAAAGCCTTGAATTTGAACGCTGAAACTAAACTTTGATCTGGAACGTTGCCGTTGCTGAGCCGACAATGTGTTGGCTCAGATGCGATGAGCCCCCTTGGTGGCATGGAGGTCTGGAAATGGTGTCGTCCGGCTTCGTAAAGCAGATTTCAGGTTACGGTCTTGCGACCGCGCATATCTTATATCACCTGCCCGATCACCCCTCATTTTTACAGGCCTATATCTGGCAGGACTATGATTTGTGCCCGCACTTTCCCGAACTCAACAAATTTCTGGAATTCTGGAATCGCGAACTTGAAGGCAAACTTCATTCCGTGCAGGTGGGCCACCAACAACTGATAAAACCGGCTGAAATGCGCGTGATCAACGGGCATTTTCTGCTCAACTGACCGCATGAAGGCGGTGTTGGTCTCTTGCAAGCGTCGGCTGTCCGGGGCATTCCGGCAGCCGATGCCCTGACACCGCCGTTTTCTCGGTGCTTTGTGCGGGCGATCACTGAGGCGCCCGTGGACCATAGAACACCGCGTACTTCCGAGCTTCTCGCTGGCGTTCTCGCCGCGCATGAGGGCGAAAAGGTCTCGATTGAGGACCTTGTAAACGCCCTGCGCAATCGCGCCTTCGGCATTCTTTTCCTGATTTTCGGCATCCCAAATTGCCTGCCCATGCCGCCCGGCATTCCTGTTATTTGCGGCATTGTGCTCGGCCTCATCGGTCTTCAGATGGCGATGGGCCGGCAGGAACTCTGGTTGCCCGCGCGCATCGCGCGGCAGACCTTTTCGCGCTCCATGCTGGAAACCATCGTCACGCGCTCAAGGCGCTATATCGAATGGTTCGAACGCTGGTCGCGGCCACGCTTCGAGCAGTTTACCAGCCCCATTATGCGCCGCGTGGTCGGTGCGACGGTGGTCCTGCTGGGCTTCATCCTGCTTCTGCCCATTCCGTTTCTCGGCAATCTTCCGCCGGGCTTTGCGGTGTGCATCTTCGGGCTAGGGCTTGTGGAGCGGGACGGCGCGGTCATTCTCGCCGGTTTCTTCGCCACCTTGCTGGGCTTGTTGATTACGGCGGGCATGAGCTGGGCGATCTGGCAGGGCGCGATCGCAATCTTCTGAACCCTTCCCTCTAGGCCGCTGGCGCTTTAGGAAGGCGCTCCGCCGCATTCAAGCGGTGCGCCAGAGGCCCCATGCGCGTCGACGCGTTCGATTTCGACCTTCCCCCATCGCGCATCGCCCTGCGGCCCGAGGAGCCGCGCGAGGCCGCGCGCCTTCTGGTGGTCCGGCCGAACGACGCACCCCAACTCGCCGATGCCCATGTGCGCGACCTGCCGACCTTTCTGCGGGCCGGCGACGCCGTCGTATTGAACGACACCAAGGTGATCCCCGCGCGCCTCGACGGCACACGCGAGCGGCCAGGCGGAGCCTCCGTGCACATCGAGGCGACGCTCGCCAAGCGCAACGCGGAAGACCGCTGGACGGCCTTGGCACGGCCGGGGAAGCGGTTGGCAGTGGGAGACCGCATCCGCTTCGCGAAAGCAGACACGGTTTTGAATGCCACGGTCCTCGGCAAGGGAGAGGGCGGCGAAGTGGAGCTGGGCTTCGACCTCTCCGGCCCGGCTCTCGATGCAGCCATAGATGCTGTCGGCCACATGCCTCTTCCGCCTTATATCGCCGCCCGCAGACCGGAAGACGAACGCGACCGTACAGATTATCAGCCGCTGTTCGCCCGTGTCGAAGGCTCGGTCGCAGCGCCCACCGCCAGCCTGCATTTCACGCAAAGCTTGATGGCGCGCGTCGCAGAATGCGGTGCCAGCATCCACAAGGTCACGCTGCATGTGGGACTTGGAACATTCCTGCCGGTGAAGGCCGACGACACAGAATCCCACGTCATGCACGCCGAATGGGGTGAAGTGTCGAGCGAGACGGCGGCAGCGCTGAATGCGGTGAAGGCGCGGGGAGGGCGCATCCTCACTGTCGGCTCCACCGCCACCCGCCTCATCGAAACCGCCGCCGCACCGGGCGGTGAGATCATGCCGTACCGCGGCGAGACAGACATTTTCATAACGCCCGGCTACAGATTCCGGGCCGTGGATCTCATGATGACCAATTTCCATCTGCCGCGCTCCACCCTGGTGATGCTGGTGGCTGCATTCGTGGGGCACGACGTGCAGAAGCAAGCTTATGCCCACGCCATCGCCGAGGGTTATCGCTTTTATTCCTATGGCGATGCCTGCCTGCTCTATTCCTCCCACCGGCCGGAGGCAGCATGACCGAAGACTTCTCCTTCACCCTGGCGGCCACCGACGGCGCCGCGCGGACCGGTTTCGTCTCGACACCACGCGGGCAAATCCGCACCCCGGCCTTCATGCCGGTGGGAACGGCGGCGACCGTCAAGGGTGTCTACGCCGAACAGGTGCGCGCCACCGGCGCGGATATCCTGCTGGGCAACACCTACCACCTCATGCTGCGGCCTGGTGCCGAGCGGGTGGCGCGCCTGGGCGGGTTGCACACATTCATGCAATGGGACCGGCCGATCCTGACCGATTCCGGCGGTTTCCAGGTCATGTCACTCTCGGCCCTGCGCAAGCTGGACGAGGACGGCGTGACCTTCCGGTCCCATATCGACGGCGCAATGCACCGCCTGACCCCCGAGCGGGCGATGGAGATCCAGGGCCTTCTGGGCGCTGATATCCAGATGCAGCTCGACGAGTGCGTGCGCCTGCCGTGTCCCGATGAGGAAGCGGCACGGGCCATGCGTCTCTCGCTGCGCTGGGCGGAACGCTCGAAGCGCGCCTTCGAGGCGCAGCCCAGGGGCCGCGCGGTATTCGGCATCGTCCAGGGCGGCGCGGTGGAGGCTTTGCGGGTTGAATCCGCCCGGCAACTGAGCGCCATGGACTTTCCTGGCTATTCCATCGGCGGCCTCGCGGTGGGGGAGCCGCAGGAGATCATGCTGCGCATGCTGGAGACGGTGGAGCCGGAGCTTCCCACCGCCAAGCCGCGCTATCTCATGGGGGTCGGCACGCCAGACGATCTGCTGGAGGCGGTGGCGCGCGGCGTCGATATGTTTGACTGCGTCATGCCCACACGCTCGGGCCGGCATGCGCTCGCCTTCACCCGCTTCGGCAAGATCAACCTCAAGAACGCTCGCCACCAGGACGATCCGCGTCCGCTGGACGAGGAGAGCGACTGCCCGGCACTGCGGGACTATTCGCGCGCCTATCTTCACCACTTGATCCGGTGCGGCGAAATGCTTGGCCCGATGCTGCTCTCCTGGGCCAACCTGCATTATTACCAAGACCTCATGCGCGGTGCCCGCGCGGCCATCGGCGAGGGGCGTTACGAAGCGTTCAAGGCCATGACCAAGGAAGGCTGGGCGCGGGGCGACATTCCATCGCTTGCGTGAAAAGCCTTTCCCTCTAAGAAATCTGACATCCTTTTGATGCGTCCAGCGGTGCGGAGGGCAGGGTGATCGAAACCAAACTGATCGATGGCAAGGCCATTGCCGCCGAACTGCGCGCCGCCATCGGGGTTGACGTCGCCTCCCTCGCACCGAGGGGTCTCAAGCCTGGTCTCGCCGTCGTGCTGGTGGGCGAGGATCCCGCGAGCCAAGTCTACGTCCGCAACAAGGCGGCGCAGACGCTGGAAGCGGGAATGCTCTCCTTCGAATACAAGCTTCCGGTGGAAACGCCCGAGGAAAACCTCCTGGCCTTGGTCGATGCGCTCAACGCGGATCCCACCGTGCATGGCATCCTGGTCCAGCTCCCGCTGCCCGCCCATATCGACAGCACCAAGGTGCTGGGCACCATCGACCCGGCCAAGGACGTGGACGGTTTTCACGTCGTCAACGCCGGCCGTCTTGCGGTCGGGCTCGATGCGCTGGTTCCCTGCACGCCGCTCGGCTGCATCATCCTCCTCAAGCGCGCGCTCGGAAGCCTTTCCGGCCTGAAGGCGGTGGTGGTCGGGCGCTCCAACATCGTCGGCAAGCCGGTGGCGCAGCTTCTGCTGCGAGAAGACTGTACCGTCACCATCGCCCATTCCCGTACCCGCGACTTGCCAGACGAATGCCGCACGGCGGATATCTTGATCGCGGCCGTCGGCCGACCTCAGATGATCCGGGGCGACTGGATCAAGCCCGGCGCCACAGTGATCGACGTCGGCATCAACCGGATCCCACGGGACGACGGCAAGACTCGCCTGGTTGGCGATGTGGCCTTCGATGAGGCGCAGGGCATCGCCGGTCTCATTACGCCGGTCCCGGGCGGCGTTGGTCCCATGACCATCGCGTGCCTGCTTCAGAACACCCTCACGGCGGCGAAGCGACAGGCCGGACTTTAGGACTCTCGTGTCGATCCCAAGCGAGGTGGTATTGAGGTTTTCGTTCATTCTCGACGTCTAAAGTCGCATTTCGGACTTACGCCGCTGCGACGCCGCAAAACAAATTCACTTTCAAGCGGGACGATCGCGATCTAAAAAGCCCGTTCGCTGCGCGGGAGGAAGATGCGCGGCCCTTTGGAGCTTGAGTGAGATGACCGATTTTCACCGTATTCGCCGGCTGCCGCCCTATGTTTTCGAGCAGGTGAACCGCGTGAAGGCCGCCGCCCGGAATTCCGGCGTCGATGTGGTCGATCTCGGCATGGGTAACCCGGACCTCGATGCTCCGGCGCATGTCATTGAAAAGCTGAAAGAAACAATCGGAAAGCCGCACACGGACCGCTATTCCGCGTCTAAGGGCATTCCCGGTCTGCGCCGCGCCCAAGCTGCCTATTATGGGCGCCGCTTCGGTGTGAAGCTGGACCCCGACCGGCAGGTGGTCGCGACCCTCGGCTCCAAGGAAGGCTTCGCCAACATGGCGCAGGCCATCACTGCGCCGGGCGATGTGGTCCTGACTCCGAACCCGTCCTATCCCATCCACGCCTTCGGCTTTCTGATGGCGGGCGGCGTGATTCGCTCGGTTCCGGTCGAGCCGGATGCCGGTTTCTTCCATGCCATGGAACGGGCGGTCCAGCACTCCATCCCCAAGCCCATCGCGGTGGTGCTGTGCTATCCGTCCAACCCGACGGCGACCGTCGCCAGCCTCGATTTCTATAAGGACGTGGTGGCGTTCGCGAAGAAGAATGACATGGTCATTCTCTCAGACCTCGCCTACGCCGAACTGTATTTCGACGACAACCCGCCCCCCTCGGTGCTGCAGGTGCCGGGCGCGATGGACGTGACGGTGGAATTCACTTCCATGTCCAAGACCTATTCCATGGCCGGCTGGCGCATGGGCTTCGCGGTCGGCAACGAGCGCCTGATCGCAGCGCTTTCGCGGGTGAAATCCTATCTCGACTACGGCGCCTATACGCCGATCCAGGTCGCGGCTGCGGCTGCGTTGAACGGCCCGCAGGAATGCGTCGCCGAGATGCGCGAGACCTATAAGCGCCGGCGTGACGCGCTGGTGGACAGCTTCGGCCGCGCCGGCTGGAACATTCCGGTGCCATCCGCCTCCATGTTCGCCTGGGCGCCGATCCCCGAGCCCTTCCGGGCCATGGGCAGCGTCGAATTCTCCAAGCTGCTGATCGAGAAGGCGGAAGTGGCCGTCGCTCCCGGTGTCGGCTTTGGTGAGCATGGCGACGACTATGTCCGCATCGCCGTGGTGGAAAACGAGCAGCGCATCCGCCAGGCTGCGCGCAACATCCGCCGCTTCTTCGAGACCGCCGGCACGACACTCCATAATGTGGTGCCCCTCAGCGCGGCCCGCTGACCCAAACGCGAACGGTCTGATCCATGAGTGAATTGAAGGTTGGGCTGGCTGGCCTCGGCACGGTCGGGGCGGGCGTGGTGCGCATGCTGGAGCGCCAGGCTGGCGCCCTTGCGTCCCGCACCGGCCGAAAGATCAAAGTCGTTGCCGTCAGCGCCCGCGACCGCACCCGTGATCGCGGTGTCGATCTGTCTGGCGTGCGCTGGCATGACGATCCGGTTTCGCTCGCCCGCGATCCCGGCATCGACGTGTTCGTCGAACTGATGGGTGGTGACGGCGACCCGGCGAAGGCTGCCGTTCTTACCGCGTTGGATGCCGGCAAGCCCGTGGTGACCGCGAACAAGGCGCTTTTAGCGCGTTGCGGCGCGGAGCTGGCGCAGCGTTCGGAAGCCTCCGGGGCCGCGCTTCGCTTCGAGGCGGCGGCGGCCGGTGGCATTCCCATCGTCAAGACCCTGCGCGAGGCGCTCGCCGGCAACAGCGTCACCCGCGTCTCCGGCATCCTTAACGGCACCTGCAATTATATCCTGACACGAATGGCCAACGAGAAGCTCAGCTTCGACACCTGCCTCGCCGAAGCGCAGCGCCTTGGCTATGCCGAGGCCGATCCCACGTTCGACATCGATGGGTTCGACACCGCCCACAAGCTGTCTATCCTTACCAGCCTTGCCTTCGGCACGCGGGTGGATGCGGACGCCATCTATGTGGAAGGCATCCGCTCGCTCACGCTCCAGGACCTCGAGGCAGCGGACGACCTTGGCTACAAGGTGAAGCTCCTGGGCGTCGCGGTGCGCACCGATCAGGGTATCGAGCAGCGCGTGCATCCCACCATGGTGCCCAAGCATTGGCCGATCGCCCAGGTTTCCGGCGTCACCAATGCGGTGGCGGTGGATTGTGACGCGGTTGCGCTGACCCTCGTGGGGCCAGGCGCTGGTGGAGATGCTACGGCTTCGGCCGTTGTCGCCGACCTCGCCGACCTTGCCACCGGCTCAGGGGGCTATGCCTTCGGCGCCCCCACAGCAGAGCTTCTGCCCGCAGAACGCGCGCCGATGCAGCACCACGAAGGCGGGTACTACATTCGGCTTGCGGCCGTGAATAAGCCCGGCTCGGCGGCAACCATCGCCCGCCGCATGGCGGATGAGGGCATTTCGCTGGAATCCATCGTACAGCGCCGTCCGACTCGCAGCCATTCTGATGAACCGGCGACCGTCATCCTCATCACCTACGCCACGACGGAAGAAGCGGTGCGCCGCGCCGTCGACGCCATCGACGCGGATGGCGTTCTTGCGTCTCTCCCCCAGGTGATCCGTATCGAAAAGGACTGAAGCCATGGACGGGCGGGCCACCTCTGTCCTTGATCGCCGTCTCGCAATCGACCTCGTAAGCGTCACCGAGCGCGCGGCGGTGGCGGCGGCACGCTGGCGCGGCCGAGGCGATGAGCCGGCCGCCGACGAGGCCGCCATGCAGGGCGCCCACCGCGAATTGATGCGCAGCGCGGTCGCGGGGCGCATCGTCATCGGCGAGGGCAGCGAGGGCGAAGTCCCCCGGCTCTACGATGGTGAAGCCGTTGGGGCTGGCGGGATCGCGCTCGACTTGGCCGTGAACGCGCTCGAAGGCACCACCCTCTGCGCCAAGAACATGGCCGGATCCCTCTCTGTGCTGGTCTTCGCCGATCCCGGCTCCATCCTTGCCGCGCCGCCGGTCTATATGGAGAAGATCGCGGTCGGCCCGTTCTATCCCGCCGGCATCGTTTCCCTCTCCGCATCGCCGGGTGAAAACATCGCGGCGCTTGCAAAGGCACGCGGTGTCGCGCCATCAGAGATCACCGCGCTGATCCTCGATCGGCCGCGCCATTCCTCGCTGATCGAAGCGGTTCGCGCCGCAGGGGCTTCGGTGAAGCTCATCAGCGACGGAGACGTGGCGGGTATCATCAACACCACAAACCCGCGCCAGAGCGGCGTCGATATCTATATGGGCAGCGGTGGAGCCGCAGAGGGCGTTCTGGCGGCGGCGGCCCTGAAGTGCCTTGGCGGCCAGATGGAAGGCCGGCTGGTGCTCGACACCGATGCCAAGCGCAAGCAGGCCAAGGCTCTCGGCATCCGCGATCCCTCCCAAATCTACGGGCTGGATGACATGGTGAGGGGCGACTGCATGGTCGCCATCACCGCCGTGACGGACGGGCCACTTCTGAACGGCGTGCGACTCGGGCGAGACGCGATCGAGACCGAGACACTCTTGATGCGGGCCGCCACGCGCACGCTCCGTCGTGTCATTTCCACCCATCGCGACCTTGACCGGTTCGCAGTGGAGGATTGACACCAAACTCGACGCCGCGTGCCCGCTCTGTCTTGATGGCGGCGTGAACGCTCATTTCGCGAATCGCTTTTTTCTCAACGTTTCCGCCTCGGTCTCCGGCCGGGGCTGGAGCGATCGGCTTGATGTGCGCGGCGCACAAGCTGCGCTCGCTATCGCTCAGCGATACGGCGTTCCCGAAATCCTTGCCCGCGTTCTCGCTGGCCGAGGGGTGGAACTCGAGGATGTCCCGAGTTTCCTCGATCCCTCCATCCGAGCGTTGATGCCCGATCCAGATACGTTGACCGGCATGGGTGCGGCGGTGGAGCGTCTGGCGGCGGCTGTGCGCGCCGGCGAACAGGTGGCGGTGTTCGGCGATTACGATGTGGATGGCGCCACGGCCACCGCGCTGCTCGTCGATATGCTCCGGGCGGCGGGGCTCGATCCCCTGTTTCACATTCCCGATCGGATTTTCGAGGGATACGGCCCGAACATCGGAGCCATCGAGCAGCTTGCGGCAAAAGGCGTGACACTGCTCGTGACGGTGGATTGCGGCACCACCAGCATCGAAACTCTCGCCGAGGCGCGGAAGATCGGTCTGGACGTGGTGGTCATAGACCACCATCAGGCCGGCGAGATTCTGCCCGAGGCCATCGCGATCGTGAACCCGAACCGGGAAGACGACCTTTCCGGCCTCGGCCATTTGTGCGCGGCCGGCATCGTCTTCGTCACACTTGTGGGGCTTTCGCGGCGGCTGCGCGAACTTGGGCACTGGACCGCGGATCGCCCTGCGCCGGATCTGCTGCAAAGCCTTGATCTGGTCGCGCTCGGTACGGTGGCGGACGTGGTGCCCCTGAAGGGCCTCAACCGCGCCTATGTCGCCAAAGGTTTGATCGCGCTTCGCCGCCGGCAGCGGCTCGGCCTCACAGCGCTCATGGATGTCGCACGGTTGGACGGGCCGCCAAGGCCCTGGCATCTCGGCTTTCTTCTGGGGCCGCGCATAAATGCCGGTGGACGCATCGGTGACGCTGCGCTCGGCACCCGCCTGCTGCTGACGGATGACCCCGTCGAAGCCAAGCGCATCGCCGCTGAACTCGACCGCCTCAACACCGAACGACAGGAAGTGGAGCGCGTCATCCTTGCCGCCGCCGAGGGGGAAGCCCAGGCTTCGGTGGGTCTCACGGATACCGGCTCTACGGTCGTCGTCAGCGGGGAGGGGTGGCATCCCGGCGTGGTCGGCCTCGTCGCTGCGCGGCTGAAAGAACGCTTCAATCGCCCCGCCTTTGCCATCGCCTTCAACGGACAGACCGGCACCGGCTCGGCGCGCTCGATTCCGGGCGTCGATCTTGGCAAGGCCGTGCGCGGCGCGGTGGAAAAGGGACTTCTGGTAAAGGGCGGCGGACACGCCATGGCGGCGGGACTCACAGTTGACCGCACACGGCTCGGCGATCTGCGCGCCTATCTGGAGGATGTGCTTGCCGCCTCTGTCGAGCGGGCGCGGGCGGATCGCACACTCTCCATCGACGGCGCCCTCACCGCCGGCGGCGCGACCCAGGCCCTGGTGGAGCAAATGGCAAAGGCGGGTCCGTTTGGTGCGGGCAACCCCGAGCCGGTGTTTGCCTTCCCCAATCATAAGGTGGCCTATGTCGAAAGCTTCGGGGCAGGCCATATCCGCGCGCGCCTCGCTGCCAATGACGGCGCGGTCCTTAAGGCCACCGCCTTCCGCTGTGCCGAAGAGCCGTTGGGCAAGGCCATGCTCGCGGCGCGCGGCCGCATGGTGCATGTGGCGGGTTCGCTCGACCTCGACCATTGGCAAGGCGAAACGCGAGTGTCTCTGCGCCTGAAGGATATGGCCGAGCCGAGGTAAGTTGCTCGCTTCTCCCTCACGGGTTCGCCTTACGGCCTCGTTTTCCCGTTCCCAGCAGAATGCCGCGCTCTACCGCCTTGTCGCCGAACTTCGTCTTCAGCTTGTCCATGGCGTCCTCCGCCGCCTTGAGGCGTGGGGTCCGCGCATCCAGCAAATCAACCGGGTCCGCCTCCGAGCGCGCTGCCAGATCGGAAACACCGACACCGATCAGCCGGAAGCGCGTGCCGTCCGTCTCCTTCAGCAGCAGGTCGTGAGCAGTCTCGTAGAGACGCGCCGCAAGCCCTGTTGGATTCTCCAGGCCGCGCGAGCGGGTGCGCGAGCGAAAATCGGCGGTCTTCAGTTTCAACGTGACAGTTCTGCCCGAGATATCCGAGCGCCGCAGGCGGCCCGACACTTCATCGCAAAGGGCATAGAGCGTCTGCTCGAGGGGTCGCAGATCGGAAATATCCGTATCGAACGTGGTTTCGGCGGAGACACTCTTGGCTTCACGCTCCGCCTTCACTGGCCGCGCATCGATGCCGCGCGCCAGCCGCCAGAGCCGAAGGCCCTCCGCGCCGTATCGCCGGGCAAGCTCGCTCTCCTGCGCCGCCTGGAGATCGGCGATGCGGTGATACCCATCCTTGGCGAGCTTGGCGCCGAAGGCAGGCCCAACACCCCAGATGAAAGTGACAGGCCGGGGCGCGAGGAAGGCAGCCGCCTCGGCCTGCGCCAGCACGGAAAAGCCGCGTGGCTTGTCCAGTTCGGAAGCAGTCTTGGCAAGAAATTTGTTGGCCGCAAGCCCGATGGAGACGGTGATGCCGATCTCCCGCTCCACCTCGCTGGCGAAGCGGGCGAGCAGCCGGCCTGGCGAAAGGCCGTGCAGAAGCTCCGTGCCTGAAAGGTCCAGGAACGCTTCGTCGATGGACAGGGGCTCCACCAAGGGCGTCAGCGACTGCATCTTCTCGCGCACCTGCCGCCCGACGGCGGCATATTTGCGCATGTTCGGCTTTACGATCACCGCCTGCGGGCAGAGCGCCTTCGCCTTGAACATGGGCATGGCGGAACGCACCCCATGGATGCGCGCGATGTAGCAGGCGGTTGAGACCACCCCGCGCACGCCGCCGCCGATGATGACGGGCACGTCACGCAGGCTGGGATCATCGCGCTTCTCGACGGTGGCGTAGAAGGCATCGCAATCCACATGGGCCATGGAGAGGGTGTCCGCCTCCGTATGCCGCACCAGCCGGGGGCTGCCGCATGCCGCGCAACGGGGGCCGGCACTGGCATCCGCGAGGCAATCGCGGCAAAACCCAAGTGCCGGCTTCCCTTCCACCTCAATACTCGTGGCGCGCCGGCGCGTCGGGGTCGAGGGGCGGGTTCAGGACGTCATGGGCATGCACCACGTCCTGCGGCCGCAGCTTCGCGTCCGCGGCGAAGGCGAGAAGCAGAGGCTCGTTACTGAGGAGATAACCGAGCACGGCGGCGCCGAACACCGGCTCACCGGCCCGCGCGCGCAGGTCGCCGGGGCCGAGGCCGCTTTGGGCGAGAAAGCCGCCGACGCGCTCCATGTCCTGCGCGAGGAAGGTCAAGGCGAGGATGGCGACCGCTTGGGCGGCCTCCTGCGCGCGCATGGGCGTGGAGCGGCTGGTACGATCTTTTATGGGCATTTGCGCTTCCGCAAGGAATGGTCTCTAGCTAACCGGATTGCATCATGTCCGATCCGCGCGCTTGTGCGAAGCGATGTCGGCAGATGGGCACTTGGCGGGGGACGGCGGGAATGCCCAAGACGGTCATGATCGTGGAGGACAATGAGCTTAACATGAAGCTCTTCCACGACCTTCTGGAAGCACATGGCTACCGCACGGTGGAAACCCGCAACGGCATAGAGGCCATGGGGCTGGCGCGCGAACACAAGCCGGATCTCATTCTCATGGACATCCAGTTGCCCGAGGTTTCGGGCCTGGAAGTCACGAAATGGCTGAAGGCCGACCCTGAGCTGAAAAGCATCCCGGTGGTGGCGGTTACAGCCTTCGCCATGAAGGGAGACGAGGAGCGCATTCGGGCAGGGGGGTGCGAGGCCTATCTCTCCAAGCCGATCTCGGTCGCCAAATTCCTGTCGACGGTACGCGAATATGTCGGCCCCTGAGGCCGAGACGATTCTCTTGATTTGATTTCCCCCCGCGTTGAGCTACCTTTGCGGCGTCGGGACATGAAGCTCGCGGTTGCGCCCTCGCGGCGCCCTGAGTTTCCAAGACAACCCTGCGGGGTGCTCAGGTCCGCCGCATCTCCTGGGTCCGTGGGGTTCGGCCGGCGGTGGGACGCATTCGGGAGGCCTCCCCGCGCGTCCCCCGCCGGCCACCCGCTCCTTCCTTCCAGAAGTGCGGGATGACGTGACACCCGACGTGTCGGCGCAAAACCTAGTCAACGCCCCTCTTTTCCCCATATAAGCCTCACGCGGACGGACGGCTCTTTCGGGAGCCGGCCGCGTCCGGCGTTGCGCGGAAGGACAAGTCATGACGGGAACCGTGAAATCCAGCGCCGGCCTCGACGTCCGCCGCCGCCGCATCCTGTTCCGGGCCTGGCATCGCGGAACCCGCGAAATGGACCTGCTGATGGGCCGCTTCGCAGATGCGCAGATGGACAAGCTGACCGAAGAGGAGGTGGAGGCGTTCGAGATCCTGATCGAGGTTCAGGATCCCGACCTGTTCGCCTACATCGGCGGTGCCCTGGAGGTGCCTGCCGAACTGGACTCGCCGATCTTCCGCAAGCTTCAGGACTGGCACCTCTCGGGCGTCGGCGTACCGGACTGATCCGTCGCCCAAGCCGTCGCCTGTTCAAATACTGATGGAATCCCGCCTGTGAAGCGTCCCCGTCCCCTGGCCGAAGACATCGCCCCCGGCAAGCAACTCACCCTCTCGCGCGTGCCTGAAGGCATGGAGGGTCTGGTCATCGCCGATCTCGCGCGCTCGATTGCCGCAAAGAAGGACGCACCCTGGCCGAGCCTGACCGTCATCTGCCGCGACGGGCAGCGCATGGCGGCATTGGAGCGAGGGCTCAGCTTCTTCGCGCCGGACCTCGAAATTCATACGTTCCCGTCCTGGGATTGCCTGCCATACGACCGCGCGTCACCCCACGCCTCAATCGTCGCCCAGCGGATGACCACGCTCGCGCGCCTTGCCCGTGTGAAGGGGGGCGCGGCCAGCATTCTGCTCACCACAGTCAACGCCACGGTGCAGCGGGTTCCGGCCAAGGGGCTCCTAGCTGCGCAATCGCTCTCGGCGGCGACGGGCAATGCCATTGCGCTCGACGGCGTCACGGAATGGGCGGAGCGCAACGGGTATCTGCGCACGCCCACGGTGCGCGACACCGGCGAATATGCGGTGCGCGGCGGATTGATCGACCTGTTTCCGCCCGGCCTGCCCCAGCCGATCCGCCTCGACTTCTTCGGCGACACCCTGGAGAGCATCCGCTCGTTCGACCCGGAGACGCAGCGTTCCTCGGGGCAGATGCGGGCGCTGGAACTCGTCCCCATGGCCGAGTTTCAGCTCACCAGCGACACCATGCGGCGGTTCCGCATGGCCTATCTCGCGGAGTTCGGCGCCAACACCAAGGGCGACACCCTTTATGAGGCGGTAAGCGAGGGGCGGCGCCATGCCGGCATGGAACATTGGCTGCCGCTGTTTCATGAGCGCCTCGACACGCTGTTCGACTATCTCACGGGCACCCCTGTTGTCGTTGATCCGCTCACGGAGGACGCTGCCGGCGAGCGCATCGCGCTGATCACGGACTATTACTCCGCCCGCAAGGAAGCGCTGGCCCAAGGTGGGACGCAGGCGGGCTCAGGAGCGATCTACAAACCGCTTCCGCCGGATCGGCTCTATCTCACCTCAGAGGAATGGCGCGGCCTGCTGAAGGGATCGGCGTTGGTGCGGGTGACGCCGTTCGCTACGCCCTCGAACGCGGCCAGCAAGGTGATCGACGTGGGCGGCGTCCAGGGGCGCTCGTTCGCTGCCGAGCGTGCCGATCCTGACGGCAATGTGTTCGACGCCGCCATTGCGCATGTCCGGGAGCTTCAGAAGTCCAAGAAGGTCATTCTTGCCGGCTGGAGCGAGGGGTCGCGGGAGCGTCTCGGCACAGTGCTCGCCGACCACGGCCTCAAGGACACGACGGCGATCTCCCGCTTCGCCTTGCTGGATGCCCTGCCAAAGACCAAGGCCGCTCTGGCGGTCTATGGCCTGGAGACCGGTTTCGAAACCGACGACTTCGCCATCATCGGTGAACAGGACATCCTCGGTGACCGTCTGGTGCGGCCCAAGCGCAAGGCGCGCCGGCCGCAGGACGTCATCTCGGAATTGACGGCTCTCACGGCTGGCGACCTCGTGGTGCATGTGGACCACGGCATCGGCCGCTTCATCGGCCTCAAAGCCATCGAAGCGATGGGCGCGCCGCACGACTGCCTGGAAATCCATTACGCAGGCGGGGATAAGCTGTTCCTGCCGGTGGAAAACCTGGAACTTCTGACCCGCTACGGCTCTGAAGACACCGAGGCCCAGCTCGACCGGCTTGGCGGGACAGGCTGGCAGACTCGCAAAGCACGGATGAAGAAGCGCATCCGCGAGATGGCGTCCGAGCTTATCAAGATCGCCGCCGCCCGCCAGCTCAGCGAGGCACCGCGCCTCGTGCCGGCAGCCGGGCTTTACGACGAATTCCGCGCCCGCTTCCCGTACGAGGAAACCGACGACCAGGAAATGGCCATCGAGTCGGTGCTCGATGATCTGGCATCCGGCCGCCCCATGGACCGGCTGGTGTGCGGCGACGTCGGCTTCGGCAAGACCGAGGTGGCGTTACGCGCGGCATTCGCCGTAGCGCTTTCCGGGAAGCAGGTGGCGGTCGTGGTGCCGACGACCCTATTGGCGCGACAGCATTTCAGAACCTTCTCGGAGCGGTTCAAGGGCTTGCCGGTGAACGTCGCGCAAGCCTCGCGCCTCGTGACCGGCAAGGACATGACGGCGATGAAGGCGGGGCTTCAGGACGGCACCGTCGATATCGTCGTCGGTACCCACGCGCTGCTCAGCAAGAGCATCCACTTCAGGGATTTGGGTCTCGTGATCGTTGATGAGGAGCAGCATTTCGGCGTGGCGCATAAGGAGCGCCTGAAGGCCCTGCGGGCCGAGGTGCATGTGCTGACACTCACCGCGACCCCGATCCCGCGTACGCTCCAACTCGCCATGACCGGCGTGCGCGAGCTTTCGCTGATCGCCACGCCGCCGGTGGACCGTCTGGCGGTGCGCACCTTCATCACCCCGTTCGATCCGCTGATCGTGCGTGAAGCCCTGTTGCGGGAGCGGTATCGCGGCGGCCAGAGCTTCTATGTCGTGCCGCGTATCGAGGATCTCGCGGAGGTGCGCGAGTTCCTGGAGAAGCAGGTCCCGGAGGTGAAGGTCGCGGTCGCAAATGGCCAGATGAGCGCCACCAGCCTCGAAGACATCATGTCGAACTTCTACGACGGCCAATATGATGTCCTGCTCTCGACAACCATCGTCGAGAGCGGCCTGGATGTGCCCAACGCCAATACCTTGATCATCCACCGCGCCGATATGTTCGGTCTCGCCCAGCTTTACCAATTGCGCGGCCGGGTGGGACGCGCCAAGGCGCGAGCCTATGCGATCTTCACGATCCCCGCCTCAAAGCCGATCACGGCGCAGGCCGAACGGCGCCTCAAGGTTCTTCAATCGCTGGAAAACCTGGGCGCGGGCTTCCAATTGGCGAGCCACGACCTGGACATTCGCGGCGCCGGCAACCTGCTCGGCGACGAACAGTCCGGCCATATCAAGGAGGTCGGCTACGAGCTTTACCAGGAGATGCTCCAGGAGGCGATCGCGCACCTCAAGGCGGGCATCACCGATATCGCGGCCGACAAATGGTCTCCCAACATCACCATCGGCACGCCGGTCCTTATCCCGGAGGATTATGTCGCCGATCTCCATGTGCGGCTCGCGCTCTATCGGCGCCTCGCGGATATCGACGAGGATCAGGCGCTCGACCAATTCAGCGCGGAGATCGTGGACCGTTTCGGTCCAGCTCCCTCAGAAGTGGACCATCTGCTGCGCCTCGCGCAGATCAAGGCACTGGCTCGCAAAGCCAACGTCGAGAAGGTGGACGCAGGCCCCAAGGGTGTCGTGCTCACGTTCCGCGAGAACCAGTTTGCGGACCCTGCGGGACTTGTCTCGATGATCAATGCCGAAGGCCCCCAAGCGAAGGTCCGGCCGGACTTCAAGGTTGTGTTCCTGCGCGACTGGCCGAGCCCGGAAGGTCGGCTGAAGGGGACGCTGGGTGTGCTTAAGAAACTGGCGGGATTGGCGGAGAAGAGGAAAGTCTCTTGAGTTAGACATAAGTCTAAATCTAAACCTGTGCCCTGCCGGCCATTTTCGCGCATACTGCGACGTAGCAGCACGGGGTGTGGTCATGTTCGATCCGACAACGCTTGTAGGTTTCCATACATGGCTGAGCCTCGTCGGCATCGCGGCGGGGGTCGTGGTGGTCACGGGGCTGATCTCCGGGGCAGGGACTGCGCTTTGGACTTCCGTGTTCCTCATCACCGCCATCCTGACCAGCGTGACCGGATACTTCCTTCCCGCGAAGGGGCTGCAGCCGTCTCACATCGTTGGCGCTGTGGCGCTGCTGGTTCTCGCCCTGTCGCTCTATGCCCGCTTCGCCAAGCATCTGAACGGGCTCTGGCGCGCGGTTGATGCCTCAGCCCTGGTGGCGAGCCTTTATTTTCTGGTGTTCGTCGCCGTGGCTCAGGCATTCCTGAAAATACCGGCCCTAAACCGGCTTGCTCCCACAGGCGGGGAGCCGCCGTTCGCGATCGCACAAGGCTTGGTGCTCATCGTCTTCCTCGGCCTTGGCTATGCCGCCGTCCGGAAGAAGGGACAAATCAAGCGCGCCGCTCTTTGATGTTTCCAAGCGAGTGTTTCCAAGTGAAACCGGCGCCACCTGACAAACGGAAATCAGGGAGCGGGAGCGCGCCACCAAACTTCCGGCAACGTGCCATAGAGCGAAGGCGTCTCAGGACGGCGGATATATTTCCAGCGCGCAAGCCATTGGCCGGGCGCATGAAACAATGGCACATCGTAGGCGCCTGAGATCAGGACCCGGTCGAGCGCCCGCGAGGCGGTCTCAAGTTCCTCCCGGCTTTCCGCCGCCGCAAGCAGCGCGATGAGGCTGTCGGCTGCGGCGCTATGCATCCCCATGTAGTTGCGCGTGCCCTGAACGCCGGCGGCGTCCGAGCCGAAATAGAACGCCTGCTCATTGCCCGGTGACAGTGATTGCGACCAGGTGAACGGCACCATGTCGAAATCATAGGTGCTACGGCGCGCATCGAACTGCACCGGGTCCACCATGCGGATATTGGCCGTGATACCAGCCCGCCGAAGCTGGCTTGCGAACGCAAGGCACAGCCTCTCCTGCTCCCGCGTGACCACCATGATCTCGAATGTGAAGGATGCCCCATCCCCGGCATTCATCAGTTGCCCGTTTTTCAACGTCCAACCCGCCGCCCCCAGAAGATCAAGCGCGACCTTGAGACTGGCCCGGTCTCGCCCGGAGCCGTCCGAGACCGGGGGCGCATATGTTCCGGCCATCACATCCTCCCGGACAGAGCTGGGGTAGGGCGCGAGCAGGGCGCGCTCGGCGAGCGAGGCGGCGCGCCCCAGGGAAGACAGGTCCGAGCCGTCGAAGAAGCCGGCGGTCCTGGTGTAGAGGCCGTAATAGAAATTCCGATCGATCCAGGGAAAGTCGAACAGTTCGATGATCGCTCGCCGCACCCGCACATCCGCGAAGATCGGCCTGCGTGTATTGAAAACCAGAGCGAAATGCGGCCGTGGCAGCCGGGTTGGAATGACCTCTTTGATGACGTCCCCGTTGCGAACCGCGCCAAAATCATAGCCGGTCTTCCAGCGGGTCGGGTCGTTTTCGAATCGGGCATCCACCAAGCCGCGCTTAAAGGCCTCGAACTCGGTGTTGGCATCGCGGAAATAATCGAACCGAAGCTCACCGAAATTGTAGAGCCCCCGCGTCACCGGCAGGTCGGCGCCCCAATATGCGGCATTGCGGGCGAGCGTGACGCTGGCACCGGGATTGACCTGGGAGACCACATACGGCCCCGACCCCAGAGGAGGGGACAGGCTGGTCGAATCAAAATTTTCCTCATCCACGGCGTGACGGGCAAAAACCGGCATGAGGCCCATGATCAGGGGAAGCTCGCGGTCCGGTCCCTCAAATGTGAAACGCACAGCGCCTGGCCGCGGCGCCTCCGCGTGAGCCACCTTCGCGTAATAAAGTCGGTAGTTCGGACGCGCCTTTTCACGCAGCAGCCGCCAGGAAAAAAGCACATCTTCGGCCGTTACGGGTGTTCCGTCAGAGAAGCGGGCGCGAGGGTCGATAGTGAACTCCACATAGCTCCGCGCAGCATCGGTCTGCACCGTGCGGGCTAGCAATCCGTAGAGCGTGAAGGGTTCGTCATAGCTGCGAACCATCAGGCTTTCGATCACGTTTCCGCGCATGAAAGGCGTGGCGGAGCCTTTGACGATAAAGGGATTCAGGCTGTCGAACGTCCCCGAGACTGAGAGCGTCAGACGGCCGCCTTTCGGGGCGTCGGCCTGGGTGTACGGAAAGTGGCTGAAGTCCTCAGGAATGGCAGGGGCACCATGCATCGCGATGGCGTGCTGCGGCATGTCGGCGCCGCTGGCAGGTCGCAGGAGTGTCGGCAGAAACGCCACTGCAAACACGGACGCCATTGCGCCGACAGCCCACTTCATGCTTTCAACCTCCGTCCCGGCTACGCTGTCGTGCCAGGGCCGCAATTACAGTCAATCTAGCACGCGGCAAAGGTAAGGGCGGCGTCACCTTCTTGCCTCATTTGACACCGAGAGAGCCGGCGTTAAGAGGTTTCAGGCTCGCCGTCGCGTTTTTTCCTGGGCCTGGCGATTTGCACCACGGGGAAAGTTCCGGAATGACACAAGCCACTACCATGCGCCGCGTCGGCGGTCTGGCCGCCGTTGTGGTTGCGCTCGGCGTCGCCGGCAGCGCATTCGCGCAGGCCCAGACGGCCCCGGCCAAGCCCGCTCCCGCAAAGCCCGCCCAGGCGGCGCCCGCAGCCCCTCCGGCCGCAGCGCCGCAGCAGCAGCAAGCGGCACCTGCCCAGGGTGGCATGCCGGCTTCGGTCGCCGTGCCCGGCGTCAACACGCCCTGGACCAAGGTTTGCGGCAACGATCCCGGCAGCGGCAAGCAGATATGCATGACCACCCAGGACTTCACCGCCGAAACCGGCCAGCCGCTCGCGTCTGCCGGCATTCGGGAAATGAAGGACGATCCGAACAAGAAGTTCATCGTCTCGGTTCCGATCGGCATGCTCGTGCAGCCGGGCGCGCGCGTGATCCTGGATCAGCAGCCGCCGCTGGCGCTGAAGTATGAAATCTGCTTCCCCAACGGCTGCTTCGCCAGCTTGGACGTGAACGCGGAGTTCGTGGCCAAGCTCAAGAAGACCCAGAGCATCACCATTCAGGCGCTGCAGATGGGTGGCCGCACGCTGAACTTCCAGCTTCCCGCCAAGGACTTCGCGAAGGCTTATGACGGTGCGCCGTCTGATCCGAACGTGGTCGCCGCCGAGCGTCAGAAGCTCGCCGAAGAACTTCAGAAGCTTGCACAGAAGAAGGCGGAAGCCGCGGGCGGTGCTCCCGGTGCGACGCCCGCTGGCGCCCCGGCTCCGGCCGCCCCGGCGCGCTGACCGCTGATCACGCGCTTAAAAACGAAAGGGCGGTGCCTCGCGGCACCGCCCTTTTTGTTTGATGGCGGCCGTTGTGCAAATCAGAGCTTGAAGGGCACCACTGTCTGCGTCTGCACACCGAGGCGATCGACACCGACGCGCATCACGTCGCCGGCCTTCAGGTAGCGCGGCGGCTTCATGCCGAGGCCGACGCCGGGAGGCGTGCCGGTGGTGATGAGATCGCCCGGGTCCAGAACCATGAACTGGCTGACGTAGGAAACCACATGGGCGACGCCGAAGATGAAGGTCTTCGTCGAACCGTTCTGGACCCGCTCGCCGTTCACTTCCAGCCACATGGCGAGATCGGAGGTATCAGGCATCTCGTCTGCGGTAAGCAACCAGGGGCCGACGGGGCCGAAGGTTTCGTTGCTCTTGCCCTTGGTCCACTGACCGGACCGCTCGATCTGGAAATTGCGCTCGGACACGTCATTGCAGATCGCGTAGCCGGCGACGTGCTTCAAGGCATCAGCCTCGTCCACATAGCGGGCGCGGGCGCCGATGACGATCAGCAGTTCCACTTCCCAATCGAGCTTGGTGGAGCCGCGCGGGATCATCACGTCGTCGTCCGGCCCGCAGATGGAGTTCGGCGCCTTGTTGAACAGGATCGGCTCGGCGGGGATCGGCATGCCGGCTTCGGCGGCATGGTCCGCGAAGTTCAAGCCCACAGCCACAAAGTTGCCGGGCCGCGCGACGCAGGAGCCGAGCCGGACGCCCACGGGCGCCACAGGCAGTGTCGAGGGATCGACCGCTCTGAGGCGATCAAGGCCCTCAGGCGTCAGCACGTCGCCGGCAATGTCAGGGACGATCCCCGAGAGGTCGCGGATCGCGCCAGTTGAATCGATTAGGCCGGGCTTTTCCTGGCCGGGGGCACCGAAGCGGACCAGCTTCATGAAGGGATCTCCCTGGGTCTTGTTGACGACGGGCACGGCTGGCCCGCTCGGTCGGCAAGCTGGCGTGCGCGGCCGGTTTGGTCAATGGTCGCGACGCGAAGGAGCTGCATATTGGACCGATTGGCTGCACTGCTTTTGTTTTCGTTCGTGGCGGCGGTCTCGCCGGGACCGAACAATCTCATCTCAGCGAGTTCAGGTGCCCGCTTCGGCTTCGTGCGCACGCTTCCCCAGATGTTGGGCGTCACCTTCGGCTATCCGCTGATGCTGCTCGCGGTCGGACTGGGCCTGGGCGGATTGTTCGACCTGGCGCCCTGGCTGCACGCGGTGCTGAAGATCGTTGGCGCCGGTTATCTCCTGTATCTCGCATGGTCGCTGATTCGCGCGTCGGCTCCAGAAGCGGGTAAGGAACAGGCACGCCCTCCCGGCTTTCTCCAGACCGTCGCGTTCCAGTGGGTCAACCCAAAGGCCTGGACGGTTGCTCTCAGTGTGATTCCTGCATTTACCGATGCGCGGTCAGACATGCTGCCGCAAATACTGGTGATTGCCGGGGCGTTCGCGGCCACCGCGTTGCCCTCGGTTGGGATCTGGGCGCTATTCGGCGTCGCAATGTCGCGCATGCTTCAGGATGATCTGCAACGCCAACGCCTTAATGTGATTCTTGCTACTTTGGTGGCAGCCAGCATCGTCTTGCTGTTCTTGTGATTGTGCCTTGCAAACCATTCCATCTCGCGGGCGCGTCATAAAAGGGATACACGACTCCGGCTAATTCCGACAGAATGCTCCCAGGAAGCATTGCCGCATGATGAGGGACAGGACGTGACAGACAGCCCTGAACCCAGACACTTCCGTGCCTTGTTCATTTCAGACGTTCATCTTGGCACCAAGGGTGCCCAGGCAGACCTCCTTCTCGATTTCATGAAGTATCATGATGCCGACATTCTCTATCTCGTCGGCGATATCGTCGATGGATGGCGCCTTCGGACCTCGTGGTATTGGCCCCAGCAGCATAATGACGTGGTGCAGAAGCTGCTCCGCAAAGCCCGCAAGGGTGCCCGCATGGTCTATCTCCCGGGCAACCACGATGAGTTTCTCCGGGATTATTACGGTACCCATTTTGGTGGTATCGAAGTAGTTGAAACCATTATTCATGAAGCAGCGGACGGGAAAAAATATCTCGTCATCCACGGCGACGTGTTCGACGTCGTGGTGCGCCACGCCAAGTGGCTCGCCTTCCTGGGGGACGGTGCCTACACGTTCGCACTCGGCATAAACACCTACGTCAATCTCGTGCGCCGCAAGCTCGGCCTCACCTATTGGTCGCTCAGCCAATGGGCGAAGCTGAAGGTGAAGAATGCCGTCAATTATATCGGCAGCTTCGAGCAGGCGGTGGCGGACGAAGCCAAGCGGCACAAGGTAGACGGCGTGATCTGCGGCCACATCCACCACGCGATGATCCACGACCGGTTCGGCGTGCGCTACATCAATTGCGGCGACTGGGTCGAGAGCTGCACCGCCGTCGCCGAGCACGATGACGGCCGCATGGAAATCATTTGCTGGACCCGCCGCCAGCCCATGCTAAGCACTGAAGCTCCTCAAGCGGAGACCGCCCGCGCGGCTGCCTGATGCGCATCCTTGTGGCCACCGACGCGTGGCATCCTCAGATCAACGGTGTCGTTCGTTCGCTAGAGCACACGGCGCGCGAAGCTTCCCATCTCGGAGCTGAGTTGGAATTCCTGACCCCTCAGGAATTTCGTACGCTGCCGTTGCCGACCTATCAGGAAATCCGTCTGTCGCTGGCGACCCCGCGCATGATCATGCGCCGGATCGACGCGATGCAGCCCGACTTCGTGCATGTGGCGACCGAGGGGCCGCTCGGCATGCTGGTTCGGCGCGCCTGCATCGCGTCCAAGCGCACCTTCACCACCAGCTACCACACCAAGTTCCCGGAATATCTGTCCGCCCGCGTCCCTGTGCCCGAGCGCCTGACCTACGCCTGGCTGCGGAATTTCCACAATGCCGGTGGCGGCGTCATGGTCTCCACCGCGACGCTTGAGCGCGAATTGGACCAGCGCGGCTTCAAGCGCCTGATGCGCTGGTCACGCGGTGTGGATGCCGAGATGTTTCGCCCCCGGCCGGAGGTTGATCTTGGGCTGCCGAAGCCGATTTTCCTGTTTGTCGGGCGTGTGGCGGTGGAGAAGAATATAGAGGCATTCCTCGGCCTGGACCTCCCGGGCTCTAAGGTGGTGGTGGGCGGCGGTCCGGCGCTCGCAAGCTTGAAAGAACGTTATCCCGATGTGCATTTCCACGGGCCGAAAGAGGGCGAGGCGCTGGCCGAGGTCTATTCCGGCAGCGATGTCTTCGTGTTCCCCAGCCGCACTGATACGTTCGGCATTGTGCTCCTGGAGGGCCTCGCAAGCGGCCTCCCAGTTGCAGCCTATCCGGTGACGGGCCCCTTGGATGTGCTTGAAGGCGCCGATGAGCCCGTTGGTGTGCTCGACAATGATTTACGCACCGCATGCCTCAAGGCCCTGGAACTCTCGCCCCGCGCCGCGCGTGAGTTCGCGCTTAAGCACAGTTGGCGCGAATGCGCCCGTCAGTTTGTCGACAATGTCTTGATCGCGCACGACTTCGGGCCCATCGCACGCCGCTTTCGCTTATTGAGACGAGGTAGGCTAGCCTCCATCGCATGACCGACCGCAGCACCCCTCCCACCGCCGCAGATGTCGATGCCGCCGCGACCCGCCTGAAGGGGGTGGCCGTGCGCACGCCGCTCATCTCATCGCCGATTCTCGATGACGTGACCGGCGCCCGCGTGTTCCTGAAGCCAGAGACGCTCCAGCGCACCGGCTCGTTCAAATTTCGCGGCGCCTACAATCGCCTGGTCCAGATTCCGGCCGAGCGCCGCGCTGCCGGCGTCGTCGCCTGCTCGTCGGGCAATCATGCCCAGGGCGTAGCCGCTGCGGCAAAGTTACTGGGCATGCCAGCGGTCATCGTCATGCCGCGCGACGCGCCCGCCATGAAAATCCGCCGCACGCGCGAGCTGGGCGGCGAGGTGGTCGAATATGACCGCGTGACCGAGGACCGCGAGGCGATCGCCAGCCGAATTGCCATGGAGCGCGGTGCGATCTTCGTGCCGCCTTACGATGATCCGGACGTCATGGCGGGGCAGGGCACCGTCGGCCTCGAGATCGCAGAAGATCTGGCCACCCTCGGTCTGGTCCCTGATATCGTCTGCGCCAACGTCTCCGGCGGCGGGCTCATTTCCGGCATCGCTCTGGCGGTCAAGGCGCGCGCACCGAACGCGCGCATCGTCGCTGCCGAGCCGGCCGGCTTCGATGACCATGCCCGTTCGTTTCGCTCAGGCCATCGCGAGCGCAATCCCGCTGCGTCCGGCTCGTTCTGCGACGCATTGCTGGCCCCCACACCGGGGGTGATTACCTTCCCGGTTTCCCGCCGGCTGGTGGGCGAAGGCGTTTCCGCCACCGACGACGAAGTCGCCAAGGCCATCGGCTTCGCATTTCGGGAATTGAAGTTGGTGGTCGAGCCCGGCGGTGCAGTTGCGCTAGCCGCGCTGCTCAACGGCCGCCTGGACGCCAAGGGCAAGATCGTCGCCATCGTGCTTTCGGGCGGCAACGTCGATCCCGAGACGTTCGGGACCTGCATCACGGCCTGATCGAGGCGCCATGCACGAGGGCGCCTCAAGCGGCGAAAGCGGGCCGATTCGGCCGGTGCGGGTTGCCCTGGCATCGGCCTATGCCACGCTGTTCTTTTCGCTCGGCATCTACATGCCGTTTTTCCCGCTGTGGCTCACGGAGCGGGGCCTCACGCCCCAGGAGATCGGCGCGGCCATCGCCGTGCCCTTGTTCACCCGGCTTGCCGCGACGCCGCTGCTGGGACTTCTTTCCGATCGGCTGGGGCGCCCCAAGGCGCTGTTGGCGGCGCTTGCCCTCGCAACCTGCGTGATGATGACCGCGCTGGTGTTCTGCCGCACGACGACAGCTATCTATGTCGCGCTCGGCCTCGCCGCCATGGCCTGGAACCCCAGCTTCTCGCTGCTCGACGCCTACGCCACCCGGCAGGCGCGGGCGGGACGGGTGGATTATGGGCGCAGCCGGCTTTGGGGTTCGGCTTCCTTCGTGTTCGCCAACCTCGCGGGCGGCTTCCTGATCGCACGCACCGGCGCCCAAGCGGTGGTCGTGATGATGGTTCTCGGCCAACTCAGCTTCTTGGCGGCGATGCTTGTTCTGCCCGAACTGCGCCGCCCCCCGGTTCACGCCACCGCCCATCTCACCGTGCCGCGCGCCCGCGCGGTTCTGGTGCTCGGTGTTCTCGCCGCGGCACTGGTCCAGTCCAGTCATGCCACGCTCTACGCCTTCGCCTCCGTGCATTGGGCGCAGAACGGCCTCTCGCTCGGAACCATTGGCCTGCTCTGGGCGGTGGGGGTGATTTCTGAAATCATCCTGTTCCGCAACGGGACCAAGCTGGTGAAACGGTTCGGCCCTTTGCTGCTGTTGGGGGCGGGTGGCATTGTCGCAGTGGTGCGCTTCAGCGCGCTCGCGTTCGACCCGCCCTTCGCGATCCTGCTGCCGCTTCAGATCCTCCACGGCGCGACTTTCGGGGCGACCTATCTCGGGCTGGTGGACCTGGTGGCGCGTTTCACCCCGGAACACCGGGCAGGAACCGCCCAATCCATAGCCGGATGGACCGTGAGCCTCGCCATGTCCGGCGCAAGCTTCGCTTCCGGATTGTTATGGGTGTCGTTCGGACAAGACGCTTTCCTAGCCTCCGCCGCACTCGGGCTTTGTGGCGCGGGCCTCGCCGGCGCGGCGCGGCTGGCTCAGCCCCAGAGCGCGGGCGAGGGCGGAAAGACCGTCGCGCGATCATAGCGCAGCGCGTCCGCGCGATCGCTCGCCAGCAGCAAGGGGCCGTCCAGATCGACGATCTCGGCGCCCTGGGCCACGATCAGCGCCGGGGCCATGGCAAGCGACGACGCCAGCATGCAGCCGACCATGAGCGAGAACCCGCTGGCGCGCGCCTCCTCTGCCATGGCGAGCGCTTCGGTGAGGCCGCCGGTCTTGTCGAGCTTGATGTTCACCGCGTCATATCTGCCCCGCAGCCCCGCGAGGCTGCCCCGCGCATGAACGCTCTCGTCGGCGCAGACCGGAACCGGCCGTTTCATCTCAGCGAGGGCGGCGTCGGCATTCGCCGGCAAAGGCTGCTCAATCAGCTCGACGCCGGCGGCGTGGCACGCGGCGAAATTCTCGACGAGATTCGCCGGTGTCCATCCCTCGTTGGCATCGACGATCAGGCGTGTGTCCGGGACTGCACTTCGTATCGCAACCAGCCGTTCAGGATCGCCTTGCGCTCCGAGCTTCAGCTTAAGCAATGGCTGGCCGGACGCCTGTGCCGCCCGCGCCATCGCTTCCGGCGTGTCGAGGCTAAGCGTGAAAGCGGTAAGAAGCGGGTTCAGTGCGGTCAAACCGGCTTGCCGAAAAGCGGGGACGCCCGATCTCTTGGCCTCGATATCCCAGAATGCGCAATCAAGCGCATTTCGCGCCGCGCCTGCCGGTAGGCGACACTGCAGTGCCGCTCGGTCAAGACCGCCTGAAACCTCTGCGGCAAGGCCGCGCAGCAGATCGGCGACCCCCTGGGGTGTCTCGCCATAGCGCGGATAGGGCACGCACTCGCCCCGGCCTACGTGGCCCGCGTCGCGAATCTCGGCCACCACAACCACGGCCTCGGTCTTCGACCCGCGGGAAATCGTGAAAGTCCCGGCGATCGGGAAGCGTTCGATGCGCACTTGGAGCGTGGTCATTCGGTAAGCATGTGACACAATTGGAGGAATGGTCGCTCGAGAGCGGGGCCGGACAATTTTCCACCCTCGACGCCATTTGGCTGCCCGAGTATGACCATTGGGTGGCTCGCGCTCAAGCGAGTGCCTTGGACCGGAGTCGCAAGTGGCGTCTGCCTCGCTTCTCGATGTCAGCCTTGCGGGCGACGAACTGAAGGCGGTCGGCCACGGCACCTGGACGTCGGACCACGCCGATCTTCTTGAGCAGGCCGTTACCGAGATCACCCTCAAGCACGCCAAGCCGGCGCGGGCCGAGATCGACCTGTCCGGTGTCGACCGCATGGATACGTTCGGCGCCCTCCTGCTTGAGCGGCTGCGCCGGGCCTGGACCCGCGATGGGGTCGAGCCCCGCGTGATCGGGCTCAATCAACGCTACAGCGTGCTGATCCAGGAGATGAGCCGCACCGGGCACGAACCTATTCCGCCGGTGCGCCGTCGCCCCGGCACGGTTGAAGGGGTGGGGCGTAACGTCGTCGGCGTGGCCCACGATGCCTTCTCGCTGCTCAACTTCGTCGGCGCAATCATGATCGCTTGGCTGCGGACGCTGACGCGGCCCGCCACCTTTCGCTTCACCGCCATGGTCAATCAGGTTGATCGGGTCGGTCTGCGGGCGGTGCCGATCATCATCCTCATCACTTTTCTCATCGGCTGCATTCTGGCGCAGCAAGGCATTTTTCATTTCCGGCGCTTCGGCGCGGATATCTACGTGGTCGATATGGTCGGCGTGCTGGTGTTGCGCGAACTTGGGGTGCTGATCGTTTCGATCATGATCGCCGGCCGCTCCGGCAGCGCCTACACCGCCGAGCTTGGCTCCATGCGGATGCGCGAAGAGGTGGACGCCCTGCGCGTCATGGGCTTCGACCCGATCGAAATTCTTGTCATCCCCAGGCTTTCCGCGCTTCTGATCGCGCTGCCCTTGCTGACATTCATCGGCTCGATGTCTGCTCTGGTGGGCGGTGGCCTGGTGGCTTGGCTCTATGGCGGGATCGCGCCGGGGGTTTTCCTCGACCGATTGAAGGATGCGATCTCCATCGATCATTTCCTGGTTGGAATGATCAAGGCGCCATTCATGGCGGCCGTCATCGGCACCGTCGCCTGTATGGAGGGCCTACGGGTTGGAGGCAGTGCTGAATCGCTGGGCCAGCACACGACCGCATCGGTGGTAAAGGCGATCTTCCTGGTCATCGTCATGGACGGCATGTTCGCCATGTTCTTCGCATCGATCGATATGTGAGCCGGTGGCGATGCTGAACACGAGCCCAGAGCCGGTCGAAAAAGCCGCAGAGAAGCGTGAGGCTGTCATCAGCGTGCGCGACCTCGTGGTGGGTTTCGGCGACCGGGTCATCCTCAACCACCTCAGCCTCGATATCTTGCGGGGTGAAATCCTCGGGTTCGTCGGAACATCGGGCGGCGGCAAGTCGGTGCTGACGCGCACGATCCTGGGGCTGGTTCCAAAGCAATCCGGCACGGTCGAGGTGTTTGGCCAGGATCTGGACGATCTCAACGAGGATCAGCGATCCGCGCTGGAGCGCCGCTGGGGCGTGCTGTTCCAGCAAGGGGCACTCTTTTCCTCGCTGACGGTGAAGCAGAACATCCAGTTCCCGCTGCGCGAGAACCTGAAGCTATCTCAAAAGCTGATGGACGAAATCGCCTACGCGAAGATCGAGATGGTCGGCCTTAAAAGCGACGCAGGAGAGAAGCTGCCTTCCGAATTGTCCGGCGGCATGATCAAGCGGGCTGCGCTGGCGCGGGCCCTGGCACTCGATCCGGAAATCCTGTTTCTGGACGAGCCGACCTCCGGACTTGATCCGATCGGGGCGGGCGACTTCGACGAACTGATCCGGACGTTGCAGCAGACTTTGGGCCTTACGGTTTTCATGGTAACGCACGATTTGGATAGTCTGCACACTGTGTGTGATCGAATCGCCGCTCTCGCTGACGGTAAGGTGATCGCTCAAGGCACGATTGAGACAATGATGGAGGCAACCCATCCTTGGCTTCGCGCTTACTTCCACGGAACCCGGGCCCGAGCGGTCCAGTCGAAACGGTGAGCTAGAAAAAGGCGCATGGAGACGCGAGCCAATTACACGCTGATCGGTGCCTTCACGCTTGCCGTGCTGGTTGCCGCGTTCGGCTTTGTCTACTGGTTCATGCGTCCGTTGGATTCGCAGGGCCGGAAGCCATACGAAATCGTCTATTCCGGCACCGTCAGCGGTCTGCGGCAGGGCAATGCGGTGACGTTCAACGGCATCCCCGTCGGGCAGGTCACATCGCTCGGCCTCCTGCCCGGCAAGCCCAACGAGGTGCTGGTAAAGATCGGCGTGGACGGCAATGTCCCGATCCTTTCGGATTCGCGCGCCGGCCTGGAATCGCAGGGGCTGACGGGCATTGTCATTGTCAGCATCCGGGGCGGAGAGGCCAATTCCGCGCCGATCCCCAACGGACCGAACGGCGTTCCCCGCATTGAGGCCGAGGGCGGCACCGGAATGGCTGGGCTGATTTCGACGGTTCAGGACGTCGCGAAGCGGGTGAACGGCATTCTCGACGCCGTCGATCCCGAAAAGGTCCGGCAGATCGTCGCCAGCGTTGAGTCCTTCACCAAGGCGGTCGGCGACCGCTCCGAAGACGTGGCCTCGCTGCTAAAGCGGTCCAACGAGATTGCCGGCCAGCTCCAGGAACTTGCCACCAAAGCGGATGCCGTGCTTGCCGACCTGAAGAAGGCTTCCAGCGATCCTAATGGCCTTCTGGCGCAGGCGACCGAGGCCGCGACCTCCGTTCGCAAGCTCGCGGAAAACCTCGACACGCGCACGGCCCAGCTGACCGACGAGGTGAAGAAGTTCACCGGCCCCGGGCTGCGCCAGTTTGAATCTCTGGCCGCTGACGGCCGCCGGACACTCTCGGATATCGATCGCACGTTCAGGAATTTTGAACGTAATCCGCGACAATTCATATTCGGCGGCAGCACCGTGCCAGAATATAGGCGGTGATGAATGACGCTCAGTGAGCCGAGGGGTCGTAACGTGTGCCGTAGTCGACATGCGTCGGTGCTGATGCGCGCCCTGCCATTAGCATTGAGTCTTGCCCTGGCGGCCTGCGCCTCGGCGCCGGTGCCCACCTTCGACCTGTCCGCCCCCAACGGCTTCAAGGCGAGTGGTGGCTCGGGACAACTCATCGTGGTGTCACCCACCGCGCTCGCGGCCCTCGACACCGAGAAGATCATGGTGGAGCCCGCGCCCGGGCAGATCAATTATCTTCCCGACGCCCAATGGAGCGACCGTCTGCCTGCGCTGTTACAGGCCCGCACCGTCCAGGCGTTCGAGAACGGCAGCAAGCTACGCCGCGTTGCACGGCCGGGCGACGGAATTTCCGCCGACTACCAGCTGAACCTGGACGTCAGAACCTTCGGCGTGCAGGTCCTGGCCGGCAGCCCCGATGCGGTGGTTGAACTATCCGCGAAGGTGATTGGCATCGCCTCCGGCAAGATCCTGGCGGCACAGGTGTTCTCGGCACGCGTGCCGGTCAGCGCCATGAACGGCGCCAACGTCACGGCGGCGCTGGACGCCGCCTCCAACAAGGTTCTCACCGACATTGTGCGCTGGGCGTCCGCCCGGTTCTGACGTCCCGGACGCTTTCCCAGGCCCGACGCTTTCCAAGCGAACCTAAAACGAAAACGCCCGCCGCGTATTATGCGCGGCGGGCGTTTTCGTTTGGGCGGGAGAGGCTGGCTCTCCCGCGGTTCTCAAGCCTCAGTCGAAGTGACCGGAGGCGTGCCCAAGCATGGTGTAAACCTTGCCGGTATCGGAGGTGAGATAGGTCTTGGTCAGTACGTTACCGCGATCATCCGCCCCAACCTGATCGAGCAGCCGGTCAAATTCGGCGATGTAGCGGTCCACCGTCTCGCGGAACTCGGCATCGTTGCGATACTTGCGGCGCAGCTCGTCGAAGGTCTGCTGCCCCTGCATCGTGTAGAGCCGGCGGGTGAACACATTGCGCTCACCGCGCTTGTACCTCTCCCAAAGCTCCACCGCTGCCTGATGGTCGATCATCCGCGCGATGTCCACGGAAAGCGAGTCGAGCGACTCGATGGTGTGGCGAGGAAGGCGTGCGCGGCTCGGCTCCGGGCGGCGCGGCTCGGGAACCGCCGGCGTCTCGTTGAGATCGCCAGAGGCGCGCGCCAACAGTTCGGAGAGCCAGCCGTCACGGCCGCCTTCCACATCCCGAGCGGGCTCGGGACGCTGCACGGGCGGGCGCGGCTCGGGGACGGCGCGCTCGACCGTCTCTGAGCGACGAGAAGGCAGGGCGGACGCCCGGCGCGGTGCCTCCGCAGGCGCGGCAGCGGCAAGCGGGGGGGCTGCTACCGGCTCAGCGCGCGGTGCGCGAGGGGCAGGGGCGGGGCGTTCAAAAGAACGCTCCACGGGACGTTCCACAGGACGCTCCGGGGCTCGCTCCACATGCCGCTCGGCGGGACGTTCCACGGCGCGTTCGGCACTCGGACGCGGGGGGAGGGTGTCGCGGGACAGGAAGCGTCCGCTGCCGGCTGCAACATCCACCGACTGGCCCTGGCGGGCGACGATTTCGTTGAGTTCGGCGAGCGCCTTGATCTGCTCGGCCACGGCGCGACGCATGGTGGCGGCGCTTGCCTCGGTCTCGGCCGGAAGCTCCAGGATGCCCTTCTTCATTTCCTCGCGGGCGAGTTCGATGGATTGCTGCACATCCTGTGCAGCGCCCTTGAGCTGGCGCGACACATCGGTGAATCGGCGGCCGGTGTCCTCGAACAGGCGGTTCACTTCGCCCATGGCCTCCTGGTAGGTGCCGCGCAGCATCTCCGCCACGCGCTCACGCTCCACCGAGGATGCACTGCGCACCTGGTCGAACTGGCTTTCCAGAGCCTTGGAGGAGGTCGCGGCCGATTCCACCACCGCGTTGGCGATGTCCTGCGTCCGCTGTTGGGCCGAGAGAAGCGACTGCTCCAGCATCCCGTTGAAGTTTCCGAGCCGGTTCTCCAGTTCCTGGGCACGGGCCGAAAGGTCGGCGCCGAGCTGTTCCAGGGCCAGCTTGCGGCTGCTGAGAGTGGCCTCGACATGATCGTGGGTCTGGCCGAGGGAGAGCGATGCCTCCATCACGCCGCGGCCCTGTTCCTCGAACCGCTGGGTCAGAGCGCCGATTTCGCCGAGCGCGGTCTGGGTGAGGGCGCGCAGATTATCGACCTCGATGCCAAGCTGGCCGACCGTGCCCGCCGCCGTCCCGTTGAGCGTACGGACATTGTCCTGCAGCGCATTGACCTGGGAGGCGAACCCGCCCTCGAAGTGATTGAGGGCGCCGACCATGCCGGACATGGCCTGCTGGAAGGTCCCGTCGGCCTCGTTGAGACGCTCAACAATGGTCTGAACGTCGCCCCGCACCGCGTTGTTTGCGGCCGAGATTTGCGCGACCGTGCGCTGGCTGGCCTCCTGGAGGGCATCCAAGAACAAGCCGTTCTTGCCGTCCAGCACGTCGGACATTTCCTGCAGCCGCTCGGTGAGCGCGATCGAGATCGTGTCCGCCTGGCCGGTCAGAGCCTGGCCGACATTTTCCGCAAGGCCGGTGAGGGCGCTTTCCACCTGCGCGGCATCCTGCCGGAGGCGCGTCGACACGCTTTCCACCTTGCCCGCAAGGTTCTGCGCGACCGCATTGCCGCGCATCTCCAGCGCCGCCGACACGCTTTCGAGGCGGTTGGTCACCAGATCCTCGATGCGCGCGACCCGATGCTCAAGTTGCGCGGCGATATCCTCAGCCCGTGCTGTGATGGCGCCGCTGGCATAGTCGGTGCGCTCGGCAAGCAGGTCACCGATCGCCTGGGCCTTGGAGCCGATGGTTTCTCCCACATAGTCCGCGCGATCGGTCAGCAGGTCGCTGATCGCTTGGGTGCGCTGGGTGAAGAAGTCGTCCAGCGTCGACAGGCTCTGGTCGATAATGGAGCTGGCATAGTCGGTGCGCTCGCTCAGCAGGCTGCCGATGGCCTCCGCCTTGGAGCCGATGGCATCGCCCACATAGTCCGCCCGCTCGATAAGCAGGTTGCCGATGGCCTGGGTCCGCTGCGTGAACAGATTGTCGAGCGTGGCGAGGCTCTGGTCGATGGCGTTGCTGGCGTAGTCGGTCCGCTCGGTGAGCAGGTTGCCGATGGCTTCCGCCTTCGCGCCGATGGTTTCGCCCGCATAGTCCGCCCGCTCGGTGAGCAGGTTGCCGACCGCCTGGGTGCGCTGGGTGAAGAAATCGTCGAGCGTCGCCAGGCTCTGGTCCATGGAATTGCTGGCGTAGTCGGTCCGCTCTATGAGCAGATTGCCGATGGCCTCCGCCTTCGCGCCAATGGTTTCGCCCACATAGTCCGCCCGCTCGGTGAGCAGGTCGCCGATGGCCTGGGTGCGCTGGGTGAAGAAGTCGTCCAGCGTCGCCAGGCTCTGGTCGATGGTTTCGCTCGTCGTCCGCATGCCGGCGGAAATGGCCGCCGCAAGCTGCTCGGAGCGAACCGAAAGGGTATCGGCCAAATCGCGTGTCTTGCCCTCGATCGACTGTTCGACGCGGTTGAGGCGGTCGTCCAGCGCGTTGGCGAAGGTGTCGGCGGTGGTATCGAGGCGCTCGTCTAGCCCCGCGAGGGTGCCCTGGAGGCTTTCGTTGAGCACATGCACCTGGAGCGAGAGACCATCCACTAGGGCGGGCGCGTGCAGGCGCAGGGTCGCGTCGAGATTCTCCACGCCCTGCTGCACCGCCTGCGCCATGAGGGCGCTGTCCTGGCCGATGCGCTCTGCGAGGTCGCCGCCGTGCACCGTGATGGTTTCTTCCAGGGTCTTCAGCCGCGCGTTGAGCATGTCGCGGATGGCATCGCCCTTGGTGCCGATGGTGGAGACCAGCATGTCGGCGGTCGCGCCGAACGCATCGGTCACGCTGCTGCCGCGTGCGCCGATGGCCTCGGTGACTTCCATACCGATGGCGCCGAGGCGGTCGGTCATTTCATTGCCGGCGAGAGCCAGGGCGTCGGTGATCTCGTCACCCTTCTGGAGCAGCGAGGAGGCGACCTCGTGGCCGCTGCGCTCAAGCGCCTCGGTGAGGCGCTCGCCAGTCTCCGCGAGACGCTCCTGCAAGGCATCGCCATGCACCGAGACGGCATCGTGGATGCGGTTTCCCGCCAGTTCGATGCGCTCGGCGAGATCGCCGCCATGCATCGCCAGCGTATCGCCGACGCGGGCGCCCGTGTCTTCGATCTTACGAACAAGATCGCCACCTCGGTTGGAGAATTCCATGACCATGGCTTCGCCCGCATCGCGGAACGAATTGGTGATTTCGGAGGCACGCACCGCAACGTCGTCGGCAAAGCGAGCGCTGTTGGATTCAAGCGCATCGACGATCGCCGCGCGGTTGGCGTCCACACCCTGGGACACTTCCTCGCTCCAGCGCGAGATCAACACCGCCACCTCGGTCGAGGAGGAAAGCAGGCTGGCGCTCAGTTCGTCCGTGCGGGACTTCATGGTTGAGGTCAGGGCATCGCCCGAACGCACGAGGTTGTTTTCCAGCGTGCTGCCGACGATCTGCAGACGATCGACCAGATCATTGCTGCGTGCGGCCAGGCTTTCGGCGACGGTATCGCCGACCAGACTCAGCGCATCGCTCATTTCGTGGCCGCGCTGGCCAAGCAGATCGCTCACCCGCTCGACGGCGGCGGTCACATTGTCCTGCACGCGGTCGGCGACTTCCCGCACTTCGCTGGAGAGCATGTTCTCGGCATCCATGATGCCGTCGCGCAGCCGCTCGGTGTGCACCAGGATGTTCTGCCGCTCGGACTGAAGTTCGCCGATCAGGTTGCGGATGCGGATTTCATTGTCTTCGTAGGCGCGCTCGAGGATTGACACCTCGTTGCGCACGACGCTCTCAAGCTCGGCCGCGCGGGCGATGGCGCGGTCGAGGCCTTCGCCCATGGCCGCCACTTCGCGGCGCACCGCCTGGCCGACCGTAACCACGGCGTCGGTGCCAAGGGATTCCGGCTGGGCGAGGCGCAGCGCGACTTCGGTCATGGAACGGCTGACCATTTGAAGGTCGCGCGAGCGGCGGACCATCACGGCAAGGCCGAAGATGGCGAGGGGCGGAATGATCAGGCCGCCGAGGATCGCGAGCAGGGCGGGAGAAGACAGCAGGGCGTCAATGCCGCTCAATCCCGCGAAAGCCCCCTTCTGGGTGGCGATGGCATAGGGCAGGCCAAAGCCGATCCAGAGGATCGCAAGTCCGGCAGCCCACCAATAGGGCGCGGGAGAGGAACGACGCTGGAGCTGGCTGAGAAGCTGGCCCACCGTCTGGCGATCATCATTGGCGGCACGGCGCTCGGCGACATCGACCCGCGCCCGGCGCGGGCGGGCGTCCCGCTGCGGTGGATTGGGCCTTTCCTCCGGGGCGTGCGGCGCCTCGGCAGTGTCGATCTTCAGCGTCAGAGCTTCCTGGATCGCCGAAAGCGCCGCCTCGGTGGGATCCTGGATCTTGCGCGGTGTCTTCATGATCGCCTCTGTCGCCCAGGTGCGGCATTGCCGCACCTTTCCCATAAGTGTGGTTCAAACCAACGCTCGCCAGGAAAGCAGATACAATCCCGCAAGAGTTTGTTTACCTTGCCGCATCTTAACTTTGCGGAGGCATGGATTGAAACCGTCCCCTGCCACACATGTGAATATATCGTTAACGCGCGCATGAGTTGGCATCTCGCCTTGCTTGACCCTGGCCGCTATAGGGACGGTCAACAACAGGACATCCTCCCCGCATGCCTCGCATCACGTTCGTTTCTCCTGAAGGGTCCTCGCGCGTCATTGAGGCGCTGGTGGGAGCCACGGCCATGGAAGTCGCAATCCGCAATCATGTTCCCGGCATAGACGCAGAATGCGGCGGTGCCTGTGCCTGCGCCACCTGCCATGTCTATGTGGACGAAGCATGGCGCGAAGCCGTGGGCGAGCCCGAGCCCATGGAAGAGGACATGCTCGACTATGCGGTCGACGTTCGGCCCTCTTCCCGCTTGTCCTGCCAGATCAAGCTGACAGCGCAGCTAGATGGGTTGATACTGCATACCCCGGAGCGTCAGGGCTGACGTTTCCGCTCCGCATTCCGGCGCAACTGGCCTGACAGGTAATGATGAGCACGGCCAACACGCTAGAACTCTCCATCGTCATGCCCTGCCTCAATGAGGCGGAAACGCTCGGCGTATGCGTGGCCAAGGCCATGTCCTATCTGGCGCGCAGCGGGATCAATGGAGAGGTCCTGGTTGCCGACAACGGCTCGACCGACGGCTCACAGGCCATCGCCACCGCGGCCGGTGCACGGGTGGTGCCGGTGCCGGAGCGGGGCTATGGCGCGGCGCTCAAAGGCGGCATTGCAGCAGCCAGCGGCCGCTTCGTGGTGATGGGCGACGCGGACGATTCCTACGATTTCTCGAACCTCGACGCATTCGTCGCCCAGCTCAGAAGCGGCGCGGATATCGTCATGGGCAACCGGTTCGAGGGCGGGATCGCGCCCGGAGCCATGCCTTTCCTACACCGCTACCTCGGCAACCCGGTCCTGTCTTTCCTCGGCCGGTTGTTCTTCCGGGTGGAGGTGCGGGATTTCCATTGCGGCTTGCGGGGGTTCAACACCGCCTCGGTGCGCGGGCTCGGCCTTGAAACCACCGGCATGGAATTCGCAAGCGAAATGGTGGTGCGCGCGTCGCTGGCCGGCAAGGCCATCGTCGAGGTACCGACCACGCTGAAGAAAGACGGGCGCTCCCGGCCGCCGCATCTCAAGACGTGGCGCGACGGGTGGCGCCATCTGCGCTTCCTGCTGCTCTACAGCCCGCGCTTTCTGTTCCTGTATCCCGGCCTCGCGCTGATCCTGATCGGACTGGTGGGCATGATCGCCCTGTTTCCGGGACCGCTCGCCATCACCCCCAACCTGCGGCTGGACATTCACACCTATCTCGTGGCCGCCATGACCATATTGGTGGGTGTGCAGGCGGTGTCGTTCTCCATCATCGCCCGACGCTATGGCGCGCTACTGGGTTTCATACCCGCATCCGAGGATTTGCAACGCGTCTTGCGCGCGTTCAGCCTGGAACGGGTGCTGATCGGGGCGCTCGCCTTGGGCACGGTGGGGCTGGTGTGTACCTTTTGGGCGTTTCTCAGCTGGGCAGAGACCGGGTTCGGGAATCTCGCCTACGGCCACGTCATGCGCGTGCTGGTGATCGGATTGACAGCCCTGACCTGCGCAATTCAGCTCGCCTTTACGGCGTTCCTGGCGAGCGCGATCGAAATGCCCCTGCGACCTTGAGCGCGACAATCAATAGCCCGAGCACGGCGATCCAGGCGACGCGCGCCTGATAGCGGTCGGTCGGATTGGACAGGATGCCGCAAACCGCCGCGTTGGCGGCGAGGATGGCGAAGAAGCTTCCGGTCAGAAGCGCGATCTCAAGCTGCCGCGTCCATAACGCTCGGATAAAAACCGCCAACAGGACGAAAGTGGCGCCGATCGCGACCGGCACATGAAGCAGGTTGAGATCGTCGAGATCGATGCCTTGAGGCGATTGCTGCCGGGCACCCATCATCGCGGCGCGCGACGCCGGCATATCCTGGTCGATGACTTCATAACTGTCGGTCAGGTAATTGAAGAAGCTTTCTCCTGTCCCGACCGTCACCATCTGCCGGGCGAACGCCCGCACCGCGAGGGCCGCGTTACGGATCGGTTCGCTTTTGAGGCTGCCGATGATGACCGCGCGCATATAGGGCTCCCCGCCCTGCATGCCGCCGATGGCGTTGAAGATCGCGTCGTCGTCCCACAAAAAATCGTTGGCCGTATCGGGCAAGTCGTTGCGATACATGCAAAGCGGCTGTGCGGGCTGCGGACAATGGTCGGCAAGATAGCGCGCGACCATCCCGTCTTCCAGGAGGCGCCCGAAAACAAAGGCGATGCCGCCCGGGGTCGCCGCGAAGCGGCCGGCGATTGCGAGATTGGCAAGGGGATTGATCAGCGCCGACAGGACGAGCGCCGCAACGGGCAGGCGCCAGCGCATGTCCGCGCGCAGCGCCGGCACGGCGAGACACGCCCCGAGCGCGGCCAATAGCAGAAGAATCTGTGCCGCCAGGGCTGAAGCGTGGCAGGCGCCCGCAAGCGCGACGGTTGCGACCAGGATGGTCATCTCCACCCGCCCGAGCTGCCGTCCTTTCCAGACCAAGAGATAGAGCGCGAGCGGGCCGCAGGCCGCCAATGCGTCCGGCATCAACTGACCCGCGATGAAGGGCAGGGCGGTGAATATCGAAAGAATGACGCTCGATGCCAGGACGAGAAGCGGACGTCCGCCCAACCCGTGCACCCGGAGCATGAGCATGGCGAGCCAGGCGCACAGCAGGCTCTGGACGATCACCACCGGCCAGAAGTCCGGCCGGCTGCCGGCCAGGAGCAGCAGCCCATAACTGATGGAGCGACCGGGCACGACCGCTCGCGACAACACGGTCGAGAGATAACCACCCGTGTCCCAGAACAGGAACGGAAAGCCGTTGAGCCAAGCGGGCAGGGCGATGACCAGCGCGGATGCCAAAACGCATAGCGCCATTGCGGCACGCGCGGAAAAAACGCCGGCATGCCGGGTCGCGGGCGGAGGGAGCGCGCTTGCGGTCGTCATGCCGCCTGCCGTCCCCCTTCGCCGACCCTGTGGAATGTGACGCTCTGGTCGACGCTCATGCTTCCTTTACCAGAGCCCCGACACAATATTGCCTGGGGCGATGAGGATAAATCATGTCGAGTGTAACCGCTTCGGCTGAAAGATACGCTGTCGTGCCGTCCGCAGAATTCCATTCGCCGAACATTCTCGTTTTCGACTCGGGCCTTGGCGGCTTGTCGGTGTTTCAGGAAATCACCCGGCTTCGGCCGGACGGGAATTATGTCTACGCGGCCGATGCCGCGGCCTTCCCTTACGGCGCCATGAGCGAACCGGCTCTGACGGCCCGTGTTGCCGAGGTGATGGACGATCTGATCGCCAAGTACCGGCCGGATATCGTCGTCGTCGCTTGCAATACCGCGTCCACACTGGCGCTGCCGACCCTTCGGGCGCGGCATTCGGTCCCGTTCATCGGCACAGTGCCGGCGATCAAGCCGGCATGCGCGGCGTCTGTCTCCAAACGGGTGAGCGTGCTTGCGACCCCCGGCACGGTGAGGCGCGACTATACCGCCGGCCTGATCCGCGAATTCGCCAGTGCCTGCAAGGTCTCTCTGGTCCCGAGCGACCGCCTTGCCGGCTTAGCGGAAGCCCTGCTGCACGGCGAGACGGTTGACGACGCCGAAATCCGCGCCGAAATCGCCCCCTGTTTCGTGCGGGACGAGGGCGGGCGTACCGATACCGTGGTCCTCGCCTGCACCCACTACACCCTGATTCTCGACCATTTGCGGCGCCTCGCGCCCTGGCCGGTCTCCTGGGTCGACCCCGCGCCCGCCATCGCGCGGCGTGTTGTCTCCCTGCTGGGGCCGACCTCGTCCGCTTGCAGTCCCAAGCCGGTCCGGCTGGTGTCAACAGGGGCGCCACTGGATTCGAAGCTGGTGGCAAATATCCTTCAGCGCACCGTGGAGACCTCTGAGGTACTTCCCGCGCGTATCGCGGTGGCGTCTTGATGGCCGGGGAAAACTCTTACAACCTCGGCCGGCGCAGCGTTCTAGCCGGCCTGATCGGCGCGGCGTTCGTGCCGGGGACGGCATTCGCACAGACCGCCGCTCTGCCTTTTCCGGCCTGGGTGGCCAAGTTCAAGGCCCGGGCACTGGCGCGCGGCGTCAGCAGCGAAGTCTACGACCAGGTGATGGCGGGCGTCGTGCCCGACAAGAGCGTCTATGCCGCCGACAAGGCGCAACCTGAGTTCCAAGAACAGGTCTGGCAGTATCTCAACCGACGTGTTTCCGAATGGCGCATCGAGACCGGGCGCAAGCGGGCGGCGGAATACGCCGGGCTGTTCAACCGCATCGAGGAAGCGTTCGGCGTCGATCGCCGCGTGATGCTGGGATATTGGGGCATGGAATCCGCATTCGGTGACGTGGTGGAAAACCCGCGACACATGAAGTCGGTGTTCAACTCCCTGTCGGCATTGGCTTGGGGGGAGCCAAGGCGGCGGACCTATTGGGAAACCGAGTTGCTCAACGCCTTGGTGATCGTCCAGCGCGGCTGGGGCACGCCGGGGGAGATGGTCGGTTCGTGGGCCGGCGCCATGGGGCACACCCAATGGATGCCCGAAGTCTGGCTCAACATGGGCGTGGACTTCGACCGCAACGGGCGCATCTCGCCCTTCGGAAAGCCGGATGATGCTTTAGCAGGCACCGCCAACTATCTGGTAAAGCGCGGAAAATACCGGCGCGGCGAACCGTGGGGGTTCGAGGTGCGCCTGCCTAGCGGCTTCGACACAAAGCTCGCGGACGCCAAGACCTGGCGGTCGCTCGATGCCTGGGGGGCGCATGGCATCACCACCATCGAAGGTGGATCGATGGCAGGTTATGACGCGCAAGCGCGGCTCTGGCTGCCGGGCGGGAACGGCGGCCCAGCCCTGATTCTGCTGCCGAACTTCTACGCCGTGCGCTCCTACAATCCCTCCTCGAGCTATGCCCTGGCCGTTTGCCACCTTGGCGACCGGATTGCCGGCGAGGGCGCCTTCGTCACCCCCTGGGCAGACGGCGAGCGCACGCTCGCACTCGCGGAAATCCAGGAAATCCAGCAGCGCCTGACCCGAAACGGCTTCGACACCGGCGGAACGGATGGGCGCGTCGGGCAAGACACCATGCGCGCGGTGCGGGCGTTCCAGCAGCAGGCGGGGCTCTCTCCGGCGGACGGCTACCCTGGCCTGAAGGTCCTCACCGCATTGCGCGGCCGCTAACAGACGGAAGCGTTGGCCGCGCTCCATTCGCGCATCACCGCCCGGAAATTCCCGTAGAGCTGCGCCGCCGCCTTGTGGAGCACCGCCATGTGCTGCGTGGCGGCGGCCTCCAGAAGCGCCTGCCCATCCGGGCCGGTGATGGATTCGAGTGCGCAGCGGTATTCGGGAATCGCGCCCCAGTCGCGGACCGTGCTCTCGGTCAGTTCCACATGATACTGGATGCCGAACGCCCGCTCGCCCACCTGAATGGACTGGATGGCGCAATGGATATTTTCCGCCAGCACCCGAGCGCCGGCAGGTAGCCGGGTGATCGCCGCCCCATGCCACTGCAGCGCCGGAAAAACGTCCGCCGTACCCGCGAACAGCCGCGAATCCCGCCCGGCAGGCGTCAGGCTGATATCGCAGACGCCGACCTCCGGCTGGCGCATCAGGCTCACCTCGCCGCCCATCGCTTCCGCGAGAAGCTGGTGCCCCAGGCAGATGCCGAGGAAGGGGCGATCCGCGCGAACCCAGTCCCGGATCACCCGCTTTTCCTCAATCATCCAGGGGTGCAGATCCTCCTGCCAGACATCCATGGGGCCGCCGAGCACCAGAAGCGCGTCATATCCCGCGAGAACTGGTATTTCGCCGCCCCGGTCGAGTTCCACCGTGTCCCAGGCAATATCGTCCGCACGCATGAAATCCCGAAAGGTGCCGGGATGCTCAGTGGCGGCATGCTGGAGGACAAGGATTCTCATTCACGGCTCCGAACGCGATCCCCTAGCTTAAAGCACACACGCAACCGGAACGTTGACACAGAAGTGTCGCGCACGTAGAAGCCTGCGTCTCGCTGGTCGAACCTTCGGCCGGCGGTGATATGTTTGGTTTTTTCACGCACCCGTGGCTTTCGTCGGCAGCTCGCCGGCGGGCCTGTCGGTGGTGCCGGTTCGCCGGGGCCACAGAGGAGGGGCGCGATCCACTCCAAGACGCAACAAGGATCAGCGTTACATGAGCAAGCGGATAGCGGCGAAGCACAAACTCGACCGCCGCATGGGCGAGAACATCTGGGGCCGCCCGAAGAGCCCCATCAATCGTCGCGAATACGGCCCCGGCCAGCACGGCCAGCGCCGCAAGGGCAAGCTTTCCGACTTCGGCGTGCAGCTGCGCGCTAAGCAGAAGCTGAAGGGCTATTATGGCTCCATCGGCGAGAAGCAGTTCCATGCGACCTACGTGGAAGCGGGCCGCCTCAAGGGCGACACCGGCGCCAACCTGATCGGCCTCCTGGAGCGCCGGCTGGACGCGGTGGTCTACCGCGCCAAGTTCGTGCCCACCGTGTTCGCCGCCCGCCAGTTCGTGAGCCACGGCCACGTCAAGGTGAACGGCCGCCGCGTGAACATCCCGTCTTACCTCGTGAAGATCGGCGATGTGATCGAGGTCAAGGACGCCTCCAAGCAGATGGCCCTGGTGTTGGAAGCCATGCAACTCGCCGAGCGCGACATTCCTGATTACCTAGAAGTCGACCAGAACAAGCTCGCCGCCACGTTCGTGCGCATTCCCGAGCTGAACGAAGTCCCCTATCCGGTTCAGATGGAACCGAACCTGGTGGTCGAGTTCTATTCGCGCTGATCCCTCGGGACACCGCAGACAGTCAAAGGGCCGCCTTCGGGCGGCCCTTTTCGTTTGTGCGCGCACGGGAGCAGGCGGCTACATCTCCCAATCCACCTGCTCCACGCCGGGCATCTCGCGTAGCACGGCGATGAAGGCCGGCGCCGTGCCGAGGTTCGATGCTTCGGCCCAAAGCTGGAACCGGTATTCCCGCCGCCCGGCAGCCGGCTCATAGCGGACGAACATGCGCCGCACGCGCGCATTGGAGCCGGTGATGAGGGCTTTTATCGCCGCCTCGCCCGGACCCTCGCGCCCCAGGGTAATCGCAAGGCTGGCCTCTTTCTGGCGGTTGAGATGTCCTTCGAGGCGCTTCAGGCCACCCAGGACAAAGAGGGAGATGACGAAAGCCGCTCCGCCAAGACTCAATTGGCCGAGCCCGAAGCACAGGCCCATTACGGTGACGAACCAGAGCGTGGCTGCAGTCGTCACGCCATGCACCAGGCCATCGCGCCGGATGATCGCACCGGCACCGATGAAGCCTATGCCGGTCAGGATACCCAATGGCAGGCGCATGACGTCGATCTGCGCGAAGCCGCCGCTTTCCTTGCCTGTGGTGCCCAGAAGCAGATTGGTGCTGACCGCCGCGAAGCAAGCCGCCATGCCCACGAGGACCGTGGTGCGCATGCCCGCCGCGCGCTCCTGCCACTCACGGTCAAGGCCCACCACGCAGCAGGCGATGAAGGCGCAAAGGAGCCTCAGGCTGATATCGGCCCAACCGGGAGATAAAATCACTGATACCTCCGCAGCAGACGATATGCCGAAAGCGAGCGTATCGCCTGAAGGTCAGTAGCCCCCGACGATCACGCCGCCGTACACGCCGGGACCGGGGCCCGGGGGAACGCCATAGAAGGTTGGGGGCGGCCCGTAATAAACCGGGGGTGGCGGTGCATAGACCACCGGCGGGGCCACATAGATCGGGGCGGCAGGAACCACCAACGGCCCGTTCACATAAGGCGGCGGGCCGTCAAAGCCGAGATAGCTGGCGGCGACGAAAGCCGGCCCAGGCCAGGCGATGGTGCACCAGGCCGGCGTGCAGGCCATGACCTCGATGTTCGCGCCCTGGGGAATTTGCCCGACAGAGGGAAAATTGGTCCCCGGCCCACTGCGCACGTTGACCTGCTGAAGAACCAAAGCGGAGCCGGCCATAGCCGGCACCGCTGGAAGGAGGAACGCCGCGGCGGCGAGAAGAAACCAACCCGAACGTCTCATGTCTCACACTCCGAGCGGCGAATCCGCCGCATCATGTTGCCCCGGAACAGCACCGGGCAGCAGGCCTCAATCCGTCGCGCGGATCGCCTGAACGGCCTGGGACAGGAATTCGTCCATGTTGCGGCGAATCTGGTGATCCGAAACTTCGACGCTCTTGGCATCGAAATCCGTGCGCAATTTGCGGAACACGTCTTCATCGCCATGTTCTTCGAGGTCGGCAACGACCACTTCCTTGGCATAGGCCTGCGCGTCTTCTTCGGCGAGACCAAGCTTTTCGGCGGCCCATAGGCCAAGCAGCTTGTTTCGCCGCGCCAAAGCCTTGAAGCGAATTTCCTCGTCCAGCGCGTAAGCCTTCTCGAAGCCATCCTCGCGCCTGTCGAACGTGGTCATGGCAACCCTCTTATTGATGTTTCGTGACAGATACATGGGTAGCGGCACGCCGCTGTCCCGCCCTGCGCTCTTGAATATAGGGGCGGTTCCCCTAGATCAACGGATAGGGTGCACGCACATTGCGTCTTTGAGCCCGATTATCACAGCGCGTTGTATACCGCCCGGCAATCGGCTAGTGTCCGTCAGGGTGTATCGTGCGCTGCACAACAGCAAACGTTGCGCCTCGCCGAGGAGCGTCACCCGAACGGAGCCTTGGCAAACCCATGGATTTCCTCAATCAACGGTATACCCCCATGAGCCGCCGCCGCCGCATCTATGAAGGCAAGGCGAAGGTCCTCTATGAAGGCCCAGAGCCTGGAACGCTGATCCAGCATTTCAAGGATGATGCCACCGCCTTCAACAACAAGAAGCACGAGGTCATCGACGGCAAGGGGGTGCTGAACAACCGTATCTCGGAATACATTTTCTCGCGGTTGAATGAAATCGGCGTGCCGACTCACTTCATCCGCCGGCTCAACATGCGCGAGCAGTTGATCCGCGAAGTGGAAATCATTCCGCTTGAGGTTGTGGTTCGCAACGTGGCCGCAGGTTCGCTGTCCACCCGCCTCGGCATCGAGGAAGGTACGGCCCTGCCGCGTTCGATCATCGAATTCTATTACAAGAACGATGCGCTGAACGACCCGCTGGTCTCCGAGGAGCACGTCACGGCCTTTGGCTGGGCGACCACCCAGGAAATCGACGACATCATCGCGCTCGCCATCCGCGTGAACGATTTCCTCTCCGGCCTTTTCCTGGGCGTCGGCATCCGTCTTGTGGATTTCAAGATGGAATGCGGGCGACTTTGGGAAAACGACATGATGCGTATCGTGGTGGCCGATGAAATCAGTCCCGATTCGTGCCGTCTGTGGGACGTGAAGTCCGCCGACAAGCTCGATAAGGACCGGTTCCGTCGCGACATGGGCGGTCTGGTCGAAGCCTATTCGGAAGTCGCCCGGCGCCTCGGCATCCTGGGTGAGAACGAACCGACCCTGGCGAAGGGCCCGATCCTGGTGAAGTGAGCGGACTGACGCTTGATCCCAACTGCGACGGGGGCCATAAGGCCCCCGCTTCTGTTAAGAATGGTGCTTCATGAAGGCGCGTGTGATCGTCACGCTGAAATCCGCAGTGCTTGACCCGCAGGGCAAGGCCATCGAGGGCGCTTTGCGCTCGCTCGGGGTCTCCGGGGTCCAGAGTGTGCGGCAGGGCAAGGTTTTCGACGTGGAACTGGCGGGCAATGACAAGGCGTCCGCCGAAGCCGTGTTGAAGGATGCTTGCGACAAACTGCTCGCAAACACCGTGATCGAGACCTATCGGGTCGAGTTTGCCGAATGATCGCACGCGACATCGGTTCACGGCGCAGGTCAAGTTCAAGATGCTGTCGCAGGTCTAAGCCATGAAGTCTGCCGTCATCCTCTTTCCCGGGACCAACCGCGAGCGCGACATAGAGCGAGCCTTGAAGCTCGTCTCGCACTCACAGGTCACGACAGTCTGGCATACCGAGACAGAACTGCCTCAGAACACCGATCTGGTGGTTCTGGCTGGCGGCTTCTCCTATGGCGACTATCTCCGCTGCGGCGCCATCGCCGCGCGCGCCAAGATCATGGATGCGGTGCGGGTTCACGCCGACAAGGGCGGTCTGGTGCTGGGCATCTGCAACGGATTTCAGATTCTCTGCGAGGCGGGCATGCTGCCAGGGGTTCTGGTGCGCAATGCCAAGCTGCGCTTTGTGTGCCGTGAGGTGCATCTGCGCGTCGAGCGCGCCGACACCGCGTTCACGCGGGCCTATCGCAAGGGCGAGTTGCTGCGTGTTCCCGTGGCGCACGGGGAGGGCAACTACACCGCCGACGAGGAAACCATCCGCGTGCTTGAGTCGGAAGGCCGCGTGGCGTTCCGATACGCCCGGCGGGATGGCGACATCGACGAGGCGGACGGCCCCAACGGCGCCATTAATGGCATCGCGGGCATCTATTCCAGGAAGCACAACATTCTCGGCATGATGCCGCATCCGGAAAATCATATCGAGCCGGAGATCGGCCCGATCGATGGTCGCGGCTTGTTTGAAAGCTTGGCCGCCTCGTTGAAGGCGGCGTGATGATCACCTTGGATAAGATCGCGGCGCGGTCTTATCTGTGGGCTCGGCTCATTTCTCCATTAGTGTGAATTTCGATGCGACCGGGGTCCGTATGCCGCGGCGCGCCATCGGATGGGATCGGACGAACGTGAACCAAATTCCGAACACCCCCCGCATCTCCCCCGCGCTCGTGGCCGAGCACGGGCTGAAGCCGGATGAATACCAGCGTTTCCTCACGCTGATCGGCAGAGAGCCGACGATAACCGAACTGGGTATCGTCTCGGCCATGTGGAACGAGCATTGCTCCTACAAATCCTCGAAAGTCTGGCTCCGCACCCTGCCGACCACCGGTCCGCGCGTGATCCAGGGGCCGGGGGAGAACGCAGGCGTCGTAGATATCGGCGACGGAATGGCTGTGGTCTTCAAGATGGAGAGCCACAACCACCCCTCCTTCATCGAGCCCTATCAAGGTGCGGCCACCGGCGTCGGCGGCATCCTGCGCGACGTCTTCACCATGGGCGCGCGGCCGGTTGCGACGCTGAACGCGCTGCGGTTCGGCAATTGCCACCATCCCCGCACCCGCCACCTTGTGGCCGGCGTGGTGGCGGGCATCGGCGGCTATGGCAATTCCTTCGGCGTGCCCACGGTCGGCGGCTCGGTCGGCTTTCATGGCCGCTACAACGGCAACATTCTGGTGAACGCCATGGCTGTCGGCCTGGCGAAAACCGATGAGATCTTCTACGCGGCCGCGAGCGGCGTGGGGCGGGCCATCGTCTATCTCGGCTCCAAGACCGGCCGCGACGGCATCCACGGCGCGACCATGGCATCCGCCGAATTCGGCGACGGCGCCGAGGAAAAACGCCCGACCGTGCAGGTTGGCGACCCCTTCGCCGAGAAGCTGCTTCTAGAAGCCTGCCTTGAGATCATGAAGGCCGGTTGCGTGGTGTCGATCCAGGACATGGGCGCGGCGGGCCTCACCTGTTCCGCGATCGAGATGGGCGCCAAGGGCGACCTCGGGATCGAGCTGAACCTCGACGCGGTGCCGTGCCGGGAAACCGGCATGAGTGCCTATGAGATGATGCTCTCGGAAAGCCAGGAGCGCATGCTCATGGTTCTGGCGCCAGGCAAGGAAGAGGAAGCGGAGGCTATCTTCCGCAAATGGGGCCTGGATTTCGCGGTCATCGGCCAGACCACCGACACGCTGCGCTTCGTCGTGAAGCACAAGGGCATCGTCGAGGCCGATCTTCCCATCAAGGAACTCGGCGACGAGGCACCGGAATACTACCGGCCCCACACCGAACCTGAGCCCCGCAAGATCATCAAGCCCTCGGACGTGCCGGACGGCGTGTCCCTGGCGGATGCGCTTGAGCAACTCGTCATGTCGCCGGATCTCTGCTCGAAGCGGTGGATCTGGGAGCAGTACGACCACCTCATCCAAGGCAACACGGTGCAGAAGCCGGGCGGCGACGCCGCCGTGATCCGCGTCGAGAATGGCCCCAAGGCACTGGCGCTGACCACCGACGTCACCCCCCGCTATTGCGAGGCGGACCCCTTCGAGGGCGGCAAACAGGCAGTCGCGGAAGCATGGCGCAACCTGACCGCTGTGGGCGCCATGCCGATCGCGGTGACTGACAATCTGAATTTCGGCAACCCCGAGAAGCCCGATATCATGGGCCAGTTCGTGGGCTGCGTGAAAGGCATCGGCGCCGCCTGCGAGGCACTGGATTTCCCGGTCGTCTCCGGAAACGTGAGCCTTTACAACGAGACCAACGGCAAGGCGATTTTGCCGACCCCCACCATTGGCGGCGTCGGGCTGATCGATGATCTCGACAAGGCGATGACCCTGGCCTTCAAGGCCGCTGGTGAGCCGGTCTATGTGGTGGGCAAAACCGAGGGCTGGCTGGGCGCCTCGGCCTATCTGTTCACGGTCTGCGACAAGGAAGAAGGCGCGCCGCCACCGGTCGATCTGGTGGCCGAGAAGCGCAACGGCGATTTCGTCCGTGGGCTGATCCTGGAAGAACTCGTCACCGCCGTCCACGACGTGTCGGACGGTGGCCTCCTGGTGGCGATCGCGGAAATGGCGATCGCAGGCAACATGGGTGCCTCGCTCGACCGGCCCCATAATATTCCGGCTCACGCCTTCTGGTTCGGCGAGGATCAGGCGCGCTACGTGATCGTGGCCGCGCACGGGCAAGGGGCCGAACTGGTGCGGCGGGCCGAGGCCGCTGGCGTTCCCCTGACCAAGCTCGGCAAGACCGGCGGGGACCGGCTTGTCTTGCCCGGCGAACGCTCGATCTTTGTCGAGGGCCTGCGGGACCGCAATGAAACCTGGCTGCCGATCTACATGGGCGCGAGCGCCTGACGGAAGGATGACACCATGGCCATGCCTGCCGCCGACATAGAACGACTGATCAAGCAGGCGTTTCCCGACGCCGAAGTGAGCATCCAGGACCTTGCGGGTGACGGCGACCATTACGCCGCAACCATCGTTTCCGAGGCGTTCCGCGGAAAGAGCAGGGTGCAGCAGCACCAGATGGTTTATGCCGCCCTCCAGGGCAATATGGGCGGCGCGCTCCACGCGCTCGCCCTAAAGACCTCGGTGCCGGCCTAAAGCCATCCGCGCCTGAAATGGCCCTGCGCATGGCAGGGCCATCTTGCGCTTTTGATGTCGAGGACCGATCTTGAGGCATGAACCGGCGCGGCCGGCCCATTTTTAGGCGCAAGACATGAGCATTCGCGAATTCATCGACCGCGAGGTCAAAGGCAACGATGTGGTGGTGTTCATGAAGGGCACGCCGCAATTCCCCATGTGCGGCTTCTCCGGTCAGGTGGTCCAGATTCTCGACCACATCGGCGTGCCGTTCAAAGGCGTCAATGTTCTTGAATCCGACGAGCTGCGCCAGGGCATCAAGGACTATGCAAGCTGGCCGACCATTCCCCAGATCTACGTGAAGGGCGAATTCCTCGGCGGTTGCGACATTATCCGCGAGATGTTCCAGGGTGGCGAACTGCTTCCGCTTTTCGAGGAAAAGGGTGTTCCGATCGGCGATCGCGCCATCGGCTGATACGCCTTCGTCAACGCGAATAAAAAATGCCCGGGCAAGTCCCGGGCATTTTCGTTTTCAGGCGCGCCCGATTCAGGCGTGGCCGAACACGCGCTTGAAGATCGTATCGGCGTGCTTCAGGTGATAACCGAGATCGAACTTCTCGTTGATGTCGTCTTCGGAGAGGTATTTGCGCACATCCGAATCGTCCAGCAGGAAAGTCCGGAAATCCCCTTCGCCGCGCCAGACCCGCATGGCATTGCGCTGGACCAGACGATAGGAATCCTCACGGCTCGCGCCCTTCTGGGTCAGGGCCAGGAGCACGCGCTGGGAGTGGATAAGCCCTCCCAGCTTGTCCATGTTCCTCTGCATATTGTCCGCGTGCACCACCAGCTTGTCCATCACGCCGGCAAGGCGGGCGAGGGCGAAATCCAGGGTCACCGTGGCGTCGGGGCCGATCATGCGCTCGACCGAGGAATGGGAGATGTCCCGCTCGTGCCAGAGCGCGACGTTCTCCATAGCGGGCAAGGCGTAGGCGCGGACCATGCGGGCAAGGCCGGTGAGGTTTTCCGTCAGCACCGGATTGCGCTTGTGCGGCATGGCCGAGGAGCCCTTTTGGGACTCGGAGAAATACTCCTCCGCCTCAAGCACCTCGGTGCGTTGGAGATGGCGGATTTCGGTCGCGAGCCGCTCCACGGATGAGGCCACGACGCCCAGAACGGCGAAGAACATGGCGTGCCGGTCGCGCGGGATCACCTGCGTGGAGACCGGCTCCACCTGCAATCCCATCTTCGCCGCAACATATTCCTCAACCCGCGGGTCGATGTGCGCGAACGTACCCACCGCGCCGGAAATGGCACATGTGGCGATCTCCGCACGCGCCGCCACAAGCCGGGCACGAGCGCGCTGGAACTCCACATGGGCAATGGCGAGCTTGATGCCGAAGGTGGTGGGTTCGGCATGGATGCCGTGAGACCGGCCAACGGTGGGGGTCAGCTTGTGCTCGAACGCCCGGCGCTCCAACACAGCCAGCAGATGATCGACGTCCGCAATCAGCAGATCCGAGGCGCGGGCAAGCTGCACCGCGAAGCAGGTGTCCAGCACGTCTGAAGAGGTCATCCCCTGGTGGACGAAGCGCGCGTCGGGGCCGATGAATTCCGCGAGATGGGTCAGGAAGGCGATGACATCGTGCTTCACCTCGCGCTCGATGGCGTCGATCCGCTCCACGTCGAATTCAGCCTTGCTTCCAAGCTCCCAGATTTTCGCGGCGGCTTCCTGCGGGACGATACCAAGGTCCGCCATGGCCTGGGCCGCATGCGCTTCGATCTCGAACCAGATTCGAAAGCGGGCTTCGGGGGTCCAGATGGCGGCCATTTCCGGCCGGCTATAGCGGGGGATCATATCAGCGCTCGCGTGGTGTTCTGAAGGCAGCGATCTAACAGATCGCGGCGCGTTCGGGTAGGCGGCCGGTCAAGGCGTGCGGTTGCGGGCCAGCCGCGCCATCAGCGGGCGGAGCAGGGCCGGCATCAGATAGATCGGGAATTGGGCGAGGGCGACGTAGAGCCATGTGCTCTCCGGCATGATGCCGCCCGCCGCCGCGATCATGATGCCGAGGTTGCGATTGCCGGCGGCATAGCCGAGCATCACGTCCTGCCCCGCGCCCGCCCAGCGGAACACGAACACCGTTGAGAGCAGCCCGCACACGGAGACCAGGCAGGCGAGGGCCGCGATCCCCGCCACCAGGGCCGGTGCTTCCAGAAAGCGCAGGGTCACGCCGTCCATGAACGCCACCGCCAGCACCAGGAGAACCAGGACGTTCACGCCGTTGAAGTGGTCGTTGTACACGGCGAGGCGTCTTGGCCCCATCATAGCGCGCAGCAGCAGGCCCGCACCGGCCGTTGCGATGAGGATGAAGGCGAGCCGGCCCGCGAGAGCGAGCCCGTCGAGAGCAAGCGCGCCGTCGGTGAATGCCGACACCATCACCGGGGCGGTGAACGGCACGATGATGAGCGAAAGCAACATCACCGCAAGGCTCAGGGTGGCATCCACCCCGATCAGAATCGCGACCGCCGGCGTGGACATGAGCGGCGGGCCCGCCGCCTGGAGCACCATGGCCAGCATCACGCCGCTGTCGGATGGCGGCAGGATCCGATTGACCATGAAGCCGAACACCATGGGCAGCACCCCCATAATCCAGGCCAGTGCTGGGAGGATTACCCGAAGCTCACGCGCCTTGCGCAGGCGGGCGAGATCGGTGCGCATAAACGACATGACCAGAAGCGTGAACACGCAGGGCATCAGCAGCGGCTTTGCCGCCGCCGCGAGCGGAGGCACCGCCAGCCCGAGAAAAATGCTGGCGGCCACGGCGCGCGTGCCTTGCCGGCCGGTTGCGGCCAGCAGTCTTGAGGGGAAAGAGAGAAGCATGTGATCCGTCAGGCGGGGGCGCCATCCTGTCCTTCGCGGCAATGAAGGGCAACCCGTGCTGGCGTCGCGGCGCTTTGCCGGATAAGACCGCCGAACCTCGCCTGCGCTTTGCCTTTGCCACGCGCCGCGAGAGGTTTACCTTGGACGCGCCCATTCTCGCGCGTCGACGCCGGAGCGAGACATTGAAGTACGTGTCCACACGCGGCGAGGCGCCGCCACTGTCTTTCGCCGATGCACTCCTCGCCGGGCTCGCCAGGGATGGCGGGCTCTATGTGCCCGAAGCGTGGCCCACACTGTCGGCCGACGAGATCGCCGCGTTGGCCGGAAAGCCTTACGCAGAAGTGGCGCGACGGGTGATCAGCCCGTTCGTGGCCGGCGCGATCCCACAAGCCGCGCTCGACCTGATGATCGATGATGCCTATCGCAGCTTCCGCCACCCGGCCACCACGCCGCTGGTGCAGATCGCGCCCAACCGTTTCGTGCTTGAGCTGTTCCACGGTCCGACCCTGGCCTTCAAGGACGTGGCGATGCAACTGCTGTCGCGGTTGATGGACCACGTCCTCTCCCAGCGCAGCGCGCGGGCAACCATCGTCGCGGCGACCTCGGGGGATACCGGCAGCGCCGCCATTGAGGCATTCCGCCATTCGGATGCGGTGGATGTCTTCGTGCTCTTTCCGCACAACCGGGTGTCGGAAGTGCAGCGCCGTCAGATGACCACGGTCGGCGGCAGCAATGTCCACGCAATCGCCGTGGAAGGCACCTTCGACGACTGCCAGGCCCATGTGAAGTCCATGTTCAACCACCACCAGTTCCGTGACCGGCTGGCACTGGCGGGCGTCAATTCGATCAACTGGGCGCGCATCGTCGCCCAGGTGGTCTATTATTTCTATGCCGCCGTGGCGCTGGGGGCACCGTCCCGGGAGGTATCGTTCGTGGTGCCGACCGGCAACTTCGGCGACATCTTTGCCGGCTGGGTCGCCAAGAGCATGGGGTTGCCGATCCGCGACCTGACTATCGCTACCAACGTCAACGACATATTGGCGCGCACCATCGAGAGCGGTCGATATGAGGTGAGGGGGGTTCTGCCTTCCTCTTCGCCCTCCATGGACATTCAGGTTTCCTCGAACTTCGAGCGCCTGCTGTTCGAGGCGCTGGACCGGGATTCAGCAACGTTGCGCTCGCTGATGGCATCGCTGGCGCAGTCCGGCACGTTCACCGTCCCGCGCGATGCCTTCGCTGCGATCGTCGGCGAATTCTCCGCCGGCCGGTCGGACGAGCCGGAAACCGCGGCCATGATCTCGCGCATGTATCGCGAGGCGGATTATGTGGTCGATCCCCATACGGCTGTTGCGCTGAGCGTGGCCGGGAAGGTGGAGCACGCGCCGCGCGTTCCGCAGGTGGTCCTTTCCACCGCGCATCCCGCGAAATTCCCCGACGCTGTGGAAAGCGCGACTGGGCGCCGGCCCAGCTTGCCTCCGCACCTCGCGGACCTCATGACCCGCAAGGAGCGCGTGACCGTTCTGCCAAACGATCTTTCAGCCATAGAGACTTTCATCTCGACGCACGCGCGTATCGCGGCGGGAGCCGCCGCATGAGCGTTCAGCGTACGACACTTGAGAACGGCATCACCGTTATCTCCGATTCCATGCCCCACTTGGGCACAGCATCGCTCGGCATCTGGGTGGGAGCCGGCGCGCGGGACGAGAACGAGCACGAGCACGGTATCTCCCATCTCCTCGAACACATGGCGTTCAAGGGGACGCGGCGGCGCTCGGCGCGTCGCATCGCCGAGGAGATCGAGCAGGTCGGTGGCGACATCAACGCTGCAACCTCGGTCGAGCAAACCTCCTACAATGTGCGCGTGCTGGGCGAGGACGTGGGGCTGGGCCTCGATATTCTCTCCGACATTCTCACCGAGCCGGCCTTCGCACCGGACGAATTGGCGCGTGAGAAGAATGTGATCGTCCAGGAAATCGGTGCGGTCATGGACACGCCGGACGATCTCGTGTTCGACCTGTTCCAGGAATCCGCCTTTCCCGGCCAGGCGATGGGACGCTCGATTCTCGGCACGCCCGACACGGTGCGCAGTTTCGACCCGCAGCGCCTCGGGGCCTATCTCGGGCGCACCTATCGCGGCCCGCGCATGGTGGTCGCCGCCGGCGGGGCGGTGGATCATGAACGGTTCGCGGCGGAAGCCTCGGAACGCCTGCGGTCCATCAAGCCCGACGAAAAGGCCCCCGCGCCCAACGCCCATTATAAGGGCGGCATCTCGCTGACACCGCGCGATCTTGAGCAGGTGCATGTGGTGCTGGGGCTTGAGGGCCGCTCCTTCAGGGAGCCGGGCTATCACGCCCTCCAGGTGCTCACTAACGTACTCGGCGGCGGCATGTCCTCGCGCCTGTTCCAGGAGGTGCGCGAGGAGCGCGGCCTTTGCTACTCGATTTACGCGTTCCACTGGGCCTATGCGGACACCGGCCTGTTCGGGATTTATGCCGGCACTGATGTGGGCGATGTGGGGGAATTGACCGAGGTCGTGATCGACCAGCTCATTGCTGCCGGCGAGACCGCCAGCGAAATCGAGGTCGCCCGCGCCAAGGCTCAGATGAAGGTCGGTCTGCTCGCGGCGCTTGAAAGCTCCGGCGCCCGCGCCGAGCAATTGGCACGGCAGATCCTTGCTTTCGATCGGGTGGTGCCGGTGGAGGAGATCGTCGCCAAGGTCGAAGCCGTCACCGTGGAAGATGTGCGGACCGCCGCGCGCGAACTCGTGAAGGGCGGACGGCCGGTTCTCGCCGCGATCGGGCCGGGCAAGGGGCTTGAACCTGCGGCGCGCGTGGTGGAACGTCTGAGATAATCCGGCGTTTGGGCAACCCCGGTGCGCTGGTGTGACCTCGAAATAGACTCGGCATGTGGTTTCTAAAGTCGTTTCTCTCTCCCGAAATCCTGCCCGCCATTACGGGCGATGGCGTCTATCTGCGCGTGCCGCAGATGAAGGACTACGCCCAATGGCGCGATCTTCGGGAAGAGAGCCGGGCATTTCTGATGCCTTGGGAGCCGATTTGGCCGGCTGACGATCTCACGCGCGGCGCTTTCCGCCGGCGCCTGCGCCGCTATGCCCGCGACATGCTGCGAGACGAGGCGTATCCGCTATTTCTGTTCCGGAGCGCGGATCATCAACTGATCGGCGGCCTCACGCTCTCGAACGTCCGGCGCGGCATCTGCCAGGCCGCCAGCCTCGGCTATTGGATGGGTGCGCCCTATGCCGGAAAGGGCCATATGCGCGCGGCGGTCCGGGCGCTGCTACCGATCGCCTTCGATGCACTTGGCCTCCACCGTATCGAAGCCGCCTGCATGACCAACAACATGCCGTCCATCCGCCTGCTAGAGACTCTGGGCTTCACGCGCGAGGGCTTCGCCCGGCAATATCTCTGCATCAATGGGATGTGGGAAGACCACTTCCTGTTTGCCCGTCTGTACGATGATTTGGCAGCGATGAGCGAGCCGCGCGCCGAGAACGGCGCCACTGCACCGCCGCTGGCGGCGCAATAGACTCAGTTGCCAGAGGCTTTGGCGGGTGCGGGGGGAAGGGCCGTCGGCTGGGCCAGATGCTCCAGCACCGAACGCACCGCCGCCTCGCCGCCGCCCTTGTTGCGCACCGCCTCCAGCAGCGGCTGCGCTGCGCCCGAGCGTTGGATCAGGCTTTGCGGGTCGAGCATCACAAATGGGCTGCTCCACGATCCCTGAACGATGAAGGGAAGATCGAACGGCTGCGCGGGACGATCGCCGGAGATGCTTGTCGGCGGCTGAAGCACGGCGCGGCCCTGCAGGTCGATATCCCGGGAGCCGATGGCGACTTCGCCGCCAAGAGACAAGCGGACCTGCTTGCCCTCCATATTCGCCTGATCCAGCCGCGCGATGCCGTCGGAAATGGTGATCTTGGCGGTAAGCTGGTCGAACGGCGTGCGCCCGCCGCGAATGTCGCCGCCACCCGACAGGGGACGCCGCTCGATCCGCCGCATCACTTGACCGATGTCGATCCCGGCGATGGCACCGTTCGCCACCAGCATCGTTACATTGCCGGAAAGCGCCTGGGCCATGGCGTAATAGCTGGTGCCCTTGCTTTCCAGCACCGCTTCCAGATCGCCGATCCCCTCAATGCGCCGTATGCCGAGCACGTCGCCCAGCGCGCGGTCGAGCGCGATGCCCTTGCCGTCCGCTTGCAGGCGCAGGGCGCTCCCGCTGCCATCCGGTGCAGGCGCCAGATCGAGCGAGGCGCGCACGTTTCCGCCCCATGCCTGGGCGGTTGCAAGCGCCACCACCAGACGGCCGGAGCGCAGCACCGCGCTGGTCGCGACCCGCTCGAACAGCGTGTCGTCCATCCGCATGCGGGCGGCTGAGAGGCGCAGGTCGAGGTCGATCCGCGAGAGCGGGTTAACGTTGAGCCGTCTGCGATCCCAGGCGCCATCCGACGGCTCGGTCATCGCGATGCGGCCGTAGGGGGTGAGGTCGAGGGCGTCGGCCGCAAACGTTCCCTGGACGGCGGGCCGGTCGCCATCCAGCTTCAGGTTCACCGCACCTTCGCTGCGGTTGCCGTCCAGCTCCGCGCTCACGTCGGAAAGCTGCAAGCCTGCCCGGTCTGCGGACATGCGGCTGGAAAATGTAAAGCGTCCAAGGCCGCCAGACGCGGGAACCGGCAATCCAACCCAGGAGAACATGTCCCTTAAGGAGCGGGCTTCACCGCTGAAATCGCCCAGCGCTTTGGCGTGCGTGCCGCCGGACGAGGTGCCGCGAAAGCGCAGCCACGAAGGGCCTGATGTCACGTCGAGCCGCGCGGCGCTGGACTGCCCGGACAGGAAGGCGGCGACATTCATCAACTCGATGTCGACATCCGTGACACGGTCGCGCCATGCGAAGGCCACTTTGGCAACCAGCCCGGCACCCCCGGCGGACCGATCCAGACGGGCATCGATGCCGCTGACCAGTTCTTCGGTGAGCCCGTCAGCATTGCGCAAGGCAATCGTGCCGCCCACCAGCCGCAATTCCGGCATGTTCGGCCCGGCGACCAATGCCACCAGCGCAGACTTGAGCACCGGCGACTTGCCCGTGACCACCAGCGTCGGGCGCGTCAAGGTGACGTCCGCCACCTCCAAGTCGCCGACCAGCAGGGGAAGTAGCCGCAACCGGGCGACCATGCCGTCGGAATCCAGGGAAAGGCCGCCCCCCATGGGGAAGACCACCTTGTCCAGCGTCAGGCCCGGCGCCGGGAAAAAAGTGACGCGTGGCTCGCCCGCGAAGCGGGCGTGCTGGCCGGTGGATTTGGAAAGCGCCTCCTGCACCACCTTGCGCAACTCGGCGGCGGGGATGAGCAGGGGGGCAAGGGAAATGAGGCCAAGCCCGACAACAGCCAGAACGCCGACCACAATGGCCGATGCAAACATGACCTTGCGGGCGGTTGCGCCGAAAATCACCACCAAAACATCCGATTGTTCGGTCTGAGACAGACAGGGCCAGCCACGCAAAATGCGGCACTAATCTCCCGCCCCGAGAGAGCGCCACCTTCTAGCGGCTCTGTGTCTCTTTCATGGCTGGGACGGCCAAGGTCAGCCCAGCCGATGCAGCCGCGAAAGCCGCGCCAGAAAAAGGACGGGTATCAAGCCCACCAGTACGATCAGCAGGGCCGCGACCGCACCGTCCTCGTAGGTGCCGCGTGCCGCCTCGCCATAAACATGGGTGGCAAGCGTTTCGACCCCGAGGGGGCGCAACAGCAAGGTGGCGGGCAGTTCCTTCATGCCATCCACGAATACGATAAGGGCAGCCGTCGCCAGCGCGGGGCGCAGGAGCGGGAGATGAATGCGGCGGACCACGCTGGCCCGGGAGCGCCCGAGGCTGCGTGCCGCCATGTCGAGATGCGGAGAAAAGCCGGCGAACCCTGCCTCGACACCCCCGATTGGGATCGTCAGAAAGCGGATCGCGTAGGCGATCACCAAGGCCGCACCGGAGCCGGAGATCAAGAGCCCGGTGGAAATGCCAAACACCTGGCGCACCAGTTGATCCACCCAATTGTCGAACCCCGCCAGCGGCACCAGCAGGCCGATAGCCAGCACGGTTCCCGGCACCGCATATCCAAGACTCGCGATCCGAGAGAACAGGGAGGCCAGCGGCGACGCCGTGAGCCTGTAGGACACCGCGACCACCAGGCCGAGCGCCAGCGCGAGCGCTGTGCCGCCAAGTGCAAGAAGCGCACTGTTGCGCGCTTCCAGAAATACGCTGGGTGAAATCCCGTTCGCCTCGGCTCGCGCCAAGGCGGCCCAGCACAGGTGCGCCACCGGCACGACGAAGCCCAGCAAAACCGGCAGCGCGCAAAAGCCCAGAGCGGCCCAACCGCCCGGCCCGCTCAAGACCGTGCGCACAGGGGGGCGGGCGGACGCGCTGCTCGAATAGCGGGCGCGGCTGCGGGCGGCCCGTTCCGCCGCCACCAACGCGAAGACCAGGGCGAGCATCACGAGCGCGATCTGCGCGGCGCCGGGCAAATTGGAGCGGTTGACCCAGGTGGCGTAGATGGAAACGGTCAGGGTGCGGATGCCGAGAAATTCGGAGGCGCCGATATCGCCCAGTACCTCCAGCAGGGCCAGGGTGACGCCCGCGACGATCGCCGGCCGAGCCATGGGAAGGGCGATGCGCCATGTGGTGCGCCAGCGGCCGGCGCCCAGCGTACGCGCCACATCGAGCGCCGCCGCCGACTGCACCAGGAAGCTCGCCCGCGCCGAGAGGTAGACATAGGGATAAAGCACGCAGGACAGGACGAAGATGCAGCCCCCGATGGAGCGCACATCCGGAAGGCGCAAATCGCGCGGGCTGGAAATGCCGAGCCCCCAGCGCAGCGCGCTTTGGACCGGCCCCAGCGGGTGCAGAACATCGAGATAGGAATAGGCGACGATGTAGCCGGGCAGGGCGAGCGGCAGGAGAAGTGCCCAGTCGAGCACGCGGCGTCCGGGAAAATCGCACGTCGACACCAGCCATGCGCAGGGCACGGCCACCAGGGTCGACATCAGGCCGACGCCAACCAGAAGAACAAGCGTCTGCCACAGCGCGGTCGGCAGGACGTTTTCGATCAGATGCGGCCAGAGATCCCCCGAGCTCTGCGCCGCGATTCCGACCAGCGCTGCCACCGGCAACAGCACGAAGGCTGCGACGATGCCCGAGGCCGCCAACGGGCCGGTTCCGCGTCCGCGCATGAAGCGCGGGCGCGAAATCAAAGCGGATGTCGATGAAAGTCCGGACAAAACTCAGCTATCGAAGCCGACCCGGTCGATCAGTTCGCTGGCCTTCTTCCGGGCCTTGGCAATTTCCACGAGGGGAATGGAATCCACCTTCAAGGGACCAAGCGCCGCGATGACGGGATCGATCGCCGCGCCGGCCAGCACCGGATATTCAAAATTGGCTTTCGCATAGATCGCCTGCATCTCGGGGGAGACGGCAAACTCCAGCAGCTTGATCGCATTGGCCTTATTGGGCGCATTCTTGGCCACAGCGGCGCCGGTGGCGTTCACATGCGTGCCGTCGCCCTCGAAGACCGGAAGCACAACGTCGATGCCGTCGCCCCACTTGCGCTGATCCGGGCCGCCGGCGCCGGAGCGCATGAGGCCGATATAATAGGAGTTACCCACTGCCAGATCGCAGAGACCGCCGAGGATATCGCGCGCGCCTTCACGGTCGCCGCCGGCCGCCTTGCGGGCGAGATTTGCCTTAACCCCGCGCAGCCACGCTTCGGTCTTCGCCTCACCGTGATGCACCAGGTAGGCGGCGGTCAAGCCGACGTTATAGGGGTGCTGGCCGGAGCGGGTGCAGATCTTTCCCTTCCACTTCGGGTCCGCAAGGCTCTCATAGGTGAGCGACGCCAGCTTCAGGTCCTTCGCCGCATAGACGAGGCGCGCGCGCAGGGAGAGGGCATACCAATTGCCGGCGGGGTCGCGCAGGTTCGCGGGCACGGCACCGGTCAATACTGGGGTCTGCACTGGCTGTGTGACGCCCGCATCGACGATATCGAGCAGGTTGCCCACATCGACCGTCATGAGCAGATCAGCCGGGGACGCCGCGCCCTCTGCCTTCACCCGTTCCGCAAGGCCGTCCTTCACGAAGACGCTGTTGACGGTTATGCCCGTCGCCTTCGTGAACGCCTCGAACAGCGGGGCCGCCAGGGCAGGTTCGCGTGTGGTGTAGACATTCACGTCGGCAGCATATGCGGCAGGCGCGGCGAACCCGACGCAGGCGACGGCGGCAAACAGCGCCCGGTGCAGCACGTTTCTTGGCATGGCTTCCTCCAAGGGCGAAGCGACCGCATCAAACGGGGGCTTCGCACTGGATGTCGCCTAACGTAGGGGAATATTTCGCGTCAATAAAAGAGCGTGTGAGTCCGCAACGTTGGAGATGATCTAAACAGAGCCTTGGGCCGCCACAAAAACAAAAGCCCTGCACGACGGCCGGGCTTCCGTAGCGGAGTTTGTGACCAACTCAGTCGCTTTCGAGTTCACCGATGTGGTGCTGCGCATAAAGCTGCACGCCAAGCCGGGCGACCAGATCGAGCTGGGTCTCGAGAAAATCGATGTGACCCTCTTCGTCCGTCATCAGCTCTTCAAAGAGATCGCGGCTCGGGAAATCCTTCACCGTGGCGCAATAGGCGGCGGCTTCCTGATACAGCGCGCGCGCACCCTCTTCGGCCGCCAGATCGGCTTCAAGGATTTCCTTGATGTCCTGGCCGATCTTCAGCGGGTCGAGAACCTGAAGGTTCGGGAAGCCGTCGAGGAAAAGGATGCGGTCCACGAACTTGTCCGCATGCACCATCTCTTCGATGGATTCGGCGCGCCACTTCTTGGCCAGGGCCTTGAAGCCCCAATTGTCCAGCATGCGGTAATGCAGCCAGTATTGGTTGATGGCGGTCAGTTCCGACCGAAGGCCTCGATTGAGATATTCGATGACCTTGGAATCGCCCTTCATTTTGAAAGCTCCTTGCCCCGCATCCGCAGGGATGACCCTGTGTACCCTGGAATGATAGTTAGAGGAATTCTAAATTAAGCGCAATACCACAGATATCTCGGTGGAAAGCCCGATCCTGAAACAGGATCACTCTGCGGCGATCAGCTTTGCGGAGAGGGAAGCGGCCGGGCATTCTGCGGGGCATTCCGCGCACGATCCATGAACCTGGTCCAGGATTGCCCGGATCGTCCGCGCGCAGCGACCGCACTGAGGAGAGCAGCCAAGGCAACGGTACACCGCGCCAGTCGTGCGCACACCATCCGTGGCCGCGAGAACATCGCGAACCTGATGGTCTGAGAATACGTTGCAAGAGCAAACAATCATCGCGCTGACTGGCCGTTCGCAGTTTAGATTTCTTCTAAAGCATTGTCCTGTCTTCATTTTTCGCGACAGGGCCGGTCTGCGTCAATCCCGACAAGATGCGACATGGTGGCGAAACGGCATAAAATAAAGAACCGCTACCGCAGTTTCTAATCATTCTACTCTGGAAAGGTGGGATGAAAGCTTGGGGGTTGGCCTGGATATGCCCTGGCCAGCGGAAGTATCACGCGGGCAGGTAGATCTCGCAGAGCATTCCACTGTCGACACCACGTCGCAGCCGCAGTTCCCCGCCATTCGCCTTGAGCGCGGCCGAGATGCGCGCCATGCGGAACGGCTGGCCGGCGGCACTGAAGCGGTCCGAGATCATCACGGCGCGGGTCGGTGAAAGCGCCTGAGCGATCTCTTCTTCGGTCAGGCCCAAGCCGCCGTCGCGGATCATGATGACCACACCCTCGGCGCCGGTGTCCCGGCCGTCCTGACGGGCAGAGATGATGACCTGGCCGCCGGCGGGCGTTGCGCGCACGCCTTCCTCAAGCAGCAAGCGGACAATGCGGGAGAGAGCCGGCGCATTGAACCAGGCTTCCAGCGGCGGCATGGCATCCTGGCGGATCAGGATGCGGCGGCGGCGGGCGCTGGGTGCCACATGGTCTATGGCCTCCTGCACAAGTCCCTTTACATCCACAGTCTCACGGCCGCCGTCGAATTCGCCGGGGATGAGCTGCTCGATATCTTCCAGGCTCGCCAGCAATTGCAGGCCGGCCGCGACCGCAGCCTCTGCCTGCTTGGAATAGCGGCTGTTCCCTACCGGGCCGAATGTGGAGGAGCGCACCGCATCCACAAACCCGAGAATGCTGGTCAGAGGCACGCGCACGGCATGGGAGATCCGCCGTACGAAGGGCTCCATGGCCTGCGCCATCGCCGCTTCCTCATCGATCTGCGCCGCCCGGTGGACCGGGCGCTCCATGTGGGAGGTCGGTCCTGAAAGCTCAGCGGGCGCGTCCCGCAGCACCAGGCAGAAGCGCGGTGGCGCCTCCGTTGCCCTGACAAGCGTGGCTTCCATGACGGTTTCGGCACCCAGGCGATGGCGAAGCGTCACCTTGGCCTGTCCCGGTGCCGCCCCCGGGAATGCTTCCGCAGCCTGATCAAGCAGCGAGACCGCCGCCGTCTGGCTACCTGAGGCAAACAGCAGAGTGAAGGGCTCGCCCTGAAGCTCACTGCTCCTGAAGCCACACAACGCGGCGGCGGCTATGTTCATGTCCTCGATCGCGCCGGAATAATCGAGAAGCAAAACCCCGAAAGGGATCACATCGAGGGCTTCGGACCGCGCCTTGGCCTGTACCGCACCGATATCGACCGCAGGCAAAGCCACCTGAACCGGCGGCGGGGGCGGGGGCGCATCGATGATGCGCACCAGATGCACGATCGCCGGTTGCCCTTTCCAGGTGGAAGATAGCAGCCGTGCCTCGACCGGAATGCGATTGCCACCGCTGGTTTCCAGTTCAAGCGGTCCATCGGGAGACGGCCGGCTCAGGCGTGGAGAGAGCCCGCCAGAATTCCGGAACGCTCCGGTGTCCGCAACTCCGGTCCAGGTGAGGAGAGTGGCATTCACATGCACCAACTCGCCGCGCTGTTGGACAGCAAGACCGATGGGCAGACCATCAAGCAGCCCATCGTCCAGCCCGGACGGCGGCGCGGGCGGAGGTGGGGGAGGCGGCGGCAGTTCGACGGTGCGCACCACATGCACGATCGCCGGCTGCCCGCGCCAATCCGCCGGTACCAGCTTCACCTCAACCGGCTGCCGCCCTCCAGCGAGCGACTCGATCTCAAGCGGCCCGTCCGCAGACCGGCGGTTCAGGCGCGGCGACAATCCCCCTGACGCTCGGAACGCATCAAGGTCGGCGACACCGGCCCAATTGAGCAGGGTAGAATTGACGTGCACCGTCTCGCCGCGCTGCTGCACCACGAGACCGACCGGCAACCCATCCAGCAGGGCATCATCCACCCCACGCGGCGGCGCGGGCGGAGGTGGAGGAGGCGGCTCCGGCACCGCGGCGGGCACCTCGATGGTGCGCACGACGTGCACGATTGCCGGCTGTCCGCGCCAGGTGGTCGAAACCAGCCGAGCCTCGACGGGCAGCTTGGTTCCGTTGACGGATTGAAGCTCCAGCGGCCCGTCGAGAGACAAGCGATCAAGGCGAGGTGTCAGCCCGCCTATGGCCCGGAAGGCTTCGATATCGGCGACACCCACCCATCCAAGAAGCGTGGCATTGGCATGCACCATCTCGCCGTCTTGCTGAATCATGAGCCCGATGGGCAGACGATCGAGCAGCCCCTCATCCACGCCACGCGGTGGAGGGGGAGAGGCATAGATAGGTTGAACCGAAGTGGGCGCGACGATGCTCTCGGTAGCCGGCTTGGCAGGCTCCGTCGGCGGCTCGGGAGAGAGCGGCGCCGGCTTCTGCCAGCCATCGATCGCATCGTTGAGCGTGCGGGCGATCTCATGAAAGGCGGATCGTTCGCGGGCGTTCAGCGCGCCGGCCCGCAAGGGCACGACGTTGCGCGCCGCCTCAGGCTCTTTCTGCGCCGGGCGGGGCGGCGCTTCCCAAATCAAGCCGAAGCCGCGCACGCCAATGCGCCGCTTGGCCCCATCGAACAGCGGAACGCCACCGATCTCGATTCGCCGCGCAGGATCTTCGCCGGTCCACAGAACCGTGTCGGAAAAACTCGCGCCATCGGTGAGAAGCGCTGAGATGGCGGAGGCATCCTTCAATACGCCGTCGCTCGCGAGATCCGCGAAGGTCCTCCCCTGCCAGGATCGCAGGCGGGGCGCCAGCGCATCGAGAAACGAGCGCGAAAGGGCCGAAAGCCGGCCCTGCGCATCAGCCTCCCAGGTGAAGCGCACGGGCCGCGTCGCTTCCGGCACGGCGGGAGCAGGGCTGGAGGGCTCTTTTGGCGGGGCGGGGGTGTCGCCGATTACCACGGCCTGCGGGTCCGCGAACACCACGAGACGCCCCAGCGGAGAGTTCACCGCGAGGCACGAGAACATGTGGGGCACGAAGCTGGACGGCACCCGAACCCGCTCCAGCCGGGGCGTGCCGCTGGTGTGCTCCCCGAGGCGGTGGGCGACGCTCTTCACACCCATGGGGGCAGGCACATCACTCTCGATGCCCAGCGCCGCGCAGGGCGGAGTGGCGAGCAATATCTTGGAATCGGAGAGCGAGACCACGAATGACGCGAGATCCGTCCGTCGAAGCGGCGCAAGCGCCGGCTCGTTCAACGACAGAAGACGGGACGTGTGCTCGCTCATGACCTCGGTCTAGGCAACTGCCTCAAGAGGAAACTCGGGAAATCTCGCGGCGGGAGTATATTTCGCGCCGCATCACGAGTGTGTCATTCAAAGATTAACAGGGCCGCAATCGCATCATTGTCGCAGGGTTGCCGCATGATCGATGCTGGGAGCGAATAATCGCCCGCAAGCGAGACCTCCGCAGCAATGGGGGACGCCCGCCTCAACACCCGTCAACACCCTAAGCCATTGAGCAAATATGGTTTCGCGGGAGGGATTAGCGTCAAATTAATTCCATCCCGCGCGATCCGCATTTATCATCGCCTTGGACCCGCAAATTGCCGGTGATCCCCAAACGCCCGAGGAGTACCAACGATGACCAGCAAGTTCGGTCCCGACCTCGAGTTGCCGCCTGAGCTGCGCGCCATTGCGGAAAAGAATGTCGCCCAGGCGCGGCAGGCTTTCGACACCCTGTTCGATACCGCCCGCACCGCCGTGGGTGAGTCGGAGGAACGCCTTCAGGAGGTTCACTCCGGCATCAAGGAGATGCGTGCCAAGACGCTCGGCCTCGTCGAAACCAATGTGAATGCCTCATTCGATTTCCTGTTCAAGGTGATGCAGGCGAAGACGCCCCAGGAGGTTCTCAGCCTCCAGACCGCGTTCGTCACCCAGCAGGTCCAGGCGGTCGCGAGCCAGGCCGCAGCGTTCGGCAGCGATGCGCGCACGCTGGGCGAATCCACCGTCCGCTCGCTGGACGAGCACGCCCGCGCCCTCTCGGAACGCGTCCAGGCCCTGGGTGCGGCCGCTGCCGCGCATGCCAAGTCTGTCACCGAGGACTTTCAGACCGCCGGTGCCGCAGCTGCGAAGAACATGCAAAGCACGGCGGAAAAATTCGCCGAATCGGCTCCCAAGCCCTACGACCCGAACCGATCATACTGAACGGTTTGCGACGCTTTCTCGGGAATATGGTGCGGCGCAAAAATTTCATTTTGTGCCGCACATAACGTGGGTTAATATCGCAGTGGGATCGTGGATCACGGGTCCGGGGCGTGCGCGCAGCCGGTTTCCCTGGACCTGTAAGCCCACTCGCGCACCAACCCGCCTAACAGCGCACCGAGGACGCCATGAACGAGAGCTTTACCAAAGCGTTCCAGGACCAGATGGCCGCCGCCAGCAGTGCATTTTCAAAGTTTGAAGTGCCCGCTCCGTTCCGTGACATGGCGGAAAAGGGCGTGATCCAGGCCCGTGGCAATTACGAGAAGTTCAAGGCCGCCGCCGAGCAGACCTCGGGCGTGGTCGAGAGCACCTACTCCACCGCCGCCAAGGGCGTCGCCGAATACAATGTGAAGTCGCTGGAAATCCTGCGCTCCAACATAAACTCGGCCTTCGATTTCTTCTCCACCGTGCTGACCGCCAAGAGCGCAGCCGAAGCGGTGGAACTCTCGACCACGCACCTGCGCGGCCAGTATGAGAGCCTCCAGGCCCAGGCCAAGGAACTCTCCAGCCTCGCGCAGAAGATTGCCACCGACAGCTCCGAGCCCATCAAGAGCTCGGTCGAAAAGACCTTCCGCAGCGCGGCCTGATCTTTTTCGTTTGTCTCTATGCGAAGGGCGCCGGGCTTCCGGCGCCCTTCGTATTTCTAGGGTGGCGATGTGCTAGGGGAGCGACGGCCGTCAGGCGAAGCTGCCTTGACGCCGCCGCGTCCCCTTGCGAAGACCTCGCCGATTGCGCCATCGTGCCTTGCCTTGTCGGCCGGCGATGGACATCTCCGGAACGGCGTCCCACGAGCCAGCCATGCGCGCCTTAGGTACGATTTCTCCCATCCTGGTTGTCGGCCCCTCCTGGGTCGGCGACATGGTGATGGCGGGAAGTCTCATTGAGAGCCTGCGCATCCGCGAGCCTGGCCGCCCGATCGATGTCATCGCGCCTCCATCTGCCCTTCCCGTCGCCCGGCTCATCCCCGGTGTGCGCCGCACAATTCCGCTCGGCCTCGGCCATGGTGAATTCGGGCTCATGGCCCGGTGGAAGGCCGGCCGCGCCCTTCGGGAGGAAGGCTATGGCAAGGCCATCATTCTGCCGCGCGCCTTCAAGGCCGCCATCGTTCCCTTTGCCGCCGGCATTCCCGAGCGCATCGGCTATGCCGCCGAGGGCCGCAGCGTGCTGCTCACCGAGGCGCGAGCCGACCGCGAGCGCAAAACCGCCCGCACGATCGATCGTTTCGTGGCACTCGGCGCCCCCTATGGCGACCATCTGAAGGCGCCGCGTCCGGTCCTCTATCTCCCCGACGGCGCCATGGAAGCCGCGACCTCGCGCTTTCCCCTGTTGGGGGAGGGGCCGATCATGGCCCTGTGCCCCGGTGCGGAATATGGCCCCGCCAAGCGGTGGCCGGCCCGCAAATTCGCGCGGCTCGCCGCCATGGCCCACGCGGCCGGCTATCGTATCCGCGTGCTCGGCGGCCCGAAGGATGCGGAGATCGCGGCTGAGATTGGCGCATTGGCTGGCGTGCCGGTGGACAATCTGGTCGGTCGCACCAGCCTGATCGAAGCAGCCGCGATTCTCGCCGGCGCCGATGTGGTCATTTCAAACGATTCTGGCCTCATGCATGTGGCCGGCGCGCTCGATCGCCCGCTGGTGGTGCTCTACGGCTCCAGCTCCGAAAAGATGACCCCGCCGACCGGCCCCCGCTATCAGATCGTGTCACACGAACTTCCCTGCCGGCCCTGCTTCAAGCGGGAATGCCCGCTGAAGACATTGGCCTGCCTGGAAAGCATCCAGCCCAACGAGGTTCTGGCGGCGGCGGCGCGGATCAGGGGATGAAGCTTCTCATCGTGAAGCTCTCGTCGCTGGGGGATGTGGTCCACACTTTCCCCGCTCTCACCGATGCGGCGCGCGCCATTCCCGGCCTCGTGGTGGATTGGGCGGTGGAAGAAGCGATGGTGCCGCTGGTGCGGCTTCATCCGGCGGTGCGACGCGTCATCCCCGTGCCGCTGCGGCGCCTGCGCAAATCACCGCTTGCCGCGTGGCGCTCGGATGAAGGCAAGGCCATGCGCGCGGCGCTCGGTGCCGAGACCTACGACGTTGTCATCGATGCACAGGGGCTGATGAAAAGCGCCGCCATCGCAAGATTCGCCAAGGGCCCGCGTCACGGTTTCGGCTGGGGCAGCGCGCGCGAAGGCATCGCGACGCTTCTCTATCATCGCCGCCACGCCATTCCCGAGCGGGAACACATGGCGCAGCGCATTCGCAAGCTGTTCGCCGCCGCGCTCGGCTATGACCTGACGGGCCTCTCGCCCGATGCCGGGCTGAACGTTCAGCCGTTGTCCGCGCAGGCGCCCTATCTGGTGCTGCTCCATGGCACCACCTGGGCCACCAAGACCTGGACCGTCCTGCGCTGGCGGGAATTGGCAGAGACCGCAGCGACTGCGGGGCTGCGTACGCGAGTGTTCGCACTGGGCGAGGAAGAAACCCGCCGCGCCGAGGCCATCGCCCGCGATCTTCCCAGCGTGGAGATCGTTCCGCCCGCGCCGATCGAACAATTGGCGCCGGTCCTTGCCGGCGCAGCGGGTGTCGTCAGCGTCGATACCGGCCTTGGGCATCTCGCGGCCGCGCTGGGCGTGCCGACCATCGGCCTCTATGGGCCGACCGACGCGCGGCTGACCGGGCTCTACGGTCCAAGGGTACTGGAGCTGAAATCCTTCCGCCCCTGCGCGCCCTGCGAGCGTTCACACTGCAAGATCGCCCCCCACACGGTGGAGGGCCCGCCCTGCATGGTGGACCATGGCGCGCGCGGCGCATGGCGCGCGCTGAACGTGCTGCGCTTCGGCAATGCCGACAAGATGGACAAAGCCGGCTCAAGCGTGGCACAGGAAACCGCTTCGGCGCCGCAGGTGCCCCCGCTTTCATGACTGGAGCGAACCGCTCCCCAAGGTAGGCTCATGGCTTCTCCGGGCTCCCGCGACACGATCCTGGTCACCGGCGGCGCGGGCTTCATCGGCTCCAACATCGCCCGGGCCTGTGCGGCCGACGGGTTTCGCGTGGTGGTCGCCGACTGGCTGGAAGATGGCCCGAAATGGCGCAACATCTCCGACATCCCGCTCGATGACGTGATCCGGCCGGAAGCCGTCCTTTCTTTCCTGGAGCGGGAGGCAGGACGGGTTGGTGCGGTGGTCCACATGGGCGCCATTTCCGCCACCACCGAGCGCGACGGCGACAAGATCATCGCCCGCAATGTGCGCCCGACCCTGGATTTATGGGACCTCTGCGCCCGCAAGGGGCTGCGCTTCCTCTACGCCTCCTCGGCCGCGACCTATGGCGACGGCTCGAACGGTTTCCGCGATGAGGAGACCATCTCCGACCTTCTCGACCTCGCCCCGCTCAATGCCTATGGCTGGAGCAAGCTGATGGCGGACCGGCGCTTTCTCGCCGACATCCAGGCGGGCAGGCTGCATCCCCCACAATGGGCGGGGCTGCGCTTCTTCAACGTCTATGGGCCGGGCGAGACCCACAAGGGCGACATGCGATCGGTGATCCACAAGATCTACCCCACCGCTGCCGCCGGCGAGGCCGTCACCCTCTTCAAGTCCCACGATCCCGGCTACGAGGACGGCGGCCAGCTCCGCGACTTCGTTTATGTCGCCGACTGCGTCGCGGTCATCCGCTGGCTGCTCGAAACCCCGTCGGTGAGCGGCCTGTTCAACATCGGCACCGGCGAGGCGCGCAGCTTCGCGGATCTGGCACGCGCGGTATTCGCGGCGGCCGGAAAAGAGCCGCGCATCGATTATGTCGACATGCCCGAGACGATCCGTAGCGCGTACCAATATTTCACCCAGGCGGACATGACGAAGCTGCGCGCCGCCGGTTTCTCCCAGCCCTTCACCTCGCTGGAGGAGGGGGTGCGCCAGTATGTGACCGGGCATCTGCGCGGACGGAATCTGGCGACATGAGGCGCGATCTCCATGCTCTCTGAAGCCCATCCGGGACCCATAGCGGTGATCGGCGATGTGATCGTCGATCTTTACGTGACCGGCTCGGTCTCCCGCATCTCGCCGGAAGCGCCGGTTCCGGTGCTGGTGCACGGTATGGACAGGCTGGTGCCGGGAGGCGCCGCCAACGTCGCGGCGAATGCGGCAGCCATGGGTGCGCCGGTGCATCTCGTCGGCCTCGTGGGCGACGATCTCCGCGCCAACGAACTTCGCGCCGCCCTAGCGGCATTTCCTCAGATTTCGCTCGACGGGCTCGTTGCCGACCAGAGCCGACCCACCATCACCAAGACCCGCGTGATGAGCGGGCGCCAGCAGATCGTGCGCATCGATGCGGAAGAAACCCGCCCGCCCTCGGCCGAGGTAGAGACCCGCCTGATCGCCGCTGCAATCGCCGCGATCGCCAAAAGCAGCGTCGTGGTCCTCTCCGATTATGCCAAGGGCGTGCTCGGCGATGCGGTGATCGCGGCCATCATGGCGGAAGCGCAGGCGCGCGGCGTGCCGGTCATCGTCGATCCCAAACGGCGCACCTTCGGCGTCTATCGCGGGGCGACCCTGGTGACACCCAACCGGCGTGAACTGATCGAGGCCACCGGCCTTCCCGATTCAACCGACGCGGAAGCCGCAGCGGCGGCGGAGGCGGCCTCCGCCCAATTCGGCGGCGATGTCCTGGTTACGCGCGCCGAGAAGGGCATGACGCTCTGGCGCCGCGACGGCACGGTCCTGCACGTCCCCGCCGAGGCGCGTGAGGTCTTCGACGTATCCGGAGCCGGGGATACCGCGCTTGCCGCGCTGGCGACGTCGCTCGCCTCGGGCGAGGAACTTGAGACCTGCGTGCGCATCGCCAACGCGGCGGCGGCCATTGCTGTCGGCAAGCTCGGCACGGCGGTGGTGACGCGGGCGGAACTGGCGGCGGCCCTCGATCAAGCCCTGCCGCAGATGGAGACCCCCGGCGCCCTGGTCTCGCTCGAGCGCGCTGTTGAAATCGTGACGCGCTGGCGCTCGGGTGGGGCAACCGTGGTGTTCACCAACGGCTGCTTCGACCTTGTGCACCCCGGCCACGTCGCGCTTCTGGAGGCCGCCGCCAGCGAGGGCGACCGCCTCGTGGTGGCGTTGAACACCGATGCTTCCACCCGGCGCCTAAAGGGGCCGACGCGCCCGCTTCAGGACGAAACCGCCCGGGCACGCGTCATCGGCGCCATGCGCTGTGTCGATCTGGTGGTGCTGTTCGACGAGGACACACCGCTGGAGAGCATCACGGCCTTGCTGCCGGATGTCTTGGTGAAAGGCGCCGACTACGCGCCCGAAGCGGTGGTGGGGGCGGATGTCGTCATCACCAACGGCGGACGGCTGGTGCTGGCAAATATCGTCCAGGGCCGCTCCACCTCGTCTCTCGTGGAGAAGGCGCGCGGCTGACTCATTGCCGCGTGGCGAGCGGACGATATAGTCAAACGACATGGCACGCATGACGAGACAGGACAGGCGGATGCGGACAGCATTGAGCGCATCGGCTGCGCCCACCGCGCCGCAATGAGCCGGCGCGTCCTCGTTCTCGGCGGCGCGCGCTCCGGCAAGAGCCGGCATGCGGAAGCCTTCATCGAGGCGGCACCGCCGCCTTACGCCTATCTTGCCACCGCACAGGCCCTCGACGCGGAGATGGACGCGCGAATCGCGCTTCATCGCACGCGGCGCGATGCCCGCTGGCAGACCCACGATTGCCCGCTGGCCGTGGCGGACCTTCTGGCGGCGCTCCCACCGGAGATGCCGGTGCTCGTGGACTGCCTCACCTTGTGGCTGACAAATCATCTACTGGCGGACCATGACCTTGAGGCTGAGCAGGAGCGGCTGGTTTGCGCGCTCCACGCGCGCAGCGGCTTGACGGTTCTGGTGGCAAACGAGGTCGGCCTCGGCATCGTCCCCGACAACGCGCTGGCCCGGCGGTTTCGCGATGCCGCCGGGCGGCTCAATCAAGCCGTTGCAGGCGTTGCCGACCATGTGGTCTTCATGGTCGCCGGCCTGCCCATGGTCGTGAAGGAGAGTGCCCCGTGAACGCCGAGATCGAGGATGCCGAGGTCGCCCGCCATCGGGAAAAGATGGCGAAGCGCAAGGCGGTCCAGGATGCAGAGGTGGCCGGCAAGACCCTGGAGAAGGGCCTGCTGATCGTCCACACCGGTCCCGGCAAGGGCAAGAGCACCGCCGCCTTCGGCCTCGCCTTGCGTATGCTCGGACGGGGCCGGCGGGTCGGCGTGGTGCAATTCATCAAGGGCGCGTGGCAGACCGGCGAGCGGGACGCCTTCGCGGCATTCAGCGATCGGGTCGCATGGCACACCATGGGCGAAGGATTCACCTGGGAAACTCAAGACCTGTCCCGCGACGTCGCCGCAGCCGAACGCGCCTTCGAGAAGGTGCGCGAGCTGATGGCGGACGAGACCATTTCTCTCCTAATCCTCGACGAACTGAACATCGCCCTGCGCTACGCCTATCTCGACCTTGGCGAGGTGGTGGCGACGCTTTCCGCGCGCCGTCCGGACCTGCATGTCGTCGTCACCGGCCGAAACGCCAAGCCGGAGCTTATCGCCGCCGCCGATCTTGTGACGGAGATGGGGCTCGTGAAGCACCATTTCGCGGCCGGAGTTAAGGCGCAGGAAGGCATCGAGTTCTAGCCCGCCATGCCAGCACTCATGTTTCAGGGAACAGGGTCGGATGTGGGCAAATCCCTGCTGGTGGCGGGATTTTGTCGGGCATTCGCCAACCGCGGGCTCATCGTGCGGCCGTTCAAGCCGCAGAATATGTCGAACAATGCTGCCGTGACGGCGGATGGCGGTGAAATCGGCCGCGCCCAGGCGCTTCAGGCCCGCGCCTGCCGCGTTGCGCCTTCGGTGCATATGAATCCGGTGCTGCTGAAGCCACAGAACGAAACCGGCGCGCAGGTGGTGGTGCAGGGCAGGGTGATCGGCAACGCGAAGGCGGCCGCCTACCAGGGCATGAAGAAAGACCTGTTGCCGGCCGTGCTGGAGAGCTTTCAGCGCCTCAAAGGCGAAGCCGACCTCGTTCTGGTGGAGGGGGCGGGGAGCGCCTCGGAAGTGAATCTCCGGCGCAACGACATTGCCAACATGGGCTTCGCGCGTGCAGCAAATGTGCCCGTGATTATCATCGGCGACATCGATCGCGGCGGGGTCATCGCCAGCGTGGTCGGGACCAAGGCGGTTCTTGATCCCGAGGACGAGAGACTGGTTTCCGGCTTCATTATCAATCGCTTCCGGGGCGACCCCCGGCTTTTCGACGATGGAATGAAGCTGATCGCCCAGCACACTGGATGGGCTGCGCTGGGGCTCGTGTCACACTTTCCCGCCGCGGCAAGGTTGCCGGCGGAAGACGCGCTCGCCCTTGATGGCCCGCCGCCCCCCAAGCCCGGCGCAAAGGTCCGAATCGCCGTTCCCATTCTGCCGCATATCTCCAACTTCGACGATCTCGATCCGCTCGACGCCGAACCAGGTCTGGAGGTGCGCCGCCTGAGACCGGGCGACGTGCTGCCGACGGATACGGATCTCGTCCTCCTGATCGGCTCCAAGGCCACCTTGGCGGACCTCGCGGCGCTGCGCGCCTGGGGACTGCATCACGACATCATCGCCCACGCGCGGCGCGGCGGACGGGTGCTCGGCCTCTGCGGCGGCTACCAGATTCTCGGAGAGAGGGTGGACGACCCTCATGGCCTGGAGGGGCCGGCGGGAAGCATGGAGGGGTTGGGCCTGCTCAAGGTCGGCACGGTTTTGACCCCACATAAAAGGCTGGAGGCGGTTGAGGGCACCTCGCACCTTGGCGCGCGGTTCAGCGGCTATGAAATGCACATGGGCGAAACCACCGGCCCCGACTGCACCCGCCCCTTCGCGATACTGTCAGGCGGCGCGCAGGACGGTGCGTTGTCACCCTCCGGCCAGGTGATGGGCACCTATGTCCACGGCCTGTTTGGCGACGACCAGCAGCGCGCGGCATGGCTGGCACGGCTGGGCGCCGGCCCGGCGCGAGTGGCCTATGAGGCGCAGGTGGAGGAAACGCTGGATGCGCTCGCCGCGCATCTCTCAGCCCATGTGGACCTCAACCGCCTACTCAGCCTCGCGCGATAAGCAGGATCCCGGCGCCAATGCAGGCGAGGGCGATGAGCAGGCCATCGGCGATTTTGAAAAGCCGAAGTGCCGCGCGAATGTCCGCCGCATCGATCTCACGCCGGCCATCGCCCATGAACGCCGCCTCTGCCCGAATCCCGCCGTAAGATCTCGGCCCGGCGATGGAAATGCTGAGCGCTCCCGCCATCGCCGCCTCCGGCCAGCCGGCATTGGGCGAGCGGTGCTTTCGCGCATCGCGCAGCATGCTTGTCCAGGCTCGGGGCAGGGAGGCACCGGGCATCAGACCCGCCGCCAGCACGATCAGCACGCCGGAGAGGCGCGAAGCGGGCAGATTCGCCACATCGTCCAGCCGCGCGGCCGCCCATCCGAATGCCTGATGGCGCGGCGTCTTGTGGCCGATCATGCTGTCCGCGGTGTTCAAGGCTTTATAGGCGGCCGCGCCCGTGAGGCCTCCGCATGCCATCCAGACTGCCGGAGCGACGATGCCGTCCGAGAAATTCTCCGCGAGGCTCTCGATGGCCCCCCGCGCGACGCCGGCGACATCAAGCTGGTTCGGGTCACGGCCGACGATATGCGACACCGCCACACGGCCCGCATCGAGCCCGCCCGTCTCCAACGCCCGCGCCACCGCGGCGACGTGCTCGTAGAGGGACCGCTGGGCCAGCAGGGAAGACGCCAGCAGAGCCCCCAAAATCAAGCCGAAGGGCAGGGCGAGCAAAAAATGCTGGATGGCAATGGCGGGCAGGGCGGCGGCGAGCAGGAGCGTCAGCAGAGCGACGATCCCAAGTCCCCGCCGCAGTGCGAAAGAGAAGCCCTCCCGGTTCCAGCACCGATCCAGTGTGGCGATCAGCCGGCCGATCCAGATGACCGGATGCCCCGCAAGGCGCATCAGCCAGCGGGGATATCCGAACCCCACCTCTATCAGGAGAGCCAGGGCGGTCAGCGGAAAGAATGGCACGCGGTCGCCCCCGGAAGGCGCCGAGTCAGATGGTCCAGTCCAGATCCTCGGCCCGTTCCAGATAGCCGTTCTCTGCGAGATAGGCGATCACCCGATCGGCCAATTCCTCCGGCGTCGAGGTACTTGCGGGGAGACGCAGTTCCGGCGCCTCTGGCGGCTCGTACGCGCTATCGATACCGGTGAAATTCTTGATCAGCCCCTCGCGCGCCTTGCGGTAGAGACCCTTGGAATCGCGCTGCTCGGCAACTTCAAGCGGCGTATCGACGTAAATCTCCACGAACTCGTCTTTTCCCACGAGGTCACGGGCGAACTGGCGCTCGGCCCGGAACGGCGAGATGAAAGAGACGATCGCGATCAGCCCCGCATCCGCGAACAGCTTCGCCACCTCCGCGACACGCCGGATATTTTCCACCCGGTCGGCGTCGGTGAAGCCGAGGTCCTTGTTCAGGCCGTGGCGGACATTGTCGCCGTCCAGCACATAGGTGTGCCGGGAGGCCGCGTGAAGCTTCTTCTCCACCAGCGTCGCGATGGTGGATTTGCCGGCGCCGGACAGGCCGGTGAACCACAGCACCACCGGCTTCTGATGGTTCAAGGCCGCCCGCGCCGTCTTCGAGACCTTCAGTTCCTGCCAATGCACATTGGTCGCGCGCCGCAGGCCGGAGAGGATCATGCCCGCACCAACCGTCTGGTTGGTCATGCGGTCGATGACGATGAACGCGCCGGTGCCGGGGATCGTGTCGAACGGGTCGAACGCGATGGCCTCGCGCAGCGCGATGTGGACTTCGCCCACCTCATTGAGCGCCAGCGCGCGTGCCTGTTCGGGCGCGTAGGTGTTCACATCGATCTTGTGGCGAATCGAGGAAACGCTCGCCCCCACCGTGTGGGTGCCGATCTTGATAAGATAAGGACGGCCGGCAACCAACGGCTCGTCGTGCATCCAGATGATCTGGGCGGCGAACTGGTCGGCCAGTTCCGGGCGGGCATTCGCGGCAGCAAGAATATCGCCGCGCGACACGTCGATCTCGTCATCGAGCGTCAGCGTCACCGCCTGGCCGGCGCCCGCCTCGGGGAGGTTGCCATCCGCGGTGACGATAGCCTTCACTTTGGACACATGGCCGGAAGCCGCAACGGCGATCCTCTCGCCCGGCCGCACCATCCCGCTGGCGATGGTGCCGGAGAAACCCCGGAAATCCAGGTTCGGCCGGTTCACCCACTGCACCGACATGCGGAAGGGTAGCCCCTCAGCCGAGCGCGAAACGTCGACGCCTTCCAGATAGCGCACCAGGGTCGGCCCCTGGTACCAGGGCGTCCGCTCGCTCCGGGTCAGCATGTTGTCGCCGAAGCGGGCGGAAAGCGGCACCGCCTGGAAGCTGGTGAAGCCGAGGTCCGCGACCATCGCGCGATAGTCCGCAACGATGGCATCGAACCGCGCCTGCGAGAAATCCACGAGGTCGATCTTATTCACCGCCAGCACCACATGACGGATGCCCAGCAGCGAGACGATGAAGGAATGGCGCCGTGTCTGGGTCAGAATGCCCTGGCGGGCATCCACCAGAATGACCGCGAGGTCCGAGTTCGAGGCCCCGGTCGCCATGTTGCGGGTATATTGCTCATGCCCCGGCGTATCCGCGACGATGAACTTGCGCCGCTCCGTGGCGAAGAACCGATAGGCGACGTCGATGGTGATGCCCTGCTCGCGTTCCGCAGCGAGGCCATCCACCAGAAGCGCGAAATCGAGATCGTCACCGGCGGTACCGTATTTGCGGGAATCGCGGGCGAGGGTCTCGACCTGGTCCTCGAACAGCAGCTTGGTGTCGTAGAGCAGGCGGCCGATGAGGGTGGACTTGCCGTCATCCACGCTGCCGCAGGTGAGGAAGCGCAGCAGGCTCTTGGTTTCGGGCGCGAATAGGTCCAAGCGGGGAGCGGCGTTCATCAAAAGTAACCCTCCCGCTTCTTCTTCTCCATGGAAGCGGCCTCGTCATGGTCGATTAGACGGCCCGAACGCTCCGAGGTGCGAGCCGCCAGCATCTCGCGGACGATGGCCTCCAGCGTGTCCGCCTCGCTGTCGATCGCGGCGGTGAGGGGATAGCAGCCGAGCGTGCGGAAGCGGACCTTACGCTGTTCCGGCACTTCACCGGGCTCGAGGCGCATGCGCGCGTCATCCACCATGATCATCTGCCCGCCGCGCCACACCACGGGGCGCTCGGCGGCGAAATACAGCGGCACGATGGGGATCTGCTCGGCCAGGATATATTGCCAGATATCAAGCTCGGTCCAGTTCGACAGAGGAAATACGCGGATCGATTCTCCGGGCTTCACCCGTGCGTTGAACAGGTTCCACAGTTCCGGCCGCTGGTTCTTGGGGTCCCAGCCGTGATTGGCGGTGCGGAAGGAAAAGATGCGCTCCTTGGCGCGACTCTTTTCCTCGTCGCGCCGGGCACCGCCGAAGGCCGCATCGAACCCATGGGCGGTCAGGGCCTCCTTCAAGGCGTCGGTCTTCATCACGTTGGTATAGAAGGACGAGCCATGGTCGAAGGGGTTGATGCCCTGCGCCGCGCCGGCCTTGTTGGTGTGGACCATGAGGTTGAAGCCCAACTCCTTCGCGATCCGATCGCGGAAGGCGATCATCTCCTGGAACTTCCAGCCCGTGTCGACATGCAGCAGAGGGAAAGGCGGCTTGGCAGGGAAGAAAGCCTTCACCGCCAGATGCAGCATCACGGCTGAATCCTTACCGATGGAATAGAGCATCACCGGATTGGCGAATTCCGCCGCGACCTCGCGCATTATGAAGATGGCTTCAGCTTCAAGACGCTGGAGATGCGAAAGACGATCCGGTGAGATCCCTGCGGTGAGCGCGTCGGCGCTGTTCACTGCGGCCATCAATTTATTCCTGCTGCAGGGGCGGTCACCTGGACCAGCCGCAAATCGCCATAGGCGATGAAGGAGGGATTGGCGTAGGGCGCATCGCCCCCCGCTTGATCCTTGCCATAGAGGAATGGAGAGCCATCGACCTGGGTCACCAAGCCCCCTGCGGCGCGCAGCACAGCGTCCCCCGCAGCCGTGTCCCATTCCATGGTGCGTCCGAACCGGGGATAGACATCGGCCTGCCCTTCCGCCACGAGACCGAACTTCAGCGAGGAACCGGCAGCCAGGAACGACGTCACCGAGAGGCGGCGCAGCCATTCGTCGGTCTCGGGATTTCCATGGGAGCGGCTGCCCACGGCCGCGATCCCCTCGGAGGGTGCCGCGCGCACGCAGATCGGCTCTGCCGGCCCGAGGACATCATTCGCCACCAGCCGCCGGAACGCGCCCAGCCCCGCAGCGCCGGAATAAAGCACACCGAGGGCAGGGGCGTAGACCACGCCGATCATCGGCACCCCGTTTTCCACCAGCGCAATATTGACCGTGAACTGGCCATTGCGGGATACGAACTCCCGTGTCCCGTCCAGCGGGTCCACAAGGTAGAAGCACGCGCACGCGGCCGGCACGTTGCCCGCGGCCGCTTGCTCCTCGGCCACCACTGGAATGCATGGGGAAAGGCGCGCGAGACCTTGCAGAATCACCGCTTCAGCGCGGGTATCGGCTTCGGTCACAGCGGACGCGTCGGACTTGATCGCAACGGTGAAGTCGGTCGAATACACCGCCATGATCTCCCGCCCCGCCGCGATAGCGAGCAATTCCAGATCGGGGAGAAGAAGACTGGCGGCAAAATTCGTCTGCATCCAAAGGCCCTGATTGTGTGGCGATCCTTAGCCCTCGAAAGCCTTGATTGCAAGAATTTGAATGTGAATTAAAATAATAACATATTTTAATTGTATTTTATAATTTTGATGTCCTACAACATTTCACGGGACGTTGCCCTCTTCCTGTTATAAGGGCGCGTCAATCTAGCCGGCATAATGGCCCGCCGTGGCACCGCGGGAAAGTATAGCAAGGGAAAGCATCCATGCGCGTCGCAATGATCGGTACGGGATATGTGGGCTTGGTCTCCGGCGCCTGTTTCGCCGACTTCGGGCACCATGTGACCTGCATCGACAAGGATGCCTCCAAGATCGCCATGCTGAAGGAGGGGCGCATCCCCATCTTCGAGCCGGGCTTGGACGAACTTGTTGCGCGCAACGTCGCCGCAGGCCGCCTGGACTTCGACACCGACCTCACCCAGGCGGTAAAGGATGCGGAAGCGGTGTTCATCGCCGTGGGCACGCCCTCGCGCCGCGGCGACGGCCATGCCGACCTCAGCTACGTCTTCGCCGCCGCGCGCGAAATCGCGGCCGTGGCAGAGGGCTATACGGTCGTCGTCACAAAATCGACGGTTCCGGTGGGCACCGGCGATGAAGTGGAGCGCGTGATCCGCGAAGCGCGCCCGAATGCTGACATCTCCGTGGTCTCGAATCCCGAATTCCTGCGCGAAGGCGCGGCCATCGAGGACTTCAAACGACCCGACCGAGTGGTGGTGGGCGCAGAGGACGCACGCGCCGAAGCGGTGATGAGGGCCATCTACCGCCCGCTGTCCCTCAACAATCTGCCCTTGATGTTCACGGCGCGCCGCACGTCGGAGCTGATCAAATACGCCGGCAACGCCTTCCTCGCGACGAAGATCACCTTCATCAACGAGATCGCGGATCTCTGCGAGCAGGTGGGCGCCAATGTGCAGGACGTGGCGCGCGGCATCGGCCTCGACAACCGGATCGGTGCAAAATTCCTGCATGCCGGCCCTGGCTATGGCGGCTCCTGCTTCCCTAAGGACACGCTGGCTTTGACACGCACCGCCCAGCAGGTCGGCGTGCCGCTGCGGATCGTCGAGACCGTGGTGGCGGTAAATGATGTGCGCAAGCTGGCGATCGCACGGAAGGTGGAAAAGGCGCTCGGCGGGCAGGTGCGCGGCAAGACCGCCGCCATCCTCGGCCTCACCTTCAAGCCCAATACCGACGACATGCGGGACAGCCCGGCGATCTCGATCATCAACTCGCTCGTCGACAAGGGCATGCGCGTGCGCGCGTTCGACCCCGAGGGCATGGAGGAAGCCAAGCACCTCCTGCCGCCGTCGGTGGAATACGGGCAGGGGCCTTACGAGGTGGCCGAAGGCGCGGACTGCCTCGTCATCATCACAGAATGGGATGCCTTCCGCGCGCTGGATTTCGACCGTCTCAAGACCATCATGCAGCAGCCCGTGCTGGTGGACCTGCGCAACATCTACCTTCCGGAACAGATGGCTCAGCTCGGGTTTGTCTATGAAAGTGTCGGCCGGCCGGCTGGCGGACCCGATGCCGTCGTGCTCAGCGCGGCTGAATAGAGCAGGGCGCCTCATTCAATAGCCAAGATTTTCATAAGCTTGGCATGCGTAACAAGCTTGGCGTGAGGAACAAGCACGCGGGGCTCACGTTCGATGTTCAGGGTACAGGCAACAATGTCTGCCTTGAGATTTCAATCGAACGGGAGCTTCGCAATGGGCATCTTTTCCAAAGACATTCAGAACATGGATGATCTCTTCGTGCACACGCTGCGCGACATCTATTACGCCGAGAAGCGCATCCTGAAGGCGCTTCCCAAAATGATCGAGAAGGCGAGCGATCCCACGCTTAAGCAGACGTTCCAGTCGCACCTCGCGGAAACCGAAGTCCATGTGAAGCGTGTGGAGGAGGTATTCCGCATGCACGGCGTGGAAGCCAAGACGGTAACCTGTCCGGCGATCGACGGCATTCTCGACGAGGCCGACGACATCGCGGGCGAGGTCGCCGACAAGGAAGTGCTCGACGCCGCGCTGGCGGCAGCCGCGCAGGCGGTCGAGCATTACGAAATCACGCGCTACGGCACGCTGATCGCCTGGGCCAAGCGCCTCGGCCGCGCCGACTGTGCGCAGGTGCTGTCGAAGAACCTCGCCGAGGAAAAAGCGGCGGACCAGAAGCTCACTGCAATTGCCGAAGCCAAGCTCAACATCCGTGCGGCGGAGTAGGGCCGGCAATCATCTGTTCTCGGGAGCGGGCGCGGATTGGATCGGCGCCCGCTTTTTTTGGCTTCAGGGCGGAGCGGGACAGAGGACTTGGGCGGCTGAAATCGAAAACACTTAATTCGCAGAAGAGATATTATGGAACATATTTATATCCATTAACTCAAATGGTTGGTGCCGGGATCAAGGCGCGCGCCCTGATCGGCTCCCAACTGAGCATACGTCCCTTGTCGGAATCCTGGGCAACACTCGATAAATGGGGGAATGGAGCGGCTCGCTCTGCCTCGATAGGCCCGCACGCGACGCACGACGTGTAAGAGACGCCATCTCCCTGGGCTCGCTGTCATGCATGCTCGGCCGAGAGATAAGCCCGATGACGAATGGGCTTAAGGGAGAGATGCCTGCAGAGGATTGAGGCGCCAAGGATGGCCGGTTCAGCCGAGGATCAAGACCCTCCAGGCCGGAAGCGACCAACGACGGGCCGCGATACCGCTCTTGAGGCGATTCGTTACGTGAGTGGTGAAATACGTGCAACGGCCACCACTTAAGTCGACCCTCTCATCCTAAGGCAAAGATTCAGCAGCCGATTGAAAGCTCATCATGTCGTAGGCAGGCTCGACATTTTCGGGCAGGCGCGCGGCCAGTTCCGCATAGTCCAGATCGGTGTGCAGATTGGTCAAAATCGCCCGCCGGGGCTTCAGCGCTGCGATCTCGGCAAGGGCTTCCTCGACCGTGAAATGGGTCGGATGGGGCAGGTCGCGCAGCGCATCGAGGATCCACACATCAAGATTCCGCAGATGCTCGAGGCTATTTTTCGGGAATGCGCTCACATCGCTGGAATAGGCGACATCGCCAAAGCGGAAGCCGAATGCGTCGATATCGCCGTGGTGCATGCGGAACGGCAGGGCGCTAATTGACCCCCCTGCTCCGTCCACGACGATCTCCCGCCCTTCATGGAAGCGGCGCTCGATGATGATCGGCGGATAGCTGCTGCCGGCCGGCGTCTCGAAGCAATAGCCGAACCGCGCATGAAGCGCCTTGGAGGTTTCCTCGTCGATATAGGCGGTCAGCCGTTTGCGGTGGTGAATGACCAGGGGCCGCACATCATCGATGCCGTGTGTGTGGTCGGCATGGGAATGGGTGAACAGGACGGCATCGATATTGGTCACGTCCGCGTCGAGAAGCTGCTCGCGCAGATCCGGCGACGTGTCGATCAGAACCGTTGTGACGCCATCCGGCCCGGTCCGGCGCACGAGCAGCGAACAGCGCCGGCGACGGTTGCGCGGATTGGCGGGATCGCAGGCGCCCCACCCCTGCCCGACGCGCGGCACACCGCCGGACGAACCGCAACCCAGAATGGTGAAGGTCAAGGACATTGGAGAACCGATCCGTCTGCGTCTCGTGCTTACCCGCACCGGCGGGCTCAACCAAGCCCCCGCGTGCAGTAAGTGCGCAACCATCCACGCGCTGCGGCGTTAAAGGCAAGCTCGGCCGTTGGCCCTGCATGGCCCGCCGCTCCGGAGACGTCTCGTGCCCGCTTTTTTCTCCTCGCGCTGCCGGGTTGCCTAAATGGAAAATGGTGCCAACGGCCGGGCTTTGCAGCCACCACTCCTGACCACCGAGCAGGATGCCCCCCGCCCCCACCTGGGCAATGGCACAGTCAGCACGCTGGTGGGCTTCATCGCAATCGTCAGCATGTTGTATTTCGGCCGGGACGTGTTCGTTCCGGTGGCGCTCGCCGTGCTGCTGAGCTTCGTCCTGTCCCCCGTCATCCTCGTGCTGCGGCGGATCAAGGTGCCCCGCACGCTGTCGGTGGCGATCGTGGTGGTGGTCGCGTTCCTGGGCATCATCACGCTGGGCGGTGTGGTGGCGACGCAGGTGGGCGAACTCGCCAGCGATCTGCCGCGATACCAGCAGACCATGCGGGAGAAGATCCGCACGCTCAAGGAGACCACGGAGGGCTCCGGCACCTTCGACCGCCTGGCGCGCATGCTCCAGGAATTGGGCCGGGAAATCGATCCGCCCACCGCGCAGACTCAAAGCAACGCGCCGATGCCGGTGGAAATTCACCAGCCCTCCCCCGGCATGCTCGCCATGCTCCAAACCGTGGTCGAGCCTCTGCTCCACCCGCTCGCCACCATCGGCATCATCTTCATTTTCGTGATTTTCATCCTCCTGCAGCGGGAGGACCTGCGAAACCGCTTCATCCGGCTTGCCGGCGCCCACGACATCCAGCGAACCACCGCCGCGCTCGACGATGCGGCGGCACGGCTCTCGCGCTTCTTCCTCACTCAGGTGGCCCTCAACGCTGCATTCGGCCTGGTCATCGGCCTGGGACTGTGGGCCATCGGCGTCCCCAGCGCGGCCTTGTGGGGTCTTTTGGCGGCCGTGCTGCGCTTCGTGCCCTATATCGGCGCGGCGATCGCGGCGATCCTGCCGCTGATCCTCGCGGTCGCCATGGACCCCGGCTGGAGCATCGCGCTTTGGACTCTGCTTTTGTTCGCGATTGTCGAGCCATTGGTGGGGCACATCATCGAGCCCCTGGTCTATGGCCGCAGCACCGGTCTCTCGCCCGTGGCGGTGGTGGCGTCAGCCACCTTCTGGACCTGGCTGTGGGGGCCCATCGGCCTGGTGCTGGCGACGCCGCTGACGCTTTGCGTCGTGGTGCTCGGCCGGCATGTGGACCAGTTGAATTATCTCGACGTGATGCTGGGGGACCGCCCTCCCCTCACCGCCCCGGAACTTTTCTACCAGCGGATGCTGGCGAGCGACCCCACCGAAGCCACCAGCAAGGCGGAGGAATTCCTCAAGGAGGGCACGCTGCTCGCCTATCTCGACGACGTCGCCCTGCCCGGCCTGCGCCTTGCGGAACGTGATGCCGAGCGTGGCAGCCTGGACCCAGAGCGGATCGAGCGCCTGACCACCAGCGTGTCCGAACTGCTCGACAATTTGTCGGATCACGACATCGGCGCCCCGCATGGCGACACACGGGACCTCGAAGCCGAGGCGGCGCTGGAACTCGCGGGCCCGAGCCCCCGGTCATTTCCCACACTCGATCCCGAGATCCTGTCGCAGCGCTGGCGCGGCGAATCCGCGATCATCTGCCTGCCGGTTCGTCCCGGTCTCGACGATGCCGCCACTTCCATCGCCATCGACCTGTTGGCACGGCATGGATTTTCCGCGCGCCTGGAGGCGCCGGAGCGCATGTCGCGCAGCAATCTCGCCCATCTGGAAGGTTCGGGCGTGGCGGTGGTGGTGCTGTCCACGCTGGAGGCGCGCTCGGCCGCGCTGATGCGCTATTCCATCCGCCGCCTGCGCCGGCAGATCCCGGACGCCCGGATCGTGCTGTGTGGATGGGGTGCGCTCGACGACCGGGCATTGCGCAGCGCGCTGGAAACCGCGTCGGGCGCCGACATGGTGGTCGCAACCCTTGAAGAGATGCTGGCCGGCCTGCTGGATCTTGCCACCGAAAGTGCCGACCATGTCCCGGTGCCGTTGGCAACGACAGAACCGAGCGGACGCGACGTCCGACGCCCGGCTCCCACAACGATGTGAACCGGCTCCCACAGGCCACCTTTGAAATCGCCGCCACGCTCATGGCGCATGATGTAAAGGCCGTCGACCGACAGGATCGATCCCGCGGTGGCATCGATCATGGCGGTGGGACGGGCTATGGCGAACGATGGGACGCGGTTCATCACGCTGATGCCGGAAAAGCTGTTTGCGTGAGGGTGAATTCGAAAATGGGCGAGGCACATCAGCCTCGCCCTGAATTGTACGGCGAGGCTCAGAAAGCCACGGTCACGCGCGTATTGAAGGAGCGGCCTTGGCCGGCCACGGGATACCCCCATGCCGCCGACGTGCCCATCATGCTGGACACCTGATAGTTCACGAGGTTCGAGCCTCCGAGCGGCAGGTCATATTCTGTATCGAGGATGTTATCGATTCCGAAATCAAACTTGAATTGACCCAACTGATAGCTGGTTCGAAAGTTGAGCAGCGCATAGGCTGACGTCTCAAGTTCGTTGTGCACTTGGCTTACCTGGGTTTTTGCGCCAACCAATTGAACCTCGACGCTTGAACTCCAATTCCCGAGCACATGGTCTAGCGCCAACGTCGCATTGACCGGCATGATGTGATAGAGGTTGGTACCATCGGTGCGCTGCCCCCGGACGAAGTTCAGAGCGCCGCGAAAGCCACCCTGGCCCCACTTCGGATCATCCCATAGGGCCAGCTTTCCATCGATGTTTACGCCATATAGCCACGCATCGAAGTTGGCGAACTGGAGATAGACGAACGTGTTATCGGCGACCAGGTTGGTCGGCAGGTTGGAGAGGCAGCCCGCCAGATTGCACCGCTGGACGTCGATGTAGTCCTGCACATAGCTGTAATAGGGTGAGACGCGGACCTGCCAGACCTTCTGAGCGGGATCATGCCAATCTGCTGTGAAGCTAACGGTGTGAGCCTTTTCTGGCTCCAGATTGATGTTCCCGACGTATCCGTTGCCATCGCCGAACCAGCCGATCATCTGCATGGCCATGGCGTTGGTCGACCACGTATAGCGTTCGTAGAGGTTGGGTGAACGTGTCTTCCGAGACAGGCCAAGTTCATAGAGGCTGAACGGGTTCGCCTCATATCGGACGATGGCAGAGCCATCGATGTTGAAGTCTGTGCGAGCGTGGCTTTGCGCATTGAACGCGGCAGCGTCTGCTCCATACATCATCTGATCATAGCCCTGCACATCGCCCGTATTCATCCAGACGATGTCGTTGCGTAGGCCCACAATGGTGGTCCATTGGGCATCGATATGCCGCTCCCATTCTCCGAAATATCCGAAGCGCAGGCGCTGCCCGTTGTTAATGTTTTCGAACGTGTCCGGGCCCATCATCATGGAGCCAGCCACGGGGGGCCACCAGTCGTCGAGTTTGTTGTAGTAAAGCTCGTTGCCGATGCGGATGATATCGTGAGGCGAAAGACCTAAGGTCGCCTTGACCCGATAGCCCATATCCGTGCTGCGGGTGTCCATGGGCATGTCGCCGGTCTTGTCCGGCTGGATGAAGCCCATGGTGTGACGGACGCGGTTGGCGAAGACCGATGCTTCCAGCCGCCCCCAGTCGAAGTCCCCTTCATAATTGCCGTTGGCGTAGACGCTCTTGTTGTCGACCAGGTCCATGTACTGGTTCACATACCCTTGGTAGGGGATGAACTGTCCGCCGATTTGGAAGGTGAACAGGCTCTGATTGAACTGCTTGGCCACAGTCAAAGAGTGATTCTGGGTCTCGTACATGGTGGACTTGATGACAGTGCCGTTGCCGGACGTGTAGTCACTGGCGCGCGCCCACCCACCCGTATAGCGCACACTGGTGTCCTCGTTGGACACCGTGCCATTGAAGTCCGTCCCGTATGAGTTGCCGTTGCTCCGGTAAAAGCCGGAGAGGCTGCCGGAAACCGAAAGCGCCTGTCCTTGTGTGAACTTTGGCGGCGCCACCGTGACGTCGGCCTTTGCTCCCGTATAGTCGCCGCCGACACTGACGGGTGCGGTGCCCTGATAGATCTTAATGGTCGAAATCATCGCCGGGTTTACGTAGGACATCGGCGGGTTCATCTCGTTCGGACACGCCGGACTGAAGATCATGTTGTTGATCGCGATCTGCACCCGATCCGCACCCATGCCGTTGATTGCAGGCAGGCTCGATACGCCGCCAGCCCCCCAAGCAGCCCCACCGGGGACGCGCGTGAACAGAGAGCCGGAATCGCTTGTCCAAAGGGTCGCGTTCTGAGCCTCCTCTTGCGAGATGACGGTGCTATCCGCGGGAAGAAAGCCCCCGAGACCCGCCTGGCCCGCCAAGGGGGCTACAACGACGACAGTGGGGAGTTCCGTTATCGTCTGGGCGGCCACCCCGCCTGAAGCGAGCGGGGTCAAGCAAAGGGCGGCCAGGGAGGATCCCATAAACAGTGTCCTTCGGCATGCATGGGCGTGAAACGTTCGGCTGGTCATGGCGATTCCAGAAATGCTTGGAGGCTGGCCATAGCGCATTGCAAGACCGCGCAAGACCGCGCGCCTATCAGGCAGGCTCAGCAATGTTGTGATTGGTTAGGTGCCGGGATCGCGACCGGCGACGCCTCAGGCTGCGGTAGGTGGTCCGCGGGGCCTATGTGCCACACGGCCTTCTGCCGGCACGAGGGCAAGGCTGTGGGGCGCTGGAAAACTGACTTCCGCTGCCGCCCGCTCGACCAAGGGAATAGCCGGCGGCGTAGGCAAAATTCCGACGTCTACCCGAGATAGGCAGAGGGGGCAGTGCGAGAACGCCTTGGTGCCGTCGTCCGTACCGCTATCGTGCGGACTCGATGGGTCGTTGGCACAAAACTGGTAGAGGTCGGGCGAGGCTTCCAGCGAACGGCTGGTGGCGAAAGCGCTGGTCAGAACAAGCTGGAGCAACAGAGCATAGGCTAGGGTCCACGCAATGGTGCGCGTTCCCTTCCACCCCTGTCCCAGACGTTTGATCATGTCCCGCTCCCGGCGGGACTATGGCGCCTATCCCTACGGAAAAACAGGTCGGTCAGTCGGACAATGTGTCCCACAAAAGGCAGGGCCTCGCTCTCGCCTCAGCCATCGTTCGCCGATGACAACTGCGCCGGCCTAAGCCCGTCCTCCGAGCCAGCCTTCAACGCTACATCAGGGGCGATCGACGCTCAGCATCCGGATTCCGTGTTGCATCCGTGTTGCACGAAGATTTTGGAAGCGGTTGGAAACCGTTGAAAACCACGAAAGCGGATTGCAGGACAAAACGGGCGAAAAGAGCAGCCGGAGCACGCTTCTAAATAGTTAAGTATTTGATTTTAATATATCTTTTTTGGTTCCAGATGAAGGGATTGAACCCCCGATCTTCGGTTTACAAAACCGATGTCGGCTGCCACGGCTTCAAGTCCCTCTGGCGCCCTCTCCTTCCGCTCGCTGTAACGATCCACCAGGTAGTCGGCGTGGTCGCGGGTCAGCAGCGTGAACTTGAATAGCTCCTCGCACACGTCCACCACGCGGTCATAGAGCGGGCCTGGTTTCATACGGCCGGCCTCGTCAAACGCCTCGAATGCCTTCGGCACCGATGACTGGTTGGGGATGGTGATCATCCGCATCCAGCGCCCAAGCACGCGCATGGCGTTCACCGCGTTGAACGACTGCGACCCGCCCGAGACCTGCATCACGGCAAGGGTGCGGCCCTGGGTCGGCCGCACCGAACCTTCGGCCAGCGGAATCCAGTCGATCTGGCTCTTCATAACCCCGGTGAGGGTGCCGTGGCGCTCCGGGCTTACCCAGACTTGCCCCTCGGACCACAGTGAAAGATCCCGCAGTTCGCGGACCTTCGGGTGGTCGGCTGTGGTGTCGTCGGGGAGCGGCAGGTGGTGGGCATCATAGATGCGCACCTCGCCGCCCATATGCTCGAGCAGGCGCGCGGCTTCGAAAGCCAGGAATCGACTGAAAGAACGTGGCCGCAGCGATCCGTAGAGGATCAGGAAGCGCGGCGCGTGGGGGTGCTTTCCGGCAATGCCGAAGCTTTCATAGGTCGGCACCTGGACGTGGGACTGCACCAGGTTGGGCAGACCATCTGAGAAAAGAGGAATGGACTTGCTCACGGTTTCGTTGTCACCTATTATTCAATATATATTGAGATATTGAACTGATGATCAACGAACCGCAAGCCCTGTCCGCCTTCGCCGCGCTCTCGCAAGAGACGCGCTTGCGCATCGTGCGCCATCTGGTGAAGGCCGGCCCAGATGGCATGGCAGCCGGCGTCATCGCCGAAGCGGTCGAGGCCTCCACCTCCAATCTCTCCTTCCATCTGAAGGAGCTGGAGCGCGCCGGGCTGATCCAGTCCCGCCGGCAATCGCGCTCGATCATCTACAGCGCCGCCTATGGCGGATTATCCGACCTTGTGGAGTTCCTGATGCGCGACTGCTGCCAGGGACACCCAGAAGTTTGCACCCCCGCCGTCGCGGCCCTCGCCGCGTGCGGCTGTAACCCTGACCAGGAGCAGATTCATGGCTGATCGCGTCTACAATGTACTGTTCCTCTGCACCGGCAATTCGGCGCGCTCGATCATCGGCGAAGCGATGCTCAACAAGCTGGGAGAGGGGCGCTTCCGCGCCTATTCCGCCGGAAGCCAGCCAAAGGGCGCGGTGAACCCTTTAACCGTCGAGGTCCTGCAAGAGACCGAGTTCTCAATCGACGGTCTCAGCTCCAAAAGCTGGTCCGTGTTTGCTGAGCCCGGTGCGCCTGCGATGGATTTCGTGTTCACCGTCTGCGACGACGCAGCGGGGGAGGCGTGTCCGGTGTGGCCGGGCCATCCGATTACGGCCCATTGGGGGATCGAGGATCCGGCGGCTGCCACCGGCACGGCAATCGAGCGCAAGGCGGCCTTCGTGAAGGCGCAGCGCTATCTCATGAACCGAATCACCGCGTTCACGGCGCTGCCTATCGCTAGCCTTGACCGCATGGCGCTGTCGCTGCGCGTCCGCGACATCGGCCATCTTGCCGGCACCACCTCCACCCGGCCCGAGGTGGCATGATGGACGTGATTATCTATCACAATCCGGACTGCGGCACCTCGCGCAACGCCCTGGCGCTGATCCGCAATGCTGGCGTCGAGCCCCATGTCATCGCGTATCTGAAAACCCCGCCTTCGCGCGTTCTGCTGCGCCAGCTCATCGACCGTGCCGGCATCACCGTGCGGGCGCTGCTGCGGGAGAAGGGCACCCCCTATGCCGAGCTGGGATTGGGGGACACCTCGCTGAGCGACGACCAGTTGCTCGACGCAATGATGGCGCATCCGATCCTGATCAATCGGCCACTGGTGGTGACACCCAAGGGTGTGCGGCTCTGTCGGCCGTCTGAGGCGGTGTTGGACCTCCTGCCCCCGCAGCTCGGTGCCTTCACCAAGGAAGACGGCGAGCGCGTCATGGACGCGGCCGGACATCGTATCGGATAGCTGACCCTCCCACCTGCAAGAAAACCCACCCATGCTCGCCCTCGCGATCTTCATCGCCACCCTGATCTTCGTCATCTGGCAACCGCGTGGCCTGGGCATCGGCTGGAGCGCCCTTGCCGGCGCCGCCATTGCACTGCTGAGCGGCGTCATTGGCATCGCCGATATTCCGGTGGTCTGGCACATTGTATGGGACGCCACCTTCACCTTCGTGGCGCTGATCATCATCTCGCTGCTGCTGGATGAGGCGGGTTTTTTCCACTGGGCGGCGCTGCACATTGCCCGCTGGGGCAAAGGCCGGGGTGCCCTGCTGTTTCCGCTGGTGATCCTTCTCGGCGCGGCAATCGCCGCCGTGTTCGCCAATGATGGGGCGGCACTGCTGCTCACGCCGATCGTGCTTGCAATCCTGCTGCGGCTGAACTTCCCGCCGGCCGCTGCTATAGCGTTCATCATCGCCTGCGGGTTCGTGGCCGACAGCACCAGCCTGCCGCTGGTGATCTCCAACCTGGTCAACATCGTCAGCGCCAACTTCTTCGGTGTCACCTTCGGCCGCTACGCGGCAGTGATGGTGCCCGTGAATCTGGTGTCGCTCGCCGCCACACTGGTGGTGCTGTGGCTGTTCTACCGGCGCGACGTTCCCACCACCTATTCTGTGGCGGATCTCGAACCGCCGGCCGGGGCCATCCGCGACCGGACGGTGTTCCGTGCCGCGTTTCCGCTGCTTTCCGTGCTGCTGCTGGCCTATTTCCTCACGGCGCCCCTCGGAGTCCCGGTGTCCGTCGTCACCGGTGCCGGCGCTCTGGTCCTGTTGCTGCTCGCCGGCCGCGGTGAGGTCATTTCGGTGCGCAAGGTCGTTGCCGGCGCACCCTGGCAAATCGTGCTGTTCAGCCTGGGCATGTATCTCGTGGTCTATGGTCTGAAGAATGCCGGCCTCACCGATCATCTCGCCGGGCTGCTGACTTGGTTCTCCGGACACGGCATCTGGGCGGGAGCGATCGGCACGGGCATCGCCGCGGCGCTGCTGTCATCCGTCATGAACAACATGCCGAGCGTCCTGATCGGTGCCATCGCCGTGCAGCAAGCGCCGGACCTCTCGCCGCTCATGCGCGAGGTGATGCTGTACGCCAACATCATCGGCTGCGACCTCGGCCCCAAGTTCACGCCGATCGGCAGCCTGGCGACGCTGCTGTGGCTGCACGTCCTGGCCAGCAAAGGGCAGCGCATCAGCTGGGGCCAGTACATGAAGGTCGGCCTTGTCATCACCCCGCCCGTTCTGCTGATCACCCTGGCAGCGCTGGCGGTCTGGCTGCCGCTCCTCGGCGCGCAGTGATGGTCTCCGCCCGCCGCTGGCCGGTGGTAACCGCGCTCGGCGTGGTGCAGATTCTGGCATGGGGCTCCTCGTTCTACCTGCTGGCGGTGCTCGCCACTCCGATCGTCGCGGACACCGGCTGGCCGCTGCCCTGGGTGATGGGTGGCGTCTCGCTAGGCCTGCTGATCGCGGGGCTCGCGTCGCCGCGCATCGGCATCACAATCGGCATCCATGGCGGCCGGCCGATCCTTGCATCTTCGGCGCTTTTGCTGGCGCTGGGCCTGACTCTGCTCGGCTCCGCACCGAACCTGGTTGTGTTCTTCAGCGCCTGGATGTTGCTGGGTCTCGGCATGGGAGGCGGGCTCTACGACGCCGCGTTTGCCACCCTCGGCCGGCTCTATGGCGGCACGGCACGCAGCGCGATAACGACACTCACCCTGTTGGGCGGCTTCGCCAGCACTGTCTGCTGGCCGCTGGCCGCCCTACTGGCCGACCAAATCGGTTGGCGCGGCACCTGTTTCACTTTCGCAATATTGCAAGTGGCGGTGTCGCTTCCGCTGATCTTGTGGCTGATTCCAGCGGCTCCAAACCTGGGGTCTTCCTCAGTGAATGCAGCCCCCGTCATGCTGCGGCGCGGAGAAGCTCGCGCCTTTTACACCTTCGCGACCATCCTGACGTTTGGCGGATTGGTGATGACCCTGCTGGCGATCCATCTCATCGCTCTCCTGGAGGCGCGTGGGCTGCCTCCAGCCGTGGCTGTAGGGTTAGGGACCCTGATAGGTCCGGCTCAGGTTGGTGCTCGGGTGGTAGAGATGGCTGGGCGCGGTCGCTATAGCCCGATGTGGACACTAACCGTTGCGATCAGCTTCATCTCACTCGGGATTATTCTATTGGCCACAGAGGCGGCGCCCGCGGCTCTCGCCATCATTCTCTACGCAGGCGGTAACGGTATTTATTCAATATCACGCGGTACTGTGCCGCTCGCGCTATTTGGCCCGGACCGGTATCCGGCGCTCATGGGTCGCTTGGCTCGACCTGGCCTGATCGCCCAGGCTACGGCACCTTTGGTTGGTGCCTACGCTCTCACGACGTTCGGCGCGAATGCCACGTTCGAGTTTCTCGTCGCGCTCTCGCTCATCAATGTTGCGCTCGTCCTGGTTCTTTGGCGGGTGGACGGCTGTTCGCCGACCATAAGCAAGGGTGCGCATCAAGGTCGCTGATGGAAGCGACACTCCGATGAGGAACTGGCCGGCAAGGGAGCTGAAAGAGAGTCGCACAGATGCGACTCTACTTCGTGGCAGCCCTGAACCCCGGCGGCCTCAGGTAAGGGTCTGTGCGCTCTGGAGCATCGTCGCACCTCGCCTCCGCTAGATCGCGGCGCATCGCACTGGCGCGTCGGGACGTCGACTGGCGTACCCGAGCTTGAATGCCCTGGAGGCGAATTTTCTGGTCCAGCGTCTGGGCCTTGTTCATGTTCGTGCCTCCTTTGCTGGACTAAGTCGGACGGTCGCCGAAGCGTTCCAGTTGGGACGATCACAGGTTCCTGAGGGCACTTGAGTGTGACAGTCGCATGACCTACCGGTGTCGAGAGCGCTGCACATTATGTGGGCACACTGATCGGAGCCCGACATGTCGGAAAAGAAACAGGCCATTCAAGACGCTCTTGTTGCGGGGGCAAAACAGGACCTTCGCGGCCAGCCTCTCTATGATTTCGTTAAGCAGGAATGCCCCGAAGCTAAGTCCAAGAAAATCGTAGATGCGGCCCTTCACGCCCTGAGCGACCCGAAATTGCGGGAGCGCCACATCCTCGACATCATCTATGATCTGGCTCTCAGCCGTCGCCTTGCCGCCGACGAAAAGCATCATCCTCAGGGCGAGCCGGGTACTGGCTCATTTGGCCCCAAGTTAGACAAGCGCCCGAAGTCCTGAACTGAAGCCGGAGGACCGCGAGCGGGTGACAGCGCGCTGGCGCGGTGTCGGCTACCCAGCCGTCTCGCGGACCTACGAGCGACAGGGCCGCCCTCGTTGCCGCAGAATCCCCGGCGTGCAGCGCGCCGCGCGAAAGCCGGCAGGCTACTCGATGAGGCCGGTCTCAGCCGGCCCTGCACTCCCGGCAGGAATCAGCCCCGTCGCCCTCTCGGGTGGCGGGGTTTTTCTTTCCCTGCCCTACATAGCGCTTCCATCGTCCGTGGCGACTCGGCGGTCACCGACGCCCAGAGACGAAAAAGGCCACCCGAGGGCGGCCTATTTTCTTCAATTTTTTCAAGAGTTTAAATGGTCGGAGCGAGAGGATTTGAACCTCCGACCCCTAGTCCCCCAGACTAGTGCGCTAACCGGGCTGCGCTACGCTCCGACGTGGGGCGGAGGCTTAGACCATGACGGCACGCCGGACAAGCCCTCTGTTGTCGACCGGCCGGATGTGCCCTTTGATCGTGGCGCGCACCGTGTAATTGTCCCCACCTTGCCGAACGGGGGCGGATTTGGATTTTTCCTTCACACTGCTGGATCTTGCCGGCTGCGTTGCCATGCTGCTCTGGGGCACCCACATGGTCCAGAACGGAGTGCAGCAGGCGTTCGGGCCGCGCCTCAGAACCTTGCTTGCCGGCGCTCTGAAGACGCGGCTGCGGGCGTTTTTCGCGGGAATCGGTGTCACGGCCTTGCTTCAGAGCAGCACGGCCACCGGCCTGATGGTGGCGGGCTTCACGTCGGCCGGAATGGTGGAACTGGTTCCGGCGCTTGCCGTGATGTTGGGCGCCAATGTCGGCACCACGCTGGTCGTGCAATTGCTGTCGTTCGATGTGTCGGCATTCGCGCCGGCCCTGCTTCTCATCGGCGTTGTGATGTATCGCCGTAAGGGCAGCGCGACGTCGAAGGAGATCGGCCCGGCCTTCATCGGCCTCGGCCTAATGCTTTTCGCGCTCCATCACCTCATCGACATCTTCACCCCGTTCGAGGATGCGCCCTCGCTGCGCATTCTCATGGGCGCAATTTCCACCACACCGCTGATCGCTGTGATGGTCGCCGGCCTGATCACCTGGGTGGTGCATTCCAGCGTCGCGGTGGTCCTTCTGGCCATGTCTCTGGCCAGCAAGGGGGTGATTCCCCCGGAAGCGGCCATCGCCCTCGTCATCGGGGCGAATCTGGGCAGCGCGCTCAACCCGGTGCTGGAAGCCAGCAGCACTTTGGACCCCATGTCGCGCCGCATGCCGATCGGCAACCTGCTGAACCGCGTGTTCGGCACGCTGATCGGCCTCGCCCTGATCGGGCCGATCTCGGTGGCGATGATCAAGCTACAGCCGGATATCACCCGCGCGGTGGCGGATTTCCACACGCTATTCAACGTCGTGCTGGCGCTGCTTTTCCTGCCGTTCCTTGGATATTATGGGCGCCTTCTCACCCGCATGTTCCCCGATAAGGTGGATACTGCCGACCCGGCGCGGGCGCATTACCTCAATCCGGCGGCGGTCGAGACCCCGGTGGTCGCCATCGGCAATGCGGCACGGGAGGCGCTACGGCTTGCCGACATGCTGGAGAGCATGCTTCTGGACGTGCGCGTGGCGCTGGAGAAAGGCACCACCGACAGCATCGCAGAGGCGCGTAAGCTCGACGACGTGATGGACAAGCTCAACAGCGCCATCAAGGCCTATCTGCTCAGCATCGATCGCAACAGCCTGAGCGAACGCGACGAGCAGCGAATCGCGGAAATCCTCGCCTTCTCCACCAACATGGAACAGGCCGGCGATGTGATCGACAATTCCATGCTGTCGCTGGCGGCCAAGCGGCTGCGGCGCGGCCTGCCCTTCTCCCGTGAGGGGGAAATGGAATTGAGGGCGGTTTTCGAGCGCGTCATTTCCAATTTGCGCACGGCGGCGGCGCTGTTCGTGACCGACGATCCGCGCGCGGCACGCCTGCTCGCGGCGGAGAAGGCGATCTTCCGGGACATCGAGACCAAGGCCACCCAGGACCATATGGAGCGCTTGCGCGCGGGGCAGAACGACACCGCCGAGGCGAGCGGCCTACACCTGGAGGTGGTGCGCGACTTGAAGCGAATCAACGCTCACCTCGTCTCCGGAACCGCCTACCCGGTTCTTGAAAGAGGTGGAGAACTTCTGTCTAGCCGCGTTCCCAGTTAGCAAAATGAAGTATAGTTGGTTATGTCAATGTAGCTTCTGATTTGGATGGTAAGAACGTAGCTAATAGCGCGTGTTGATTATGTCGCAGTTTGCGATTTATCAACCAGAATAGAACAGATTCATCCACTCAAGTCCCCGCTGCCACCTTTCTGCCTGCCACAGGTGACATTCCTGCCGCATTAGCTCGTCATTGGGCTGACCTCCATCAACGATACGGAGGTTTTGGGCATGGTGATTGGGAAGGGGATTTTGCTCGCGTCGATGGCTCTTGCAATGGGTGTGGCAACGCAACCTGCACGGGCTGACGCGGGACAGACCGGCCTCGCATCCTACTATTGGCAAGGAAAGGGAACCGCGAGCGGAGAGCGCTTTAATGCCGGGGGATTGACCGCCGCGCATCGCTCATTACCGTTCAACACCAAAGTAAAGGTCACCAATCTGCGCAATGGGCGCACGGTGGTGGTCCGCATCAACGATCGCGGCCCGTTTGTTCGTGGGCGCATCATCGACGTCTCCCGCGCCGCAGCGTCCGAGCTTGGCTTCACCGGCCACGGCATTACCCGCGTCAGCGTTGCCGTTCTCGGCCAGGACGAGGAAAACACTGCCGCGCCGGCGCCAACCAGCCGCCGCACCCAACTCGCCTCCGCGATGGAAAGCCAGGAGCCGGAGCGCAAGGCCGAACCGCAGGTGAACGCACCTGCCACCGGTGCCGAGGGTTGGACCCTCGTTCCGCCGCCCGTCGCCGCAGCCACGACTGCGCCCCAAGCGACGGAAGCCCAAACACCGTAAGACAGCAGATTGTAAGCCGGCTTATTGTCCGGGCAAAACGCGCCCCGTGGACCCAGTCAGCCGCCTTCAGCTTTGATCAGGATCGAGTGCCGTGGTCAGGATGCGACGGCACTCGCCAAGCTCATAGAGCGTTGCTTGAAGCCGGTGCACGTCATCTCGCGACAGCACCGGCTGAGGCGGATGTACCGGCTGGGCCGCAAGACGCGGTTCGGATCGCAAGTGCGGCGGCAGATACTGCTCCGGCGGGCCATGACGGCGCGGCTCCGGGGGGAAATGATGCCCCTCCCCGTCGTCCTCGCCATATTGCCACGCGTCGTCGTCCGGCCCACCCAGCACACCGGTCAATGGACCCACCCGGCCGACACGCGCCGCTGCGTCGGGATCGGCGCGCCGGCGTGCGCGCGCCGGGATGTATTCCTCCGGAGGCCCCTCCGGAGGCGGCGTGTGTTCCTTGAGGCGGCGGATGCGCGCGTCCAGCGGTTCGGAAATATTGTCCACCGGCAGCGCCAGAACATCGTCCTCGAAGAAGGGAAGCAGCGGGTCTTCCAGTTCCGGAAGCTGCGCGGCGTCGGGAAGGCGCGATGCAGGCCCGCGCGAGGGTCGGCGCGCCACCGGTGCTGGCCTTGGCTCCGGCACCACGGGCGGCGGCACATGCCGAACCTCGGGCGCCCTGGGGTGGTCTAGCGGCGCATGGGCGCGGTAAAGCTCCGGCTCCGGCACGTCCGCCGCATCGTCGTCGAACGCCTCATCATCAAACGGCTCGAACGGCTGGCTCTCCAGCCGCACGGCTTCGAGGTGCTCTGCGCGGGCACGCTCCGCCAACGCGCGCTCGTGCGAAGCGCGATCCTGCAACGCGCGCTCTGCCAGATGGCGCTCCGCGAGGTGACGCTCGACCTCAATGCGGGTGTTTTCAAGCGGCTGATGCGCGGGCTGAGGCGGGATATAGGGTGCCGCCTCGAAGCCCGGCAGGAAATCCTCGAAGTGCGGCTCGGCGCCGGCGTGAGAGGTCTCGGGCATCTCCATGAACGACGGTTCGGACGCATCGCGCTCCACCGCCCGGTCCGGCTGGCGCTCCTTGCGGCGCGGCAGCAGCCCGAGCAGGCCGCCGCGCGGGGTGCCGGACGCCGCCGGTGCCGGCGCCACATCGGGAGCGGGCTTGCCGAGCGGGAGAATTGCCCGCCCTTCCAGAAGATCAGCGCCCATCGCCTGAACCTGGCGCGGACCATTGTCCTTCAGAATGCGCTGCACACCCTTGATGGTGTAGCCTTCGCTATAAAGCAGGTGCCGGATCGCGCGCAGCAGGTCCACATCGTCGGGACGATAGAAGCGCCGGCCGCCGGCACGCTTGACCGGCTTGATTTCGCTAAAGCGGGTTTCCCAGAAGCGCAGGACATGCTGGGGAAGGTCGAGGTGATCCGCCACCTCGCTGATGGTGCGAAAGGCGTCGGGCGATTTGTCCGAGGGCCTCGCTTCTGCCACCTGCCTTACGCCCCCGTTATCGGCACCGTCGCGCCCATGCCGTCACTGGCGAGCATCAATCGCGGTCGTCGCCATTTGCTGTGCGCCCGTTTATGCGATTCTTCAAGATGCTGGAGGGCTTGAAGACCATGACGTGGCGCGGTTCGATGGGGACTTCTTCGCCCGTCTTGGGGTTTCGCCCAACACGCTGACCTTTTGCGCGAACCACAAACGAGCCGAACGAAGACAGTTTTACGGTCTCCCCTCGCGCGAGAGCGTCGGCGATTTCGCCCAAAACGGATTCAACGAGAGTTGCGGATTCGGTTCGTGACAAGCCTACCTGCTGGTAGACGGCTTCGCACAAATCCGCACGCGTGACGGTCTTCCCAGCCATGTGTCTCCCCGGCCCCATGAGAGAAAGACAGCAACGGTCGACCCTATCCACTCGGGACAAGACCGGTCAATGTCATTAACGACTTATTACCATCTCACCAGGGCTGAACCCCAGGTGAACCCACCGCCCATGGCTTCCAAAAGGACCAGATCGCCCTGCCCGATCCGGCCATCCTTGCACGCCACATCGAGCGCGAGAGGAATGGATGCCGCAGAGGTATTACCGTGACGGTCCACAGTTGTCACCACCTTCGCAGGCGCAATATGCAACTTTTGCGCGCTGGCATCGATGATCCTGCGGTTTGCCTGATGCGGGACGAACCAGTCGATGGTTTCAGCGCTCTCTCCGGTCGCGGCGAAGGCGTCTTCGATCACATCGGTGATCATACCGACCGCGTGGCGGAACACCTCGCGGCCTTCCATGCGCAGATGGCCGACCGTCCCGGTCGATGAGGGACCGCCATCCACGAACAGCTTCGCGCGATGGCGACCATCGGTGCGTAAATGAGTGGTGATAACGCCCCGCCCGCCGCTTTCGGCGTCCGGAACACCCTCGAGAACCACCGCCCCTGCCCCATCGCCGAACAGGACGCAGGTGCCGCGATCCTCCCAATCGAGGATACGCGAAAAGGTCTCGGCGCCGATCACCAGGGCGCGTTTGAAGGATCCGGTGCGCAGATGGGCGTCGGCGGTCGCGAGGCCGAACACGAAGCCAGAGCACACCGCCTGGAGGTCGAACGCCGCGCCGCGAGTGATTCCAAGCTCGGCCTGCACCGTCGCGGCGGTTGCAGGAAAGGTCTGGTCGGGGGTCGAGGTTGCGAGCACAACCAAGTCGATGTCGTCCGCCCCGAAGCCCGCATTGGCCAGCGCGCGGGTCGCCGCCGCGATCGCGAGGTCCGATGTCTTCTCACCGTCCGCGGCGATATGGCGCTGGCGAATTCCTGTCCGCTGGACGATCCACTCGTCCGTGGTATCGACCCGCTGGACGAGATCGGCGTTTGTCACAACGTTTTCGGGAAGATAGGAGCCAATCCCTCGGACCACGGACCTTATGACGCTCACGATTGGCCTTCCGCTTCCACAGCCACCGTCTCGGACGCTACCGCCTCTTTGGGCAGGCGGTTGACGAGGCTGGTTTCGATCCGCGTCAGCAACTGGTGACGCACCATGTCGTAACCGACGTCGACGGCTGATGCGAAGCCGTCGGCATCGGCGCCACCATGGCTCTTGATGACGACACCATTGAGGCCGAGGAAAACGCCGCCGTTGGAGCGGCGTGGGTCCATCTTCTCACGCAGCATCTTAAACGCGTCGCGGGCCAGAATGTAGCCGATGCGGGCGCGCCAGGTGCGCCCCATGGCGGCGCGCAGATACGTTGCGATCTGCTTGGCCGTGCCCTCCGCGGTTTTCAGCGCGATATTGCCGGAGAAGCCCTCCACCACCACCACGTCGACGGTGCCCGCACCGATATCGTTGCCCTCCACGAAGCCGTGGTAGCGCATGTCGGGGTAGGTATCCTCGCGCAGAATGCGCCCGGCTTCCTTGACTTCCTCCACGCCCTTGATCTCCTCGACCCCCACGTTCAGCAAAGCAACGCTCGGCTGGGGGATGTCGAAAATGGTCCGCGCCATGGCAGCGCCCATGATCGACATTTCCACCAGGCCCTGAGCTGTCGCCCCGATGGAGGCGCCCACATCGAGCACGATGCTTTCGCCGCGCAGAGTGGGCCATATGGCGGCGATCACGGGCCGTCCGATCCCCGGCATGGTGCGCAGGTTGAACTTGGCCATTGCCATCAGCGCGCCGGTATTGCCGGCGGAGATGGCAGCGTCGGCTTCGCGGGTCTTCACCGCGTCGATGCAGCGCCACATGGTGGATTTGTAGCGGCCGTTGCGCAGCGCCTGGCTGGGCTTGTCGTCCATGCCGACCACGATCTCGGTGTGGACGATGCGGGAGACCGCCGCGAGCGCGGCATGCTTTTGGAGAATGCCGCGAAGCCGCGTCTCATCGCCAAACAGGATGAATTGCGCATCCGGGTGTCGCGCTTGAGAGATGGCGACACCGGCGAGCACGACCTCGGGGCCATGGTCCCCGCCCATGGCGTCGATCGATATGCGGACGGGCGCGCTCATTCAGGCCGAAATTCCCGTTGATTCCTTGCGATGCGCCTTGCCGGGCGCGCCGGGACAATAGCGGCTCGGGTGAACGCCGCAACTACCGGACACGCTCTTAGCGCATGTTCTCAAGATTTATCCTTTAGCCGGGCAAGCGCCGAAAACGGAGAGGCGGCGGTGGCGTCTTCCACCGGCGCCTCGAATATCTCGCCCGCACGACGCGGATAAGGGTCGATGCCAATCGACAAAAACTCGGTGACGAGCACGCCCAGGTCGATCACGCCGCCCACGATCACGTCCGGCGGGTCCAGGTCAGGCTCGTCGGTTTCGACCATGGGCTTGGGCGGCGCGTCGCTTTCAGGCTCGAAGCGGGCCTCGACCTCTTCCGCGATTTTTTCGTCGAACGGCTCAAGCGAAACCACGGACACATGACGGATCTCGCCGCTGATCCGCCCGGTCACCACGGCGCGATCACCCGATTTCGGCGTCACCTTGAGTTCGGCGACAAAACTGTGGAGCGCGACGATATTGACGTGCCGGGCAAGACGGGCGCGCGCCTCGGCGTCCGGCTCCAGCCGCACATTGAGGCCGCTGGCCGGCAGTTCGGCGACGCGCACAGGATAGGTATAGGGCAAATCAGACATGGACCTGACCCCGGTCGGTGGCAGCTTCAGGGAAGATATTGTCCCCAAGCATCAACTCAGCGAAAGGCTTAGCGGCGAGAATGGCAACCGCATCGCGGGCATACACGGCAAAGCGGGAGGCGGCGGCATCCGCCGGAGCGCATTCCAACACGTTGCGCGCCAGCGCAATGGCGAGCGCGTCGCCCTGCTCTTGAAGCGCCGAGTCATAAGCGGCGGTGCGGCCGTAGAACGCCTGCCCGATCTTCTTCATCCGCTTGGGAACCCCGAGATCGCCGATGCCCATTTCGCGCAGCGTGCGGTCCATGTCGTCAAGGAATGCATCGAAAACATCCTGCGACACGGCGCGCCCGACCCCGGTTTCGCCCTTCAGACGATGGCAAACCAGGAAAGTGTGCAGCAATAGCAGCTCGAAGCGCCCCTCGACTGTATCGGGAACGCAGAAGTCGGTGTAGAAAACCGGCCGCCGCGCCTGCGCCACGATCGCGCCATACAGGCGCTCAATGGTGGGTTGCGGCTGGTGTCGGCGAAACAGGCTGAACATCTTATCTTGACGGTTTGCGAGTTGGCTGCCGGACGCGGACGCCGGGCGAGCGCCTGGAATAACAGCGGCGTAGCGTGCTGACGCCGCAGTTGCAAGCGTTGCAAGTGGGTCGCTTAAAAGTGGGTCGCACGAGTGGGTCGCATTGGCTGGCAAGGCGAAGACGAGGGATTTGGCGTGGCGTCATCGGAACTTGAACGCAGAACCGGGCCCGGCCGCATGGCGGCCTGTGCCCTGCTCATGGCGGGGTTGCTCTCGGGCTGCGGCAACGGCGGCGTGAATTTGGTGGGCGGCTCCGGCACCAGCCTGAGCGGCGTCGTGCGCACCTATCAGCGCGGCTACGTGCTGTCGGAGGGCGCGCTTGAGCAGATTCCGGTCGGCTCCAGCCAGGAGCAGGTACTGCTGGTGCTCGGCACCCCCTCGACGGTCTCCACCGTGCAGGGCGACGTCTTCTATTATATCTCGCAGGTCGAGAGGAAGGTCGCGTTCCTGAAGCCTGAGATCACTGAGCAGAAGGTGCTCGCGGTGTATTTCGGCAAAGACCGCCGGGTTGCCCGCATCGCCAATTACGGGCTTCAGGACGGCAAGGTGTTCGACTTCGTCTCGCAGACGACACCGACCTCCGGCGCGGAACTCAGCGTGCTGAAGCAACTGCTCCAGGCGACCAACTTCTCGCTCTGACAAACCATCGCGTTCCGCGCGATCCCCCTCTCCCGCTTGCGAGAGCTCTGCGAAAGGGCTCTCGCAAGCGCCCTCGGTTCGCTATGCAAAGGCCGACCTGCTTTTACCTCTCCCCGAGGGGGAGAGGTCGGCTGCGAAGCAGCCGGGTGAGGGGGCTCCGACATTTCAGGACTGGAACGGGTGTCCCCCTCACCCCAGCCCTCTCCCCCTCGTGGAGAGGGGGCATGCCGCAGTCACTCGACAAACACCCCCAAACGCGTGCCATGCATTTCGCAGAGCTGCCGCTTGCGGGGGAGGGCTGGGGAGCGAGCGCGACGACCTCGCCCCTCGCCGACCCTCATGCCCGGCTTGTCCCGGGCAATCCTCCGGTCGCTGGAAATGAACTCTCAAAGATAAGCGCGGGCGATGGCGAGAAAATCCTTCGCCTTCAGGCTCGCGCCGCCGACCAGCGCTCCGTCCACGTCGGCGGCATTGAGCAGGGCGACGCAGTTTTCCGGCTTCACCGAGCCACCGTAGAGGATGCGCACCTGTGCGGCCGCCGCGCCGATTCGCTCGGCCAGCACCCGGCGAATCGCGCCGTGGATTTCCTCCACATCGCCGACCGTGGGAACGAGGCCGCTGCCGATCGCCCAGACCGGCTCGTAGGCGACCACGAGATTTTCACCCGTCGCGCCCTCCGGCACCGAGCCGCGCACCTGTTCAGCCACCACCGGGAGGGCCTCACCCGCCTCGCGCTGCGCCTGCGTCTCGCCGACGCAGACGATGGAGACCAGCCCGGCGCGCCAGCCCGCCTCGGCCTTGGCGCGGACCTCGGCGTCGGTCTCCCCATGGTCGGAGCGCCGCTCGCTGTGCCCCACGATCACGAAGCGCGCACCGGCATCCGCGAGCATTTCCGCAGAGATATCGCCGGTGTGGGCGCCGGACACCTTGCCGTGGCAATCTTGCCCGCCGAGCGCGATGGCAGACCCCGACGCTTCGTTCGCAAGGCTGGCAACGAGCGTCGCGGGGGGGCAGATCAGCAGGTCGACCTTGTCGGAAATCCCCTCCCCGCATCCCTCGATCATGGCGAGAAGTTCGGCTCCCGAATGCCTCAGCCCATTCATCTTCCAGTTTCCGGCGACGAGCGGGCGGCGGGCAACGGACATTCGGACCTCCTGATTGATTAGCATTTCCCTGGCGTTAGCAGAGCATTGGGCGGCCTGCAAACTGGCTTGCTCCGCTCCGTTGCGACAAGCCCGCCCCCTCCCTATGATGCGCGCCTTCCGCGCCGGACTCAGGCGCTCCTCCGATCAGAAGCAAGATGGTACTCCAGACTCTCCGCAAGGGCGCATCCGGGCTCATCGCCAAAGCCTTCCTCATCATCCTCACCATCAGCTTCGTCGTCTGGGGGATCGCCGATGTCTTCCGGGGCTATGGCGCCAGCGCCGTTGCCACGGTGGGCGGAACCGAGATTCCGGTCGCCGCCTTCCGGCAACAGTATCTCGACCAGATTCAGCGCATCAGCCGCAACACCGGCCGGGCCATCACGCCTGAACAGGCGCGCGCGTTTGGGCTGGATCGTCAGGTCCTGAACCAGATGATCGCCGAAGCGGCGCTGGACGATGATATCCAGCGGCGCGGCCTAGCCCTGTCCGACACCGAGATCGCGCGCGAAATCCGCGCCAATCCCGCGTTCCGGCGTCAGGGCTCGAAGGAATTCGAGCCGGCCTATTTCGAGCAGCTCCTGCGGGCGAACAGCCTCACCGAGATGCGCTTCATCGCCATGGAAAAGAAGCGCGTGCTGCGCGCGGAGATCGTCGAATCGCTCGCCGGCGACATGACCGCTCCCGCCGTGCTGCGCGATGCCCTGCATCGCTACGAGAGCGAACAGCGCGACATCTCCTTCGTCTCGGTGACGCCCGCCGCCATCGGCACGCTGCCCGAGCCGACGGAAGACCAGCTCAAAGCGTTCTACGAGGCGCACAAGATCACCTTCCGCGCCCCCGAATATCGCAAGATCGCGTTCCTGGCCCTCACCCCGGCCTCGCTCGCACCCTGGATTCAGGTGTCGGACGCGGACGTGAAGGCGGCCTACGACAGCAATCCCGGCCGCTTCGGTGCGCCGGAGAAGCGTCAGGTGCAGCAGATCGTCTTCCCCGACGCGGCCAGCGCGCAGGCGGCGGACGACAAGATCAAGGCCGGCGCCACCTTCCTTGAGATCGCTGCGGCGCGTGGGCTTGGGCCGAATGATATCGATCTCGGCCTGGTCGCCAGGACGGACCTGATAGACCCGAAGATCGCCGAAGCGGCGTTCTCCCTGCCGGCAGACGGCACCAGCGGGCCGATCCCCGGCGCGTTCGGCTCAGCCTTGGTCCATGTGGTGAAGATCGAGCCCGGCCAGCAGCAGCCGCTGGAACAGGTGGCGGGCCAGTTGCGCCAGCAAATCGCGCTGGAGCGCGCGCGGCGCGACCTGCTCGACAAGCACGACGCCATCGAGGACGAGCGCGCGTCAGGTTCCACCCTAACGGAATTGACGCAGAAGCTCGGCCTGTCGCTCGAAACAGTCGAGGCGGTGGACCGCTCCGGCCGCGACGAGACCGGCGCTGAGATCACCGTCATTCCGGCGCGCAACGACGTGGTGGGCGGGGTGTTCGCCACCCCGCCCGGCACCGAGGCGGATGCGGTGCAACTGCCGCAGGGTGCGGGCTATGTCTGGTTCGATGTCCTTGAGGTCATGCCCTCCCGTGAGCGCCCCTTCGACGAGGTGAAGGATCAGGTCCGCGCCCGCTGGACCGAGGACGAGACGGTGAAGGCCGTTGATGCCAAGGCCAACGAACTGCTCGCGGCGGTTCAGGGCGGCAAATCCCTGACTGAAGCGGCAGCTAGCGCCAATCTGGAAGTGAAGCCCGGCAATGCACTCCAGCGTGGCCGCGCCACGTCCGACTTCTCGGTCGATTCCCTGAACCATGTATTCGATGCCAGGGCCGGCGGTTTCGGCCTCGCATCCGGCACGGTTCCGGCCGAGCGCATCCTGTTCCAGGTCAACAAGATCACCGTGCCTGCCATGGGCCCGGCGGATCAGGAGATCGCGGGGCAGCTTGCCAAGCAGATGCAGAACGACCTGCTGTCGCAATATGTCGACGGCCTGCGCAAGGAAGTCGGCGTCACGGTCAACGAACGGTCGTTCCTGACGGCCGTCGGCTCCGGTCAGTGAACGCCATGACAGCGCCCACGGACTTCGACACGTTTTCGCAGCGCTACGCGCGCGGCGAAGCGCAGGTGGTGTCCGCCACCTTGATCGCCGATCTGGAGACGCCGGTCTCGGCGTTCCTGAAGATCGCAGGGGAAAACCCCAACACGTTCCTGCTCGAATCGGTTGAGGGCGGGGAGACGCGTGGGCGCTATTCGATGATCGGGCTGGAGCCGGACATCATCTGGCGCGCCAATGGCGACAAGGCCGAGATCAATCGCAGCGCGCTGACCGACAAGACCGCGTTCGTCGCCTGCACCGAGCCGCCTTTGGCTGCGCTCCGGGCGCTGCTGGCGGAATCGGCGATTTCCCTTCCCGAGGGCGCGCCGCCCATGGCCGCCGGCGTGTTCGGCTATCTCGGCTACGACATGGTGCGCCAGATGGAGCGGCTTGGCCCTGCCAAGCCCGACCCGATCGGCGTGCCGGAGGCGCTGCTCATCCGCCCCACAATCATGGTGGTGTTCGACGCGGTGAAGGACGAGATCACGGCCGTTACGCCGGTGCGTCCTCAGCCGGGCGTTTCGGCAAAAGCCGCGCTCGAGGCCGCGAACGATCGGCTGAACGGCATCATCGCCGCCCTCGACCGGCCCATCTCTCATCCCGCGCCCGAGCCGTTCCACGGCCATGTGGAAGCGGTGTCGAACACCGGCGAGGCCGAATTCTGCGCCATGGTCGAAAAGGCCAAGGAGTATGTGCGCTCAGGCGATGTGTTCCAGGTCGTGCTGTCCCAGCGGTTCGAGAGCCCGTTTACCCTGCCCCCATTCGCGCTGTATCGCGCGCTGCGGCGCATCAACCCCGCGCCGTTTCTGGTTTATCTGAATTTCGAGGGCTTCTCGGTCGTCTGCTCGAGCCCCGAGATTCTGGTGCGGCTGCGGGCCGGCAAGGTCACGATCCGCCCGATCGCCGGCACCCGCCGGCGCGGCGCGACGCCCGGCGAGGACGATGCGCTGGCGAGCGAGCTTCTGGCCGACCCGAAGGAGCGTGCCGAACACCTGATGCTTCTCGACCTCGGCCGCAACGATGCGGGACGGGTGTCGCAGATCGGCACGGTGGAGGTCACCGACAGCTTCTTCATCGAACGCTACAGCCAGGTGATGCACATCGTCTCCAACGTCGAAGGCCGCATCGATGGCCGCTTCGACGCACTCGATGCGCTGGCGGCCGGGTTCCCGGCCGGCACGGTCTCCGGCGCGCCCAAGGTGCGCGCCATGGAGGTGATCGACGAGTTGGAGAAGGACAAGCGCGGCATCTATGCCGGCGCCATCGGCTATTTCGGCGCCGACGGCGAGATGGACACCTGCATTGTCCTGCGCACCGCGGTGGTGAAGGATGGGCGCATGTACGTCCAGGCGGGCGCCGGCCTCGTCTATGATTCCGTGCCGCTCAGCGAGCATCAGGAATGCATCAACAAGGCGAAGGCGCTGTTCCGCGCCGGCGAAGAGGCCGTTCGCTTCGCGGCGCGCGCTGGCAAGGGTCAGTAATTACAGCCGCTTACGCGGACTTGCTCGACCGTCGCGCCAACTGCGCGGCGGGCCAGGAGAGGGCGATCAGGCCCAGGCCCGCGCCAATGAACAGGCCATGCGGCCCGATAAACGGGACCACCTGCGCCATCGCCACCGCCCCCGCTGCCTGTCCGAACCAGAACGACGTCGCGTACATGGCGACGCTGGAGCCGCGCGCGGTGGGCACGAGTTCCGTCGCCATGATCTGAATGGTGTTGTGGATCATGTAGAAGCCGAACCCGGCAATCGCGAACAGGGTGACCACCACAGACAGGATCGGCACCTCGGCGATCAGCATGAAGCAGACGCCCGCCATCACCGCCCCGAGGCGCGCCATGCCGGGCAAGCCAAGGCGCCGCAGCACCGGGGTGACGACCGCCGTGTAGAGAATGCCGCCCGCACCGAAAGCGCCGAGCGAGATGCCCGCCTCCAGCGCGCCGCCGAACCCATGGTCGATCATGTGCGCCGCGACGAACGGGAAGCAGCCGAAGATCAGCGCGCCCTCGATAAAGACGATGACGAACAGCGGGATCGAGAGCGGATTGCGTAGAACTTCGCGATATTTGGCGAATGAATTGCCGAACGAGAGCTTCTTACGTGGGGCGGTCTCGGTGATGAAGCCCATGACCCCTATCGCCGCCAGGATCGTCAGAGCGGTGGAAACCCAAAAAACCGCGCGCCACCCCAAGGCATTTGCAATGACACCGGAGGCAGCCGCGCCAATCAGTTGTCCCAGAACCACCAGCATGAGGATGCGGCCGAGAGCGGCGGGCCGCTTATCCAGCTCGAAACGATCCCCCACAAGAGCGAACGACACCGGAATGATGCCCCCCGCCCATGCGCCCGAGAGAATGCGCGCCACCAGCAGCGTGGCATGCGAAGGGGCGAGCGCACAGGCGACGAGGGAGAGCGAGAGCAGCAGCAGCGTGGCACGGATCACGCGCACCTTGCCGACCGCATCGCCGATCGGCCCGAACACCAGTTGCATCCCGGCATAGGGCAGCGCGAACGCCGTCGAGAGCAGCGCCGCCTGTTCCAGGGAGACGTGCAAATCAGCGGCGATGAGGTTGAGGGTGGGCTCCACCGCACGCAGTGAAAATGCGCTGGCGAAGCCGGCCAAACCGAGAATGAAAATGAAGGGCATCAGGTGACGATAAATGGAAGGCGACCTTACATTCGCCTCCATGACGCCGCTGTCAAGGCGCGTCACGCCCCCCGCCCAAAAGGCGACGCTAGGGCCTGGGCTTGGCCGTGCCCGGACGCATGCATTGACACAGCGCACAAAATCCTTATTTTACAAGGCGTCGTCCGAGTTTTTCGAATCCAAGCGCGCCGAACGACGACCACTCGCATAGCTCCGTTCGGCATGGAGCGCGCGATAGGCGGGGCGCTGCCGCATCAAGCGACGCAATGTCATTTTCCGAACTCGGCCTGAGTGAAAAAGTCCTCGCGGCCGTAGAGGCTACGGGCTACACCACGCCCACTCCCATTCAGGCGCAGGCCATTCCGCATGTGCTCGCACGTCGCGATGTGCTCGGCCTCGCCCAGACAGGCACCGGCAAGACCGCTGCCTTCACGCTCCCCATGCTCACCCTGCTGGAACAGGGCCGCGCCCGTGCGCGGATGCCCCGGACGCTCATTCTCGAACCTACGCGCGAACTCGCGGCGCAGGTGGAAGAAAGCTTCATCCGATACGGCAAGCATCACAAACTGAATGTCGCGCTGCTGATCGGCGGCGTGTCGTTCGGCGACCAGGATTCCAAATTGGCGCGCGGCGTCGATGTCCTGATCGCCACGCCCGGCCGGCTGCTCGACCATGTGGAGCGCGGCCGCCTCCTGCTATCCGGCATCGAGGTTCTCGTCATCGACGAGGCGGACCGCATGCTGGACATGGGCTTCATCCCCGATATCGAGCGGGTCTGCAAGCTGGTGCCGTTCACCCGGCAGACGCTGTTCTTCTCCGCAACCATGCCGCCGGAAATCCAGCGGCTGGTGTCGCAATTCCTGTCCAATCCGGTGCGCGTCGAAGTCTCCAAGCCTGCATCGACCGCCGCCACCGTCACGCAGGTGCTGGTGGCCACGGGCAGTGAGGATTTTGAGAAGCGCGAAGTTCTCCGTGAACTGATGCGCACGGTTGAGGGATTGCAGAACGCCATCGTGTTCTGCAATCGCAAGCGCGAAGTCGCGGTGCTTCATCGCTCCTTGCAGAAGCACGGCTTCAACGCCGTCTGCCTGCACGGCGATATGGATCAGCACTCCCGCACCCAGGCACTCGACCAGTTCCGCAGCGGCGAAGCGGCCATTCTCGTCGCCTCCGACGTGGCGGCGCGCGGCTTGGACATCCCCGCCGTGAGCCACGTCTTCAATTACGACGTGCCCCACCATGCCGAAGACTATGTGCACCGCATCGGCCGCACCGGCCGCGCGGGTCGCAGCGGCAGCGCCATCTCGCTGATGACGCACGAGGACGGCAAGTCCCTGGCGGCGATCGAGAAGCTCATCGGCAACGCGATCCCCTGGAGCGGCGAGCCGCTGGGCGAGGCTCCGGCCCGCGCGCGGCGCGACGACAAGCGCGCCGGCGGACGTGGTGAAAGCGGACGCGGCGAAGGTGGACGCGGCGAAGGACGTGGTGAAAAGAACCGCGCCTCAGGCCGCGGCAAGGATCGGAGTGGCGAGAAGGAACGCGGTCCCGACAAGGAACGCGCACCCCGCCGCGAGGAACGCGCCCCTGAAACCGCGCCTCGCGTGGAAGCAGCAGACGCTCCCGTGCGTGAACGCACCCCGCGCCCGCCCCGTGCGCCCCGCCCTGCGGCCGAGCACACCGAACAGCGCGACCAGCCGGAACGTCAGCAGCAGGAACGCCAGCCGGAACGGGCGCCGCGCCAAGGCGCCCGCCCGCCGCGCCGCGACAGCGACCGCGCTGCGAGCGAGCCGGCCGATATGTCCCACCTGCCCGCCTTCCTCCTTCGCCCCGTGCGGGTTAAGACCGGTTGAGCGGTTCACGGATGTCCTGAACGAAAAAATGCCCGGCTAAACGCCGGGCATTTTTTATAGGTTCATCGCCTTTGAGATCCGTTATTTTGCCGGCTTCTTTTCCTTCGGTTTTTTCTTAGCCGCGCTTGCTCTTGCAATTCCCAGAGCCCGGCGGGCGAGTTCCGCGAGCAGGTCGGGCGCGTCCAGGGCCTCCTCAGGGAGCGACCAATATGGCAGGCGCACCTCCCGCTCCTTGGCCGAATAGGTGAAAGGCGCACAGCCGCGCTCGGCGAGATCGGCGGCGAATGCTGGGTCGGTCTTGAGGAAGATGCCCTGCCCCGTATCGATGGCGAACATCACGCCATCCGCATAAAGCCCGGCCCCGCCGAACATGCGGCGCGAGCGCACCGGGCCGAAGGCGGAGAACAGATCGGCGAGTTCATCCTCGTCCATCATGGCAGTTCAGCCCAGTTGCAGAAGCTGCGCCGCTGCCTGCATCTCCACGGACCGCCCGGCGCGGCGCGCGCGGGCCTCCTCGTCCTCGCCCCATTGCGCGATGTTCCAGTCCTCGTCCACATGCGCGGCCGCCCATGCCGCGTCGGCCGAGAGCCGCCCGTGCGCCACCGCGAGCGCCAGCAGGGCCGATCCCATCAGCGTGGTCATGGAGGCGACCGCCGTCAGCCGCAGCGGATCGCGCGGCACCAGATCGGCAATGCGCGCCAAGGCTTCCGCCGGCTGCGCCACATGCCGGATGCCGGCGCTGAGCATGAAGCGAGCGCCGTGCTCGCGCCGATACCAGTCGAGCACCGGGTCCCAGTGCTCCCCTTGGCGCGCCACCAGCCGGTCGGGACCTTCCGCGCGATAGCAGATCAGGTCGGTGCCGGCGTATTTCACCACTTCATCGAGCGAGGCATCCGGGTCCCTGGACACCCCGTCGAGCGCCACATTCACCAGGCGCGTCAGCGGCATGGCGGTGGGGTCGATCAGCGTGTCCTGGGCGCGCCATTCCTCCGCCAGCGCCTCCGCAAGCGCACGGACGGGAACCGCGAGCAGCGCGCGTGCCGGCGTGCGCACCGGGCGGCCGTCCAGCAGCACCTGGAAGGCGCCGCCCTCCCCCTCGCCGACCGAGACCTCCTTATAGAATCGCTTGGGCAAGGCCCGCCGCTGCCCCGCCCGCGCGGCGGTCATCGGGTCCTGAGCGTCCTCGATATCTTCAAAGAGATCGCGCATGTCGGGCTCCGGGTTTGGGCTTCAGGCGGCCGCGCGGGCGAGCAAGGCCCCCACAGCCGCGGGAAGTGCCGCTGCATCCTCGACCAGCAGGTCGGCGCCCGCGGCCAGGAGTTGGGCACGATGATGGTAGCCCCAGGTCACGCCGATCGCCCACGCGCCGGCAGCCTTGGCCATTTCCATGTCGTAGGTGGTGTCGCCGATCACCACGGTCGCATGCGGCACGCCGCCGAGTTCCTGCATCGCCTGATGCACCATGCCGGGGTGCGGCTTGGAGGGCGCATCCTCGGCGGTCTGGATGGTCGAGAACCATCCAGCCATCGCGTGGGTCTCCAGCACCCGGCGCACGCCATTCTGCGACTTGCCGGTGACGATGCCGAGCAGCGTGTCCGGCTGGGCACGCAGGAGATCGACGGTGTCACGGATATTCTCGAACATCGGCTCGGAGAACTCGGCGTCCCGCAACTGGTGGAACGCGTCCTTGTAGGCATCCACCATGGCGAAGACCGGATAATCCGCGTCGCCCTGCGAGAGCACGGCGAACGTCTCCGGCAGCGAAAGCCCCACCACTGAGAGGATCGCCTCCCGCGTCGGTACAGCGACGCCATGAGCCTGATGCGCGGCCGTCATTGCGGCGACGATCATGTGCTGCCCGTCCACCAGGGTGCCGTCGCAATCGAACAGGATGAGCTTGAGGTCGGTCATTTCTGGCTCAGCTTGTCGGTCGAAAGGTCATAATTCCAGGTGGCGTTCGTGCTGTCCGTGAAGACGATGGACGTGAAGCCGCGCGCCCGACACTGGTTGGGAAACGGCCCGGACGAGATCAGTTCGACGGCGGATTTTGCGGGAAAATTGAAGACGATGTTCATCACGGTGGACTGCGGGCCGGTCGCCTGAACCTTCAGTTCGAGGCCGTTCTGAACGAAATTGTCCTGCGTGCTCTTGGCATAGGCTTCCCGCGTCGGCGCGTCTTTCCCCGGCATGGGAATGCCCGGCTGCACATGCGGCAACGGCAGCGGCGGGTCATTGCTCGGCGGGCCTTGCAGCGCCGCCGGTCCGCCCGGCAGCAGCGGCGCGCTGGGTGCCACGGCAACCGGGGACAGCGTGCCCGGCGCGCTGGCAAGGATATCAGATGGCGCTGCGGCGGCAGACGGCGCCTGCGGGCGCGATGCACTCGGCGCGCCGGGGCTCAGGGCGAGCCAGACGCCCACGCCGGCGAGCATCGCGACGCCCACGCCGGCAACCGCCACAACCATCGGCAAAGCACCGGAGCGGGGGCGCAACGCGCTGCCGCATTCCGGGCATTCGTGCGCCTTGGGATGCACATCTGCCCCGCAGCCCGGACACCGGTCTGGCTGTCGGCCCATGCACCACCTCCGTCGAACGCGCACCCCCGCCCGCAGCGTTTAGCGCCATTTTGGGCCGATGGAAACGCCCTCGACAGCGGCCGGGCGCGACGCCGTACCGGCTCAGACCTCGGGCGCTTCCAGGATGGGGTCATATTGCGTGGCATCGAGCCCCAGCACCGCCCAGGACTGCACCATATGCGGCGGCAGCGGCGCGGACACATCGATGACGCCCGTGCCGCGCGGATGCGGAATCACGATGCGGCGCGCCAGCAGGTGCAGCCGGTTCTGCATCCCGCCGGGAAACTCCCAGTTCTCGATATTGAAATATTTCGGGTCGCCGACGATGGGGTGGCCGACATGGGCCATGTGCGCGCGCAATTGATGGGTGCGGCCGGTCACCGGCTTCAGCGAAAGCCAGCTCATCTTCTGCGCCGCCTGGTCGACGACCGCATAATAGGTGATGGCGTGGCTGGCCTCGTCTTCTCCGTGGCGGGCGACCCGCATGCGCTCCTCGGCCTCGTCGCGGGCGAGATAGGTGGAAATGCGCCCCTGGCGGGGCCTGGGCACACCGGGGACCAGGGCCCAATAGATCTTGCGCGCTTCGCGCGAGCGGAAGCTCTTGGCGAGAACCGAGGCGGCGAGACGGGTCTTGGCCACCAGCAGGCAGCCGGCTGTGTCCTTGTCGATGCGGTGGACCAGACGCGGCTTCTGCCCGTCCTTGTCGCGCATCGCTTCGAGAATGCCGTCGAGGTGCCGCACAGTGCCCGAGCCGCCCTGCACGGCGAGCCCATAGGGCTTGTTCAGCACCATCACATCCTTGTCTTCGTACAGGATGATGGAACGCAGGAATTCGAGGTCCGTGGTTTCCTTGCGGGCGGCGCGGGCCGGGCTGAGCGCGCGCGGCGCGTCTCCCTCGCGTCCGGACGCCTCGCGTTCGGCATCATCGCCCTCGCGCGGCGGTGCGCCGGGCACCACCTCTTCCACATCGCCGCCCAACGGCGGCACGCGCACGGTCTGCCCGTCCTCGAGCCGGGCCGAGGTCTTCACCCGCCCGCCCTCGACGCGCACCTGCCCGGTGCGCACCAGCTTTTGCAGGTGGCCGAACGACAGGTCCGGATAATGGAGCTTGAACCAGCGGTCGAGGCGCATGCCTGCCTCGTCCGCCACTACCTTTTTCATCTCGACCGCCATCGGCCTCACCTCCGCAACGGTCGGATTGAAGATGTCCTTCTAATCCGCGCGGAACGGCATGTCACGAAATGGCGCGGATCAGCGTCAAACCAGCGAATACCGCGATCAGGCACAGCACCAGCGAGCCGACGGCGTAAACGGCGGCGTGGCCCATGGCGCCCCGTTCCACCAGCACCGCGAACTCCAGCGAAAAGGTGGAGAAGGTGGTGTACCCGCCCAGCATTCCGGTGGTCAGGAACAGCCGCACATGCTGCGGCACGCCTCCGGCGCGCATCGCGAACCAAGCGGTGAAGGCGCCCATAATGAAGCAGCCCGTCACGTTCACCGCCATGGTGACATAGGGAAAATCCAGGAAGCCGAACAAGCGGACCCCCGCCATATTCGCGAGATGACGCATCAGGCCGCCAACACCGGCCCCCAGGAAAACCACCAAAGCCGCCGTCATGCCCGCCCCCACCCGTAAACCCGTCCGGCGCCCATCCTGCCTCAGGCGCGCAGGCCATGCCCAGCAAGCCAGTCGATCGCCATGCGCGCGATTTCGTCGCTGTTGTCGTCCAGCATCAAGGCGTGGCTGTTGCCGCGTATCCCATGAGCCGGCAGGTCGATCCAATCGACGGATGCCCCAGCCTTCCCCAGCGCCTCGGCCCAGCGTTCCACATTCGGCCGGTACTGGGTCCAGAACACGCTGCCGTCGAGATGATCGCCCCAGATGAACAGGTGCGGGATATGCGCGAGACGGGCCGCATCCTCCCGTGACGGGTCGGGCGCACCCGACGGCTCCAACGCGATCACCGCCTTCACGCGATCCGGCGCATGAAGCGCGGCGTGGAAGCCGAAATTGCCGCCCTGGCTGTGCATCAGCAGGACGCTGGCCTCCAGGCGCGCCACCTGCGCGTCATAGGCCGCCTGCGTCAGTGCGTCGTTGCACCCCCAGCGCGGGACGCACCCTTTCATGAAGGCGTCGAAATCCCGAAGCGGAAAGCGGCAACCCGGATAATCCCCGCGAACGGCGGGGTCCCTGTGATAGGAGCCGTGCGGGCCGAAGCGGAACACCTCCTCCCACGCTTCCTCCGCCGTGCGGAAAAACGGGTCTTCGGGATAGACCTGCGGGGAAGGCGCGAAACCGGCCCGGCCACGCTCCACGGCATCGGAAACGAACACGTCGAAGCCGGCGCGCAGGAAGATGCTCTGCCATCCGGCCCGCCCGTCGGGCGTCGCCTCCCAATTCGCCCCGGTCATGCCGCCCCCATGCCACATGAGCACGGGCACCGGCGAGCGCGGCGCCGCGAGACGCACGTATTGGACATACATCTGCCCGACCGCCATCTCGCCATTCTGCTCGATGGGCCGGCTCGGTCCTCCCTGCGTGCTGACGCGGTGGCGCGGCGGCAGGCCGGTGAGGGTGACGATCTGCCCGCCGACATGGAAGCTGCCCATGTCGCGAACGCAAAAGCTGTCTGGCAGAGGCTCGGACACGGCTGGTTTCCTCCCACGCACCATTCGATGAATGATCAGTGCGCCAGTCTCCAGCGCACCCGTCTAGGGCTCGCCGCGCTCGGCGCGAAGCTTGGCCCAATAGTCCATGCGCTTGCGCACCTCCCGCTCGAAGCCGCGCTCGACGGGATGGTAGAAGCTCTGCCGGCCCAATTGCTCGGGGAAATAATTCTGGCCGGAGAAGGCGTCGGGCTGGTCGTGGTCGTAGCGATAGCCGGCGCCGTAGCCTTCGTTCTTCATCAGCTTGGTGGGCGCGTTGAGGATGTGCTTGGGCGGCATCAGGGAGCCGCCCTCCTTCGCCGTGCGCGACGCGGCCTTCCAGGCGGTATAAAGCGCGTTGGATTTCGGCGCGGTGGCGAGATAGACTGCCGCCTGCGCCAGCGCCAGTTCGCCCTCCGGCGAGCCGAGGAAATCGAACGCATCCTTCGCCGCATTGGCGACGGTCAGCGCATTGGGGTCGGCAAGGCCGATGTCCTCGACCGCCATGCGCACCAGCCGCCGGGCGAGGAACAGCGCGTTTTCCCCGGCATCCAGCATGCGCGCGAGATAATAGAGCGCGGCGTCGGGGTCCGATCCGCGCACCGCCTTGTGCAGGGCGGAGATCAGATTGTAGTGGCCGTCCTCGCTCTTGTCGTAGATCGGCGCCCGTCGCTGCACCACCTCTTGCAGGCCGGCTGAATCGAACACCTCGCCGGGCCGGGCGGCGCGCCAGACCTCCTCCAGAAGCGTCAGCGCCGCGCGCCCATCGCCATCCGCCATCCGCAGCAGCGAGGCGCGGGCCTCGTCATCCAGCGGCAGGGGCAGGCTTTCCATCTCTTCCGCGCGGGCGATCAGCCGCCCAATCGCGGCATCGTCCAGCGGCTGGAACACCAGAACGCGGGCGCGCGAGAGCAAGGCGGCGTTCAGCTCGAAGGAGGGGTTTTCCGTGGTCGCGCCGACCAGGACCACCGTCCCGTCCTCCATGACGGGCAGGAAGCTGTCCTGCTGGGCACGGTTGAAGCGATGGATTTCGTCCACGAACAGCAGCGTTCCCTGCCCCATCGACCGGCGATGGCGCGCCTGCTCGAACAGCTTCTTGAGATCGGCCACGCCCGAGAAAATTGCCGAGATCTGCTCGAAATGCAGGTTGGTGGTCTGCGAGAGCAGGCGGGCGATGGTCGTCTTGCCGGTCCCCGGCGGCCCCCAGAGAATCAGCGAGCCCAGAGACTTGGCTTCGACCATCCGGGTCAGGATGCCGTCGCGGCCCACCAGATGGTCCTGGCCGACCACCTCGTCCAGGCGGCGCGGGCGCAGGCGATCCGCGAGGGGGCGCGGTGCCCCCTCCTCCATTCCGGCCGCCTCGAACAAAGTGCTCATGCGATCCTCGGTCCCGCGCGCCGTGCGTCCTGCTCCCGCGTCAGCCCGCGAGAACGGCCGTGATGGTGCGCCCGCCGCGCATCACCGTCACGCGCCAAGCGCGCGAGGTCCCGCGCGTTGCCGCGTCCAGATCCTTGGTCGTGGCGATCTTGGCGCCGTTGACCTCCAGGATGATATCGCCCGGCTTGAAACCGGAGGCCTCCGCCGGCGAACTGCCGGTGATTTCCGACACGACGACCCCGGTGCCCGAAGCATCGATGCGCATTTCCTCGGCAACCGCCGGGGAGATGTTCACGGCCTTCAGCCCCGCGAACGGCGAGCGGCCGCGCAGGGAGATTTCATCGCGCGGCACGCTCTCCGGCGCCGGGGCAAGCTTCAGGGATACCTGGGCTTCCTTGCCCTGCCGGTTGAGCGTGATCAGCGCGCTGCCGCCGATCGGCAGGGTGGCGAGCCGATACGTCAGGGATTCGGGATCATCCACCCCCTGCCCTTCCACGGCGATGATGAGATCGCCGACCTTCAGCCCGGCGACATCGGCCGGGCCGGAGACGGTGATGGTCTGCACCAGCACGCCGGTGGGGCGTGGCAGGCCGAGGCTCTCGGCGATCTCCGGCGTCACGCGCTGGAGCTTGGCGCCGAGCCAGGGCCGGCGCACGGACTTGCCGCCGCTCATGGCCGACTCCACCACCACCCGCACCATGTTCACCGGAATGGCAAAGCCGATGCCCAGGGAGCCGCCGGAGCGCGAATAGATCGCCGAATTGATGCCGACCAGCCGTCCCGCCATATCCACCAGTGCGCCGCCGGAATTGCCAGGATTGATGGCCGCATCGGTCTGGATGAAGAACTGATAGTCAGAAATGCCGACCTGTGTGCGCGCGAGCGCCGAGACGATGCCCTGCGTCACGGTCTGCCCGACGCCGAAGGGATCGCCGATCGCGAGAACCAGGTCGCCGACCGACAATTCATCGGAATTGCCGAGGTCGATGGTGGGAAACCGCTCCTTGCCGTCGCCCTTGAGCCGCAGCACCGCGAGATCGGTGCGCTGGTCGCTGAGCACGACGTCGGCGTCATATTCGCGCCGGTCGTTCAGGGCGATGCGGATCTGGTCGGCACCGGCCACCACATGGTGGTTGGTGACGACGATGCCGCTGGCATCCACCACGACCCCCGAGCCGAGCGAGCGCTGCATCCGCTCGGGCCCGCCGAGCCCCGGACCGCCGCCGAAGAATCGGCGGAAGAACGGGTCGTCCATATACGGGTTGTTCTGCCGCACGCTTTTCATGGCGTAGACGTTGACGACTGCTGGCGCCGTCCGCTTCACCACCGGGGCGAAGGACAATTGCACCTCGTTGCGCGAGGCTGGCACGCGGGCCGCTTCCTGCACCGCGCTCTGCGCGAACGCGGGCGAAAGCGGGCCGGCCATGACGGCCAGCAATCCAAAAGCGCAAACCCTGAGAATCCGCCGATTCATGTTCGTCCCCTTACAGCCCGACGATCAGTGTTGCGCGTCGCGCTCCCACCGTGCTTGCCGCCCGATTGAAACGAAAAAAGGGCGGCCGAAGCCGCCCTCCCATAACGACACTGGGTCGTTTCGGGTTCGTCAGGCCGCGGCAGCTTCCGCCGCAGCGGTGCGGGCGTGATCCGCGGCGCCCTTGGCGTCCACGTCACGATCCACGAACTCGATCACGGCAATGGCCGTGTTGTCGCCATAGCGGAAGCCCGCCTTGACGATGCGGGTGTATCCACCCGGACGCTCCTTGTAGCGGGGCGCCAGCACGTCAAAGAGCTTCCTGACGGCCGACTGGTCGCGCAGCTCGGCGATGGCCTGGCGACGCGCGTGAAGATCACCCTTGCGGGCCAGGGTCACAAGCTTCTCCACCACCGGGCGAAGATCCTTCGCCTTGGGCAGGGTGGTGACGATCTGCTCATGGGTGATGAGCGCGTTGCACAGGTTCATGAACATCGCCTTGCGATGTTCCCAAGTGCGGTTGAACTTGCGGTGTACCTTGCCGTGACGCATGACGGCGAACTCCTAAGATGCCTCCGGCGTTTCGAGCCGAAATTGGTTAAGCGGCTCGAGCCGCGGAGTGAATTGGTCAGTAATGATCTTCGAAGCGCTTCGCCAGCTCTTCGATATTCTCCGGCGGCCAGCCCGGCACTTCCATGCCGAGATGCAGGCCCATGGAGGCCAGCACTTCCTTGATCTCGTTGAGCGACTTGCGGCCGAAATTCGGCGTACGGAGCATCTCCGTCTCGCTCTTCTGGATCAGGTCGCCGATGTAGACGATATTGTCGTTCTTCAGGCAGTTCGCCGAACGAACCGACAGCTCCAGCTCGTCCACCTTCTTCAGAAGCGCCGGGTTGAAGGGCAGCTCCTGGATGGCCGTGCTCTCGCTCTCGCGCTTGGGCTCCTCGAAATTCACGAAGATCTCAAGCTGGTCCTGCAGGATTCGCGCGGCATAAGCGAGCGCATCCTCGGCCGAAATCGAGCCGTCGGTCTCGATCTGCATGATCAGCTTGTCATAGTCGAGAATCTGGCCCTCGCGGGTGTTCTCGACCTTGTAGGAGACCTTGCGCACCGGGGAATACAGGCTGTCGATCGGGATCAGGCCGATCGGCGCGTCCTCGGGACGGTTCCGGTCAGCGGCGACATAGCCCTTGCCGGTGTCCACGGTGAATTCCATCCGCAGCTCCGCGCCCTCATCCAGCGTGCAGATCGCCAGATGGGGGTTGAGGATCTGAATGTCGCCGACCGTCTGGATGTCTCCGGCGGTCAGAACGCCGGGGCCGGTCTTCTTCGCGATCAGACGCTTGGGGCCTTCGCCCTGCATCTTGATGGCGACGTCCTTCACGTTGAGGATGATGTCGGTGACATCCTCACGCACGCCCGGGATGGACGAGAACTCGTGCAGCACACCATCGATGTGCAGCGAGGTCACGGCCGCGCCCTGAAGCGAGGACAGAAGGATACGGCGCAGGGAATTGCCGAGCGTCATGCCAAAGCCACGCTCCAGCGGCTCGGCGACGACCGTCGCGAGGCGCTTGGGATCGTAACCGGCGCTCACCTGCAACTTTTCGGGCTTGATAAGCTCTTGCCAGTTCTTTTGAATCACTTGCGTCACCTTGCCTTCTCGCCGGGCCGCGGCACTCGAACGAACTTAAGGGTTTCGAGGCGCCGGCCCGTCCCGCATACGGGAGAGGAACGGGGCATATGGCTCGCCGGGTTCGGCCGGCGCGCCGCTGGTACGCTCAGACGCGCCGACGCTTGCGCGGACGGCAGCCGTTGTGCGGGATGGGCGTCACGTCGCGGATCGAGGTCACGAGGAAACCCGCGGCCTGCAGCGCGCGAAGCGCCGACTCACGTCCCGAACCCGGGCCGGAAACTTCAACTTCGAGGGTGCGCATGCCGTGCTCGGAAGCCTTGCGGGCTGCATCCTCGGCCGCGACCTGCGCGGCGTACGGGGTCGACTTGCGCGAACCCTTGAAACCCATGGCGCCGGCGGACGACCAGGAAATGGTGTTTCCCTGCGCATCGGTGATGGTGATCATGGTGTTGTTGAACGACGCATTCACATGCGCGACGCCGGAGGCAATGTTCTTGCGCTCGCGGCGTTTAACGCGGGTAGCTTCCTTAGCCATCTTGTCTTCGATCCTTCAGGCGCGCCCGTAACACCAGGCGCTCGGGACAATGCTCTTTGGGGAGCAGTCGGGAATGGAGGGCCGGACCAGCCGGCCCCGTCTTAACGGGCGGAGTGTCCGCCGATCACTTCTTCTTGCCGGCGATCGCCTTGGCCGGACCCTTGCGGGTGCGGGCGTTGGTGTGCGTGCGCTGGCCGCGAACCGGCAGGCCGCGACGATGGCGCAGGCCGCGATAGCAGCCGAGGTCCATGAGGCGCTTGATGTTCATCGACACTTCGCGGCGCAGATCGCCTTCGACGATGTAGTCGCGATCGATGGTCTCGCGGATCTGGAGCACTTCCTGGTCGGTGAGCTGGTTCACGCGGCGCTCGGCCGGGATGCCAACCTTCTCGACGATCTCTTCGGCCTTCTTGGCGCCGATGCCATGAATGTACTGAAGCGCGATGATCACGCGCTTGTTGGTCGGGATGTTAACGCCTGCGATACGAGCCACGAGTCTTCTCCATGTGGGCCACCAGCAAGCTGGCGGCACTTTGATCCCCGCGTCCGGTGGAGGCCGGTCCTTGCGGAGAAAGCGAATCATCCCCTGCGGGATAAACAAAACCGCGCGCCTTGCCCCTCCTCAAGGAAGAGCAAGTCGCACGGATTGCGAAATGAGGTTGCGCCAATACTCGCTTTTCGTCGAAACGTCAAGCGAAAGCAGCCTCACACCGCCTCCAGCACTCCCGATATGGCGCTCGTCACATCATCGATGGGACGCATGCCGTCAATCTGCTGCAACTGGCCGCGCGCCTTGTAGTAAGGCGCCACAACGGCGGTGTCGCGGTTGTAGGCGTCAAGGCGGTGCTTGAACACGTCCGGGTCGTCGTCCTTGCGAACCGGCTCGCCGCGCGCCTTGGTTTCTTCGGCCCGGCGGACGATTCGCGCGGTCAGAGCGGTCTGGTCCACCACCAGCTCGATCACCGCGTCGATCTTCAGGCCCTTTTCCGCGAGCATGCTGTCCAGGGCTGCCGCCTGGGCCACCGTGCGCGGGAAGCCGTCGAGGATGAAGCCCTTGCGGGCATCCGCGTGATCCAGCCGCTCGGCGATGATGCCGATGACGATGTCGTCCGAGACAAGCTCCCCCGCCTCCATCACGGCCTTGGCCTTCTGGCCGATGGCCGTTCCGGCCGCCACGGCCGCCCGCAGCATGTCGCCGGTCGAGAGGTGCACGACGCCGTGCTTCTCGACGATGCGATGGGCTTGCGTGCCCTTCCCTGCTCCGGGCGGTCCCAGCAGTATCAACCTCATTTCCGTCTCCCCCCACGCAGCTTGGATTTCTTCACCAGTCCCTCGTACTGGTGAGCCAAGAGGTGTCCCTGAACCTGAGCCACGGTGTCCATGGTCACGCTGACCACGATCAACAGCGATGTTCCGCCGAAATAGAACGGAACCGCAGCATAGGATATCAGCAGTTCGGGGAAGAGACATACCGCTGCGATATATGCCGCACCTACCACGGTGATTCGCGTGAGCACGTAGTCGATATATTCAGCCGTGCGCTCGCCCGGGCGGATGCCTGGAATGAAGCCGCCGTGCTTCTTGAGGTTGTCCGCCGTCTCCACCGGATTGAACACGATCGCGGTGTAGAAGAAGCAGAAGAACACGATCAGCACCACGTACATGAGCATGTACAGCGGCTGGCCATGGCCCAGCAGGCGCGTCACCGTGTTGAACCATTCCGGCCCGGAGCCCTGCGAGAAGCTGCCGATGGTCGCGGGAATCAGCAGCAGCGAGGACGCGAAGATCGGCGGGATGACGCCCGAGGTGTTGAGCTTCAGCGGCAGATGCGAGGACTGCCCCTCGTAGAGCTTATTGCCCACCTGGCGCTTGGGATACTGGATCAGCAGCCGGCGCTGGGCCCGCTCCATGAACACGATGAAGGCGATGATGCCCACCACCATCACCAGCACCAGCAGGATCAGCGGGGTGGAAATGGCGCCCTGGCGACCGAGTTCCAGGGTGCGCACGAAGGCGCCCGGAAGCTCGGCGACGATGCCGGCGAAGATGATCAGTGAGGTGCCGTTGCCGATGCCGCGCGAGGTGATCTGCTCACCCAGCCACATCAGGAACATGGTGCCGCCGGTGAGCGTCAGGACCGTGCTGATGCGGAAGAACCAGCCGGGATCCGAGACGACCGTACCGGAGCTTTCGAGCCCGACGGCGATGCCATAGGCCTGGAACACCGCGAGGATGACGGTGAGGTAGCGGGTATATTGATTGAGCTGCTTGCGTCCGCTCTCGCCTTCCTTCTTCAGCGTCTCCAGCGTCGGCGAGACGGTGGTGAGAAGCTGAATGATGATGGAGGCCGAGATGTACGGCATGATGTTCAGGGCAAAGATGGCCATGCGCTGCACGGCGCCGCCCGAGAACATATTGAACAGGCCGATGATGCCCTGCTGCGCGTGCTTGAACACTTCCTGCAGCGCGTCGGGATTGATACCGGGCAGCGGGATATAGGTCCCCAGCCGGTAGACCAGGAGAGCGCCAAGAGTGAACCAGATGCGCTTTTTGAGTTCCTCGGCCTTGCCGAGAGCGCCGAAGTTCAGGTTTGCCGCGAGTTGTTCCGCCGCCGAGGCCATGCCTTGCTCCGCTTGAGCCGTTCTTGAAACGAGCGGCCTATATATGTGAGGCGCGAGGGCGCGGCGTCAGGGGCACGCACCACAACTTTCCTGACGGTCTTCAACGCAATCTCCGGCCAAAATAGCGGCCGGCTGCCACGCCCAGCATAAATACCGCCGCTCCAGGGGTCGGAAGCGGCGGTTGAACGCAAAAAGAGGGCGCCATGAGGCACCCTCTCGATTTGCTCAGTCGGCCGAGGCTTCCGCCTTGGGCGCCTTCATGGTCACAGAGCCGCCGAGCTTCTCGACCGCCTCGATCACCGACTTCGTGGCATACGTCACGTCGAGGTTGATCTTGGTGGTGAGTTCGCCGGAACCCAGCACACGCACGCCGTCCTTAACGCGGCGCACGACGCCGGCTGCCACGAGGGCCGCCGCATCCACGGTCGCGTTCGCGTCGAGCTTACCCGCCGCAATGGCGGTCTCGATACGGCCCAGGGTGACCTGGTTGAAGTTGAGGCGGAAGATGTTGTGGAAGCCACGCTTCGGCAGACGCCGATGCAGCGGCATCTGCCCGCCTTCAAACCCCTTCACGGCGACGCCGGTGCGGGCCTTCTGACCCTTCACGCCGCGTCCCGCAGTCTTGCCTTTGCCGGAGCCAATGCCACGGCCGACCCGCATGCGCTTCTTGCGCGCACCGGGATTGTCCCTGATCTCGTCGAGCTTCATCGCGCTGTTCCTCAGTCGATGACGCGAACGAGATGAGCGACTTTCGCGATCATCCCGCGCACCGACGGCGTGTCCTGAAGGGTTGAACGGCGGTGACGCTTGTTCAGCCCGAGGCCCACGAGGGTTGCTTCCTGATCAGCCGGCCGGCGGATCGGCGAACCGACCTGCTCGACGGTGACCGTCTTTCCATCAAACGCCTTAGCCATGGCGCGCTCCTAATCTTGCGGGCCCGGCTCAGTCCGTCGCTTCCGCGTCTTCGACGCGGCGGCGGGACTGAAGCTGTGAAACCTTGATGCCACGACGGGCCGCGACGGAGCGCGGGCTGTCCTGGTTCTTCAGGGCGTCGAACGTGGCGCGCACCATGTTGTAGGGGTTCGAAGACCCGAACGACTTGGCGACGACATCGTGCACGCCCAGGGTCTCGAACACGGCGCGCATCGGGCCGCCGGCGATGATGCCGGTACCCGCCGGGGCGGCGCGAAGCACCACCTTGCCGGCGCCGTGATGACCATGAACGTCATGGTGAAGGGTGCGGCCCTCGCGCAGCGGCACGCGGATCAGCGAACGCTTGGCGCTTTCCGTGGCCTTGCGGATGGCCTCGGGGACCTCGCGGGCCTTGCCGTGGCCGAAGCCGACGCGGCCCTTCTGGTCACCCACCACCACCAGGGCTGCGAAGCCGAAGCGCCGTCCGCCCTTCACAACCTTCGCGACACGATTGATGTGGACCAGCTTGTCCACGAACGTGTTGTCGCGATCTTCCCGCTCTCCGCGGTGTTCCCTTTCACGGGCCATTTCGCTCGTCCTTCGCGTCAGAACTGAAGACCGCCTTCGCGGGCGGCCTCAGCGAGCGCCTTGACGCGCCCATGATAGATGTAAGCGCCACGATCGAAGACGACCGTGGTCACGCCCTTCTCGGCTGCCCGCTCGGCGACCAGCTTGCCGATGGCCTTTGCGGCATCGACGTCAGCGCCGGTCTTCAGCGAGGAACGCAGGTCCTTCTCGAGGCTGGAGGCGGCGACCACGGTCTCGCCCTTCGCATCGTCGATGATCTGCGCATAAATATGCTTCGAGGTGCGGTGGACCGACAGGCGCGGACGCCCGTTGGCCGCGACGCGAATCGCGCGACGCACCTTGGCCTTGCGGCGCTGCTGCGCCTCCAAATCCTTAGCCATGGTTCGTCTCCGTTACTTTTTCTTGCCTTCCTTGCGGAAGATGAATTCGCCAGCATATTTGACGCCCTTGCCCTTGTAGGGCTCGGGGCCGCGGAAATCACGGATCTCGGCGGCGACCTGGCCGACCTTCTGCTTATCCATGCCGGAGACCAACACTTCGGTGGCCTTCGGGGTGACGATCTGGATCCCTTCGGGGATCGCAAAGATCACGTCATGGCTATAGCCGAGGGACAAGTTCAGGTTCTTGCCCGCCACCGCCGCCTTGTAACCGACGCCGGTGATCTCAAGCTTCTTCTCGAAGCCCTTGGTGACGCCTTCAACCAGGTTCGCCACCAGCGTGCGGGACATGCCCCACATCGCCCGATGACGCTGGGTGTCGCCGCGCATGGCCACCTTCAGTTCGCTGCCTTCGAGTTCGGCGCTGATCTCGTCGACCAGAACCACCTCAAGAACGCCCTTGGGGCCCTTAATCTTCACCGTCTGACCATCCACATTGGCGGTGACGCCAGCGGGGATCGCAACGGGATTCTTGCCGATTTTCGACATGTCTTTCTCCGTTGCTCGTCAGAATACGGTGCAGAGCACTTCGCCGCCGACATTCTTCTCGCGTGCATGGTGGTCGGCCATCACGCCCTGGGGCGTGGAGACGACTGCAATGCCGAGACCGTTGGCGACGCGGGGAAGGGCCTTCACCGAAGCGTAGACCCGGCGGCCGGGCTTGGACACGCGAGCAATCTCGCGAATCACGGGCTGGCCGTCGAAATACTTCAGCTCAATCTCGAACTCGGTCCGGCCATCGCCGGATTCGGTCGAGGTGTAGCCGCGGATGTAACCTTCATCACGAAGAACGTCGAGCAGGCTGGCGCGCAGGCGCGAACCGGGGGTCGACGTCTTGTCCTTGCGGCGCATCTGCGCGTTGCGGATACGGGTGATCAGGTCGCCGATGGGATCATTGATGGACATCGGGCCCTCCTCACCAGCTCGACTTCACGAGGCCCGGAACGAGCCCCTGCGAACCGAGTTCGCGCAGCGCGATACGGCTCATCTTCATCTTGCGATAGAACGCACGGGGACGTCCTGTCACTTCGCAACGGTTGCGCACCCGGATCCGAGCCGAGTTACGGGGCATCTCAGCGAGCTTGAGGGTTGCCGCAAAGCGCTCCTCGATCGGCAGCGTCTTGTCACTCACGATCTTCTTGAGACCCGTGCGCTTGCCCAAAAGCTGCTGAGACAGCTTCCGGCGACGCTCGTTTGTCTCGATCGCGCTTTTCTTCGCCATGTCCTGCTCCAGTTCTCCGCGTCTGAGGGGAAACCCCTCACAGCCGGAAAGCATTCCAAATCGCCAACGGCGGAATCCGCCGCTTCTACATCTTCACTGCCGAAAGGGGAAGTTGAAAGCCTTGAGCAGAGCCCGAGCCTCGTCATCCGTCTTTGCGGTGGTGCACACGATGATGTCCATGCCCCAGATCGCCTCGACCCGGTCATAGTTGATCTCGGGGAACACGATGTGCTCCTTGATGCCCATGGCGTAGTTGCCACGACCATCGAAGCTCTTCGGGTTCAGGCCACGGAAGTCCCGCACGCGGGGCAATGCCATGGTCACAAGCCGGTCAAGGAACTCGTACATGCGAACCTTGCGAAGGGTGACCTTCGCGCCAACCGGCTGGTTCTCGCGCAGCTTAAAGTTCGAGATCGCCTTGCGGGCCCGTGTCACAACCGGCTTCTGGCCGGCGATGAGCGCGAGATCCGCGGCAGCGGTCGTCACCTTCTTGGTATCGGCAGTGGCTTCGCCGACGCCCATGTTGATGACGATCTTATCGATGACCGGCACCTGCATGGGGTTCACGTAACCGAACTGCTCGATCATCTGCGCCCGCACGACCTCATCATAATGAGCGCGCAGACGCGGGGTGTAATTCGCCTCAGCCATCGATCCTCTCCCCGGAACGCTTGGCCACGCGGACCTTGGTCCCGTCTTCCAGCACCTGGAAACCGACGCGAGTCGGCTTGCCGTCCTTGGGATCGGCAACCGCGAGATTGGACAGTTGGATCGGGGCCTCCTTAGAGATGATCCCGCCTTCCTGGCTCGCGGACTGGCGCTGATGACGCTTCACGACGTTCACACCACGGACGAGCGCACGGCCCTCCGTCGGCATGACCTGGATGACCTCACCGGTGCGACCTTTGTCGCGGCCGATGAGCACGACAACTTTGTCGCCCTTCTTGATCTTCGCGGCCATCACAGCACCTCCGGTGCCAGCGAGATGATCTTCATGTGGTTCTTCGCGCGAAGTTCGCGCGGAACCGGTCCGAAGATGCGGGTTCCCACCGGCTCTTTCTGGTTGTTGATCAGCACGGCCGCATTGCGGTCGAAACGGATCACCGAACCGTCGACGCGGCGGATGTCCTTGGCCGTGCGAACCACGACCGCCTTCATCACGTCGCCCTTTTTAACGCGGCCGCGCGGAATCGCTTCCTTGATCGACACCACGATGATGTCGCCAACATGAGCGTATTTCCGCTTCGAGCCGCCCAGCACCTTGATGCACATGACGCGACGCGCACCGGAATTGTCCGCCACGTCGAGATTGGTCTGCATCTGGATCATGACGCACCTGCTCTCGTCATCCAGCGCCGCCGGCATGCCGGCATTGCCCGTTCAAACAAACCGTGCCCCGCTCATCGGGACACGGGCCTTCACTGCGACGCGGTCTCCATTCACCCGGTAGCCCGGGAGGCGGACCCAGCGTCGGAGCTTTCTCGTCAGACTTCGACGCGCTTCTCGCCCTGGACAACGATCCAGTTCTTCAGCTTAGAAAGCGGCCGATGCTCCTCGATCCACACCGTGTCACCCTGATGCCAGGCATTCGCCTCGTCATGAGCATGATACTTCTTGGACCGACGAACGGTCTTCTTCAGCAGCGGATGAGTGAAGCGACGCTCCACCCGGACCACAACCGTCTTGTCCTGCTTGTCGCTCACCACGACGCCTTGGAGCACGCGCTTCGGCATCGTTTCCTCACTTCGCCTTCGACGCGGCCACGCCGCGCTTGGTGGTCTGCACGGTCTTGATCCGCGCAATGTCACGGCGAATTTCCTTCGACCGCGACGTGTTTTCCAGCTGACCTGTCGCCTTCTGAAAGCGCAGGTTGAACTGTTCTTTTTTCAGCTTCAGCAGCTCATCGGCGAGCTGATCGGGGCTGAGGGCCCGAACGTCCTCGGCTTTCATGAGCCTCTCCTTACTCGGCGATGCGCTGAATGAAGCGCGTCTTGATGGGCAGCTTCGCCGCCGCGAGGGTCAACGCCTCGCGAGCGGTTTCGACGCTGACCCCGTCGATCTCGAACATGATGCGGCCAGGCTTCACCTTGGCCGCCCAATATTCAGGTGCACCCTTGCCCTTGCCCATGCGGACTTCGGTGGGCTTGGAGGTCACCGGAACGTCCGGGAATACGCGGATCCACACACGACCGGCACGCTTCATGTGACGGGTCAGCGCGCGGCGGGCGGCTTCGATCTGGCGCGCAGTCACCCGCTCGGGCTCCAGCGCCTTCAGGCCGAATTCGCCGAAATTGAGTTCCGTGCCGCCCTTCGCGGTACCGTGGATACGGCCCTTGAACTGCTTGCGGAATTTCGTGCGCTTGGGTTGCAGCATGGCTTATCGCCTTTCTTCTCTCTGGCCCGTCACGCCGCGTCGCGGCCGTGATCGCGATCACGGTGGTCGCGGTCGCCACGTTCACGGCGCGGGGGACGGCTGCTCGGGCCATCACCCTGTTCCATGCGCTTGTCCTGAGCCATGGGATCGTGCTCGAGGATTTCGCCCTTGAAGATCCACACCTTCACGCCGCACGTCCCGTAGGTCGTGAAAGCGGTGGCGGTGCCGTAATCGACGTCCGCACGCAGCGTGTGCAGCGGAACGCGACCTTCGCGGTACCATTCCAGGCGCGCGATTTCCGCTCCACCTAGACGGCCGGAGCAGTTGATGCGGATGCCCTCGGCGCCGAGACGCATGGCCGACTGAACGGCCCGCTTCATGGCGCGACGGAAAGCGACGCGACGCTCAAGCTGCTGCGCGATGGACTCGGCGACAAGGCGCGCGTCGACTTCCGGCTTGCGGATTTCGACGATGTTGATGAAGACTTCCGACTTGGTCATGTCGGCGACCTTCTTGCGCAGCTTGTCGATGTCCGCGCCCTTCTTGCCGATCACCACGCCCGGACGGGCGGAGTAGATCGTCACGCGGCACTTCTTGTGCGGACGCTCGATCACCACCTTGGACACAGCCGCCTGCTTGAGCTGCTTCATCAGCATCTCGCGGATCTTGATGTCCTCGTGGAGCAGCTTGCCGTATTCGCCCTTGTTGGCGAACCAGCGGCTGTCCCAGGTGCGGTTAATGCCGAGCCGAAGCCCGATCGGATTGACCTTCTGACCCATCAGGCCCGCTCCTCGACTTCCCGCACCACGATTGTGATGTGGGCGAAAGGCTTCTCGATGCGCGAGGCGCGACCACGCGCCCGCGGCGAGAACCGCTTCATGACAAGTCCCTTGCCCACATGCGCTTCGGCAACGATCAGGTCGTCGACGTCCAGCTCGTGGTTGTTCTCGGCGTTGGCGATCGCGCTCTCGAGGCACTTCTTCACGTCGCGGGCGATCCGCTTACGGGAGAATTCGAGATCTGCGAGAGCCGTTGCCACTTTCTTGCCGCGGATCAGACCCGCGACGAGATTGAGCTTCTGGGGCGAGATGCGCAGATTGCGCAGCACTGCCTTGGCTTCGTTGTCCGCTTCAGCGCGGGGCTTTGCCTGCTTACCCATGACCGATCACCGACGCTTCGACTTTTTGTCGGCCGCATGCCCGTAGTAGGTACGGGTCGGCGCGAACTCGCCGAACTTGTGGCCAACCATGTCTTCAGACACATGCACAGGCACATGCTTCTGACCGTTATAAACGCCGAAATTGAGGCCCACGAACTGGGGCAGGATCGTGGAGCGGCGGCTCCAGATCTTGATCGTTTCGCTGCGGCCCGAAGCGCGCGAGGTCTCTGCCTTCTTGAGCAGATAGCCGTCGACGAACGGGCCCTTCCAAATCGCTCTTGACATCAGTCAGGCCCTCACTTCTTCCGCTTGTGGCGACTGGTGACAATGAACTTGTCGGTCGCCTTGTTGTTGCGGGTCTTCTTGCCCTTCGTGGGGAAGCCCCACGGGGTGACGGGATGACGGCCACCCGAGGTGCGGCCTTCGCCGCCGCCGTGCGGATGATCGACCGGGTTCATGGTCACGCCGCGGTTATGCGGCTTGCGGCCCAGCCACCGGCTGCGCCCCGCCTTGCCCAGCGACGTGTTCATGTGGTCGGGGTTCGAAACCGCTCCCACCGTCGCGTAGCAGGCGCCGTGCACCAGACGCTGCTCGCCCGAATTCAGACGAACGATCACATAGCCCTGGTCGCGGCCGACGATCTGCGCGTAAGCGCCGGCGGAACGAGCGATCTGGCCGCCCTTTCCGATCTTCATCTCGACGTTGTGGACGATCGTGCCCACCGGCAGGCTGGAGAGAGGACCGGCATTGCCGGGCTTCACGTCCACTGCGTCACCGGCGATCACGCTGTCGCCAACCGCCAGGCGCTGCGGCGCCAGGATGTAGGCAAGCTCGCCGTCCTGATACTTGATCAGGGCGATGAAGGCCGACCGGTTCGGATCATATTCGATCCGATCCACCACCGCCGACACATCGCGCTTGGAGCGCTTGAAGTCGACGAGGCGGTAGGTCTGCTTGTGACCGCCGCCGCGGAAGCGGACGGTGATCCGGCCATTATTGTTGCGGCCGCCCGACGAGCTTTTGCCCTCGGTCAGCGTCTTTACCGGCTTGCCTTTGTACAGGCCGGAGCGGTCCACGATCACGAGCTGGCGGAGGCTCGGCGTGACCGGCTTGAAATGCTTCAGCGCCATGGTCTTGCTCCCGTCCCTCTGCTCACAGGCCCGTGGTGATGTCGATGGTTTGACCCGGCTCAAGGGTCACAACCGCCTTCTTCACGTCGGACTGGACGCCTTTACGGCCTTTGAAGATCTTCACCTTGCCCTTGCGGAGCAGGGTGTTGACACTCTTCACCTTCACGTCGAACAGCCGTTCCACTGCCTCTTTGATCTGAGGCTTGGTGGCGGTGCGGGCGACGTTGAAGACGACCTTGTTGAATTCGCTCTGCGCCGTCGCCTTTTCGGTGATGACGGGCGAAATGATCACGTCGTAATGACGCGGTTCGATATTGGGCTGCGGGCTCATTTGAAGCGCGCCTCCAGCGCATCCAGTGCGGCCCGGGTCAGCACCAGGGTGTCGCGACGCAGGATGTCATAGACGTTGATGCCCTGGATCGGAAGCACATCCACGTAAGCCAGGTTGCGCGCCGCCAGAGCGACGTTGGCCTCGACTTCCGCGCCGTCCACGATCAGCACCGACGCCCATCCGAGCTTGGCGAACTGGTCCTTGAGGGCCTTGGTCTTCGGATCGTTCAGCGACACCTTGTCGAGAACGACGATCTTTTCCGCCTTCGCCTTGGACGAAAGCGCATGCTTCAGCGCCAGGGCGCGCACCTTCTTCGGCAGGTCGATGGCATGCGAACGCACCACCGGGCCGAAGGCGCGGCCGCCGCCACGGAACTGCGGCGCAGACGCCGCGCCGTGACGCGCATTACCGGTGCCCTTTTGCTTATAGAGCTTCTTGGACGTGCGGTTGATTTCCGAACGGCCCTTGGTGCGGTGCGTACCGGCCTGGCGGCGCGAAAGCTGCCAGGTCACGCAACGGTGCAGGATGTCAGCACGCGGCTCGAGACCGAAGATCTCGTCCGAGAGCGTGACCGAACCGACGTCGGTTCCTTCGAGCGTCTTGACGGCGATTTCCATCACGCGCCCTCCCCGTTCGTCGCTTCAGCCTGCACCTCGGCCGCGCCGCCGTTGCCGTCGCGCAGCTTGAACGCGCCGGGCTTGGGGGCTTCGGTGGGCAGGCGCTTCTTAACAGCGTCACGCACCGTGATCCATCCGCCGGCGGAACCGGGAACAGCACCCTCGACCGCGATCAGCCCGCGCTCGACGTCCGTCATCACCACCTTGAGATTCTGGGTGGTGACGGTGACGTCGCCCATGTGTCCCGGCATCTTCTTGTTCTTGAAGGTCTTGCCTGGATCCTGGCGACCACCGGTAGAACCGATGGAGCGGTGGGAGACCGACACGCCGTGAGAGGCGCGCAGACCACCGAAATTGTGCCGCTTCATACCGCCGGCAAAACCCTTGCCGATGGTGGTGCCGGTCACGTCCACGAACTGACCGACCACGAAATGGTCGGCAGTGATCTCGGCCCCGACGGGGATGAGATCCACCTCTTCCACGCGGAACTCAGCAAGCTTGCGCTTGGGCTCCACCTCGGCGACGGCGAAGTGTCCGCGCTCGGCGCGGGTCACGTTCTTTGGCTTGCGCCGGCCAGCTCCGAGCTGGACCGCAACATAGCCGTTCTTATCGAGCGTACGGTGGGCAACCACCTGGCAGCTCTCAACTTTCAGCACAGTGACCGGGACATGTTCACCTGCATCCGTAAAGATGCGGGTCATGCCGACCTTCTGGGCGATGACGCCTGACCGCATGGTCGTGTCTCCTCGCCTCACGTTCAGAGCTTGATTTCGACGTCGACGCCGGCGGCGAGGTCGAGCTTCATCAGCGCGTCCACCGTCTGGGGCGTCGGATCGACGATATCGAGCAACCGCTTGTGAGTACGCATCTCAAACTGCTCGCGCGACTTCTTATCGATGTGCGGAGAACGATTGACCGTGAACTTCTCAATCCGGGTCGGCAGCGGGATCGGTCCGCGCACCTGGGCGCCAGTGCGCTTGGCCGTGGCGACGATCTCGCGCGTCGACGCGTCGAGAATGCGGTGATCGAACGCCTTAAGGCGGATCCGAATGTTTTGGCCGTTCATGGCTCTGTTGCTCCAACAAAAAGAGGCGCGCGGGCGGCCCACGCGCCCCGTTTCATTTATTCATTCACTCGATGATGGATGCGACGACGCCTGCACCGACGGTGCGGCCGCCTTCACGGATGGCGAAGCGGAGCTTCTCCTCCATGGCGATCGGCACGATCAGCGCCACGTCCATCGACACGTTGTCTCCGGGCATCACCATTTCGGTGCCCTCGGGCAGCGTGCAGATGCCGGTCACGTCCGTTGTCCGGAAGTAGAACTGGGGACGGTAGTTGGTGAAGAACGGCGTATGACGGCCGCCTTCTTCCTTGGTCAGGATGTAGGCTTCGGCCTTGAACTTGGTGTGTGGCTTCACCGTACCCGGCTTGCACACGACCTGGCCGCGTTCCACGTCCTCGCGCTTGGTGCCGCGCAGCAGCACGCCGACGTTATCGCCGGCCTGGCCCTGGTCGAGCAGCTTGCGGAACATTTCCACGCCGGTGACGGTGGTCTTCACTGTCGGGCGGATGCCGACGATTTCGACTTCTTCACCCACCTTGACGATGCCGCGCTCGACGCGGCCGGTCACCACGGTGCCGCGGCCCGAGATCGAGAACACGTCTTCGATCGGCATCAGGAACGGCAGGTCGATCGGCCGCTCGGGCTGCGGGATGTAGGCGTCGACCGCTTCCATCAGCTTCAGCACGGCGTCGTGGCCGAGTTCCGGGGACTTGTTCTCGAGCGCCATCAGCGCCGAGCCGTGGATGATCGGGATATCGTCGCCCGGGAAGTCGTACTTGGAGAGCAGCTCGCGCACTTCCATTTCGACCAGTTCGAGCAGTTCCGGATCGTCGACCATGTCGCACTTGTTCAGGAACACCACCAGCGCGGGCACGCCGACCTGGCGGGCCAGCAGGATGTGCTCGCGGGTCTGCGGCATCGGGCCGTCGGCCGCCGAAACCACCAGGATCGCGCCGTCCATCTGCGCCGCGCCGGTGATCATGTTCTTCACATAATCCGCGTGGCCTGGGCAGTCGACGTGGGCGTAGTGGCGGTTCTTGGTCTCGTATTCGACGTGCGCCGTCGAGATCGTGATGCCACGCGCCTTCTCTTCAGGCGCCTTGTCGATCTGGTCATACGCCGTGAACGTCGCCCCACCGGACTCCGCAAGGACCTTCGTGATCGCAGCCGTCAAAGACGTCTTGCCATGGTCGACGTGACCAATCGTCCCGATGTTGCAGTGCGGCTTGTTGCGTTCAAATTTTGCTTTGCCCATGGGACTCTCCGTTGGGTCTCGCTGGCAGGAATACCATTTACGGGTTCAGGCGGGGGCTCAGGCGTATTTCGCCTGAACCTCCTGAGCGACGTTCGACGGCACCTGCTCGTAGTGATCGAACTGCATTGTGAAGGTTGCGCGGCCCTGGCTGAATGAGCGCAGGGTGTTCACGTAACCGAACATGTTGGCCAGCGGCACCATCGCATTGATGACGTTCGCATTGCCGCGCATGTCCTGGCCCTGGATCTGGCCGCGCCGGGAATTCAGGTCGCCGATGACGGAGCCGGTATAGTCTTCCGGGGTCACCACTTCGACCTTCATGATCGGCTCCAGCAGAACCGGACCGCCCTTTTGCAGCGCCTCGCGGAAGGCGGCGCGGGAGGCGATTTCGAACGCGAGGGCGGACGAGTCCACCTCGTGGTAGGCGCCGTCGGTCAGGGTGACCTTGACGTCCACCACCGGGAAGCCGGCGAGAACGCCAGCACCCAGAACGCTTTCGAGACCCTTGTTGACGCCGGGGATATATTCCTTCGGCACCGCGCCGCCAACGACGGCGCTTTCAAAGGCGAAGCCCTTACCGACTTCATTCGGCTCGACCGTGAACTTCACCCGAGCGAACTGACCGGTACCACCGGTCTGCTTCTTATGGGTGTAGTCGATGTCGGTCTTCTTCGTGATGGTCTCGCGATAGGCGACCTGAGGGGCGCCGATGTTCGCGTCGACCTTGTATGTGCGCCGCAGGATGTCGACCTTGATGTCGAGGTGCAGTTCGCCCATCCCCTTGAGGATGGTCTGGCCGCTTTCGAAATCGGTCGACACGCGGAAGGACGGATCCTCGGCGGCGAGCTTCGCGAGAGCGATGCCCAGCCGTTCCTGGTCCGCCTTGGACTTCGGCTCGATCGCGATCTCGATGACCGGCTCGGGGAATTCCATCTTCTCAAGGATGACCGGCTTGACGGTGTCGCACAGGGTATCGCCGGTGCGCACGTCCTTCAGGCCAGCCAGGGCGACGATGTCGCCGGCATAGGCTTCCTTGATATCTTCCCGGTTGTTGGCATGCATCAGCAGCATCCGGCCGACGCGCTCACGCTTGTCGCGGGTGGAGTTGAGCAGGCCCATGCCGGTCTCGATGACGCCAGAATACAGGCGGCAGAACGTGATGGTGCCGACGAAGGGGTCGTCCATGATCTTGAACGCGAGCAGCGAAAGCGGCTCGGAGTCCAGGGGAAGACGAACGGTGTCTTCTTCGGTCTTGAAGTCGATACCCTTGATCGCGCCGCGATCCACCGGGCTCGGCAGATACGCAACCACCGCATCAAGAAGCGGCTGCACACCCTTGTTCTTAAAGGCAGAACCGCAGAACACGGGGTTGAACTTGCGGGTCACGACGGCCTTACGGATCAGCTTCTTCAGCGTCTCTTCGTCAGGCTCGTTGCCGTCCAGGTAGTTGGACAGCGCATCGTCGTCGAGTTCGACAGCCGCTTCGATCAGCTTGCCGCGATACTCGATCGCCTGGTCGAGCAGCTCGGCCGGGATGTCTTCGTCGTGATACTTCGCGCCGAGAGCTTCGTCTTCCCAAACGACCGCCTTCATGCGGACCAGGTCGATGATACCCTTGAAATTGTTCTCGGAGCCGATCGGAAGCTGCACGCACACCGGGTTGCCGGCGACGCGATCCTCGATCATTTCCACGCAGCGGAAGAAGTCCGCGCCGGTCTTGTCCATCTTATTGACGAACACGATACGCGGCACGTTGTACTTGTCCGCCTGGCGCCACACCGTCTCGGTCTGGGGCTCGACGCCCTGGTTGCCGTCGAGCACGCACACCGCACCGTCGAGCACACGCAGCGAACGCTCGACTTCGATGGTAAAGTCGACGTGCCCTGGGGTGTCGATGATGTTCAGACGCTTGCCGTCCCAAAAGGCGGTCGTCGCAGCAGAGGTGATCGTGATGCCACGCTCCTGCTCCTGCGTCATCCAATCCATGGTGGCAGCGCCATCATGGACTTCGCCGATCTTATGGCTCTTGCCGGTGTAGTAGAGAATGCGCTCGGTGGTCGTGGTCTTGCCGGCATCAATGTGCGCCATGATGCCGAAATTACGGTAGTCTTCGATGGCGTGAATGCGGGCCATAGCTCAGTCCTTCCCGATCACCAGCGATAATGCGAGAAGGCGCGGTTGGCTTCCGCCATCCGGTGCGTGTCTTCACGCTTCTTCACGGCATTGCCACGGTTGTTGGCAGCATCGAGCAGCTCGCCAGACAGGCGCTCCACCATGGTCTTTTCGTTGCGAGCGCGGGCCGAAGCGATCAGCCAGCGGATGGCAAGCGTCTGACGACGCTCGGTGCGCACCTCGACGGGGACCTGGTAGGTCGCGCCGCCGACGCGGCGGGAACGCACTTCCACGGCGGGAGCAACGTTCTCGAGCGCCTGGATGAACACTTCCACCGGATCGTGCTTGGCCTTGGACTCGACGGTGTCGAGCGCGCCGTAAACGATGTTTTCAGCCACCGACTTCTTTCCGTCACGCATGACGGAGTTCATGAAGCGGCTGAGGGTGAGGTTGCCGTACTTGGCGTCCGGAATGACTTCGCGGCGCTCGGCTTTATGACGACGTGACATAGCTCAGAGCTCCCTGATCACTTCGGACGCTTCGCGCCGTACTTCGAACGGCGCTGCTTGCGGTTCTTGACGCCCTGGGTATCCAGCACGCCGCGGAGAATGTGATAACGCACGCCGGGAAGATCCTTCACGCGGCCGCCACGGATCATCACCACGGAATGTTCTTGAAGGTTGTGACCTTCACCGGGGATGTAACCGATCACTTCGTAGCTGTTGGTCAGCCGCACCTTGGCAACCTTACGAAGCGCCGAGTTGGGCTTCTTGGGGGTCGTGGTGTACACGCGGGTGCAAACACCGCGCTTCTGCGGGCTCGACTGAAGAGCAGGAGCCTTGTCCCGCGCCTTCTGCGCTTCCCGTGGCTTCCGGATCAGCTGGTTGATCGTCGGCATACGCCTTCGCCTCGTCCTGACCTGCGACTTGCGTCGCATTCTTGAATTTATGCGGCCCGAAAGGACCGCCGCTCACTGACGGCTCAAGGCCGCCACGAAACAGTATTTACGCCGAAGGGGAAAACCCCATCGGCGTGCCAGGAACGGTCGGGCACAGAGCATTGCCAAAGCAACGCAAGCGCCTCGTTCGCGACAGAGGATCACGCCACTTTGCTTCTTACGAAGCCAGCACCGCGATCATGCACCCTTATCTAAGTGTGCTGTTCCTGGCAGCGTTTCGGCGTTCCGATCGGGGCGCCCATGTCTGGGAGTGCCGCACCGATCCTTGGAAGTGCCAATCGCTTACCGCGAAAGTAGGCGGCTTCTAACCGGAGAGTCGGTTTGCGTCAAGGCCCGCCAAGCGCGGCCCGTTGAAAATACCGGATCTCACGGCTTAAACCGCCCAAAAGGCCGTCTAGGGCTCACTTATAGCATGACCACGCGGTCCGGCACCTCGTTCTTGTCACCCACTTTACTTGGCATTGGCATCGCCAGCAGTTCGCCGGAAAGGGCGACTCCGGCGATGATTCCCTCGACCAGACCGCCCTGCCCGGCCTTTTCGGCCACGGAATCGCAGATTTTCTGCCAGGCCTTTGCGCCGAGCAGTTCGTGAATGCCGGTATCCGCCACCACCTCCACCAGTCGGTCCGCTGGCGCCACAAGAACCAGGATGCCGGTCCTGTGCTCGGTCTGGTGCAGGCCGTGGGCCAGGAACACATGACGCGCCAAGGCATTGGCCGCGATTTTCTTCTCCCGCCGGGGAATCAGCCGGCGCGCCACGGCGGGAATCGTGAAGATCGCGCACAGAATCAGAAACGTCGCCGCCTGCACCGCCAGCAAACGCGCCGTAGGGACAGGCGCGAAGGCCAACACGCCCCACGGCACCATTAGGGCGATCAGCGCCGCCCAGAGGGCAATATGGTGGCTATGCCCCACCAGGGGCGCTGTCGTGACCGCCACCCTGATCTCCGCCGAGGTCTTATCCTCGGCCAGGGCGATCGCTTCAGCGATGCGGGCGTGATCCTCAGGGCTCAAAGTCAAATTCTCAGCCATCACCACCCCCCGGACGCGCCGCCGCCGCCAGACGAGCCCCCTCCCCCGGAAAAGCCACCCCCGCCGGAGCTTCCCCCGCTCCAACCGCCGCCGCCCGAGGTGGGAAAGAACACCGCCCCGCCGCGACGTCCGCCACGGCCGCCGCCGCGATAGATCAGGAAGAGGAAGATCAGCAGCATCACGACGAAGATGATGAACTGCACCCCCTCGCCGTCGTCGTCCTGCGCTTCCAGAGCCTTGGCACGCTGGCGCGCCTCCTCCGGGTCGAGATTGAGAATCTCGAGCACCGCGTCCGCGCCCTTGACGATCCCGCCGGCCATGTCGCCGGCCTTGAAGGCGGGAACGATGGCGGTCTGGATGATGGTGCTGGAGACGGCGTCCGTGATGATGCCTTCGAGGCCGTAGCCGACCTCGATGCGCACCTTGCGCTCGTTCGGCGCCACCAGAAGCAGGACGCCATTGTTCTTCTTGGCCTGGCCGAGCTTCCAATAGCGAAACAGGCGGTTAGCATAATCCTCGATCGAGGTGTCCTGGAGCGAGGGCACCGTCGCCACCACGAACTGGTCCGTCGCCTTGACCTCCTGGTCGGCGAGCTTCTTGTCGAGCGCCACCAGGGTCTGCCAGTTCAGCACATGGGCAGCGTCCACCACCCGGCCGCTGAGCGGCGGGAAGGTCAGCTCCGCCAGCGCGGGCACAGCCAGCACCAGCAGGAGCAAAACGCCTGCCCAGCCCCATCCCGCGCGTCCCCGTGAGGGGAACCGGCGGCGAGGCGGCAAGAAGGGAACCGGCATGCCGCGCATTCCCTTAGTTGAACTTGACCTTCGGCACCTGCATCTGCTGCTCGGAGATGGTGAAGGTCTCCATCGGCTTCGATGCGCGATAGAGCGTCGCCGCCCAGAGCGATCCGGGGAAGGTCCGCAGCTCGGTATTATAGAGACGCACCGCCTCGATATAATCGCGTCGCGCCACGGCGATGCGGTTCTCGGTGCCCTCGATCTGCGATTGCAGCGCCAGGAAGTTCTGGTTCGACTTTAGGTCGGGATATGCCTCCGCCACCGCGATCAGGCGGCCCAGCGCCCCGGACAGCTGCGACTGGCTGTCCTGGAACTGCTTGAACTGCGCCGGGTCCGTGATGGTCGAGGCATCGACCCGGATCGAGGTCGCCTTGGCGCGGGCCTCCACCACCTGGGTGAGCACATCCTTCTCCTGCTGGGCGAAGCCCTTCACCGTCTCCACCAGATTGGGGATCAGGTCGGAGCGGCGCTGATACTGGTTCAGCACCTCGCTCCAGGCTGCCTTGGCGCGTTCTTCCTCGGTCGGGATGTTGTTGACGCCGCAGCCGGCCAGAAAGACCGACACCAGCACCATGAGGGCAGGAATTTTCAACCGGTGAGCGGCGGGACTGAGGGCCAGCATATCGGAGCCTTCCTAACCACGAAATTGATGTGATGATCCGGGGCGGTCATGCGGCGCGTGCCGCCGCTCCCCCGATCCGCGTAGAGCTACTTCGTCTTGCCGAGAAAGCCGGGCAAATCTTGGGCTTCATCCAGCTTAGCCAGTTCAAGTGCCAGCCCCTCCGCAAGTTCCAGGCTGGTCTCGATAAGCCTACGGCTCATGAAGGTCCGGAAATACTCCCCCCACATGAATTCCTTGAACGGCGTATCGTCCTTGTCCTGAAATGCCTTGCCGCGCACGCCACGGGCGAGCGTGCGCCAGGGATTGTCGGTGAGGTCGCGCACATGGCTGGGGATGCGCGCATAGGGCCGGCGGTTGCCGTCGGCATCGATAGGCCAGCACATGCCGGCGCGATCCATGGCGGGCCAGAACTCCTGGCTGTCCATATGCGACCAGTCGATGGTGCGCGACACGTCCTGGATGACACTGGCGCGGCCGCAGGCCAGCAGCGCGCGGCAGAGATGGTGGTGGTCGATCATATAGAGACGGCCCTTGGGGCCGATGACGCACGGCACGGGGCGGTCACGGATGAAGTCATCCAGATCCCGCTTCTTCATGTCCGCCATGCGCGCGGCCCGGCGCACCACTTCCAGCATGCCCAGGGTCAATTGGGTGGGATGCAGATCGGCGATGTCGACTTCGCGCTTTGCCATTTCCACCTTTCAGGGTGAACGGGCGGCGCCGTGGCGCAGCCCGCAATCTCGTGTCGGAGGTCGTCGCCGCGGAGCGGATCAGCCCGGAGAGATCATGTTTTCCGGGCGCACCACGGCGTCGAACTCCTCGTTGGTGACGTAACCGCCGCCGACCGCTTCCTCGCGCAGCGTGGTGCCGTTCTTGTGCGCGGTCTTGGCGATCTTGGCCGCATTGTCATAGCCGATGCTCGGTGCCAACGCCGTGACAAGCATCAAGGACCGCTCCAGCGCTGCCTTGATGTTGTCCTCGCGCGGCTCGATGCCGAGCACGCAGTGCTCGGTGAAGCTCACCGCCGCATCCGACATCAGCCGCACCGACTGAAGGAAATTATAGGCCATCACCGGATTGTAGACGTTCAGCTCGAAATGCCCCTGGCTGCCGGCGAAGGTCAGCGCGGCATTGTTGCCGAAAATCTGCACGCACACCTGGGTGAGCGCCTCGCACTGGGTCGGGTTCACCTTGCCCGGCATGATGGAGGAGCCGGGCTCGTTTTCCGGCAGCGCCAGTTCACCAAGGCCGGAACGCGGGCCGGAGCCCAGGAAGCGGATGTCGTTGGCGATCTTGAACAGCGAAGCCGCCACCGTGTTGATGGCGCCGTGCGAGAACACCATGGCGTCGTGCGCCGCCAGCGCCTCGAACTTGTTGGGCGCCGTGGTGAACGGCAGCTTGGTGATGGCCGCGATGTGCTCCGCAACCTGCTCGGCGAAGCCGACCGGCGCATTGAGGCCGGTGCCGACCGCCGTGCCGCCCTGGGCCAGCTGCATCAGCGCGGGCAGCGTGGATTCGATCCGCTGGATGCCGTGCTCCACCTGGGCGGTGTAGCCCGAGAATTCCTGGCCGAGCGTCAGCGGGGTCGCATCCTGGGTATGGGTGCGGCCGATCTTGATGATGCCCTTCCACTTCTCGGCCTTGTCGTTCAGCGCGTTGCGCAGCGTCTGAAGCGCCGGCAGCAGGCGATGCACGATTTCTTCCGCGCAGGCGACATGCATCGCGGTGGGATAGGTGTCGTTGGACGACTGGCTCATGTTGACATGATCGTTGGGATGAACCGGCTTCTTGGAGCCCATCACCCCGCCCGAGATCTCGATCGCCCGGTTCGAGATCACTTCATTGGCATTCATGTTGGACTGGGTGCCGGACCCGGTCTGCCACACAACCAATGGGAAATGATCGTCGAGCTTGCCCTCGATCACCTCGTTGGCGGCCTGCACGATGGCGGCGCCGATCTTCGGATCGAGCCGGCCGAGGGCCACATTGGTCTCTGCGGCGGCGCGCTTGACGATGCCGAGGGCCCGCACGACGGGAAGCGGCTGGCGCTCCCAACCGATTTTGAAGTTGCCGTAGGACCGCTGCGCCTGCGCCCCCCAATAACGGTCCGCGGGGACTTCGATGGGGCCGAACGTATCTGTTTCCGTGCGTGTCGCAGTCATCTGGCTCGCCTCTCCAGGGTTCCCGAATGGGTCTGGCTTCTAAAACGCCTCGGCGCCGGAGGGAAGCGGAACCGCGATCCACCCGCGCGCCAACGTAAAATAGTTAGTCGGAGGTAGCAGAAGATGGCTCGACCGGCTCACACTTGCCATAGCTTCGCCCATGATTGCAGGCTTACTGCGTCAGTCCATATGTCGAAGTCGGGGGTCAGGTCCTTGGGGGGGCCGCGAGGCACTGGAAAGTCCGGTTTGGTTTTGGGGAAAGCCAGCCGTTTGTAGAGGTCTGAAGTGGGCGAGATCGTCAACCTCCGCCGCGTGCGGAAATCCATCAAGCGGACGCAGGCCGAGGCGGAAGCCGAGGCCAACCGCGCCAAGTTCGGCCGCACGAAAGCAGAGCGGCAAAATGAGGCGGCGCAGCAGCGCCTGCTGGGTGAAAAGCTTGACGGTCACCTGCTCACGAAGAGGGAACAAACATGAAAAGCCCCGTGGTGAAGAGATCGATCGTTATCGCCGGCCACAAGACCAGCGTCAGCCTTGAGGATGCGTTTTGGGACGCGCTGAAGGAGATCGCTGCGAGCCGCAGGTTGACCTTGTCTGACCTCGTGGCGACCATCGACTCGTCGCGCAGTCAGGGAAATCTGTCTTCGGCGATCCGCCTGTTCGTTCTCGATCACTATCGCGCGCACGGCGGTGCCGGTCGCGCGCAGGGGTCCAGTGAGCGAACCGGGGCCGGAGCTACCGTTGCGTAATCTGAGACGCTTCCCTATCTGAATGTCATTGCCAGGCACGCGCTACGTTGAAACGTGACGCGTGCCTTTCTATAACCCGCTGCCTCCGTTGCTCAGCGCGCTGTCTTTTGACGGCCGCGCCGGGCCCCTGGATGGGGCGGAGAACAAGATACGCGGACCGCTGCCTATGCGGCGCTCCGACGGGAGACGGCGGATGTCGTGGAAGAATCAGAGTGGAGGCCCGTGGGGGAGCGGCGGCGGCGGCGGCGGCGGACCGCGCGGCCCCTGGGGATCGGGACCTTCCTCCTCAGGTCCAACACCACCGGATATCGAGGATCTGATCCGGCGCAGCCAGGACCGGCTGCGCAACCTGCTGCCCGGCTCCATGGGCGTGAAGGGCGTCATCCTCCTGGTCGCGCTGGTCGTGGCGGGATGGCTGCTCTCCGGCTTCTATCGTGTCGAGCCTGACGAGCAGGGCGTGGTGCTGCGGTTCGGCAAGTTCGTCCAGGTGACCCAGCCCGGCCTCAACTACCACCTGCCCTATCCGATCGAGACCGTGCTGACCCCCAAGGTCACGCGCGTCAATCGCATCGACATCGGCATGCGCATCACCGACGACCCGCGCCGCGGCAGTGCCGTGCTGCGCGATGTGCCCGAGGAAAGCCTGATGCTCACCGGCGACGAGAACATCGTCGACGTGGACTTCGCGGTGTTCTGGGTCATCAACAATGCAGAACACTTCCTGTTCAACGTCCAGAACCCGGAAGGCACCATCAAGGCGGTGGCGGAAAGCGCCATGCGCGAGGTGATCGGCCGCACCAACATCCAGCCGATCCTCACCGGCGCCCGCCAGGGCATCGAAACCGGCGTGCACGATCTGATGCAGCGCACCCTGGACAGCTACGGCGCCGGCGTGCGCATCACCCAGCTCCAGTTGCAGAAGGTCGACCCGCCCCAGCAGGTCATCGATTCCTTCCGCGACGTGCAGGCGGCCCGCGCGGACGCCGAGCGTGCGCAGAACGAGGCCCAGACCTACGCCAACCGGGTTCTGCCCGAGGCGCGCGGCGAAGCCTCCCGCATCGACAACGCGGCGCAGGCCTATCGTGAACGCACCGTGGTGGAAGCCCGTGGACAGGCGGCGCGCTTCATCCTGATCTACGATCAATATGCGAAGGCGAAGGACGTGACCCGCCAGCGGATGTATTTCGAGACCATGGAACGTGTGCTCGGACCGATGGAAAAGGTCCTGATCGACCAAAGCTCGGCCGCGCGCACGGGCGGCGGCGGCGTCATTCCCTTCCTGCCGCTCGGCGAGCTTGGCCGCCGAACCCCGACACCACCGGCCCCCTCCACACAGGGCGGACCTAGCCAGGGAGCGGCCCGATGAGATCGTCTTTCCTCGGCGGCCTCATCACGGTCGTCATCATCGTGGTGCTGGTGGGGCTCTACTCCTCGGCATTCACCGTCAGCCAGACCCAGCAGGCGCTGGTGCTGCGGCTCGGCAGCCCGCTGCCGCCCATCACCACGCCCGGACTGCATTGGAAAATGCCGTTCATCGACAACGTGGTCTATATCGACAATCGCATCCTCGACCTGGAAAACCCCCAGCAGGAAGTGATTGCCTCGGACCAGAAGCGCTTGGTGGTGGATGCGTTCGCGCGCTATCGCATCTCGAACCCGCTGAAGTTCTACCAGTCGGTCGGCACCATCGAGGCCGCCAACTCGCGGCTCGCCACCGTCCTAAATTCGGCTTTGCGCCGGGTTTTGGGCGAGAGCACCTTCATCAGCGTGGTGCGCGACGAGCGTGAAACGCTCATGGGGCGGATCAACGAGCAGGTGAACCGCGAAGCCGCCAATTTCGGCATCACGGTGGTCGACGTGCGCATCCGCCGGGCCGACCTGCCGGAGGCGAACAGCCAGGCGGTGTTCCAGCGCATGCAGACGGAACGCCAGCGTGAAGCGGGCGAGATTCGCGCGCAGGGTGCGGAAGCGGCGCAGCGCACCCGCGCCAGGGCAGAGCGTGAAGCGACCATCGTGGTCGCGGAAGCGAACTCCAAGGGCGAGGAACTGCGCGGTGCGGGCGATTCCGAGCGAATCCAGATCTTCGCCGAAGCCTATAGCCGCGACCTCGACTTCTTCGCCTTCTATCGCTCGATGCAGGCGTTCGAGAACAGCTTGAAGTCGAACGACACACGCCTGGTCATCAGCCCCGATTCGACGTCCTTCTTCCGCTATTTTGCGGATCCGATGGGCGGCGCCGCGGCGGCTACGGCCCCAACCGCGCCTGCTCCCGAGCCGGCGCGCTAGGACAAGGCCGAACCCCATGCGGGACCTTCTGGCGGCGATCGGACTCGTGCTGGTGCTCGAAGGGCTCGTCCTGGCCGCTTTCCCCGGCGCCTGGCGCAGCGCCATAAAGGCTGTGCTCAAGGCGCCGGAGATGCCGCTGAGGATCAGCGGCCTCCTGGTGGGGATTGTTGGCGTGATTGTGGTTTGGCTCGTGCGAAGGTGATGGGGCACACTCGCGTGTGTCCCGTTTTCGCCCCATTGGCGGGCGAGGCATGGTTGCATTGGTGTGCGGCGGCGCCCGCAGGGTCCGTGCGCCGCATTTAGCTCCGCGAGGAAAGCTCATGTCTGCTGGAAGCCGCCTGTTGTCCGTGCCGGCCCTCGCGCTCGCATTGAGCCTGAGCGCGGTCACCGCGTTCGCACCGGGGTTCACACCGGCCTTGGCCGCATCCGCCAAAGGCCCGGACACGGTCGCCGACACGGCGGCGGTGGTGATGGATGCGGTGGTCAACATCTCCACCTCGCAGAATGTGGCGGCGGCGCGCAGCGTTCCCGCCCCCCAGCTTCCGCCCGGCTCGCCGTTTGAGGAATTCTTCGATGAATTCTTCAAGAAGAAGCAGCAAGAGGACGGCGCCGACAAGGATGGCGGCGCGAGCCGCTCGCGGAAGGTCTCTTCACTCGGCTCCGGCTTCGTGATCGACCCCTCGGGCCTGATCGTCACCAACAACCACGTCATCGCCGACGCGGACGAGATCTACGCCAATTTCAACGACGGCACGAAGCTGAAGGCCGAACTGGTCGGCAGGGACGCCAAGACCGATCTCGCGCTGCTGCGCGTCAAGCCGGACAAGCCGCTCACCGCCGTGAAGTTCGGAAATTCCGACCAGTTGCGCGTCGGCGACTGGGTGATGGCCATCGGCAACCCGTTCGGCCTCGGCGGCACGCTGACGGTGGGCGTGGTTTCCGCCCGCAACCGGAACATCAATTCCGGCCCCTATGACAATTTCATCCAGACCGATGCCGCCATCAATCGCGGCAATTCCGGCGGCCCGCTGTTCAACATGAACGGCGAGGTCATCGGCATCAACACCGCCATCATCTCCCCCTCGGGCGGCTCCATCGGCATCGGTTTCGCCGTCCCCTCCTCCACCGCCGCGCCGATCCTGGCGCAGTTGCAGGAGTTCAAGGAAGTGCGGCGCGGCTGGATCGGCGTGCGCATCCAGCCGGTCACCGACGAGATCGCCGAGAGCCTGGGCCTCGGCAAGGCGCGCGGCGCCCTGGTCGGCGGCGTCAGCGACGGCGGGCCTGCGGCGAAAGCCGAGATCAAGGCCGGCGACGTGGTGGTGAAGTTCGACGGCAAGGACGTGAAGGAAATGCGCGACCTGCCGCGCATCGTCGCCGACACCCAGGTCGGGAAAGAAGTCGACGTGGTCGTGATCCGCAAGGGCAAGGAAGAGAGCCTGCGCATCACCATCGCCCGCATGCCGGAAGACGAGAAGCAGGCAGCGGCCGCCGATCCCAAGCCCGACGCGGCGCCGAAGGCCACCACCCAGCGCTCGCTCGGCCTCGAACTCTCCGGCATCACCGACGACCTGCGCAAACGCTTCAAGCTGAAGGACAGCGTGAAGGGCGTCGTCATCGTCAATGTCGACCGCAATTCTCCCGCCGCCGACAAGGGCCTCAAGCCGGGATACGTCGTGGTCGAGGTCGGCCAGGAGGCCGTGATGAGCCCCACCGACGTGCAGCGTCGCGTCGAGGCGCTGAAGAAGGACGGCAAGAAATCCGCTCTGCTGCTGATTTCCGACCCCGACGGCCAAGTCCAGTTCGCCGCCATCCCGCTGAACTGAAGCCCCTCCCTCACCCAATAGACTGCTCCCTCCCCCCTTGAGGGGGAGGGTTGGGGTGGGGGGTATGGCGCCGCCAGGACCACCCTCGCCTGAGCAGATGGAAAGATACCCCCCACCCTGCCCTCCCCCTCAAGGGGGGAGGGTCGCCAGCGGAAGGTGTGTGGGGGTTAAGACCTGCCGTTCGAGACGCTCGAAGCCCGAAAGCGCCCGCGCGATCTCGTCCACGGTATAGCACTGCATGTAGAGCAGCACGGTCAGGTCTGCCTGCCCCCTCCCAACCCTCCCCCGCAAGCGGGAGAGGGCTTTTGGGCCGTTTCGGGCTGATGGTGTGCGCTCCCCTGGATCCGCCCGAAATCCCCTCTCCCGCTTGCGGGGGAGGGTTAGGGAGGGGGCTTTCGGGGACGGTCCGGAGCTATCCAGGACCTCAGAAAGCCCCCCTCACCCCCGCGCGATCTCATCCACGGTATAGCCCTGCATGTAGAGCAGCGCGGTGAGGTCGGAATGGTCGATCCGCACATGGGCGGCTTCCGCGACCTTGGGCTTGGCGTGGTAGGCGACGCCGATGCCGGCTTCGGACAGCATGCCGAGATCGTTCGCCCCATCGCCCACCGCCATGGTCTCGGAGGGCGAGAGGCGCAGGCGGTCGCGGTAGGCGATCAGTGCCGCGGTCTTGGCGTCGCGGCCGAGGATCGGCTCCTGGACCAGGCCGGCAAAGCCGCCGTCCTCGATCAGCAGCACGTTCGCCCGGTTCTCGTCGAACCCGATGCGCGCGGCCACCGGATTGGTAAACAGCGTGAAGCCGCCCGAGACCAGGACCGTGTAGGCGCCGTGCGCCTTCATGGTGGCAACCAGCTCGGTGCCGCCCGGCATCAGGGTGATGCGATCGCGCAGCACCTCTTCCACCACGCCCACCGAAAGCCCCTTCAGCAGCGCGACGCGCTCGCGCAGCGCCGGCTCGAAGGCGATCTCGCCGCGCATGGCGCGCTCGGTGATGGCGGCGACATGCTCCTTGATGCCGATCATGTCGGCGAGTTCGTCGATGCACTCCTGGCCGATCATGGTGGAATCCATGTCCGCCACGAACAGGCGCTTGCGTCGGTCGGCGGCGAGTTGCACTGCAACATCCACCGGCGCGCCCTTCAGGGCGGCGCGCACGGCGGCGGCAAGTTCGCGCGGCTCGGCGCCGAGCGGCGGGTCGAAGGGAATGTCCACGGCCACCTCGGGCGCAAGCACATGCCCCTCCCCCGCCGCCGGCAAAACGGCGCGTGCCGCCGCGACCATCTCACGCTTGAGCAGCGCGTCGGCGGGATTTGAGATAAGGGTCGCGACGTAGACCATGGAGAACATCCCGATGAGGACGGCCTGATGCCCGGCCAGATAGACCGAGTGTGCGGTGCACACTTGGAAGCGGTGCTCATCGCAGGTCCGACGGCCAGCGGCAAGTCCGCGCTTGCCATCGAGATCGCGAAGGCCACGGGCGGCGTGGTGGTCAATGCCGATTCCATGCAGGTGTATCGCGACCTGCGGGTCGTCACCGCCCGCCCCGGCCCCGAGGACGAGGCGGCGGTGAGCCATCTGCTCTACGGCCAGATAGATGCCGACACCGACTATTCGGTCGGCCGGTGGATGGAGGATGTGGCAGCCGTCCTCTCCGCGCTCAAGGCGGCCGGGCGCCTGCCGATCATCGTCGGCGGCACCGGGCTCTACTTCCGCGCGCTCACCGTGGGCCTGGCCCCGATCCCGCCGATCCCGGAGGCGGTGCGCGCGCGGGTGCGGGCCGAGGCGGAGGGCGAGAGCAGCGCCATCCTGCACAGCCAGCTCGCCACGCGCGATCCGCTCACCGCGTTCCGGCTTCGCCCGAATGATCGCCAGCGCATCCTGCGCGCGCTCGAAGTGGTTGAGGCCACCGGCCGCCCGCTTGCGGAATGGCAGGGCACCGGCGGCGAGCCGCTGGTCTCGCCCGAGCGCAGCTGCAAGGTGGTGCTGGACCTGGAGCGCGAGACCCTCAAAGCGCGGATCGACGGCCGGTTCGCCCAGATGATGCAGGCCGGCGCATTGGACGAGGTGCGCAATCTGGTGGCGCGAGACCTGCCGGCGGACCGGACCATTATGAAGGCGCTTGGCGTGCCCCCCCTGATGCGTCATCTCGCGGGCGAGCTTTCCCTTGAACACGCCGTGACGCAGGCCCAGACCGACAGCCGCCGCTATTCCAAGCGGCAGCAGACCTGGTTCCGCCACCAGATGCCGGGCTGGGAACGCCACGCCCCGCAGGATGCCCGCGCGGCGATCCTCGCCCAGCTCACCTGATCAGCGCGCCGGCGCAGCCACCGGCACCGCGCTTTCGCGGGCAGGGCCGGCGAGCCGCAGCCATGCGGCCGCCACGAACAGAAGCGCGAAACCGATGGGCCCGTGGGGGCTGGCGTGGCTGACCTGGATCTCCCAGCCGAAGCCCACCAGCAGCACCAGCGCCGGCCACGGTGCCTGCTTGCCGAGATGCAGCGCCCCGGCGGCGCAGACGGCGGCAATGAAGATCGCCCATGACCCGGTGAGGCTGACGACCGAACCCATGCCGCCGATCCAGGGATCGGCCCAGTTGGTATCGAGCAGCGTGACCGCGCCCTCCATCTGCTCGGCGGTGAGTTTCCCTGAAGCGCGCAGCGTGTCCATGTTCATCATGGTGCGGCCAAGCCCGACACCGCCGATGGAATCAAGCGCGGTGTAAGAAATGAGGAACACGAAGGTGGCCGCGCGGGAGATCCAGGCGAAGACCGCGCCAAGGCCGTCCTCGATCCCCTCCATCGCCAGCCACAGCCCCACCGAGACCAGCCCGAGCAGCGGCAATTGGATCATGTGCAGCGTGAACCACCACTCCGGGCCGAAATAGGCCAGCGCCCAATAGCGCGGGTTGAAGGATTGCGGGATGCAGAGATAGGCATACATGCCGGGGTCTCTGCTGAACCCGGCGGGATGAAACAATTGCATCCCCGCCAGCACCAGCGGCGCCACGCCCAGGCACACCCACCACAGCACGTTCTTGATCGACGTGTTGATCGACGTGTTGATCGCCATGTTCATGGCCCCCTCCCATTTCCCGGGGTGGAGGATAGAGCCATTTCGCGGCCGGCGGAAATTCTCAGGCGGGCGAGATGCGGGGCGCCGGCTTCTTCGGCGGCGCGGCCTTCGCCGCCTTCTTCGGCGGGGCGAACCGGTGCCGCAGGAACGCGGCAATCGTCAGGGCGAAACCCGCCAGAAGCACCCACAGGGCGGGGCTGAAACCAATCTGGGGCTGGAAGTTGGCTTCGAACACCAGCCAGGGATTGATCCCGGTCGCCGCCGCATACCAGGCAACCTCGCCGGCGGCGGTGAGCGCGGCGGAGACCAGCGCGAGCAGACCGAGCATAGGGATGGTCACGTTGTTGGTGAGCCGGTGCGCGATCCGGTAGGCGAACAGGAAGATCAGGAACCCGCCCATCATCACCGCCTCGCTCACGTCGAGCTTCGACTGGATCATGAAATGGGCGATGGCGAGGATGGCGATGCCATAGACGCTGGTGTGCAACGCATTCCAGCGTTTGCCGCCCATGCGGCGGATCACCTTGTCGAACGAGGTGCCGCCGAGCGCTAGCAGCAAGGCCACCGCCACCGCGCCGATGGTGAGATAGAAGCGCAGCGCGATCTCCTTCGCCGCCGCCGTGACGTTCCATCCCTGGTCCATCACGAACAGCCCGAGATGGAGCGCGGCATAGCCGAGCGCCGCCAGCCCGAGCGTGCGCCGGATCAGCACCAGCTTCGGCCAATGGAAGATCCGCCGCACCGGCGTGACCGCCAGGCTGAGCAGCAGAAAGCGCACCGCCCAGAGCCCGGTGAAATGGATCGCCGCCGCCACCGGCCGCCCGCCGAGATCACCGGCGATCGCCCGGCCAGCGAGCCAGAGCAGCGGCAGGATCACCCCCACCAGGGCGACCGTCTTCTCGACGCTGAACTTGCCGGACTTTTCGTGAAACAGCGGCATGGGTGGTCATCCCCGAGGTGATGATCCCTTTTACGATCCCGCGAACGGCGATGGCGTGGCGATGACGCGCACAATGGCGTGAAATCAGCCGTTCGGCGTCGACGGAGGGGCCAAGTGGATGTGCCCCGTTGATCAACCGACTAGATCAACGGGTTGGCGGGCACTTAGACCGTGTAGATCTGCACCACGTCGAGACGTCATGTCGGCACGGCGGGGTAGCACGGCCGGGCGGAGTTTATACCGCCACATCCGCCTTGATCGCGGCGTGGGGTGCGTATCCCTCGACGATGAAATCCTCGATTTTATAGCCGTCGATGCTCTCCGGCTGGCGGGCGAGCCGCATGGTCGGGAAGGGGCGGGGATCGCGCGTCATCTGTTCGCGCGCCTGGTCGAAATGGTTGCGGTAGAGGTGGACATCGCCGCCCACCCAGACCAGTTCGCCGGGCTGCAAACCGGCCTGCTGTGCCAGCATCAATTGCAGCGCCGCAGCGCCGACGAAATTGAACGGCGCGCCCAGCAGAAGATCGCAAGAGCGTTGAAGCAAAAGGCAATTCAGCCGCCCATCGCTGGTGCAATGATATTGGTAGACCATGTGGCAAGGCGGCAAAGCCATGCTCGGAATCTCGGGTACGTTCCAGGCATGGAACAGCATCCGCCGGCTGCTGGGATTGGTGCGCAGCATATGGATCAGGTCGGCGATCTGGTCGTATTCGCGCCCATCCGCCCCGGCCCAACGCCGCCACTGCTTGCCATAGACCGGGCCGAGTTCACCCCACGTCGCGGCGAAGGCGTCGTCCGCGACAATCCGGGCCTCGAATGTTTCCTGTGAAACATCCTGCCCGGTCTCGCGCCGGTACCGATCCAGCGGCCAATCGCTCCAGATCCGCACATTTTCCCGCAAAAGCGCCTGGATGTTGGTTCCACCCGAAAGGAACCACAGCATCTCCTTGACGGCGGTCTTCCAATACACCCGCTTCGTGGTCAGGATCGGCACTTGGCCTTCCGACAAATCAAACCGCAGCAAGGTGCCGAACACGGAGCGGGTGCCGACGCCAGTGCGATCCATGCGCGGGTCCCCGCGCTCGAGCACCTGCGCCATCAGGTCGAGATATTGGTGCTCCGGGTGCCGCATGCCCAAGCCTCTCGCCGGGAAGTCCTCTGCCGGCACCTTAAGGGGTCCGACCCCGCATGAAGTGCCGCCCCGCCTCTCGTCGGTCAAGTGGGCGGACGGTGCAAGCCGTGAATGCACAATCCTGTTGCCAACCAAGCCGGCAAACTGCTCCGATAAACCCGTGAGCCAAACCCCACCGCGCCCGGACCTGTCTTTCACCGTATCTGCGGCCACCCGGACCGGGCCGTCCCATGTTGAGAACGAGGATTCGCACCTCGTCCTCAAGGCGGCGGGACTTGTGGCGGTGTCTGATGGGGTGGGCGGACTTGCCGATGGGGCGGTGGCGAGCCGGGTGGTGGTTGAATTGCTGGCGCGGACGGTCACAGCGGGCACCCTCGACGAGCGGGTGGCGCAGGCCCGGGCCGCGCTACACCTCGCAAACACGGCCCTGTTCCAGGCGGGCTGTGGCCAGGCAATGGCCGCCACCATCGTGCTCGCGATCCTTGGCGAAGGCTGCGCCGTCTGCCTCTGGGCCGGCGATTCGCGGGCCTTTCTCGCCCGTGACGGTGTGGTGCACCAGATCACCAACGACCATTCCGTCTATGCCCAGGTGCCGGGCCAACGCGCCCCGCGCTCGCTCATCACCCGCGCCGTCGGCGGCGATGAGGGAATCGAGGTGGACTGCTCCATCACTGAACTCCTGGCGGGCGACACCCTGCTGCTGGCCTCCGACGGGGTATTCAATGCGCTGACCACCGTGCGGCTGGACCCTTTGATGATCAAAGCACCGCCCGCCACCGCTCAACAGGTGGTGGCGCAGGCGGCGGCATGTGGTACGCGTGACGATGCTACGGCGGTGGTTGTACGCATCTGCCCGCAGGAGGAGACGTATGTCCCGCGCCGTTGATCCGAACGTCATGAGAGCGCCATGACCGGAAACACCGACGCGACGTTCCGAACGCTTCAGCAACTCGATTTGCTCTGCCGGGACATCGCGCGGGGAAACTACGACAATTCCGACGATCTGTTCGCCCTCACCCATGCCGAGGAAGCGCCCGAAAGCATTCGCGAATTGGCGGAATCCTTCGGATTCATGCTGGTCAGCGTGGAAGCGCGCGAGCTTCGTCTCACGGAACTGGTCGAAGAACTGCGCGTGGCAAAGGCGGAGCTTGAAATCGCCAACGGCCGCCTGATCCAGGAAAACGCCAGCCTGAACACCACGGTTGCGCAATTGACGGTGGAAATCGACCGGCACCGCTTCAAGCGCGAGGTGGGCGCCATCACGGAATCCGACTATTTCCAGAACCTGCAACGCCGCGCCCGGTCCCTGCGGGAGCGGCATAAGCCCACAGAGCCGGAGAGCCGGGAATGACCCGCATCGTTTCCACCCATTCCTATCGCGGCGGCACCGGCAAATCGACCATCACGGCCAATGTGGCCTATCTGCTGGCCCGGCAGGGCTATCGCGTCGGCGTGGTGGACACCGACATTCTCTCCCCCGGCATCCATGTGCTGTTCGGGCTTGAGGCCGACACGCCACGCTTCACGCTGAACGATTTTCTCTGGGGGCGCTGCGCCATCGAGGAAGCGGCCATCGACGTCACCGCCCGGGTCTTCCCCGAGGGGGAAAACCCGGGCACCGGGCATATCAGCCTGCTGCCCTCCAGCATGCAGACCGGCGAAATCGCCCGCGTTCTCAAGGAAGGCTTCGAGGTGGACCTTCTGAACGAAGGTTTCCAGCGGCTGTGCCAGAAACTCGCGCTCGACTATCTGCTGATCGACACCCATCCGGGGGTGAACGAGGAGACCCTGCTTTCCATCGCCATTTCCGACACGCTGCTTCTGGTGTTGCGCCCGGACCATCAGGACTACCAGGGCACGGCCGTCACCCTGGAGTTGGCCCGGCGGCTCGACGTTCCCCAATTGCTTCTGGTGGTCAACAAGGCCCTGCCCGCGTTCGACCCCAAGCAATTGTCCGATCGCATCTCCACCGCGTTCCGTGCCCCGGTGGCGGCGGTTCTGCCGCTGACCGAAGACCTGGTGCGTCTGGGCAGCGCGGGCATCCTTGCCGCCCTCACCCCCCAGAGCAGCTATGCGAAGGCGCTGCTGCCGGTGGTCGAGCTGGTCAAGGCCTGACCGCTCAGCGCCCCTTGAACGCGCGCAGGAACACCCCCGCGTCCGCGTGGCGATAGGCTTCATCGAACGAGAGCGCGCTGGCAACAGCCGACTGCATGGCGTCGTTGAGGCCCGGAATGGGCGGCGGCTTCAGGCCGCGCTCCTTCGCCTCGGTGGCCGGGGTGCGGTCGAACGGATGCTGGTTGGTCAGCAGCAGGTGGATGATGCAGCCGAAGGCATAGACATCGTCGCGGGGATCGCGCGGCGCCCCGCGCAACTGTTCGGGGCTGGCATAGGCGGGCGTCATGGCATCCAGCGACATCGCATCGAAATCACCCGTGCGGGCCGCGCTGGCGATGCCGAAATCGAGGATTTTCAGCGGGCCGTCCTTGCACAGGAACAGGTTGGCGAGCTTCAGGTCCGCGTGCGTCACCTCCCGCGCGTGAGCCAGGCTCAGGCCCGCGAACATGTCGCGAATCGCGTTCCAGGCGGCCGGACTGCCGGCGAAGGACGTATCGTCCCGCAGCACCACGTCCAGCGAGCGGCCCTCGAGAAGCTCCATGACGATGAAGGGATGGGTGCCGTCCCGGTCGAAATCATGGACGGTGACGATGTTGGGATGGGCGAGATCCTGGGTGCGCCGCGCCTCGGCCTCCATCGCCCGCAAGGCATCCGGGTGGGCACCGAAATCGCCGTTCAGCAGCTTGATCGCGACATAGGGCCGGTTGTCCGACGCCTCGATGCGGCGGCGATCCACGGCGCGGTAGACCACGCCCATGCCGCCTCGGCCGAGTTCCTCATCAAGCACGAACCGGTCGCGCAGGATCTGGCCGACACGATTCTCCTCCCGCCCGTCCCGTCCCAGCACCAATGGGCGCCCCTTGCCCGCCACGCTGTTGCGCGCATCCTGGCGAAGACGGGCACTGCGGAAGGTCGAGAGCGCATCGTCGAGCTGGCGCTGATTCTGCCGCTCCCGCGCCGCGCCGCCTTTGCGCAAATCCTTGAATTGGCCGAGCAATGCGGACAGCACCACCGCGTCCACCCGCTCGCGCAGGGTCTCGTCTTCCGCAGCCGATGACGGCGCCTCCGGCAGGGCCGGAACGGGCGGATCGGCCGTCTGGGCCACCGCCTGGAACAATTGCATGGCAAGATCATACGCCATGCGGCCGTCGTCGATCTCCTCCTGCAAAGCATCCGAAAGCGCGTTCAACTCGGCATCGTTGCCCTTGCAATGCGCACGCAGATCAAGCGTGAGCTGGTCGAACGAGCGCCGGCCGGACTGAAATGCCGCGAAGAGTTCAGCAAAACGCGCGTCTATGGTCGCTCTCCCCCGAACCGGCAAAGCCCGAAATACGCCCCTCTTATACCTGCCCGTTGCGTGGATTGCGCGATCGCTCGCGCCAACTGAAGGCAGATTTTCCACGCTCCACCATGTTGCACCGCAGCGTTGACATGCCGGCACACCATCCGCACTGTGAAGGAATTCCAAGGGGAGCCCCGCGACGGGGCTGAGAGATCGCATTTCGGATGGTCACATTGACCACCGGCGCAGCGATGACCCTTCGAACCTGATCCGGGTCATGCCGGCGAAGGGATCGGAACAGCTTGCGGCTCCCGCGTGGAGTCCATGGCGCCAACCGTCTCCTGAAGCTCATCCCGGATCTCATTTGGAGCGCAAGCTTAAAGGAGATCCGTATGCTCGACGAAGCCTCTACCTCGTCCCTCAAGGTGACGACGGGACCCCTGCCCTATTCCCACAAGGTCCTGATTCCCACGAGCCGCCCCGACGTCCAGGTGGCGATGCGCGAGATCGTGCTCTCGGACAAGAACGAACCCCCGGTTCGGGTCTACGACACCTCCGGCCCCTATACCGACCACAACGCGCTGATCGACCTGACCAAGGGCTTGTCAGAACTGCGCCGCCAGTGGGTGCTGGAGCGCGGCGATGTCGAGGAGGTCGAAGGCCGGGCCCAGAAGCCCGAGGATGACGGGCTGAAAGCCGGCCAGGTGAGCCACCTGCCCGCATTCGACCGCACCGGCCGCAAGCCCCTGCGCGCCAAGGCCGGCAAGCGGCCGACCCAGATGGCCTATGCCCGCGCCGGCATCGTCACCGCCGAGATGGAATATGTCGCGGCGCGCGAGAACCTCGCCCGCGCCAATGGCGGCGCCCATCCCAAACACATGGCCATGAGCCTCGGCGCCTCTATCCCCGTGGACATGACCGGCGAGTTCGTGCGCCAGGAAGTGGCCCGCGGCCGGGCCATCATCCCCAACAATATCAACCACCTGGAAACCGAGCCGATGATTATCGGCCGGAACTTCCTGGTGAAGATCAACGCCAATATCGGCAATTCCGCCGTCACCTCAGGCATCGCGGAAGAGGTGGACAAGCTGGTGTGGGCCACCCGCTGGGGCGGCGACACGGTGATGGACCTCTCCACGGGGAAGAACATCCACACCATCCGCGAATGGATCATCCGCAACGCCTCGGTTCCGATCGGCACCGTGCCGATCTACCAGGCGCTGGAGAAGGTCAACGGGGTGGCCGAGGACCTCACCTGGGAGGTGTTCCGCGATACCGTGATCGAGCAGGCAGAGCAGGGCGTGGACTATATGACGGTCCATGCCGGCGTGCGCCTACCCTACATTCCGCTCACCGCCAACCGCGTCACCGGCATCGTTTCGCGCGGCGGGTCGATCATGGCGAAGTGGTGCCTCGCCCATCACAAGGAGAGCTTCCTCTACGAGCATTTCGAGGAATTGTGCGAGATCTTCTCCTGGTATGACGTCGCCTTCTCGCTGGGCGACGGCCTGCGTCCCGGCTCCATCGCCGACGCCAACGACGCCGCCCAGTTCGCCGAACTGGAGACGCTGGGCGAACTCACCGAGATCGCCTGGGAATACGATTGCCAGGTGATGATCGAAGGGCCGGGCCATGTGCCCATGCACCTGATCCGCGAGAACGTGGAGAAGCAGCTGAAGATCTGCCACGAGGCGCCGTTCTATACCCTCGGCCCGTTGGTCACGGATATCTCCCCCGGCTACGACCACATCTCCTCCGCCATCGGCGCGGCGATGATCGGCTGGTTCGGCACCGCCATGCTCTGCTACGTGACGCCGAAGGAACATCTCGGCCTGCCCAACCGCGACGACGTGAAGGCCGGCGTCATCTCCTACAAGATCGCCGCGCACGCCGCCGACCTTGCCAAGGGGCACCCAGCCGCGCGCATCCGGGACGACGCGCTCTCCCGCGCCCGCTTCTCGTTCCGCTGGCGCGACCAGTTCGCGCTCTCGCTCGACCCCGAGACGGCGGAGCAATACCACGACGAAACCCTGCCGGCGGAAGGCGCGAAGGTCGCCCACTTCTGCTCCATGTGCGGTCCGAAATTCTGCTCCATGAAGATCAGCCAGGAGTTGAAGATCGAGGCCGGCGGCATCCTGAGCGCGGAAGCCGGGATGGACGAGATGTCCCGCAAGTTCCGCGAGGGCGGCAGCCAGATCTACCGCCCTGAAGACGAACTCGCTCAGCCGCCTTCGGCATAGGCCAACAAAAAAGGCCCTCCCTGGTTTTCCAGGGAGGGCCTTTTGAAATTCAGCGACGCCCGAAGGCGCCGGATCACTTGAAGCTGGCACTCGTGGTGTCATTCTTCCGGTTGTAGCGGATCGTGATCTCTTCCACCGTGCACAGGTCGATGTTCTTCCATACCGCGCTGGAATTGTCGTCGGCATAGACGACCTTCAGGTCCCACTTGCAGGTGTTGTCGGTGCGGTCGAACTTGATCTCCCAGGAATCGTTGTTCTCGAGCACATCCTTGCCGAGCACGTCTTCTTCCCAATCATTGGTCTTGGTGGGAGAGACGTAGACGTGGCTGATATCGTAGCCCGTCTTGTTGACCAGATCGAAATCCTGCTTGGCGCTCGCCGCATTCCCCACCGCCGGGAACGCGAGGGCCGCCATCAAGGCCAACCCAGCCATCCTCGCTGCCATTTTCATGTCCGCCCCCATCTTGTGATTGCCTTGCCCGCACAGAGCTTTTGCGTACGCCTTTTGCAAACGGCGTCAATTGCGACATCTTGGCAAGGTGTTGCACCGCAAATTCCGAGAACTTCCGAACCCCGATACATGAAAATCGCGTTTCATGCGGAGGCCAGGCCGTCGGACATTACCCGGGAGCGCGCTTTACTCTCGTCATCCTGAAGGTAAGGCGAACTTAGCAAGGTCACGGGAAGCGGATGCACCGAGATGGCCGTGCTGTGCCCGGCATGGCCGCCCCCCTCACCCCACGAGCGGCAGAGTGAGGGGGCACGAGCGCACGGGGTGCGTCTCGGTCGATCAGACCTCGAAGGGGATGCCGCTGGTGGGGACAATGACCTTAGTCGGATGTCCTTCCAGCGCCGCGACGAAGCCGGAGGGGTCTTTGACCAGGGGCGGGAAGGAGGCGTAGTGGCAGGGTACGACGGTCTCGACGTTCAGGAAGCGCCGCACCGCCAACGCGGCGATTTCGGGTCCCATGGTGAAACGATCGCCGATCGGCACGAAGGCGATCTTCGGCTGGTGGATTTCGCTGAGCAGCGCCATGTCCGAGAAGATGTCCGTGTCGCCGAGATGCCAAACCGTCGGCTCACCCTCGGCCTTCACGATCATCCCGTTGGCATTGCCGAGATTGGTCGGGTTCGCGCTCGCGCCACCTGAGGAATGATCCGCACGCACCATGGTGACGGTGAAGCCGCCGAGCGCCACGGTGCCGCCGGTGTTCATCATTTGCAGTGCCTTCAACCCCTGACCTTGCAGGAAGACGCTGAGTTCCGGATTCGCCGCAACCGGCACCTCGCGCCCCTCCTTCGCGGCCTCCTGCACCAGCGCGACCGTGTCGCCGATGTGGTCGTCGTGACCATGGGTGAGAAGAATATGGGTGACCCCCGCCGCCGCCGCTGCCCGGTCCCCCGAGAAAGCGGGATTGCCGGTGAAGAAGGGGTCGATCAGCACCACCTTGTCAGCGAATTCCAATCGGAAGGCCGCGTGTCCGAACCAGGTGATTTTCATGGAAAATGCCTTTGCAAGAGATGATCGGAGCGTAAGCGGGACATGCCGAAGAGACATGCGCGCGCCATCCTCGCCCCGTCTGCCGGGACATGATAGCGAGGGGATATGACATCGGCACCCCCGCCCCCTCCTTCCGTGACCCCCGCCCTGGTTCTCACCCTGGCCGAACTCGCGCCCTTGCTGCCGCCGCGCGGGGCGCTGCTGGGGCTGGATCTCGGCACCAAGACCATCGGGGTGGCGGCCTGCGACCCGGACCGGCGGATCGCAACCGTTGTGGAGACCCACTGGCGCACCAAATTCACCGCAGATGCGCAACGGCTCGTGCTGCTGGCGAAAGAACGCAAGGCGGTCGCCTATGTCCTCGGCCTGCCGCTGAACATGGACGGCTCTGAAGGCCCACGCGCGCAGGCCAGCCGCACCTTCGCCCGCAACTTCGCGCGACTGTCCGGTTGCCCCATCGCCCTCTGGGACGAGCGCCTCTCGACCGTCGCGGTCGAGCGCGCGCTGATCGCGGCCGACATGAGCCGCGCCAGGCGCGCGGCGGTCATCGACCAGCACGCGGCCGCGTTCATTCTTGAAGGGGCATTGGACTTCCTGCGCAATGCAGCTCCAGAAGAAGAAGACGAAGCGTGAACGGCGCCGCTCCTGCGATTCGCGCGCGGTTTGATCCACGGATGTTCCGGCGCGGCAGTCGTCGCGTCCCGTTTTGGGACTGTTGCGTTACGCGCACTCGGCTCCCTCTCCCCCACGGGGAGAGGGTTGGGGTGAGGGGGACAACCCTTTCCAGTTCTGAGATATCGGAGCCCCCTCACCCGGCTGCTAAGCAGCCGACCTCCCCCCCTCGGGGAGAGGTGAAAACAGCCGAGACTGTTGTACGTAAAGAATTGCGCCTCTCCGCGAGAAGCGCTCGGGCAGGATTTCGCAGGACCCCCGCGTGCGGGGGATGGCAGTTTAAACCCAGCGGACACGGCGCGCGTCAGCAATGTCGGTGATCCTGAACTCACTGGTCCCGGTGGCGCTGATCATCGCGTTGGGATACCTGCTCAGGCGCACGATGCTGCGCGATGTCGGCCATTGGTTCGGTATGGAGCAGTTGACCTATTTCGTGCTGTTTCCGGCACTGCTGCTGATCTCGGGCATTCGCGCGGACCTGTCCAAGGTGAGTTTTGCCGGTGTGGTCGGCGCCTACGCGCTCACGCTGGCGCTGTTTTTCTTCGGACTGCTGGCACTGCGGCCCATGCTGGCGCGCCGCTTCGCAATCGATGGACCTGCCTTCACCTCGCTGGCCCAGGGCGTGCTGCGCTGGAACTCCTATGTCGCTCTGGCGGTGGTGGATGGACTGTTCGGGCGCGAAGGCGTCGCTGTGGCAGCGGTGGCGCTGGTCAGCCTGATCCCCGTGGTCAACGTGATGGTCGTCTGGGTGCTGGCGCGTCACGCCAGCACAAAGCCGCCGAGGATGGCTGAGGTTGGGCGCCAATTGCTGCGCAATCCACTCATCTGGTCGTGCGGGCTGGGCATGGCGATCAACCTCGCCGGCATCAAATTGCCCACGGTGGCCTTGGATTTCACCGACATCCTGGGGCGCGCGTCGCTCGCCGTCGGACTGCTTGTGGTGGGAGCCGGGCTCACCCTCCGCACGCTGGCGCAGCCCAAGCCGGCGACAACCTTGGCAATTCTGCTCGACCTGGTGATGAAGCCCGCCTGCACGATCGCCATCGGCTACGCATTCGGACTGCGCGGCATGGAACTGACCACAATCGCGCTGCTTGCCGGTGTACCGTCCTCACCCTCCGGCTATGTGCTGGCGCGGCAGATGGGCGGTGACGCGCCGCTGCTGGCGGAAATCTTGACCCTTCAGATTCTGGTTTCCGCCATTACGCTGCCGCTCGTCGCCTTCGCGGCGACGGCGGTGGGTTCATGATGGCTCAGCACGCGCCCCAATAGCCATAGCCGCGGTTGTCGGTTTCAAACCAACACCGCCCCGCGGCCCGCTGCGGCGGGTAATAGGCTGCGGGCGGGGGCGCATAATACGCAGGAGGCGGCGCGTAATAGGCCGGGGGCGGCGGGGCATAATAGACCGGCGGCGGGGCCGCGGCGGCCGCGATGGCCGCGCCGCCGATCAGGCCGGCGGCAAGGCCGACACCGAGTGCGGCCCCGTTATTCCAGCCGCCACCACCGCAATTCCAACAGCCGCGTCCACCCCAGCCGCCACCGCCCCAACCGGGACCATAATAGCCCACCTGGGTGACCGTGGCGGGGGCGGACTGAACCGCCGACAGCGCGCCGGTGCCGATGGATGCGGAAAAAGCCGGGGATGCCGCAGCCGCTCCCAGTGCCGCGACAATTCCCAATGCCGCAAAATTCTTAACCATCGTCGCCATGATCAAAGTCTCCAGCAGCTTGCAGATTCCGTATGACTGCTTTGGATCCGCAAGACACATGCCCAAACGTTCACACTTGAACCAAGCCAAATTGTGTCGACTGATCAGCATTAGTGATCTTCTTTGCCTTTCCTCGATCGACCCGAAAACAATCGTGGCTGTTTCGTGTTTCATTTACCGAGATTGCGGTGACACTTGGCTCGGGCCTTGGCTTCCGCACAGTTTTGACCGCATTCGTGAAGAAAACGCGCAAGCGTGGCAGTCCGTTCCGCGCTTGCCGGTGGCGGCGGGTTTCTTTAAACCTCCGAGCTTGTCATGCATGCTCCTTCCGCCTTCACACTCGACCGCCGCGACCTGATCGGCATCGAGGGTCTGTCCGCTGACGAGATCCTCGGTCTGCTCGATAACGCGGAGGAATTCGTCGATCTCAATCGGCAAATCGAAAAGAAGCGCACCACCCTGCGGGGGCGCACCCAGATCAATCTGTTCTTCGAGGCTTCGACCCGCACCCAGGCGTCCTTCGAGATTGCCGGCAAGCGGCTCGGCGCCGACGTGATGAACATGTCGGTGAGCAATTCGTCGGTGAAGAAGGGCGAGACGCTCATCGACACCGCGATGACGTTGAACGCCATGCATCCCGATATCCTGGTGGTGCGCCACCATGCGTCAGGCGCGGTCGCGCTGCTCGCCCGCAAGGTGGATTGCTGCGTGGTGAACGCCGGCGACGGCGCCCATGAGCATCCCACCCAGGCGCTGCTCGACGCCCTCACCATCCGCCGCAATAAAGGCCGTATCGCTGGTCTCATCATCGCCATCTGCGGGGATGTGCTGCATTCGCGGGTGGCGCGCTCGAACATGATGCTGTTGGCGACACTCGGCGCGCAGGTGCGCGTGGTTGCCCCCTCCTCGCTCATCCCCTCCGGTATTGAGCAATATGGAGTCGAAGTGCACCGGACCATGGAAAGCGGGCTCGACGGCGCCGACATCGTGATGATGCTGCGCCTACAGCGCGAGCGGATGGCAGGCTCCTTCATCCCCTCGGTGAAGGAATATTTCCATTATTTCGGCCTCGACGAGGTGAAGCTCCGGCGCGCCAAGCGCGATGCGCTGGTGATGCATCCGGGACCCATGAACCGGGGGGTCGAGATCGATTCCGCAGTAGCGGACGGCCCCCAGTCGCTGATTCGCGAGCAGGTGGAAATGGGCGTCGCGGTGCGCATGGCGGTCCTCGACGTTCTGGCGCGGAAGCTTCCCAATGCGTGAAACCGGACGCGGCGCCGAGCCTCACCCCCTGATGCTGACCAACGCGCGGATCATCGATCCCTCGCGCGGCGCCGATTTCCACGGCGACATCCTGCTCTCGGAAGGCGTCATCCGCGACGCGGCGTTCGGCCTCGCGGCCGGAGGCATTCCTGACGGCGCAGAGGTGGTGGATTGCCGGGGCGCGGTCGTCGCCCCCGGTCTTGTCGACATGCGCGCCTATATCGGCGAGCCGGGCGCCGAGCATCGCGAAACTCTCGCCTCCGCCAGCCACGCGGCGGCGGCGGGCGGTGTCACCACCATCGTCTGCCAGCCGGACACAGACCCGCCGGTGGACGACCCGGCCATCGTCGACTTCATCCTTCGCCGGGCGCGCGACACGGCGGTGGTGCGCGTGCACCCTATGGCCACCATTACCAAGGGCCTCCGTGGCACGGAAATGACCGAAATCGGTCTGCTCCAGGCCGCCGGCGCCGTGGCCTTCACTGACGGCACCCGTTCGCTCGCCAGCGCCCAGGTGTTGCGGCGGGCGCTGGTGTACGCCCGCGATTTCGATGCGCTGATCGTCCATCACACCGAAGACGCCACCATGTCCGGCGGTGCCATGAACGAGGGCGCGTTCGCTTCACGCCTTGGCTTGTCGGGAATCCCCGCGGGGGCTGAGACCATCGTGTTGGAGCGCGACCTGCGCCTGGTCGCCGGTACCCGCTCGCGCTATCACGCTGCGGCGCTGACCTGTCAGGACTCGTTGGAGGTCCTGGCCCGCGCCAAGGAGGCGGGTTTGCCCGTCACCGCCTCCGCCAGCATCAATCACCTCAGCTTCAATGAACTGGATGTCGGGGAATATCGCACCTTCTTCAAGGTCGCCCCGCCGCTGCGGGCGGAGGATGATCGCAAAGCCCTGGTACGCGCCCTCGCCTCGGGCCTGATCGACGTCATGGTCTCGGATCACAACCCGCAGGACGTGGAGGTGAAGCGCCTGCCGTTCGCCGAGGCCGAGCCCGGCGCCATCGGCCTGGAGACGCTGCTGTCCGCCGCGCTGCGGCTGGTCCATTCCGACGAGGTCGATCTCGTCAACCTACTGCGCGCGCTCTCGACCCGCCCGGCGGAATTGCTCGGGCTTCGGGCCGGCACCTTGCGTCCCGGCGCGCCGGCAGACATCGTCGTCTTCGACCTCAACATGCCCTGGCTGCTCGATGCGGCGCAGCTCAAGTCGCGCTCGCGCAACACGCCGTTCGATTCAGCCCGGCTGACCGGACGCGTCCTGCGCACCATCGTTGCCGGACGCACCGTGTACGAATACGTTTGAACGGTATTTTCCTTCTGGCAGCGGCGCACTGATGTCCTTTTCCTGGTCCCTGTCTCTGCCGCTTGCCCTGGGTGCCGCCCTGTTCGGCTATCTGCTGGGCTCTATTCCCTTCGGCATCCTGATCACCCGGATCGCCGGCACCGCCGATATCCGCAATATTGGTTCCGGCAACATCGGCGCCACGAATGTGCTGCGCACCGGGCGCAAGGACCTGGCGGCCATGACGCTGCTGGGCGATGCGCTCAAGGGCACCGTGGCGGTTCTGGTAGCCCGCTATCTGCTGGGCAAGGAAGCGGCGCTGCTGGCGGGGCTCGGCGCCTTCGCCGGACATCTCTGGCCGGTGTGGCTGGACTTCAAGGGCGGTAAGGGCGTCGCCACCTTCCTCGGCGTCGCCCTCGGGCTGTATTGGCCGGCCGGACTGATCTTCATCGTCGTATGGATCGCCGTTGCCGCCGCGTCGCGCTATTCCTCGCTTGCCGCATTGCTGGCCTCGGTGGCGACACCGGTGGGCGCGTTTCTGCTGGGAGCGCATGGGGCGGGGCTGTTCCTCGCAGTCCTCGCCGTCATGCTGTGGCTGAAGCACAGCGCCAACATCGCGCGGCTACGGACCGGGACCGAAGGGCGCATCGGCAGCAAGGGGACCCCAAAAGCCGATTCCGAGGGATGACGCCGGGCGCGGCACGGCTCACCGAGGCGCAGCGCCTCGATTGGCTGCGGCTGATCCGCACCGAGAATGTCGGGCCTCGCACGTTTCGTGCTCTGATCAACCAGTTCGGCGGCGCGGGTGCCGCCCTCGAAGCCCTGCCCGCCCTGGCGCACCGTGGCGGCCGAACGGTAGCGCCGCGCATTCCCAGTCGCGCAGAAGCCGAAGACGAGGTGGCGGCGCTCGCCCGAATGGACGGCCGGCTCGTCACATCGGGCGATGCCGACTATCCCCCCGCGCTCCGGCATATCGACGACGCGCCACCCGTGATTTCGGTGCGCGGGTCCGCAACCATTCTGGCGGCGCCGAAGGTCGCCATCGTCGGCGCGCGCAACGCCTCCGGCGCCGGGCGCACAATGGCGGCGCGGCTCGCGCGCGACCTTGCCGCGGCGGGCTATGTCATCGTTTCCGGCCTGGCGCGCGGCATCGATGCCGCCGCGCATGCGGCAAGCATCGATGCCGGAACGCTCGGCGTGTTCGCCGGCGGCCTTGCCCGCCCCTACCCCCCGGAAAACATCGCGCTGATCGAAAGCATGGCCAAGTCCGGCGCGCTGGTCTCCGAGATGCCCCTGCTCTGGGAGCCGCGCGCCCGCGACTTTCCCCACCGCAACCGGCTGGTTTCCGGCATGTCCCTGGCGGTCGTGGTGGTGGAAGCGGCGGAACGCTCCGGCTCGCTGATTACCGCCCGCCTGGCCAACGAGCAGGGACGCGAGGTGTTCGCGGTTCCAGGCTCCCCGCTCGATCCACGCGCCGGAGGCACCAACCGCCTGCTGAAGAGTGGTGCGGGGTTCGTGACCTGCGCCGAAGATGTCATCGAGATGCTTGCGCCTCTCCTGGCACATCCACGCATCCAGGACGTGGAGGCCCCGCCCCCCGATGTCCCGCGCGAACCGCCGGGCGATTCCACCAGGTCGAAAATCGTCGAACTGCTGGGACCGGTGCCGATGACGCTGGATGATCTGGTGCGCCTCTCCGGTTCAAGCGCGTCGGACGTGCAGATCGTTCTGCTGGAACTGGATCTGGCAGGGCGTTTGGAACGACAGGCGGGCGGAAGGGTCGCGTTGATCTGAGTTCAGCGCGGGCGTCCCGGCCTGAACTCGCTGCCCTTTGCGATGCTGCGCGCTTCAAGGCGCGTGATTTCAAGAACATAGGCCAGTGTGGTAAGTCCATGTTCGCGTGACAATTTTGAAAGCTCCGCCGCCAGCGACGCCACATAATCGGCAAACTGAATCGCGTCGACCTCAGGGTCCGGAGGAGAATCGCCCGACATTCATCGCTCCCAGCTTTTGGCTTGAAATATAGCGCGATCCTCAAGGTTGCTGAGCGTTTTACAATCTACTTAAAGTTGTATTTGTCTTTTTACGCCATTGAAGCTGGGCTGTCGCCTGAAATTTGACAGGCCCGCCTTCGCACCCCATGTTGCCGCCGCCGCAGGGGCCGCGGCGCTCTCAAGAGATAATTGCGATGCAGGTCGTCATCGTCGAATCGCCTGCCAAGGCGAAGACGATCAATAAATATCTTGGTCCGGACTATGAGGTTATCGCCTCCTACGGCCATGTACGCGATCTCCCTTCCAAGGATGGTTCGGTCGATCCCGATGCCGACTTCCGCATGCTTTGGGAAATTGACCCGAAGGCGCAGAAGCGGCTCAACGAGATCGCTCAGGCGGTCAAGAAGGCCGATGGCCTGATTCTGGCGACCGATCCGGATCGCGAAGGCGAAGCCATTTCCTGGCACGTTCTCGAAATCCTGAAGGAGAAGAAGGCGCTGCGCGACCAGAAGGTCGAGCGCGTGGTCTTCAATGCCATCACCAAGCAGGCGGTGCTGGACGCCATGAAGGCGCCTCGCGCCGTCGATGTGGCTCTGGTGGATGCCTACCTTGCCCGGCGCGCCCTCGACTATCTGGTCGGCTTCAATCTTTCTCCCGTGCTCTGGCGCAAGTTGCCCGGCGCACGCTCCGCCGGACGCGTCCAGTCGGTGGCGCTGCGCCTGGTCTGCGACCGCGAACGGGAAATCGAGGTCTTCGTCGCATGTGAGTACTGGTCGATCGTGGCCCAGCTCGCGACGCCGCGCGGCGATGCCTTTGAGGCCCGCCTGTCCGGCGCCGACGGCAAAAAGATCACCCGCCTCTCGGTGGGAACGGCGGCCGAGGCCGCCGCCTTCCGCGCCGCGCTCGATGCCGCCGCCTTCAGCGTCAGCAACATCGAGGCGAAGCCGGTGCGGCGCCACCCGCAGCCGCCCTTCACCACCTCGACGCTTCAGCAGGAAGCCAGCCGCAAGCTCGGTCTGGCGCCTGCCCGCACCATGCAGATCGCCCAGCGCCTGTACGAAGGCGTGGACTTGGGTGGCGAGACGGTGGGTCTCATTACCTATATGCGAACCGACGGCGTGGACATGGCGCCGGAGGCGGTTGCCGCGACCCGCAGCGCCATCGCCGCTCAATTCGGCGACCGCTACCTGCCGAGCGCGCCGCGCAAATACGTCACCAAGGCCAAGAATGCGCAGGAGGCCCACGAGGCCATCAGGCCGACCGACTCGAATCGCTCGCCCGGCGCCGTGGCGCGCGTGCTCGATGCCGAGCAGTTGAAGCTTTATGAGCTGATCTGGACCCGCACCATCGCCAGCCAGATGGAATCGGCGGAGATGGAGCGCACCACTGCCGACATCCGCGCGAATGTCTCCGGCCGCGACCTCGAGCTGACGGCGACCGGCACCGTGGTGAAGTTCGACGGCTTCCTCGCGCTGTATCGCGAAGGCCGCGACGATGATGATGATGACGAGGAAGGCCGCCGCCTTCCTGCGATGGCCAAGGGCGATGCCCTGTCCAAGCGCGACATCGTCACCAGCCAGCATTTCACCGAACCGCCGCCGCGTTATTCGGAAGCCTCGCTTGTGAAGCGCATGGAGGAACTCGGCATCGGCCGTCCCTCCACCTACGCTGCCGTGCTCGCGGTGCTGCGCGACCGTGAATATGTGAAGCTGGACAAGAAGCGCCTCGTCCCGGAGGACAAGGGCCGTCTCGTCACCGCCTTCCTTCAGAGCTTTTTCGCCCGCTACGTGGAATACGATTTCACGGCGGACCTTGAAGCCAAGCTCGACCAGATCTCGGCAGACGAGATGGACTGGAAGCAGGTTCTGCGGGAGTTCTGGGCCGATTTCATCCTGGCGGTGGACGCCACCAAGGAGCTGCGGGTCTCCCAGGTTCTCGACGCGCTCGACGAGATCCTGACCGCCCACATCTTTCCCCCGACTGCGGACGGCACGGACCCGCGCCTCTGCCCGACGTGCGGGACCGGCCGGCTGTCGCTGAAGATGGGCAAGTTTGGCGCCTTCATCGGCTGCTCGAATTATCCGGAATGCCGCCACACTCGCCCCCTTACGGGAGAAGCGACGCCCGAGGGCGATGGTATACGCAAGCTCGGTCCCGACCCTGAGACCGGGCTTGAGGTCACCCTGCGCGATGGGCGCTTCGGCGCCTATCTCCAGCTTGGCGAGGCCGAGAACGGCGAGAAGCCGAAGCGATCCAGCTTGCCGAAGGGGCTTGCGCCCGCAGACGTGACGCTTGAGATCGCTCTGGCCCTGCTGGCCCTGCCCCGCACCATGGGCGTGCATCCGGACGACGGCGCACCGATCCTGGCTGGCATCGGCAAGTTTGGGCCTTACATCCAGCACGGCAGGGTCTACGCCAATCTGGATAAGGACGACGATATCCTCTCCATCGGCCTCAACCGGGCGGTGGTGCTGCTTGCGGAAAAGCAGGCCAAGGGCGGACGCGGCGGCGCGACCGCCGGGCGCAATCTCGGCGACCATCCCTCGGGTGGTGCGATTACCGTGCGCGCCGGGCGCTTCGGGCCTTACGTGAACCATGGCAAGGTCAACGCGACCCTGCCGAAATCCGTGGACCCCGACACCCTGGCTCTCGCGGAAGCGATCGTCATCGTCGATGCCAAGGCGGCAACCATGCCCGCCAGCAAGACCACCACGCGGGCAAAGACCCCGAAGGCGGCTTCAGGCGATGCGCCGGCCAAGCGCGCACCCGCCAAAGCGAAGGCCGGGACCAAGGCGGCTGGAAAGACCACTGCCGCTAAGGCAACAGCCAAGAAGAAGGCGCCGGCCAAGGCAAAGACAGCGAAAAGCGCCGGCTGAGATACCGCGAATGCACCGGCCCAAGGCCGGTGCATGGTCACCGGTGCATGGTCATTCGACCACGAGCGCCTCGGCGGATTCACGCACCGTCGCGCGCAGCGGCAGTTCCTTCATCTGAAGCAGGAAGCCGAGGCCGCAGATCAGCGACGCTGCGGCGACCGCGAACACCAGGCTGAACGCGAACGCGAGCTTCCCCTGGTCGGCACCTTGGGCGAGTTGCGCCACGTCGCCCTGATGATCCATCCCCAGCGCGCCGATGAAGACCGCGCCCAGCATTGCCACCATCAGAGCGCCACCCAGCGACCGGAAGAAGTTGGCTGCCCCCGTGGTGGTGCCTAGCAGGTGAACCGGCACCGCATTCTGAATGCACACGGTCGAGATCGGGAACACCATGCCCATGCCGACGCTCGCGACCGTGAACAGGCAGATCCAGATCCACACCGGCAGGGTGGCGGGCAAAAACGCAAGGATAAGAAGGCTCGCCGCAGACAGGACCATCCCGAACACCGCCGGCCGTTTGTAATGCTGCAGCTTCGCCATGGCGCGTCCGCCAAGCACGGCGCCGAGGACCGTCGCAGTCATCTGCGGGATCAACGCCAGTCCCGCCATGCTGGCCGTGAAGCCACGCGCGGTCTCGAAATAAAGCGGCGTCATGATGGTGAGCGCGATCATGGTGCCATAGATGAAGCAGGCCGCGCCGGTCGCGCTTCCCACCACCGGGTTCGACAGGATCGACAGGGGCAGGAACGGCTCCGCCGCTGTGCGCATGCGCCAGATGAACGCCGCCCCCGCCATAACGAACACCGCCAGCAGCAGGATGATCTGTGGACTGGTCCAGGCGAAATGCGTTCCGCCCGACGTCATCGCGAGTAGCAGCGAGGTGGAGGAGACCACCATCAAGGCGCAGCCGAGATAGTCCATCTTATGCGGCCGCCCATGGCGCGGCAGGCGGCCCAGCATCTTGCGCATCACAAGGAACGCGGCGAGGCCGAGGGGAATGTTGATCCAAAAGATCAGCGACCAGTGCAGATGCTGGGCGAAAATGCCGCCCACCACCGGGCCGGCCACGCTGCTGAACGCAAACACGCTGGCGAAATAGCCCTGGTATCTCCCGCGCTCACGCGGCGAGACGATATCGGCGATGATGGTCTGCGCCAGCGAGATCAACCCGCCGCCGCCAAGGCCTTGGAGGCCGCGCGAAATCACCAGCATCAGCATGCTTTGCGACATGGCGCAGGCGAGCGAGCCGATGGAGAACAGCGCGATCGCCACCAGCAGCACGACGCCGCGTCCGTGGATGTCGCTGAGCTTGCCGTACAGCGGCGTGACCGTGGTGGACGCCAGAAGATAGGCCGTCACCACCCAGGACAGATTGACCAGATCATTGAGATCCGCGCCGATGGTGGGGAGCGCCGTGGCGACGATCGTCTGATCGAGCGCCGCCAGGAACATCGCCAGCATGACACCGAAAATGATGGAGAGAATCTCTTTGTGGGAAAACGTCGTCGACGTCTCTTCAGGCTCGGACACGCCGCTCATTGAGGCTGGCTCTTTTCAAGTGCGCCGGGTGACGCATGGAATTTTTAATGGAGAAATCCCGGACTGCCGGACCGGCTCTGTGCCGTGACACCCTGCATATTCGAGAGGATCTCGATGGGTTTATAATGAGGCAGCCTTACTATTTTCGCAACCTGAGCCCGCGACTCGCCCACGGCGCCGGGGTCGAGTAGCCTGAGCGGACGCAAGGCGAATCCTGCCGCAAGGCAAATTGGCGAAGGCGAATCTTGGCAAAGCGCATCTCCCCAGCCGGCCGCTCTCCGGGCCCCAGGGCCAAGACCGGCCAGCGGACCGCCGGAAGGCCCCTGCCCGCCCCGCCCGTGCGCGAGGGACAACTTCCCTCCAAGGAAGAATTGATGGCCTTCGTCGCCGCGCGCGGCGGAGATGTTAGCAAGCGCGACATCGCGCGCGCTTTCGGCCTTGATGCGAGCCAGAAAATCGACCTGAAGAACCTGCTGCGCGACCTCGGGGACGACGGCACCATCGATCGGCGCGGCCGCAAGGTCCATGTGCCCGGTGCCCTGCCAGGGGTGGTTCTTGCCGACGTGACGAGCCGAGACGCGGACGGCGAGTTCCTCGCCATTCCGGTGGAATGGGATGAGGCGGAACACGGCGAGGCGCCGCGCATCCTTGTCCAGGTGCCCCGGCATGCACGCGGCCCGGCGCCCGGCCTGTCAGACCGGGTGCTTCTGCGCATTGCGGATTCGCGTGAGGACGACCGCTACGTGGGGCGGGTCATCAAGGTGATCGAGAAGGCCCGCAAGCAGACCCTCGGCATCTATCGCGCATTACCCGGCGGCGGCGGACGCATTCTCCCCATCGACAAGAAAAACCTGGGTCGCGAGCTTCAGGTGCCCGCCGGTGCCGAGCAGGACGCTGGCGACGGCGATCTGGTGTCCGTCGAAATGATGCGCGAGCGGGTTTACGGCTTGCCCATGGCACGGGTTAAGGAGAAGCTGGGCTCGTTGTCGAGCGAGAAGGCAATCTCGCTGGTGGCGATCCACGCCCATGGCATTCCCCACGTCTTCCCCCAAAACGTTCTCGCGGAAGCGGAAAAGGCAAAGCCCGCCGCCAAGGCCGGCCGCGAGGACTGGCGCGACGTGCCGCTTCTCACCATCGATCCGCCCGACGCGAAGGACCATGACGACGCGGTGCACGCCGAGCCCGATACCGACCCGTCCAATCCGGGTGGGTTTATCGTGATCGTCGCCATCGCCGATGTCGCCGCCTATATCCAGCCCGGATCCGCGCTGGATCGCGAAGCGTTGCTGCGCGGCAATTCCGTCTATTTCCCCGACCGCGTCGTGCCGATGCTGCCGGAGCGCATCTCCAATGATCTCTGCTCGCTGCGCCCGCTGGAGGATCGCCCCGCCCTCGCCGTCCGCATGGTGATCAACAGCGACGGACGCAAGAAATCCCATACCTTCCACCGCATCCTGATGCGCTCGGCGGCGAAGCTCGCCTACGCCCAGGCCCAGGCCGCCATCGACGGCCAGCCCGACGAGACCACGACGCCGCTACTAGATGGCGTGCTGCGCCCGCTCTATGCCGCCTATGCCTGCGTGAAGAAGGCACGGGACGCGCGCCAACCGCTCGACCTCAACCTGCCGGAACGCAAGATCCTGCTGAAGGAGGACGGCACCGTCGATCGTGTGATCGTGCCCGCGCGCCTGGATGCGCACCGGCTGATCGAGGAATTCATGATCCTCGCCAACGTCGCCGCCGCAGAGACGCTGGAGGCGAAGCACACGCCGCTGGTCTACCGCGTCCATGACGGCCCGACGCTGGAGAAGCTGGCGAATCTGCGCACTTTCCTGCTCACCATCGACATCAAGCTGGCCAAGAGCGACACGGTGCGGCCGGAGAATTTCAACCGCATCCTGGAGCAGGTGGAGAACTCGGATGTCGCGCCCCTGGTCAATCAGGTGATCCTGCGCAGCCAGTCCCAGGCGGAATATTCGTCCGACAATTACGGACATTTCGGCCTCAACCTGCGCCGCTACGCCCATTTCACCTCGCCGATCCGGCGCTATGCGGACCTGATCGTGCATCGCGGGCTGGTGCGCGCCCACGATTTCGGCCGGGACGGACTGCCTGAGGGGGTGACGCCTGCCGAACTCTCGGAGGTCGCCGCCGCCATCTCCGTCACCGAGCGCCGGGCCATGGCCGCCGAGCGGGAGACTGTGGATCGGCTGATCGCCCATCATCTCGCCGACCAGATCGGCGCGACATTCGCGGCGCGCATCACCGGGGCGACCAAGTCGGGGCTCTTTGTCGCGCTGGACGAGACCGGTGCCGACGGCTTCATCCCCGCCTCGACGCTGGGCGCGGATTATTATCGGTTTGACGAGACCCGACAGGCACTTGTGGGTGACCGGACCGGCGAAATGCACCGCATCGGCGATCGCGTGCAGGTGAAATTGGTGGAGGCTGCCCCGGTCGCGGGGGCGCTGCGATTTGAGCTTCTGACCGAAGGCACCTATCTAGGGGGCGGACGCAGCAAGCCGAAAGGTCCGCGAACTGTGCCGAAAGGCAGCGGAAAGCCCGGAGGCCCGCCGCGCCGAAAGCACGACGGCAGCCATGTCCCGAAATCCGGACGCAGCAAGGGTCGCAAGCAATCGTGAAGACCGCGCAGACATGACAGATGTTCTCACGACCATGATCGAGGATCGCGCCCCGCGCGCGCCCGGTGAGGCCATCAAGCGCGGCTTGATGTGCCGCTGCCCCAAATGCGGCCGGGGCAAGATGTTTCGCGCCTATCTGAAGGTGGTCGATAACTGCAACGTTTGCGGCGAGGCGCTGTATCACCACCAGGCCGATGACGCGCCGCCTTATATGGTGATTGTCGTGGTCGGGCATATCGTGGTCCCGCTGCTGGTGATCGTTGAAGACGTCTTCCGCCCTGCGATCTGGCTGCACCTTTCGATCTTCATGCCGCTGACTCTCCTCTTGAGCCTTGCGCTTCTGCCGCCCATAAAGGGCGCACTCGTCGGCCTCCAGTGGGCCTTACGGATGCATGGTTTCGACCCTCGCAGCCCGGATCACGAACCATTCCCACCGGCCGCAGTACGGCCAAAGGCACCATGACCGACCTTGCCGCATACCTCACCACGGCGGAACGCCGCCAGGATTCGCCCAATTCGCGCCCGCGCGACGCCGCAGCCCTCGTGCTTCTGGATCGCACCGGCAAGGAGCCGCGCGTCCTCATGGGTCTGCGCCACCCCGGCCACAAATTCATGCCGAACGTCTTCGTGTTTCCGGGCGGGCGGGTCGAACTGACCGACAAGTCGATGCCGGTTCACGGCGTGCTGGACAAAGAGAGCGAGCGGCGGCTTCAGGAGCACGTATCGCGCCCCAGTGCCACCCGAGGGCGCGCCCTCGCCTCGGCGGCGATCCGCGAAATGTATGAGGAAACCGGGCTGATGCTCGGCACCAAGGACGCCGGCAGCCCCGATAGTCCGTCCGATTCCTGGAAGGCTTTCGCCGAGAAAGGTGTCTTCCCGGATCTGGAAGCCCTGACCTTCGTGCTGCGCGCCATCACACCGCCGCGCCGGCCGAAGCGATTTGATACCCGCTTTTTCGCCGCCGATGCCGGCGCAGTGTGCGAGCGGGTGGAGGGACTGGTCGGTCCGTCCTCGGAACTCATCGAGACCCGTTGGCTGACCTTTGAAGAAACCAAGAAGGCGGAACTTCCCACCATCACGCGCGTCATTCTCCAAGAGGTGAGCGCCCGCCTTGAAGCCGGCTTCCGGCGCGAGTTGCCTGTGCCGTTCTACAGCATGCATCATGGCCGCTTCGTCCGGGCCGTCCTGAATTAGATTAGGACATCGTCATGCACGCCCCGGCGTCCACGGCTCAGATGAGCCGCACCGCCTCGATCACGGCTGCCATTGCCTCCATTTCTGTGGTCGGCATCGGCATCAGCCTCTCGATCCCGCTCCTCGCCCTGGAAATGGAAGCGCGCGGGATCAATCACACCTGGATCGGGATCAATACCGCCGTCGCGGGCATCGCGACGGTCTGCACGGCGCCGTTCGTGCCGGCGATGGTCCGCAAGCTTGGCCCCCGCGCACTGCTGGGCATCGCAATCGCGGTGACCGCATTGAGCTTGCCGGCCTTCAAGGCTTCGTCCTCCTTCCTGGTCTGGTTTCCGCTGCGCTTCGCCCTTGGCGCCGCGCTGTGCATCCTGTTCGCCGTCAGCGAATTTTGGATCAACGCGGTCGCGCCACCCCATCGGCGCGGTCTCATCATGGGCGTTTACGCCACCGCTTTGTCTATCGGTGCCGCCATGGGTCCCATCATCCTCAGCGTGGTGGGGACGCAGGGCTGGCCGCCCTATCTTGTGGGCGCCGTGGTTCTCGCCGCCGGACTGATTCCCATATTGCTGGCGAAAGGCATGGCGCCGACCATCGGCGCCAGCACCGGCCGCGGGGTGCTGTCATTCATACGGCGCTCCCCCACCGCGACGCTTGCCGCTCTGGTGTTCGGCGCGATCGAGACGGCGGTGATGAGTTTCCTCCCGCTTTACGGCCTGCGCCTGGGCATGCCCGCGAGCCAGGCATCGCTGCTGCTGACCATCGCCGTGCTCGGAAACGTCGCGTTCCAGATCCCGCTCGGGCTGATCAGCGACCGAATCGACCGGCGCATCCTTTTGATCTTCTGCGCCGCGGTCGGGACCATCGGCGCGTTCGTGCTGCCCTATATGCCGGTGGAAAGCCTGAGCTTCCGCGTGGCCATATTCCTGGTCACCGGAATCGTTGGCAGCCTCTACACGGTCGGGCTGGCTCATCTCGGCGCGCGCTTCCACGGCGCCGACCTTGCCGCCGCGAACGCTGCTTTCGTCATGCTCTATTCCATCGGCCTCGTCGTGGGTCCGCCCCTGGTCGGCTTTGGGATGGACCTTTACGATCCCTATGGTTTCGCCATCGTCATCGGCACCATGCTGGGACTGTATGTGGCGGTGGTGGGCACGAGGTTTGCGCTGACCGACCGCTCCAACGCTTGACAAAGCGGGGCGAATGAAGGAATTTCCGCGCCACGAGCCGCCGCGCTGGCAGCGCGTGCGACTACCTTTGATACCGCGCTGCCTCGGGCACGCCAGCGGCACCAGGATTTAGGAATTATGGCCAAGGCTGCAACCATCAAGATCAAGCTCCTGTCCAGCGCGGACACGGGCGTGTTCTATGTGACCAAGAAGAACTCGCGCACCAAGACCGACAAGATCGTGCTCAAGAAGTACGATCCGGTCGCCAAGAAGCACGTCGAGTTCCGCGAGACCAAGATCAAGTGAGCATGGCTCACCTTAACTTTTAATGGTTCATCGTGACTGACAGGGCGCCTTTCGGGGCGCCCTTTTTGTTTGTGCAGATGGCGAGAGAGCCACAGTCAGCCACTGGCCCGAGCCAACGAAAAACGGCCGGCGTGAGCCGGCCGTCTATCAATCCTCGAAAGAACGTCAGGTCAGAGACCGGCCACGTACTGGCTGGGGTCGACCGGCTGCGAACCCTTGCGAATTTCAAAGTGAAGCTGCGGGGTGTTGACCCCACCGCTCTGACCGGCCTTCGCGACGATCTGGCCGCGCCGCACCGTGTCGCCGCGCTTCACCATGACTTCGCTGTTATGAGCGTAGGCCGTCACATAGCCATCCGCATGCTTGATCAGCACCAGATTGCCGTAACCCTTCAATTCGTTCCCGGCATAAGCCACGGTGCCGTCTTCGGCGGCGCGGACCGATGTGCCTTCCGGCACGGCGAAGTTGACGCCATCGTTGCGGGCTCCGCCAGGCTTGGGGCCGAAGCCGGAGATCACGCGGCCACGCACCGGAGCGCGGAACTGCGGGCCTGAACCGGCAGCGCGCGGCGCATCATCCGCATCTTCGGTCGCGGCGGCAGCGGCGACCTTGGGCGCTGCCGCCGCAGGCGCGGCAGGCTTTGCCGGCGCGACGGCTGCTGTTGCCGGCGCGGCGGCAGGCGCCAAGGTTGCCGCCTGAACCGGCGCGCTCTTGGGCGCGGCAGGAGCCACAGGGGCAGCCACCGGCGCCGCGAGCGGAGCAGCGGCAACAACCGTCGTCGGCTTGGCGCTGACAACAGCCGGCACCGGCTTTGACTGAGCGAGATTGCCCATCGAAGAGGGCACGATCAGCGTCTGCCCGACACGAAGCGGCGCATTCTGCTGCAGATTGTTCGTTGTTGCGATCACCGCCGGCGTGGTGCCGTAGGAGCGCGCCACCGAGGCCATGGTCTCGCCGCCGACCACCACATGAGCAACACCGGAGACACGCGGCGCGGCCGGCGCGGCGGCATGAACCGGGGCGGGTGTGTAGGTGGCCGCCGGGGCGGAATAATTGGTTGGCGCGTAGGCCACCGGAGGACCGGAAGGCGCGGCAGCCTGGGGGTATGCCATCTGGGGCGCACCGATTGGCGCCCGTTCCACCTGCGCGGTCGGCGCAGCGCCGAGCGAACCGGTGACTTCAGGCGAACCCTGCGTCGAAGGTGGATAGGGGCTCGACAACGAAGTGAGGCGTGTCGAGTCTGAGCTGCATCCAGCAAGCGCGCTCGAGACAAGCCCGACCAGGGCAAGCTTCGAAAAAGCGCTATTTCCCGCGGTCTTAAAATTGGAAGGCATGTGAGGGCACTCGCACGCAACGAACATGACGTGAGTAAAGCTGGAGCGAGTAAACACGGGCTTAAATGCCGCAAAAATGCTTAAATTCATTACGGTAGCGCGACATTTATGTCACAGCCCAAATCGCGCCCTATTGCAGCTTGGTCGGAGGCGTCGTCAGCAGCCGCCCGGTCGATCCGGCGGTGTTGGTGACGCTGGAGCCGAGTTGCTCCACCTGGGCGCCGAGATTGTCGCGTGTGTTGGGATCGAACACCGCGACAGGCGCCGAGATGACGACGCCGGCAGCGGTGCCGATGCTCGCCGCGGCACCGCTGGTCACCTGGATGATGCGGTCGCCCACGCCTTCGCGGCCGTCGGTCATCTTCTGCCCCTCCGCCAGGCGGCGGCCGATCATCTGCACGACTTCCGGGCTTTCCGCGAACTTGCCGTGGTTGAGCTGGTCCTCGGTTCTCAGCTTCGTCAGATCGAGCACGGTGATCTTGTCTGTCTCGAACATTGTTTTGTATGGCTCGACCGAAGGGTCCACCTGTCCGAGGCGCGCCTTCGAGCCCCACACCTGCTGCGACACCTGAAGGGCGCGGTCGTCTTGCGACACGAAAACCGCGAAATCCGGCCGCTTCGGGCCGAAATCGGCCATCTGGGTGCGGAAGATGTCCACGTCCACATCCGGCGCCGCCAGCATCACGGTCTTGATCTTCGGCAGGATTCGCCCGTTGCGGATCGCCATCTGGCGGAGGGCTTCGAGCGTCACCCAATTGCCCATGGAGTGGGCGAGAATGGTGATCTCCCCTACATCCGGGCTCTTGGCGAGAACCGTCAGAAGGCGCTCCAGCGCATCGCGGGAATAGGACGCGCTCTCCCGGTCATAGCCATAAGCCAGCAGGCTGCCGCGCGAGGGCCAGGTGAACAGCACCGGCATTACGTCCGCACCCGAATCGTGGATGATCTGGGCGAACCGGAAGACGGCATCCTCGAAGCGGTTGTTGTAGCCGTGGATGAACACCAGCGCCTGGCGCTTGGGGGTCTTGGCGATCTTCTTCGTGACCCAGGCCTTGGCCTGCTCCTGCGTCACCACATCGGCGTTGAGCGTCACGAAATCCGTGGCCGGATTGCCCGGCACGCTCTTGGGCCACTGGACCTCGCCGATGGTGCGCACATTGTCCGGGGGAATCGACACGGTGATTTCTGCGAAGCCGGCATCCAGCCCTCGGTCGCCGCCGTAGAGATCGCCGCCCGTGACCGTGGCGCGCGTCGTGGCAACGAGCATCTCGACCCGGCTGGCGCCCGGAACAGTCGCTGCAATGGGAATGAGGATGCCTGCGGGCCGGCTCGCGCAGGCCGTGAGCCCAAGGCTCGCGAGTGCGAAGGCGATGCCCGCCATGACGTAGCCGCGACGCTTCAAACCAAGCTCTCCTCCCCCACCCGAGGTCGATAGAGGAGCGTAAAGGGTGGCGCAATCGGCAATCGCGTGAGCAGCCGCCCTGCCCCAGCGTTCACAACGTCGCCGATACTCCAGAGAGCAGCGGCACAAACCGCACGTCAGACAGTAACGAGGCACTCATGCCGCCGGCGCTTTTCACGAAGCGCGTGAGCTGTTGCACGGATGCAGCATCACCAATCGGCGCGACGAGGATGCCGTCGATGCGCAACTGGTCCAACAGGGCTTGGGGCACTTCGGAAATCGCAGCGGTGATCATGATGCGGTCGAACGGTGCGCGGGAGGGAGCGCCGCCGCGCCCGTCAGCCGCGATGGCGGTCACATTGCGCAGGCCTAGCACCTGGAAGCGGACCTGAGCCTCACTCACCAGGGTGCGATAGCGTTCCAGCGTCACCACCTCGGATGCGAGGTGGGCGAGGATCGCTGCCTGATATCCCGAGCCGGTTCCCACTTCGAGAACGCGATGCTCGGCATTGACAGCGAGCGCCTCGGTCATCTCCACCACCACGCTCGGCTGCGACATGGTCTGCCCGCAGGCGATGGGAAGCGCGACATCGTCATAGGCGTGCTGCCGCAATACCGGGTCCACGAACAACGCGCGGGGCACCAGTTCCATGGCGCGAAGAACCAGCGCATCGCCTGCGCCGCGTCGGCGAAGCCCCCGGACGAACGCCGCCCGCTCCGTGTCCTCCGCTTGCGTATGCTCCATGAAAGCCCCGAACCTGCCAAAGCCGCATCGTGGCCGGTGATCAGGATACCAGAATTCTCACGCCGCGCAGGGACCGAACAGGGCTTGCGGAGCCACCCGCGCTCGGCCACCTTCCCGGCCATGCGCCCCGCCATACTTGACCCCTTGTTTGCGCCCCTGACGACGCTCAAGGGGATCGGCCCCAAGATGGAACGCCCCTTCGCGCGTTTGCTCGAGCGGGAGACGCCGCGCGTCATCGATCTGCTGTTTCACCTCCCGTCCGGCTTTGTGGATCGCCGCGCACGCCCGACCATCGCAGATGCGCTTCCTGAAACCGAGGTCACGCTGGAGGTGCGGGTGGACGGCCACAGCCCCGCCCCCTCCGGTCGGCGCGCGCCGCACCGCACCTTCGTCAGCGACGCCACCGGCGATCTGGTGGTGACGCATTTCAAAATCGATCCCGCATTCATTGAGCGCCTGTTGCCGGTAGGAGCCACCCGCTGGCTGTGCGGGAAGATTACCCTCTACGACGGCATGCGCCAGATGACGCATCCGGACCGTGTGCTCGATGCCGCCGGCCTCGCCAAGCTTGCGCCGATCGAGCCGGTCTATCCCCTGGTCGAAGGGCTGGGCGGCGGGCAGGTGCGGCGCGCCATGGAAGCTGCGTTGGCGCGCGTGCCCGATCTACCGGAAGCGATTCCTTCCGATATCCTCGCAGCGGAAAGGTGGGAGGATTTCAAGGCTGCCCTCCTGCGCGTCCACCGCCCGGCGGACATCCCCGACATCGAGCCCACCGGACCGGCATGGCGCAGGCTGGCATTCCAGGAATTGCTGGCGCACCAGGTGACGCTCGGCCTCGTGCGCGCGCGCCAGACAGAGGTCGGCGGCCGTCCGAGCGCGGGCGATGGCGTGCTGGTCGCGCGGCTGCGCGGCGCACTCCCCTTCGCCCTCACTGGGGCGCAGGAGATCGCGTTGCGGGACATCCGCGCCGACATCGCCTCGGACAAGCGCATGCTGCGCCTGCTCCAGGGGGACGTGGGATCCGGCAAGACCGTGGTGGCGCTGCTGGCCGCTGCGTGCGTCATCGAAGTGGGACGTCAGGCGGCTTTGATGGCGCCCACCGAAGTTCTGGCGCGACAGCATTACGAGACCATCGCGCCCCTCGCCGCTGCGGCGGGGATCGGCACCGCGATCCTTACCGGGCGCGAGAAGGGCCGCGCCCGTGCCGCCATCCTGGATGATCTTGCCGCCGGCCGCACCGGACTGCTTGTCGGCACCCATGCCTTGATCCAGCCCGATGTGGCATTCGCGGACCTCGCGCTCGCCGTCGTGGACGAGCAGCACAGGTTCGGCGTCGAGCAACGGTTCACCCTCTCGCGCAAGGGCGAAGCGGCCGACATGCTGCTGATGACCGCCACCCCGATCCCGCGCACCCTCGTTCTCACCCTGTTCGGCGATATGGCGAGTTCCGAACTGCGCGAGAAGCCGCCGGGGCGCCAGCCGGTCGATACCCGCGCCATCTCGCTTGAACGGTTGGAAGAAGTGGCGCGCGCCGTAGGCCGGGCACTGGAGGGCGGCGCACAGGCCTATTGGATCTGCCCTCTCGTAGAGGAAAGCGACACCTCGGACCTCGCCGCGGCCACCGAGCGCCATGCGGAACTGAAGGCCCGCTTCGGGCCGCGTGTCGATCTTGTCCACGGCCGCATGTCCGGCAGCGAGAAAGACGCCGCAATGGCGCGCTTCTCCAGCGGCGAATCCCGCATCCTGGTGGCGACCACTGTGGTCGAAGTGGGTGTGAACGTGCCCAACGCCACGCTCATCGTGGTGGAGCATGCCGAACGTTTCGGCCTCGCCCAGCTTCACCAATTGCGCGGTCGCGTGGGGCGCGGCGACAAGCCCTCCACCTGCCTGCTGCTGTTTCGCGGGCCGCTGGGAGAAACCGCGAAAGCCCGCCTCGCCATGCTGCGGGCCAGCGAAGACGGCTTCGCCATCGCCGAGGAGGATCTGCGGTTGCGCGGCGAAGGCGACGTTCTCGGCACCCGGCAGAGCGGCTTTCCCGGCTTCCAGGTGGCGCGGCTGGAATTTCACGCCCCCCTGGTGGATGCCGCGCGGGAGGCCAGCGCGCGCATTCTCAAGCAGGACCCGTGGCTCTCCGAGCCGGGCAGCGAGGCCATCCGCACGCTGCTTTATCTGCATGGGCGCGATGCCGCCATGCGCCTCCTCTCGGCCGGCTGAGGCACGCGATGCAGGAAATCTGGCGCAAAGCCTTGTTTGCGGTGGGCATCGTGTTCCTCATCCTCGGCGCCATCGGGATGGTGGTGCCGATGCTACCGGGCACCGTGTTCCTGATCCTTTCGGCGTGGTGTTTCGCCCGCACCTCGCCGCGCTTCGAGGCCTGGCTTCTCAACCACCGCTATCTCGGCCCCAGCGTCCGGCGCTGGCAGGAGACCGGCGCCATCCCCCTGCCCGTGAAGCTGCTCGCGCTGTCGAGCTTCGTCGGCACCTGGTCCGGGTCCTATTATTTCGGCGCGCCCGACTTCTTGCTGATCGGGCTTGGCATCGTGTTCGCCTTGCTCGCGGTTTTTATTGTCACGCGCCCTTCGGGAAGCTAGCCCTCGCAGCATGAGGCGCCCAGTGCGCGCAGGAAGGGGCGGACGTTGAATACCTCCGAGCATACGCGCCGTTTTTTCCTGCCGTTGGTCTTCGCTCTGGCCACTCTGCCTTTGTCGCTGACCCTTCTTTCGCTGCTTCCGGTTTCGCAGATCCCCGACGCCTACGCTCACCTCATCCGGGCGGACTCGCTCTCGCGCGGCATCATCATGGGCTGGATCGAGGAGGCGCCCCGGTCGGATGGCCGCGTGCAGCAGGTCCGGGGCGCGCTGATGGATCGTGGGCTGGCGCAGATGCTTGCCGAACTCGACCCCGAGAAGAAGCTGGGGGCGCAAGATTTTGACCGGGCAAAAGCCCAGACGTGGGCTGGCCCCGCGTTTTACAGCACCGGCGCGATCGCGACCTATTTCCCGACCTTCTATGTCCCGGCCGCACTCACGCTTGGGGTTGGGCGGGAGATCGGGCTTTCGCCCTATCAAGCGGTTTTCGCGGTGCGCGTGGTCAATCTGCTCTGTTTCACGGCACTGGGCATGCTGGCGCTGCTGTATGCGCCGCGCGGCCAGGGGGTCATCTTCTGCACGCTCGCGGTGCCGATCTCGGTTTTCCTCGCCAGTTCGGTCAATCCCGATGGATTGATGATCGTCTCGGCGACGCTCGCGGCGGCGCTCATGGCGCGGAACGCGGTAAAGGAGCGAGCCTCCGCAAGCCACGTTCTTCCGGCCCGCGTGGCGGTGTCGGCGCTACTGATCTGCGCGGTCGCCCTGGCAAAGCCGCCCTACGTCCCGCTGGCGGCCCTCCTGATCCTCCCGTTTCCCTGGAGCCGCGCGGGGTTTTTCGGCTCGGCGTTCGCGGTTCGCCTGGGGCTGATCGCGGCAATCGTAGCGGCCACCGCTGCCTGGGTGGCGACTGTGGCCCATATCGCCACCATCCCCCTACTGGATGCGACCTATGAGGCCGGCCCGCTCTGGCCCGGTCCTCGGCCGGCCTTCTTCGCGGCGCTCGACCCTTCCGCGCAGATGAAGGTGCTGTTGGCCGAGCCGCTCCGGCTCCTCACCATTCCCCTGAACACCTTCATTTTCGAGCGCGGCCTTCAGCGCCAGATGATCGGGATGCTGGGCTGGGTGAACACCCCCCTGCCGGTCATCGTCTATACGCTCTGGACCTGCGCACTCGGAGCCGCGCTGGTCTCCGACGCGACGCGTCAGCAGCCACCGGCAAAGCCGTGGGGGCCGCATCTCACGGAAAGCGCATTGCTGTTTCTCGCCGTCCTCATGGCGCTCTGTGCGATCTATCTCTCCCATTACGTCACCTGGACGCGGGTGGGCGCGCCGCTCACCGAGGGCACGCAGGGCCGGTATTTCCTGCCCCTGCTCCCCATGCTCGCCGTGGCCGTTCCCCTAATGGGCGGCGGGTGGACCCGCCTCCCGGCGCGGGTGCTTCTCGCGGCACCGTTGGTGGTTGCCGCTCTCGATATCCTGGTCATACCGGGCGCGGTGACGCGCGCCTTCTACTTGCAATAAGCCGCTTGGGCTTGATAGTTAGAGATGATTTTACGTTGAGCTAACGACATTTACACCGCGCGAACATCTGTGGCTTGAAAGAAAAAACATGACTTCAATTAAATCTGCGATTCAGGTGATCGCTCTGGTTGTTGTTGCGATTTTTGCTTCAATCCTCATAAGCGAAGTATTTATACGAATTGTTGCACCACAAAATCTCACTGGGACGAGTCGCGTTCAGGACGATACCGGGCTTCTGCTCAACAAGGACAGCGGGCATTCCCAGCACCAGTTTTTCGGCACATCCGTCGTCTATCACTTCGGCAAGTATCACGACCGGCTGCTGGCGCACCCGGTCAGCGAAATTGAGCGAAAGCCGCGCGTGCTCGTGCTCGGGGATTCGTTCACCTTCGGCTGGCTGATTGCCGACGGCGCGACCTATGTCGACATGCTACAGGACAAGTACCGCAACTATCAGTTCATCAACGCCGCTGCGGCGGGGTGGGGAACGGCGGACTACACCAAATATGTCGAGAATTACTGCACCGACATCAAGCCGCAGATTGTGCTGGCCTTCCTTAATTCCGACGACATCGCCCGCACCTTCCGCAGCGGCCTGTACGCCTTTGAGAACGGAAAACTGACACCCGAGAAGGTCCAGAAGGACCCGCTCAAGACATTCCTGAACAAGCTGCCCCTCTATAATTTCGTCTCCGAGCATTCCCAGGTCCTGGCCCTGATCAAGGCGGCCTTCTATCGGAGCCAGCCGCAGAGAGACATTTCCGGCCAGCAGTTCCCTCATTTCAACATGGAGGACGAAAGCGTCCGGAAGACCGCCGTGGCGAAGGGCCAGGCGACGTTTCTTCGCCTGAAGACGGCGGCGGCCGCCTGCGGCGCGAAGCTGGTCGTGATCTATACCGGCTGGGTCGACTACAATGACCCGGCGAGCGACCTGGACCCGACGATGAACTTCATGCGCCAGGCCGGCGCGTTTTTCAGCGCGAACGACATCACCTTCTACAATCTGACCTCGGACCCGGCGATGACCAACCTCCGAGCGCATCGCCCGGACTACATCCTGCCCGGCGACTGGCACCCGAACGAAAAGGGCGTGAAGGTGATCTTCCAGGCAACGATGGACGCGCTCAACGGGACAGTGCTGACCGAAAGCCCAGGCACGCCGCCGCAGAAGACCAATCCGTAGGTCCCGGAGATAGGGCGGCAGGCGCGGAGGCTGAGCCCGCGCGACTGCCGTGCCCCGATCTTAAGTCGCTTATTCCACCGTCACGGATTTGGCGAGGTTGCGCGGCTGGTCAACGTCGGTGCCGATGATGACCGCCGTGTGGTAGGCGATGAGCTGGATCGGAATGGAATAGACGATCGGCGCCACCGTGGCGGGCATCTCCGGCAGGATCAGCTTCTGCACCGCATCGACGCTCGCCGCCTCCGCGCCCTTTGGGTCGGTGATGAGGATGATCCGCCCGCCGCGCGCCGCGACCTCCTCCATGTTCGACACGGTCTTATCGAAGATGCGGTCGTAGGGGGCAATGACCACCACCGGCATGGTTTCATCGATCAGCGCGATCGGCCCGTGCTTCAGCTCGCCGCCGGCATAGCCCTCGGCGTGGATGTAGGAAATTTCCTTCAGCTTCAGCGCGCCTTCGAGCGCCAGCGGATAATTGGTGCCGCGCCCGAGATAGAGCACGTCCTTCGCCTTCGCGAGGGTGCGCGCGAGCATCTCGATCTCGGGGCTGAGCTTCAGCGCCTCGGTCATCAGCCGGGGCACCTCCATCATCGCCCGCACGAGGCGATGCTCATCCTCTTCCGACAGAATCTTGCGCGCCCGGCCGATGCCCACGGCGAGGCAGGCGAGGGTCGCAAGCTGGCAGGTGAACGCCTTGGTGGAGGCAACGCCGATTTCCGGTCCCGCCAGTGTCGGCAGCACCACGTCCGCCTCGCGGGCGATGGTGGATGTCGGCACGTTGACTACGGCAATGGTCTTCTGCCCGCATTCCTTCGCGTAGCGCAGCGAAGCGAGCGTGTCGGCGGTTTCGCCCGACTGGGAGATGACGATGGTGACGCCGCGCGCGTTCAACGGGGTTTCGCGATAGCGGAATTCGGAGGCGATATCGGTGGAGACCGGAATCCGCCCGAACCGCTCGAACCAATATTCCGCGATCGCCCCGGCATAGAGCGCGGTGCCGCAGGCGGTGATCGAGATGCTGTCGATCTCGGCGAGATCGAACGGCAATTCCGGCAGGGAGACCGTCTCGGCGGAGAGGTCGAGATAGTGGCCGAACGTGTGGCCGATCACCTCGGGCTGCTCGTAGATTTCCTTCGCCATGAAATGGCGGTGGTTGCCCTTGTCCACCAGCAGGCCGCCGAGGGGGACTTTTGCCACGGCTCGCTGCACGATCGTGCCGCTCTCATCGTGAATTTCCGCGCCGGCGCGGGTGATGACCGCCCAGTCGCCCTCTTCCAGATAGGAGATCACATCGGTGAACGGCCCGAGCGCGATGGCATCCGAGCCGAGGAACATCTCGCCCTTGCCATAGCCCAGCGCCAGCGGAGAGCCACGGCGCGCCGCGATCATGAGATCGTCATGGCCGTCGAACAGGAAGCCGAGCGCGAACGCACCCTTGAGGCGCGGCAGAACGGCGGAAACGGCGGCGACAGGATCGCTCCCGCGCACCATCTCGCGGTCCACCAACTGGCCGACAACCTCGGTGTCGGTATCGCTGCGGAACACGACGCCCTCGGCCTCGAGTTCCCGCTTCAGCTCGCGGAAATTCTCGATGATGCCGTTGTGCACCACCGCCACGCGCTTGGTGGTGTGGGGATGGGCATTGCGCTCCGAGGGCTTGCCGTGGGTCGCCCAGCGTGTGTGGCCGATGCCGGAATGGCCGGCGAGCGGATGCCGGAACAGCTTATGGGTGAGGTTCTTCAGCTTGCCTTCGGCGCGGCACACCGCGAGGTGCCCGTTTTCCAGCGTCGCAACACCGGCGGAATCATACCCCCGATACTCCAGCCGGCGCAGCGATTCGATCAGGCTGTCCGCGACAGCTTCCTTGCCCAAGATTCCGACAATGCCGCACATAGGCTCAGCCACTCCCCGAATTGACCCAACGATTCTGTAGCATGGCGCGGGCGCCGTGCCTCTCACATCCTCTATCGCTTCCTGACAAGGTGAAGATTCAGGTTTTCGCCTTCGAGGCGTTGGTTTTGGAGGCGTTGGCCTTCGCCTCCGCCATCTTCGCGCGCATCTCCCGCGCCCGCCCCGGCTTGGTCACCTGACGCCCACGGGCCACCGCGAGCGCATCCTCGGGCACGTTTTCGGTAATCACCGAGCCGGTCCCGACATAGGCCCCATCGCCGATCGTCACCGGCGCGACCAGCGCCGAGTGCACGCCGATGAACGCGCCCTTGCCGATCTCGGTGCGGAACTTGGAATAGCCGTCGTAATTGCAGGTCACAGTGCCGGCGCCGAGATTGCTGTCGGCCCCGACATGGGCATCGCCCACGTAGGAGAGGTGGTTCACCTTCACGCCGCTCTCAAGATGGGCGGCCTTGGTCTCCACGAAATTTCCGATCTTCACATTGCTGTCCAGCCGGGTTCCCGGCCGCAGCCGGGCGTACGGGCCGATGGTGACGCCGCTTGCCAGCGTCGCGCCTTCCAGATGGCAGAAGGAATGGATCACCACATTGTCCGCCACCGTGACACCGGGTCCGAACACAACGTGCGGCTCGATGATGACGTCACGCCCGAGCTTGGTGTCGGTGCACAGGAACACCGTCTCGGGCGCCACCAGGGTGACGCCGCCGGCCATAGCTTCGCGGCGAAGGCGGTCCTGAAGGATGGCCTCGGCCTCGGCCAGTTGGATGCGGCTATTGACGCCGACGACTTCGCTCACGGCCGCCTCGGCGGCAGCCGCCGTCAGATTCTCGGCGTTGGCGATCTCCACCACGTCGGTGAGGTAATATTCGCCCTTGGAATTGTCGTTGCCGACGCGGCCCAAAAGGTCGAGCGCGTGAGCGCCGGCCAAAGCCATGAGCCCGGCATTGCAGAAATCGATGTCGCGCTCGGTCGGAGTGGCCTCTTTCTCCTCGCGGATGGCGACGAGTTCATCCCCGTCCATGATGAGGCGTCCATATCCCGCAGGGCTCTCGGGTCGGAACCCCAGCGCCGCCACCGCCGCGCCCGCCGCCAGAGGCGCGCGCAGGGCCAGCAGTGTCTGCGGCCGCACCAAAGGCGTGTCGGCATAAAGGATCAGAACATCGTCTGCCGGCTGCTCCAGCGCATCGCGGGCAGCGAGCACGGCATGGGCGGTGCCCAACCGCTCGCGCTGCACGAACACCTGCGCTTCCGGCGCCACGCGAAGCGCCTCGGCGGCGACATCCTCACGGTCCGGGCCCACCACCACCGCGATCCGGGTCGCGCCGGCCGCCTGGGAGGCGGCGAGAACATGGTTGAGCATGGTGAGGCCGGCGATCTTGTGCAAAACCTTGGGCAGGCGCGAAACCATGCGCGTCCCTTCGCCCGCTGCGAGAACCACGACGAGCAGGCTGCGTTCTGTCATTTCAATCCCCTGACGCTCATGCCGATTCCTTATCGTGCCGGAGCGCGCGGGAAAAGGCGGCAGCGCGTCCTCGGGCATTGTCCGTTGCCCGGCGCGGTGGCATGGAAGACGTGAGAATGGAGGCCGAGATGGCGAACACCACCTTCAAACCCGGCCCGCGCGCCATGAACTGGCTGATCTTCATCACCATGGCCGCCACCGGATGGGCGCTTTATGTGCGCTATCTGGTGATCGAGCCGTCAACGGTCGGCCTTGCCTGCGATGCCGAGCTCAAGACCATGCAATGCCAGATGCGCGCGGTGGTGATTGCGCTGTTCGGCTGGTCGGCATTCGGCGCCGTTGCGCTGATCGCCGCAGGCATCCAGATCATCCGGCCCTCCGTTGTCGCTTTCGCGGTGGGCTTGGCCTTCGCCGGGATCGCGCTGGTGCTCTACAACAATATAGCAGGCGCGGTCGCGGCCATGCTGCTCATCCTCTCGCTCGCGCGGCCAGGACGCGCCACAGCGTAAAGGACAAAGCAAGGCAGATGAGCCCGAACCACAGCGCCTGCCAGTTCTGCAAGGTCTCGTTCAGCGGGATATAGACGCCGGCGGCCAGGAGGCCCCAGAATCCGATGCGCTCGGTCATACCGACGCCCGACCCATCCGGCCTCCGCCGCACCGCGAGAAGCGCCAGCGCGATGACCACAGGGGTTAGCGCATTGACCGGGAAATCCTTGTAGCGCGGGTCGAACACCAGCTCGAAGGACGCTTCACCCACGGCAAGCAGCGCAAGGGCAAGGAGCGCCGAAACGGCGATGGCGCGGGCACTCTCACCGCGCTGGTTGCGGAAATCCAGAGCGATGGCGGGCGAGCGCAGCGCGGTTCCCCGCACCAGAAACGCCGGAGCCAGCAAAGTCACCGCCAGGGACAGCAAGAGGAACGCGGTGTTCCGGGTCCAGCCGACCCAGCCGAGGCTCTCCAAGGGCATGGCGGCGAGCGTGCTTCCAAGCGTTACGCCGCCCGCGAGCGCCACGGCCGAAACGCAGAACCACACGGAGGTCGAGGGCGCCGGCTCTCCCCGCGCATGCAGCCTGCGGGCCGAAATCCCTGCGACAGCAAAGGCACCAGCCGCCAGGACCGCACCGATCAGCGCCTGGAAGGGCCAGCCGGAATGGTTGCTGACCGGCTCGCCCCAGTGGAATTTCTCGGTCCGGTTCGCGGCGTCGATCAGGCCCCAGTGGCCGCCGACCGTGCCTTCGTTGCGGCGCTTCCAGGGCTGGTCATAGGCCTCGATGACATTGACCCGGTAGCCCTTTTCCTTGGCGAGCTTGAGCACTTCGTGCATGACCAGCGCCTGGTCGGCGGGGGATGGCAGGGCGCCCTCGCGCATGCGTCCTGCGCTCGGCCAGCCGGTTTCGCCGATCAGGATTTCCTTTCCGGGAAACTGGTCCGCCACATGCTGGCGAATGCGGTCGATGTGGGCCCCGGCCTCCTTCGCCGAAACGGGAAGGTCCTCCCAATAGGGGAGAATATGCACGGTGACGAAATCCACCTCGCCGGCGAGCGCCTTGGCGCGCTCCCAGAACTCCCAGACATCGGCATAGGTGACGGGCACATTGCCGGCCCGCGACTTCACGTCGCGCAGGAGGGCGGTGATGTCGGCGGCGGACAATTCGCCGCGCAGCATCACCTCATTCCCGACCACCAGGGCGGAAATCACGTCGGGATATTGCTGGGCGAGGCGGACGCCGGCGTCCGCCTCCGCGCGATTTTTCTCAGGATCGGAGCCAAGCCAGATGCCCTGGAAAACCTTCAGCCCGTGCTTTTTCGCCAGCGGGGCCACCTTGTCGAGGCCAAGCTCCACCGAATAGGTGCGCACGCAGGCGGTTATTTTAGAGAGCTGCGCGAGATCCTCATCGATCTGCGCCTCGGGAATAGGGGTGCCGCCGTTGAGCGGCGATTGGCCCTCACGGAACGGTGCGTAGGACACGCAGGGCAGTTTTTCGCCCGCAGCAAGGGGCGACGGCGGCATGGCCACCGGCCGGACCATCCATGCCCAGAACCCGGCGACGAGCCCAAGCACCGCAATGAATAGCACCAGCGGCAACCGGACGCCCGGAGAGCGGAGGGAAAACGGCATGGCAGCTCCCGCACCCGACCTTCGGGCCATCCGCGACATAAAGCTTCCCGAAGGGCCTGTGAAGGGATGGTGCTTCAACGTGCTACTTCGGAGCGCATGTCGTCATGCTGACAAATTCCATGCCTTCTTCTAACGTGTCGTCGCGGAACGCCTTCCGCTCACCAGCCTCGAACGCATTGGCCGTCATGGACCGTTTTCGTATCGCTCTGATCGCGGGCGCAGTTTTCCTTGCGTTCGCCGGCTCCGCATCTGCTCAATCCTCCTCGCCCGACCAGAAGCCGGCTCAGCCGGAGCAGGTCACGCCCGAGCAACAGGCGGCCCGCGACGCGCAGCGCCGCTCGGTGGAGGAATTCGCCGAAGCCGCAAAACTGCCCGGCGCCGCCGGCCTGCCGGAATGCGTGTGGACGGGACGGCGTATCGCCACGCTCCTGTGGCGCGACGATATCGACACCGCCCGCCGCCATCTCGAACTCTACGAGCGGTTCGGCTGCCCAACCGATCACCTGAAACTGGCGTTCCGGTGCCTGGTGCGCCAGGGCAACATCGATCCAAAAACGCAAGAGCGTCTTCCCGGCCGGGTTCAGCAGTGTTGGGTTAATCCCGACTATGTTGCTGCACCTGCGCAATAATTAGATCACGGGGCCGCCCCGGCCCCGTCGAACGGCTGCCACAGTCCCCATTTACCTCTTTATTTGAGAGGTTTAGTGTCTCGATGCACTGCCGTATAAAAGCAGTGCCGACCGTGGGGGCAGGTCGAAAAGGTGCCCGTGACGTTTGGCTGGAACCGTTGCCAAACGTCAGCGTTGACGGTTCGCCTTTCTTCGAGTGGTCTCGCTATGCGTCCGGGCCTTGCTGTAGCCGCAGCGATTATCGTGGTCGTGACTGGGTTTCACGCCGCGATCTGGTTTTCCCTCCGTCCGCATGGGACCGCCCCTGCGGTCACTGAGCGATTCTCAAGCCTCTCTTTCGCGCCGTACAGCCGCGACGTGCGCCACCCGGATAAGGGGCCGCCGGTCACGGCCGCGCAGATTCGCTCCGATGTGGACGCGGTGGCCGACTATACCCGCGCCATCCGCACCTATTCCTCGACCATGGGCCTGGAACTGATCCCCGCAATCGCCGCCGAGCGTGGCTTGAAGGTGTCGGTCGGCGCCTGGATCGACAAGGACGAGACCCGCAACGCGCTGGAAATCCAGAACGCGATCGGCCTCGCCAAGCACAATTCCAACGTCGAAGCCCTCGTGGTCGGCAACGAAACCATCTTCCGTGGTGAAAAGAGCGCGGCGGAGATGGCCGAGCTGATCCGAAGCGTGAAGCGCCAGACCAATGTGCCAGTCACCACGGGTGAAATCTGGAACGTGTGGCTGGACCATCCCGAGTTGGTGTCCGCCGTCGACTTCATCGCCGCGCACATCCTGCCCTACTGGGAAGGCGTGACCGCCGAAGCGGTCGTCGACCGCTCCATCGACATCTACAATCGCCTGCGCGCCGCCTATCCCGGCAAGCGTATCGTCATCGCCGAGTTCGGCTGGCCGAGCGCGGGCTATAACCGCGACGCGGCGGTGCCGGGCGAAATGGCGCAGGCCAACGTCATCCGCAATTTCACGTCGCGCGCTGACGCCCTGGGCATCGATTACAACATCATCGAAGCCTTCGATGCGCCGTGGAAGAGCTTCGAAGGCTCGGTCGGCCAGTATTGGGGCATGTTCGACGCCGACCGCCACATGAAGTTCTCCCTCACCGGTCCGCTAGAACAGCGCGGTTTCGGCCGCACCGCGATCCTCGCCGTCCTGCTGGGCCTGGCCTTCTGCCTGCCGATGCTCCGTGCTGGCCCGATGACCACTTCGCAGGGTGCTGTTCTGGCGGCGGCCGCCTGTGCTGTCGGCTCCTGGGTCGCTCTCGTCATCGACTTCTGGGCGACGCATTACGTCATCGGCGGCGGCTACGTCACGCTCGTGCTGTCTCTCGCTTTGCTCGGCCCGCTGGCGCTGGTGCTGCTCTATCGGGTGGAAGAACTCTCCGCCATTGCCTTCGGCCGGGCGCCCACGCGCCTTGTCGAACTGCGCCCGCGCGGCACGCCGTCGCGCTACCCCAAGGTCTCGATCCATATTCCGGCCTATCGCGAGCCGCCGGAGATGCTGAAGCAGACGCTCGATAGCGTCGCGCGTCTGGAATGGCCGAATCTGGAATGCGTGGTGGTGCTGAACAACACCCCCGACCCCGCCTTGGTGGAGCCGGTGCGCGCTCATTGCGAGGCGCTGGGTGATCGCTTCAAGTTCCTGAACATAGAGAAGATGGCCGGCTTCAAGGCGGGCGCCTTGCGCATCGCGCTCGAGCACACCGCGCCGGATGCTGAGATCATCGGCATCATCGATGCCGACTATATGGTCCAGCAGGATTGGCTGAAGGATCTCGTGCCGGTGTTCGAGGATCCCACCGTCGGCCTAGTCCAGGCGCCGCAGGATCATCGCGACGGGCATATGAGCCCGATGCATGAAGCCATGAATGCGGAGTATGCCGGCTTCTTCGACATCGGCATGGTTCAGCGCAACGAGGAAGACGCCATCGTCGTCCACGGCACCATGTGCTTGATCCGTCGCGCCGCCATGATGGAGGCCGGCTCCTGGTCGTCCGACACCATCTGCGAGGACACCGACCTTGGTCTGTCGATCGCGGAAAACGGCTGGAAGACCCACTATACCCGCGTCCGCTACGGCTGGGGCCTGCTGCCCGACACGTTCGAGGCGTTCAAGAAGCAGCGTCATCGCTGGGCCTACGGCGGCTTTCAGATCGTGCGCAAGCACTGGCGCCGGTTCCTGCCGAACGCGTCGCGTCTCAACACCTCCCAGCGCCGCCACTTCGTGCTCGGCTGGGTGTCGTGGCTGGGTGCGGAATCGGTGGGCGCGCTCGCCGCGTTGCTGTCGCTCCTGTTCGTGCCGTTCGTGCTGATCATGGGAATCGCCGTGCCGGCCCACGTTCTGACGCTGCCGATCATCATGACCTTCGTGGTATATGTTCTGCACTTCATCGCGCTCTACCGCATGCGGGTGGCGACCACGCCGCTGCGGATGGCCGGTGCCGCGCTCGCGGCGATGGCAGTGCAGTTCACGGTGGCCAAGGCAGTGTTCGACGGCTTCCGCTACAAGGACCTCGCCTTCGCCCGCACCGCCAAGGGCGGCGGGTGGCTGACCGGTGCCGCCCGCTCCTTCCCGGCTCTGCCGGAAGCGGTGGTCGGCGGCCTGCTGATGGCCAGCGCCGTCTCGCTGCACATGACCAACTGGCATACCGTGCGCGAAGTCGACCTGTACGCCCTGGCGCTCGCCATTCAGAGCCTGCCGTTCCTCGCGGCAGCCTTGATCGGGCTGGCAGAGACCTCGCGGGTCAATGATTTCGCGGCATGGAAGCTGCTGCGGACGCGGATTTCCGGGGCCGTGCGGCGGCTACGGCCGACCGCCCCGCCTGCCGTTGCCGAATAGGCAAAATCTCCTCATATTAAAGGCCCGGCGCAATGCCGGGCCTTTTTGATTCCGGGGTGCGCGACGCGCCGCTATTGGTAAAATTCGCCTTATAATTCCCCTTGCCACATTGCAGTGCACAGTCACGCTTGCGGCGAAAATGGGGAGGGTTTAGGACTGCCGGGGAACCCTTCGCATTTGCGATAGAGGTATCACTCAGCCGCCTAAGGATGGGAGATCTCATGGACGCCACCACGAATGCCGGATCAGCGAAACTCACCGTAGGTGACAAGAGTTTCGACCTGCCGATCCACGGAGGCACCATCGGCCCCGACGTGGTCGACATCTCCAAGCTGTATGGCCAGACGGGCCTGTTCACCTACGATCCCGGCTTCACCTCGACCGCATCCTGCGAAAGCAAGATCACCTATATCGACGGCGATGAAGGCATACTGCTCTATCGCGGATATCCCATCGAGCAGCTCGCCGAGAACGGCGACTTCCTGGAAACCTGCTACCTGCTGCTGTACGGCGAACTGCCGACCCCCGCGCAGAAGGCCGATTTCGATCTCTCCGTGACCCGTCACACGATGGTTCACGACCAGATGAACCGGTTCTTCCAGGGCTTCCGCCGCGACGCCCACCCGATGGCCGTCATGGTCGCCTCGGTCGGCGCGCTCTCGGCCTTCTATCACGACTCGACCGACATCTCGGATCCGCAGCAGCGGCTGATCGCGTCGATCCGGATGATCGCCAAGATGCCGACGCTGGCGGCGATGGCTTACAAATACACCATCGGCCAACCGTTCGTGTATCCCCAGAACGAACTCGACTACACGTCGAACTTCCTGAACATGTGCTTCGCGGTTCCCTGCGAAGACTACAAGGTGAGCCCGACACTCGCCCGCGCGCTGGACAAGATCTTCATCCTGCATGCGGACCACGAGCAGAACGCCTCCACCTCAACCGTCCGCCTGGCGGGCTCCTCCGGCGCCAACCCGTTCGCCTGTATCGCCGCCGGCATCGCATGCCTGTGGGGACCCGCCCATGGCGGTGCGAACGAAGCCGCGCTGAAGATGCTCACGGAAATCGGCCGCCCCGAGCGCATCCCCGAGTTCGTCGCCCGCGCCAAGGACAAGAACGATCCGTTCCGCCTCATGGGCTTCGGCCACCGGGTCTACAAGAATTACGACCCGCGCGCGAAGATCATGCAGCAGACCACGCACGAAGTGCTGAAGGAGCTGGGTATTAAGGACGATCCGCTGCTGGACGTCGCCATCGAGCTTGAGCGCGTTGCGCTGCACGATGAATATTTCATCGAGAAGAAGCTCTACCCGAACATCGACTTCTATTCGGGCATCACGCTCAAGGCGATGGGTTTCCCCACCGACATGTTCACCGTGCTGTTCGCCCTCGCCCGCACCGTCGGGTGGATCGGCCAGTGGAAGGAAATGATCGAGGACCCGAGCCAGCGCATCGGCCGTCCCCGTCAGCTCTACACCGGCGCCGCCCAGCGCGACTACGTGCAGATGGCCAAGCGCAAGTAGACTTCGTCCTTCGGGGGCCTCCCGAGATCGGGACCATGGAAAAGCGCGGCTCAGGCCGCGCTTTTTTCATTTCTGAAGATCGTTTCTCTGAAGGCTTAAAGGCCTATTCGCCCGACGCCCGCGAGGCGATGAGATCGAGCACCGCTTCGGCGGCCCGCAGGCTCGGCGCCGCGCCTTCCGTGCCGAAGATGTCGTCCAGGCGCTTGAAGGCGCTGAGCTGGCGCTGACGCTCCGGGCTGTCCGTGAGCACACGATCCAGTGCCGCCGAGATGGTGTCAGGCGTACCGTGATGCTGGAGGAATTCCGGCACCACATTGTCCTTCAACACGAGATTGGCCAGGACCACGCTCGTAACGGTGAGCACGTAAGGTGCGATCTTGGCCTCCCACCACGCCACCCGATAGGCGGCCACCGTGGGCACGCCGGCAAGCGCGAGTTCCAGCGTCACCGTCCCCGATGCCGCCAGTGCCGCACGCGCGGTGCGGAAGGCGGCCTGCTTTTCGGCGTCCGACGTGACGATCCGCACCGGCACCGGCCATTGCGCGACCATTTCCTCCACCATCGGCAGCAGGCGCGGCAAGGTCGGCAGGGTCAGCGTAAGCTCGTAACGCGCCGCGAGACGGCCCAGCGTCTCTCCGAACAAGCTGCCCAGCCGCGTGATCTCGCTGCGGCGGCTGCCCGGCAGGACCAGCAGATGATACGGCTGCGCATCGCGGCGCGCCTGCTCCGTGACTGATGGCCGAAGCACATCCAGCCGCTCCAGCAGCGGGTGGCCGACATAGATTGTCGGCGGGCCGCCAAGGCGGGCGTGAACCTCCGGCTCGAACGGCAGCAGCGCCAGCAGCCGGTCGATGGAGGGGCGCATGGCCTTCGCCCGGCCGGGGCGCCACGCCCACACGGTCGGCGAGACATATTTGACGATCGGCAGGTCCGGCAGGCGACGCCGGACGCGCGCCGCGACGCGATGGGTGAAATCAGGCGCATCCACCAGCACCAACACATCGGGCGGCGCCTTGACGATGGCCTCTACGGTCTCCGACAGCCGGCGCAGGATGAGCGGCAGCTTGCCGACCACCTGGTTGAAGCCCATGGCGGTGAGGTCATCCATGGGGAATTGGCTGTCCAGGCCCGCGCCCGCCATACGGCGCCCGCCGATGCCCCGGAACACCGCGCCTTCCGGCGTGATGAGTTGCAAGCCTTCCATCAGCGCGCCGCCGAGCTGATCGCCCGATTCCTCGCCGGCGACGATGAAGACATCCAGAGGCGGGACGCCCAGCAACATGATCAATGCCCGGACGCTGGCGGAATGCCGACGACGAACAGCCCGGCCTCGTCGGCCACCCGCACCAATTCCTGGGAATCGGGAACGATCACGCCGCCGGCCTCGAATGCGATGCCGGCAAGGCCGGCCTTTGCTGCGTGGCGCACGGTGGCGGGGCCGAGGGAGGGCAAGTCGATGCGGCGATCCTGCTCGGGCTTGGGTGCCTTCACCAGCACGCCATGGCCGGCGGGAAAGCGCAGGCGGCCGGTGGCGCGCATGTCGGCGTAGCGGGCGAGCACGGCATCCGTGCCTTCGGCGGCTTCGACAGCGGTGACGAAGCCATCCACCACGATCACCCCCTGACCCACATCGAACGGACCCAGCGTGCGGATCACCTGGAGGCCAAGAGCAATGTCCGCCTCATTGACGGCCGAAGGCGACTTCGCCCCCAGCGAGCCCTCAGGCAAAAGCAGGTCGGGGACCGCTTCATGGGCGCCCATCAGATGGAAGCCCTGCTCGGCCACAAGAGCCAGAACGCCCGACAACAGATGATTGTCGCCGCCTCGGAACAGGCCGGCAATCCGCGGCAGCATGCGGATCGTCGCCCAATCCATGCCCAGATCCCGCATGCGCGGCCGGGTGAGGCTGCCGATGATGACGACATCGCGCACGCCGAGTGCCCGCGCGCGTGTCGTTACGGTTCCGATCGAGCCGATGCGGAACCAGAAATGGGGATAGCGTTCAAGCGCGGGGTCGGCAAAGCCCTTCATGAGCGCAAGGACGACCTCCCGCCCTTGGGCCAGCACAGCCTCGGCGACAGCGGCTGGAAAGGCTCCCCCGCCCGCGACGATGGCGAGCGGCCCGCGCGCGGGATCACCGGCTCCGGTCCGCGCGGCGGTGGATGCCGGGGGCAAGGCTATTCCTCGGCGACGACGCCGCGCGAGGGACGACACAGCGGCCGCTTCTCCCCAGCATCGACGAAAGTCACGATGGCGCGGGCGAATTCCGATGTATCGACCTGCTCGCGCAGCTTGGCGAGCCGCTCCTCGAACACGCCTTGCCCGAAGAACAGGTCGCGGTAAGCCGCGCGCGCCTCGTGAAGATCGGAACGGGAAAATCCGCGCCGCTTCATTCCGATGGTGTTCAGGCCCACCAGCCGCGCCGCCTGGCCGAGCGCAAAACCGAAGGGGATGATGTCCTCGCGCACGCCGGTGATGCCGCTGATCATCGCCTGCGCGCCGATGCGCGTGAACTGATGAACCGCGCTCAGGCCGCCGAGGAACACATGGTCGCCGATTTCCACATGGCCGCCGATGGTCGCGTTGTTAGCGAAGATGACGTGATCGCCGACGAGACAATCATGCGCCACATGCGAACTCACCATCAGCATGCAGTGGTTGCCGATGCGCGTGACACCGCGCCCCGCGGCGGTTCCGGTATTCGCCGTGACATGCTCGCGGATCATGCAATCCGTGCCGATGACCAGCTCCGTGCGCTCGCCCTTGTAGTGCACGGATTGCGGCGGCGTGCCGAGCGAGGCGAACGGGAACACCTGGGTGCGGGCGCCGATGGTGGTCGCGCCCTGGATGTTCACATGGGAATGCAACGTCACGCCTTCGGCGAGCGTCACATCGGCGCCAACGACACAGAACGGACCGATGACCACGTCATCCGCGAGTTTCGCGCCGTCGGAAACGCGCGCGAGGGGATCGATCAACGCCACGTCAGAACCCGGTAATCATGGCGCCAACGCGCGCTTCGGCCACCAACTCACCGCGCACCCGGGCCTCGCCGCGATACCACCACATGTTGCGGCGCTTGGAGACCTTGGTCATGTGATATTCCAGCACGTCGCCCGGCACCACAGGGCGGCGGAACTTGGCCTCGTCGATGGTCATGAAATAGACGATGGGTGCAGCACCCTTGGGGATGCCGCCGTTGGCGAGAATGCAGATTACACCTGCGGTCTGCGCCATGCCCTCGATGATGAGCACGCCGGGCATCACCGGATTGCCGGGGAAATGGCCCTGGAAATGCGGCTCGTTGACCGTGACGTTCTTGATGCCCACGCAGGACGCTTCGCCGTCGATGCGCTCGATCCGATCCACCAGCAGGAACGGATAGCGGTGCGGAAGACAGGCAAGAATATTGCTGATGTCGGCACTCGCCAGCGTCTCCGCCGGGGCCGTCGCTTCAGTCACGCCCGCCTCGCTTGCCCCAGTCACGTCCCCGCTCATTGCTCCCCGCCCTCCGTTGAGCGATGTGCGCCCGCCGCGGCGAGGCGCTTCAAGGTGTTGACCTCGCGGAACCATTCGCGCACCGGCTTTGCCGGCGAGCCGCCCCAGCGGGCGCCCGCGGGAACGTCGTCCTTGACGTTGCTGGTCGCAGCGATCTGGGCGCCGCTGCCGATGGTGATATGGCCGATGACACCGGCCTGTCCGCCAATCATCACGAAATCGCCCAGCGTCGTGCTGCCCGAAATCCCGACCTGGGAGACAATGATGCAATGGCGGCCGATGACGACGTTGTGGGCGATCTGGACCAGATTATCGATCTTGGTCCCCTCGCCCACCACGGTGTCGCGCAAGGCGCCACGATCGATGGTGGTGCCGGCGCCGATCTCCACATCGTCCTGAAGCACGACCCGGCCGACCTGCGGCACTTTCAAATGCCCGCGCGCACTGGCCTGGAAGCCGAAGCCGTCCTGGCCGAGGCGTGCGCCCGCATGGATGATGACGCGGTTTCCGACCAGGGTGTGGATCAGGGTGACACCCACGCCGATCGCGCAATCGCGCCCGATGCGGACGTTGGCGCCGATGACAGCGGTGGCGCAGATGACGGTGCCGGAGCCGATTTCAACGTGGGGTCCAATCACCGCGCCGGGATCGACCGTCACGCCATCTTCCAGGCGCGCGCTCGGGTGGATGAAGGCGCCCGGGGCGATGCCCTGATGCTCGAACACCGGCTGTGGGCGCAGCGCGAGGGGAAACAGTGTGCGCGTCACCGCGACAAAGGCTTGGGCGGGACGTGGAGACACCAGGACCACGACGCCCTCAGGCGCGCCCTCGGCCAGCTTCTCGGTGGTGATGCAGACGCCGGCGCGGGTCGCCAGGAAATCCGGGCGATAGCGGACCGAATCGAAAAACGCGAGATCGCCGGGGCCTGCGTCCGCGAGCGTGGACACGCCGCGCACCACGATGCCCTCGGGCACGTCGGCGACCGGGCGCGCGCCTCCCAGCGACATCACCTCGCTAAGGCTAAGCGGTGTCGGCAGAGGGAAGAAGCGGGGATCTGTCATGGGCCAAAATACAAAGCGGGCGCCGCGCGCAGAACGCCGGCGCCCGCGTGAGAGGGGAAGATCAGAAGCGGGTGCCGCCGGAGAAGCGGAACGCCTGGGTCTGGTCATAAGCCGCCTGAGAGAGAACCCAGGCATAATCGAAGCGGAGCGGACCGAACGGCGACTGCCAGATCAAGCTCGCGCCGACCGAGGAGCGGATGCCGTTGTCGTCGGCGACGCAGACCGCACCGACGGCGTTCTTGGAGGCCGGCAAGCAGGTGTACGGCTGCACGCCATTGAAGTTGACCGGCCCGGTGTAATCCCAGAGCGAGCCTGCGTCTGCGAAGATCGCGCCCTTCATGCCGACATCCTTGGGCAGGAAGGCCAGCGGGAACTGAACTTCAGCCGATGTGCCCCAGTATGCGGTGCCGCCCAGGGAATCGAGCTGCCCGGTCGAGATATCGCGCGGGCCGATGCCCGAGGGTGCGAAGCCGCGCACCAGGTTCGGCCCCATGAAGAAGTTGTCCATGATGCGCATATCCTGGTCGCCCCACGCCGTCACATAGCCGGCCTGGCCACGCAGCGAGAGCACCCAGTCGTTGATGAGCGGGTAGTAGTAGCGCACGTCACCGGTGGTGCGGATGAAGTTCACGTCGCCGCCGACGCCGGCGAAGTCCTGCTTCAGTTCGGCAAACAGGCCGGAGGTCGGGTTGAGATTGCTGTCCAGCCCATTGAAAGACAGGGTGTAGCCAACCACAGAGCTGATCGTCGTTCCCTGGGCCACCGCCTCGATGATCGCCCACGACGCCTGCCCGTTACAGGTTGCGTAGATCGAGTCGTAGCCAAGCCAGATGCCGGTGTAGTTGTCGCAACCCAGGCTCAGCTCGCGCTGGTAGATATTGTAGCGCAGGGCCAGCGTCACTTCGTCGGTGATGGGCAGGCCGAAGCGAATGCCGGCGCCGAGCGTGTTGCTGCCGTAGGAGGTGTAGCTCGTCGGGCTGGTCTCTTTCCAGTAAAGGTCGAAACCGGCCGCGAGGCGATAACCCATGAAGTAGGGTTCGGTGAAGGAGAACTCGGCACCCTGGGCATACTGCCCGAGCGAGCCCGACACGCGGACATACTGGCCGCGACCGAGGAAGTTCTTTTCGCCGAGCGACACTTCGCCGATGAAGCCGTCAGCCGTGGAGTAGCCGCCGGAGACCGAGAATTCGCCGGTGGGCTGATCCTCAACGTCCACCACCAGGATCACGCGGTCCGGCGCGGAGCCGGGTTCGTTGGTGATCTTGACGGTCTTGAAGTAGCCGAGATTGCGCAGGCGACGCTCGGCCCGGTCGACCATGACGCGGTTGTAGGCATCGCCTTCGCCGAGGTCGAACTCGCGACGGATAACCCAATCGCGGGTGCGGGTGTTGCCGCGGATATCGATCCGCTCGACATAAACCCGCGGGCCTTCCTCGACCACGAACAGCACGTTGATCTTGCGGGTCTCGAAGTCACGATCGCCGCGTGGCCGCACCTGGGCGAAGGCGTAGCCCGCCTTGGACACCTCGATGGTGATGTTCTCGACCGACTTCTCAACCAGTTCGGCGTTGTAGACCTGGCCCGAGGTCATACGCAGGGCGTTGCGCAGGTTTGCTGCGGGCACGTCCTTGATGTTCGAGACGATGTCCACGGTGCCGAAGGAATACTGCGGACCCTCTTCGATTGTGAAGGTGATCACGAAGGCCTTGCCGTCCGGCTCAAGCTCGGCGCTGGCGGCGAGGATGCGGAAGTCCGCATAGCCGTTCTTCAGGTAGAAGCGGCGGATCAGTTCCTGGTCGGCGTTGATGCGGTCCGGATCATAGACGTCGGTGGACTTCAAGAACGACAGCCAGTTTGTGGTCGTCGTCGTGATGACGTCCTTCAGCTTGTAGTCGGAGAACGCCTTGTTGCCGACGAACTTGATGTCCTTGACGCCGACCTTGTCGCCCTCGTTCACCTCGAACACCAGATCGACGCGGCCGTTGCCGCGATCGATCGTGACGGGATTGACCCGCACGTCGTTCCGGCCGGAGCGGCGATAGACTTCGATGATGCGCTGGGTATCGGCCTGAACCGTGGCCTTGGAGAGCGTGCCGCGCGGCTTGGACTGAACCTCGCCGGCGAGAACCTCGTCCTTGATCTTCTTGTTGCCCTCGAAGGCGACCTTGTTGATCACCTCGTTCTCGGACACCCGCACGACCGTCCGACCGCCCTGCTGGGAGATGTTCACATCCGAAAACAGGCCTGTGGCATAGAGCGCCGTGAGCGCCTCGTTGACCTTGCCCGGCGTGACCGGACCGGTGCCGAAGTAGGAGCGGATGGTGTCCGCATCCACCCGGCGATTGCCCTCAACCACAATGTTGTTGGACTGCGCGGCAGCAGGGCTCGCGATGAGGAGCGAACTGGTCGCTGTCGTGAGCGCGACAAGCGTCGCAATGCCCAGGACGGCAGCCAGCTTCACGATAACCCGGACCGGAGCAGTCATATGGCACGCAACCTTGGTTTCGTTGTTCTCAAACCCGCGCTCGGGGAGCAGCAGATTCCGACCTTAACGGCGCTTGTACTAGCTTTTAACCGCACTGCAAACGCCTGAAGCAACAGCGGCTTCCCCTTTTCCGGCCACCGTGACCCATGAGCCACGGAAGCCGGCTTCCCATTCCGCTAAGTCAGCTTCGCCCAGTCAAATCCGCCCGTTACATGGTCGCCAGGTGGACGACGTCGTTCCAAGTGGCGAAAACCATCAACATCAACACAATCGCGAGCCCGATGCGGAACCCGATATCCTGCGTGCGGGGACTCAGCGGACGCCCCCGCACCGCCTCCACACCGTAAAACAAGAGGTGCCCACCATCCAAGAGCGGGATGGGAAAGAGGTTAAGCAATCCAATCGAAACCGACAGGACAGCCGCCAACGAGAGCAGCGCACCGATTCCATACGTTGCCACCTGCCCGGAAACCTGGGCGATACGGATCGGCCCGCCGAGTTGATCCGCCGATTCCCGGCCGGAGATCAGCCCGCCCAGATAGTCGAACGTGCGCGACACCACGAACCAGGTTTCCTGCGCGCCCAGGCCAACCGCCTCGACCGGGCCATAGCGGCGGGTGGAAACGTCGGATGGCGCAAGCGAGCGGGTGATTCCCAACAGGCCCATGCGGTGGACGTTGCCGAAGGCGTCCTTCATCTCGCGCATCTCCGGGGTCGCGGAGAGAGCGACCTCGGCGTTGTTGCGCTCCACGCGGAAGCTCAGCGGACGGCCGGAGGCGCCGCCGACGATGCGCTGCATGTCCGCGAAGCTCTCAACCGGGGCGCCGTCAATGGTCAGCACAAGGTCGCCCGGCTTGAAACCGGCCCGCTCGGCGGCGCTTGCGGGTGCCACCTGATCCACCCGCGGGGCTGTGACCTGACGGCCGAAGGTCATGAAGACCACGGCGAAGATGACGATGGCGAGGATGAAATTGGCAATCGGCCCGGCGGCGACGATGGCTGCGCGCCACGCCAGGGGCTGGAAAAAGAAGCTCTCGCGGCGCTCCCGAAGCGTCATGCGGGCCAGCGCCTCGGGATCCGGCTTGCTGGCGGCATCCTCGTCGCCGAAGAATTTGACATAGCCGCCGAGCGGAATGGCGGCGAGGCGCCAGCGCGTTCCGTGGCGGTCGTTGAAGCCGACCAGTTCCGGGCCAAAGCCCAAAGAGAAGGTCAGCACCCGCACGCCGGCGCGGCGCGCCACCAGGAAGTGACCAAGCTCGTGGAAGAACACCACCAATGTGAGGACAAACAGGAAAGGAACCAGATAACCGAGGAGAGACGTTCCCAGGGAAACCATACTCGTCAACACTTCCATCGTGTGATCCTCGATCGCTCCAGCCCGGCGCGAAGCGCGGGCGGGCCACTCCTGGCCGCAAAGGGAATCGCCCCGTCCGCTTGCGCGGCGGCACAACGCCCATCGTGGTCAGGAAACCCCTCGTCCCACCTGACTAAGATGCCTTTGCGGCAAACTTAGGCAAGAGTGAAAGCGCAAGACGCCGCGCTTCTGCATCGAGTGCAAGCGCCTCTGCAACCGAGGCGGGTGCCGGTGACGCCGGAAGCTTGGCCAGGGTCTCCTCGACAATCGCTGCAATGCCAAGCATTCCGATGCGCGATTCGAGAAACGCCGCGACCGCGATCTCGTTCGCGCCGTTGAGAATGGTCGGCGCGCTGCCGCCCGCCTCCATGGCCGCGACGGCGAGCCGCAGGGCGGGAAAACGCTCCAGATCGGGAGCCTCGAAGGTGAGGCGCCCCACGCGGGTCAGGTCAAGCCGCTTGCAGGCCGTGTCGATCCGCTCCGGGAAACCCAGGCAATGGGCGATCGGCACGCACATATCGGGCACCGCAAGGCCGGCGACCACCGATCCATCACGAAACGAGACCAGGCCATGCACCACTGATTCCGGATGCACCACGGTCTCCAACTGGTGCGCGGGAATGCCGAACAAATGGTGCGCCTCGATCAATTCGAGGCCCTTGTTCATCAAGGTCGCGGAATCGATGGTGATCTTCGCGCCCATCGACCAGTTCGGATGGCGCAGGGCATCGGCGGCCCCTGCCCGCGCGATCTCCTCCCGGCTCGCGGTGCGGAACGGTCCGCCCGACGCGGTGAGGGTGACGCGCTCCACATCCTCGCGACGGCCGGCGGTCAGGGCCTGGAACACCGCGTTGTGCTCGCTGTCCATGGGCAGCAGGACCGTGCCGGTGCGCGCGGCCTCCGCCATGAAGAAGGCACCGGCGGCGACCAGACATTCCTTGTTGGCGACCGCGACCCGCCGCCCCTGCCCGAATGAGGCGATCGTCGGCACCAGACCGGCGATCCCGGAGATCGCGGCGACCACGATGTCGGATGGCCGCTGCGCCGCGTCCAGCACCGCGCTCGGCCCGGCGCCGCAAGCGATGCCCGTGCCGGCGAGAAGCTCAGCCAGCCGCCGGCCGGCATTGGGATCGGAAATGGCGGCGAAGCGCGCGCCGAGATCGATGGCGGCGGCGGCGAGACCTTCGGGATCACGACCGCCGGCAACCGCCTCTACCCGAAAACGTCCCGGCGCGCCCTTGAGCACTTTAACCGTGCTCCGGCCGACCGAACCGGTGACGCCGAGAATGGAAACGCTGGCCATTTCCGGTCCTACCACAACAGGAGGCCGGACGCAGGCGCCTGGAAATTCCGCGCCAGTCCAAACAGGATCGCCACGAACACCGCCGCCGTGAACCCGTCGAGCCGGTCCAGTAAGCCGCCGTGGCCGGGAATGATGCTGCCGGCATCCTTCACACCGAAGGCGCGCTTGAAGGCGGATTCGGCGAGATCGCCGAGTTGGGCGGCGATGCTCAGCACGACACCGAGAACAATGGTCTCCGGCGCGAAGCGAAGCCCGGTCCCCATCAGCAGCCCGCAGCCGGCCAGCGTCCCGATCAGGGCCCCGCCGACCGCCCCGGACCAGGTCTTATTGGGAGATAGACGCGGCCACAGCTTTGGCCCGCCGATGGCACGTCCGACGAAATAGGCGCCGATATCGGTGCACCAGACGATGGCATAGATGAACAGCACGGCCGAAAGGCCGATGCGATCCTCGCCCCGCAGAATCAGAATCGGCAGGGCGGCGATGGCGGCGATCAACACCCCCGCGCCGCCGGACGTTGGCCTGCGGGTCAGCACTGCGCAAACGAGGATTGCGGCGAGCACGGCGGGGATCACGAATTCCTCGGCCGAGAGATATATCGCCGTTGCGCCGCCGACGATGCCGCACATGCCGACCAGCACATATCCCAGGCTCGGCTTCAGACGGGCCACGCCGCTCCACTCATGGAGAATGCCGGCGGTGGCGGCCATCCACAGCAGCACGAAGGGAAGGCCCCCGAGAAACGTCAGGCCAACCACGACGGGGATCATGATCAGCGCGGAGAGCGTGCGCCGCGCGAGATCCGACTTTGGGAGACCGCCAATCACGATCGCGCGCTGCCTGCGCGGGCCGTCACGCCGCCAAAGCGGCGATCACGCCGCGCAAATTCCTCCAGCGCCCCGAGGAGCGCGGCCCGATCGAAATCCGGCCAATAGATCGGGAGGAAAACGAACTCGGAATACGCCGCCTGCCACAGCAGGAAATTGGAAAGGCGCTGCTCCCCGCTGGTCCGCAGGATCAGGTCGGGGTCGGGAATGCCGGCAGTGTCGAGATGTTCCTCGATCTTCTCGACCGTCACATCCTCGATCTTCAGCACGCCGGCCGCCACCTGGGCGGCGATCTTGGCGGCTGCGCTGGCGATCTCCTGCCGGGCGCCGTAGTTGAATGCGACGATCAGCGTGAGCCCGTCATTATTCAGGGTCAGGCTTTCGGCCTCTTCCAGCAGGCCCGCGATATCGGCCGGCAGCGAGGCCCGCTCACCGATAATGCGCACGCGCACATTGGCGGCGTGAAGTTCGGCGATGTCGTGCCGGACGAACCGCTTCAGCAGGCTCATCAGCTCGGCCACTTCGCGCGCGGGTCGCGACCAGTTCTCGCTGGAGAAGCTGTAGATGGTGAGATAGCGGATGCCGATCTCGCGCGCCGCCCGCACACAGCGGCGCAGAGCCTCCAGGCCACGCCTGTGCCCCTCGAACCGGGGAAGCTTGCGGGAAGTCGCCCAGCGGCCGTTGCCATCCATGATGACGCCGATGTGGACGGGCACGCAGGCCGGAGCCTGCGCTTGCGTCGCCGAGGCGCCCTCCAGGATGGACATTGCCGCTCCCCCCATATCGGACCCTCTCAGACTGAGAGGATCTCCTTTTCCTTATGGGCCAGGGTCTGGTCCACTTCGGCAATGGTCTCGTCGGTCGCCTTCTGCACCTGGGTCGACATGCGCTCCAGATCGTCTGCGCTGATGTCGCCGTCCTTTTCCAGCTTCTTGAGCAGGTCCATGCCGTCACGACGGACATGGCGCACCGAGACGCGGGCGGCTTCGGTATATTTGTGCGCCACCTTCACCATTTCCTGGCGGCGTTCCTGGTTCAGCTCAGGGATGCGGATTCGCAGCACCTGCCCCTCGGTGTTGGGGTTGAGGCCGAGGTTGCTGTCGCGGATCGCCCGCTCGACGGCGCTCACCATGCCACGGTCCCACACCTGCACCGAAAGCATGCGCGGCTCGGGCACCGAAACCGTCGCCACTTGGTTCAGGGGCATATGGGTGCCATAGGCGTCCACATGGATCGGCTCCAGCAGGCTCGCGGAGGCCCGGCCGGTGCGCAGGCCGCTGAGTTCCTTGCTCAGCCCGGCGACCGCGCCATGCATGCGGCGCTTAAGGTCGGCGAGATCGAATCCCTCGTTGGACATGTCTTAACCTCAGTTCTTCATTTACCCGCGACGCCGGACAAAGCCCCGCGCTTCGCATGAACACGCCGCAAGGACGCATCCCGGATGAAACCGCCGCCCGGTGGCTAGGGCGCGACCACCGTCACGCGGCCTTCCCCCTTGGCGGCCGTGGCGATCGCTCCCGGCTCACGGATCGAAAACACGATTATCGGCAAGGCCGCTTCGCGGGCAAGGGCGAAGGCGGCCGCATCCATGACCTTGAGATCATAGGCCAGCGCCTGATCGTGCGTCAGGCGCTCGTAACGGGTCGCGCTGGGGTCGAGCTTGGGATCGGCGGTGTAGACGCCGTCCACATTGGTCGCCTTCAGCACGGCGTCGCAATCCAGTTCGGCGGCGCGCAGAACCGCGCCGGTATCGGTGGTGAAATAAGGATTTCCCGTGCCGCCCGCGAGCAGCACGATGCGCCCGCGCCGCAGATGCCGCATGGCCGGCTGGCGGGCATAAGGCTCGCACACCGTGGGCATCGGAATGGCCGACATGGTGCGCGCCGGCTCGCCGGCAGCCTCGACCGCCCGCTCAAGCGCGAGGGCGTTCATGACAGTGGCAAGCATCCCCATATGGTCGGCGGTTGCCCGGTCGAGATCCTCGCCGGCCACCCGCGCGCCACGCAGGATATTGCCGCCGCCCACCACCACCGCCACTTCGCAGCCGAGCGCGCGCGCGGCCACGAGGTCGCGGGCGATACGGGCAACGGTGGGGGGATGAAGGCCGAACGGCTCGGACCCCATCAAGGCCTCTCCCGAGACCTTGACGAGAATCCGCGGATAGGGAAGGTCTTTCATAGCCTCCCCTCCCGGTTCAGGACTGACCTGCGGCTGCGGCGACTTCCGCCGCGAAGTCGGTCTCTTCCTTCTCGATGCCCTCGCCGAGGACGTAGCGCACGAAGGACTTGATCTTGACGGGAGCGCCGACCGAACCTTCGCTCTCTTTCAGCACCTGCGACACCGACTTGGAGCCGTCGTGCACGAAGGCCTGCTCGAGCAGGGTGACTTCCTTGAAGAAGGTCTTGATGCCGCTCTCGGCGATCTTGTCCTGCACGTTGGCCGGCTTGCCCTGGTGCTTCTCCAGGAGAATGGCTTTCTCGCGGGCGATGGTCTCGGCCGGGATGCCGGACGAATCTAACGCCGTCGGGTTCAGCGCCGCGATGTGCATGGCGATCTGACGGCCGAGCACGGAGAGCTTCTCCACGTCGCCTTCGGATTCCAGAGCCACCAGCACGCCGATGCGGCCCATGCCGTCAGCAACCGCGCCGTGGATATAGCTGGCGATCACGCCCTTGGTGACCGAGAGCTTCTCGACGCGGCGCAGCGTCATATTCTCGCCGATGGTGGCGATGAGCGAGGACAGCTTCTCCCCGACCGTGATGGTCTCGCCCGGGAAATGGGCGGCGGCGAGCGCCTCGATGGTGCCGTCGGTGTTGAGCGCGATCTTCGCGGCTTCACGCACGAACGCCTGGAAATCGGTGTTGCGGGCGACGAAGTCGGTCTCGGCATTCACCTCAAGCGCGGTGGCGTAGTGACCCGAAGATTCGACGGCGACGAGGCCTTCGGCGGCCACGCGGCCGGCCTTCTTCGCGGCCTTGGCGAGGCCCTTCTTGCGCAGCCAGTCGATGCCGGCTTCGATATCGCCATTGGTCTCGGTGAGGGCAGCCTTGCAGTCCATCATGCCGGCGCCAGTCTTGTCGCGCAGCTCCTTAACGAGCCCTGCCGTGATCGCGGCCATCGTCTTAATCCTTCTTCTTCTCGCACCACGGCCGGCTGCGGGTCTTTCCCGAGCCGGCCGCCGGGGCGTTTGCCCCTTCTAAAACTTAAGCTCCGCGAAGATGTCACTCCACCTCGGCGGAAGCCTCCTTGGACTGGGCGATCCAGCTGTCGACGCGGCCGGGGAGCCCAACTTCTTCGCTGATCAGGTGCGCATCGTGCGCGTCCAAAACGGCGATCTGGGTCAGGTGGAAGATGCCGAGGTCATTGAGCTTCTGCTCGATTTCCGGGCTCACGCCAGGCAGCTTCTTGAGATCGTCGGCAATGCCGCGCGGGCCGGAGAGCGGCTCGAACGAGGTCCAGATGGACACTTCTTCGACCGGCAGGTCTTCCAGCAGCGGGGCGGTGGCCGCACCCGCATCACCGAAGTCACCAGCGCCGCGCCCGATGCCGTCGATGGCGGCGCGGGCGATCAGATCGCAATAGAGCTGGATCGCGCGGCCGGCGTCGTCGTTGCCGGGGACCGGGAAGGTGATGCCGTTGGGATCGCAATTGGTGTCGAGGATGGCCGCCACCGGGATGCCGAGGCGCTGGGCCTCCTTCACGGCGATGTCTTCCTTGTTCGTGTCGATCACGAACAGCAGGTCGGGCAGGCCGCCCATGTCGCGGATGCCGCCGAGGGCGCGGTCGAGCTTGTCCTTTTCACGGGACAGCGTCAGGCGCTCCTTCTTGGTGTAGCCGGAGCCCTGCTCCGGACCCGCCAGCATCTCTTCTAGCTTCTTCAGCCGGGCGATCGAGTTGGAGATGGTCTTCCAGTTGGTCAGCATGCCGCCGAGCCAACGGGAGTTCACATAATACTGCGCCGAACGACGGGCGGCATCGGCCACCTGGTCGGCCGCCTGGCGCTTGGTGCCGACGAACAGCACCCGGCCGCCGTTGGCCACCGTGTCGGACACGGCCTGCAGCGCGCGATGGAGCGCGGGCACGGTCTGCGACAGATCGATGATGTGAATGTTGTTGCGTACACCGAAGATGTATGGGGCCATCTTCGGGTTCCACCGATGGGACTGATGACCAAAGTGAACGCCAGCTTCAAGCAGCTGGCGCATCGAATAATCGGGAAGCGCCATTTCAGTATTCTCCGGTTGAGCCTCCGCGGACGTACCCCCGACCCGTCTGGGACGAAGGCACCGGATGGCCGTAATGGCCGAATGTCCGCGTGCGGAATGGCGCGGCTTATAGGCGAAGGGGGTGAAAGAGGCAAGGGTAGCGGCCTGCCAATTGCCAAAAGCGGGCGCTTGTACCTCTCCCCCGGCCGGTGATCTTCCGGGAATAGACCTGTGGCACGGATGCAACCTGCCGGCGACAGCGAATACGGAGGTTATTAAATACCGCCCAACGCCGATTCTTGGTGGTAGCGTCTGATATTGCTTAAGTTGGGGCTTGTAGAATGGCGTCCACCGTCGAAATCGCGAATTCCTCATTTCTTGATCTCGGTAGCTATCAGAGCGTCGATGCCGACGTCGATGTCGCGACCGCCTACGGGCTAACCACCACGGGAGCGGCGCCCGCAGGCGACGGGTTCATGGTCGCCCTGGTGCTCGACCGGGCGAATCCCGTCACGTTTCTGGACCAGAGCTGGGGCGAGCGGCAGCAGACGATCAGCGATTTGAACGCCAGCGGCACGCTGTGGTCCACCTACGGCGCCAGCCAGAGCACCTTTGACACCGTCACCACAGCGCTACAGGGCATGGGCCTGACCATCGTCGGCAATGCCGAGGGGCAGGACGGCTACGTCACCTCTGCGGAATCGCGCACCATCTGGGTCGAGCTGTTCGCCAGCGATTTCGAAACGCTGTTCGGCAAGGAGCTGATGTCCGGCAGCAACAGCGAGGGCTCGCTGCTCTACTGGAACGGCAATCTGACCCTGCCGGACACGATCGCCTCCTCGGTGGTGGGCATTTGGCCCGACTACAACATTGATCCCGCCATCAGCAATCAGACCGACGCGTCCATCCCCCTGGAGCAAGGCGCGCAGAGCCAGGGCAACAACACCACCGCCACGACCGACTTGTTTCCCCAGGACATCGCCGCGCTTTATAATTTCCCCCTCACCGGCACCGGCCATGAGACCGGCACCATCGGCGTGATCGAGCCCGGCATCGGCGATGCGGTCGAGCATATTGCCGAGGACGGCACGTTCCAGGAGCGGTTCGACACCTATCGGGCAACCGCCGGCGTCGGCGGCACCGCCGAATATTACGTCAAGAATCGCGACAACCAGTCCTATGACGGCGATGCCGCCGGCGAACGCTCGCTGGACGTCGGCATTATCGGGACCGTCGTGCCGGAAAGCCGGGTTGGCCTTTACGTCGGCTCAGGCGACACCGTCTTCACCTCCTACCAGACCGCCATCTGGGACACCGAGAACGCGCCGGAGGTGATTTCTTCCTCCTGGAGCGACGGCAACCTCATGTCGCCCGACTCGCCCTTCTACCGGGCCTATCGGGAATTGTTCGTGGATGCGGCCCTCGCCGGCATTTCCATGTTCAACGACGCCTATGACGGCGGCTCCGGCAACGAGACCGCAACCGGCGTGCCGAGCCTGTTCACCGGCAGCATGAGCCCCTACGCCATGGTGGTGGGTGGAACATCCCTGTCCACCAACGCCGCCGCCGAGGCCGACACCACCTTGACGGATCTGGTCCAGCAGGCAGCCGGCAACGACCTTTCGACCATATGGAGCCTGATCCGCGGCGGCCTCACCCAATGGTCGGCGGATGCCACCCAGCAGAGCACCTTCATCGAGACGGTGTGGAACCAGTATTTCCTTCAGGGCGATACGCTGACCTACAGCTATCTCAGCAATGCAACGACATCGGGCGGCGTCGACACCACGCAGGACACGCCGTCCTACCAGACCGATTTCGGCATCCATCCCGTCAGCGATTCTCCTGATCCCCATGTCGGACGCGGCGTGCCGGATGTCTCAGCCAATGCCGGCGGGAACCTGGAATATCTCGCGCCCGGTGAGGACATGCTGGACGTCACCGGCTCCGGCGGCACCAGCGCGGCAACGCCCCTCTGGGCGAGCCTTGCCACTGAGATCAATGCGATCTTCACCGACCAGGGCCTGCCGGTGTTGGGCTATGCCAACGATCTCTATTATCTCGCCGCCGCCATCGCGCCGGCCTCGTTCAACGACATCACGCTCGGCAACAACATTTCCAGCTACACGCTGGGCGGCAGCTATCTCGCGCAGACCGGCCCCTGGGATAACCCGACCTACACGCCCATCACCCCGACAGGCTTCGGCTACGAAGCGCAGGAGGGCTATGACCTGACCACCGGCCTCGGGTCGCCCAATGGCGTCCTGCTGGCCCGCGCGCTCAGCACCATCGCCCATTCGCAGATGTATTTCGACCTCACGCCGATTCTGGTGGAGAGCGGCGGCGAGGGTGCGACCTGGAGCACCGGCGCCACGGAAAGCCTGCTGTTCCAGGCGAACCTCACCGGCAATGACGGATGGAGCCTGTCTCTGGACAGCGTCTCCTACACATTTTCCAGCACCGACGCGCAAGCCTATGCCTGGACTGCGTCCATGGCCCAGCAAAGCCTCCAGTCCGACTTCTCGTCCGCGCTGGTGACCATGTTCGACGGCTATGCGCACAGTCAGATCTATCAGGTGACAGCCGAAGCCGGCAGCGATCTCGCCATTTCCATCGGCGGCGTGGCGGCCGATGCCTATCAGGCGGCGCTGACCTCGAACTACGGCTTCGTGGACTTCGCCACCGCGGACGGCTCCTCGGTCGAAGTGGCCCGCGCGGTGGCACTGGCCACCACCGCAGGCGGCGCGGACGACCAGGACGTGGTGGTGCGCATGCGCCAGAACGGCATGAACGACATTTCCGTCTCGTTCTATGAGGTGGACAATTACGCCGGCGCCATCAACGGGGTATTGCCGGGCGAACCGGGCTATGCCGCGTTGGCGGCCGCCCACGCCTACGCCACCACCGGCGGACAGACCTCGATCTCGGGCGGCGGCTATGGCGCTTTCAGCCAGACGGAGATCGTCGGGGTGGATGCAGGCGACCTCGTCGCCATGAAAATCACCAGCGCCGGCCAAACCTATTGGGCCTTCGCCTCCGCCAACGAAGTGGTGGACGGCGCGAACGTCGCCCACATGTGGAGCTACGGCCTCAATACCTGGGGCTGGGAAGACCTCTATGGCGGCGGCGACCACGATTACAACGATCTGGTCGTCCAGCTGGACTTCACCAGCGCCTCCGGCAGCGGCCTGCTGGTTTAGGCCGCCTCCACCGAGACCACGCCGGGGATCGCCTTGATCGCCCCGGCGATCTGCGGCGAGACCGGGTAGCGGCCCTCCAGGCGGATTTCCACCTCGGCCTTCCCCTCCTCCATGAGCAGGATCAGGCTGACCTCGCCGTCACCCTTTCCACCAGAGAGGCGCTTGGAGATTCCCTCCAGCGGCTCGGGCGAGCGCACGAAGATGCGCAGCGCCTTGTGGTGGCGCGCCGTGGCCTCGTCCAACCGCTCGCAGGACTGGATGCGCACGCGCACATCCTCGCCCTGGAGTTCGGCCGCAACCATCATCAACAGCGGCGTGCCGGGCTCCAACAGGTCGCGGTAATGCGCGAGCCCTTCGGAAAAGATCACCGCTTCGAACGTGCCGGAGGGATCGGAGAGGCCGACGATGCCCATGCGTGAACCGGACTTGGTGCGCCGCTCCTGCCGCGACACCACTGTCGCCGCCAGCCGGCCCGCCGCCGCGCCGGACCGGACAGCGCGCGAGAAGTCGGAGAAAACCTGCACCCTCAGCTTCTTCAGCGCGGGGGCATAATCGTCCAGGGGATGGCCGGTCAGGAAGAAGCCGATGGCGTCGAACTCTTTCTGGAGCCGCTCTGGAGCGTCCCACGGCGCGGCCTGAGGCAGCGGCAACTCGGCTTTTAAACCCACATCCAGGAAGCTGCCCTGGCCGGAAGCGGCTTCATCGCCCGCCTTCGCTGCATGGCCCATAACGGAATCCAGCGCCGCGAACACCCGCGCCCGGTTCGGCTCCAGCGTGTCGAAGCAGCCGGCGGCAGCTAAGCTTTCCAGCGTGCGCTTGTTGACGATCTTCGCCGGCAGGCGGCCCGCGAAATCAGCGAGCCCCTTGAACGGTTTGTCGCCGCGCGCCGCAACCAGAGCGTCCACCGCGCCCCCGCCGACACCCTTCAGCGCCGCCATGGCGTAGATGATCTTTCCCTCCACCACCGCGAACTCGCGCGCCGAGAGGTTGATGGAGGGCGGCACCACCTGGATGCCGAGGCGCTGCGCCTCCTGGCGGAATTCGGCGAGCTTGTCGGTGTTGCCCATGTCGAGGGTCATGGAGGCCGCCAGGAACTCGGTGGCGTAGTTCGCCTTCAGCCACGCCGTCTGGTAGGCGACGATGGCGTAGGCTGCAGCGTGGGATTTGTTGAAGCCGTAGTCCGCGAACTTCGCCAGCAGGTCGAAGATGGTGTCCGCCTGGGCCTTCGGCACCCCGCGCTCCTGCGCGCCGGAGACGAAGCGCTCGCGCTGCTTTTCCATTTCCGCGCGGATCTTCTTGCCCATGGCACGGCGCAGCAGGTCGGCCTCGCCGAGCGTGTAGCCGGCCAGCGCCTGGGCGATCTGCATCACCTGTTCCTGGTAGATGATGACCCCGAAGGTCTCCTTCAGATACGGCTCGATCTTGGGGTGGATATAATCCGGCGTCGCCTTGCCGTTCTTGCAATCGCAATAGACCGGGATGTTGGCCATCGGGCCGGGCCGATAGAGCGCCACCAGGGCGATCAGGTCTTCGACGCGGTCGGCCTTCATGTCCACCAGGGCGCGCCGCATGCCCGCGCTTTCCACCTGGAACACGCCCACCGTCTCACCGCGCGCCAGCATGGCGTAGGTCTTGGGATCGTCGAGCGGGATTTGCGTCATGTCGAGTTCGATGCCGCGCTGGCGGATCAGCTTCGCCGCCTTCTCAATGACCGTCAGCGTCTTCAGGCCGAGGAAGTCGAACTTCACCAGTCCGGCCTGCTCCACCCATTTCATATTGTATTGGGTGACCGGCATGTCGGACTTGGGGTCGCGATAGAGCGGCACCAGTTCGTGCAGCGGCCGGTCGCCGATAACGATGCCGGCGGCATGGGTGGAGGCGTGGCGGTTCAGCCCTTCCAGGCGCACGGCGATATCGAACGCGCGCTTGACCACCTCCTCCTGGTCCTGCGCCGCCTGAAGGCGCGGCTCGTCATGGATCGCCTGCTTCAGCGTGACGGGCGCGGCCGGATTCTGGGGCACCAGCTTGCAGAGCTTGTCCACCTGGCCGTAGGGCATTTCCAGCACCCGGCCGACGTCGCGCAGCACACCGCGCGCCTGGAGCGTGCCGAAGGTGATGATCTGCGCCACCTGCGCGCGCCCATAGCGCTGCTGGACGTAATGGATCACCTCGTCGCGCCGGTCCTGGCAGAAGTCGACGTCGAAATCCGGCATGGAGACGCGATCCGGATTCAGGAACCGCTCGAACAGCAAACCGAACCTCAAGGGGTCAAGGTCGGTGATCTGGAGCGAATAGGCCACCAGCGAGCCCGCGCCCGAGCCACGGCCCGGCCCGACGGGAATGTCGTGCGCCTTGGCCCATTTGATGAAGTCCGACACGATCAGGAAGTAGCCGGGGAACTTCATGCCGGAGATGACGGAGATTTCGTAGGCGAGGCGATCCTCATAGGTCGCCACATCAAGACCCGGCGCCGGGCCGTGCTTGGCGAGGCGGGCTGCCAGCCCTTCCTTCGCCTGGCGCCCCAGTTCCGCCGCCTCGGCCTCAAGCGGGTCGGTGCCCGTGACATCGCCGGTGGTGAAGCGCGGCAGGATCGGCTTCACCGTGCGCACCCGATAGGCGCAGCGCCGGGCGATCTCCACCGTGTTCGCGGTCGCTTCCGGCAAGTCCGCGAACAGCTTCAGCATTTCCGCGCGGGTCTTGAAGCGGTGCTCGGGGGTGAGACGGCGGCGGTCGCCCTCCGACACCATCCGCCCCTCCGCGATGCAGATCAGCGCGTCATGGGCCTCATAATCGCCATGCGAACCGAAGAACGGCTCGTTCGTCGCGACGATGGGCACCGAGCGCGCATAGGCAAGATCGAGCAACAGCGGCTCGACAAGCCGCTCCGCATCGGTGCCGTGGCGCTGAAGCTCGACATAGAGGCGGTCGCCGAACATATCGATCAGCCGGACGAGCCGCTCGGCGGCGATATCGCCCTGCCCGGCCGCCAGCGCCTTGTCGATCGGCCCGGCCTGCCCGCCGGTGAGGGCGATCAGCCCGTCATTGGCGGTCGCCAGCCAATCGAGCGCGATGCGGGGTTCTTCGTCGCTGGGCGTCTCCATGAACGCGCGCGACACCAAAGTCATGAGATTGCGCCAGCCGGCTTCCCGCGCCGCCAGCAGAACGAGGCGCGGCTTGCGCGCCGGCACACCGCCGCGCGGCCCCGGCAGATCGGCGAGGTCCAGCGCCAGCGAACAGCCGACGATGGGCTGGATGCCCGCCCCCGCCATCTTCTCGCTGAATTCCAGCGCGCCGAAGAGATTGCCGGTGTCCGTCAGCGCCAGCGCCGGCTGCGAATCTGCCTTGGCAAAATCCGCCAGCTTGCCGAACGACATCGCCCCCTCCAGCAGCGAATAGGAGGAGTGCGTGTGCAGATGGACGAAACCGGGATCAGGCATGGGGTCTCATTTACACGAGTCGAGGCGCCCCCAGAGTAGCGCGGATCACCCTCGCTTCCACGCGGGACCTTGCCTTGCCCCCGCTATCCTCCGAACATCGCGCCTCTTTCCCCGGCCAAGCGAAAGCGCAGCTTGAGCGCAGAGCCGGGGTCCAGCGCAAAAGACCGCCGAAGGCGCTTCGCCCCATCATCGACGCCACGCGGCGATGATGCAGAACGCTGTTTGCGAGGTGTCGGCTTCGCCGGATTCGTGTGCTGGGTCCCGGATCTGCGCTCCGGCTGCGCCGTCGCTTGTCCGGGACAAGAGCGCGCCTAGGCGAGTCGTTCCCCGCGAGGGCGGGACTGTTGCGTAGAGCGCCGTAGCCCCCTCTCCCGCTTGCGGGGGAAGGTTGGGGAGGGGGCAGGAGCCTTACACAAAGAAGCGCACCCAACCCATCTTCACCAATTCCCCCTCCCTACCCCTCCCCCGCAAGCGGGAGAGGGAACGCGACGGGGAAACAGCCTAAGGCTTCGGGAAGGCCAGGGCCGGCGGGGTCATGTCCGGCTTCAAGGGCGCGGTGGCGATGGTCTTGGCGTCGAGGTCGAAGCTCATCAGGTCGATGCTGCGCAAGACCTGATCGTCATAGGTCTTCACGTAGTAGCGCTTGTTGGTGAGATCGCCCACCGACGTCCACTGGGTATATTCAAGCTCGCTGTTGTCGCCCTTGTCCCGGATCCACCCCGTCGGGATGTCGAAATTGTTAGCGATGTGCTCGGCCACCCGCACGCTTTCGATGCCGCTCGGCTTCTTCTCGGCGGAGACCGCATAGCCCAGCGCCCGGATGAAGCGGGACGGCGGGGTGGGATCGCCGGGAATGCCCAGCAGGCCGGACCCCTGCCCGAAAGAGGTGACGGTCTGCCCGTCGATCTGGAGCGGCGGCGCGTTGGTGGCGGAGAGCTTCACGTAATTCTTCAGATTGGTGAGGTGCCAATCGAAGGTCGGGGCATTGGTCATGACGCCATAGGGGTTGTCATAGACCTTCAGCACCCCGTCCACCGGCTCGATCACCAGCGAGGCGCCCGAAGCGTCGTGGATGGTGTAGTGGAACGGCGGTGTGATCCCCATGGTGGGCTCTTTGATATCCACCACCGAGATGCCCGCCAGCCCCGCCTTCACCTCGGCGACGGTGGCGAAATTGGTCAGCACCCAGGTCAGGAAATCCCAGGGCGCGAGAGACTTCGCCGGGTCCGCCTTGGCGGGATCGGCATAGCCGACATAGCCCGGGAAATAGAGAATGCCGCCGGCAAGCCCCTTCTCGTTCAGCCCATCGGTGAGAACCGGCAGGCCGAAGGCGTTGAGGCCGACGGCGGCGTATTTGCTCTTCCACGCCATGGCGCCGGGCTTTCCGCCCGCGCCGGTCGCGGTGAGCGCGAACTGGCGCGGCATGACGATGGCGCTGGAATTCAGCTTGAATCCGAACTCCATGGTGCGGCCATAGACGGCGCCGCCATCGGAGGTGCGGATCAGGAAGCTGGTGCAGGCCTGTGCCGTCGGCGCGAGGCTCAGCGTTCCCGCCACAGCCGCAGCAGCAACACCAACCACCCGCGACTGGCGAAGACGGGCGAGAAATGACATGGGATTTTGTCTCCAGGAGCACCTGAGGCGCGCGCGACCGGATATCGGGGCGGCACATGCGTGACCATGGGAGGAGAACACGGCGGGAAAGGGGCGTAAACTGCGCCAAGACTTTGACTGCGCTGCAATAATTCTTCCAAATCCAATTCAGCGAAACAGGGGAGCCGGCGATATGAAGGGCTTTGTCGGAAGCTGGCAATTCTGGGCCTTCGGCGCGGCCATTTTCGCCGCACTCACCGCAATTTTCGGGAAGCTCGGCGTCAGCGCGGTCCACACCGATCTCGCGACATTGATCCGCACCGTGGTGATCCTCGCCATCATCACCTTGGTGGTCAGTGTCGGGAACGCCTGGCAGCCGCTCGACACCATCTCCTCGAAAGCGTGGCTGTTCCTGGTGCTGTCCGGCCTTGCCACCGGCGCCTCGTGGCTCTGCTATTTCCGGGCGCTCCAGATCGGCGATGCCGGGCAGGTGGCGCCGCTGGACAAGCTGAGCGTGGTTATGGTCGCGATCTTCGGCGCCATCTTCCTGGGCGAACGCCTCTCGGCCACCAACTGGCTCGGCGTCGCCCTGATCGCCGGCGGCGCGGTCCTGGTGGCGCTGCGCTAGGCGCGCTCAGTCCATCTCCACGACCACGCCATCGCGCACCGTCACCCGGCGGTCCATCTGGGCCGCGAGGGTGAGGTTGTGGGTGGCGATGAGGGCGGCGACGCCGGTGGCGCGCACCAATTCGGTCAGGGCGCCGAACACATGGTCGGAGGTGCGCGGGTCGAGGTTTCCTGTGGGCTCGTCGGCCAGGAGGAAGCGCGGCGCGTTGGCGAGAGCGCGGGCGATGGCGACGCGCTGCTGCTCGCCGCCGGAGAGTTCGGACGGGCGATGGGTCAGCCGGTGCCCGAGGCCGAGGTAGGACAGCAATTCTTTGGCGTGGCCGGCGGCCACCGCCTTGGAGAGGCCGCGGATCATCTGCGGCATCATCACATTCTCCAAAGCGGAGAATTCCGGCAGCAGATGATGGAATTGGTAGACGAAGCCGACATGCAGGCGCCGCAGGCGGGTGCGCTCGCTGTCCGAGAGCTTCGCGGTCGGCAGCCCGTCGATGAACACCTCGCCCTCGTCAGGATGCTCCAGCAGGCCTGCGAGATGCAGCAGCGTGGATTTTCCCGATCCGGAGGGTGCCACCAGCGCCACCGACTGGCCCGCCTCGACAACGAGGTCGGCGCTGCTCAACACCTCGATGAGGTTTTCACCCTGCTTGTAGCGGCGCGCGACGCCGACCAGCGCCATGGCCGGCGCATCGGAGCGTGTGGGGTCGAGATCGGTGGCTTGCATCACTCGTATCTCAGGGCTTCGACGGGATCGAGCCGCGCTGCCCGCCAGGAGGGATAGAGGGTCGCCAGCAGCGACAGCACCAGCGCCATCAGCACCACCGAGGCGGTCTCGCTGACATTCATCTGGGCCGGCAGCTTGCTGAGATAATACAGCTCCGGCGAGAACAGCTCAGTGCGGGTGAGCCAGGAGATGAAGCGGCGAATCTCCTCGATGTTGAGGCAGACCAGCACGCCCAGCCCCAGCCCGACCACCGTGCCCACCACGCCGATGGCGGCGCCGGTGATGAGGAAGACCCGCATCACCGCCCCTTGGGTCGCGCCCATGGTGCGCAGCACGGCGATGTCGTGGCCCTTGTCCTTCACCAGCATGATGAGGCCGGAGACGATGTTGAGCGCTGCCACCAGCACGATCAGGGTGAGGATGAGGAACATCACGTTCCGCTCCACCTGCAGCGCGTTGAAGAAGGTGGCGTTGCGCTGGCGCCAGTCCACCACATAGACCGGCCGCTCCGCCGCCGCGATGATCGCCGGGCGCAGCTCCCCGACGTCGTCGGGGTTGTTGATATAGACCTCGATGGCATTCACATCGCCGGCGCGGTTGAAATAGGCCTGGGCCTCCGGCAGCGGCATGAAGACGAAGGCGCCGTCATATTCCGACATGCCGATCTCGAACACGGCCGCCACCTTGTAGACCTTGATGCGCGGCGAGGTGCCCATGGGCGTCACCGCCCCGCGCGGGGCCACCAACGTGATGTTGTCCCCCGCATGCAGGGACAGTTGGTCGGCGAGACGCTTGCCGATGGCGAGCCCCTGCCCTGTGTCGAAGCCTTCAAGCGTGCCCTGGCGGATGTTGTTCGCGACCGAAGGCAGCGAGCGCAGATCCTTCTCGCTCAGCCCGCGCACCAGCACGCCGGAGGCATTGTAGGCCGAGGAGGCGAGCGCTTGCCCCTCCACCAGAGGCACCGCCAGCTTGACGCCGTTGAGCTTGGCGATCCGGTCGGCGACCGCGACATAGTCGGTCAGCGGGGTCTCCATGGGCTGCACCAGCAGATGGCCATTGAGCCCGAGGATCTTGCCCAGCAATTCCTGCCGGAAGCCGTTCATCACGGCCATGACGATGATCAGCGTCGCCACGCCCAGCACGATACCGACGAACGAAAAACCGGCGATGACCGATATGAACCCTTCCTTGCGGCGGGCCCTGAGGTAGCGCAGCGACAGCATCCACTCGAACGCGGAAAAGGGCCGGGTTCCCGTTGGCTCCGCCCCGTCCGCCGCGCTTCGTGCCATCCGCTGCGCTCCCGTCATGTGGTCAGTTTCTCAATGGCGTCGTTGATCGACATCAGCTCGCGCGCGCCATCCACGCGGCGCTTCAGTTCCACCTTGCCGTCGGCAAGGCTCTTGGGGCCGACGAGAATCTGCCAGGGCAGGCCGATCAGGTCGGCGCGGGCGAACTTGCCGCCCGCCCGCTCGTCGGTGTCGTCATAGAGTACATCGACACCTGCGGCCGCGAGGCGGGTGTAGAGTTCACCGCAGGCGGCATCCACAGCCGAATCCCCCACCTTGAGGTTCAGGACACCCACCTGGAACGGCGCCACGGCGTCCGGCCAGATGATCCCCGCCTCGTCGTGCGAGGCCTCGATCATCGCGGCCACCAGGCGCGAGGGCCCGATGCCGTAGGAACCCATGTGAATCAGGTGCTCGGCGCCATCAGGCCCCTGCACCTTGGCGCCGAAGGGTTCGGAATATTTCGTGCCGAAATAGAAGATGTGGCCGACCTCGATGCCGCGCGCGGCAAAGCGGCGACCCTCGGGGATCGCGGCGAAGGCGGCTTCGTCGTGCTTCTCGGAGGTCGCGGCATAAAGCTCAGTCCAGCGGTCCACCAGATCCTGCAGACCGGCCTTGTCGTCGAAGTCAGTGGCGACGGGGGGCGGCGCCATGTCGAGATATTCGGCATGGCCGAACACCTCGCTCTCGCCGGTGGAGGCGAGAATGATGAACTCGTGCGAAAGGTTGCCGCCGATGGGCCCCGTGTCCGCCACCATGGGAATCGCTTTCAGCCCCATCCGCGAGAAGGTGCGCAAATAGGCGACGAACATCTTGTTGTAGGAATGGCGGGCGCCGGCCGCATCCAGATCAAAAGAATAGGCATCCTTCATCAGGAATTCGCGCGAGCGGTAGACGCCGAAGCGCGGGCGCACCTCGTCCCGGAACTTCCACTGGATGTGGTAGAGGTTCAGCGGCAGCGCCTTGTAGGACTTCACATAGGCGCGGACGATCTCGGTGATCATCTCTTCATTGGTGGGGCCGAAAAGCATCTCACGGTCGTGCCGGTCGCGGATGCGCAGCATCTCCTTGCCATAGTCGTCGTAGCGCCCGCTCTCGCGCCACAGGTCCGCCGACTGGATGGTGGGCATCAGCATTTCGATGGCCCCGGCGCGATTCTGTTCCTCGCGCACGATGTTGCAGATCTTGTTCAACACCCGGTGGCCCAGCGGCAGCCAGGCATAGATGCCGGCGCTCTCCTGGCGCACCATGCCCGCACGCAGCATCAGCCGGTGAGAAACGATCTCCGCCTCCTTCGGAACTTCGCGAAGAATGGGCAGGAAATATCGGGACAAGCGCATGTTGGGGACTCGGCGTCTGTTAGGATCGTGGCGCCGCCAGTGAAAGCGGAACGGTCGATAAAATACAAGCCCGGCGCGCACTTTTGTGTTGCGACGCAACAATTGATCTATTGCGGCGCAAGGATGACAAAGGGGTAATTCTTGTTCTACTTTCCCCTCGTCAAAAGAAAGGGGTCCGCCATCATGCCTTTGCAGGCATCTTGGGAGAGGTCCGGGTCTCGGGAGGAAGATTAACAATAAGCCGCCCGATGACCGCCTTTACTGGCGCGCGCTAACGGAAGCGGCAGCACAACAGGTCTTGCGGCTGCACCCGCGTTCGACCCAAAAAAATGTGCAAAATTCAGATCGAAGGCGGGGCATTGGCCTCGCCTTTTTTCTTTTCGGGCTTTGCTGGCATCTGGGCTGAGGGTGGCGACTCACTCCGTGTGAACTGTCATGCCCGGGCTTGTCCCGGGTATCCACGCGGCTCCCCTGGCGATGCTCTGCCAAGATTGGTGCGAACGGTTCGGCGTGGATGCCCGGAACAAGCCCGGGCATGACGGCTGACGCTTCAGGAGTACGGCGTCCCCGCGCGCGCCTTTGCCGGCGCTATTCCTGCTCGACCTTGAAGGGCATGGGGAAGTCTTCAAGGGTCACGAGGCCGCTGCGGCCGATCCAGATCAGCCCGGATGTGATGACCACGGCGACCAGGCTGGTGGCGATGGCCTTGTGCAGCAGGCGCGGCCTTATCGGCGCACCGGGATCGGTGCCGGGTTCCGTACTATTATCCTCGGCCTGCGAGCGCACGCCCCAGGGCAGGACGATGAACAGGCTGGTCCACCAGACGATGAAGTAGATGGCGAGATAGGTTCCGATAGCCAATTGATTCGGCCCCTCAGGCCTGTTCCAGTTCCACCAAAGTCCCGGTGAAATCCTTGGGGTGGAGGAACAGCACCGGCTTGCCATGGGCGCCGATCTTCGGCTCGCCATCGCCCAGCACACGCGCGCCGGTCGCCTTGAGCTTGTCGCGCGCGGCGATGATGTCATCCACCTCGTAGCAGATGTGGTGGATGCCGCCGTCCGGATTGCGTTCCAGGAATTTGTTGATGGGAGAGCCCGCGCCCAGCGGCTCGAGCAGCTCGATCTTGGTGTTGGGAAGATTGATGAAAACCGTGGTCACGCCATGGGCGTGCTGCTGCACCTGCTCGGAGACTTCGGCCCCGAGGGTGTCGCGATACAGCGCGGTCGCGGCGGCGATGTCGCGCACCGCGATGGCAACGTGGTTCAGCCGTCCGATCATCTTCCCCTCCTGACGCGCGGGCGTGCGCAGCGGGCAATGTCCCGCCGCGCAAACCTTGGCTTATCAGACCTCGACAATGTGGACGTGGCAAACGGGCTTTTTGCCCCAGAGCCCGTTCACCGTGCCGCGCACCGCGCGCTCCAGGGATTCGGCGATGGCGTCGGGATCGCGGCGGCGGGCGCGCGGCAGTCCCTCAAGGGTGGTCATCACTGTGTCGAGGATGTGGTCGAGCACATCGACGCCCCCCTCCCCGCGCTCCGGCAAGCCGGTGGCCTCAACGCTCGGGTCGCCGACCAGAGTGCCTTTGCTGTCCAGGGCCAGGGCGATGGAGACCACGCCCACATAAGACAGCTTGCGCCGCTCGGGGATGGTGCGCGCCTGTTCGGGGATGAGCAGGCGGCCGTCCTTGTAGAGCCGGCCGAAGGGCACATTGTCGACCCGCTCGGCAGGCCCAGGGGCAAGGCGGATGACATTGCCGTCGGTGCAGGTGATGACCTCGGGCACGCCCATGCGCTTGGCGAGCTTGGCGTGCTCGGCGAGGTGGTAGGGCTCGCCGTGAACCGGCACCGCCACCTGCGGACGCACCCACTGGTACATCTGCTCCATCTCGCCCCGGCGAGGATGGCCGGAGACGTGCACAAGGCCGTCGCGGTCGGTCATCACCTCGACGCCGCGCTTCACCAGGCCGTTGATGACGGTGTTCACCACCTTCTCATTGCCGGGAATGGTGCGCGAGGAGAACACCACGAGGTCGCCCTTGGAGAGCGCGATTTCCGGGTGGTCGTCTTCCGCGATGCGCCGCAGCGCCGCGCGCGGTTCGCCCTGGGAGCCGGTGAGCAGCGCCACCACCTTGTCGCGCGGCAGGTAGCCATAGGCTTCGGCGCTGCGGAACGGGCGGATACCGTCGAGATAGCCGTGCTCGCGGGCAACCCCGATCACACGGTCCATGGCGCGACCCACCACCACCACTTCGCGATCGTTCGCCATTGCCGCCTCGGCGATCGAGCGGATGCGGGCGACGTTGGAGGAGAAGGTGGTGAAGCAGATGCGATTCTTGGCGCGAGCGACCACCTCCTTGAGCGTCGCCGCCACCTCGGCCTCGGACGGGGAAACGCCGTCGCGGCCGGCATTGGTGCTGTCGCAGATCATCGCCCGCACACCCTCATCGCCCAGCTCTTTGAGGCGCGCGATGTCGGTGACGTTGCCGGCGATGGGGGTGGGGTCGAGCTTCCAGTCGCCGGTATGCAGCACCAGACCCAGCGGCGTGCGGATGGCGATGGCGTGGCTGTCCGGGATGGAATGGGCGACCGGAATAAACTCGACCTCGAACGGGCCGAGCTGGAGCGGCACACCTGCGCGCACCACAGTGATCGGTACATTAGGCGCACCGGGCTCAGCCCAGCGCTTAGCTTCCAGCAGGCCCGCGGTGAAGCGGGTGGTGTAGACCGGGCACTTCAGCTTCGGCCACAGGTCGAGCACCGCGCCGACATGGTCTTCATGGCCGTGGGTCAGGATGAGGCCGACGATATTGGCCTTCTCCGCCTCCAGGAAACGAATGTCGGGCAGCACCAGATCGACGCCGGGAGCTTCCTCACCGGCAAAGCTCATGCCGAGGTCCATCACCAGCCAGCGGCGCGCCTTGCGCGGGCCGAAACCATAGAGGCCGAGATTCATCCCGATCTCGCCCACCCCACCGAGGGGTGCGAAGACCAGTTCATTTTGTTCAGACATAACTGACGCTACTCTCCCTTGGGGAGGGAGACATCTCCCGCGGTGATAATCTCCGCGATCCCGTCACGGCGCCGCAACATCATGGCGCCCCGCGCATCGATACTCTCGAACCTGCCCACCACTTCTCGTTCGCCCACCTTCACGCTGACCGTGTCGCCGATGGCCAGCGCATGGCGCATCCAGTCGGTGCGGATCGAGGCGAAACCGTTGCTGCCGTTCCATTGGTTCAGCCGCACGGCCATGGAAATATCCAGGGCCTCCAGCACACGGTCGGGCGCGGCGGGTGCGCCGGCAGCTTCAAGGCTGGTGGCGGGATACGGCAGGTCTTCAGGATGGTGCAGGCAATTCACGCCGAAACCGACCACGGCGCAGGGGCGGCCGGCCGGATCGGCGGCGCCCTCCACCAGGATGCCGGCGAGCTTGCCGCCGTTGAGCATCAGGTCGTTCGGCCACTTCAGCTTCAGCGCCTCGGTGGACAGCAAGGGCGCAGCCGCGATTACGGCATCGCGCAGCGCGAGGCCGGCGACGAAGCAGAGCTGGGCGAGATTTGCCGCCGGGGCGGGATTGGGCAGCACCAGGGAGGCGAACAGATTGCCCAGTTCGCTGGTCCAGGGCCGGCCGCGCCGGCCGCGCCCTGCAGTCTGGATATCCGCGACCAGCCAGACCGGCATGGCTTCACCGCGCGACAGCCGCGCGAGCCCTTCGGCATTGGTGGAGCCAATTTCCGTGAAACGGACGATGGGGACAGTGGAGCTTTGAAACCGTTGCTGCGCCATCGGGTCAGAAAAGCGCGCGCGCTGCCGCGCCGGCCGCGTCGATCAGCGGCGACGGCCAGACGAAGTAGAAGATGGTGAACAGGCCGGACACGCCGAGCACTGCCTTGAGTTCACCGGGCATGGGGTCGAAGGCTTCCGCCGGTTCGTCGAAATACATGATCTTCACGATGCGCAGATAATAGAACGCCCCGACCACCGAAGCGAGCACGCCGATCACCGCGAGCCCGTAAAGGCCCGACTGAATGGCGGCTAGGAACACGTAGTATTTTGCGAGGAAGCCGGCAAGCGGGGGAATGCCCGCGAGCGAGAACATGAGGCCGGCCAGCATCAGCGCCATCAAGGGCCGGGTGCGGGCGAGACCTGCCAATTCATCCACGTTCTCCACAGCCCGGCCGTTGCGGCGCATGGCGAGGACGCAGGCGAACGAGCCGAGCGTCATGGCGACATAGATGGTCATATAGACCATGACGCCGCGCACGCCCTGCGGCGTTGCCGCCGCCAAGCCCACCAAAGCGAAGCCCATGTGGCCGATGGAGGAATAGGCCAGCAGCCGCTTGATGTTGCGTTGGCCGATGGCGGCGAACGCGCCCAGCACCATGGAGGCGATGGAGACGAAGGCGATGATCTGCTGCCACTGGTGCGTCACATGCGGCAGCGCCTCGATGGCGACGCGCAGGAAAACCGCCATGGCCGCGACCTTGGGCGCGGTGGCGAAGAAGGCGGTGACCGGGGTCGGCGCGCCTTCATAGACGTCGGGCGTCCACATATGGAACGGCACCGCCGAAACCTTGAAGCACAGGCCGGCCATCAGGAACACGATGCCGAAGATCAGGCCCAGCGAGGGCGAGGTCGCGACCTTGGCGATGCCGAGGAAATTCACCGTGCCGGTGAAGCCGTAGAGCAGCGAGGCGCCATAGAGCAACATGCCGGAGGAGAGCGCGCCGAGCACGAAATACTTCAGGCCCGCCTCGGTGGAGCGCACCGAATCCCGGTTGATCGCCGCCACCACATAAAGCGAGAGGCTCATCAGTTCGAGGCCGAGATAGAGCGCGATCAGGTCGCCGGCCGACACCAGGATCATCATGCCGAGCGTGGCGATGATGATCAGCACCGGATACTCGAACTTGTTCTGCTGTTCGCGGTTCAGCCAATCCACCGACATGATGAGCGAGACCGTGCCGCCCAGCAGCGCCAGCGCCTTCATAAAGCGGGAGAACGGATCGATCACCAGCGACCCACCGAAGGCCGTGAGCGTGGTCGCCGGCTTCAGCAGCACCAGGACCAGCGCCGCCGCCAGCACCGCGATGGCCAGCCCGGTCACGAGGTTCGTCGCGCGTTCACCCCTGATGGCCCCGAGCAGAAGCAGCACGATGGCAGCGAGCGCGAGGACCACCTCGGGAAGGACGGCGCCGAGCGGAGGCAGGAGGGGGGGCATCGGGCGACCTCGGATCAGAAGCTGAACAGCAGCGCGGCGGTCTTCACCACCTCGGCTGCGGAATCGGTACGGGCGACCACGGCGTTCACCGCGGTCGAGGTCATGTTGAGGATCGGCGCCGGCCACACGCCGAACAGCACGGTCAGAACCAGCAGCGGCATCATGATTACGATCTCGCGCGGGCTGAGGTCGAGAATGCCCTTCAGATTGTCCTTGTCGATGGTGCCGAACACCACCCGCCAGTACAGCCACAGGGCATAGGCCGCCGATAGGATCACGCCGGTGGCGGCGAAGAAGGCGATCCAGGTGTTGCGCTCGAACACCGCCAGCATGGTCAGGAATTCACCCACGAAGCCGGAGGTGCCGGGCAGGCCGACATTGGCCATGGTGAACACCATGAGGCAGATCGCATAGAGCGGCATGCGGTTCACGAGGCCGCCATAGGCCTTGATCTCGCGGGTGTGCATGCGGTCGTAGATCACGCCGACGCAAAGGAACAGCGCGCCCGAGACGAAGCCGTGGGAGATCATGAGGAACATCGCGCCCTGCAGGCCCGCCTCGTTCATCGCGAAGATGCCCATGGTCACGAAGCCCATGTGGGCGACGGAGGAATAGGCGATCAGCTTCTTGATGTCCTCCTGCACCAGCGCCACCAGCGAGGTGTAGATGATGGCGATCACGGAGAGCGTGTAGACCATGGGCGCGAACAGGTGCGAGGCGTCCGGGAACATCGGCAGGGAGTAACGGATGAAGCCGTAGCCGCCCATCTTCAGCAGCACGCCCGCCAGGATCACCGAGCCTGCGGTCGGGGCTTCGACGTGGGCGTCCGGCAGCCAGGTATGCACCGGCCACATCGGCATCTTCACCGCGAATGAGGCGAAGAAGGCCAGCCAGAGCCAAGTCTGCATGCCACCGGGGAAGTTGTGCGTCAGCAGAGTCGGAACGTCGGTGGTTCCGGCCTGCCAATACATCGCCATGATGGCGAGCATCATCAGCACCGAGCCGGCCAGCGTGTAGAGGAAGAACTTAAAGCTGGCATAGATGCGGCGCGGGCCGCCCCAGATGCCGATGATCAGGAACATCGGGATCAGGCCGCCCTCGAAGAAGAAGTAGAAGAGGACGAGATCGAGCGAGCAGAAGGTGCCGAGCATCAAGGTCTCAAGCACCAGGAAGGCGATCATGTATTCCTTCACCCGCTTATGCACGCTCACCCAGGAGGCGAGGATGCAGAACGGCATGAGGAAGGTGGTCAGCAGCACGAGCGGCAGCGAGATGCCGTCGATGCCCATGTGGTACGCGGCAATGTCGCCGAGCCAGGGGTGCTTTTCCACGAACTGGAAGCCCGGCGCCGTGCGGTCGAAGCCCGGCAGCAGCAGCAGCGACACCACGAAGGTGACGAGCGTGGTCCACAGCGCCACCCAGCGGGCGTTGCGGGCAATCACCTCTTCATCGCCGCGCACCACCAGGATGAACAGCGCGCCGACGATCGGCAGGAAGGTAATGACGGAGAGGATGGGCCAGGTGGTCATCGTCACACTCCGGCAAACATGAACCAGGTGATGAAAGCGGCAACGCCGATCAGCATCACGAAGGCATAGTGGTAGAGGTAGCCGCTCTGAAGCCGGACCACGCGGCCGGTGATGTCGAGCACGCGGGCGGACACACCATTGGGGCCCAGGCCGTCGATGATGCGACCGTCACCCACCTTCCAGAGCGTCCGGCCGACCCAAAGGGCCGGGCGGATGAACAGGAAGGCGTAGATTTCGTCGAAGTACCACTTGTTGAGCAGGAACTGGTAGAGCGCGTCCTGGCTCTTGGCGAGCCGCGCCGGCACCGTGCGGTCGATGACGTAGAACCAGTAGGCCACCACGAAACCGAGCGCCATCATGAGCGTGGGCAGATACTTCGCCCAGCCTGGGATCTCGTGCATCTCGTGCAGAACGTGGTTTTCCGTCCCCATGAAGATGGAGTGGCGGAAGAAGTGCTCCACGTTGTGGCCGACGAACTCGTTGTAGAGCGCGAAGCCCGCGACCACCGAGCCGAACGCCAGGATGCCCAGCGGAATGGTCATCACCAGCGGGGATTCATGCGCCGCCTCGTAATGGTGATGGTCGTGGGGATGGCCGTGGAAGGTCAGGAAGATCAGGCGCCAGGAATAGAACGAGGTCAGCGCCGCCGCTGCCACCGTCATCACCCAGCCGTAGAGCGCGAAGTGGTTCGTGCTGGCCCAGGCGGACTCGATGATGGCGTCCTTGGAGTAATAGCCGGCGAGGAACGGAAAGCCGGTGATGGCCAAGGTGCCGATCAGCATCATCGTGTAGGTGAAGGGGATCTTCTTATAGAGCCCCCCCATGTTACGCATGTCCTGCTCATGGTGCATCGCGTTGATGACCGAGCCGGCGCAGAGGAACAGCAGCGCCTTGAAGCAGGCGTGCGTCAGCAGATGGAACATGCCGATGGAATAGGCCCCTGCCCCCATGGAGACGAACATGTAGCCGAGCTGGGAACAGGTGGAATAGGCGATCACCTTCTTGATGTCGTTCTGAACCAAAGCGATGGTCGCCGCGAACAGCGAGGTGGTCGCGCCGATCAGCATGACGAAATCAAGCGCGGTCGGCGACAGCTCGAAGATGGGCGACATGCGCGCCACCATGAACACGCCGGCCGTCACCATGGTCGCCGCGTGGATGAGGGCCGAAACCGGGGTCGGGCCTTCCATCGCGTCCGGCAACCAGGTGTGGAGCAGGAATTGCGCCGACTTGCCCATGGCGCCCACGAACAGCAGCAGCGCGATCACCGTGGGTGCATCCCAATGGTGGCCGAGGAAATAGATGGTCTTGCCGACGAGGCCGGGGGCCTGGGCGAATATGGTCTCGAAATTCACCGCTCCGGTCATCACGAAGATCGCGAAGATGCCGAGGATGAAGCCAAAATCGCCGACGCGGTTGACCACGAAGGCTTTCATCGCTGCCGCGTTCGCCGAGGGCTTCTGGAAATAGAAGCCGATCAGCAGATAGCTCGCGAGACCCACGCCCTCCCAGCCGAAGAACATCTGAAGCAGGTTGTCCGACGTCACCAGCATGAGCATGGCGAAGGTGAACAGCGAGAGGTAGGCGAAGAAGCGCGGGCGGAACGGATCGTCCGCCATGTAGCCGATGGAATACAGGTGAACCAGCGAGGACACCGTTGTGACCACGATCAGCATGATCGCGGTGAGCGTGTCGATGCGGAACGCCCAGTCGATCTTGAGGTCGCCCACATAGATCCACTGCATCACCTGCACGCGGGTGTCGTGCCCGCCGAAGCCGACGCGGAAGAACGCGATCCAGGCGAGCAGACACGCAAGGAACAGGAGGGTGGTGGTCACGGCCTCGGACGCGCGTGCGCCCATCATGCGGCCGAAGATGCCGGCAATGAAGAAGCCGATCAGGGGGAAGAAGACGATCGCCTGATACATGGCCTCAACCCTTCATGGCATTGATGTCCTCGACGGCGATCGACCCGCGATTGCGGTAGAACACCACGAGGATGGCGAGACCGATGGCCGCTTCGGCGGCGGCAACCGTCAGCACCAGAAGCGCGAACACCTGCCCGACAATGGTTCCGTTGAAGACGGAGAAGGCAACCAGATTGATGTTCACCGCGAGCAGGATCAGCTCGACCGACATCAGGATGATGATGACGTTCTTCCGGTTCAGGAAAATGCCCAGGGTCCCGAACGTGAACAGGATGGCGGCGACGACAAGGTAGTGGGAGAGGCTGATTTCCATCTTTCTCTCCTCAGAGGCCCTGGCCGGGGCGAACCTTGACCACTTCCATAGCGGTCTCGGGCGTCCTGGCCACCTGGGCGGAAATGTCCTGGCGCTTCACGTTCGGCTTGTGGCGCAGCGTCAGCACGATGGCGCCGATCATGGCCACCAGCAGCACCATGCCGGCGATCTCGAAGAAGTAGACGTATTCGGTGTAGAGCACGCGGCCGAGCATCTGCGTGTTGGTCAGCACCACGGCGCCCGCTTGCGCCACCGGCGGGGCCGCGACCATCGGGCCGGTGGTCCAGGTGACCGCGACCAGGACCAGTTGCGCCAGGAAGATGATGCCGATCACCACGCCTATCGGCAGGTATTGCAGGAAGCCCTGTCGCAGCTCGACGAAGTCCACGTCGAGCATCATCACCACGAACAGGAACAGCACCGCCACGGCGCCGACATAGACCACCACCAGGATCAGCGCGAGGAATTCGGCGCCGATGAGGATGAACAGCCCGGCCGCGTTGACGAAGCACAGGATCAGGAACAGGACCGAATGGATGGGATTGCGCGAGGCGATCACCATGAAGGCGGACGCCACCAGCACCAAGGCGAAGAGATAGAAAAACGCTGCCGCGACACTCATGCGCCGAGCCCCCCATTGCGCGGCGACCAGGACATCATCCCGCCCGCCTCGGTTCCCTTCGCGGCATCGGCACGCCGCATGCGGCGGCCGGCCCGTCGATAGCCCGTACCCATGACTACATCCACTCGTCTGAGGCAACCGCAGGACACGGAAGCCGCCCACCCCTTTTCGACCGCCCGACGGGCGGCCGTGATCTCACCGATACGGCGCGTCCAGCGCGATCGCCTGCGCGATTTCGCGCTCCCAGCGGTCGCCGTTCGCCAGCAGCCGTTCCTTGTCGTAATAGAGTTCTTCGCGCGTCTCGGTGGCGAACTCGAAGTTCGGCCCCTCGACGATGGCATCCACCGGGCAGGCTTCCTGACAGAAGCCGCAATAGATGCACTTCACCATGTCGATGTCGTAGCGGGTGGTGCGGCGCGTGCCGTCATTGCGGCGCGGCCCGGCCTCGATGGTGATGGCCTGGGCCGGGCAGATCGCCTCGCACAGCTTGCACGCGATGCAGCGTTCTTCGCCGTTGGGATAGCGGCGCAGCGCATGCTCGCCACGGAACCGCGGCGAGATCGGGTTCTTTTCGAACGGGTAGTTGATGGTCGCCTTGGGCGCGAAGAAGTAGCGCATGGCGAGGAAGAAGCCGGACACCAGTTCCGTCAGGAAGATGGCGCGCGCAGCCTGGTCGAGCTTCATGACATAGCTCCCGTGGTTCGCGGTCGGCAGAGGAAGAGGTTGATCATCGCGCGGCCATCCCCGTGAAGTGGAGGACGCTCGCCACCACCACGACGGCCACCAGCGAGATCGGCAGGAACACCTTCCAGCCGAGCCGCATAAGCTGGTCGTAGCGATAGCGGGGCACGATGGCCTTCGCCATGGCGAACATGAAGAACATGAAGCAGAGCTTCAGCACGAACCAGATGATCCCCGGCACCCAAGTGAAGGGCGCGAACGGCAGCGGCGAGAGCCAGCCGCCCAGGAACAGGATCGTGCCCAAGGCGCACATGGTCATGATCGCCACGTATTCGCCGAGCATGAACAGCAGGTAGGGCGTGGAGGAATATTCCACCATGAAGCCCGCAACCAGTTCGGATTCCGCTTCCACCAGATCGAACGGCGGGCGGTTGGTCTCGGCCAGCGCCGAGATGAAGAAGATCACGAACATCGGCAGCAGCGGCAGGAAATACCAGTTCAGCAGGCCCAGGGGGCCGTCCTGCGCCTCGACGATCTTGGAGAGGTTTTGTGAGCCCGCGCACATCAGCACCGTGATGATGACGAAGCCGATGGAGACTTCGTAGGACACCATCTGCGCCGCCGAGCGCAGCGCCGCGAGGAACGGATATTTCGAGTTCGACGCCCAGCCGGCCATGATCACGCCGTACACGCCGAGCGAGGAAATCGCGAAGATGTAGAGGATGCCGACGTTGAGATCGGCGATCACCCACCCGTCCGCGATCGGCAGCGCCACCCAGGCGGCCATGGCGAGCACGCAGGAGACCAGCGGCGCCAGCAGGAACAGGCCCTTGCTCGAGCCCGAGGGAATGATCGGCTCCTTCAGCACGAACTTCAGCAGATCGGCGAAGGATTGCAGCAGGCCGAACGGGCCGACCACGTTGGGGCCGCGCCGCATCTGCACCGCCGCCCAGATCTTGCGGTCGGCCAGCAGGATGAAGGCAATGAAGATCAGCAGCGCGACGAGCAGCGCCAGGCTCTGCCCGACGATGATCGCCACCTTCAGAAAAGTATCCTGCCAGGTCATCTGTCCGCCCTGCCCCTATTCCGCCGCGACGGCGGTGACCCCGCCCAACCGCAGCGCCGAACACTCGGCCATGATGGCCGAGGCGCGGGCGATGGGATTGGTGAGGTAGAAATCATGGATCGCCAGGCCGAAGCCGGCCTTGTCGGTGGTCCCGCCGACCTGCGACAGCGCGGTGACGCCGGCCGGGTCCGCCGCCTCCAGCATGTCGGTGGTCCCCAGGTGCGGATGCGCGGCCACCAAGGCGGCGCGCAGCGCGAACAGCGTGTCGTAGGGAAGCTTCTGCCCGAGCACTTCGGAGAGCGCGCGCAGCACCGCCCAATCCTCGCGGGCATCGCCCGGTGGGAACGAGGCCCGGCCGGCGAACTGCACCCGCCCTTCGGTGTTCACATACAGGCCCGACTTCTCGGAATAGGCGGCGCCCGGCAGGATCACGTCGGCGCGGTGCGCGCCGCGGTCGCCATGGGTGCCGATATAGACCGTGAAGGCCCCTGCCCCGACTTCGATCTCGTCGGCGCCGAGCAGGAACACCACGTCGAGCGCCCCGGGCGCGGTCATGGCGGCGGCATCAAGCCCGCCAGCGGCCGGCACGCAGCCGACATCAAGCGCGCCGACCCGCGCCGCCGCGGTATGCAGCACCGCGAACCCGTTCCAGCCGTCCTTGACGGCGCCCACCGACACCGCGAGCCGCGCCGCCAGCGAGAGAACCGCCGCGCCGTCCGGACGGGAGATGGCGGCCTGGCCGACGATCACCAACGGGGTCTTGGCGGCTTTGAGCACGTCCGCAAAGGTGCCCGAGCCGGTGAGGTCAGCCAGCGTATCGGGTCCGGCGCCGAGATAGTCGTAAGGATAGGTCAGGTCCACCGGCGCGCCGATCAGGCCGATCCTCAGTGCGCCCGCCGACATGCGCCACGCCTTGCGGATGCGCGCATTGACGATCGACGCCTCATGACGCGGGTCGGTGCCCACCAGCAGGATCGCGTCCGCCTCCTCAATGCCGGCGATGCCGGGATTGAAGATGTAGGAGGCGCGCCCCAGCGCCGGGTCGAGCGCGGCGCCGTCCTGGCGGCAGTCGATGTTGCCGGAGCCGAGCTTGGAAAGCAGCGACTTCAGCGCGAAGGCTTCCTCGACGCTGGCGAGATCGCCGACCAATGCGCCGATCCGTGCCGGCGCGGTGCCCTTCACCTTGGCGGCGATGGCGTCGAACGCCTCGATCCAGGTGGCGGGCGCCAGGCGGCCGTTCTTGCGGACATAGGGCTGGTCAAGGCGCTGCGTCTTCAGGCCGTCCCAGACATAGCGGGTCTTGTCGGAAATCCACTCCTCGTTCACGCCCTCGTTGGTGCGCGGGAGAATGCGCATCACTTCGCGGCCGCGGGTGTCGATGCGGATGTTCGAGCCGGCGGCGTCCATCACGTCGATGGATTCGGTCTTCACCATTTCCCACGGCCGGGCATGGAACTGCATGGGCTTGTGGGTCAGGGCGCCGACCGGGCAGAGGTCCGCCACATTGCCCTGCATCTCGGAGCGCATGGCGTGCTCGAGATAGGTGGTGATCTCCATGTCCTCGCCGCGCCCGATGGCGCCGAGATCCGGCACGCCCGCCACCTCGGTGGAGAAGCGCACGCAACGGGTGCAGTGGATGCACCGGTTCATGGAGGTCCGCACCAGCGGGCCGATATATTTGTCCTCGACCGCGCGCTTGTTCTCGGCGAAGCGGGAGGTGTCGACCCCATAGGCCATGGCCTGGTCCTGGAGGTCGCATTCGCCGCCCTGGTCGCAGATCGGGCAGTCGAGCGGGTGGTTGATGAGGAGGAACTCCATCACCCCTTCGCGCGCCTTCTTCACCATGGGGCTCTTGGTGAGCATCACGGGCGGCTCGCCGTTGGGGCCGGGGCGCAGGTCCTTCACCGCCATGGCGCACGATGCCGTGGGCTTGGGCGGGCCGCCCTTCACTTCCACCAGGCACATGCGGCAATTGCCGGCGATCGACAGGCGCTCATGGAAACAGAAGCGCGGAATTTCCACGCCCGCCGCCTCGCACGCCTGGAGCAGCGTGTACTCGGGAGGAACGTCGACCTCGGTGCCGTCAACGATGATCTTGGCCATCAATCAGATCCTCAATGCGGCAGTTCGACGAGATCAAGACGCCGCTCGATGCGATCAAGGCGAGCCTCAACACGGTCTAAGCGGCGGTGAACGCCCGCAAGGTTTTCTTCTATTGCGGTGACACGAATTTTCAGATCCCGAACGTCATCCATCACGCGATCCAGCTTCTCGTCGAAGCGCTGCATATAGACGAGGATGAGGTTTTCGGTCTCTCCGGTCATCCCCGTTCACTCCGCCGCGACCGGCATGGCGACCGGGTCGGAATGGGGGTTGGCCGCATAATCGTCGATACGCTTCTCGATCTCGTGGCGGAAATGCCGGATCAAGCCCTGCACCGGCCATGCCGCCGCGTCGCCAAGCGCGCAGATGGTGTGGCCTTCGATCTGGGTGGTGACTTCCAGCAGCAGGTCGATCTCGCGCTTCTGCGCGCGGCCCTCCGACATGCGGTTCAGCACGCGCCACATCCAGCCGGTGCCCTCGCGGCAGGGCGTGCATTGGCCGCAGCTCTCATGCTTGAAGAAGGCCGAGATGCGGGTGATGGCGCGCACGATGTCCGTGGACTTGTCCATCACCAGAATGCCGGCGGTGCCTAGGCTCGACTTCACCGCGCGGGTGCCGTCGAAATCCATGATGAGGTCGGCGCACTGGTCGGCCGGGATCACCGGGCAGGAGGCCCCGCCGGGGATGATCGCCAGCAGATTGTCCCAGCCGCCGCGAATGCCGCCGCCGTGCCGCTCCACCAGTTCCTTGAACGTGGTGCCCATGGCGTCTTCGACGACGCAGGGCGTGTTCACATGGCCGGAAATGCCGAACAGCTTGGTGCCCACATTGTTCGCGCGGCCGATGCCGGCGAACCAGGCCGCACCGCGCCGCAGGATATCCGGCGCAACCGCGATGGATTCCACGTTGTTGACCGTGGTGGGGCAGCCGTAGAGGCCCATGTTGGCCGGGAACGGCGGCTTCAGCCGCGGCATGCCCTTCTTGCCTTCAAGGCTCTCCAGCAGCGCGGTCTCTTCGCCGCAAATGTACGCCCCGGCCCCGTGATGCACATAAAGATCAAAGGGATAGCCGTGGATATTGTCCTTGCCGATCAGCTTGGCCTCATAGGCCCTGCTCGACGGCGGCTTCCAGCTGCTCGCGCTCGCGGACATATTCGCCGCGCACATAGATGTAGGCCGCGTGGGCGCCCATGGCGAACGAGGCGATCAGGCAGCCTTCGATCAGCAGATGCGGATCGTTGCGCATGATTTCCCGGTCCTTGCAGGTTCCGGGCTCGGATTCGTCGGCATTCACCACGAGATAGTGCGGACGGCCGTCCGACACCTTGGGCATGAAGGACCACTTCAGGCCGGTCGAGAAGCCGGCCCCGCCGCGCCCGCGCAGCCCGGAGACCTTCATCTCGTTGATGATCCAGTCGCGCCCCTTTTCCAGGAGGCCCTTGGTGCCATCCCAGCCGCCGCGCGCCATGGCGCCCTTCAGGCCCCAATCGTGGATGCCGTAGAGATTGGTGAAAATGCGGTCCTTGTCCTGGAGCATGCTCACTCCTCCGGATCGCGCACGCCGGTGCCGGTCTTCGGCGCCTCGCGCTTTGAGCCCGTCACGGAGGGGCTGTTCTCCTGGGCGGCGGAAGCCACCTCTTCGCGCTTGTCCCGCTTGTCCTGGCCGTTGATCGCCTTCTCTTCCTTAGCGGAAGCGGCGCCCAGCGGGTCGCCGGGCGTTTCGGTCGCCGTAGAGGGGCGACCGGCCTCCTGAAGATCGGGCACTTCCGCCGTGTCCGAATTGTCGGCCACGCGCGGGGCGTACAGCGCGGGATCGGTCAAAGTGGTCGGACCGCCGAGCGGCGCGGACATCTGGCGGCCGTTCTGCGAGCCGGTCTTCACCGGGCGCCCAGCCGCGAGATCGTCGAGGATGTTGCCGAACACTTCGGGGCTCAGATCCTCGTAATAATCGAAGTTGATCTGAACCATGGGCGCGTTGGCGCAGGCGCCGAGGCATTCCACCTCAAGCCAGGACGCGCCCTCGGGGGAAACGTGCCGCTCCGGCCCGATCTTGCGGCGGCACACGTCCTTCAATTCTTCCGACCCGCGCAGCATGCACGGCGTGGTGCCGCACAACTGCACGAAATGCCGGCCCACCGGTTCAAGGTTGAACATGGTGTAGAAAGTGGCGATCTCCATCACGCGGATGTTCGCCATGTCCAGCCGCTTCGCCACCGCGCGGATGGCGGGTTCAGGCAGCCAGCCGCCGGCCTGCTCCTGAGCCTTCCACAACAGCGGAATCACCGCACTCGCCTGCCGGCCTTCTGGGTACTTGGAAATCTGGCGGTCGGCCCAGGCCGAATTCTCCGCCGTGAAGGCGAAGCTTTCGGGCTGTACGGCTGCGAGGCGGCGAACGGACATCAACGTGTTCCCGTAGTGACGATACGACAGTCGTTGTAGATTCCACCGACCTGGGCGATGCCGCAGTCGGCATAGACGCCGTTCTTGTAGAGACGCATGGCGCTGGCGTGGCTCACATGGGCGAAGGCGCCATTCGTGCCGGGAATCCCCGTGTCGGGGATGATGGCGGCACTGACCGGTGTCCAGCCGCCCTGAAGCAGGCTGTACATGGTGATTCGCTCCACCACGACCGCGCGAGGCGGTTCGGCGTAGACGGCGACGGGCACCACAACTTCGATGGGGGTCTTCACCACCACGGCGCGCGGCGCGATCTGCACCGGATCGGCGGCGAACGCCGGCGCGGACATGAGGGATGCGGCACAGACCAGCGCGGCAAGGGTATTATTAAGGGTTTTCAACGGTCTACCTCCCCGAACACGATGTCGAGGGAGCCAAGCACCGCCGAAACGTCGGCGAGCATGTGCCCGCGACAAAGGAAGTCCATAGCCTGCAGATGGGCAAAACCCGGAGCGCGAATCTTGCAGCGGTAGGGTTTGTTGGACCCGTCCGCCACGAGATAGACGCCGAACTCACCCTTCGGCGCTTCCACCGCGGCATAAACTTCGCCTTCCGGCACATGGAAGCCTTCCGTATATAGCTTGAAATGGTGAATGAGGGCTTCCATCGACCGTTTCATCTCGCTGCGCTTCGGCGGCGCGATCTTCCGGTCGACGGTGTGGACCGGACCCGGCTCCTTCAGCAGGCGCGCGACGCACTGCTTCATGATCTTGATCGACTGGCGCATCTCTTCCATGCGCACCACGTAGCGGTCGTAGCAGTCGCCGTGCAGGCCGATCGGGATGTCGAAATCGAGTTCGGAATAGCACTCGTAGGGCTGCGAACGGCGCAGATCCCACGCCGCGCCCGAGCCGCGCACCATCACGCCGGAGAAGCCCCACGCCAGGGCGTCCTCAAGGGTCACGACGCCGATATCGACGGTGCGCTGCTTGAAGATGCGGTTTCCGGTGACCAGGCGGTCGAGGTCGTCCAGCAGGGCGAGGCAAGGACCGCAGAACTCGCCGATGTCTTCCACCAGCTTGGTGGGCAGGTCCTGGTGCACGCCGCCGGGCCGGAAATAGGCCGAATGCATGCGGCTGCCCGAGGCCCGCTCATAGAACATCATGAGCTTTTCGCGCTGCTCGAAGCCCCACAGCGGCGGGGTGAGCGCGCCCACGTCCATGGCGAACGTGGTGACGTTGAGGATGTGCGAGAGAAGCCGCCCGATCTCGGAATACAGCACACGAATGAGCTGCCCGCGCATCGGCACTTCAAGCTCCAGCAGCTTTTCCACCGCGAGGCAGTAGGCGTGCTCCTGGTTCATCGGCGCGCAATAATCGAGCCGGTCGAAATAAGGCAGAGCCTGGAGATAGTTCTTGGTCTCGATCAGCTTCTCGGTGCCGCGATGCAGCAGGCCGATATGCGGATCGACCCGCTCCACCAGTTCGCCGTTCAGCTCCAGCACCAGGCGCAGCACGCCGTGAGCCGCGGGATGCTGCGGCCCGAAGTTGATCTGGAAGTTGCGAACCGGGTTTTCGACACGGGGCGAATCGAGGGTATGGGCCATGGTGCGCTCCTTCAGCCCGCCTTCGGGGCGCCGGGCTGCGAGGCAGCCTTCTCGTCGCCAGGGAGCACATATTCGACGCCTTCCCAGGGGGAGAGGAAATCGAAGTTGCGGAATTCCTGCGCCAGCTTCACGGGCTCGTAGATCACCCGCTTGGCTTCGTCGTCGTAGCGCACCTCGACGTAGCCGGTGGTCGGGAAGTCTTTGCGCAGGGGGTGGCCGTCGAAGCCGTAGTCGGTCAGCAGGCGGCGCAGTTCCGGGTGGCCGGTGAACAGGATGCCGTACATGTCGTAGGCCTCCCGCTCAAACCAGTTGGCACCAACATAGACCGAGCAGAGGGAGGGTACGGTGCCGGTTTCGTCGGTCTCCACCCTCAGGCGGATGCGCAAGTTCTGCTTCAGCGAGAGCAGATGGTAGACCACGTCGAACCGGTTCACGCGGGCGGGATAATCCACGCCGCAGATGTCGATCATGCAAGCGAACAGACAGCTCGGGTCATCGCGCAGAAAGGTCGCCACCTTGACGATCTCACCGCGCTCCACGTCCAGCGTCAGCTCGCCGTAGGCGACCTTCGAGCCGCGCACGGCGCTGCCCAGAATACCGGAAATGTGGACCGCAAGGTCCTTGAGGGTTTCGTCCATCCGCATTTTCCCCGCGCCGTCCGGCGGCGATTGCTTGGCTCGATCAGCGTTCGATGGTTCCGACGCGACGGATCTTCTTCTGGAGAAGAAGGATGCCGTAGAGCAGCGCTTCGGCGCTCGGCGGGCATCCCGGCACGTAGATGTCCACCGGGACCACCCGGTCGCATCCGCGCACCACCGCGTAGGAATAGTGGTAATAGCCGCCGCCGTTGGCGCAGCTGCCCATGGAGATGACGTAGCGCGGCTCCGGCATCTGGTCGTAGACCTTGCGCAGCGCGGGAGCCATCTTGTTGGTCAGCGTGCCGGCGACGATCATCACGTCCGACTGGCGCGGCGAGGCGCGCGGCGCGAAGCCGAACCGCTCCACGTCATAGCGCGGCATCGACGCCTGCATCATTTCAACGGCGCAGCAGGCGAGCCCGAAGGTCATCCACATGAGCGAGCCGGTGCGCGCCCATGTGATCAGCTCGTCGGCCGTGGTGATCAGGAAGCCCTTGTCCGCAAGCTCGGCGTTGATCTCCTTGTAGAAGGGATCATCCGCGCCCGCGGGGCGGCCGGTCGAGGGATCGATGATGCCTTTCGGCGCCTGGGACACCAGCGGCGCCGTGGCTGAAGGGGTCAATCCCATTCCAGTGCTCCCTTGCGCCATTCGTAGATGAACCCGACGGTCAGCACGCCGAGGAAGATCATCATAGACCAGAAACCGAGGTCTCCGAGCCCGCCGAACGAAATCGCCCAGGGGAACAGGAAGGCCACCTCCAGGTCGAAGATGATGAACAGGATCGACACCAGGTAGAAGCGCACGTCAAAGGTCATGCGCGCGTCGTCGAACGCGTTGAATCCGCACTCGTACGCCGACAGCTTTTCCGGGTCCGGGTTGCTGTAGGCCACGAGAAATGGCGACACCAGCAGGGCCAGCCCGATCACAAGCGAAACGCCTATGAAGATGACAACCGGCAGATAATCCTGCAGCAGCAGATTCATGTCCGCACCTCGGGACGCTGGGCGATCCGCTTGAAGCGTAAACCGCGCCCGCCTCGGTTGGAGTAATTCGAAACGAGCGAGGCTTACCGCAGTGCCAGATAGGTGGCAAGCGCAAGCTGCCCGCTACCTTCCCAGCCCCTCATGTTGCACAGCAGCATGACATCTTCCCGCACCTGCGAAAAGCCTGCGCGGACGCTGGATTGGATGTATTCCAGCTCACGTCTGGCACCTTGAGGGCAAACCAGATAGGGGCGCCGCACCGCCTGGGAAAGGCAGGTGCGACAGTATGGCCCGGCGCCCGTCCACCGCCGCGAGGGGCGCCTCAGGCGCCCATCGCCTCCTTCACGGCCGCGACCAGTTGCTTCAGCGAGAACGGCTTCGGGAGGAAGGCGAACTTCTCCCCTTCCGCCAGATTCTTGCCGAACGCCTCCTTGGCATAGCCGGAGATGAAGATGACCTTCAGGCTCGGCATCTGGGCGCGCAATTCCTTGACCAGCGTCGGCCCGTCCATCTCCGGCATCATCACGTCGGAGACCACGAGATCGATGCGCGGCGTGTCCGGCTTGTCGAGCGCCTCCAGCGCCTCGGCGCCGCTTGCGGCGGCGATCACGTTGTAGCCGCGGGCCACCAGAGCGCGGGTGGCGAAGGCGCGCACCGCGTCCTCATCCTCCACCAGCAGGATGGTGCCCTGGCCGGTCATGTCGGCGGCGCGGGCGTCCGGCTCGGGCACCGGGGGCGGCAGCGCGTCCTCGGTGGTCATTTCATGGCGCGGCAGGAACACGCGGAAGACGCTGCCCTTCCCGGCCTCGCTGGTGGCGAGGATGTTGCCGCCGGTCTGCTTGACGATGCCGTAGACCGTGGACAGGCCGAGGCCGGTGCCCTTGCCGACATCCTTGGTCGAGAAAAACGGCTCGAAAATCTTGTCCATGATCTCCGGCGGAATGCCCGTGCCGGTATCTGTGACCTCGATCAGCGCGTAATCGGCCGGCGCGAGCGTGCCCTCGTCGCCGAACCGGGCGCACTCGGCGGCGGTAATGTTCGAGGTGCGCAGGGTCAGCGCGCCGCCGCCGGGCATGGCGTCGCGCGCGTTCACCGCGAGATTGACGATCACCTGCTCGAACTGGTTCACGTCCACCTTCACCGGCCACAGGTCGCGGCCGTGCTCCACCTTCAGGTCGATTCGCTCGCCGATCAGCCGCCGCAGCAGCATGGAGAGGTCGGCGAGCACGTCGGTCAGCTGGATCACTTGCGGCCGCAGCGTCTGGCGCCTGGAGAAGGCGAGCAGCTGGCGTACCAGGCCCGCCGCCCGGTTCGCGTTCTGCTTGATCTGCATGATGTCGGGGAACGACGGGTCGCTCGGCCGATGGTTGGCCAGCAGCAGGTCGCAATAGCCGAGGATGGCGGTGAGCACATTGTTAAAGTCGTGCGCCACGCCGCCCGCGAGCTGGCCGATGGCCTGCATCTTCTGGGATTGGGCGAACTGCGCCTCCAGCGACTTTTGCGCCGTGGTATCGACGGCATAGACCGCGACGCCAGCCACGTTCGGCCCCAGCAGAGCCGCGTAGAGCCGCGCCGAGCGCCCACCCTCCCCCGCGATCGAAGCCTCCACCGGAGACACCGCCACCTGCCCGGAGACGGTATCGCGCAGCAGGTGCTCCACAGCCTGTCCATCGCGCTCGATCACGAGACGCTCAAGCTTGGTGCCGATCACCGACAGGCCGCTGCCGGCGAACAGGCGCGCGAAGCTGCCATTGGCCTCCAGCACGCGGCCGGCCCGGTCGACACTCGCCATGGCAAGCGGAGAGCGCGCAAAGAAAGCCGCCTCCGCGCCCCCGGACATCGCGGTCCCGGACGTCGCGGTCCCACCAAGCCCGCCCGCCCCAAGCGAGGGCGGCGCGAGTTGGACCACGGGCAGCGTCAGCATGCGCGGCACGACGACGACGATGCTCTCGCCGCCCGCCTCTCCGCCGATCCAGACGTGAGCCGGCCATGTCGAGCCATCCTTGCAGATGAAATCCACGTCCATGCCGGCCGCGCCCGATTCGCCCTTGCCGATGGCTTTGAGGACGGCGGCTTCGCTTTGCCCATCCACGATCTCCGCGAACGGCATGCCGGCGGTGCCCCAATCGGCGAGGTCATATCCCAGCCAGCGCGCGAAGGTGCCGTTGGGAATGCGCCCCTCGTCCGCCGAGAGCAGCAGCAGGCCGACCGGTGCCGCTTCCCACAGGGAGGTCAACACGCTGGCTCCGTCGGGATCGATCGCAGACACGCCGGACTGAGCCGGCACGCCGGCAAGCCGGGACGGGCGTTCGGGAACCGGAACGCCGGACAGTTTACGGCCGCCGGCCTCACCGAGACTCAGCACCCATATCACCCGGCGCAGGCCCTCAAGCGGATGGACCGCCACCACGAGACGCCGGCCACCCGGCTCGGGATCGAAGGGGAACGCCTGGACTCCATGGGTACCGTCCGCGATCGCGCGTAGCAGCGCGCTCACGGGCCCGTGGGAATTGGGAATACGGCTGAGAAAGCGCTCCGGGGTGGGGGCCTGCCCCTCACCGCTGCGGCAAAGGCGCAGATAGGGGCCGTTCACCTCGATGAGTTGGTCGCCATCCTCCACAATTGCCACGGCATCGCTGGTGGCGGCGAGGAGTGTGCGCGCGAGATCATCATTGCGCCGCGCATCGCCGCGCCAAAGGCGCACAGAAGATGTTATAATCGTGAACACGCCGACAGCGGCAAATGCCGCCAGAACGGCGGTTATCGCCGAACCGCCGCCATCCCGCAGAACCACGGCAAGCAGCCCGCCAATGAACGCTGCGGCCCCGACCACAACGCGCTGCGACGCAAACCTCTTCGATCGGAGTCGGTTGCTGGTACCCTCCGCGCGTTCACCGCGCGCGCCAAAAATCATGAATTTTCCCTTTTATCGTGCCGCCAGCGGGTTTAGTGCCAAGCAGCCGATTCCCGGAAATTAACGCAAAGTTACGGCATTGGTTGATTTATGCGCCTGATGGTCAACAATTTCTTCGCGCCCGCCTCCATAGGAAGCGCGCGCCTGCTGCTGTATTGGGACGGCTGCGTTTTGACAATGCAGGCCGGTGCCGCACGCGGCGAAGAGGAGACATGATGTTGCAGGACCTGCTCGGAACGCAGCTCGAATTGCCGGCGCGAATTGCGATCGCAGCCATCGTGATCGTCGCCCTGCTCGGGTTGACCGTTCTCATTGTGCGCCGCCTCAACGGCGGCGGCCGCGCCGGTGGCGGGCGTTCGCGGCAGGCGCGTCTCGCGGTGCTCGACAGCGTCGCGATCGACCAGCGCCGCCGGCTGGTGCTGGTGCGTCGCGATGACGTTGAGCACCTCCTGCTGATCGGCGGAAGCGGCGACATCGTGGTCGAACCCGGCATCGTCAGGGGGTCTCCGCGCGAGGGCATTGGTGCCCGTGAGATGCAGCGGGACGCCGCCGCGCCGCGCGAGGCGACCCAGCTGCGCGAGCCCACGACCTCGCGGGACGCATTTCCGCGTCGCCCCGCCGCGCCTTCGCTATCCGCTCCCCCGGCCCCGCCCGAGGCGGTCGCATTGGCGCCCGAACCGATCTCTTTCGCCGCGCCTGAGGCCGCACCTGGTTTCGAGGAAACCGATCTCGCCCCGGTGGAACCCCGCCGCCCGCTGAGCCCGCGTCGTCCGCTCCGCCCGGAAGGTGAAGCGGGTCTTCGCCCGCCGCGTCCGCTCGGTCTGCCCGAGCGCACGCCCGCACGCGCCGCACCCTCTTTCGCCAGCCGTTTCCGCCCCGCGCCGGAGCCCAAACCCGCCGATGCCGCGTCGGAGCTGGACTCAGCCCCGGATTTCCACCCCGTCGTGGCGCCGCTTCCTGTCGTGGAACCCACGCCCGCCGCGCCAGAGCCGGTGGCGGTGGCGGTGGCGATGGAAACCACCCATGCGGAACCCGAGCCCTCGTTCGCGGCCTTTGAGCCGGTGGCACCTGAACCTGAACCCGTCGTGCTGGAAAAGGTCGAGCCAGAGCCGGTCGAGGAGGAGCCCGTAGCTGGAGCGCCTGTCACACCGGCGCCGGTGGAGCCGGAGCCGATGATTGAGCAGCCGGTCGCGAATGAACCGGCCGTGCCGGACTACGCCGTGCACGAGCCGGTCGCGCAGGCCCCTGCCCCGCACGCCTATGAGGCGCCCGAACCCGAAGCGCCTGCACCCACGGTGTTTGCCGAAGTCTCCGAACCCAACGCCGTTTCGGAACCGCCGGCTTGGGAGCCGGAATTCACGCCCCAGCAAGAGCCCGTGCACGAGCCCGTGGCGTTCGTGCCTGAGCCGATCATCGAGCCCCCCGCGCCCTTCAAGGAGGAGGAGCCGGTCTCAGACGCGTTCGTGCCCGAGCCGGTGGTCTTTGCCCCTGAGCCGGTGGCCTTTGCGCCCGAACCGGTGGTTTTCGCTCCGGAACCCGTGGCCCTTGCGCCCGAGCCCGTCGCGGTGGCGCCGGAGCCGGTGATTTTTGCGCCGGAGCCGGTCGCGGTTGCGCCCGAGCCCGTTGCTTTCGCTCCCGAGCCGTTCGTGTCGGCGCCGGAGCCTGTTGCACGGCCGCAGGACGCCGCGACATTCCACGGCGAGCCTCGGGAAACCCCTGTTGAGGCGCCGCGCGCGCCTTACGATGTGCCGCCCGTTGTGCCCGACGAGCCGCAGCCCCGCCGCATTCCGGCGTTCAGCCTGAGCCGTCCGACCCGTGGCCCCCTGGCGCCGACCGGGCGCACCGAACCCCAGATCGGCGACCTTGCCAGCCGCCTGGAGGCGTCCCTGGGCCAGGCGCTGGACGAGCCCGCATCGGGGGCGCCGCCAGCAGACGTGCCGCCGCCCAACCCGTCGCGCCCGACGCCGGCACGTTTCGCACCCATGATGCGGGCTACGGCGTCATCCGCTGCCCCGCCGCCGCGTCGCACCGAGCCGCAGCCGTCGCTATTCACACGCGCCGCGCCCAGACCCGAACCTGCGACAGCCCCTGCCCCGCATGACACGATCAGCGCAGCAGGCCTGGGGCTCAACGAAACCGATCTCGTGCGTGAGCTTGAACTGGCGCTGGCCGGCGAGGGCGAAGAGGAAGCCAAGAAGAAGGATGCCGCGCAGGCTGCGGAGGCTGCTGCGTTGGCATCCGTCGCTGAATCAGAGCCTTCGCCGCATCAGGCCCCCGAGGACAAAGACGCCGATTCCTTCGACCCGTTCGGCGATCTGGAAGCTGAGATGGCAACCCTGCTCGGCCGCCAACCGGCGGCGCGCAAATAGCGCGCTGCTGGCTCCAAACTAAAAAGCCCCGGACGTCACCGTCCGGGGCTTTTTATGTTTCAGAGCACGCACGCCGCGTCGCTAGGACGCCGCGCGCCAATTATCAGGCATTGATCATGGCCAGGCACTTGCCCGCAGCTTCAGCCGCCGGGCGCGCGCTGGACATGGGCACTGCGCCGGATTTCACCAGTGCCTTGGTCTGCGCGGTGATGATGTCACGCAGATTGGCGCCGGGCACGACCTGCGCCGCCGTCGAGGTATAGATGGTCTTGGCGTCGGTGCTGAGCCCAGCGGCGCACTTGTCAGCCGCCGGACGGTCTGCAAGCGCGACCGAGGACAACAGGCAAAGGCTGGCGGCAGCGGCCGTAATCTTCAACATTATCGGTCTCCCCCATGAATTGCATGGTCTGCATATTGAATGGTCTGCGAACGCGCGGGACCACCGCGATCAGGCGTGGAAGCCGAATGCGACCGAATTGAAGCAATCCGGTCGGGAAACCCGGCCCCAGTCCTTAAAAAGAGAACGCGTCACCCGATCCGCCTGCCGTGCAGGCCGACCACGGCGTGCACGAGCAAGCTTTGGCGCGTCAGAATGCCGGCACGGGGATCAGCGCACCCCGACGCGATTGACCGGGCCGCCGGCGTTCACGCCGCCGTAGCCAGGCGCACCGACACCCGGCGCACCTACACCGGCACCCGGCGCAAGGCCGACACCCGCCGCGCCAGCTCCGGCACCCGGCAGGACGCCGACACCGTTGGGATTGGCCACGCAGCCCTTGGGATACCCAGGACGGGTGCAATAGGCGACCCGCGGCGCGGGCCGGGCCACGCAGCCCACCGGAACTCCGGGGCCGTTGCAATAGACCACGGCCTGGCTTTCGCCGGAGCCCGCAGTCAGGGCGAGGCCCAGGAACATTCCAAACGTCGCAATAGTGCCCGTGAACTTCATGCGTTCCCCCGATCAGGTTGGCCAAGCAGCTAGAACGCACCGGTTTCGGCGGCAATGGCGATTCTTGACAGTTTAGCGCCAAACCCGCCTCGTCAGGAGAGCGATGTCCGCGCTATAAGACAACGACGGGCAGAAATGCGGCCGGAACGCTGGGATTGCACGAGAGGCATGTTCAAGCCGAGCGACACCCTGACGGATGAGCAACTGATCTCGAAATCCGTAGCCCGGATGGAGATTTTTCGCGCCAGTCCGGACTTCCCCGCCGCCATGGAGCGCGGCGCGCGCGGCCTGGTGCAGATTTACCGTGGCAACCGCATCCTCAACCGCATCCTCAACGACCGTGGCCGGGTGATCTTCGGCCTGTTCGTGCTCTATCTCGATGCCATCCCGGACGAGCGCGGCGTCGGCCTTACCGTGACGCGCATCGCCACCCTGTGCCAGGAAACCGGAGTCTGTAGCCGCGGGCGGGCCAAGGCCATGGTCATGCTGATGCGCTGGGCGGGATATCTCGACATGGGACCCGAGACCGGCGCCAACCGGCGTCAGCGCCCGCTTGCGCCGACCCAGCGCCTGCTCTCCGAGCAGATCACACGCTGGCGTAAGCTGCTGAGCGCGCTCGCGGTGATCTATCCGCCCGCCGAGGAGGTGCTTGCCCGTATCGACGACCCGGAATTCGCCCGCATCCTGATTCGGGAGATCGGCTCGCGCTTCCACGCCGGCCTGCGCCTGCTGCACTTCGCGCCCGAGGTCTCCGTCTTCGCCGAGCGCGACGCCGGCATCCTCATCGTCATGAGCCTTCTCATCTCGGGCACCGACGGCGATGTGTTCCCGCCCGAGCAGCCGGTGCCGGTGCCGGTCGCGGCCCTCGCGCGCCAGTTCTTCGTCTCCCGCGCCCATGTCCTGAAACTGCTGCGCGAGGCCGAGACCGAGGGGCTGATCGCCCGCACCCCCTCGGCGACCGGCAGCGTGCACCTGCTGGAGCCTCTGCGCTCCGGCATGATCGCATTCTTCGCCGCCATGCTCTCCACCTTCGCCGATTGCGGCGATTGCGCCTTAGCCACCTATGGCGGCGGGCGGGACTTCGGCGGCACGTCGGAGCCCCTCAGCTTCGACCCCGGCGCCGGCCACCATCACTCCGCCCACCCCTGATCGTCAGGCCGCGCGCCGGGTTGACCTGCATCGTGCTTGGCGGCATCGACATGCGGGTAGATCTGCGGGTCGCGGCGTGTTGATCAAGGGCACATCGACAGCGAAATCCACACAGCGGACCCGCGTCGTCAGCGTTGGCGCACCAGCCGTGCGCACACCGCGCGGGGCGCTTTTCCGGTCTCGGTGTAGCAATAATCCAGCGTATTTTTATCCACGAGATCAAAGGCATAGCTGCCCTCCTCGTCCGCGCCCATGATCAGCCGACCACCCGGCGTAAAGGCGCCCCAGAGCGGCTCATCCTCATCCCCCGCCGGGTTCGACCGCTTGAGGTGCCCAACGAAAGTCATGCCTTTTTGTTCAGTAATAACAAGGGTCGCCGTCCCCTCGCGCCAGCCCTCGACCTTCGCCGCGCGCTCCCTGTGGCCGGTCCACGTCCCCACCAGCGAGACCGCATCCTGGGCCTGCGCAGGGGCGCACGCGAGCACCGCCAAAGCGGCCAGCATCAGATATTTTGTCATGGGGCGTCCTCCATCCAAGTCCCGGCTTGCGGGGACCTGAGACGATCCTAGCGTGACCCTCGCGGTCATCAAAGCACTGTGCTTCAAAGCATTTTCCTCGCCCGGTGAAATCCTGACCTTTACAGTTTCATGAAATTGATATGCTTTACCTAAGCGAGTAGTTTTTCCTCCGACTACTCGCATGGGTTTGCGGCGACAAATGAAAAGCAAAATCTCCCCGCCCCCGGAGCCTTTGGACTGATGCGGACCAAGCGGGACTTAAAACAAAGCGAGATCAGCGGCTTATCCGGTTCGGCCTCGGTCGGCGCGGAGGCGCAAAGTCCCACCTCCAAAGTCCCGACGTGGATGTTCGGCGGCCCGGTCGTCCCGCTGCTGACCTGGCTCATCATCCTGGCCGTGCTCGCGATTCAGGGTTTCATGATCTGGCAGGCACGGCAGGAAGCATGGAACGAAGCCGTCCGCTCCGGTGAGAACCTCGTCCATACGATTTCAAACGCCATCGACAAAAACCTAACGATTGTCGACCTTTCCGTCCTCGGCGCCCAGGAGGCGCTGGAAAAGGGCGACACGGAAGGACTGTCCCCGCGCCAGCGCGACCTACTGCTGTTCGACCGCTCCGCAACCGCAGAATTCCTCGGCTCCATGCTGGTTCTGTCGAAGACCGGCGACATTCTCATCAACTCGCGCGGCAACGCACCGCCAGGCGTGGACCTGGCCGACCGAGACTATTTTCGCGCCCAGGAAATCAGCAATTCCGGCACATATCTCAGCCGCCCCTACCGCAGCCGCCTGCGTGACGGCGATCCGAGCATAGCCATCAGCCGGCGCATCTCGGCACCCGACGGAAGCTTCGACGGCGTGGTGATGGCGGCGGTGCGCCTCGCTTATTTCCAATCCCTGTTTAAGGCCGTAACCCTCGGGCCGGACAGCATTCTTTCGCTGGTTCGCACGGACGGGATCATGATCATGCGCACCCCCTCCACCGATGGCGGAGGCAACATCGGCCTGGTTCTCGGCCATTCGCCGATCTTTGAACGCATGCTGACATCGCCCGTCTCATTCGTGGGACGCGCCACCATCGACGGGCGTGAGCGGCTCTATATTCATTCCCGCGTGGGCCAGTTCCCGCTCCTGCTGTCAGTTGGAATTTCAACCACAGAAATTTATGCCGACTGGTGGCAGCAGACCCTGGTCACTTTGCCCCTCACCCTCGCCTTCTGTCTCACGCTCGGAATTCTCGTGCGCGCACTCCAACTCGGGCTGATGCGCACAAAGGAGATGGAAGAGATGATGAAGCAGATGTCGCTCACGGACGAACTGACGGGTCTGCTGAACCGCCGCGCGTTCGAGTGGTGCTTTGCCTCGGAGCTTCGCAACAAGGCGCAGGACCCCGCCCCTTTGACCTTGCTCATTATCGACGCGGATAATTTCAAGCGGATCAACGATACCTATGGCCACCAGGAAGGCGATCGGTTCTTGCGTGTGCTGGCGCGCCAGATTCAAAGAGGTGCCGCAAGGCCCTCAGATGTGGCGGCGCGCATTGGGGGAGAGGAATTCGCCGTATTGCTGCCGCGGACCGATGACGCCAGTGGGCGACGGATCGCTGAGCGCATCCGGGGAGAAGTGGAACGCCTTTCCCTCTCGTTCGAGACCGGCCAACGCTTTGGAACCACGGTTAGCATCGGCCTCGTTACCACGGATTCAAGCAGCCCCGTCAGCGCCTCCGAACTGCTGAAGTTGGCGGACGAAGCGCTCTATCAAGCCAAGGCGACGGGCAGGAACCGCACCGTCGCTTCAGGCTCTGGCGGTCTGTTGGTCGATTGAGTGAATGTGACCCTCGCGAGCCAGAAACAGAGCAATGACCGTCATTCCCTACGTTTTGGCCTGCCTCGCGGTTTTTCTGACGCCCGGTCCCACCAATACAATTCTCACCCCCTCCGGCGCGGTCATGGGAGTGCGGAACGCGGCCATCCTGCCTCTGGCGGAAGCCATAGGCTATACGTTGGCGGTCAGCGCCTTCGTCATGATGGACGCCGCGAGGCTGGAAGGGATCGCAATTTTCATTTCCCTCTCGGTGGCCGCCGGTGGCTGCTGGCTCATGATCGGCTCAGCCCTGCCGCGCGGCTATCGGCACCATTCCTACAAGGCGGCTGCGGTCGTGGTGTTCGGGTTTTCCATCGCCGCCGCAGCGAGCGCGGCGCACTTCTGAGACCATTGCCGTCCTTGGCATCGCCCAAGATTCATTGTCCTTGGAAAAGCAGATCAGCGCACGCGATCTCCGGAAGCTGCCAATTCCAGTACCGGTACGAATTGCCAAAGCGCAGAAAGGCCAAGGATCTCCTAGATGCTTGCGCGAGCGGTGCTTCCCCGCCCACCAGCATCTGCGTGAGGTGGTCCTGCTCGAAAAACCTGCCAACGCCGAATTTCCCGCCGCCCCGACGACGAGTAATGCGGTCACAACGTTCAGCACTTTCAAGACCTCTCCTCCCCTACGCATGGGGGAAAGCACCCTGGCCCTTAAAACGAGATGTACAGGGCAAATTCGTGCATATTTTTAAGGCGCCACTTTACAGAACTGATAACCGCCAGCGTTTTAATTCGCTACAGCGAATGGAACGGCTGCCTAACTGGAGCTAGCCGCTTCCAAGATTGAGCGATAACGATAACTGTGGATATTGGGTTAAAAGCCGATCTTAATCAGGCTTTACAGGTCTCTTATTTGAAGACCCAAAAAATCCACCAAAGCTCCAACACTGACAGTGTCTAGAACTAATGGTGGGCGCACTAGGGCTCGAACCTAGGACCCGCTGATTAAGAGTCAGCTGCTCTACCAACTGAGCTATGCGCCCTCTCGAAGGCCGTGGCCCCGCGAGGAGGTGGTCGTGTAGCAGAGGCCCCAGGTGGTGTCCATAGGGTTATGCGGGGAAGCTCTACCTTCCTGCGAAACATCCACAGGCTGGGAAAAATCCTGCGAAAACAAAAGGAGCGCGACCTTGCAGGCGCGCTCCTGATTTTTTGATGACAGAGAACGGTCCTCTTGCGAGGACCGCCCCTCACTCCTTGAAGGCTTCTTCGCGGGTCTTGCTGACCGAGGGAAGCAGCACAGCGGTCAAGGCGATGGCAGCGACAATAAGCAGGCCGGCGGAAATGGGCCGCGTCAGGAACACCATGGGATCGCCACGCGAGATCAGCATGGCGCGCCGCAGATATTCCTCCAGCATCGGGCCGATGACGAAGCCGAGCAGCAAGGGCGCTGGCTCGCAGTCCAGCTTCACCAGCAGGTAACCGGCAAGACCGAACATCGCCATCGTGTAAACGTCGAACGTGTTGTTGTTCACGCTGTAAACGCCGATGCAGCAGAACGCCATGATCGCCGGAAACAGGATGTGGTAGGGCACCGTAAGCAGGCGCACCCACATGCCGATCAGCGGCAGGTTAAGCATCACCAGCATCGCATTGCCGATCCACATGGAGGCGATGACGCCCCAGAACAGATCCGGCTTCTCTGTCACCACGTTCGGCCCCGGCGTGATGCCCTGAATGATCAGAGCACCGATCATCAGAGCCATGACAGGGTTGGACGGAATGCCGAGGGTGAGCATGGGAATGAAGGAGGTCTGCGCACCAGCGTTGTTTGCGCTTTCCGGACCCGCCACGCCTTCGATCGCGCCCTTGCCGAAGCGGCGCGGATCTTTCGCGATCCTCTTTTCGATCGAATAGGCCGCAAACGAAGACAGCATGGCGCCGCCGCCAGGCAGGATGCCGAGGAACGATCCGAGGATCGTCCCGCGCAGCACGGGTGCAATGATCTGCTTGAATTCGGCCTTGGTCAGCATGAGGCTGGTGACCTTGGCTGCCACCAGGGTGCGTTGGGATTCATCCTCGAGGTTGCGGATGATTTCCCCCACGCCGAACATGCCCATTGCGAGCGCGACGAAGTCGAAGCCGTCGGCCAGTTCCTGGATGTCGAAGGTGAAGCGTGGGGTGCCGGTGTAGATGTCCTGGCCGGAGAGGCCAAGCAGCAGGCCGAGCACGATCATTGCCAACGCCTTGATGACCGAGCCGGAGGCCAGCGTCACCGAGGCGACGAGGCCGAGCACCATCAAGGCGAAGTATTCCGGCGGACCGAACTTCAGGGCGAGATCCGCCAGCGGCGGAGCGAAGACCGCGAGCAGCAGCGTGGAGACGCAGCCCGCGAAGAACGAGCCCAGGGCGGCGGTAGCAAGCGCCGCGCCTGCCCTGCCCTGCTTGGCCATCTGGTGACCGTCGAGCGCCGTGACGACGGAAGAGGATTCGCCAGGCAGGTTGATGAGGATGGCTGTGGTGGAGCCGCCGTATTGCGCACCGTAATAGATGCCGGCGAGCATGATAAGCGCGGACACCGGCGGCAGGCCGAAGGTGATCGGCAGCAGCATGGCGATGGTCGCCACAGGACCCAGGCCCGGAAGCACCCCGATCAGCGTGCCTAGGAGGCAGCCGATAAAGCAATACATCAGGTTTTGAAGAGAGAAGGCGACGGAGAAGCCGAGCGCCAGATGATCAAGAAGTTCCATGCGCCCCTCCTCAGTATCCGCCGAGCCACGGACCGACCAGTTGGATCGGAAGGCCAAGCCCCAAAATGAACACACCCCAACAGAACACCACCATTACCCCGGTGATGGTGAGCGCCGTGACCAGATGAAATTTCTGGCTGGCAAGGCAGGCCAGGAACACGGTGATGGCGAGGGTCGGAAGAAATCCGAGGGGGCGCATACCGAAGCCGAAGAACAACGTAGACAGGGTCAGCATGATCACGCCGCGCCAGGCAATCGATGTCGCCCGGTCACCCTCGAACCGCAAGCCGCTGATGAGCACCACAATGCCCAAGAACGCCATCAGGCCCGACAGGACCATGGGGAAGTACCCCGGCCCCATGCGCACCGAGGAGCCCATGGGCAAGGTCAGAGCCTGCCAACCAAAGAGCAATGCTAAGGCTATAAATAGGAGACCTGATAAAACGTCCTTAGGACTGCGTATGAAACTCATAACTTTCCCTCCCCCGGAAGACATATTGCTTTTGCCACGGCTGGCCGGGGCACCCCGCCTACGGCTGGATCTCTGACCTGGGCGCAGAACATAAAGGCTACGTTGCGAAAGTCGAACGAAAGTTCAATGTGTCCCCTAAGTAAACACTTGCCGCTAGGGCAGACTGAGCAACGCGAATTTCTAAGGCGGTTCCCAGGTGCCTGAAGTGCAACAGGCGGATGCACTTGCACCCGCCTGAAACTCCACTTTGCGCCCGCGAAAGGCGGGCAAACTGTGCAGATCAGTCGGCGTAAACGCCGGCCGCTTCAATGATCGGCTTCCACTTCGCCACTTCAGACGCGACGAACTGCTTGTGGAACGCGCGGCTGCGACGGTCCTTGCCTTCCGGCTCGGTGCCAAGATCGGCAAAGCGAGCAATGACCTTGGGGTCTTCAAGGGCGGCGTTCAGCGCCGCATTGAGCTTATCCATGATCGGCGCGGGCGTGCCCTTGGGCGCATACATGCCGTGCCAGATGGTGACTTCGAAGCCTGGCATGCCGCTTTCCTGGAGGGTCGGCAGATCGCCCAGCGACTTGACGCGATCCTTCGTGGTCACTGCATAAGCTTTCACCTTGCCGCCGCGAATTTGGCCGGTGGTGTTGGTGGTCTGGTCGCACATCAGGTCAATCTGGCCGCCCACGAGATCGTTCATGGCCGGGCCCGTGCCCTGGTATGGGACGGTGGTCATGGAAGCGCCGACCTTGGACATGAACAGCATGCCGCACAGGTGCGATGCGGACCCGACACCGGCATTGCCGTACGTGACCTTTTCCTTGTTTTTCTTGATGTACTCGACCAACTCGGCCGGGGTCTTGGGCTCAAGCGTCGACTTGCCGATAATGGTCATCGGCACCGGAGTGATGAGCCCGGCCTCTTCAAAATCCGTCAGCACATTGTACGGCAGCTTGCGATAGAGCGATGCAGCGGTGGCGTGGCCGATGTGGTGGATCAACAGCGTGTAGCCATCCGGCGCGGCCTTCGCGACCTGACCGGCGCCACGGGTGCCGCCAGCGCCGCCGACGTTCTCGACCAGGACTTGCTGGCCAAGCGTGTGGGTCATGGATTCGGCAATGAGGCGGGCGACGGTGTCGGTCGGTCCGCCGGCCGCGAAAGGCACGATCACTGTGATCGGACGTGACGGAAAAGCTGGCTGCGCCTGAGCGCCGGTGGTGGCAAGACCGACAAGAGCAGCAAGTGCCAGGGCCGCGTGCTTCAATTTCATAGAACCTCCTCGAGCCCTCTGGTCGGCTCTTGTCATATTTCGAGCGAACGCCCGCCTTGTTCAAAAATGGCTTTGAGGCATCCGTCAAGTCCAGCTCTTACTTTCGTGCCATAACTTTAGCATCAATCGGATCGTTATGTTGCAATGCAACACGAGCGCCGGTGACATAAAATAGCCCATACTGCGTCACGTTTCCTGTCAAACCGCATTGATTTGACTTCATTATTCTTCCAAGCCCTCTGCGGAACCTTAGCCTTCCGCCATGGTTAAAGCCTCCGCCGCCCAAGCGCGACGCAGGAGGATTAAGGATGCGTGCCAGCAAACCATTCGCAGTTGCGGGGCTCGCCATGAGCCTTGTCATCGTGCCGTTCGCCGGCCCGGTCTTCGCGCAACAGCCACAGGCGGCGATGGCTTCAGCGCAACAGAAGGTCGATATCAATGTCTTTTACGAGCCGCTGGCGGAACATGGTACCTGGGTCCAGCATCCCGACTACAAATATGTCTGGGTGCCATCGGGCATGGACGCCAGCTGGAGGCCGTATCAGGAAGGGCGTTGGCTGTGGACCGACGCGGGCTGGTACTGGGAATCCGGCGAGCCGTTTGCCTGGGCCACGTATCATTACGGCCGCTGGGGATATGACCCCGACTACGGCTGGTTTTGGGTCCCCGGCGACACCTGGGCACCCGCTTGGGTGACATGGCGGCGTGGCGGCGGCCAGATCGGCTGGGCGCCCATCGCGCCAAGCGGCCCTGGTTACGCCATGGGCGTGCCCGAGCGATATGAGACCTCGGTGGCTGAAAGCTGGGTCGTCGTGCCCGAGCGCGACATCATGGCGGAGGATCTCGCCATTCACGTCGAACCTGTCGCAGAGCTAGGAGGATGGTGGGAGAGCAGGCCGCAAGCCTACGAGCCGGTCTACGACAATGGCGTTGTCGTTACCCGCTTCATCTCCGGTCCTGAGATCGCGCGCTTCACGCGCTCAGAGGTCGTGACCCGCCAAGTGGTTTATGTGAACGGCTATGATCAGGAATTCTATGAGGGGAACGGTTTACGCCTTGGCGTCTATCGACCGTTCATTGGCAATGTTCAGAACATCCCCGCGCCGCCCCGCTTCGTTCGTGACATAGCTCCGGACCGGCGCGTGGTCATCCGCCAGTTCGCGCGAGACGGTCTGGCCGGCGCGGGTCCTTCGGCGGCATTGCTGGGCGTCCTCGGCGTTGATCAGCGCCGCGATCTGAGGCAGGCGCGTTGGAGCGGCGACCAGCAGGCGTATCGCCGTGATATCCAGCAGTTCCAGGAACGCGAGCGCGACGCCATCAGCCGCGAGCGGCAGACGGCGGAGCAAGATCGTCGCGGATTCGAGGACCGGCGCCGAGACATGATCCAGCAGCGCATGCGAGGCCAGCAGCAGGTGCTGCAGCAGCGCGAGCAGCGCGCGGGCGAGGTGATCCAGCGCGTCAACGCGCCGGCCGCCAATGCCCCCGTTCCGGGCCAGCCGCCGCGCCCCGGTGCGCCAAATCAGCCTCCGGCCGGTCCGTCTGCGACTGCTCCTGCAGCACCGCCGCCCCCGCCCGCCGGTGGCCCGCCGGCGGCCCCAGTTACGACTCCGCCACCGCCTGCCGCTCCGAATGCCGTCCAGGCCCCAGCTGCGCCGACGCCAAGCGCGCCACCACCCAACGCACAAACCCGCCCAACGCCAGCTCCGAATGCTGGAAACGCAGGCAATGTGCCCCCGCCGGATGCCAAGGCTCCACCTCCGGGTGCGGCATCGGCTCCGCAGTCTCCACCTCCGCAGGCACGTACCACTCCGACTGGGGACAAGCCTTCCGGAGGCAATCCGTCAAACCGTGAACCGGCCGGCAAGGCGCCATCGCGCGCCGGCACACCTCCCCCGCCAAAGGCCCCAGAGGCATCGGCGCCAGTGCAGGCGCCCAAGCCAGCGCAAACCGAACGGACGCCCGAGCGCCCCAATCCAGGTAATCTCAGGCAGGAAGATCGCCCGCAGGGAAATCGCGGAGCGGACAAGCCGCGTCCAGCCCAGGCGGCGCGACCGCCTGAAGCGCCTGCGCAGGCTCAGCCTCCCAAGGCCGCCCCTGCTCAAGCTCAGCCACCTCAGGCGCAGCCGCAGCGGCCACAGGAGGCGCCCCGCGCTCAGGCACCGGCGAAACCGCCGGCTGAGCGACAGGCTGCACCGCCACCTGCGCAACCAGCACAGCGACAAGCCCAGCCCGAGAACCCGCGTCCCTCCCCACAGGCCGCACCTGCCGCCCAAGCCGCGCCTAAGGCACCGCCGCCACCCGCCGCAGCCGCTCCCCCGCCGGCTGCGCGCGGCCCCGCAGGTCCGGGAGGTGGACCGGAGGCCGGTGGCCCACCCAAGCCGGCGCAGTAGAAGAGACCCAAAGAAACAGAAAGGCCGGGCAACCGCCCGGCCTTTCATGCGTTCGGAGATGCTCCGCGATCAGCTCGCAGCAGCCTGCGCGTTGTGAGTCTGGCGCTTCAACATCAGCTTGTTGAGGGCCGTGATATAGGCCTGCGCCGATGCGACCAGCGTATCGGGATCCGCGGACTTCGCCGTCACCGCTTTGCCGTCCTCTTCCAGGCGCACCGAAACCTCGGCCTGCGCGTCCGTACCCTCGGTCACGGCGTGCACCTGATACAGCTCCAACTTCGCAGTGTGAGCCACCAAAGCCTTGATGCAGTTGAAAGTTGCGTCCACCGGGCCATTACCTTCGGCTTCCTCGGTCATGACACGGCCGTCCACTTCCAGGCGCATGGTGGCACGCTGAGGGCCGCGCGTGCCGGCAATGACTGACAGCGAGACCAGCTTGATACGGTCATAGGCAGCAGCGATGCCCTGGTCCACCAAGGCTTCGATATCCTCGTCGTAGATCACCTTCTTGCGGTCGGCGAGATCCTTGAAGCGCGTGAAGGCGTCGTTCAAAGCGTTCTCGCCCAACTCGTAGCCCAGGGTCTTCAGCTTATCGCGGAACGCCGCGCGGCCTGAGTGCTTGCCCATCACCAGCGAGGTCTTGGAGACCCCAACGCTCTCGGGCGTCATGATCTCATAGGTCTGGGTATGCTTGAGCATGCCGTCCTGGTGGATGCCGCTCTCGTGTGCGAAGGCGTTCCGCCCGACGATGGCCTTGTTGTACTGCACCGGGAATGAGGTCACGGCCGCCACCAGCTTGGAGGCGCGGGTGAGCATGGTGGCGTCGATGCCGGTGCGGTAGGGCAGCACGTCCGAGCGGGTATTGATCGCCATGACGATCTCTTCCAACGCGGCATTACCCGCGCGCTCGCCGATGCCGTTGACGGTGCATTCGATCTGGCGCGCGCCGCCGGCAACTCCCGCCAAAGAGTTGGCCACCGCCATGCCCAGATCATTGTGGCAATGGACCGAGAACACCGCCTGGTCCGAATTCGGCACGCGCTCACGCACCGTGCGGAACAGTTCGGCATATTCGGCGGGTGTCGTGTAGCCCACCGTGTCGGGAATATTGATGGTGGTGGCGCCAGCCTTGATAGCGGCTTCGACGCAACGGCACAGGAAGTCGATCTCCGTGCGCGTGCCGTCCTCGGAGGACCACTCCACATCGGCGACATGGTTACGGGCGCGCGTCACCGAGGCGACGACCATCTCCAGCACTTGCTCCGGCGATTTCTGGAGCTTGTATTTCATGTGCACCGGCGAAGTGGACAGGAAGGTATGGATCCGCGCCCGCCCGGCATGGCGCACAGCTTCCGCGCAGCGATCGATATCGTTGAGCGCGGCACGCGACAGGCCGCAGATCACCGCATTCTTGGAGCGGCGGGCGATTTCGGAGACGGATTCGAAATCGCCGATCGAGGCGATCGGGAAGCCGGCTTCGATGATGTCCACGCCCATGGTGTCCAGCAACTCCGCCACTTCGAGCTTTTCCTCGAAGGTCATGGAGGCGCCGGGGCACTGCTCGCCATCACGCAGGGTGGTGTCGAAAATGACCACCCGGTCCTTCTCGGATACGGGAGCCGTGGTCGCGGGCTGGGCCGACTGCTGGGAACTCATAGCTTGCGTCCTTCTTGGGTCGCGGCCGTCGCGCTCGAATGGGACAGGCCGGAATGCGCTTTTTCAGGTTCTCGAAGGCGTCCCCTGAGTGCCCAGGCGCCAAGCGCCCGGCCGGCCCTCAGGGGCGGCTAAGGAGAAGGAGCGCGCGCAGAATAAGAGCGTTGCCCGCCACCCAGGGGGTGCGGGAGGCGGTACCGGCGATGATCGTCGAACGGGACGACACGGCTCTTGGCTCGCTCTCTAAAAATGCTCTCTGCTCGGCCTGATAGCCGAGTTCGCCCGGCGAGACAAGTCGATGTCGATGAGCCGAACCAACGAAGTCCAGAGCCTGCCCATGCTGGCCGCCGTCCTGGGGACGTTACGGATATCCCGCATCCGGTCTCATTCATCTCCGGTTCTGGATGCAAAGGTGAAGATGCGGAATTGTTAAGAGTCATGCGAAAGCTCCATGCGCATTCTTCTTCTCGTCCTCCTCTTCGCCGCAGCGCCTTTTACCGCCTCGGCGCAATCACCGGACGCGGTGCGCTTCGCCGGGATCTACCGGACCACTTATAGCGGGACGTTCGGCAACCAGACGTGCACGGTCCGGCTCACGGGGAACACCACCATTTTCGGCGGCTATGGCGCGTCCTCGCAGGGGTGCGGCGGAAAGCTGATGTCGCTCAATCGTTGGAACGTCTCAGGCGTGAGCATCGTATTGATGGACGGTAACGGACAGATGCTTGCAAGCGTGGGCCCGAGCCGGCGGGCGCTCAGTGGCGGCACAACCGATGGGGCGAACGTCACCATGACTCGCACGGACGGCTCCCCCAGCGGCTTCGGGATCACGCCTCCTGGGTTCAACGCCGGCATCGGCCCAACGTCGGAATGCAAAGCTTATTACGGCTGGAACGGAACCCGCTGCGCCTCCACCGCCGATCTTGCCGCGCCGTTTATGATGCCCGGCGCCGCCACGCAGATCATGGCACTAAGTGTTCTGAACTTTAGGGATGCTCCCAGCTTCTCTGCGGGCGCTGCCGGCAAGATCCCGCCCAATAGCTGCGTGCGCACCGATTCTTGCGGAACGTACGGTGGAACAGACTGGTGTCGCGTGACCTATGGCGGAAAGGTCGGCTGGCTTGCGAAACAGCAGAATGCCAGCAATGGCCGGCGCTATATTCTGTTCACCAACCGCTGTGGATCAAACTGAGCCCAGCGCCATCGGACATAAGCCGCGGCGAAGGAGGTCACCTCCGGGCTTATATCCGCCTCGGACCCGATCATCCTCACGTCCTTGAGTTCCGGCCGCGCCTCCGCTGCGAGGAAGCCGCGAATGCGGGTTGCAAGAGCGTCTCCAGTCTCCCGGAAGACCAGGCGACGCATGAGACCGAAATAAATCCCGTCGACGACGGCATCCCACCCGGCGTCCACGCTCACGTCCGCGCCACTAAGCCCAACCTCTTCCTCCATTTCCCGCAACGCCGAGCCGTGAAGGTCGAGGCGACCGTTCTGAACGTCCTGGAGATCCGGCGTGCCGCCGGGAAAATAGATGCTGCCGGGGCTTGCTGTGTGGTCACCCATAACGCCCATCACGAAGGTACCGTCCGAACCCTCCAAAGCGGCGAGGCTGAAAATGTTGGCAACGGCCAGATCATCGAGGCCGCGCTCACGCCACCACGTAAAGGCGGCAAAGTCCGTTTCGATGCAGCTTCCCGTCAACACCCCATCCTCAAGCGCGTGATCGCGCATGAGAATGACCCGGCCATTCCAAAGATGCGGGTTCTTCGCGCAAAGCGCGGCGAAATAGGCATCTATGTCTGCGCGATGGGCCTGCACCTCCGGCCAGCCTCCCGCCACCACCCGAAGGTCGAGGCGGGAGATCGGAAAGATGCGTGCCGCAGTTCGGCTCAAGCCACCGCTTCCAGCGTGGGATAGTCCGTGTAGCCCTCGGCGCCGCCGCCGTAGAGCCCTTCGCTTTTCAGCGGGTTGAGCGGCGCGGCCTGTTCCAGGCGCGCAACCAGGTCGGGGTTGGAAATGAACGGGCGGCCAAAGGCGATGAGATCGGCCGTGTGATTGGCCAAGGCCTGCTTCGCGAGGTCGAGATCATAGCCGTTGTTGACGATCCAGGTGCCGGAATAGCGCCGCTGGAGTTCCGCGAACGAGAAGTCAGGCGCGACATCGCGCGGTCCTCCCGTGGCGCCTTCCACGACATGGATATAGACCGGATGCAGCTTTTCCAGTTCCTCCACGACATAGTTGAACAGAGGCTGGGGCGCGCTGTCGGTGAGGCCATTGGCGGGTGCGACCGGCGAAAGCCGCAACCCTGTGCGCTCCGCGCCGATCTCGCCAATCACAGCCGCCACTACTTCAAGCAGCAGACGCGCACGGTTCTCTATGGAGCCGCCGTACTGATCCGTGCGCGCGTTCGCGCCATCCCTCAGGAACTGGTCGAGCAGGTAGCCGTTGGCGGCATGCACCTCCACCCCGTCGAAGCCCGCCTTGATGGCGTTGGTGGCGGCGCGGCGATAATCCTCGATAATGCCGGGGATTTCGGAAAGCTCCAGGGCGCGGGGCACGGACGTCTCAACGAAGCCGTTGTTCACAAAGGTCTTGGTCTTGGCCGGGATCGCGGAGGGAGCGACGGGCGCGCCGCCGTTCGGCTGCAGCGAAGTGTGGGACACTCGGCCGACGTGCCAGAGCTGCACCACGATGTGCCCGCCCTTGGCGTGTACAGCGTCGGTTACGTCCTTCCAGCCTGCGACCTGGGCATCGGTATAGATGCCGGGGGTGTCCTGGTAGCCCTGCCCTTGCTGCGATATCTGCGTCGCCTCGGTGATGAGGAGGCCGGCACTGGCGCGCTGGGTGTAATATTCCGTCGAGAGCGGACCGGGCACGAAGCCGGCGGCGGCGCGGTTTCGCGTCAGCGGCGCCATGACAATGCGGTTGGAAAGAGTGAGGGAGCCGAGGCGGTAGCTGTCGAACAGCGAGGGAATCGCTTCAGTCATGAATATGCCTTCCGGGCGAAAGATCGCCTGATGCTTATGGTGCGATGCGGAAGAGATAAGTCTCAGCTTGGCAACGCCAAGGGGTGTTGGCCGAGAAACCTACGCGGCCGCGCTGCTCACAGGTGGAGCACACCTTCGGCGATCACCACCGCGCTTCCACCAATGGTGACATCCCTCACCAGCCCGGCCTTGACCTGGAATCCAAGGTTGATCCGGCTGGGCCGGCCCATCTCGAAGCCCTGGTCGATGCGCACCCTGTGGTGTCCGTCCACGCGGGCCTCGGCATCCAGCAAAACGGCCGGAAAGGCCGCGGCGGCGGCTCCGGTGGCCGCGTCCTCCTCGGTCCCAAGGCCGGGGGAGAACATGCGCGCGCGGAAGTCGGCATCGCCCTCCTCGTCCAAGGTGTAGAGGTACAGCGCCTCGCCGTAGGAGCCGAGGCTGCGAATGAAGGCCGCTTCATCCGGCCGCGCCCGCGCCAGAGCCGTGAGGTTCGCCAGCGGCACGAACAGGAACGGCACGCCCGCACTCGCGACCAGCGGGCGATGCGCATCAAACCCGATATCTGAGATCGCGAGGTTGAGCGCGTCGGCGCAATCCTTGCGGGAAATATCCGCCTGCTCCAGTTCCGCACGACGTGGAACTGTGAATGTTGCAACACCCTTGCGCGAGCCCGGACCTTCGGTCGACACCTCGCACTTTACAGCGCCCACTTGCTCCTCAAGCAGAAAACTGCCCTTCGAGAGCTTGTCCTCCAGCGCCAGCAGCACCGCGGCGCCAACGGTGGGGTGGCCGGCGAACGGCAGTTCATGCGCCATGGTGAAGATGCGGATGCGCGCGCGGTGGCTGGGGTCCTTCGGCGGCAGGACGAACACCGTTTCGGACAGGTTGAACTCGCGAGTGATCTGCTGCATGGCCGCGTCGTCGAGGCCCACGGCATCGAGAACCACTGCCAGTTGATTGCCGCCGAATGGGCGTGCGGTGAAGACGTCGAGCGTCACATAGCGGCGAGGCATGGCGGTTTCCGATTCCCCACTGTGACGTCAGACTAGGTTGCAGATTAGACCGGCTCACTCCGTGAGGCGCGAGCGCGGAATGTCACAGTTTGGCCTTAAATCGCCACCGGCGTGAAGATAAAAGTGGGTTGTACAAACTCCTCCTGCGCATCCACCAGCAGCAATTCCCGCGAGGCCGCATCGTGTGTGCGCTTCAACAGGCCGAATATGGACGAGCCAGCCGCACCGAGCGCCGCCGCTGTGCTGCCCATGCGCTTGTAATGCAGGAAGAACAGCGCCGCGATGGCGTCCCCTGCCCCGTTCAGCGACACATCGAGCCGCGGCGTGCGCAGCAGGAACCGCCCGTCAGGACCAGAGGCGAACATGTCGATGGAGTCGGCCGGGGTATCGGCGGTGTGGAGCGAGGTGACGAGAATGACCTTCGGCCCGCGCGCATGCAGCAGGTCGCAGGCGGCCCCGGCCTCCTCCCGGCTTGTCACGCTCATGCCGGCGAGCAGCTCCAGCTCGAAATGGTTGGGCGTGAGGATATCAGCCGCCGGTACGGCGGCCTCGCGCATGAATTCGGGAATGCCAGGCCGCACGAACACACCGCGCCCGACGTCCCCGATCACCGGATCGCAACAATAATCCGCCAAAGGATTGGCAGCCCGAACCCGCGCCACCGCATCAAGGATGGCGGCCCCGATATCCGCCGATCCCATATAACCGGACAGCACACCGTCGCACGCGTTCAGCCGGCCACGGTCTTCGATGCCCTCCACCAGTTGGCCGATAACATCAGCCTCGAACACCTGGCCCCGCCATGCGCCATAGCCGGTGTGGTTGGAGAACTGCACGGTATGGATCGGCCACACCTCGACGCCAAGGCGCTGGAGCGGAAACACTGCCGAAGAATTTCCCACATGCCCGTATGCCACATGGGACTGGATAGACAGGATGTTCATTGCCGGCTTGCCCGTTGCGGGAGATGTGCAGCGCAGCTAACGCGCAACACCCGCGCCGACAAATGGATTCTTGTGATCCCGCCGAGCAATCGCGCAGATGAGTCCCATGCTTGCGTGCATGCCCGTGGCGTGCAAAGCCCGGTATCTTCTGACCTCAGCCGCAAGAGCCCGCATGCTCCTCGCCCGCGACCTCGCCCTCGCCATCCACTCCGGGGGCCTCTCATCCCTCGATGTGGTGCAACAATGCGCCGCCGCGATCGCCGCGCGTGAAGCTGAAATCGGTGCGTTCACCGAACTCGATCTGGATGCGGCGCGCAGAGCAGCGGCGGAGAGCGGAGTAGGCACACGCCCGCTCGCCGGACTGCCGTTCGGTATCAAGGACATCATCGACACCCGCGACTTCGTCACGGCATACGGCTCAACGCTTTACGCCGGCCATCGCCCGGTGGCGGACGCGGCTGTGGTGCGGCAGGTGCGGCGGGCCGGCGGCATCGTCATCGGTAAGACGGTCACGACCGAGTTCGCTCATATGACACCCGGCAAGACCCGCAATCCCGCACGTCTCAGCCACACGCCTGGCGGCTCCTCCTCCGGCTCAGCAGCGGCGGTGGCCGCCGGCATGGTACCGCTGGCGCTGGGCACCCAGACCGGCGGCTCGGTGATCCGCCCAGCAGCATTCTGCGGTATCACCGGCTATAAGCCGACCTTCCGCAACCTGCCGACCATCGGCATGAAGACCTTCTCGTGGCACCTCGACACGCTCGGCCTGTTCGGCGCGCGAGTGCGCGACGTTGCGTTCGCTGCTGCCGCGCTGACCGGCCGCGACCTCGACATCGCCGATGAGGCCTTGCACGCGCCCCGGATCGCCGTGGTGCGTACTGCCCGTGCCGATCTCGCCGGACCTGACGCCCACGCCGCACTCGACACCGCCGCACGCGCCGCGGAGCGGGCGGGCGCTCGTGTGGTGGAGATCGACCTGCCTCCGGTCATCGAGGCGGCGGATTCTATTCACCCGGTTATTCAGGATTTCGAGGCGTGGATCGCCCTTTCCGATGAATATGATCGCGGACGCCATATGCTCTCGCCGGGCCTCTCCGCCCATCTTGAAGCATCCTCCCGCATCAGCGTCGATGCCTATGACACCGCCCGCCGGGCCGCCAAACGCGCGCGCCAGAAGCTCGGCGACCTGTTCGCGGACTTCGATGCCTTACTGACCTTTTCCGCACCAGGGGCGGCACCGGAGGGGCTTGGCACCACCGGATCTCCTGCCTTCAACCGACTCTGGACACTGATGGGGACGCCCTGCGTGACCGTGCCTGGGTTGACGGACAGCTCGGGGATGCCCGTCGGCGTCCAGATTGTCGGGCGTTTTGGGCGTGACCGAGCCGCGTTATTGGCCGCCGCCTTCCTTGAGCACGCCATTTCGGCCTGAGCCGCGAAAATTTTTGCGCCGCGCGGTGCAGTGCGATACGGCCTTGTATCTGATTATAAAGAACATACGATTTGGATGCGCTGCACCGCACGGTGTATTACTGCAACGCAGTACATTTATTCTCTTTTCTACAACGAAGTATTTGCTAAGCTTGAATCGAGATCGGCCAGGAGAGGACTTGGGACGTGAACTTCGGTCCGACGCTCGATCTGATGAAGCTCTGTGCCGCGGTCGCCTTCATTGGTGCGGTGGTGATGGGCGTGATCTGAGCGAAGACCCACATACCTGAGCAGCCTTCACACAACGATAAAAACAAAGAAGGATCGGCCGATCGGGACGGCGCTGGAGAGACTGCTCTCCGGCGCCGTTCTTCTTTCAGCCGCCTGAAAAGCAAGGCTTTGAAGCTCGGAATAAGCGATCCGAACGCCGCATCCTCGTGCCCCGACGCACATCCGCCCCAAGTCTGGCCCGACGCCCGCCACGAACAATGAAGCACGCCCTGCTCCAGCGTTTTTTTGACGGCGATGTCGGGGCGACACCTGACCTTACGTCCTTTGGAGGCATCCTTGAGGAGAAATGCCGATGGCTTATGTCGATGGTTTCGTGGTTCCCGTGCCCAAGGCAAAGCTCGACGCTTATAAAGCGATGGCTGAGACGGCGGGCGGAATCTGGAAGGAACATGGCGCGCTCGCCTTCGTCGAATGCGTAGCGGACGATGTTCCTTATGGCGAGCTGACGTCATTTCCTCGCGCCGTCCAGGCGAACGAAGACGAGGTGGTCGTGTTTTCCTGGATCGTCTATCCCTCACGGGAAGACCGCGACGCCATTAATGCGAAGGTTATGGCCGACCCGCGCCTCGATATGGACCCTGCCAACATGCCCTTCGACGGCAAGCGCATGATCTACGGCGGCTTCAGGACACTGGTGGAACGTTAGATTCAAGCTGCGCGAAATATCGTGCGCCCCGGCGCGCCCGGTTCGCGGGCGCGCCGGGGCAAGGCCGTGACAAATTACTAACGAGTATGCCCTCGTATAACTAATTGAATAAAATGATTATTTCTTAACTTAAACCCTGCCGTCACAGTCTCATTGCCGAACCGTCATACAGCTGTAGTCGGACGGACTTAATGACGACCACCAGAGTGCACCGGAGTGCCACATGCTGGTGATCGAAGGTCTGACCTGCCGATTTGGTGACAAGGCGGCCGTTTCCGACGTCAATCTGGAAGTCGGACGCGGCGCGTTCGTCGGCGTCATCGGCCGTTCCGGTGCGGGGAAGTCCACCCTTCTGCGCATGGTCAATCGACTCCAAGAACCGACGGCCGGACAGATCCGGTTCGACGGCGAGGACGTCACCGCTCTCAAGGGGCGTCAGTTGCGCTTATGGCGCGCCCAGGCGGCGATGATCTTCCAACAGTTCAATCTGGTGGGGCGGCTCGACGTGCTCACCAATGTGCTCATGGGGCGGCTCTCTACGATGCCGCCTTGGCGCGCCATGACCAAAGCCTGGAGCCTGGAAGACAAGTCGCTCGCGCTTTCCGCGCTCGATCAGTTCGATATCGCTTCCCTCGCCGCTCAGCGCGCCGACAGCCTCTCCGGCGGGCAGCAGCAGCGTGTCGCCATCGCCCGCGCGCTGGTGCAGGAGCCGGGCCTGATCCTCGCCGACGAACCCATCGCCTCGCTGGATCCGCGCAACACCAAGATCGTGATGGACGCGCTTCTGCGCATCAACCGGCACTTCGGCATCACCGTTTTGTGCAACCTCCATTCCCTCGACCTCGCCCGCACCTATTGCGACCGCCTTGTCGGCATGGCCGGCGGCCGTGTCGTGTTCGACGGCGCCCCGCACACCCTCACCGAGGCTGTGGCGCACGACCTCTACGGCCTTGAGGCCGGCGACGTCATGGATGTGCAGCGAGCGGCGCCCGACCGCTCAATCGGCCGTCTGGCGGGATCCGCCGTGGCCGTGTGAACCGATTTACCCAAGCGTTCCCGAGCGTTCCCTTTTCCCCGCATCCCACAAGGAGCGAGACATGCTGACACGCCGTACACTGATTGCCGCCGCTGCGGCGCTCACGCTGACCGCCGGCCCCGCCGCTGCTCAGGATTGGAAGGCCCAGTATCCCGAGCTGACCTTCGCCATCATCCCCGCCGAGAATGCCTCGGGCGTCACCGAGCGCTACGCGCCCCTCATGACCTACCTGACCAAGGAACTGGGCACCAAGGTCACGCTGCGCATCGCCAACGACTATGCGGCGGTGATCGAGGGCCAGCGCGCCGGAAACATCCATATCGCGTCCTATGGCCCCTCCTCCTTCGCCCGCGCGCTGATGACCGGCACGAAGATCGATGCCTTTGGCATCGAAGTGAACGCGGACGGCACCAAGGGCTATTTTTCGGTGCTCTATGTGAAGACCGACAGCCCCTACAAGACCATCGACGACCTGAAGGGGAAGAACCTCTGCCTGGTCGACCCCAACTCAACCTCCGGCAACAACGTGCCGCGCATGTCGCTGAGCAAGATGGGCATCACGCCTGACCAGTTCTTCGGCAAAGTGGTTTACGCCGGCTCGCACGAAAACGCCGTTATCGGCGTGCAGCAGGGTACTTGCGATGCCGCCTTCAACTGGTGGAACGACGAGCAGGAATCCGCCCTCATGCGCATGGATCGCAAGGGCATGGCGAAGTACGCGGACTATCGCATCATCTTCAAGTCCGACCAGATCGTGAACTCGCCGCTGGCCTATCTCGACAGCCTGCCGGCCGATCTGAAGGCAAAGATCCGTGACGCCTTCTTCAACATCGAGAAGAACGACAAGGCTGCCTTCGACAAGATTTATGAAGGCAAGCAGCTTGTGTGGCAGCCGGTGACCAACGCCTCCTACGAAACCATCATTGAGCTGAACAAGTTCGTCGACGAACTGCGCAAAAAGAAAGCCTCCTGAGGTCAGGAGCCCTTTAGCCCCTCTCCCGCTTGCGGGGGAGGGGACCTCACAGCGGTCTTCTGCTGAAGGGGAATTTCATATTTAGGACCTCGCCCCATTGCCTCACGCCATCATCCAGCTTCCACCGGAGCAGATTGCGCCTCTACAGCGCCGCTATGACGAGGCGCTGGCGACCCGGCGGAGGCATACGCTTATCGTTGCCGCCGTCATCGGCGTGTGCATTGCGCTTTCCTGCTGGGCAGGTGAAGTGCGCCCTGGGGTGTTCGCCGTCAATGCGCACCGGTTGGGCACCTATTTCTGGAATATCGTTCCGGTGTTGCGATGGGACAGCCTCGGCGCCGACCTCGCCGAATGGTACTGGAACCTGGACGGCTGGCTGAAGCTGCTGGCCGACACCATCCTCATCGCCTATCTCGGCACGCTGATCGGCGGCATCGGCGCGTTCTGCCTCTGCTTTCTCGCCAGCGCCAACCTGGTGCGCGCGCCCTGGATCCGGATCTGCGCGCGTCGCTACCTGGAGGTCTGCCGCACCGTCCCGGAGATCGTGTTCGCACTGCTTTTCGTGGTCGCATTCGGTCTCGGCGCCATGCCGGGCGTTCTGGCACTCGCGATCCACACCATGGGCGCGCTCGGCAAGCTATTCGCGGAGGTGGTCGAGAACATCGACATGAAGCCCGTCGATGGCGCGACCGCTGCCGGCGCGAGTTGGACCCAAACGGTACGCTTCGCGGTGGTGCCCCAGGTGCTCTCGAACTTCGTCTCCTATGGTCTGCTGCGCTTCGAGATCAATGTGCGCGAGGCCGCCATCATGGGCTTCGTGGGCGCGGGCGGCATCGGCCAGGACCTCGTGGAGGCCATCCGCAAATTCTACTATTCGGATGTCTCCGCCATCCTGATTCTGATCATCGTCACCGTCATGATCATCGACTTGGTAACCGAGCGCATCCGCCATGCGCTGATCGGCATGGAGCACAGCCGATGAGCCGGGCGCGTCTCAACCCCTCCGCGCAGGAGTGCGAGCGCCTGCTGGCGATGCACCCCGCGCTCGCCAGCAACCTCCACCGGCGCAGCATCGGGACCGTCGCCCTGCTGGTGGGGCTGGTATTGATGGGGGTCTATGCACTCTGGCATCTGGGCTTTTCCCTGAGCCGCCTGGGCAGCGGCATCGTCCAGCTCTGGCATTTCCTGACCCTGATGTTCCCGCCAAATCCGGGCACCCAGCTTCACCTCTATATGGATGCCCTAGGCGAGACCCTTGCCATTGCCTTCCTAGGCACCCTCGTGGGGGCGGTGTTCGCCTTGCCGTTCGGCTTTCTTGCGGCGAAGAATGTGATCTCAAACCCACTGCTGCATCACGGCGTGCGGCGTCTGCTCGATGTGCTACGTGGCATCGACAAGCTGATCTGGGCCCTGATCTACGTGACAGTGGTAGGGCTGGGCCCGTTCGCCGGCATCCTTGCCATCGCCACGGCGTCCGTCGGCGAACTGGGCAAACTGTTCTCGGAGGCTGTGGAAGCCACCGATCGCAAACCCAGTGGAAGGCATCGTCTCGACCGGCGGATCGCGGCCAGATGCGGTGCGCTTCGGCATGCTGCCCCAGGTGCTGCCGGTGCTGGCAAGCCAGATGCTGTACTATTTCGAGAGCAATGCCCGCCAGTCGACGATCGTCGGCATCGTCGGCGCGGGTGGCCTGGGCCTCCACCTCGCCGAGCAGATCCGCGTGCTGGAATGGCAGAAGGTGAGCTTTCTGATCCTGATGATGCTCATCATGGTGGGCGTGATCGACTTCATCTCCTCACGCCTGCGCTTTGCGATCATCGGTCGGCGAAGTGTGACGCACTGAAGCTCAGTAGAGCACTTCGCGGTACCGCTGTAACATTTGCTCCTGGCTCTCCGGTTCCAGTTCCAGCCCTGCGATCTGGTCCTTGAGCATTTCGCCCAGGGTCGGAAGCACGGAGCGTTCGACGCGCGCGGCGGGCTCCCAGAGCCGCGAACGCATCAGCGACTTGGCACAGTGTAGATAGGCCTCTCCCACCTCGATGCGCAGCACACTCGTCGGACGCTTCGCGCCGACCGCATGGCGGTCAAGAAGGTGAGCGTCCGTGTGGATATGCGCTGTGCCGTTGAGGCGCAGGCTCTCGTCCACCCCGGGGATAAGGAACAGCAGGCCCACCGCAGGATTGACGAGGATGTTCTCCAGGCTATCCAGCCGGTTGTTGCCGGGACGGTCCGGCAGGATCAGCGTCGTGTCATCCTCGACGCCGACGAAGCCGGGATGATCGCCGCGCGGCGACACGTCCATGGCGCCTTTCGCGTCGCAGGTCGCCAGCAGCACAAAGGGGCTGAGGGAAATGAAGTGGCGGCAATGGCGGTCGAGCCGATGCAGCACCTTGTCCAGCGTGCGGCCCTTGGGCTGCGCGTAGATGGTGCGGAGGGCTTCGAGGGTTTCGATTCGGCTCATGGCTTGATCACCAGTTGCACGCGGTCGGCGGCGAAGGAGGAGCGGCCAAACTGGAGCGGACGGCCGCTGATTTCAACATCAACCCGCTCCACCACCAACACGGATCGACCGGGAGCCAGGGAGAGCAATTCCTGCTCGCGCTCGTCGGCGGCGCGGCCGGTGATGCGGGTCTCGCGGCGTCGATAATCCTGAATGCCCAGGGTGGCCAATGCCCGCGTCAAAGAGCCGGTGGCGGCGTAGATCAGGTCGAGGTCGCGGCAGCGCCCTTCCGGAAAATAGGACCGCCCGAATGTAATGGGCACACCGTCCGCCTCGTGGAGGGAATCGATGCGCAGCACCAGTGTGCCGTCAGCCACCATGAGTTCATGCGCGATCTCGCCATGCGCCTCCTCCACCTGGGAGCCCAGGCAACGGCCGAAGGGTTCCCTGCCGCCCGCAGAGACGATCTCGCTGAATCGCGTGCGCGTACCGATCGGGTAGCGAATTGGCGGCTCCTTCACAAAGGTGCCCCGCCCTGCGGTCGCTTCGATAAACCCCTTCTCGCTAAGCACCGACAAGGCGCGCCGAACCGTGTGTCGATTGACCCCGAAGCGCACCGCAAGGTCTGCCTCCACGGGCAGGCGCGAACCCGGAGCATAGACACCTGAGGCGATCTCGAATTCGAGGCGGCCGGCGATCTGCTTCCAGAGCGCAACACCGCTCCCGCGCGTGACGTCCGCATTGTCTGCATCTGTCATCGGGCCGTGATCGAACGCATCCATGATGTCCGCATTCCCCGCCACGATC
>NZ_CBDIHQ010000017.1:0-701366 GCF_965279295.1 Aquabacter sp. | reverse complement strand
CCTTGCCGAACCCAGATTCCGCCAGGGCCACCGTGTAGAGGTTGGGGCGGGTGTCGCGGGTGCCGGTGGAATACCGGGCGCCCATGAGCGTTGCCACCAGCGGCAGCACGGCCGCCAAAGCTAAAGGCCGGCTGGGCTGCTCCGCCGAGGACACGATCCAGTCGATGAGGTCTTCGACCAAACCACCTGGGTGCGTTAGCGACTCAAGGTCGGACGGCGACGAGAGCTTGTATTCCTCCTTCTCATCCTCCGTCATGGAATGCAGCACCGCCAACGGCACCTCGTTGCGAGCCCGCAGCTTCTCACGGGCGTTGGCAATCAGCCGTGTGACGTCGAGCACCTGTGTGGTGTCCACATGGGCCGAGTGCTGGGGCTCCGGTATCTCCCGAGGCAACCGCATGCCGGCCGCCAAGCCGTTGCCGATGGTCTTGACGCAGCGCGGCCAGTCCCTGTTCCACTGCCGCGCCACATCCTCAAGCATGTCGCGCGCCTGCGATTCCGACACAGCGCCGGCACCCACGAACTGGCCGAGCGCGAACGACGCGTCGTTGAGCTTGTTGTTGCGATTGCCCATGGGCGCCGCAGCAAGCTCCGATAGCTCCGCATCGATGGCCGCGTCGACATACCGGTCGTTGCTGCCTGCGGTGGTGGGCGTGTACGTGGCGCTGCTGGTGCTGGCACTTCAAGTCTCGCGACCCCGGCTGCACTATGGTAAATGCAACTGTCGCTTCGCCCTTCAATACGATGAATTCAAATGATTAAGCTCGATCTCCTGCAGGATCTGGTGATCGCAACCGCCGTGGCGGCATGGCTGACGTTGGCGGCCGCCTGTGAGGTCAAGCTGATGAGCTGAGCGGCTGGGCGGCCCTGCTGGCGGCTGCAATGTCATCGATGCGCAGCCTACGGCGAGCACCAGAAATTATCTCGAAACCTGCTGGATAACGCGTTGAAGACCGATACCGGTCTGGACCCCTGATACGCCCGAGGAATGATGACCCCTCGGTGGCTCACAGCTTTTCGGGCTTGCCTGGATCAAGTGTAACCCGCACCTGATTAGACGTGACAGAGCCTTCTATTCCATAGCAAGCCTCCCACTCGACACGGAATCTCTCGCCGTCCTGAGTGATCTGCATGTTGTCGATAATCCCCGGCACCATGTCGAAATCCCGACACTGGATGTCGGTCACACCATCAAAAATGAGATGAACCACCGCGTGCTTCTCAAGGATGAAGTGGCGATCGGCATCGAGCCTGTCAGTCATGTTAAAGGCATGGAGGCGCATCTGCCCCGATCCGCCTCCGAGAAAGCTAACCTCAAGAAGATTGGCATCATGAAAGCGCGGCACACGTCCAAACCAGTCAATCACAGCTTGCCCGCCCGGTATGTCTTGTAGAGCAGAAGCGGGTGCTGTCATTGGAGGCTCGGGAGGTTGTGGAGTTCAATATGACCTACCACAGCCACATCGACTTCCCCACTACCTCCGTCCGGTGGGCGGCTCTAGGATGCCTGTAAGGGAACGGCCGCCGACCAAAAAGCAGGAGCACTTGCCGTGGCAAACAGCGAAGCTGACCAAAGCAGCGATAGGGTATGGAGTGAGCGGGTGGCCAACATAGCCATCGCCACTATAGAAGCGGCGATCCCGCGATTTGTTGAGTTCACAGATCACCAGCGGGAACGCTGTAAGAAAATAATGGCCGAAGAGATCCACGTCCGCTTGATGATAGGGGATCGCCCGATGGGGGAAGGGTTATAGGCCGTCGTCATCATGCGCCTCAAATCGATATCATGACGTCTCACCAGGCGACCTAAATGCCGAATACGCGACACTCATATGGCCCACCCCTGAGGGGCTATCTCGTGATCAGCGCGGTGTTCCTACTGCTATTGGGTTTTCCCGTTTTCAATTCGATCCAGCACCCGGAGCGTTGGCCTGGGATCGTGCTTATCGCGATCATGTGGGCCGCAGTTATATCTTGGCAAAAGGGTTTTCGGATCGTGATCGAAGGAGATCTCCTAACCTTTCATTCGCCGCTTGGCCCGCCCTGGACAATATCGCGTAAAAACTTGAAGGAGCTGGGCGTATTTGAGGGCCGATTAAATAAGTCACTCTCAATTTTCGACCACCACATACAAATCACGCTTAACGATCTTTCGAGCGTGCGCCTGCTGACGAAGCAGTTCAGCGAAGCCGACATCCGAGAAGTGCTGGCCTTCCTTGAGGGCGGACAAGGGGAGGCCAAATGAGCGACGCCCCCGGAACCTGCAGTCATTGCGGCGCGCCCTCTCGCCTTGTATGGCCCCCATCCTCACGGCAGCCCAAGCTCGACGTTCGATTGCAGCGCAGCTGGCTGAAGCTGCTGGAGTGCCCAGCGTGTGCGGGCCACTGGCTGGCAGTTCCGCACGAACCATATGGCGCGTTCACCTACCTTTCGCGTTGGACGAGCTCTCCGGCTGACTGGCTAGCCATCTATGCACTCGACGAAGGCTCGACCCTGGCGCGATGGGGAGACTGGCAGGTCGCGACAGCGTGGCCCCGGATGGATGAAAGTGATCGCGCGGATATCGAGCATCATCGCGGTCGCAGCTTCGGCCGTAATCCGCTCGACCAGCGTGCCGAAGAGCCGCCGCCCGACATTGAGCGGCTGCTCGCTGAGGTGTCTAGTGGAGAAGGCGACGGGTGAAGCGGGTTGATATTTAGGCGTTGCCCTCGCATCAATTGCCGATGGCCGTGAGACTGCTTTCCTTATCGAATGGACACACCTCGCTGGAGTTTGAGCCGGCGGATTTGCCGTCCGTCGCGGCGGCAATTCGACGTCGCTACGGCGTGCCTTACAAGCAAGATTACGCGGCATGCGCCGAGTACCGGTTCGGCGGATGCAGCTTCACATTCCAGAACGAATGGGATGACCCTTGCCTGATCTCTGGATCAGCGGAGGGGGACGATGTCTTGAGAGCCCTTCACCAGGCACTCCACACTACGGAGTGAAGACGCAACGGCGGAATCCGCCGTTGCATCTGTCATGCCGCTTCGCGCTCGTCGGATCCGAACAGCCGGTCGATAATGTCTGAGCGGCCGGCCTCGGTTACGTACTCGAGGGGCACCCAGCCCCAGGCTAATCTGTGTTATTGGACGCCTTATGGGCTTTGTTTATTCAGCACCATTTTCAGGGGAGGCGTCTGCGCATGAGCACAGAAGTGGAGCCTGACGATATCGAGTTTCACGACGCAGTTGAACCCGGTTCGCCGCATGAGGCGATGCTGAAGATTCAAGACCGCTTGAAGTCAATACATCCCCAAGCAGGTTATATAGTTTCCGCCCATGCTGCCCTCGAGTTGGAGGTTGATAGGGTTCTTCGGTCTTACCTTCGTCGGCCGGATAAGCTTCCTCGCCTAAGGCTCGATCACCAAATCGGGGTCATCAAATCACTCTCGGCTAATGTTTGGTTGGATTTTGTATTAGATGCTGTCGCAGCCTACGGCGATCTTCGCAACGCGATTGCTCATGGAGATGATGCCAATTCTATTTCTAAGAAAGTAGCTTATCTTGGAAAGAAATCAGCGATAGTTGGCATGCCTGTTACAGACAAAACTAATCTGGGCACGTTGGCGATGGGCCTTGCTGCAGCGCTCTGTGTGGCGCAACAGCCTTCAGATGCTCTGGGTGAGGATGAATGACGTGCGCGGTCCTGACGACACGGTTCTGACCAAACAGGGCAGAGAGATCGCCGCCGCGGTGGCAGTTCTCGCTGGGCTGGCGTGTTTGAGTTTGTGGTGGAGCGGCACGCCGCTCATTCAAGCAATTGATGCAACGGTTTCATTCGTCGGTTGGCTGATCTTTCTGATAGCGTTGATCCGGATATTGTGGCTGCCCGTGCAATATTTGCGACATCAAGCTGCATTGGACGCTCGGATTCGCGAACTCGAAGAGCAAGATGTGAAGAGGTCATCCGAGAATACTACTGAGAGAATAAGCGCGATGGTAGTACGCACGGACCGGCGGCTTCCCGAGGACTATCCATGGTGGAGGTGGTGATGGTGTAAATCGTACCGCAGCGTTCAGAGAGGCGCACGTTGGGCTTATCTGGCAACGTTGCCAGATGGTTTCCAAAGCCGGCCCTCTCTGCAGCTATGGAGCGCGTTTCCTGCCCCTTCAATTCCGCAAAATTTTGCGGATTATCCCGCCCTCTCCGCTTCCCCATCTCCCGCTCGACAGCAGCCGCTATGGTGACCCATTCGCGGGGCTCTAGCTGATCGGCTTTCCGGTCGCCCAGAACTCGTTCAGGCGGTTCCAGCGCCGCAGCGTTTCAGGCAGCAGCCAAGGAAGAAAAACTTCAGGTGGCCGACCTCTATTCTGGCTCTGGTTCTGCAGCGACTCCAAAAAGCCGACTGTCGCTGCCTCGCATACGAAGTGGTCGCCATCGATATGCCATCGCTCCACCACCTCGAAGACAGTGGAAAGCCGGTCAGTGTTTCCGGCCTCCAAATTCTCGATTACGTGCGACGACAGAGCGGCTAGAGCCAGATAGAGAGGCAGATCCTGGTCAGAGGCGTACTCTTCGAGAAATGCTTCCCACTTCGGGCAGAAGGTTGGATCCGCCAGAAGCATCGCATCGAACATATTCGAGCGGTTAAACCTCGCAGCACGTTGGTAGTCTGTGGTCGCGGACATGCCTGTGCTCCCGAGAGAACGCCTGTTGGTTGCAGCCTACATCCCCTTCGTCTTTTTTGTCAGGTGTTCGGCAGCTGAACACGACCGCCGGCTTCCACCGCAGGCGTAGCTCTACATGGAGTCTAGAAGAGCCAGCAGACGATCGGGGATGCCGCGCTCGGCCACTTCGACCTCTTCGATGTCCGTGGACCCATCGAAAAAGCGGTAGAATTCGTATCGGGCTTCAAAGACCTCTAATTCGATAGGTGGCCGAACGTGCGACCAGATTAGTCTCATGGTCCGCCAATAGCCGATCCCGACTTCGCTGGGCGGAGCGTATTTGGTGGCGCAGAAATCCGCCAGCACCTTGGCGTTCTCGACGATTATGATAGCGATAGCCGGTCTCGCCTCAGAGGCCAACCGGTCAATATCCGCGGAGACCTCGTCCCATGTTTGATATGGCGTTGCGTCTGTCATGCGGCCAACCTCATGTCGGAGCCTGGCGGACCATAGCTGATGTGGCCCTCCTGGTTGATGGTGATAGTCATCGGCCGAAACTGAAGGTCTTCAGTATCCTCCGCCGGAGGGATGCCCATAGCGTGGGCGAGGAAACCAAGGAAGCCCTGGCCGCGCCGCTGCTGCTCGGCGTCGTCACTTTCAATCCAGAAGACGTGTTCGACACGCTGGTCCCCGGTCGGTGTCTTCAACGCCAACAGCAAGCACACCTGCATTGCACCGGGCTCGTCCACCCACTTTGAGGTTTCGACCACCTCACCTTGGAACGTTCCGCGCGGCGAGAATAAGCTCACATCGCCCTCCCATTTTGCAAGGGCCGCCAGTGCCGGATCGGCCTGTGGAGGGTCGTCCACTAAGGGCCTTGGCCCCTTCTGCTGTAGCTTCCCCTCTTTTGGGACATACGCAGTTGGGGGCTCGCAGTCGTAGTCCTCGTCACGCAGCCACGTGTGAAGGTAACGCCTAGGTGCATCAGGTTTGCCTTGAGCGGCCCACGCGGCTCGCCACGCTGCTGCGGCTGCAACGACGGAGATGTGGAGGTCAGCATCAGGTGCGAACCTGGCGTAGGCATCTCTGGCCTTCTTCTTCTCACGCTTGAAATCGTATGCAGACCACAGCTCAGCGAAGCCACCTTGCGCCGTACGCGCATCGGCGGGCGATAGCCCGACCGAAAGCGACGCCGAAGGCGTGGTGCATTCAATCCCTCTTTCCTGTGACCCGGTCTTGTAACCGGGTCCCGTAAGAGGGTCTTTGTTCTGAGTGTCCCGAACGCTATGAGGCGTAGCGTTCGGGAATTCCCGAACATCTGTGTTCTGAGAATCCCGAACGCTAATTTCAGTGGACGTTGTGTTCGGAGTTTCCCGAACGCTACACACCAGAGCCCAGTTCGGCACATAGCGACTGGCGCGCCGACCGCGTCCTTTTTCTTGATGCAGATACCCCCAAGCCACGAGGTCTGTTAGGGCGCTGTGCACGTCCCCGATGAAGAGGCTCTCGCCGGTCGGTGAGCGGGCCTGAAGGGTGGCTTGGATGTGCCGCACGCTGGCCAGGGCGTCGCCATAGGTCGAGTGAAACCAATCCAGCAGAAAGCCGAACACCAGAAAATGCCTCCGCTTGACCCGGCCATCATAGGACAGCAGGCACAGCAGCTTGAACTTGGCCTCCAGGCTTTCCGCCTTGGGCAGCTTCTCACGCTGGGCCGTGGGGAATTGCACGTGCTCATCCGTACATGGGACCGAAGGCAGCATGGCGACCTCGCATTATATGGAGAGCGGCTGAGCTCAAAGGGCACGTAGAAGAGCATGCGGAAGGAATCCGGTGGCCCGACCTCGGCCACCGGATCTAAAATCTAGGCCGCCGGCCTATTTGTTCGGTGCAGCCTAGATGCCGCGTTCACGCTGCCCTCGCGAGCTGAGAAATGTTGTCATTCGCGACGGCGCATACTGCCTTGAATAGTCCGTCCAGAGCATCGGCTTCGGATAGCGTTTCGTTGCCCTTCCGGCGCATATATTTCCGCGCCTCGTCGAGTAAACTGACCTCCTTGACGAGCCGAGATACACTTACATATTCGTCGAGCGACTGAACGTAATACGCGCCGCGTTTCAATTGCTCGACCGTCGGGACCAGTCGTTCATCAATATCAAAAATGGACATCTGACCCTCCTCGTCTATCTTCGCGCTCAGCACCTTCCGCACGTGGACCAAAACGCCATTTCGGAAAATGGGAAATGCTCCCTCTCCTTCCGCGGCGTTTACGGTCTGCGGGAACAGCGATTTAATGATGTGATCGGCAACCCTCGGAGCGCTCATGGATTCAAGTGAAGCAGCGGCCGTCCATACGGCGTCGGTGAATTCAACGAGTGGAGAATTTGCCATCTAGTAAGCCTCCAACAGTTCGTTCAGATTCTCGATGCATCGAATGATTGTCTTCCGCTCGCGCTCTCTCATCGCTTCGTCAAGCGCTCCGGCGGAGATGTATTCCGCCCCGTGAGTTTCCACTTTGCCCGAAATGCTTTCGCAAAATCCGGCAATTGCAGCGAATGCCTTGTACCTCTCATCAGGCTTGTACAGTGGATTCCGGTTAGCACTTGGAGGCGGTTTTGTGGAGGCCATCGCAATTACAGCATCGCGAAGGGACCTGTTCGGATCTTCCGACGCCAACGCTCTTGCCCGGTCTGATTCATCAAGCTTGGTCGCTGCAGCAGCAGCGCTGATGCTAACTCTGCCGCTGTCCATCGCGGCGACCAGCGCGGGGGTGCCGGAAGCTAAGACTGTTTTGGCTTGGCGATAGGTGGTTTCGTTTCCGAAGCCCGCCTTACGCGCGGCTTCAGGCGCTGTCACTTTATTCCCAATTTTTTGGGAATTATCGGGTCTTCCGCGTCCCCCGGTGGTCTGAAGGGCAGCCGCGATAGCAACCCTCTCAGACGGAGTGAACGCCTTCCTTATTTCGTTTTCGTCGAATTCGCCGCGGACGACGCATTCGATGTCCAGCCGCCGCACCGGGACGCAGCTTCGGCCTAGGTGCTGAAACGCCCGGATCCGCCGCTCACCGGCTACCAGCACGTTGGCGTTTGTGACAACCACCGGCTGGAGGAGGCCTATCTCTCCGATGCTCGCTGCCAGCCCTGGGATATCTCCCAAATCGCGTCGGTGTCGCTGCCCTATAATGATGTCGGCGATGGCCAGGTTTTCGTGCTGGACGCGTGCGACCGCCATGGTCGGATCGTCCAATACAAGTGCAAGCATGGGCTCTCCTCGGTAGTGCGCCCAGACGAGCGCGGTGGAGCCGGCGCCACGATGGCGCCAGCGGGTGTGGGTGGGCTGGAGGCAAGCAGCGGCGTCATCCGCGGGGCGTGGCCGGCGGGTTGAGTGATGATGATGTGGGAGGCGGAGGATGGTGGGAAAAGTTTCCCACCCATGGGCCCGTCAGGCGGCAGGGGCTACCTAGGAGGTCGCCCTCGCCAGCTTCCTCTGTCACGCTTCCAAGCATCCCGAGTGCCGGCTGGTTCGGCCGCCATTCGAGTACGCACATCTGACGCATGCTCGGCGCAATATCGTGTGCCGGGGCTTGCTGCTAATCTGGCTGGAGATATCGGCTGGCTGCATTGCAAGCACTGTGCGGCAGTGCCTCCACATGTGCATCGAAGAACGGCGCCACGGTCCAGCCGCGTGCGAAGTTCCGGTGAATATGGCAGATCCACCTCTCTACCGCACGTTCGGCAGGTGATGAGCATCGAGGCCGCCTATTGAATGCGGGATGCTCAACTGCAGCCGACCAAACGTCAAGGTCACGCCGCCACCGCCGGGCGGGAGGAGCTATTGTCGTTGGCGCACCAAGTAGACGTGCGCCGCCGCTCCGCCAGCCAGGCGTCAAGGTCATCTGCCCTGTAAAAGATTGCAGACCCTAATTTGTAAAAAACCGGACCGGTACCGTAGCACCGCATCTTATTCAGCGAGCTGACTGACAAACCAATTCGCTTGGCTGCATCCTTCACCCTGATCATTTGTGCCCTCCATCGCCGCAGGATTGCGACTTGATCCCAAGATGGGAAATGGCGGGAACAGTCGCCACCTATTCAAAACGGCGATTAAATTAGGCTAACGCTCATCGGCCGGCGCGTGCCTTGCCCCACTGGGTGATGCAGGCATCTACGTGCTTTTCGGATCGGCCATACTGATCGGCCAGCGTTGCGAGTATCTCAGCGCGTCCGACACCATCCTCAGACAGTTGATCCGCGGCTGCTCCGATCTCCATCCATCGGTATAGGCCTGTCGCCTGCCGGCCACGCTTGGCGCCAAAAAGCTCCGCGGCGAGCTTCTGCATTGGTGGCGAAGCCACGCCGTCGGCAAGGGCCTCCAGAACCTTAGCCTTCACTTCGTCGCGGCGATGCTTCCCTTCGTTCAGCAGGTCACGAAGGGCTACCACTTTTATATCGACGATTGATCTGAGGGGCGCCATCACTTGCCACTCATCGCCGCAGCGATCCGCGCCCCGATTTCGTTCGCAGCCCGCCGCACCGGATCGGCGCTCAAATGCGCATACTTCTTCGTGGTCGCAGTATCGCTATGTCCGAGGAGCTCGGCCACTATGGGCAGCCCCATCCCCTCGCCCACCCCGATCGACGCGTAAGTGTGTCGCAAGTCGTGCAGCCGGACATCAGACAATCCTGCGCGCTGGCGCACCAAATCCCAGGGCCTCTTCAAATCGCTACGCGGCCGTTCGTAGGGCTGGCCCGTGGTCGCGCCCGCAATTACGTAGACGCCGGATCGGGGTATCCCGGCGAGAATGGCGCGAGCCGCATCGGAAAGCACGACCGCTTTTCGGCCTGTCTTAGAATCTGGCAAGAACAGTAGGCCCCGTCCCAGATCCACCTCCGACCATCGGAGTTTCAGGATCTCAGAAAGCCTACAGCCGGTGAAAATCAGCAGCCGGATCGCCGCTGCTGCATGTCCATCTATCTTAGACACCCCGCCCTTCGTCGCATGTTTACTGTCCGATTTTCGGTGTGGAACTCCGACCGTCTGAGCCTCCACGATGGCAGCCCCGAGACGCGCAAATTCCTCGCTCGACAAGTAACGCTCCCCGCTCTGATCGGGAAATTTTCTGACCCCCACCGTCGGGTTATCGGGCCGCATCTTCTGGGAGACCGCCCAAGTGAAAATGCCGCCCAGCAAGCGCACCGTCCGCGTCGCTGTCCCCTTCCCGCCTGTGACGATCGCGCGGCCTTGCTTCCCCGTTTTGACATCCGTCGCCGTCTTTCCAGCGGCCACGTCGCGCAAGAATTTTTCGATATCTATCCGCTCAATTTCTCGCACCCGGCGATGTCCCAGCAGCGGGGCGATGTGTCTTTTGATGCGCCCTCTGTCCGTCGCGATCGTGCTTGGCTTCTTCAGGTCGCAACCTTCAGCCAGATAGCGGTCGCACAACTGAGACACCGTTATATCGGCGCGTTCGATGGCGCGATCGGATGACGGATCAGAACCTAGCCGAACCGCCGCTAGCAGCTTGTGCGCTGCCTCCCGCGCCTCTTCCGGAGAAAGCACCGCGGCACTGCCGAGGACCAGCCTTTTCTTTGCGACGCCTCGTCCGCCAGCGCCGGGTCTGTACTCGCAGACCCAACTCCGAGTCCCTGATGGCATGATCTTGAGCCCAAAGCCGGGGAGTGTCTCATCGAAATAAGTGATGGCCTTCTCCGCTGGTGCGAGAGCGGCAATAGAGCGACGGGAGAGCTTGATGCTGGGCATAAGCCGTGGATAGCACATGAGTCGCCACCGAGTCGCCACCGAGGACGGAAAGAAGGGGAAATTCGGGGTAAAGAAGGGCATGTGAAAGCGCATGCCTCCGCATCAGAACGCCAATTTATCTTGCATTTTCAACGGTTTTTGGAAACACCGGGAAAGTCAGGGAAAACGCAAGCGCTGCCCTCCGAAGGCAGAGGTCAGGGGTTCGAATCCCTTCGGGTGCGCCAATCCTTTCAAAGACTTAGCTGGTTTTTAGGGATTGCTCGTAGGTTCAATTGAACCTTAAGCGCCCGTAGTCCCTTTTGTCAGGCGCTCTCCGCGCCCTCCCTCGCAAGCGGGAGGGGGAGCGACGCTTATGCAGCAGTGGCAAGTAAAAGAGGGCCACCGCGACGGCCCGCGGTCTCCCGCAAGCCGAGCGACATCAGGCCCTGTTGTCCGCTACCGCGCTGCGCACCTCGTGCTCGATGAGGTGCCAGATGCGGTCCACCAGCACGCCGAACTGCTCCTGGCGCTTCACCTCCAGCGCGCGCGGGCGCGGCAGCGGCACCGGAATCTCCTCCCGCACGCATCCGGGGCGGGCAGAGAACACAACGACGCGGTCGGAGAGGAAGACCGCCTCGTCGATCTGGTGGGTGATGAGCAGCACCGTGGTGCGGCTCTTCTGCCAGATGTTCAGCAGCTCGGTCTGCATGATTTCGCGGGTCTGGGCGTCGAGCGCCGCGAACGGTTCGTCCAGCAACAGGATTTTCGGGTTCACCGCCAGCGCGCGGGCGACGTTCACGCGCTGGCGCATGCCGCCGGAGAGCTGGTGGGGATAATGGTGCTCGAAGCCCGTCAATCCCGCCATGTCGATGAAGCGCTGCGCCGTGGCGTGCGCCTCGCGCTTGCGCGTGCCGCCGATGACGAGCCCATAGGCCACGTTCTCGATCACGGTTTTCCACGGCAGGAGCGCATCCTGCTGGAACACCATGGCGCGGTCGGCGCCGGGCCGGTCCACCGCCGCCCCGGACACTTTGACGACGCCCGAGGAGGCCGGCAGCAGCCCGTCGATGATGCGCAGCAGCGTCGACTTGCCCGAGCCGCTGGCCCCGACGATGGAGACGAACTCCCCCTCGCGGACTGTGAGGTTGATGTCCCGCAGCGCCTCGACGGACGGCTTGCCGGTGCGTTCGAAGACCTTGCTGATGCCTTCGATGGAAAGGGCGCTCGCGGTCATTCCTGCCTCCAGGGAGCAAGCCGGCGCTCCAGCCATTCGAAGAAGATGCTGCCGAGAAGACCGAGCGCGCCGAGGAGGATCACGTAGGCCAGCAGCGTCGCCGTGTCGAAGCTCTGCCCCGCGGCCAGGATCGCAAAGCCGAAGCCCGCGAACGAGCCGAAGAACTCGGCGATGATGATCGCGACCAGCGCCCGCGCCCATGCCACGCGGATGCCCGAGACAATGAAGGGCAGGGCGAACGGCAGCGTCACCGTGGTGAAGATCTGCCAGCGCGAGGCGTTGAACGAGCGCGCCGCCTCCACCAGGATCTTGTCGGTGGCCTTCAGGCCGGTCTCGGTCATCACCAGGATCGGGAAAATCGAGAAGATGGTCACGATCACGAACTTGGAGGCGAAGCCGAGGCCGAGCCAGGCGATGAACAGCGGCGCGAGCGCCACCAGCGGCACGGAGTTCAGCGCCGTGAGCATCGGCCCCGCCGTGAGAGCCAGGAACCGGCTCGACGCCAGCGCGAGGCCCAGCGCGATGCCGATCATCACCGAGATCGGGAACGCCGCCGCCACCGCGCTGATGGTAGCCAGCGCATTGGTCCACAGCGACCCATTGCCGGCTTCCTTGCCCAGCGCACGGAACACCTCCATGGGGGGCACCAGCAGGAGCTTGTTGGTGACAACCATGGTCGCCAAAAACTCCCAGATCAGGAGCACGAACCCAACGGAGATCACCATCCGAAGGGCGCCCGCTGCCCGCGAGCGCCCTTCGATGAACGCGTAAAAGGACTTAAGCGAAATCATTCCGCAGCGACCTTCTGGGCATGCCGCGCGGTGGAGACGGCCTGCTTGCCGTAGCCCTTATCGCCCACCACCTTGCCGTCGACATAGACGGTCTTGCCGCGCAGGATGGTGCGCTCGGTCTTGGCCTTGAAGGTCCGGCCCGCATAGGGGCTCCAGCCGATCAGCGACAGCACGTCCTCGTCGCGGACCTCGTATTCCTTCTCCAAATCCACCAGCACGAGATCGGCGTCGAAGCCGGGGCGGATTTCGCCCTTGCGGTCGAGACGGAACAGACGCGCCGGGCCGGTGGAGGTGGCTTCCACGACGCGCTCCAGCGGGATCTTTCCTTCCATGGCCGCTGTGAGGAACATGGAGAGATAGAACTGGGTGGAGGGCGTGCCGGTATGGGCCTTCCAGCCGTCGGTCCAGCCGATTTCCTTCTCTTCCTTCAGGTGCGGCGCGTGGTCGGTGGCGACGATGTCGATGGTGCCATCGTTGAGGCCCTGCCACAGGCCGGGCACGTTCTTCTCCGGCACCCAATAGGAGAGCGCATAGGAGCCGAGGCGCTGGATCGCGGCCCAGTCGCAGCCCAGGAACAGGGCCCAGGGGTTGATCTCGCACGTCACCTTCTGCCCCGCAGCCTTCGCCTCGCGGATCAGCTGGACGCTGCCGGCGGTCTGGGTGTGGAGGATGTGGAGGTGGCAGCCCGCCGCCTTCTGAAGGCGCAGGATGGTCGCGATCGCGGTTTCCCAGATCACCCCGTCATGCGCGGCATACGCCTTCGCATAGGCCAGGGCGTCACGTTCGCCGCGCTCCCAATATTTGTGCTCGATCACGTCCATAAGGGCCTGATCGTGGGGATGGATCATCAGCGGCACGTCCTGCGCCGCGCAGGCCTGCATGATTTCGAGGATCTTGCCGTGGTCGTGCACGCCGATGCCCGGCATGTGCGGGTAGGAGCGTCCGGTGTCCACCACCATGAAGAACTTGAAGGCGGCGATGCCGGTCTTCGCCATGCCGGGCACTTCGGAGATCACCGTCGGCGCCGGATTGAAGTTCCAGTCCACCACCGCGTCGCGCTCATAGATCGCGAACTGCTTCTCAAGCAGGTCCAGGCTGTTGGGCGGCGGCGTCACGTTCGGCATGGCGACCGAGGTGGTCACGCCGCCCGCCGCGCACTGGCACGTCGAGGTATAGATGGTGTCCTTGTACTCGAACCCCGGCTGCGATCCCTCGCGGTGATGCGAGTGCATATCGATGACGCCGGGGAGAACGGCGAGACCCTTGGCATCGATCACTTCGGCCGCTGCCGGCTCCTCGCCCACTTCGAAGATGCCGGCGATGCTGCCGTCCTTGATGCCGATCGAGCCTTCGAAGCGGCCATCCGCGGTGATGATCAAGCCGTTCTTGATGATGGTATCCACGCTAAACTCCTCAGGCGGCCGCTTCTGACGGCGATATTGATTGAACGGAACGCGAGCGGATCACGTCGAGGACTTCGACGATGTAGTCCCGCGACAAACCCTTGGTGATAAAGACGATCTGCGACGCGGCGAGGCCGTCGGGCCAGCGCGCCAGCTCCACCGGCGGGGAGAACAGGCGCTGCACGGCCTGCACGACGATCGGCTTGTCGCGCCCGACCACGGACAGGATGCCCTTCACCCGCAGCAGATCCTCGCCATGGGCGATCACCAGCGCATCGAGCCAGGCGGCGACATGCTCCCATTCCAGCGGCGCATCGAAGGTGAGGCAGAACGAGCCGATGTCCTGCTGATGACGGGCGGCATCGCCGTTAGGATCTGGCTGGGCCTCGAACCGATCGGCACGCAGCCAAGCCTTCACTTCGCTGGGGCGGGTGCGCGGGTCGGCCGGGTCCACGCCGTCCAGCAGGTTCGGCCCGGGCATGTCATCGAGCGATGAGACGTGCTGGCGGGCGCCCGGCGCGAGGTCGGCCAGGCGCGCGCGCAAGGCATCGAGCCCGCGTGGAGAGAGGTCTGTTTTGGTGAGGATGATTTCATCCGCCACCGCCACCTGCTTCTGCGCTTCGGTGTGGCGGTCGAGGGTGCCCATGCCCTGCACGGCATCGACGATGGTGACGATGCGGCCGAGGCGATAGGTGCGCGCCACCGGGAAGGTGATGAGGGCCTGGATCACCGGGCCGGGATCGGCGAGGCCGGTGGTTTCGATCAGCACCCGCGTGAACCGCCGGACCTCTCCCTTCGCGCGCTTCTCGGTGAGGTCGCGCAGGGTCTCCACGAGGTCGCCCTTCACCGTGCAGCACAGGCAGCCGGTGGACAGTTCGATGGTGTTGTCGCTGCTGGACGCGATCAGCGCATGGTCGATGCCGATCTCGCCGAATTCATTGACGATGACTGCGGTGTCGCTCAGCGCGGTGTCGCGGAGCCACGCATTCATCAGCGTGGTCTTGCCCGCCCCAAGGAAGCCGGTGAGCAGTGTCACCGGCGTCCGCATGTCGCTGAAGTGGGCCATGGGTCAGGCCTTTCTGTTGAGCGTGTCGCTCAGCCGCTCACTTTCCGGCGAGGAAGCTGGGATCGTAATAGCGGTTGAGCACGAAGGCCTGGGCCGGGGGCTCGCCGCCCACCGCCGCATCGATCTTGAACAGGTTCTCAAGCCCGGCTGCGGGCACCGAGAGGTCGGCCGGGATCGCCTTCTGCTCGTCGACGATGAAGGCATAGGAATCCACACAGACGTCGCGCGGCGTCTTGGTGTAGCTGGCGAGGACGTCGATGGCGGCGTCCTTGTTGGCGGGATCGGAGATGAAGGCCGCGGCCTCTTTCAGCGCCTGCGTCAGCGCCACGGCCGTCGGGCGGGTCGCGGGGGCGTTCGCCCAGGTCTTGTTGAGCACCAGGGGGGTCTGAACGTAGGGCTCGCGATAGACGTCGAGCAGCACCGCGCCTTCCTGGCCGGCCAGCGTATCGAACGGCGCGATCAGGAGCGCGCCGGCCACCTGGCCGTTGCCCATGGCGATGATGCGGTCGCGCGAATTGGCGATGGACACCATCTGCACGCCGGCCGGGTCCACGCCGGCCTGGAGCAGTTGGTACTTCAGGAGGTTTGCGGTCCCGCCCTTCACCGCTCCGGCGGTGAGCGGCTTGCCGGCGAGGTCCTTGATGGATTTCGTGCCCTTCGCGCCGTAGAGGCGCAGGATGGTCTTTTCCAGCATCGCGCCCGAGATCACCACCGGGGCGCCCTTATCCACCGCGCGCACCGCAAGGTCGCCCAGCGAAACGCCGGCGTCCGCGCTGCCGGATGCCACCGCCTGGAGCAGCGCCGGGCTGTCGGACGCGCGCAGTTCGCGCACATTGAGATTGCGCTTCTCGTAGAAGCCCTTCTGCTCGGCGATGGCGTGCAGCCATAGCAGCGCGCTCGGCGCCAGGACCGCGAGCTTGACCTCGGTCTTCGGGGCCTGCGCGGACGCGGACGCGAACGGGGCCGCCGCCAGCGCCAATGCGCACAACAAGGTGCTGATCCGTTTCATGGGGACTGTCTCCGGAAGAAGGGGAGAGGCGCATCTGCGTGCGCCTTTGCGAAAAAGATAAATCCTGTTCACCGGGCAGTTCAAGCAGTATTATCACCTATTGCGAATTTTGATATTTTCTCTCATTGAGACAATATATCAATAAGGGGAGGCGGGTTTGGCCAGTCGCGTGCTCAAGGTTCTGGGGCTGTTTCGAGATCGGCAGGGTCCCTGGACCGTGGAGGAGATCGCCCGCGAGACCGGCGTGTCGCAAAGCTCCGCCTATCGCGATGTGCAGGACCTCTATGGCGCGGGCTTTCTCGATCCGGTCATCGGCGCGGGCTACGTGCTGGGGCCCGCTTTCATCGAATACGACCGCCTCTTGCGGCAGGGCGACACGCTGATCCCGCTCGCGTCGCAGGCGCTGAAGACGCTACTGGACGAGACAACCCAGGAGGCCACCGCCATCCTCTGCCGGCGCTACCGGGACACGGTGATGTGCGTGCACCAGGAGCACGGCACGGCGCCGCATCCCATCACCACCTATGAGCGCGGGGTGGCTATGCCGTTGTTCGCCGGTGCCTCTTCCAAGGTGGTTCTGGCGCATCTCGACGACCGGGCGCTGAAGCGGGTCTATCTCGACAATGAGGACACCATCCGCGCCCGGCTGGGCCACGGCGACTGGAAGGCGTTCAAGGCCGAAGTGCGGGCCATTCGCAAGGCCGGCATCGTCGAAACCGTCTCCGAAGTCGCCCCCGGCCGCGCCGGCATCGCGGCGCCGGTGCTGGTGGACAAGCAGGTGATCGCCGGGGTCAGCCTGGTGCTGGGCGAGGACGCCCTGAAAGGCGAAGCGGCCCGCTTCCGCGATGCCGTGATCCGCGCCGGACGCACCATCTCGGCCGCCATCGCCCGCAGCGGAACCTGGGTCGCCCGCTAAGGCTTTCGCAGAGCCCTCATCGTCTTCATGCGTGAGCGAGAGGGCGGGCTTCAGACCCGGCAACGCGCCGCGCCGCCAATGGCTCCGCTGTTGCCAGCGTCCGCCAGCCGCACCCCGAAGGGCACCAGAAGCGCACGACGCTGATCACATCCGGAACTCACCCTCCCGGGGTCGACCGCGACGCCGGGGAGCCGGCATCAGCGGCGCCGTCCGCTCCCTTTCCTCATCCGTCAGATCCGACGGATCGCGCTTCGTTTTCCGGGCGATCCTGGCCATTCGGCCACGGTGCTCTGGTGTCCACATCCAGAGCTTGAATCATAATACGGGCGTCTCTTGAATCCTACGGCGTCCGAGTTTCAAAACAGACGCTTAGGCCGCCGCAGTATAAACATCGCTAATTACTGCTCTGGAAACGCAGCGATTGCTTCTTTCAGCCACTTGACGAAATGCTCTGTCTTGCGACGACCAGGGCGAGCTACCTTTACGACATACCGATAATCGCTATACAGGAATCCATAAGGCGCGATCAACCGACCGGATGCTACGTCTCCCGCGACCAGATGCCATGGCGCTATTGCGGCACCGAGGCCACTCAGAGCAGCCTCGATAGTGAGGTGATAGTGGTCAAAAATTCTGGTTGCGGAGGGCATATCCGGCTCATCCTGCCGCGTGAGGCGCGACCACTCATGCCAGATGAGAGGGCGTGTTCGAGTTTCCAGTCGAGGATAATTGACAGTATAAGCTCTGCGTCCATTCACATTTGCTTCAGCAACTGACGGCGCAACGATCACCCCCAATTTCTCCTGAAACAAGAGGGAGGCATTATCCGGTATTGGATCGCCTGGCGATAGAACCGATATATGAACATCGATCTGCGTGCGTGGGGGGCGATCATCAGTTGCAAGGCGCACATCATACTGCGGATACTTCGCGGCAAAATCGTAAAGGCGCGGAATAAGCCACCGCATGGCGAAAGTGCTGAGGCATGCCACATCCAGAATGTGGTCATCACCCTTCCCTACAATGCGGAGCGCGTCCTCTATCTGGTCGAACGCTGCAGTTAGTGCGAAGCCGAACACGCGGCCTTCCGCCGTCAGTTTCGGGCGATTGCGAGCACCCTCGAAAAGCTGCGTGCCGATGAATGCCTCAAGATGGCTGACATGCCGGCTGATCGCCCCATGGGTCACGGCGAGTTCCTCGGCGGCTGCCGTAAGCTGGCCATGGCGCGCAGCGGCTTCAAAGGCGCGGAGCGCTGCGACAGGTATGTTCTTGCGACTTCTCATGTGAGTTATAGTCACAATAAAGCTGCCAATATGTCAATATATTCAGTGGTTTGTACGTGATAAACGGCACCATCGTCAAAGACGCCGAGGTGGAACCATGCCATTTGTTAGAACCGCATTGCCCCAAGGAACTGAGCCCGCCCGCAAGATGAATATTGTACAAGGCATTCATGACGCTCTGGTCGAAAACATCGGGATGCCCAAGGACGAACTGTTCAACCTCGTGACCGAGTATCGGGAGGGAGAGTTCTTTTTTGACCGCGGTTTCAACGGAATCGCTCGTTCAAGTGAGTTGATCACCGTGGAGATCACCATGCGCAGAGGGAGAAGCGATGCCATGAAGCGCTCCCTCTATGCCGCGATTGCGAGGAACCTGGAGGCGAATGCAGCCGTGTCCCCCAAGGACATTTTCATTTTCATGCACGAAAATGACTATTCGGACTGGAGCGTTGGAAACGGCGTATTCGCCATGGCCCTCGCCCAGCAACGCGGCACAGACGGCTGATCCCAACCCTATTGCCTGACAATAGAAAGTTGTTTGTATTCCCGTGGCGATGGCTCGCTGACAACGCTGATCATGAAGAAACCCCGCTCGGCCGAGCGGGGTTTCTTGAGGTGCCCGGTCTCAGTCCGCTGCGGCGGCGGGACCAGATGAGATTATGGCCTTCGCCGCCCTCTCCCGTGGTGGTGCTCCCACTTTTTCAACAACATCGGTGCAACACAAGTCCTATCAAACGCCACCCAATTGCCCGACCCCTTGCATTGATCGATCAGCCAACCTTGGCGGACGTCGCCTTGGGGCGCCTGTCGAGACACGCCATCTTCCGTGCGGCAAACCACGCTGCCACGCCGGCCAGCACAACAATGCCTGCGAGCAGCGGCAGGGTGTGGCGGACCGCGATGACCATGTCGGTGCCGCTGGAAGAAAGCCATGTGCGTGGTGCCCCATCGGCGCTGTCCAGATTCAACGCCAGCATGGTCGCGCCGCCGGCAACGCCGAGACTGGTTCCCAACGCGCGCATGAGGTTGAGCAGCGAACCGGCGGGGCCCGACAAGGCCGGCGGTACAGCCGCAATCGCCACCTGATTGTTGGGGGCGATGAAGAGGCCGATGCCGGCGCCGAACAGTGCATAGGCCATGCCGTCGAAAAGACGGTGATCCTCGACCCGTCCGAGCGTGCAAAACAGCAGAGCAATCGCCATGAAGCTCAGCGTCATGCCCGCCAGACCGACCCAGCGCCCCCCTAGTCGCTCCTTCACCATGTTGCTGAACGGAGCGGTCAGCCCGATGGAGACTGGAATGATGGCCAGGTGCAGGCCGGCCGTACCGGGAGGCTCGCCGAAGCCGTGTCCCTGCGCGAAGGACATGAGAAAGAACATGCCGAACAGCAGCGCGTAGCCAAGCGTCACCCCGGCCGCAGCGCTGCAAAACGACCAGCTCCGGAACAGGGCAGGATCGATCAGCGGCGCGGCGAAGGTGCGCTCGCGCCGCACCAGCAGCCCGAGCAACAGGGCGGCCATGGCGAGGCTACCGAGCGTCGCGGGGGAGCCCAGCCCCCAGGTGGAGACATAGTTGAGCACAGTCACGGTCAGGATCAGAGCCGGCCCGATCAGCAGGGACCCACCCCAGTCGAAGGCGCGGTTCGGCTGCGTGTCGGTGCTACGAGGCAGGGCCAGCCAGCCAAGGACAACGGCCAGCGCGCCGAAAGGCACGGTGAGCCAGAAGATCCATTGCCATCCGAGCGTCGCGAGCAGAAGCCCGCCCAGTACCGGGCCCGCGCTCATGCCCACCGCCTGAGCCGCCGCAAACAAGCCAAGTGCCCGTCCTCGCTGCGCCGGCGAGACCGTTTTAACCAGGATCGAAATGCTGTTGGCGCCGAGGAGCGACCCGCCCACCCCCTGCAGAAAGCGGAAGATCACCAGTTGCTCAAAACTGGACGCAAAGCCGCACAGGGCGCTGGCGGCGATGAAGATAAGGTACCCGAAGATATACAGCGTCTTGCGGCCAAACATTTCGCACAGGCGGCCGCAGATCGGCAGAAAGGCAACGAAGGCCGCGAGATACGAAAGCGCGATCCAGCTCACATGCTGAAGCGACACATCGAACTGGTGCCCAAGAGTTGGCAAGGCGAGTTGGACGATCGTGGCGTCGAGTTGCCCGATAAATGCGCCCATAGAGACGAGGCCGACGACAAGCCAGATATGCCAGGACCGACGTTCAAGCCAGGCGAGTGGAGCGGGCTCTGTCATCAGCCGGGCCATGAGACGAGACATTCAGGTTCCGAATGACTGGGAGACGGCATCTGTGCCGGCCGATCACGTTCGATCCGGTCGGCAGGCCACTGTGGGGTCCGTCGGAGCATCCTGCGAGAATGATGCACGCGCCTGCATGGACTGAAGCAGAAAGGCCCGCCTCACCCGAGGGGGAGGCGGGGCCGCCGCCGCAGGGAAGCAATCAGCGTTTCGTCACATCGTTGCAGGTCGCGACGGCCGGCTTATCATTGACCTGCCGGGCGCCGGCCTGAAGATAACAATAGGAAAGCGTGGTGCCGGACAGGTCACCGAGAAAATAGCCGTCCGTGTCCGTCATCATCACCCTGTCGCCACCTTTTGAGAGGGTTCCGATGAAGGGTTCTGACGTCACCGCGCCGCCCGAGGCCGCGTCGCCGGCAATGACGCTCTCGCCCCAGAAGCGGCGGTCGTCCTGACCGACAATGCGGAGCGTGATGTCCCGCTGCGCCAGCAAAGGCTTTGCCCATGTGCCCTTGCTGTCCGGCCAGTGCGGGCCACCCACGCCGGCGACGATCGTATTGGTCTTGCCGACCCAATCACCTTTCATGTCGGGCGCCTGAGCGGAGGCGACAGAAATGGTCATGGCATTGCAGAGCAAAATCAAACTCAGCGTTTTCATCGTGTCGGTGCCTATTGTTCGTTCTTGAAATCGAACGGAGTTGTATCGCAACGACACATTGACGGGAATGACAAACCACATGGCCGCGTCGTCGCGAACCGCGCGGCACGATGCTGTGGGCGCCGATAGGGCCGTGCCGACCCTGACCGCCCAACTCCGGTCGCGCGCAACATCGGCGGCACCATCGAATTCGCTCGCCTGACCTAGGGCATGCCAACACCGATCGAACATTTGAGATCGCCGGAAGCCCCCGACACCGGCGTCACCAGTGTACGCAAAACTTGGATACCGCATTGGCAGCGGCGGCTAGGCGCCGAGAACCGCTGCGTGGTGCCAGCGACAGCCTTCTCAGAATATGGATAGGGATAGGCCCCGCCGCCAAGCGTGAGCCGCTCTATTGGTTCGGTCTGATTATCGCGGCCATTCTTTCTGACGTATTGGGCTTCATAGCCGGCACCACGATGTAAAATATTACTGTTTTAAATCCTGGATGAAACACCTTATTTGTGCGTGATCGCCGAGGTCTCCCATCAATACAACCCGCTTATTGAGATTAAAGCCGATAAGTGTGGGTGTAACGACGACGCCATCTTTAATCGCGCGCTTTGGATGCAAGAAGACGTCGATGATCTCCACCGTTGGCGGAGCAACGCCATCTCCCAGACTCTCCATTATCACTGATAAATTATGCTCAGCGCGGACCGAGTTTGGGGTCGCGCGCGCGACATATAGCCGAAGGCTAGGGGGCCTCGCTCCGCCGTTAGAAGTCGCGGACGCAGCGGCGGCAGAAGTGAGGGGGGCGGGTTCCACGCTATCGTCCGCCTGCATCTGGCGTCAAAAGCGGATCAAACGCCGGGTGGTCGTCGCCGACACGCCTCAGGTTCAGCCGCTGCCTTGCCGCGACCCGCCCACCTTCGAGGCGGCTTTTCTGTGCGGTCTTCGCCAGTTCGACCTCGCGCTGTTTCCAACCGAGTTCCAGCGTCGCCGCCTCCACCTCAGCACGGGCCTGCGACAATTCCCGCTCAAGATTGAGTGCCTGCCGTTCCGCCGCGATCTCCTCTGCGGCATGAAGGCGTTCAGCCTCCGCTTCCTTCTGTGACCGCGCGCTGCCCATGAGCACTTCGCCCTCCACCACATACACGTCGACAAGATCGATGCCCGATGAATTCAGCACCAACTCGCGGACCTGATTGGAATGACCGGTGCCGCGAGACTTGATGATGGTGAGGGCACGGTTTCGTTCGCCGTCCCGCGCCACATAGGACACATGCAGCCAAGTGTCCGCGATTGTTGAAACCTCACTGGCCGAAAGCTCGGCGTTGCCGCTGACGTGGTCCAGCAAGGAGGTGCAAACAACCGTGGTTCCTTGAGACTTCGCCATGTCGAGGAGATTCTCGCAGATCATTCCGGAGAACGGATAATCGGCCTTCATCAAGGCAGAAATCGGATCCACCACGAGACAATCCGGCCGCTCCACCTTCATCAGGTTTCGGATGTTGGTGAGATGCTCTTCCGGACTGCGCCCGGCAGACAGCAGAGAGGCAATGGTGAGGAGCCCGGATTTGAGATGCGGCGCCAGATCGATCCCTATGGATCGCATGTTCGCGACGATCTGCGAGACGCTCTCGTCAAAGCTAACCAGCAGCGCCCGTTCGCCGCGGGCGCAGGCCGTGGTCGCGAAACTCACGCCCAGGCTGGTCTTCGAGGTGCCCGGGGAGCCGGAAATCAACGTGCTGCTGCCGCGGATGTATCCACCGTTGAGAAGCGCATCCAGCCGCCCGACGCCGGTGGAGAGGCGGTCCTCAAAGGTGGGATAGCCGATGCGCGCGGCCTTGAAGGCGATGACGTCGATACCCGACTCTCCGATCACCACCGGCACGGGGTTGGCCGCGAAGCCGGACCCGCGATATTTCGCGATGCGGATTGTCCGGGACGACCCCGTGGCGGTGACGGTCTCCACCAGGATGACCGAGCAGTCCGTCATGTATTGCAGGAAGTCGGCGCGAGCCTGATCCCGGTCGCCGGTCCCGAAGCTCTTGACCGTCACGATCGCCGACACATCTGATCGTTGGATCCAGGCATCCAGACGGAGCAACTCCTGCCGCTCCAGCCGCTCGTCGCGCAAGCTGCTCAGCAGCATATCGATGCCGTCGAAAACGATGTTGCGCGCGCCGATCTCGTCCTTCAGCGCCGTCAGCCCGGCCAGCAGGCCCAGCAAATCGAATGCCCCCGCGACAACCGCATCTTCTGGGACGCGCGCGTCAATGAAATAAAAGCGATCCTCGTCCAGGGCTTCCGCCGGCCAGTCGAACGATGTGACATTGGCACGGATGCGGCCGACCGGCTCCTCGAAGGTGACAAAGATGCAGGGCTCGCCGAGGTGCGCGAGCCGATTGGCGAGAGTCTGTAAGGCGAAGACCGTCTTGCCCGCGCCGGGGGCGCCGATAATTGCCGTCAGCCGGCCGCGTGGAAGCCCGCCGCGGCTGATCTCGTCGAACCCCTCGATGCCGGTGATCACCTTGGGGATCGCCTGACTTCGGACCGTGGGCTGGGGATGGTCGCTGGATGCCAGGGCACTCATGCTGTCTCCGCTCCCAATTCTTCCCGCATTCCCAAGTCTTCCCTCATCCGCGTGTCTTCCCTCGTTTCCTCGCCTCTTTCCGCAGGGGGGTATTGCGCAGGCCCGCGCAACGGGAGGCGGAGTTTGTTGGCAAGCATCCAGGTAAAGTCCTCCGCGACGAGGGGCATGCTGAAGAAATAGCCCTGACCGATCGGGCAACCCTCTTGGTGGAGGAAATCGCGTTGCGGCTCGGTTTCGATGCCCTCGGCAACGAACCCTATTCCCATGCTACGCGCCAATGAGATGACAGCCCGGATGATCAAAGCATCTGCGGATTCCAGCACCAGCTTTCGGACGAAAACCTGATCAAGTTTGACCTTATCGACCGGAAAGTCGCGCAGATATCTGAACGACGCATGCCCGCTGCCGAAATCGTCGATGGTGATGGTGAAACCCATGCTGCGCAGAGCGTGAAGCGATGCCAGGATCGGTGGAGACGGCTCGATCAGAAGCCCCTCCGTCAGCTCGAGTTCAAAATCGCTGGCTCTCGCGCCGATGGCGTTCAACGCGTCCTCAACGGTGGCTGCGAACCCCGGCTCGATCAGTTGATTGCCCGATACGTTGATCGAAATGGGCGGAGGCGACAGCCCGGCGTCGTGCCACGCCTTGTGCTGCCGCAAGGCCTGCTCAAGCACCCACCGGCCCAGCGGCACGATCAACCCCTGCTTTTCCGCCATTGGAATGAACAGATCGGGCCGTTGCATCCCTAAGGTCGGATGCTTCCATCGGACCAAGGCCTCGGCGGCGACGACGCGGCCGGAGGCAAGATCGACGAGAGGCTGATAATGGAGTTCGAGCTGATCGCTCTCGATGGCATTTTTAAGCGAGCGGGCCAGGATGGCCTGATTTTGAAAGCGGTCGTCCCGCTCGGGTGTATACAGAACAAGAGACCCGCTGCCTTCCTGTTTCGCCAGGCGCAACGCAAGCTCAGCTTGCGCGTTCAGTTCGCTCGCAATGTCGGTGTCGGATGCGTCGTTGATCTCGCTGTAGGAATAGACGGTACCGCCTATGCAGGTGCTGATGGCGATGCTCTCGCCGTCGACCCCGATGGGGTGGCCCAGTATCTCGCCAGAAGACTGGGCAAGAAGAGAAAGCGCGTCGTTTCCCGTGCAGCCAGGGACCAATAGTGCGAATTCGTCTCCCGCGAGACGGGCAGAAATGCCGGCCACGGATTCGGCGATCGTGGCGAGCCTGTGCGCGGCTTCACGCAAAATCTCGTCTCCGGCGCGGGCGCCAAGTCTCGCGTTGAGTTCGTGGAAAGCGACGATATCGATATAGAGCACGCCGCACTGCCGGGAGGCGCCAACGCCGCCACAGAGTTGCATCGCAATCGCTTGCCGCCAGGTCTGCCGCGTCAGAAGGCCTGTCAGATGATCGCGCAAAGCAAGGTTAGCGATTTCGCTTTCCCATTTTTTTTCGGCGCTGAACTCGATAGCCAGGCCATCCCAAAAGACCTCACCGTTTGCCATTCGCCGAGGCGGCGCATCGCTGCGAAGCCAATGCACGGTACCGTCGGATGAAATGAGCCGGAACTCTTCCCGGAATATCGACATATTTGCCGCCGAACTTCGAATGGCGGCGAGTAACGCAGCGCGATCGTCGGGATGGACATGCTCATAGACCAAGCGCGAGACATCGGGCGCCTCGATACCAAGGAGCTTGCCGATCGACGGGCTGCAATAGACCAGTTCGACGGTGCCATCGGTCCGCATGACACGCCGATAGAGATAGCCGGGAATATGGTCGGCGATGCTTTCGAGGCGGATTTCCGCTTCGGCCTTTTCCTCCATCGCCACATGGACGGCGTCCGACCGGTGCTGGATACCTATGAAACCGGTCACTCGACCTGCCGCGTCCTTGATGGGATCAATGGTCAGATCGTTCCAGAACGGCGTCCCGTCCTTGCAATAGTTGAGTATTTCGCGCCGGATTCCTTCGCCAGCTTCAATCGCGAGACGGATTTCCGCTTTTGTCGCGGGGTTGGTATCCGGGCCCTGGAGGAAACGGCAGTTTCGTCCGACGATCTCCGCCATATCGTAGCCAAACAGAGCGCTGAAGGCTGCGTTCGCATATGTTATCGGATTATCCGATTGGGTCGCATCCGTCAGCAGAACGGGGCACGAGGTCGCTGCCAGCGCATTCCAACTCATATGGAGTGAGGGGTCTATCACGGTGCCGGTCGTGGGCAGGCGGTCTTGGCGGCTCCAAGCCGGGCGATATGGCAAGATCTATGCCTCGCGCTGCTCATGATAGTTGCCGCTCAAAATGTTGGAAAATAAGTGAAGTCCCAGGCCAGCGAGGTCATCGACCGACCATCAGTCGCCGGCTACCAAAAACCCCATCAGTGATAATAAATGCTAGGCGATTTATTTTAGCAACGCAAACTTCCTGCGAATGAAGAGCTGATTGGATCAGAAATCGCCGGCGACAGGAAAACTTTTTATGAATTCGAGAATGAGTTGAGATAGCATTTAGGTGAAATGGCGGAGTGACACAAACCAATGGACTCCAGTGAACCCGGGGCGGTTCACTTAGCTGGTTTTTAGGCAGTGCTCGTTGGTTCAATTGAACCTTCTCAGCCGCCCCAGGGCCAGCGCCTGTTCGAACCCTGCTATAAGCGAATCCAGGACGGGAACCGACAGTTCTCCCGACAGGACCTGGGCATGACCGGCAAGGGCGGCGCCTGCCACGATCACCACATCCGGCCCCTGAGCGGCGAGCACATGCCCCACCACCGCCCGCACCGCCTGCGTGCCCTGCTCCCGGCTGCCCGCCAGCGAAAGCGCCTCTCCAGGCACGACCGCGATGCCGGCACAGCGCGCGTCCAGGGCCAGTCGCCGCATCAGATCGCGCAGCATGGCCGGCCAGGCCGCACCCACCGTGACGATGGAAAACCGCGCGCCGAGCTGGAGGGCCGTGAGAATGGAGGCCTCCGCCATGCCGACGACAGGAAAACCCGCCACCTCCCGCAGTGATTCGATGCCCGGCTCGCCGAAGCAGGCGTAAAAGCACACGTCGAACGGCGCGCGCCCGGCAACCCTCTCCTGTTCCACTGCCGCCCGCATCGCTTCCAGCGATGCATGTGCGGCGACCGCGACCGTGGCGGGGGTGGCGATATAAGGCGCGCCGAAGGGCGCCGTCGCGCCAAGCACCTGCACATCCGGCGGGCAGCGGGCGCGTACCAATTCCACCATCCGCTCGGTGACGCTTGCAGTGATATTGCCGTTAAGAAGTAGGACTTTCAAGGACGCCCTTTCTCCATCCGCTACATCGGGGGCTTAGAGAAGCATGCGCAACGGCCCGCCGGAAGACCGCTTCACCCTCAGCGCAGATTAGATTGCATACAAAATGAGCAGTTAATAGAATTCGATGACGAAATACCGACGTTTCGTAGCGGACATTCCGTAGGGAAAATCAGCACAGACGGTGTGGGGAAGCGTGGCACGGCAGTTGCTAGACAACTTCGCCGTGCTCACAAGGGATGCCCCGAGATGCCGCTTCTCCCATTTTCGCTTCGCTCTGGATCGCGCATGAAGGCCGCCGCGCTGTTGCTTGCAACCTCCGCCGCCTTCGCCGCGCCGGCCCTCGCGCTTCCAGGCGCGGCCTTGGCCCAGAGCACCTTGCGTATCGGCATGACCGCTGCGGACATCCCCCGAACGCTCGGTCAACCCGACCAGGGCTTCGAGGGCAACCGCTTCACCGGCCTCACCATGTACGACCCGCTGGTGAATTGGGATCTGTCCTCCGCGACGAAGCCCAGCGTGCTCATTCCAGGCCTTGCCACCGAGTGGAAGGTGGACGACGCCGACAAGACCAAATGGACCTTCAAGCTGCGCCCCGGCGTCACCTTCCATGACGGCTCGCCGTTCACCGCAGATGCGGTGGTGTGGAACGTGGACAAGGTGCTGAACAAGGAGGCGCCTCAGTTCGACGCCAGCCAGGTGGGCGTCACCGCCTCGCGCATGCCCACGCTGGTCTCCGCTAAGAAGATCGACGATTTCACGGTCGAACTCACCACCAAGGAGCCGGACAGCTTCCTGCCCTACAATCTCACCAACCTATTCATGGCGAGCCCGGCCAAGTGGCAGGCGCTCTATGACAAGGCAGACGGCGCCGACGCAAAGGCCAAGGCTGCCGCCGCATGGACGGCCTTCGCCTCCGACGCCTCCGGCACCGGGCCTTGGAAGATGACCAAGCTCTCGCCGCGCGAGCGGCTTGAGCTGGCGAAGAACGATGGCTATTGGGACAAGGCGCGGGTCCCCAAAACCGACAAGATGGTCCTCCTGCCGATGCCAGAGGCCAACGCCCGCACCGCAGCCCTTCTCTCAGGGCAGGTGGATTGGATCGAGGCGCCCGCACCCGATGCGCTGCCGCAGATCAAATCGCGCGGCTTCCAACTGTATCAGAACGAGCAGCCGCACGTCTGGCCCTGGCAGTTCTCCCGCGTCGAAGGCTCGCCCTGGAACGACATCCGGGCACGCAAAGCAGCGAACCTCTGCGTGGACCGCGAAAGCATGAAGGATGGCCTGCTCGGCGGCCTCATGGTGCCAGCCACCGGCACGTTCGAGCCCGGCCATCCCTGGCGCGGCGATGTAAAATTCCAGATCAAATATGATCAGGCTGCAGGACAGAAGCTGATGAAGGAGGCCGGCTTTGGCCCCGACAAGAAGCTGAAGGTGAAGATCCAGACCTCGGCCTCCGGCTCCGGCCAGATGCTGCCGCTGCCGATGAACGAGTATCTCCAGCAGGCGCTGGGCGAGTGCTATTTTGACGTTCAGTTGGACGTTATCGAGTGGAACACGCTCTTCACCAACTGGCGACGCGGCGCGAAAGACCCCACCGCCAACGGCTCCAACGCAATCAACGTCACCTACGCAGCCATGGATCCGTTCTTCGCCATGGTGCGCTTTCTCCAGTCCGGCATGGCACCGCCGGTCTCAAACAACTGGGGCTTCAACAACAATCCGCAGTTCGATGAACTGGTGAAAAAGGCCCGTTCCACCTTCGATCCTGAAGCCCGCGACAAAGCGCTGGCCGAACTTCATGCAGCGTCCGTGGACGATGCCGCCTTCCTCTATGTCGCCCATGACGTCGGGCCGCGTGCCATGAGCCCGAAGGTGAAAGGCGTGATCCAGCCCAAGAGTTGGTTCATCGACTTCTCGCCCATCACCATCACGCCCTGAGCGTTACCGCGCGGGGCGCCCTGCCCCGCGCGTTCCCCTGTTTCAAGGTGGCCCGTGCTCGTCTACGTCGCCCGACGCATCGTCTATGTGATCCCGATCGTGATCTCGGTCGCTTTGGTGTGCTTCCTGCTGGTGCACATCACCCCCGGAGATCCTCTGGTGGCGGTGCTGCCGCCGGACGCCTCGCAGGAACTGGCCGCCCAGCTTCGGGCTGCCTATGGCTTCGACCGGCCGCTGCCTGTGCAATTCGGGCTGTGGATGTGGAAGGCGGTGCACGGCGATCTCGGGACCTCCATTGCCACCGGGCGTCCGGTGTTCACCGAGGTGATGCGGGCGGTGGGAAACACCTTCATCCTCGCTTGCACCGCCTCGCTCATCGGCTTCGTTCTGGGCGTCTTCTTCGGCCTGGTGGCCGGTTATTTCCGCAACACCTGGGTGGATAAGCTTGCCACATCTATCGCCGTTACCGGCGTCTCCGTGCCCCATTACTGGCTCGGCATGGTTCTGGTCATCATCTTCTCCGTGACGCTTAATTGGCTGCCGGCTGTGGGCGCCGGCCCTGGAGGCTGGGCATGGGACTGGGAGCATATTCGCTTCCTGATCCTACCCGCCGTCACCATGTCGGTGATCCCCATGGGCATCGTTACCCGCACCGTGCGGGCACTGACGGGCGACATCCTCTCGCAGGATTTCGTCGAAGCGCTGCGCTCCAAGGGCCTGCGGGAACGGCAGGTGTTCCGCCACATCGTAAAGAATGCCGCCCCCACGGCGGTGGCCGTGATGGGCCTGCAGCTCGGCTATCTCTTGGGCGGGTCGATCCTGATCGAGACAGTGTTCTCCTGGCCGGGCACCGGATTCCTGCTCAACTCTGCAATCTTCCAGCGCGACCTGCCGCTGCTGCAGGGCACGATCCTGGTGCTGGCGCTGTTCTTCGTCTTCCTCAATCTCATCGTGGACGTGGCCCAGGCGGCCATTGATCCGCGCATCAAGCGGAGCTGAGGCATGAGCGCTGTATCAGACGCCAGCCTCCAGGCGGCCCCCGTGCACAAGGCCCGCGGCTATTGGGCGACGGTGGGACGCCGCATTTCGCGAGATCCCGTCAGCATGGTGTGCGCGGCGATCCTGCTGCTGATCCTCCTTGCGGCAATCTTCGCGCCCTATCTCGGCCTGGCAAGCCCCTACCAGGGCTCCATGGTCCGCCGGCTGCGCCATATCGGTACCCCGGGCTACCTTCTCGGCAGTGATGAACTCGGCCGCGATATGCTCTCACGGCTGGTCTACGGCGGGCGCCTTTCGCTGCTCATCGGCATCCTGCCGGTGGTCCTCGCTTTCTGCATCGGCACCACGCTGGGGCTGGTGGCGGGGTATGTCGGCGGCTGGGTGAATACCATCATCATGCGCACCATCGACGTGTTCTACGCCTTTCCCTCAGTGCTGCTGGCCATCGCCATCTCGGGCGTCCTGGGCGCCGGCGTCGTAAATTCCATCGTATCGCTGACCATTGTCTTCATCCCGCAGATCACGCGCGTCGCGGAGAGTGTGACCACCGGCGTGCGCAATCTCGACTTCGTGGATGCCGCGCGCGCCTCGGGGGCGGGGCCGATCACCATCATGCGCGTGCACATGCTGGGCAACGTACTCGGCCCGATCTTCGTCTATTCGACGGGGCTCATCTCGGTCTCCATGATCCTGGCGGCCGGGCTCTCGTTTCTTGGTCTCGGGACAAAGCCGCCGGAGCCGGAGTGGGGCCTCATGCTGAACACCCTGCGCACGGCCATCTACGTCAATCCGGGCGTTGCGGCACTGCCCGGCGTGATGATCTTCGCCGTCTCCATCTGCTTCAATATGCTCAGCGACGGGCTGCGCAGTGCCATGGACATCCGCAATTGATGAGCCTTGAGCCGATCCCAGACCTCGGAGGCGCCGCCCAGCCTCTGCTGGACGTCAAAAACCTCACCAAACACTTCCCCATCGGCGGCGGTCTGTTTGCTGAGAAGAAGATCGTGCGGGCGGTGGACGATGTGTCCTTCGCCGTGGGCAAGGGCGAGACGGTGGGCATCGTGGGCGAAAGCGGCTGTGGCAAGTCCACCACCGCGCGACTGCTCATGCACCTGATGCCGCGCAATTCCGGCGACATCCTTTTTGACGGGCAGCTGGTGGGCGAAAACCTCAGTCTGCGCGAGCTTCGGCGCGGCATGCAGATGGTGTTTCAGGACAGCTATGCGTCGCTGAACCCGCGCCTCACCATCGAGGATTCCATCGCCTTCGGCCCGAAGGTGCACGGCATCGCGGACCAGGCCGCGCGTGATCTCGCCCGCGAACTGCTCAGCAAGGTCGGCCTGCGCCCCGAGGTGTTCGCAAACCGCTATCCCCACGAGGTCTCCGGCGGCCAGCGCCAGCGCGTCAATATCGCCCGCGCGCTCGCCCTCAAGCCGCGCCTCGTCATTCTGGACGAGGCCGTGTCCGCGCTGGACAAGTCAGTGGAGGCGCAGGTTCTCAACCTGCTCAGCGACCTGAAGCGCGACCTCGGCCTCACCTATCTCTTCATCAGCCACGACCTGAACGTGGTGCGCTACATCTCGGACCGCGTGCTGGTCATGTATCTCGGGCAGGTGGTGGAGTTGGGGCCGGTGGATGCGGTCTATGACGCGCCTGCCCACCCCTATACCCGCGCCCTGCTCGCGGCCATGCCGGCGATGGACCCGAGCAATCGCACCATGGTTCCGCCCATCTCAGGCGACCCGCCCAACCCCATCGACCCGCCCTCCGGCTGCCGCTTCCACACCCGCTGCCCTTTCGCAGAGCCGGTGTGCGCGCAGACTGCTCCGGCACTGTCACCGGTCTATGCCGCAGGGCACAGGGCGGCATGCTTCATGGTGATCCCGAACTCCGGCCACAGCCAGGCCCCGCAGATGGGGGCGGTGGCGTGAGAGGGCGCGCGCTGCTGAAAGAAACTCCGTGCCGTCATGCCCGGGCTTGTCCCGGGTATCCACGCCCATCCCTTAAGCACAATCCCAGCGGAGCCGCGTGGATGGCCGGGACAAGCCCGGCCATGACGGCATTCAAAACGCTCCGCCATTTTCGCAAAAAACGTCCCGTTTGCCTTGCCCATCCCCCGTCGGCGAGGACTGGCGTGCACCTCGCCGAAACTCGGGAGCATCGCCCATGACCACCGCCCCCACCCCTGAATCTGTGGCATCCACCGCGCGGACCGCCGGCCTGGACCTTACGCCCGAGAAGGGCGCGCGCATTGCCACCGCCATCGGCCCCGCCTTCACAGGGTTCGCGGCCATCTCCGGAACGCTGCCGCTCGACCTCGAACCCGCCACCTTCCAGGTCGTGCAAATGCGCGAGGTGCACAGGTGAGCGTGCCGACCAAAATCGACAACCCAGCCCTGTTGACACTTACTGAGGTCGCTGACGCGATCGCCACGCGCCGCGTGTCGTCCCGCGAAGTAACCCAGGCATGCCTTGCACGCATCGAGGCCGCCCAGCCGCGCCTCAACGCCTTCATTTCCATTGAGGCAGAAACGGCGCTGACAGCCGCTGACGCTGCCGATGCAGCGCTTGCGCGGGGCAAGAGCCGGGGTCCGCTCCACGGCGTACCGCTTGCGCACAAGGACATGTATTACGACACCGGCCATGTGGTGACGTGTGGCTCGGACATCCGCCGCCATTGGGTCGCCACAACCACGGCGACCGCGCTACAGCGCATCAAGGATGCCGGCACGGTGCGGCTCGGGTCGCTGCACATGGTGGAGTTTGCCTATGGCCCCACCGGCCACAACCCACATTTTGGCCCGGCCCGTAATGCCTGGAACCCGGAGCATGTGACGGGCGGCTCATCGTCCGGCTCGGGCACGGCCGTTGCGGCGCGCCTGACCTACGCCGCCTTGGGTTCGGATACCGGCGGCTCGATCCGCCTGCCGGCGCATTTCTGCGGCGTCTCGGGCCTGAAGACAACGGTCGGCCGCATCAGCCGCGCGGGCGCCATGCCGCTCTCCCAATCCCTCGACACAGTCGGGCCCCTCGCCCGCACAGTGGAGGATTGCGCCCTGCTTCTCGGCCTGATGGCCGGCCCAGACCCTGCCGATCCAACCGCCATTGGCGGAGCGGTGCCGGATTATCTTGCCGCCACCCGCCTCCCCCTCGCCGGGCGGGTTATCGGCATCCCCACGGCATTCTACGTTGACGACCTCGACCCCGATGTGGCCGAGGCCATGGATGCGGCGATGATCACGCTGGCGAGGGCCGGCGCGCGCATCGTTCCCGTCTCCCTCCCCGATCAGGCACGGCTTTCGGCGGCCTCCCAGATCGTGCTGGCCGCCGAGGCGGCGGCTCATCACGCCCAGTGGCTGAAGGAACGCCCCGACGATTATGGCGCTCAGGTGCGCGCCCGCCTGGAAAACGGCTTCGCCGTACCGGCGGTGAGCTATCTCGAAGCCATGCGCTGGCGTGGTCCCGCGCTGGCCGCGCATCTCGACGCGGTTGAGGGCATCGATGCCGTTCTGGCTCCTGGCGCGCCCATGCCCGCCCCGACCATCATCGAGAGCGACGTGGGCGGCGCGCCCGATGCGGAAGCCATGATCCAGCGCCTGACCCGCTTCACCCGGCCGGTGAACTATCTTGGTCTGCCCGCCGTCTCGATCCCGGCCGGCTTTACCACATCGGGTCTGCCGGTCGGCCTCCAACTCATCGGCCGCCCGTTCGAGGAAGCGATGATTCTGTCCATCGGCGCCGCGTTCCAGCGCGAAACCGACTTCCACGCTCGCATGCCGCAGGAGCCGTGATGGCGCAGCCCTCTCCCGCCCCCGACCTTTCGCCGTCGTCGCCCATGGTGGAGGTCAACAACCTCAACATCCGCTTCACCGGCGAACGCACCGTCCACGCGGTCAACGGCGTTTCGCTGGCACTAGGCCAGGGCGAGGTGCTGGGGCTGCTGGGGGAATCCGGCTCTGGCAAGAGCGTGACATTGCGCGCGCTCATGCGCCTGCTGCCGAAGAAGCGCACGGTTATATCAGGCACCGTGAAGGTGGCAGGACATGATGTGCTCGCCATGAACGATGCCGCGCTCTCTGATTTTCGCGGACGCACTGTCGCGATGATTTTCCAGGAGCCCGCGCTGGCGCTCGATCCGGTTTATACGATCGGACACCAGATCGCCGAATCCGTAATGCGCCACGAGGGCAAGAGCGCCGCAGAGTGCAAGGCGCGGGCGCTGGAAATGCTGGAGTTGGTGCGCATTCCCTCCGCGAAGCGCCGGCTCGATGCCTATCCCCACGAAATGTCCGGCGGCATGCGCCAGCGCGCCATGATCGCGCTGGCGCTGGCCTGCAAGCCGAAAGTACTTCTCGCGGACGAGCCGACCACCGCGCTCGATGCCACCGTGCAGATCCAGATCCTCCTGTTGTTGCGGGAGCTTCAGCGCGAGATGGGCATGTCGGTGATCTTCGTGACCCATGACATCGGGGTTGCCATCGAAATCTGCGACAAGGTCGCGGTGATGTATGCCGGGCAGATCGTCGAGAGCGGTTCGCTGTCGGATATTGTGCGCCGCGCGGTTCATCCCTATCCGCGCGGGCTGCTGGCATCTACGGTGCATGGCGCCAAGCGCGGAGCACGGCTCGAGACTATTCCCGGCACGCCTCCCTCGCTCGATAAGGCGCCGATCAATTGCTCGTTCGCGCCGCGCTGCGGCTTCGTCCAGCCGCGCTGCCTGGAAGCGCCGCCGCCCCGCGTCGAACTTTCGCAAGGACGGGTGGTCCGGTGCATCCTGGCCGAACAATCCGTGCCGGAGACTGCATGACCGCCTCGCTTCCCAATCTGCGTATCGACGCCGACCGCCTTTGGGACACCATCATGGAGACCGCCCGCTTTGGCGCGACCCCCAAGGGTGGCGTCCGGCGCCTCACGCTGTCGCCAGAGGACAAGCAGGTGCGCGACTGGTTTCGCGCGGCCTGCGAACAGGCCGGCCTGAGCGTGCGCGTTGATACTCTTGGCAACATGTTCGCCCTTCGGGCCGGACGCGACATGACAAAGGCGCCGCTCGGCTTCGGCTCACACCTTGATACCCAGCCCACCGGCGGCAAATTTGACGGCATTCTCGGCACGCTGGCCGCCCTGGAGGTGGTCCGCACGCTCAACGATGCGGGCATCGAGACCGAGACGTCGCTGTGCGTGTGCAATTGGACCAACGAAGAAGGCTCGCGCTTCGCACCCGCACTGATGGGTTCGCTGGCTCATGTGGGCGACTTCACCGTCGAGCAGATCCTCGCCCGGAAGGATGCAGAGGGCATCAGCGTCGGTGCGGCTCTGGACGCCATCGGCTATCGCGGCGACGCCCCCGTGGGCGCCCAGCCCCTCTCAGGCTTCGTCGAACTGCATATCGAGCAGGGACCGATCCTGGAGGCTGAGGGCGACACCATCGGTGTGGTGGAACATGGGCAGGGCATCATCTGGTATGATGGTCGCATTACCGGCTTTGAGAGCCACGCTGGCTCGACGCCCATGCGGCTACGGCGCGACGCGCTTGCGGCCCTCTCCGAACTCGTGCTCGCCATCGAAGGGCTTGCCGTCACACACGGCCCCAATGCGGTGGGTACCGTGGGCGAAGCGGTGATCGCCACGCCTTCGCGCAATGTGATCCCCGGCGAAATCGCCTTCTCCGCCGAATTCCGCAGCCCAGACGCCGAGATTCTGGAAACTCTGCACCAACATCTTCAGGAGGTCGTGGTGGAGATCGCGGCACGGCGCCGCGTCGATATCGCGCTCGATCTCAACTGGCGCAAGGCGCCGACCCATTTCGACGCGGCGATCATCTCGGCGGTGCGCGGTGCGGCGCAGGCGCTGGGCTTAAGCAACCGGACGATGGTCTCAGGCGCCGGGCACGATTCCTTCTCGCTAGCGCCCCATGTTCCCACTGCCATGATCTTCGTGCCCTGCAAGGATGGGGTCAGCCATAACGAACTGGAATCGACAGAAAAATCGGACTGCTCAGCCGGCGCCGACGTGCTGCTCCACACCGTGCTGTCGCTTGCCGGGGCATACGTGCGGTGAGCGGACGAATCATCGCCCGCCCCCTCACCGCAGCAGCATTCGCGCCGTATGGCGAAATATTGCGGCTGCCCGAAGCCGTGGGGCGACGCGACTATTTCGACACCGCGCTGGCGAACTTGCGCACGGCGGCCCACGCCAGCCTGTCCCTGGTCCTGGCAGCACACAGCCCTGAGGTCGCGGAAAGCACGGCCAATGCTGTTGAAGCCGGTATTGAGGACATTCAAAGCCTCGTTGAGGTCTCTCAATTCGAGCGCCACGCGTTTTCCTCGCAGAGCTTCATCCCCATGGCCGCGTGCCGCTGGGTGGTCGTCGTCGCACCCCACGCGCCCGCGGGCGGCCCGGATATGGCACGAGCCAGCGCCTTCCTGCCTGCCCCTGACTCGGGCGTGACGCTCCACGGCGATGTCTGGCATGCCCCGCTGACGGTGCTGGATGCGCCCGCGCCTTTCGCCATTCTGATGTGGCGCGACGGGGGATCGGGGGATGAGGAATTTGCGCCCATTACTCCCTTCTTCGTGGATGTAGGCACAACCTGCTGATCCCGCTTTGGAAGCACTTCCTTCGAAGCGCAAGAGCCATTCAGTTCGGCTCTCTGAGATGCCAGTCGGTCGCCATCTGATAGGCGTGAGATGCCTTCAGCAGATTGGGTTCGCTCAGCGGGCGGCCGATGAGTTGGAACGAGGTCGGCAGGCCATTGCCGGTGAAGCCGCACGGGACGCTGATCGCCGGAAATCCCAGATAATTGACCACTTTGGTGTTGCGGGTCAGCGAGACTACCATGTCGAGATAGTCCTTTCCCTGCTTGGCCATCGTGTCTGCAATCCGCGGCACCGGCGTTCCCAAAGTGGGGGTCATGAGCAGGTCGACTTTGGAAAAAACGCTCGCCGCGAATGACCGGGCATAGGCTGCACGAAGCTTCAAAGCGCGCAGATAAGCGGTCGCCGGAATGAAGAAGCCGGCCTGGAGGCGCCGTCCCACTTCGGGCGTGTAGAGATCCATGGCATCGCGCATGTCGCTCATGTGATTGGCGGCGCCTTCCGCCTTCATGACCAGCGGGTGCAACTCTGCCGCTTCGCAGAGAAGGTCGATGGGGACGTCGACAATTTCCACACTCATGCCAAGGCCGGATAGGGTGTCCGCCGCGGCAGCGATTGCAGCCTCCACCTCCGGGTGCAGCCCGTCGTCGAAATAGCCCCTCGCCAGTCCGATGCGAGGCAGGGGCGCGTCGCCGTCAAGGAAGGCTTCGTAGTCCGGCACAGGTGCCGACAGGCTGGTCCCGTCCTCGGGATCCTGGCCGGCAATCACGTTCATCATGCGGGCGCAATCCCGCGCTGTGCGCGCGAGAGGGCCGAGGGCATCGAGAGAGAAGGACATCGGCATGGTGCCGTGCCGACTGACGCGGCCATAGGTGGGAAGAAGCCCAACCACCCCGGACACCGATGCCGGACAGCGGATGGACCCGCCGGTGTCCGAGCCCATGGAGCCATGGACGAGGCGCGCCGCAACGGCAACGCCAGAGCCGCTGGACGAGCCGCACGGGATATAATCTGGGTTCCAGGCGTTGCGGCAGACGGGGTAATTGGCGTTATAGCCATGCGGCCCCATGGCAAATTCCACCATGACGAGGCGCCCCATCTCGACCGCCCCTGCGGCGTCAAAGCGTGAAAGGACCGTCGACTGCGCTGTCTGCGGTCCATCCCGAAGGCGGGATCCGCAATGGGAGACCTCGCCGGGTCGGTAGTACATGTCCTTGTGAGCGAGGGGGACGCCATGGAGCGCGCCGAGCGGACCTCCGCTTTTCTGCGCGGCATCCGCGGCATCCGCGGCGGCTCGTGCCTTATCCACGTCGAGTTCGACGAAGCACGCAAGACGGTCTGCCACGCTCGATGCGCGGTCGAGGCACGCTTCCATGACCTCACGCGACCGCACCTGTCCTGCGGCGATCGCGTCGGCCGTATCAACCAAAGTTGCCGTTGCCCAATCGGTCATGATCCCTGCTCCCCGGCGAGTGCCAGAAGTGCGGCCTGGAAGTTCGATGGCTCGCTGTCGAAATCCACCTTCCCCGCGACGCCCTCGATGGCGGCGCGCAGCTGCTCCAGTTCGATCGTCAGCTCTTCCATCCGTTCGTCGGTCAGCGCCAATCCCGCGCCGGTTTCATTGGTGGCGCGCACATGCGCCCCGGTGATCGGTGCCATGGTATTCCTCCAGGTTATGATGAGCGGGAGCCGCTACGGGGGTCGGCGCGTAGCACCACGACGGCATCGCGATCCCACTGCGCGGTCACGAAGCTGCCGGGGGCGAAGGCGCCGGTGCCGACCGGGCTGGTCTTGGCGTGGCGGCACACCAGCACGCCGCCACTCGGAAGGCGGATTGTGAGGGCAAGGAATGCGCCTTGGTCGATGCGGGCGCAGACCTCTCCGCTCGCCACATTCGGGCCGGTGCCGCTGCCCTCTGCGGAGGTCAGGCGGATCAGTTCCGGCCGCAACGCCAGGGCGACCGGCTGGGTGCTGGACAGCCAGTAATCGGCCGGCGCGCGGGCCGTCATATTTATACCCTCCCAGTCGAGCATCAGGCTGTCGCCGGCCTGTTCCAGCAGCCGCGCATTGAGGATGTTTCCGATCCCCATGAAGTCGGCTGCGAACGGGGTTTCCGGGCGGGCGTAAACGTCGTCCGGGGTGCCGACCTGCTCGATCCGGCCGGCATTCATCAGCACCACCTTGTCGCTGAGGGTCAGTGCCTCTTCCTGATCGTGGGTGACGAAGATGGCGGTGATGCCGACGCGCCGTGTCAGCTCGCGCAACTCCATCTGCATCTCCTGCCGGAGCTTTCGGTCGAGCGCCGCGAACGGCTCGTCCATCAGCAGGACGGCGGGATTGATGACCAAAGCACGGGCGATGGCGACACGCTGCTGCTGGCCGCCGGAGAGTTGATGGGGAAAGCGATCGCCAAACGACCCGAGCCGCACGAGGTCCAGCGCGTCGGCGACGCGCTGCTTGCGCGCGGCACCGCCGATCCCGCGCATCCTCAGCCCGAAGCCGACGTTGTCCGCGACGCTCATGTGGGGAAACAGGGCGTGGTTCTGGAACACCATGCCGATGTTGCGGCGGTGGATCGGCAGGTGTGTCACATCCCTCTCGCCCATCAGGATGCGGCCGCTGTCGATGGAGGTGAGACCCGCCACGGCCCGCAGCGTCGTGCTTTTCCCGCATCCGCTCGGGCCAAGGAGGGTCGCGAATTCGCCCGCCGCGATCTCGAGGCAGATCTCGTTGAGGGCGAGGCTGCCGGCGAAGCGTTTGGTGATCTGATCGATGACGACACGGGACATGGATTTCACCCGATGGCGCGCCGCAGGCCAACCAGCCGCTCCAGCCCGAGGGCCAGCGCGAGGGACCCGACGGTGACGAGGGAGGACATGGCCGCCACGGAGGGGTCCACGCTGTATTCGAGGTAGGACATGATCGCGAGCGGCAGCGTGTTGTTGCGCGCGTCGGTCAGGAACAGCGAGATCGGCACGTCGCCGAAGGACTGGAGGAAGCCGAAGATCACGCCCGCGATGATGCCGGGCCGGGCCAGCGGCAAGGTGATGTGCAGGAAGGCGCGCCAATTGTCGGCCCCCAGCGTCCAGGCGGCCTCGGATAGCGTGCCGTCGAGCCGGGCAAGGCTGGCGTGAATGGTCCGCAGGCAATAGGGAAACGCAATCAGCACATGGGCGACCACCAGCCGAAGCTGGACATCGCGCATCTGGAGCATGCTGGACGACAGCAGCAGCGAGATGCCGATGACGATGCCAGGCACCACCAGCGGGGCGAGAAGCAGCCCTTCGACGGTCGCCTTGCCGCGAAACCGCGCGCGAGACAAGGCGACGGCCGATGCGAGGGCAAGCGGGGTGGCGATGGCGGTCGCCACCGTGGCGAGCCACAGGCTGGTCCACAGCGCGTTGGTGAACGCCGCCGTCTCGATGGCGCGGACATACCAGCGTAGCGACCAGGATTCGATCGGCAGCGAAGCGACCGTTCCGGCGTTGAAGGACACCACCACGACGACAAGCAGCGGCGCGAAGATGAAGCCGTAGAGCGCCGCGATGATGAGGACGAACACCGCGCGCATCATCGCCCCCGAACCAGATGGCGATAGCGCCGGCCGAGGGCGCCGAACACCAGCACCAGGGAGAGGGCGGTGAAGGCGAGGAGGATGGCGGCAAGCGCCGCGCCGCGGGGCCAATTGAACATGGAAACGAACTGCTGATAGAGCAGCGTCGCCGCATATTTCGCACCCGACGGGCCCATCAGGGCGGGGGTGACGTAGGACGACATGGCGACGCAGAACACCAGCACCCCGCCGGCCAGGATGCCCGGCATGCTGAGCGGAAAGGCGATGAGGACGATCGCCTTCAGGCGGCTGGCGCCAAGGGTTTGCGCCGCTTCCACCAGATTGTCGGGGACGCGCTCCAGGGCCGCCAGAACCGAGAGCACAACGAACGGCATCAGCACATGGGTGAGGCCGATAATAACCGCGAGATCGGTGAACATCAGCTTGACCGGTGCTTTGACCAGCCCGAGGCTCATCAAGGCCGTGTTCAGCACCCCGGTATCCCCAAGGATGACCATCCAGCCGTAATTGCGCACCGGAATGCTCACCAGCAGCGGCGCCACCACCGCCAGGGTCAGCAGCGATTTGAACCGTGCCGGGGCGTGCCACAGGAAATAGGCGAGCGGCCAGCCCACCACGATGCTCCACAGGGTGGTCAGCAGGCTCATCCAGATGGTCTTGGCGATGATGGAGAGGTAGAAGCCATCAGCCAGAAGCTCCTGGTAATTCTCCAGCGTCAGCCCGTCGGTGAAGTCCGCGCGCGTCGAGCCGCCCGGCGCGAGGCTGTAGGACAGCAGCAGACCGAGCGGGCCGGCGAGAAGAATCCCCACCACCAGAACGGCGGGCGCCAGAAGCGCCAGCCGCCAGGCCGGGGACAGCCGATCTTCGCTTTCCATGCGCCGCCTCAGCCGGTGATTTCGCGGTTCCAGCGGTCGATCCACTTTGGCGCGTAGCGCACGATCTTGTACCAGTCCGGAAAGATGATGCTGTCGAGCTTGGGTACGCGCGTCAGCGCAGGCTCGGAGAGCACGGCCTTGGTATTGGTTGGACCGGCGGTGATGGCGTTGCAGAAGCCCTCATTGGCTTCCTTGGAGATCGCGAAGTCCACGAACTTCTTGCAGAGGTCGAGGTGCTTGGTCTTCGGCGCGATGTGCAGCGAGACCATGCCGACCAGCGCGCCTTCCTTCGGCACCGTCCAGCGGATCGGCTTGCCGGCGTCGGTCATGTACCAGGTGGCGTTGTCGTACATCGCCCCCACCACGGCGTCGCCCCGCTCCATGAGCTGCCCGGCCTCGGGGTTGGACAGGTAGAACTTCCGGATGCTCGGCTTCAGGCGCTTGATGGCCTCGAAGCCAGGGTCGATATTGTCCTCGCTGCCGCCGTGCAGCTTCGCCATCATCACCAGCGTCTGGAAGCCGCCTGAGGACGTGAGGTTGGGCAGGATGACCTTGCCGGCATATTCCGGCTTGAACAGATCGAGCCAGGACGTCGGTGCGGGAATGCCGCTGTCGGTCCGGTAGGACAGACCCCAGCTCGCATAGTCGAGCCCGACCGCCTGCTTCTTGTAGCCATCGTACCAGACCGGGGCGAGGTTCGCGACGTTCGGCACATCCTCGGGGGTGATGACCATGCCGAGGCCCTCGTTCACCGCGCGGATGGAATCGGGATAGGCAAGGAAAATGACGTCGATCTCGGGGGCCTCGCGATTCAGCAGCGAATTCGCCACCCATTCGCTCGACGTGCCGTACTTCAGCAGGACCTCGGCATTGTACTTCTTCTGGAACGGCTCGACGACGTGCTTGCGATACGCCGCCTCGAACGCGCCGCCGAAGATCGTGGACACGATGGTCGCCTGCTGGGCGAACACCGGCTTGGGAAGGGCGACGGTGATGGTCGCGCCCGCCGCACCTGCAATGAAACTCCGCCGCGATATCGACGGCCCCTGTGTGCGCCCCTTGGTCATGACCCAAAATCCTTCTAAAGTGAAAACATAACTGTCGACACTTATGCAAACGATATGCCAATCTGCAAGCCTGCTTCCGATGCGCAATTTTCTCCGGCAAAGGCTTGCAGAACCAAGGGGGGCCGCAGCGTTTGCCAAAGCTCCGCGACCTGGGTGATCGATCCGGCGTTGAACAAATAGCTGCTGATGTGATGAAGGTTTGGGCACCATGAGGTTCGAAGGCTGGGGTAAGCATCCCTTCGGTGCGTGCATCGCCTGCGCGCCACCTGATGACGGTGGAGCAATGAAACGGTCGAGTTTGAAGTCGGCACCTTCAAATGTGCCGGATGGGGTGTCGCGGACGCGCGGGGCAAGCGCGCCCGAGGAAGACGAGGCCGCCGTGGCGCCCGCGCTGCGTGGCCCAGCGCCGGAGGAAGATGAGATCTACCGCATCATCACCGATGCGATCTTTGCCAAACAGTTGCGGCCCGGCAGCCGGCTGAAGGAATCGGCACTTGCGACGCAATTCGGTGTCAGCCGCTCGCGGGTCCGGCGTGTGTTCCAGCGCCTGGCGGAGTTGGACATCGTCGAGTTCAAGCTCAACCATGGCGCCCTGATCCGCCGGCCGAGCCCCAATGAAGCCCGCGCGGTGTTTGCGACGCGCCGTGTGCTGGAGGCGGAAGCCGTGCGCGCGACGATAGCGGCGGCCTCCAAAGGCGATATGCGCCGCCTCCGCAAGATCGTCCAGCAGGAGCACATGGCCTATGCGGCGCCCAGGGGCGGCCTCGCGCCGTTGAGCAGCGAATTCCACCTTGTGCTGGGCCAGCTCTGCCGCAACCCGGTGCTCAGCCGCATCCTCAACCAGCTGATTCATCAGTGCGTGCTGATCCAGTCGCTCTACGAGCGCGAGAGCCAACACACCATCTGTCTCATTCATGAGCACATGGAGATCGTCGACCTCATGGAGAGGCGGGACGCGGACGCTGCGGTCCGGGTGATGGCGGCGCACATGGATCATATCGAGCAGAGCCTCGACTACGAGAAGCTGCCCGCGCTCGACGACCGCCTGGCCCGCGCGATCGGGTGACGGGCTTCCTGATACCAAGGGACTAGCAATGATGTTCGACACCATCATCAAGGGCGGCACCGTGGTCACGGGCAGCGACCGCGTCCGGTGTGATATCGGCATTTCAGGCGGCCGGATCACCGCACTCGGAGCGGATCTCTCGGAGGCGCGCGACATCATCGATGCCACCGACATGCTGGTGCTCCCCGGCGGCGTGGATGCCCATGTGCATGTGGCGCAGCCTTCGGGCGAGGGCATCGTCATGGCCGACGATTTCGAGAGCGGCACCCGCTCCGCGGCCCTGGGCGGCACCACCACCATCCTGCCCTTCTGCCTCCAGGAAAAAGGCGTGCCGCTGCGCGAGACGCTGCGTGCCTACCATGCGAAGGCCGAGGGCGAATGTCATGTCGATGTCAGCTTCCACCTCATCATCAACGAACCCACGCCCCAGTTGCTTGGACAGGACTTGCCGGCGCTGGCGCAGGATGGCTACACCTCCTTCAAGGTCTTCATGACCTACGAAGGCCTGGCGCTCAACGACCGCGAGATTTTGGAGGTGATGGCGTCGGCGCGCGATTGCGGCGCCCTCGTCATGGTCCATGCCGAGAATTACGACGCCATCCGCTTCATGACCGAGCAATTGGAGAAGGCGGGCCGCACGGCCCCTCGCTTCCACGCCACCTCCCGTCCCATCGTTGTCGAGCGGGAGGCCACCCACCGGGCGATTTCCCTGGCCGAACTCAGCGACGTGCCCCTCATGGTGGTCCATGTCTCGAACCGCGAGGCCATGGAACAGATCCGCTGGGCGCAGCAGAAGGGCCTGAAGATCCTCGGCGAGACCTGCCCGCAATATCTCGTTCTCACCGAGCGGGATCTCGATGGCCTTGGCATGGAGGGCGCGAAATATGTCTGTTCTCCCCCGCCCCGCGACACCGCCAGCCAGGAGGCCTGCTGGGAGGGGTTGCGCACCGGCGTGTTCACCGTGTTCTCCTCGGACCATTGCCCGTTTCGCTATGAGGACGAGGCCGGCAAGCTCGCGCCCCGCGGCCGCACCAGCTTCAGGTGGGTCCCCAACGGCATTCCCGGCGTCGGCGCGCGGCTCCCGATCCTGTTCTCGGAGGGCGTGATGGGGGGACGCATCGATCTGGAAACGTTCGTGCGGGTGACGGCGACCAACCCGGCCAAGATCTATGGCCTGTATCCGCAAAAGGGCACCATCGCGGTGGGAAGCGACGCCGACATCGTGATCTGGGACCCGACGCGGCAACAGCGCATGGCGCATGATCTGATCCGAGACGGGTCGGACTACACCCCTTACGAAGGCATCGCGATTACCGGCTGGCCGATCCGAACACTGGTGCGTGGTTTGACAGTTGTCGATGACGGTTTGGTCGTTGGCGGCAAGAGCCATGGAAAATACATCGTTCGCTCAAAGTCATCTGAAATTGAAAAGCCCTCAACCATGAAGTAAAATCAGCAAGTCTTAAAATTAGTAAGCTGATATGTGCCCGGTAGTCGCCTTTCTAACGGCCCATGATCCGCGAGATTTGCCTGACCTTCTCACCCTTGGCTCTCATACGAGCGGTTAGGGAGGAGTTGCACACACGCTCACGCTTCGGCGCGAGCGGGTTTGTGCGCCATGCAACCCCGTACGGCCCTGCCCTATATTCCGATATTCTTCGCTCATCTCCTGATGATCGGCTTGTTTAATTCGGGATGTCATTCCCGCATGCGCGCGTGAAGCGCTTGTCAGTGAATGGTATATCCGCCGTCGACCACGAGGTTGTGGCCCTGGATGTATGTTGAAGTCGTCGACGCGAGGAACACGACCGCCTCTGCGACCTCATCAGGCGTTCCGAGACGCTTTGCGGGTACGGCAGCGAGGCGGCGCGTGAGCAAGTCGGGCTCTTCTTCGATGCGCTGGAGGTAATAGTCGGTACCGATCGGACCGGGGCTGACGGCATTTACCAGGATATTTTCCAGCGAAAGCTCCAACGCCATGACGCGGGTCAAGTGAATGAGAGCGGCTTTGCTCATTCCGTAGAGAGCTGCACCGGGGTCGGCGACCATGCCGAGCTGGCTGGCCATATGGATGATACGGCCACCACCCACTTCCCTCATGAAGGGAAGCACGGCTTGGCTCAGCAGGACGACCGCGCGAAGATTGATCGCAAACAGCAGATCGAAATCGTCACTCGAAAACGTACCGAATGGCTGCCGGATACGGATGCCGGCGTTGTTCACGAGCACATCGATCCGGCCCATGGTTTCCCGGGCGCTGGAGGCGATGCGAAGGGCGCTTGAAGGGTCTGCGAGGTCGAAGATTCCAAAGTGGCAGCTGCCCCCGTCAGGGTGCGCCTTTTCACACGCCGCCGTCACGGCGCGCAGTTCATCTTCGGTGCCCTCCGCAACCAGAAATACACGGAAGCCCGCCTTGGCGAGGGAGATCGCACAGGCGGCGCCGATGCCCCGCGATGCGCCGGTTACAATGGCGACCTTTGATGATGTCATGGTGCTGCTCACGACTTTGCTGCCGCGCGTTGGTCTTCAACGCTTTGCGCACCGATATACCATTCAGCGGCCGGGATATCTTCGAATGTGATCCAGATAAAATTGCCGGGGATCTGCGTCTCCTCGGAGATCACCGATGTGATGCGACGCGCAATCGCATCCTTGCGTTCCTTCGAGTGACCCTCAACGATCCGGATGCTGACAAATGGCATCGCATTCTCCTGTGCCCCCGCAACTCCGCAGGGCTCATCGCGCGCGTTTCTACGTTGATATTATATCAACATTGTTGCGTTTGAAACCGCGCAAAGATAGATAGTTAGGTAGGATTTTTCGGCTTTCGCTTGCGTGTGGCGCATCGCTCGGCAAGGCGCGGATCGATGGCCGCAATGCCTAGTGGATCAACCTCGTTGGGGGCTCGTGGTATGACCGCGAAGGTGACCATCAACTGCGATATGGGAGAGAGCTTCGGCCTCTTTAAGATGGGCGATGACGACGCGATCATGCCGTTCATCACGGAGGCCAATCTCGCGTGTGGCTTTCATGCCGCCGACCCTTCAGTGATGCACCGCGCGGTGCGCGCCGCCAAACAGGCCGGCATTCGCATTGGCGCCCATCCCTCACTGCCCGATCTTCAAGGTTTCGGGCGCCGTGAGATGAAGGTGGAGCCGGAGGAACTCGCCGATATCTTCATCTATCAGATCGGGGCGCTTAAGGCGTTTCTTGATGCCGAAGGCGTTGCGCTGAACCATATCAAGCCCCATGGGGCGGTCTATGGCATGGCTGCCCGGTCTCTGCCTCTCGCGCACGCCTTCTGCGATGCGGCAGCGTTGTTCAAGGTGCCGCTTTACGGTCTGCCAGGCACCGCGCATGAGACAGCGTGCCTGGAGCGGGGCCTTCCGTTTGTGGCCGAATTCTTCTCCGACCTCGCCTATGACGACGACGGCAATCTCGTTATCACGCGGGTTCATCATGCTGTCGATCCCGTGGACGCCGCCAATCGCTGTGTTCGCGCGATCCAGGAAGGCAAAACGCGCGCGATCAGCGGGCGCGACGTCCCCGTCCGGGCCGATACGATCTGCGTGCACTCGGACACCCCTGGGGCCATCGACCTTGCCAAGGCGGTGCATTCCGCGCTTCGCCCGTATCTCGCGTGAAGAGAGCACCGCCTCCGATGTCAAAGCTTCTCATTGCCAACCGCGGTGAGATTGCCTGCCGGATCATCCGGTCCGCACATGCCTTGGGTCTATCGACGGTTGCGGTTCATTCGGCTGCGGACGCGCAGGCCCTGCATGTCTCGCTTGCCGATGAGGCGGTCGACATCGGTGCAAGTCCGGCCCGCGAAAGCTATCTGGTCGGCGAGAAGATCATCGCTGCGTGCAAATCGACCGGCGCCGGCCTGGTCCATCCCGGCTATGGGTTTCTCGCGGAGAACAGCGACTTTGCGCGGGCTGTCGCGGCTGAAGGGCTGACGTTTGTCGGCCCTGATGCAGATACCATCGAGAGGATGGGCGATAAGGCGCGGGCGCGCGAGGCGGCGCAACGGGCTGGGGTGCCGGTGCTTCCCGGGAGCCGAAGGTTCCCATACGGAGAACTTGAAGGAATCGAAGCTGCGGCTGCCGACATCGGGTTCCCCTTACTTGTAAAGGCGGCGGCCGGTGGGGGCGGCATCGGCATGCGGCGCGTTGATGCCGCCGATCAACTCATTGCCGCGGCAAAGGCGACGCAAGAGCTTGCATCACGCGCCTTCGGCGATGGCGCGATCTATCTCGAGCATTATGTCGCCTGTGCGCGCCACGTCGAAGTTCAGGTATTCGGCTTCGGCGATGGACGGGCCGTGCATCTTCACGAGCGCGATTGTTCATTGCAACGACGGTTTCAGAAGGTGGTGGAGGAAAGCCCCGCGCCTGTGCTGTCGACCTCGGCGCGTGACGGGATGCGACAGTCCGCGATCGATCTTGCATGCGCGGTTCAATATCGGGGCGCAGGAACGGTCGAGTTCATAGTCGATGCCGTCACTCACGCATTCTTCTTCCTGGAGATGAACACCCGCATCCAGGTGGAGCACCCGGTGACCGAGATGGTCACCGGCCTCGATTTGGTCGCCCTTCAGCTCAAGCAGGCGCTGGGCGGTCTCCAGGTGAATGATCTGCCCGATCCAATCCCGCAGCATGGCCACGCCATCGAGTGTCGCATTTACGCTGAGGACCCGAGCCGTAACTTTCTGCCCTCCCCTGGGCGGTTGACCGTATTCCGCATGCCGCAGGAAACAGCCGATGTGCGCGTCGATACCGGGGTGCGGGAGAACGACGCCATCACGCCTTTCTATGACCCGATGATCGCGAAGATCATCTGCCGGGGCGCCGATCGTACAGCGGCCTTGGCGACCGCAACGCGGGCGCTCGACCAGGTGGAGATATCAGGCGTGCGCACCAATGTCGCATTCCTGAAAGCGATCCTCGGGCATCCCGCGTTTCGAGCGGGTGACGTTCATACGGGCTTTCTGGCGCAGCATGCGAACGACCTCCTGGCCGCATCCGCCCAGCACCTGGAGGTGCGCGCATGATCTACGAGGTTCCCAGTTTCCGGCCTGCCGGCGACCGCTATGTGCTGATCGAGTTGGGCGACGAGATGAATCTCGCCCTCAACTTCAAGGCGCAAGGGCTGGCTTCGGCGCTGCGGGTCGCGGGCACGGCCGGAGTGATCGAAACAGCACCATGCTTCGCCTCTCTGCTGGTGCATTACGATCCTGAACAAATCGGCTTCGAAGACCTGCGGACCGAGGTGATCCGGCTCAGTTCACAACTTGGACCTACCCACGCACTGGAACTGGACAGCCGCCTCTTCATCCTTCCAGCCATGTATTTCGATCCCTGGACCAAGGCGGCCATCGATGAGTATGTCGCCAAGATCGGGCCGAAAACCTACGACCCCGATCTCGTTGCGCAGGCAAATGGCCTGGCCGATTTGAACGCCTTACAGCGGACGCATTCGGCCACCGAATATTGGGTTTCGGCGCTGGGGTTTTGGCCGGGGCTTCCTTTCATGATGGCGCTCGATCCACGCTGTGTGTTGTCGGCGCCAAAGTACAACCCGCCGCGCACGTCCACCCCCCAAGGTGCATTGGGACTGGGAGGAGCATCGAACTCGATCTATCCGGTCGACACGCCTGGCGGCTACCAAATCCTTGGCCGCACGCCCGCGCCGATCTGGGATGCCACGGGTCGGCACGAAGCGTTCGCCGGCAGCGCCTGCCTGTTTCGGCCTGGCGACAGGGTTCGCTACGTGCCGATCGGGCTTGAGGAATTTCAGGCAACCGAGGCGGCGGTCAGGGAAGGCCGCTACGTCTACAACATTATCGAATACCAGCGGTTTTCGGTGAAGAACTACAGCGACTGGTCGGCCTCCATCGACCGTTCCGAACGCTTTTGAGGAGGGCGATATGCTGCTGTGCCTCAAGCCAGGCCTGGAAACATCGGTGCAGGATTATCCCGGCCGGATTGGCTTCCTCGACCAGGGATTGCCGCCGTCCGGACCGATGGACAGTTGGTCCTTCAGGCTTGCCAATCTTCTGGTCGGCAATCCTTGCGGCGCGGCGGCGCTGGAATGCCAGTATCTCGGCCCAACTTTGCGCTTTGATGTTGAGGCCTGGATCGCAATCTGCGGCAGCGATATGCAGCCGCGCCTGGATGGCAGTCCAGTTGAGATGTGGACGACCCTGCGGGTCCGTGCCGGGCAGACCCTGGAGATGGGTGCAGCACGCACTGGCGCGCGCGCTTATCTGGCGATCGCGGGGTCCATCGACGTGCCGGAGACAATGGGCTCGCGTTCGACTTTTCACAAAGCGTCGATCGGCGGCGTTGCGGGACGTGCCTTGAAGGCAGGTCAAGTTTTGAACGTCAAACCATCAACCACGCCGGCGCCAATGCGCGTGAGGGGGGACAGCCGGCCGGTATTGTCTTCTGACAAGAGGTGGACCATCGAGGTTGTCGCCGGCCCGAATGACGATTGGATCGATGCGGAGGGCCACCATCGCTTTTTGTCGAGCGATTGGAAGCTGACGGCCAAAAGCGACCGGACCGGCTTTCGCCTTGAGGGGCCGGAATGGACCTTCAGCCGCAAAGCTTACGACAAGGCGCCGGAGAACGGGGCCGAGCCGTCGAACATCATCGACCACGGCTACCCATTGGGCGCCATCAATCTGGCCGGACAGACCCCGATCATCCTGATGCACGACGGCCCCAGCATGGGCGGCTTCATCAATCCCTACACGGTGCCCTCAGCCGCGCTTTGGAAGCTCGGCCAAAGCCGTCCGGGAGATTTCTACCGCTTTCAAGCGATCTCCGTGGCGGATGCTCAGGCTCTGGCCAAGGCGCAAACCGCGGCCTGCGCAGCGGCAAACCTCGAACCCATCTGAATTGGAGGCTCTATGGCCGAAAACATCGCAACCCAGGTGGCGGGGAATGTCTGGCGGGTGATGGTCTCAGTGGGCGATCAGGTAAAGGCCGGCGACACGCTCTTCATCCTGGAACTCATGAAGACCGAGGTGCCGCATTTGGCTACCTCTGATGGCAGGGTCACGCGCGTCGCGATCTCTGAAGGCGACGATGTCGAAGCGGACCAGGATGCCGTAATTTTGGAATAGCAGATGCATGGAGCCCGCTCCTGGGCTCCATGCATCCCAATGGTTTGCGGTTCAGTAGTGGCCGACCTGAAGGCCGCCATCGACGACGAGAATCTGCCCCGTCAGGTAGCGCGCCGCCGGAGAGGCAAGGAACAGAATGACGTCAGCGATGTCTTCGGGCACGCCGCAGCGCCCGAGCGGCACGATCTCCCCGACCCGTTCCAGCCCATCAGGTCCGATCGAATTCTCCACCGACAGGGTTTGCGCCGACCGGATGTATCCGGGGGATATCCCATTTGCACGGATGCCGGAGCGCCCGAGTTCCACCGCCAGCCCGCGCACCAGCCCGGTGACGCCGGCCTTAGCCGCGCTGTAGTGCGTGCGCTCGTCCCAGCCGTAGATCGGCCCCATCATTGACGACAGCGCGATAATGCTGCCGCTGCCACGCTTGACCATCCCAGGCGCGGCCGCGCGCACAAGCCTGAAGATGCCCTTCAGATCGACTTCATGCGTATTGTCCCACTTCTCATCCGTCATTTCGGCGATCGGTGAACGATGGGCAATGCCGGCGTTGCCGACAAGCACGTCAGGCGTCCCGATGCGGCTCTCGATGTCGGCCATAACGGCATTTGTCGCCTCGGTGGAGCGCACATCGAGGAAATGGAACTCGGCGCTTCCGCCATCCGAATTGATCTTCTGCACGACTTCCTTGCCTTCGGCTTCCAACACGTCAGTTACCACGACGTGATAGCCGGCATTTGCGAAGGCGATGGCTGTGGCGCGCCCAATTCCAATGCCCGCGCCCGTGATGATGACGGATTTTTCCATGATTGTTTCCTCATTTTCAGACAATACGACGGCATGCGCGCAAACGCGTTGCTTGCACGGGGACAGATGACGAACCAATAGGTGGGGGGCTAGAAGTCCATCTCGAGGATGTAGAGCCCACCTGAATGACGGTCGACCGTGTAGACAATCTGGCGTTCGTCGACGAACACGTCGTTGAGGGAGATGGCGCCAGTTGCGGACAATGGAGGCGCGGGCGGCAGGAAGATCCCGATCTCGCGCGGCTGAAACGCATTGGAAATGTCGTAGGCGCGCAGGCCGGACGCGAAGAAGGTGCCTATGACGATCTGATCCGACTGCCAGGAATACGGGGTCGGCACGTTCTCATGGATGTTGTGCACACCCACGCGCCGGCTCTTTGGAGAAAACGCATCGGGCCCCGGGATAGGGCACGTCGACACTGGCACAGGATTTCGTTCGTCACGCCCATCGACAACCCAAAGTAGTTTTGGCCAATCGCTGCCATCCTCCCAGATGGCTTCATCGGTCACCAAGAAAAGCTCGCGGTCAAAGAGCGGGAGGACGGTGTGCGTGAAACCATCGAATGGCGGGGAATTGTCCCACCTCGAGATCATTTTCGGCGCGCTCTTGTCCGAAATATCGAGGATGATCATCCCGCCGTCGATGTATCCCAGGTACGCCCGGTCCGGCCGCTGTGGATAGACATTCGTATTGTGGGCGCGAAAGCCGGTGTCGGCCTTTCCTTCATGGCGCACCGGGGGAGCATGTCCGTCGCCGACGCGCGTACCCGGCAGCCACCACCGGCCCACCTCGATTGGCTTTGACGGGCTTCGCACATCGACAATGCGATAAAACTGGTCGTCGCGCAGGTCGGTCGGCGTGAAATCTTCCGCGCCGGCGGACATATGAACGTATTCTCCGTCGCAGAACCACAACTGGTGGACGCCTCTGGAGTTCGGCCCCGACGCATCGAAGAAACCAATAGAGCGCGGCGTTTCCGGCACCGATACGTCGAACAGCTCGAAGCCGGCTGGCTGAAGCCCGTGCCGCTGAACCTGGTAGGCGACGGCCATGATATCGCCCGACACCTCGAGTGAGTTCGACCGCATCTGTTGGTGCGGCAGGTCGGTCTGCACAACCACCCGAGGGCGACGCGGGTCACTGACGTCGACGCCGGTGAAATTCTTTGGCGCGCTTTCGTGAGCAAGCCAAAGTATTCTTCGTCCATCCTTCGCGACCTGGATAGACATGCCTTCGCCCATTCCCCCGAACCCATTCAGCTCATGATGGGCGAGAAGGTTGAAGTTCCATGTGGTCGGCTGAATGCCGGCGGACGAACGGGTCATCTGGGCTCGCAAAGATTATTGTGATCGGGTGATGGAGCGGGGACGCACCCCGCTCCAGAGAGATCAGCTCTTGCAGGCACCGAGCTTGGGCGGCATCCGGTCGGCCTTCGGCGGCAGGAATTCAGCGGTATAGACCGAGTTCGCGGGGATCTCGTCCTTGTAGCCGAACACCCGTCGAATTTCCTCGATGGACGCTTGAAGTCTCTTAGGATCAACCGATGAGAGACCCTCCTTGTTGAAATCGGGCGTGGTGGAGAGGTCCAGGGCGATCAACAACCGCTTACATTCGACTTCGAGATTGAGCAGGCCATCGCGTGGCTTGAGGGTTGCCACGGCCGCATCCGGTTCCGCAATCGCGTCCTTCAGTGCTTGGTTATAAGCGCGCACAACAGCCGCAACCGTCTTGGGGTTGTTCTTTACGAACTCGGCCTTTGCCCACAGCACCGTTCCATATTGGCTCAGGCCAAAGTCGTTGTAGTTCATGATGACGATGTCTTCCTGGGGAATTCCGAGTTCCACCAGGCTCATGACGCTCGACGTCATGAAACCGCCAACGCCATCGACCTCCTTGCGGACCAGCATCGGCTCGCGCAGCGCGCCGCTCACCATTTTCCACTGAACCTTTGCCGGGTCGATCCCGACCTTCTCCGCGAACAGCGGGAACATGGCATTGGCGGCGCTTCCGGCGGTGGAGCCGAGAGTCTTACCTTCCAAGTCCTTCGGCACGGCCACCCCGCGGCCCTTCACGGCCATCACCGAGTTCGCCGATTTATCGCCGGACATGTAGATGCCGATGAGCGGCGTTTGCGGGTTGGTTGCGTTGTATTTGACCATGGTCGGGAAGTCCGCCCAGCCAAAGTCATATGCGCCGGACGCAACGCGCACGACGGTTTCGTTGGTGCCGGACGCACGATCGATCGTGGCGCTGATACCTTCACGCTTGAAGTAGCCGCGCAGGTCGGCGAGCGTAAAGACGGACTGCGGCCCCTGGAAGGCCCAATCCAGCGTGATCTTTATGTCCTTCTTCTCGACCTGCGCAGATGCGGGTGCGGAGACGCACAGGATCGCCGCTAGGATTGCGCCTCCTGTGAGGGAGCGGCGGCTGCGAAGCATGCGTGCCATGGTTGGATCCTTCTCTGAAAGGTAGTTTCTGCCGGTCCCGTTTTTGTGGTGTTTTGGCAGGGCGATGGTCTTTCAACTTTCCGGCGGCAACAGCACCAGACGGTGAGATCAATATCAGGATCCAACCGCCGGACCCGTCAGGTGACGATCTCGTTGCCGCGAATGGCCCAGAACGTCACACGCCGCTCCAGGGCCGCGAACAGTTCGTACATTCCGACCCCCATCAGGGCTATCACGAACAAACCTCCGAACACGAGCGGCACATCAAAGCGCGCACTTGCCGTCATCATCAGAAATCCGATGCCGTTGTTCGACGCCATCGTTTCCGACACGACGGACCCAATGAAGGCCATGCCGATGGCGACCTTCAATGACGCAAAGAAGTATGGCATTGAGCGTGGCACGCCGACCTTCCAAACAATGTGCGACTTGCGGGCGCCCAGGGATCGCAGCACGTCCCTCAGTTCCGGCTCCATTGTTGCCAAGCCGGTCGCGACATTCACCATGATCGGGAAGAACGCGATGCTGAAGGCGGTGAGCACGGCTGGGACAGCGCCGATGCCAAACCAGATCACGAGAATGGGGACGATTGCCACCTTCGGGATTGAGTTCAGCCCCACCATGATCGGATAGATGCCCTGATAGACGCTCGGCGAAGCCCCCACCAACATTCCAAGAAAGAGCCCTACCGCCACCGCGAGGCCGAACCCGATTATCGTTGTCATAAACGTCTGAAACGAATTTTCCAGGATGATCGCATGGTGCTTCCACATCGATGCAAATATCACGCTGGGCCGGGGGAGGATGAAGACATCGATCTTCAGCGCCCAACACGCGAATTCCCAGAACAGGAAAAAGCCTATTGTAATCAGCAGGGGAACAAGATGCTGTTTGCGGATCTTCATGCTTCGGGCCTTGCGATCTGCGTCCTCAATCCGTTCACCAAGTCCTGGAAGCCCTGGTCGAATGTCGTCGCGAGGCTGCGGGGGCGGGGAATATCGATGACCGTGCGCGAAATCACATTGCCTGGGCGCGGACTGAACATGAAGACGGTGTCTGCAAGAAACACCGCTTCTCGCAGATCATGCGTCACCAATATCACGGTTGGCTTAAGCTCGAACCAGAGTTTCTGAAGCACATTCCACAAGTCCTCGCGCGTGAACGCGTCGAGTGCGCCGAACGGCTCGTCCAACAACAGCATGCGCGGCTTGTGAACCAGGGCACGGCACAGCGATACCCGCTGTTGCATGCCGCCGGACAATTCCCAGGGATATTTCGAGACGAAATCCTTCAGGCCAACAAGGGTTAGAAGCTCCATCGCCATGTCTCTGAACTCGTGCCGCCGCCGGCGATACTCGGCCTCATAAAGGGGAGAAATCTCCAGAGACAAGAGGACATTATCCAGCGCAGTCCGCCACGGCAGCAGCGTCGCGTTCTGGAAGGCCATGCCGCAGATTTTCAAAGGCCTGACGACCTCGACGCCTTCCACACGCACCGACCCCCTGCGGATCGGATGAAGGCCGGAGACCACCTTAAGCAGCGAAGATTTTCCGCACCCGCTGGGTCCAACAACCGCAATGAACTCCCCTTCACGGATGGAGAGCGAGGCCCCGCTGACGGCAAGAACCTTCTTGTCTCCGTCGCCATAGACGACGTCGATATCTTCGATCGCGATAAATTCGGAAGCTTGGTTACTTTCTACCACGATTGGACTTCCCCGCTCAGCGATGTCGAGACAGCTTGCCGCGCCGCCCATACTCGGCGGAACCATAGAATGCGATCAGCGACCTTAAGGAAGCTACCACTGCAACTTGCAGGGCATACCTACAACGACGTTGATATATAGGCAACATTTTTTGTGCCTGTTTTAGCAGCACCTGTAGTATCGACACGCCCAAACCGCGATCCATGCTTGACATGTCAGGCCGTGGGGACGATGCAGATTTTAATACCATCGCTTATAGCGTATGCGAGATTTGAGCCGCATTGTGGAGAATAGTGAAACGCCGCGAGGGTTCATGGAAAACGCGCCTCCCCGCACACGCACGCGCAAGAAGACCTTGATGCCATCGGCGGAGCCGGTCGCCCTGATGGTGAAGCTGGGGGACAACGAGGTTCGCCAGAAGGCAATCGTCGGCTCACTCGCAAAAGGTCTGAATATTCTGGAATACGTTACCTCTTCCCCAGGTCGCGTACGGCTTCGATCGGTTGCCGCACATTTCAGCATGGACCGCAGCGCCGCGTTTCGCTTTCTCGCGACACTCGAACAGTTCGGCTACGTCACGAAAGATCCAGAGACCAAGGCCTATGCGCCAGGGCCCGGCTTGGCGCGCCTGAAGCGCCTTGCTCGGCCGCGAAGCGAACTCATCGAATGCGCAAACCCGTACGTCCGCAAACTCAGCGAGCAAACGGGCCAGACCGGCTATCTTGCAATGCTGGAAAACGACCGCGCCTTGCTGATTGAGGTGGCGCCGGGCAACAATGTGGTTTCCGTCCGTCATTACGTCGGGCAGTTGGAGCCGCTGTATTGCACGGCTGTCGGCAAGGCGATCCTCGCCGCGCTTCCGGTCTCGGAACAGTCCGATATCTTGCGCTCACTCAAGCTCGTGAAGAATACCGACCGGACCATATCGAGCAAGGCGGTCCTGCGGTCACAATTGGCTGAAATCCGCGATGAGGGTATCGCATTCGACGAGTGCGAATGGCGTGAGGAAATCTGCTGCATCGGTGCAGCGATCCTGGACGAGGCCGGCTATCCGGTTGCAGCCGTCGGCCTTTCCATGGTCGACGCCTTGGTCAAGGGCGGGCCCCGGTCCAAGACCGAATGGATCGGCTTGGTGAAGCAGGCGGCACAAGGTGTTGCCGATGCGCTTTCGGGCTCAAAAACGACCGTTATTTCATCGGTTGAGGCTCGGTCGATAAAAGCGGGTGCGATTTAGATGTCACTTGGCCGCGGGGGCGCGTCGGTGACGCCGCCCATGCCATTCGACCAGACCTAAGAGCTGTGAACTTGCGTGATGGGCCTCCTCGGTTTGGCCGCCGCTTACGTCGTCCTGACAGCGGCAAAATCCCCGTTACTGTTTTCACCGGCTTTTTGGGAGCCGGTAAGACAACCCTCATCCAGCGCCTCATCGCGACCCCGGAGGGCAAGGGATCGGCGATCCTCGTAAAGGAATTCTCGAATATCGGTATCGACCAGGCGGTCCTGGCCACCGGTGGAGAGACGACCACCCTGCTCTCGAATGGCTGCCTGTGCTGCGCATTTCGAACAGATTTGCAAGAAGCGCTACGGTCTCTATTTGCCGCTCGGAAGCGGGGAGAGTCAGACTTTAAGCGTGTCATCATCGAAGCCAGCGGCCTTTCCGATCCGGCCGGTCTTCTACAATCTCTCTCAAGTGATCGCGCGTTGATGCACGCGTTTCATCTAACGGCTTTAGTGGCTGTTGTCGACGGATGCACCTCCATCCAGACGCTGGCCGAGCATGATCTGGCCCGGAAGCAAATTGTGCTGTCTGACCGTGTCGTGGTCTCAAAAGGGGATATGATCTCGCCAGAGCAACTCGACCATGTTTGCGCGGCCATTCGCGGGATGACGCGGGGTCGGCCGCTCGCAGTCATGACCGAGTTTAAGCTCGATCCGGACTTCATCTTGCGCGAAGACATGGATCTTGATGCGCGTAAGATGGCCTTCTATGCCGATGAGCCGTTGAACGAGGGTCAAATCGACACCTTTCCGATCTTCTTCGACGGGCCGTTGGCCTGGGAGGAAGTTGCGCTGGCGATGCGCACGCTCATCGAATTACGTGGCAGCGATCTTCTGCGCGTGAAGGGTTTGCTGTCGATAATCGGGTGTAAAGGTCCGGTTCTGTTCCATGCGTCTCAGAACGTCATGCATGACCCAGTCGAACTTCAAGCGTGGCCTGATGCCGATCAACGCTCCCGCCTCGTTTTCATCACGCGCGACCTGCGGCACGCAACCGTTGAACGCTTGTTCGCTCTGATGCGCGAGATCGCGGCAAGGTCTGAGCTTGAATCATCAAACATCTAAAATTCTCAGCAAGTGGAACTGCGCTTCTTCGCGGAAGGCCACCGCCAAAAAAGGCGACGCCGGAGCGTCGCCCTTAGCCCGCAGAGACCGTGGTCCAGCGGCAACCTCCGCAGCCTCACCAAAACTCAACACCGCCGGCACCGCGCATGCCACCCCCGCGGAACATTCGTCTAGGGCCGAAGTCCGCGCCTCTGTCCCAGGCGAAACGTCGCCAATGCGGCGCGCTTGATTGAATGTAAATAATTACTTACTTGTGTTTGGTGCTTCGGCTCCATCACGCCGGGCCATGCCGCAGGAAGCCTTTCATGCTTGAGAATGCCGCGAGCCTCGCCCGCAGCCTGGAGCCGATTCTGGCAGGATTGTTGAGCCGCACCAAAGCCATGCGATGCACGATTCGCATCGACCACCCGGCGCTGGGGCTGAGCGTGAACACGCCATGCGCTGAAGTTCTCGCGCCGGGGGCTGCGTCCATGATGCTCGATAGCTCTATTGATCACCGGCGGGCGAAGTCTGTCCGATCGGTGGAGAAAACGCGGAAAATGCTCATCCAGGGAGACGTCTTCGCGGACCCTTTGCTCGCTCCGCCCCAGGCATTGGTTCGCCTCTTTGGAACGCGATCCCAGCTCGTCGCGCCGCTGATCGGCGAGGACGATTATCTCTTCGGCTGGCTTTCCGCCCATTTCTCCGAGGGTCCACGCGCATATTCGGCCGACCAGTTGGCTATGATGGAGCACACGGTGCAGGTCGTTCTGTCGGTGCCCGGAATGCCCCTTCGCATCTGATCCGGTTGGGCTCGTCCGCATGGCCCCTCGACGCGCGCACCAAACTCGCCAGCGTTCTTAAGCTTACGGATCGAGCCGTCATTTGCCCCACAGCGATCATTGTTGCCAATATTGCACCGGCCCGGAGACCGACCAGGAGATGGAATTTCTGTGACCACCAAACTCGCTGCCCGGCGTCCCGTGAAGGATGCATCAGAACGTCCTGTCCAACACAAGCGCGATGCAGCGGCGACCCGTCAGCGCATTCTTCAGGCTGCCTGCAAGGCGTTTGCGGTGGAGGGCTTCACAGGCGCCCGCATCGACCAGATCGCCAAGGCTGCTGAAGCGAACGTCCAAATGATCTACCGCTATTTCGGCGGCAAGGAGGAGCTTTACCTTGCTGCGCTGGAGGCGACCTACGCCCATGTGAGGTCGCGGGAAAGGGAACTGGATCTCGCGGCGCTGGGGCCCGAAGAAGGCATGCGGCGGCTCATTGAATTCACCTTCGATTATCTGCGCGACAATCCGGATTTCGTCGCGATCGTGCGGAACGAAAACATGATCGGCGGCCGTTTCGTGCGCCAATTGCCCATGGTGTCGGACACCACTTTTCCCCTCGCCGAGGCGATCAGCGACCTGCTGGCGCGCGGGCGCAAGGCCGACGTCTTCAAGGCCGCGACCGATGCGACGAACCTTTATGTGACGATCCTATCTCTTTGCATCACCCACCTGGCGCAGAAGGATACGCTCTCGGTCATGTTCAGCCAGGATCTCGGTAGCCAGAGCTGGCTTCACGCCAGACGCAACCATGTGATTTCAGTGGTCCTCAGCTTCCTCACCGCCCCGTACCAAGAGCCTGCCCAGTAATTGAACGGTCGGAAAGCCCGCAGCTGCGCTTTAGCTCGAGAGTGCCCAAAACACGGGCGGAACCGGCCTAACATTTGGTCGCTCAACCATGTTGATCCCGTCAGAAACTCATGCAAGTATCTACTTGCTTGCAAAATAAGTGGTTGATCTGAAAGGACATCTCTGGCTTGCCGCGAGCTTGGCAATCAGGTCAAGGGGGTCGGTCTGCGCGGTGATATTGCCCCCGCCCCTACCCCGCCATTAGAGCTGCAATGGATCCAGGGCTTTGAGTAACGCGCGCATGTTCGGGGAGCAGGTGAAGCGTTTATTTGACGATAGACGGCGCGCACCAAGCCAAATCAGAACAAATATTCCAGAAAAAAGACAATAGGCCTGTCAACACATTCAATCCGGTGGGGTGATGCTATGATTATTACGCGTCGCAATCTCATGTTGCTCGGGGCCGGCGCGATCGCCGCACCCTATCTGTCGCGCACGGCGGGCGCCCAGGGCGCCGCCGCGGTGAAGGTCGGGACCGTGCTCGCGGGCACCACAATGGCCGCGCAGCTTCTGCCGAAATATCTCGGACAGGTCGGCATCAAGGTCGATGTGGTGCCATTCACCAATCTTACGCAACTGATGCAGGCCATCGCCTCCGACGACATTCAGCTCGGTTACGGGGGCATCAACGCCGCGATTTCAATTGCTGGACGCGGCATGCCCATCTCACTCCTCGCCAATGCATGTGAGGGCGGATGGCGGCTTGTCGGCAAGCCCGACATCAAGGACCTCAATGGATTGAAGGGGAAGAAGGTTGCCGTGCAGGCGGGCAACATGTGCCACGTCGCACTGGGGTGGAAGCTGAAGAGCCTGGGAATCGACAAGGACGTCGAGCTGGTGTTCATGAGCAACAGTGACATGCCGATCCCGATGCAGCAGGGACAGGTCGATGCGATCTTCGGCATCGAACCCTATCCAAGCTTTGCGGTCGCCAACGGATGGGCCCATGAAATATGGCAGGGCTACGACACGCCGGTGGGCAAGGTGAACCTCGGTTTTGTCGGCTCCTCGACTTTTGTTCAGAAGAATACCGATCTGGCCCGCGCGGTTGTCCGCGCCCACGAGCAGGCAACCGCAGAACTCAAGGCCGACAAGACCGTCGCTATCGAATTCACCGCGAAATTCCTGAACATGAAGCGCGAGATCGTCGCAACGGCGATGGAGAACATGTTCTTCACCACCGAAGTTTCCGGGGCCTTCATCGAGAAGGTCAAAATTCTAGGCGACATGATGATCTCCGCGAAGTTCGCTCAGAAGCTTCCCGAATGGGGCGACTTCATCAATACAAGCCTCGTATCGAAGGCCTGAGAATGCGCAGGTCGCCCTTGATCGGGATCGTTCCACTGGTCGCTCTGGTTCTGATCTGGCAAATTGCGCATCAGAGCGGCGTGTATTCAACGGCACTGTTTCCCAGCCCTGCCGAGGTCTACAACGTCTTTGTAGAGGACTATAGGGAACTAGCCCGCCACGCCCAAGCCAGTGTTGGCCGGGTCGTGGTGGGTGTGGGCATCGCCTTCGTCTTTTCGGTCCCGGCCGGGTTGCTGATCGGGCGCTTTCCGACGCTTGATCGGTTGTTCGACTGGTCGATCCAGATGTTCCGCTCGTTTCCGGTCATCGCGCTGATTCCGCTCGCCATCCTGTTTTTCGGGATTGGCGAGCGGCCGGCGGTGGTGCTGATCACGGTGGCGGCCTTCTGGCCGCTGTTGATCAGCACGATCTTCGGCGTCAAAAGCGTGGACCGGATGCTTCTGAAAGTCGCGCAGGCATCGGGCGCGTCGGAACGGCTGGTGCTGACGGACATCCTGCTGCCGTCCGCTTTGCCCGCGATCTTGACCGGCCTTCGCCTGGCGCTGGGGTCGGGATGGCTGACAGTGGTTGCGGCCGAGATGATGGCCGTGAAATCCGGCCTCGGCTACATGATCATGTATGCCCAGGTGATCTTCAGGCCGGATCTGATCTTCGCTGGAATCCTGATCATAGGTGGTATCGGGCTTCTCTTCGATCAAGTCGTGCGTCAAGCGCGCACCCTGCTCTGCCGCTGGCAGGACGGACTGGTGGCTAGCTCATGAGCTTTCTCAACATCGACCATGTTTCCAAGACGTATGGCACGGGGGCGCAAGCAACTCTTGCCCTCGATACTGTCGCCATCAAGGCCGAACTCGGGGAATTTATCTGCCTTCTCGGGGTATCCGGCTGCGGCAAGTCCACGCTGCTCCAGATCATAGCCGGGCTGGAGCGGCCTTCGGCAGGCCAGATCCTGGTGGGCGACGAAGTCGTGGACGGCAAGACCCATCCGAGTGCGAGCGTGGTCTTCCAGGACCACGGCCTGTTCCCATGGATGGACGTGACCAGCAACGTCGCCTTCAACCTGAAAGCCCGCGGCGTAGGCCGGGCGGCGCGCACGCGCACGGCGCTTGAATATATCGAGATGGTCGGCCTTTCGGCTTTCGCCACGAAGTATCCGCACCAGCTCTCGGGCGGCATGCGTCAGAGGGTTGGGATCGCGCGCGCACTATCCACGGGGCCTAAACTTCTGCTCATGGACGAGCCATTCGGGGCGCTCGACGCGCAGACCCGTTCGACTATGCAGATGGAGCTGCTCCGGCTTTGGAGCCGCCTTCAGGCCACTGTGATTTTCGTGACGCACGGCATCGACGAGGCGGTCATGCTGGCTGATCGCGTCGTCGTCATGTCGCCGCGTCCCGGCCGTGTGCGGCAGATTTTCGAGATCGACCTGCCCCGCCCGCGCGATCCCACGAGTCACCAGTTCATCGGCTTCGTGCGCGAGATGCTGGTGGCGATCCACGACGACATGCGGCGGCTCAACATCGCCTGACCAAATCCAGGCCAATCGACCTTTCCCAGGGAGTTCGCAATGACACGGGCAACGGACTTTTTCGAGAATGCCGTATTCACGCTGGACGAGGCCATCACAGCGAGCGGGTCAGAGACCGACCCGGAGGCGGCCGTCCGTCACTTCACCCGTGCGACGCGACGCATCCTCGGCCACAGCGATGCGCTGGAGCGCGAAGGCGCTCTGAAGCCGGGCGAGACGCAACTCGTGGTCTCCGGCGTGTTCTTCATTGCGCCCTCGCGCGACAATATGATCCTGTTCGCCGATAACGGCTTCCCGGAGGAGCAGCGGCACGCCCGCATCGGCGTCACGGACAGTCGTCCCGGCAATGCCGTCCAAACCCGTCAGGCGGCGGTCGTTCCCAACACCGACACGGACCCCATCTTCCGGCAAATCCTGAGTTCGGCGCGGGTGGGATGTTCGATCTATGTCCCAGTCATGTGGGGCGGCGATGTCATAGGGATGTTCAATACCGCCGCGCAGTCCCGCTACATCTATGACGAGGCCGACATGCGGGTGCAGAAACTCTTCGCCAATGCCGCCGCCGCAAGCTGGATGGCGCTCGGCGGGCCGGCCCTGGTGGCACGCGTCTCGGCCGATCTCGGCCCCTGGACGACGTGATGGGCACTGCTGTGGTGCCCCTAAAAGGGATACCACCTGCCCTGGGCTGATTGATTGCTTATATGTTAGCCGAGCCGCTGCTTGTAGCGTTATCGCTTTTTCGTCGACTTTATTGGCATCCATTTCTGCACGTCAGCGTATTAGGCAGATGAAGACCATAAAAAAAGAGAGCGCTAACAAAAAAGGCCTCGCTGAGACAGCGAGGCCCTTTTACACGCCGGGCTCTATCGAAAGAATACGAGCCAGAGAATGATAACAATCGGAAGCGGGATACCAATCAGCCACAACAGAATAGCAGGCATTTTAGGGTTCCTCCTGACAGAGTTGATGGATAAACGCCCTGCCTGCGTCTCGGTTCCAGCTTAACCTCAAGAGCTGCATTGCCGGTCACATTTAACCTGCTCGGACTGCTGTCTCGCCGTGAATATTACCGGCGTTCGCTGCCGAAATGCGCAGCACCACGGGGGCCACCGAGAGCGTCCCATCCCGTAGGTGATGGCATTCGTGCGACAGGCGGGAGCCTTGCGCGTTGGAGGCGGCTGGCGTGGAGATCATTCTGAGCAGTGCACTGTTGGTCTGAATGCTCGGCTCGCTGTCCTGTTGGGGATCGGCCTTGGGGCCGATCCATTCCTGAGGCAGACGGCCACACACACCGCCTCACGTAAAGATTTCCCAGTCCGCAATCGCCCGAGTAAGCTTTCCCGACTCCAGAGCAGCCATTTGACACCTCTTAAAAGAATGCATTATGCACAATATGCCGATGATGGAGCGTCTCGCAGGCTGTCGGGCGAGGACGGAGGGTGGAAATGAAACGCGATATATTGGCCGGCAAGACGGTTCTGGAAATCGGCACAATGCTGGCCGCACCCTTCGCGGCCCATATTCTATCGCAGCTCGGCGCGGACGTCATAAAGCTGGAATCACCCATCGGAGACCCCACGCGTAGCCTGGTCCGGGGTGGCCCGAGCGGCACCTACATCGCCTATAGCCGGGGCAAGAGAAGCCTCTGCGTCGATCTCGCCTCGCCCCAGGGCAGTGAGATTTTGGATCGGCTGATCCCGACCGTGGACATCATCGTGCACAATCTGGCGCCCGGCGCGACGCGGCGGCTGGGCATGACCTACGAGGCCTGCGCGCGCCTTAACCCCGAAATCGTCTACTGCCATATCCGGGGCTACAATGACGGGCCGCAGGCCAACGACCTCGCCTCCAACCCGATCGCGGAAGCCGCCACCGGCATCATGGACACCCACCGGGTTAACGGTCGCCCCAGCCGCATGGGGCCGTCCTATCACGACCAGTTCGCCGGATGTTACGCCGTCATTGGCATCCTCTCGGCCCTGATGGATACCGAGATCAATCCGGAGCGCCGCAAGATCGAGGTGGGCCTTTACGAGACCGGGCTTCATGTCGCAGCACGCGACTATGCCGGCGCCCAGTTGAAGATGCACCTGACCGGCCGGCCCGATCCCGAGCCCTCGGGCGAGTTCAGCATGCCCGGCTATGGCGCCTATGAGACCTCGGATGGGCGGTGGATCTACCTCGTCATGCTGACGGACCGGCACTGGGCGGATTTCTGGCGGGCCATGGGCCAACCGATCGATCCCGCCCTTGCTAAACTGCGGGAGCGCAAGAAGCAGCGCGACGATGTCGAGGCGCTGATGCGCGCGGTTGTGCGCCCCTTCACCTATGACGCGCTGGCCACGCGCCTCGGCGCGGCGCAGTTCGGCTTCACCGAGGTGCTGCCCATGGAGCGGGTGCTGGATGCGCCCCAGGCGAAGCACGGCAAGAAGGTGGCCCATCTCACCTTCCAGGATTTCGCATTCGACCTGCCCGACCTGCCGTTCGAGGCCGAGCCGGCGCAAGGCGTGGAACTGCCGCCGCCGCTGCTTGGCGAACATACCCGCGAGATGCTGCGGACGCTCGGCTTCACCGGGGAGGAATGCGATGCACTTATCGCCGCCCGAGCGGTGATCGTGCCGACCCCCGGTGCGCCGGTCTGGGCGCCTTCAGTGAAGGCTTTGTCGAACGCGTGAGATCCAGCCGGCCCGAAATTCTCTCCCGGCCGGGGCGGCGTTCTTCAAACCCACCCGGCTTCGTCCATCGGGCGAACCGGGGCCTCAAGGGTGATGAGATTGGCGAGGTCCGGCCCCTGGAGCGGCGCAGCCATGGGGCAGGCGACCCCCGGCATGACGGTCACGTCGAACAGTTCGCGGATCGTGCCGTCCAGGCGGATCCACTCGACGATGTCGCCGCTGGCGAGATTGATGATTTGTATCCCGCACCAGGGCTGGCCACCCCGCTTGGCGATCTCCTCGTCCAGCGGCAGGCCTTTGAAGTTCAGGTGGCGCGGCAGCGAGAGGGTGACGATAGCGTGCCCGTTGTGGAATGCCAGTCCGCGCATGAAGCCGGGGCAGAAGGCCACGTCCTGCTTGGCGCCGGTGGCGGGGTCGATCCGCACCAGATAGCCGCGCCCGGAATCCAGCATCCAGAGCGCGCCGTTATAGACGCGCGGTGAATGGGGCATGGAGAAGCCATCCGCCACCACAGCATCGTCTTCCACCCGGATCACCACGCCGCCGCCGACCTTGCCTTCGCGCCAGCCGTCCACCACGTCGGTGCGGCTCACCGCCGTGACATAAGCGACCTTGCCGTTTTCCAGGCACACGCCATTGAGATGGCAGCGGTCTTCGCCGGCCAGCTTGGAGATGAATTTCGGCTTCCAGAGCGGCTGGAAGGAGTGCGAGAGGCTGAAGGTGGCGAGGCAGGAGAATTTGGTGTTCACGAACACCACTCGCCCGCTCGCCTCCACCACCATCTCATGAGCATCGATGTCGCCGGTGATGCGTGCCGCGCGCGGCACGAACAATTGGTCGAAATGCTCGTTCGCGCGCTCTTGCGGTCCGAGCACGTTTTCCAGGCGCCAGACTTGCACCATGGAGGCAAGGAACAGCCGTCCCGGCTCGTACCACAGGCCCATGGCGCGCTCGAAATCGCGCTGGTGGAATGAGACCGAGCCGTTGGGAAAACGCCCCACCAGGAACATCTGCCCGGTCTGATACGACGAAAAGGCGATGCTCAATTGGTGCTGCTCAAGCCACCGCCCGAAGCCGCGCGAGCAGCTCAGATCGGTGGTTCCGGCGGCGGGCGGCACCTCGGTCGGCGCGACCTCAGGGGGGGCGACTTCAGGGCTTTCGAGAACACTCATCAGAAGTGATACGCAATTCGAGCCATGCCGGCCTGGGAGGTGTAATCGTCGCCCAAGCTGAGGTTGTAGTCGAGCTTGATTTCCCAGTTGTTCACGAACCGCACCTGCATGCCGAGATCCAGATTGCCCAGGAAGCTCGGCATATAGCTGACGGTGTCGAACGTGCCGGTGCCGACCGGCGCGCCGATCAGGCTGGCGGTCGTCACCCAACTGTCGTTGGACATGAAGGAGGCGCCGATGGTCGCATAGGGCCGCAGCACGGTGCCATCAGCCAGGTCGTAGCGGCCGCCGAGTTCGATCGCCGGGCTGATGATGAAGGTGGTCTGATCGGCGCCCTTGATCGCGAGTTCCGAGCCGCTGTTGCCGCTCTCCGTGTAGGCCGGAACGTTCAGGTAGGAGACGTCGAAGTCCACATACGGCCGTAAGTAGAAGTCCTTGAAGGTGATGTCGTAGGCGACCCGCAGGCGCCCGGTCAGGCTGTAGGTGTCGGATGAGCTTGCCGGCGAGGCCCCCATGAACGAGACCGCGCGCGTGCTGTCGGAATTCATCCAACCGAAGTCGACGGCCGCTGCGAACAGCCAGGGTCCGACCTGATGCTTCAGGGCGGCGGTGACGTCGAAGCCCGTGCCATTGGTCCAGCTGCTGTTGCCGGCGCCCGTGGTCCAGGCTTGCTGATAGGCGGCCGAAAGGGCGGTGAACCAGTTCGGCGCCACCTCCACCTGAACGCCGGTCTGGGCGGTCACGGTATCGGTGGAGAAGCCCTGGTTCTGGGTCGTGCTGGTCTGGGTGGTCCGGCCGAAGATCACCCGGGCCCAGGCGCACTGGTCTTCCTGAAGCAGAGTGGTGCCGTCGGCGAACACCGGGCAGCTCATGGTGCGGTTCATCACCGCGCGCCCTTCTGCGACGCGCGTCGTCGCCGAGGCCGAGAGCAGTTCGGGCGAGAGATCGGTGAGCGCCGCCTGATATTGCGCAGAGGTCGAGGCACCGGCCACGGAGTTGAACACGTTGTTCGTGGCGCCCGATCCGCCTGCCGCCCAGGCCGCCTGGAGATGCTGCGCGGCGGCGCTGTTGTTGCTGGAGAGATTGACGCTTGAAGGCGCGAAGTTCGCCACCGGCGACAGCACGAGCGTGGTGTTCCCGCCCGAGGTTCCCAGCGTCGGCGCCCATTGGAAGGCGAGTGAATTGCTCGCCGTCTGGCCGGTGAACGCCAGCGTCGGTGCCGACACCACGGTGAAGCTGGTGTTGGGTGCGAAGTTGAGCCCGTTGCCGTAGACGAGACCCGAGATCGTCGCGGCACCCGTGGCGATGATGAGATCGGACGTCTTGGTCGCCGCGTTCAAATCCATCGAGAGGGTGCCGGTGGAATTGAGCGAGCCGGCGATGGTGGTGGTTCCGATCTTGCCGACACCGGCCGGAGCAATGGTGCCGCTGTTTGTGAACACACCGCCGCCGAGGCCGACGCTTGCGCCGGAGTTGAACATGCCGCCCGCGAGATTGTCGAAGGCATTGGCGCCGATGCCGAGGTTCACATTGCCGGAAATCGTGCCGGCATTGGAGACCGCCACGTTGCCGTCTGTCACCGAGATGGCGTTGCCGCTCAGGGCCTGGAGGCTCGCGCCTGCGGCCAGCGAGATGGAATTGCCGCTGCCGCCGGCCAGCACGATGCCCGCCGTGCTGCCCTTGCCGCCGGTCACGCTCGCGCCGCCGAGAAGATTGATCTCGATGGCGCCGAGATCGACCGATCCGGTGCTGATGGCATAGATGCCGGGTGCATTTTCGCCGCTGGCGGAGACCGTGCCGCCGACGGTGAGCGCGATGTCGCCGGACGATCCGACGCCCCCTGCCGTGCCGACCACCGCGCCAGCGCCGGACTGAACCGTGCCGCCGCCGCCGCCGATGGACTGGAGGTTGACCGCCGCCGCGTTGGCGCCGTGCGTGGCGACGGTACCATTGACGGTGACGTTGATGTCGCCGCCATCGCCATTGCCGCCATTGGTGCCGACCGAGGTGCTGGTGGAACCGAACAAGGTTCCGGAGGTATCCCCGCCGATACCGCCGCCGCCGCCGATCGACTGGGTAAAGATGCCGCTGGCGCCGGCGCCGAGGGTCTGGATCGTGCCGTCGAGGGTGAAGTTTACGGTGCCGCCGGAGCTGGCACTCCCGCCGGCGCCGGCGAAGGTGACGCCCACAAGCGCGGTTGATGTGGCGGTTCCGACCACGCCGCCACCGCCGCCGATGGATTGCAGCAGCACACCGTGGGCATTCTTGCCCGAGGTGGCGAGCAGCGCGCCGGTCGCGACGGTGGCGCTCACGGTGCCCCCGTTGTTGCCGGAGCCGCCGGTGCCGCCAAGCGCGAGGGCGAGCGAGGCCGAGCTTTCCGACGCCGCCGAGGTGGCGAGCACATTGCCGCCGCCGCCGCCGATGGATTGCGCAAGCAGGCCGTCCGCGTTCGCGCCGCTGGTGGCGATGGTGCCGTTGATGGTGACATTGACCGCGCCGCCGGTATTCCCGGAGCCGCCGGACCCGCCGATCGCCAGCGCGCCGGTGACGGTGCCGCCGGTGCCGGAATTCGCCGTGACGCTGGACGCCCGGCCGCCGCCGCCGCCGATGGACTGCGCCACAACGCCGTTCGCGCCCTCGCCGCCGGTGGCGATGATGCCCCATTGGGTGAAGTTCACGATGCCGCCGGAGCCTGCCGTGCCGCCGGACCCGCCGAGTGCCACGGAGAGCGTGACATCGCTGTTGTCGGTCTTGCCTATGCTGTTGGCGAGCACCGCGTTGCCGCCGCCGCCGCCGATGGATTGCAGCAGCACACCGTCCGAGCCCGCGCCTGACGTGGAGATGGTGGTGTTGATGGTGACGTTGACCTCACCGCCATCGCCGCCTGCCCCGCCGGTTCCGCCCACCGACGCGGTCAGGGCGACCTTGGAGCTACCGGCGGAGGCCGAGGAGGCCGCGCCGCCCTTGCCGCCGCCGCCGCCAATCGCCTGGGCGACGATGCCGGCGGCTTCACTGCCGGTGGTGCCGATGAGGGTGCCGGCCGTGCTCGACGTGCCCACATTGACCTGTACCGCGCCTGCCGATCCTCCCGCGCCGCCGCCGCCACCGACGCTGACCCCGAGGCTCACATCGCTGCCGGAGGCGCCGTCCGCCTTGTCGTTGCCGGTGGCGCCGAGGCCGCCCGATCCGCCGATGGACTGGACCAGGATCGCGTCCGCGCGATTGCCGGCCGTGGTGATGGTGCCTGTGCCGGAGGCGTTGAACGCCGCAAGGCCGCCCGCGCCGCCGGCCCCGCCGCCGCCGCCCACGGCGCCACCGATTGATATGTTGCTGGTGGCCGCATTGTTGCTGCCCCCCGCCGTGCCGCCGCCGCCGCCGATGGCCTGCACCAGGATCGCGGTGGCGCCCGAGCCGGTGGTGGCCACGGAGCCGGTGTTGTCGACGCTGGCCTGGCCGGCATCACCGCCCGTGCCGCCGTCGCCACCGAGTCCGAACGCCACGGATGCCTTGCCGCCCGCGCCGGTCTCGCTGCCGGCCGCCGCATTGCCGCCGCCGCCGCCGATGGACTGGGCGAGAATGCCGATGCTGAGCGCGCCATGGGTGACGATGGTGCCGGAGTTTTCCACGCCCACATTGCCACCATAGGCGCCGCTGCCGCCGGACCCGCCCAGGGTGACGGCAATGTTGACGTCGCTTTTCTGGTCCTTGGCGATGCTGGACGACATGACCGTGCTGCCACCGCCGCCGCCCACCGACTGGGCGAGAATGCCGTCTGAATGGTCGCCGCTGGTGATGATGGTGCTGGCGTTGGTGACTAAGACTTCGCCGCCGACGCCGCCCGTCCCGCCACTGCCGCCGAGGCTGGCCGACAATGCCGCCGCCCCGCTGCCGCCGGTGGTCGAGGATGCAGCGCCGCCCTTGCCGCCGCCGCCGCCGATGGATTGAGCGACGATGCCGTTGGAGCCGTTGCCTGAGGTGGAGATGGCGGGACCGCCGGCCAGCAGGCTGACCGTCACGCTGCCGCCGTCGGCTCCGGTGCCGCCCGAGCCACCCAGAGCGAGGTCCAGGCTGAGCCCGTTGCCGCCCGCACCATCGGCCTTGCCGCTGCCCGAACCGGCATTGCCGCCGCCGCCGCCGATGGATTGGGCGAGAACCGCATCCGCCGCATCGCCGAGGGTCACGATCTTGCCGGACTGGCTGAGTGTGACCTGGACCGTGCCGCCGACACCGCCCTGGCCGCCGCTGCCGCCGAGGTCCGCGCCGAGCGCAATCTTGCTGGTGCTGGCGTTTTGCGAACTGCCGGCATTTCCGCCGCCGCCGCCGATCGACTGCGCGAGGATCGCCGTCGCGGCGTGGCCGGAGGTGTACACCGAGCCGCTATTGTTGACCTGCACGGCGCCGCCCGACGAGCCGGTCCCACCACTGCCGCCGAGGCCGAAGGTCACTGCCACCTTGCCGCCGTCGCCCACATCGCTGGTGGCGCCCGCGTTACCACCGCCGCCGCCAATGGATTGGGCGACGATGCCCATACCGAACGCGCCCTTGGTCACGAGGGTCGCGAGGTTGGTCACATTGACCTGCCCGCCCTGCGAGCCCGCACCGCCGCTGCCGCCGAGCGAAGCGGAAACGTCCGCATCCGCCTTGGCGTCTGCGCTGTGGCTCATCGCCAGCACCGCATTGCCGCCGCTGCCGCCGATGGATTGCGCCACGATGGCATCGGAATGGGCGCCGGCGGTGTGGATCGCGCCGTTATTGACGATCGTCACCGCGCCGCCCTGGGAGCCGGTGCCCCCTGCCCCGCCCAGCGACGCGCTCAGCGAGACTGCGCCTGAGCCGCCTGATGTGGATGAAGACGCGCCGCCGCGACCGCCGCCGCCGCCGATGGACTGCGCGACGAGACCATTGGCGTGGTCGCCGCTGGTCTGGATGCTGGCCGACAAAGCAAGCGAAGCACCATTGGTGATGGTGACGCTGCCGCCGACGCCGCCCTGCCCGCCGCTGCCGCCCAAGGTGACATCCAAGCTGCCGCCCTGGCCGCCCGCGCCGTCCGCCTTGCCGCTGCCGGACGAGGCATTGCCGCCACCGCCGGCGATCGACTGCGCCAGCACCGCATCCGCGCCGAGGCCCGAGGTGACGATGGCCGATCCCGTGATGCCGCCGAGCATCACCTGGACATCGCCGCCATTGCCGCCGACACCACCGCCGCCGCCGATGGAACCGCCGAGCGCGATCTTGCTGGTGGCTGCGTTGTTGGAACTACCGCCGTTGCCGCCGCCGCCGCCGATCGACTGTGCCAGGATGCCGACGGCATGAGCGCCGGATGTGCCGACGCTGCCGCTCGACTGCACGGAAACCTCGCCGCCGTCGCCACCGCTGCCGCCGGAGCCGCCGAGACCTAGCGAAACGGCAACCTTGCCGCCCGCCGCCGTCTCCTGACTTGCCGCCGCATTGCCGCCGCCGCCGCCGATGGACTGGATGAGAATGCCGATGCCCGAGGCTCCCTCGGTGACGACGGTGCCCGCGTTCAAGATTGTGACGTGACCGCCGAAGCCACCATTGCCGCCGGTGCCGCCGAGCGTGGCCGAGACGTTGGCGTCGGCCTTCGCGTCGGCCGCCGTGGTGCTCGCGACGCTGGCGTTGCCGCCGCCGCCGCCGATGGACTGCACCAGGATGCCGGAGGAGCTGTTCCCCAGAACCTTGATCGCCCCGTAATTCGTGACCTGGACGACACCGCCCGAGCCGCCGTAGCCGCCCGAGCCGCCCAGCGCCGCAGACACAGCCGCGACGCCCGAGCCGTCGGTGGAGCTGGAGGACGCGCCGCCGCGCCCGCCGCCGCCGCCGATGGACTGGGCGACGATGCCGCTCGACATAATGCCGGTGGTGTAGAGGGTGGCGGACGTCGCGCTGCCGTCGCCATTGTTCACCGTGACATAGCCGCCATTGCCGCCGCCACCGCCACCGCCGCCCATGCTGAGGGCGACGCCCGCGCCTTGGTTGCCGGCGCCGGCCACCTTGCTGGAGGCAGACGACGCATTGCCGCCGCCGCCGCCCACGGACTGGGCGAGGATCGCGTCGGCATGACCGCCGGTGGTGACGATATGGGTCGTGATGGCGCCGGCGCTGGTCACCTTGACCTGCACGCCGCCGCCATTCCCACCGCCGCCGCCGCTGCCGGAGAGGGTGGCACCCACCGCGATTTTGCTTGAGGCGGAATCCGAGGCGCTGCCGGAATTGCCGCCGCCGCCGCCGATGGACTGCGCCAGGATGGCAATGCCGCCCTGGCCGCCGGTGTAGATGCTGCCGGAATTGAAGACCTGGACATTGCCGCCGTAAGCGCCGCTTCCCCCGGAACCGGATAGGCCGAAGCTCACGCTCACCTTGCCACCGCTGGCGGTGTTGGCCGAGCCGCCCGCCGTGCCGCCGCCGCCGCCCACCGACTGGGCGAGAATGCCGATGGACTGGTCGCCGGTGAGCCGGATCAGCCCGTTGTTGGTGACTTGGACATTACCGCCAGACGTCCCCTCGCCGCCGGAGCCGCCAAGCGAGGCGCTGATGTTGTAGGCGCCGCCCGCCCCCTTGGAGGAGACGTTGCCGCCCTTGCCGCCGCCGCCGCCGATGGACTGGGCGAGGATGCCGTCGGCATGGTCGCCGGAGGTGGCGATGCTGGCGCCATTCTTGATGGTGACAGTGCTGCCGACGCCGCCGACGCCGCCTGAACCGCCGAGGCTGACGGACAGCGCAACCGACTTGCTGGCGCCCGCGGCGTGATCGTCCGACCCGGCCGAGCTGCCGATGCCGCCGCCGCCACCTACCGATTGGGCGAGGATGCCGTCGGCGAGATCGCCAAGCGTGACGATGCTGCCGCCGGTGGTCACGCTCACCGTGCCGCCGTTGCCGCCCGCCGCGCCATTCTCGCCGATGGCCCCGCCCAGGCTGATCTTGGACGTGGTGGTGGAATTGGTGTTGCCCGCGCTGCCGCCGCCGCCGCCCACGGACTGGGCGATGATCGCCCCGGAATCCGTTCCGGCCGTGCTGACCGCGCCATAGCTCGACACGATGACATTGCCGCCCGCGCCGCCGACGCCGCCCGTGGCGCCGAGCGCGAAGGCGAGACCGACGCTGCCGCCGCTCTCCGCGCCTGCCGCCGCGCCGCCCTTGCCGCCGCCGCCGCCCACCGAATGGGCGAAGATCGCGACCGCATGGTCGCCTGAGGTGGTGATCGTCGCGCCCTGGCTGGAGGTGCCTGATGTGACGGTCACACTGCCACCATCGCCACCGCCGCCGCCGGAGCCGCCCAGGGCTGCGGAGAGCCCGAAGCTGGAGCCGGAGCTTTGGCTGAGCGCCCCCGCGAGGCTGGAATTGCCGGTCTTCGAGGTGCTGCTGGCACTGCCGCCCACGCCGCCGCCGCCGCCCACCGACTGGGCGAAGATCGCGTCCGCGTCATCGCCGGTGGTGGTGATGATGCCGGTGTTGTTGATCGTCACCGCGCCGCCACTGCCACCGCCGCCGCCCGAGCCGCCGAGGGACACGCTGAGGGCGACCTTGCCGCCATTGGAATTGGCCGTGCCGCCTCCGGCACTGCCGCCGCCGCCACCGACCGACTGGGCGAAGATGCCGCGCGAACTCGCGCCCTGCGTGGAGATGGTGCCCGTATTGCTGACGGTCACGCCCGCGCCATTGCCAGCCGTGCCTCCCGAGCCACCGCCGCCGAGCGACAGCGAGATGGTCATTTCGCCCGGCATGCTCAGGGCGTCGGACGAGGTGGTGCCGACGCCGCCATTGCCGCCGCCGCCGCCGATGGACTGGGCCTGGACGCCGTCAGCGAAATCACCGGCGGTTAGCAGGACACCGAAATTGTTGACCGTGACGGCGCCAGCGCTCGCGCCGCTGCCGCCCGAGCCGCCGAGCGCGACGGATGCCGTGAGCGCGCCTTCGGGAGAGGCCGCGATCGCCAAGGCGCTGGAATCACCGCCATTGCCGCCGCCGCCGCCGATGGATTGCGCGAGGATCGCCACCGAACCCGAGCCGGCGGTCGCGATGGTGCCGGAATTGGTGACAAGGGCGTTTCCTGCGACATCGCCTTCGCCGCCGCTGCCGCCGAGGCTGGCCGAAATTGAGACCGCAGGTGCCTCGAGCGACACTGCAGCGCTCTTGGCGGATGAGGACCCACCATTGCCGCCGCCGCCGCCGATGGACTGGGCGAGAACGCCAAAGGAATCCATGCCGGAGGTGCTGATGAGGCCCTCGTTGACGACGTTCACCTGGGCGCCGGTGCCGCCGCCCCCGCCGCTGGCGCCGAGTGCCACTGCCGCGGTGAAATAAAGCCCCGCGCTTTGCGCGATTGCACTGCCGCCCGACCCGCCGCCGCCGCCGATCGATTGCGCGATGATGCCAGACGAACGGTCGCCGCTGGTGACGATTCCTGCCTGGTTCAGCACCACCACCGCGTTGGCATCACCGCCATTGCCGCCGGTGCCGCCGATGGCGAGAGCCACGAAGCCGATCTCGCTGGCCTTCGCGCCGCCTCCCGCGCCACCGCCGCCGCCGATCGACTGGGCCATGATGGCTGCGGAACTGTCGCCCACGGTCGAAAGGGTGATGCTGGTGGCGCTGGCGCCTGCATTCTTCACATAGACGTAGCCGCCATTGCCGCCGCCACCACCGCCGCCGCCAATGGCCGCCGCGACTCCAACGCCGACACTGGTCGCTCCGCCGCCGCGACCGCCGCCGCCGCCGATGGACTGTGCGACGATGGCGAATGAGCCATAGCCCTGGGTCGTGATGGTGCCGCCGTTGTTGTAAACCCGTGTGGTATCGGAATTGCCGCCGGAGGCGCCTTGCCCGCCCAGCGATGCCCAGCCGCCCGCGCCGCCGCCATTGCCGCCGCCGCCGCCGATCGACTGCACAAGCATGCCGTCGGAGAAACTGCCTGATGTGGCGATGCTGCCGTAATTCTTGGCGAGCGCCTCTGCGCCGAAGCCGGTGCCGCCACCCGAGGCGGTTCCGCCCACCGCGATGGAGGAGCCTGCGCCGCCGATCAGGCTGCCGCCGCCGCCGCCGACCGACTGGACCAGCATGCCGTGGGCATAATTGCCTGAGGTCTTGACGCTGCCGCCGGCCGCGTTGATGCCGGTGGCGCCGCCCGCGTCGCCGCTCGCCGCACCGTTGCCGCCCATGGAGGAGAAGACGGAACTCGAGCTGCCGCCATTGCCGCCGCCGCCGGCGACGGACTGGATGACGATGGCGACCGAGCCGTTGCCGGACGTGGTGATGCTGCCGCCGTTGCTGGCGTAGACATAACCGGAGGAGCCGCCCGCGCTGCCCTGGCCGCCATCGCCAGAGAAGAAGCCGCCCACGCTGGCGCCGTTGGCGCCCGAGCCGCCCAGGCTCTGGGCGATGAGGCCGTTGGACGCATAGCCTGTGGTGCTGACCAATGCGCCGGCCTGGATGATCACGTTGACCACCTTGCCGCCCGACGCTCTGCCGCCGACGCCGCCGTTGCCGCCCTGCTCGTTGAGAGAATCGTCCGAGCCCGCGCCCGCGCCGCCTGCTCCGCCGTTCGCGGCGACGAGAATGGCTGCGGAGCTGTCGCCTGTGGTCGAAATACTCACGCCGGACGCGACCGTCAGCGCGGCCGTGCCGCCGGTACCACCCGTGCCGCCGTCGGCGCCGTAGGCGGTCCAGTCGGACCGCGCCGAGCCGCCCGTGCCACCGGCGCCGCCATTGGCGTAGAGCGCCACCGCAGGAGCATTTGCGGCGCTGCTGGTCAGCACGGCGCCACTGGTGATGGTGACGGACACGGCGCCGCCGCTGCCGCCCGTGCCGCCGGTTCCGCCCCAGGAATTGGAGGTGCCGCCATAGCCGTAACCGCCCAGGCCGCCGGTGCCGCCGTTGGCCTGGGCCACCAGTGCACTGCCCCCCGTCTGGATCTGGGCGCCGGAGATGAAGACCGAAACGCTGCCCGCGCCACCACCCGCGCCGCCGTTGCCGCCGGTGGCGTTGGCGACGGTGGAATCCCCTTCGCCGCCGACCCCACCGTTCCCGCCAAGCGACGCGGCGAGAATGCCGGTGCCCGTGGCGCTGATGCTGCCGGGGCCGATCGTCTTGCTGGAGACGCTCACATTGACCGTGCCGCCCGCGCCGCCCACGCCGCCCACGCCGCCGTCGGAGCTTGAAAAGTCGGAATGCCCGCCGCCGCCGGTGCCGCCTGCACCGCCCGTGGAGCCGACCGACAGGCCTATACCACTGCCGCCATTGAGGGTGGCGCCGGTGAGAACCCCATAGGCGCCGCCGCCGATGCCGCCCGTGCCGCCGGTGCCCCCGTTGCCGCTGGTCGTGCCGGAATTGCCGTAACCGCCGCCGCCGCCGGCACCACCCGCGGAGCTGATCACCGCGCCGCCGCTGCTCCCCGTCGCGGTGGAATACGAGAGAGTGAGCTTCGCGGTCCCACCCGCGCCGCCCGTGCCGCCCGTGCCGCCATATGCGGCGCCGCTGGAGCTGTTGGCCGATCCGGCGGTTTGCGACAGGCCGCCGATGGCGGAGATGATGATCGCCGTGCCGCCATTGGCGGTAATGGTGCTGTCGTTCGAGATGCTGAGGCCGGCATAATAGGCTTGGCCACCCGTGCCGCCGGTGCCGCCGCGGGCCGTCGTGGTGCCGCTGCTGGCATAGCCGCCAAAACCGCCCGCACCGGCGGTGGTCATGGCGATGATGCCGTTGCCCGCTCCCGTGACCGTGGATCCGCTAATGGACCCGAAGGTGTTCGAGAAGGCGCTGGAAATTCCGCCCATGCCGCCGGCGCCGCCCTGGCTACCGGCGGTGGAGCTTTGCGCAGATGCTCCGTTGCCTCCGGCCGTGCCCGCCGATTGCATGAAGATGGCGGCATTCTGGCCGCCGCTGCCGCCCGTCACCGTAGACCCGGTCAGGGTGAGGCTGACCCAGTTGCCGAGACCGCCCGTGCCGCCAGCGCCGCCGTTGGCATTACCGAACGAGGAGGTCGCCCACCCGCCTGTGCCGCCGCTGCCACCGGCGCTGAGCAGACTGATGCCCTGTTCGGGCGAACTCAGCGTGGAGTTCGTGATCGTGATGTTCACCGCCCCGGCACCCCCGCCGGTGCCGCCGGTCCCGCCGTTTCCGGTATCCGTATAGCTGTGGCCATAGCCGCCCGCCCCGGCGTTCCCGCCGAACGACTGGACGGTGACGGCATTGCTGATGTTGCTGCCGGAGATGCTGGTGGCGGTGACGACGGTGTACCCGCCCCAGCTGCCCGCGCCGCCCGTCCCGCCGTTCCCGTAAGAGCCGGACCCCGTGGAGCCGTAGCCGCCATTGCCGCCGGAACCGCCCCAGGTGTTGATGAATATGGTCCAGGGCGCGGTGCCGGACGAGCCCGTGACAGTGAATGGCAGCCTGCCGAGCCCCTGACCATCGCCGCCGGAGCTGCCGCTCGCCGAGGAGAAATAGTAGTTCTCGCTGCCGCCGCCGCCGCCCGATACGCCAGCGCGGCTATAGATCAGCGGAACGGTGCTCTGCGCCTGCGCTTTGGCAGGCAAAGCTGCTCCGGCGCCGGCCAGCGCCGTGATCCCGCAGAGCGTGGTGGACAGGGCCGTCGACAGGCGCAGCCGCGCCGTGGACGCGCCATAAACGCTTCCGGCAGACCTGCCAGATTGTGTCCCACCCCGAGCCATCGACGCCCCCGCCGTATACACAAGACGTATCCTGCCGCGCTTCCCCGCACAGCAGGCTACTTCGATACCACGAGGTTTAGGGCCGCTCCACAGCTTTGGAGCGAAAAATGAAATATCACAAAATATGTCAATAGTATTTTTTTTGAAAAATGCGCTGAATGCGCTCTATACATTTAAAATACTAAGTTTTTATTTTATTTATGCGCATTCAATAAAATATAAGGAAAAATAAAAATAATTTATCAGCGTATAGATATAAAATATGAATGAAAATTTATTCTATTAGTCGCAAAACTACATAAAAATTACAGAATCTGACCCAGGAACGCACGCGTGCGCGCATCGCGGGGATCAGCAAAGAACGTCGCCGGTGGACCATGTTCAACGATCATCCCGGCATCGGTGAAATAAATGTGATCGGCCACTTCGCGGGCAAAACCCATCTCATGGGTGACGAGAATGCAGGTCATCCCCTCTTCCGCCAGTTCCCGGATAGTGAGCAGCACCTCCTTCACCGTCTCCGGATCGAGCGCGGCCGTCACTTCGTCGAACAGCATCACGTCGGGGCGCATGGCGAGCGCGCGGGCGATGGCGACGCGCTGCTGCTGGCCGCCGGAGAGTTCGCCGGGATAGGCATTTTCCTTGCCCGCGAGGCGAACCTTCGCCATCAAGGCGCGGGCGCGGGCCTCCACCTCGTGCTTGTCCTGCTTCAGCACCTGGATCGGTGCCATCATCACGTTCTGGAGCGCGGTGCGGTGGGGGAACAGATTATATTGCTGGAACACCATGCCGACCTTGCGGCGCAGGGCCAGCTTGTCGAGCCTCGGGTCGTTCACCTCCTGCCCCTCGACGCGGATTGTGCCGGAATCGATCGGCACCAGAGCATTGATGCAGCGGATCAGCGTGGACTTCCCCGAGCCGGACGGCCCGATGATGCAGATCGCCTCCCCCTTGGCGACATCCAGGGAGACGCCCTTGAGCACCTCCAACTGGCCGAATGATTTGCGCACGTCGACGATGCGGACCAGCGGCTGGTCCGGTGTCCATCCGAAGTCCTTAGGCGGTCGAGGGGAAGCCAAGGCCATGTCTCCGGGGATCACTGGTTCGTCTGAAAGCGCCGCTCAAGATAGAGGGTGAAGCGCTCGATGGGGTAGCAATAGAGAAAGAAGCACAGCATGGCGAAGCCGTAGAGCGGCGCCAGCAGATCCGGCCGCCCGCCCTCGGCCGCATGCACCTGGGCGGTGAGGGTCAGCATCTCCGTGACGCCGACGATCGAGGCCTGGACGGTCGCCATGGTGACGAGGGAGTAGAGGTTCATCCAGGGCGGCAGCATGCGCTTCACGCATTGCGGCAGAATGATCATCCAGAGCGTCTGGCGGCGCGAGAAGGCGAGCGATTCCGCCGCTTCCCACTGCCCGTTCGGCAACGAGCCCACGGCCCCGCGCACGATCTCCGACACGTTCGCCATGACCGGCAGGGCGAAGCCGACCACCGCCTTGATCCAATCCGGCAGGGGATAGGTGTGGCCGAACAGGGTGAACTTGAACGGGATCATGAACATGGCGAAGAACAGCAGCACCAGCCAAGGCGCGTTGCGGAAGAATTGCGTGAAGCTCCAGGCAAACGCGCGCACCGGCCGGTTCTCGCTGATGGCCAGCAATCCGAGGCCCACCCCCGCCGCCGTGCCCAGCGTCATGGAGAACACCGAGATGGCGATGTTGAAGGCGAACCCCTCCATGAGCAGGGGAAACCACTTCCAGATCACCCCCAGCGCCGAAAGCCGCGCGCCGCTCGCCTGGGCATAGGCGGCACCCCCGGCAAACAGGATGAGGCCGACGAGCCCCACCATGTGGGTGAGCCGCAGGCGCGGCCATCGGATGGGTCGCCGCGCGGGCGGGCGGAATGGGAGAAGGACGGGGAAGGATTTGAAAGCGCCATCTTCCCTCAGACCCGTCCCCTCTCCCGCTTGCGGGGGAGGGCTAGGGAGGGGGAAATGGTGCAGATCGACAGGCTGCGGACGCTCGCCGGCGTCGCCCGCCCCCTCCCCATCCCTCCCCCGCAAGCGGGAGAGGGGGTGCAATGCAGCCGCCCCTCTCATCTGGCGCTTCCCTGGCCATAGCCGGGAATGGCGAGTGTCTTTTCCCAGCGGTGCATGATGAACACCAGGATGCCCACGAACACGGTGTAGACCACAAGCAGCACGATCATCATCACCGGCACGTTCTGGCTGTCGGTCCAGATCTGCTTCGAGGCATAGAGCGTCTCCGGCACGGCGATGGCGTAGGCGAGCGTCGTGGTCTTCAGCAGATTGACCAGATTGTTGTTCAGCGCCGGCAGGCAGATGCGCAGCGCCAGCGGCAGCAGGACGTGGCGATAGACGCCGAACCGGGTGTAGCCCAGCGCCTCCGCCGCCTCGGTCGTGGTGCGCGGCACCGCCTCGATGCCGGAGCGGAAAATCTCCACGTTGAACGCCCCCGCAAACAGCGAAAGCGAGATGATGGCCCATTGTACATTGGTGAGGATCGGCACGCGCATGCCGTCCGCGCCTTCGATGCGGGGCAGCATCTGGCCGAGGCCGAAATAGAAGAAGAAGATCTGCACCAGCGGCGGGGTGTTGCGGAACACCACGACGAAGCCGTTGATGAGCCAGCGCACCGCGCGCAGCGGCGAGCCCTGCGCCCACGCCCCCACCGCGCCGATGGCGATGGAGATGAGGATGCAGACCACCGAGAGATAGACCGTCATGCCCAGGCCCGACAGAAACCGCTGCCGGTCATAGGAATCATAGACGATGGTGAGATTGATTCCGGTGGTCTCGTAGAGTTCGAGGAACCACTTGGCGACGGTATCCATGAGCACTCGAAAAGCGGCGGTCAGAAGGAGCGGCGGGCACTTGGCTCGAGGCGCTTGGCCTCAAGCGTTTGGCCCGCCGCAATGGGCCGATCAGCTGCCCTTCATCTTCTCATGCATGCGCTTGGCATAATCTGTGGGGGTGATGCCCCACTTCTTCTCTTCATTGACGATGAAGCCGGTCTTCATCCAATCGTTGGTGGTGTCGGTCATGAACTTGGCGAAGGCATCTTCGCCGGGCGCGACGGCGAGAATCCACGGCGCTTCCATGATGCCGGGCAGCGGCATGGCGTATTCGGTGTTCCATTCGGCATCGAGCAGTTTGCCCTGCACGAAGGTCTGGTCATAGAGATAGCCGATGCATTCGCCGCCCTTGAGCGCGAACAGCGGCTTCTCCGACCCGTCGAACGCCTTCACTTCCGCGCCGTATTTGGCGGAGACGTCCTTGTTGTACCAGGCGCCCGAGGTGCCGCAGAGCACCTTGCCCTTCAGGTCGTCCCAGCTCGCCAGCTTCGCCTTCTTGGAGAGCAGGATGTTGACCGAGTCCGAATAATAGGGCGGGTCGATGGCCAACGTGACCTTCCGGCGCTCCGGCTTGTCCGACATGGTGGCGATCATCAGGTCGATCTTGCCCTGCTGGAGGAACTCGATGCGGTTGGCCGAGACCACCGGCACGAGTTCGAGCTTCACGCCCAACCTTTTGGCGACATCTGCCGCGAGATCGGGCTCGATGCCGACAATCGCGCCGGACGGATCGCGGAAGCCGAACGGCTTGTAGTCGGCTTTCACGCCCACCACGAGCACGCCCTTCTGCTTGATGCTTGCGAGAACATCGGCGGCGGCCGGCACGGCGCCCAGCGCGAGCGCGAGGCCGGCGGCAACGAGAAGCTTTTTCATTCGCTTATCCCTCCTGCGCCGGAGGCCCGGCGAGAGCGTTCAGTGTGCGCGCAGGCGCTGAGGAGCGCCACCACGACGAACGTCATATCTTGCAAGAGCGGGACCAGTTTGGAAATTGTTAACTGGGATTTCAGCGCACACGTTTTGCCGGACCGACGACGCGTCGGCATCGTGAGCGGCGGCGCGATGGCAAGGACACTTTACATCCCTCGTGCAGAGATCGCTTATGCCGGGGCCGGCAATCGGCACCGCCGGGCGGTGATATCTCGGAGACATCATGACACTGCTGAACCGCGTCATCGCGCTCTGCGCCTTATCCCTGATGGTCCTGCCCCACGGCGCGGCGGCTCAGGATCAGGCCCGTGCCGTCAAGATCGGGGCCGGCGCGCAGTATGAATTCCTGGCGCGGTGGGATGTCGACAAACTCAACCGCATCCTGACCACGGACACCCCGTCGTTTTCCGGCATCCCGGTCAGCTACACGCCGGCGCGCAACGCCGTCAGGCTCTACCGCGTCACCTATCCCTCAGTGATCCCCGAGCGTGGCAACATGCCGACCCTCGCCACCGGGCTGCTGGCCGTTCCCGATACCGGCGCGGTGAGCTTTCCGATGGTCTCCTACCAGCACGGCACGGTGTACGGGAAACAGGAGGTGCCCTCCTTCCCCGATCAGTCCCCAGAGACCCAGCTCATGCTCGCCCAGTTCGCCGGCCAGGGCTATGTGATGATCGGCGCGGATTATTTCGGCCTCGGCGGATCGCAGACATCCGAAGGCTACATGGTCAAGGCGAGCCACCAGCAGGCGACCTACGACATGCTGATGGCGTCGCGCGCCGCGCTCGCCGATCTCAAGATTTCAACGCCCAAGCTGTTCCTCGCCGGATGGTCCCAGGGCGGCTTCGTGGCGATGGCCATGCTGGAGAAGCTGGAAAGCGTCATTTATGGCTTTCTGCGTGCGCCGAGTGGGTGATCAGTTCTCCCAATTACGCCGGCCGAACCAGTTGCCGGCACCATGCGCCTCGCCCTTGGGCCTCCTCTAGCTAACGTTCCCGGGGACGTTAATCCCGCTCCCGTCGGACAACCGCCCCCCGCACCACACATCAGGCCGCTCCGGACGCGCCCCTCCTTGGTGCAAGGTGAAGGCAAGCTAGCACAGGTTGGAGGAAAAAGGAATATAATCCTTTAATATTTTTTAGCTGAATTGCGGAGCGGCCTTTTTTATCAAAGGCACCCCTGCACGAGTGTGCCCAAGGGGCAGCACACGGCGCTGTAGCAGTGAATTTAACTTGTTCATCTTATGTTCTTATTTTAAGTCAATGCTGTGGCCCGTTGATCCGATCGGGTCAAGGGGCCAAGGTGCAGACATGCTCCACACTGAATCGCCAATCCTAGATCGGAAGAAATCAGGCGCCTATTTTACACCACCTGAGGTGGCGCAGACCCTCGTCAAGTGGGTTCTGCGTCAAGATTCCGACAGACTCCTCGATCCATCTTGCGGCGACGGACAGTTTCTTTCCGTTCACCCCAACTGCGTAGGCATCGAGCAGAATCCTGCTTCAGCTGAAGCCGCCGTTTCAGCCGCTCCTTGGGCGCTAGTTCACAATGGGGACTTCTTCGCCTGGGCCGGACAAACGTATGAGCGCTTTGAATGCGCAGCCGGCAATCCACCGTTTATCCGTTACCAGAACTTTAAGGGCGAGGTCCGGCGGCGCGCCCTTGAACTGTGTATGGAGCACGGAGCGCATTTCTCTGGTCTCGCCTCATCATGGGCCCCGTTTCTAGTAGCGACCGCCACACTCCTTGCACCCGGTGGCCGAATGGCCTTTGTCGTTCCAGCAGAGATCGGCCACGCACCGTATGCAGCGCCGTTACTTGAATACCTCATTCGGTCATTTTCTGAAGTACATGTCATTGCTGTGCGCCGGAAGCTTTTTCCTTCGCTTTCCGAAGATTGCTGGCTACTCTATGCAAACGGCTACGGTGGAAGAACGTCGCAAATCGGCATGACCGTGTGCGAGGAATTCAAGCCTGGCAAGCGCCGGCCGAAGCCGAATGTTCTCATTGATATTGAGGAATGGCGCACGCTCTGGTCGCGGCGTCTGCGTCCCTATTTGGTGCCGAAGGAAATCCGCGACATCTATTCCACCGCTGCCCTGGATCCAGGTAGCCAAAGGCTTAGCGACTTCGCGAACGTTGGCATTGGCTATGTTAGTGGGAACAATGAGTTTTTTCATCTTCGCCCTTCGGAAGCGCTGCGACTGAAAATTCCCTCGCAATTTCTCCATCCCAGTCTTCGCAACGGCCGCTCCATGCCCGACCAACAAATCACGAAGGCGACCATCGAGGGATGGGCACGGAGCGACGACAAAGTACTGCTGCTTCGGCTATGTCGCGGGCAAGAATTTCCTATGAGCGTTCGCCGTTACTTAGACAGCAGCGCCGGTCGCGAGGCCAGTGAGGGTTACAAGTGCCGTAACCGAACCCCATGGTATGTGGTCCCGGATGTTCAAGTGCCAGACTACATCCTGAGCTACATGTCCGGACGCTCGGCGAATATAGTGCGAAACCTAGCCGGCGTTACCTGCACTAACAGTGTTCATTCTGTGAGAATCAGTGACGCTATCGCTGCACGGAAACAATTGCCGAAATGGGCGACACCGTTCGTGCGCCTAAGTTGCGAACTTGAAGGCCATGCACTCGGAGGTGGGATGCTAAAGCTGGAGCCGAGGGAAGCCAGCCAAATCCTCTTTCCAGGCGAAGCGATCACGATTCCTAAGAATGACGAAGCATTGGAAGAGGCAATCAGCACGCTTCGGCGTTGGAGGCACTATGCCGAGTAAAATCGAGGCGAAAACCTGCCAGTGGACCAACCAGACAGATGCTCTCGCTGCGTTCGCAGAGTTTACCGGTAAGACACAAAGCGCCAGTCATATTAAGCCATTGCACTGGTATGTTGCTTGCCGCCTTGTGATAGAAGGTGGGTTCGATCCAGATGATGTTGTACCGCGACCGCCATTCAAGGTGGTTCGCTCGGGTCATGCTCCCACCCTCCACTACGATCCAATTCTAGCGGAAGGTGGCGAGCGCACGATTCTTGGCGGACTTAAGACTAAGAACGTCGACGTCGTCGTGACACGAGAAGGTATAGGCCCTGTTCTCGCTGTTTCGTGCAAAGGCGTAACGGGCGCATTCCGAAATCTGACCAATCGGATGGAAGAGACGATCGGCGAATGCACAAATCTGCACATCACCTATCCAGCTCTGGTCCTTGGATATCTTGTTCTCCTGCGCGCCAACCGCTTAGTCGAGACCGCTCTTGACGATGCCGCGAAGGTCGATGTCGATATTGCGGAGGGTGCCCGCACCCTCGCCGCGAACGATATAGCTATGACCGTGGGTGGTGAACCGGTTGCCGGAATCATCCGTTTCCACAATGCTTTACGTGAACTCGTCGGTCGCCGAGGCATCCGAAATGATGTCAGCCGCTACGAAGCAATTGGCTTCGGTCTCGTAGAGATGCACGGCGTCCACCGAAACTCTCTGCTCGAGAGCTTTCCTGTCCTCGAGAGCCCTCTGAATCTCAGGGGATTTTTCGATACGCTATACGCGCGCTATGATGAACGCTTTGTGGTGAGCGCACCGGATTTGTCACGGGTGACGCGCCGACTGGAATGGGATTCGAAATCATCTGCGTTTCGGTTGCCGGGTTTAGATTATGCGCCCCGTTGCGGTGACTGAAGACACACTCGCCCGGAGACAACGAGTAGCGATTTATACGACAGTGCGAAGACCATGCTCGAGTGAAACAATCACTTCCTTCTTCTCCCCCCTTGCAAAAAACTCCTGACGATTTATGATAATCGTCAGTTCACCGGAAACACCCCCCCCGTGCCCCCAGTCGCCCATCGCACCAAGGAGACCGCCGACGAGACCCGCGAGCGCATCGCGCGGGTGGCGGAGGAGATGTTTCGGCGTATGGGGTTCGCCAAGACGGCGGTGGCCGATATCGCCGCTGAGCTCGGCATGTCGCCGGCCAATGTCTATCGCTTCTTCCCCTCCAAGAACGCCATCGTCGAGGCCATCTGCTCGCGCATCTTGCTGGAGATGGAGGACGAGATCCGCGCCATCCTGGGCCAGCCGCAGCCGGCGCGGGCGCGCATCTTCGCGCTATTCCAGGCGATCCTAGTGCATCACCGCGAGACCTTCATCTCCGAGCGGCGGCTGCACGACATGGTGCTGGTGGCCATCGAGCTGAACTGGGAGTCGATCGAAGCCCACAAGAAGCGGATCGGCGCCGGCGTCCAGAGCCTTCTCGAGGAGGGCATGGAGGACGGCGTGTTCGTCTCCCACGATGCCGCCGCAGCCAGCCAGATCCTGCTGAGCGCAATGGTGCGCTACTGCCATCCCATCCTCATCGCCGAAAGCATCGACGAGGATCTGGACGGCCAGTTGCACGCGACGCTGACCTTCCTGCTGCGCAGCGTCGAGGTCGCGCGAACAGCCATGTGAACAGGAAACGCCCGGGGCGCTGTCCCGGGCTTTTTCATGCGTAAGCTGTGATGAAAATCAAAATTCGTCAGTCGTGACACGTAAATCTTCAGGAGCATGAGACCATGTCCGCCGCTCGTCCCTTCCTCCCGGCCCTGCGCCTGATCGCGGGCGTGAGCCTCGCCGCGCTTCTCGCCGGCTGCGGTGATCCCGCCCCCGCCCAGCAGGCCGGCCCGCCGCCCCGCCCGGTGCAGGTGGTGGAGGTGGCGCTGCGGCCGCTGGAGGTGGACAAGACTTTCGTCGGCGTCATCCGCGCCCGGCGCGAGATCGACCTCTCGTTCCGCGTCGGCGGCAAGGTCTCGCAGCGCGCGGTGGAGGTGGGGCAATTGGTGAAGGCGGGCGATCTGATCGCCAAGCTGGACCCGGAGGACTTTTCGCTCGAACTCCAGAGCGCGGAGGCCGAGCTGGCCGCCGCCACCGCCAATTTCAACCAGACCACGGCGGAGGACGGGCGCTATCGCACCCTCACCCAGCGCGGCTTCGCTTCCAACGCCGATCTCGACCGCAAGTCGGTGGCGAAGGAGGAGGCGGTCGGCCGGCTCGAGCGGGCCAAGCGCGCCCTGGATCTTGCCCGCAACAAGCTCGCGTATGCCAATCTCCTCGCCGACGCCGACGGCGTGGTGATGTCCACAGCCGCCGAGCCAGGACAGGTGGTGACATCAGGCCAGACGGTGGCGCGCATCGCCCGCCTGGATGAGAAGGAGGCGACCGTCGCCCTGCCCGAGACCGCGCTGGCCGATGCGCGGGCGGACGTCGCCACCGTCACCCTATGGGCCGACCCCACCCGCGCCTACAAGGCGCGTCTGCGCGAACTCTCGCCCCAGGCCGATGCCGCGAGCCGCACCTATGCCGCCCGCTTCACCCTGGAAAACCCGGATGACACCGTCGCGCTGGGCATGACCGCCACCGTCACCCTCCACCCCGCGGGACACGCGGATGTCGCCCGCCTGCCGCTCTCTGCGGTGTTCGACAAGGGCACCGGCCCGCATGTCTATGTGGTGGACCCCAAGACCCGCACGCTGTCGGCCCGTTCCGTTGAGATCGCGGGCTACACCGCCGACACCGCGCTCGTCTCCACCGGCCTCGCGACCGGCGACAACGTCGTGACCATGGGCGTCCAGACCCTTGAGCCCGGGCGCGCCGTGCGCACCGTCGCAGCGCGCTGACAGGAGGCGAACATGGGGGCGTTCAACCTTTCCGACTGGGCCATCCGCCATCGCGCGCTGACCCTGTTCGCCATTCTGCTGCTGGCCGTCTCGGGGGCCTATGCCTACGTCAATCTCGGGCGCGCCGAAGATCCCTCCTTCACCATCAAGGTGATGGTGGTGAGCGCCGCCTGGCCCGGCGCCACCGCGGATGAAATGCGCGACCAGGTGGCCGACCCGATCGAGAAGAAGCTCCAGGCGCTGGGCCACCTCGACCGGGTGGAGAGCTATTCCCGCCCCGGCATCTCCTTCATCCAGGTGTTCCTGGAGGATTCCACCCCGGCCAAGTCGGTGCAGGACCTCTGGTACCAGGTGCGCAAGAAGGTCGGCGACATGCAGGGCGACCTGCCGGCGGGCGTGGTCGGCCCGTTCTTCGACGACGAATATGGCGACGTCTATTCCGCCCTCTACATGCTCTCCGGCGACAAGGTCGGCCCGGCGGAACTGAAGAAGCAGGCCGAGATCATCCGCCAGAAGCTGCTGCGAGTGAAGGACGTGGAGAAGGTGGACCTCGTGGGCGAGCGCCCCGAGCGGATCTATATCGAGTTCAGCCACGCCCGCCTCGCCACCCTCGGCATCACCCCGCAGGCGATCTTCGACAGCGTGGCGCGGCAGAATGCCGTGGTCTCCGGCGGCGCCATCGAGACCAATGCGGACCGCATCAACCTGCGCCTCTCCGGCGCCTTCAAGGGCGCCGAGGCGATCGCCGCTGTGCCTGTTGCCGCAGGCAATGCCATCTTCCGCCTGGGCGACATCGCCACCGTCAAGCGCGGCTATGAGGACCCGCCCGCCTTCATGATCCGCCAGAACGGGCGCGACGCCATCGGCATCGGCGTCTCAATGTCGTCCGGCGCCAATATCATCACCATGGGCCACGCCCTGAAGACCGCCATGGATGCGGCCGTCGCGGAACTGCCCGCCGGCATCGATGTGACGCAGGTGGCCGACCAGCCGCACATCGTCTCGGAATCCGTGGGCGAGTTCCTGAAGACCTTCGCCGAAGCCCTGGTGATCGTGCTGGTGGTGAGCTTCCTCTCGCTCGGCCTGCGCACCGGCATCGTCGTGGCGCTCTCCGTGCCGTTGGTGCTCGCGGTGGTGTTCCTGGTGATGTTCGCCAGCGGCATGGACCTGCACCGCATCACGCTCGGCGCCCTCATCATCGCGCTCGGCCTGCTGGTGGACGACGCCATCATCGCCATCGAGATGATGGTGGTGAAGATGGAGGAAGGGCTCGACCGCGCGCACGCCGCCGGTTTCGCCTGGACCTCCACCGCCTTCCCCATGCTCACCGGCACGCTGGTGACGGCGGCCGGCTTCCTGCCCGTGGGCTTCGCCAAGTCCTCGGCCGGCGAATATGCCGGCGGCATCTTCTGGGTGGTGGGCATGGCGCTCATCGCCTCGTGGTTCGTGGCGGTGATCTTCACGCCCTATCTCGGCTATATGCTGCTGCCGAATTTCAAGACCGCGGCCCACGGCCACGATGCCCACAACGGCCGCCTCTACCGCGCCTTCCGCAAGGTGTTGACCTTCAGCTTGCGGCACCGCTTCGCGGTCATCGGCGTGACCTTCGGCATGTTTGCCCTCTCGCTTGCGGCGTTCGGGCTGGTGCAGCAGCAATTCTTCCCCACCTCCACGCGGCCCGAGCTGTTCCTTGAGATGCGGCTGCCGGAGGGCACCTCCATCTCCGCCACGCAAGCAACCGCGAAGAAGGCCGAGGCGCTGGTCGCCGGCGACCCGGATGTCGCCACCGCCACCACCTATATCGGCCGTGGCACGCCGCGCTTCTGGCTCGGGCTCAACCCGGTTCTGCCGAACCCGAACTTCGCCGAGATCGTCATCGTCGCCAAGGACATCGAGGCGCGCGAGCGGCTGAAGGCCAAGCTCGACCAGATGATCGCGGACGGCGCCCTGCCCGAGGCCCGCTCGCGCGTCGACCGTTTCGTGTTCGGCCCGCCGGTCGGCTTCCCCGTGCAGTTCCGCGTGGTCGGCCCCGACCCGCTGAAGGTGCGCGAGATCGCCGAACAGGTGCGCCAGGTGATGGCGGGCGATCCCGCCCTCCTCGACCCCCACCTCAATTGGGGCGAGCAGGTCAAGTCCATCACCCTCCAGGTGGATCAGGACCGGGCGCGCGCCATCGGCACCACGCCGCGCGACATCGCGGAAACCCTCCAGACCCTGCTCTCCGGCTATACCGTGACCCAGCACCGCGAAGGCAACCTGCTGATCGGCGTGGTGGCCCGCGCGGTGCCCGAGGAGCGGGTGGACCTGGAACGCCTTGCGGCGCTCACCGTCACAACCCGGAACGGTGTCGCCGTGCCGCTCGCCCAGGTGGCCCGCATCGTCTACGGCGCCGAGGAACCCATCCTGTGGCGGCGCGACCGCGACCTCGTACTCACCGTACGCGGCGACGTGAAGGACGGCATCCAGCCGCCCGACGTCACCACGCGCCTGCTGCCGCAACTCGCCGCCATCAAGGCTTCGCTGCCGCCGGAATACCGCATCGAGACCGGCGGCTCCATCGAGGAGAGCGTGAAGGCGAACACGGCATTGGCCGCCGTGTTCCCGATCATGATCATCGTCATGCTCACCTTGCTGATGATCCAGCTCCAGAGCTTCTCGCGGCTTGCCCTGGTGCTCGCAACGGCGCCGCTCGGCTTGATCGGCGCGACCTTCGCCTTGTTGCTCGCGCATCGCCCGTTCGGCTTCGTGGCGCTGCTGGGGCTGATCGCGCTGGCCGGCATGATTATGCGCAACACGGTGATTTTGGTGGACCAGATCGACAAGGACATCGCCGCCGGGCACGCCCCGGCCGACGCCATCGTCGATGCCACTGTGCGCCGCGCACGGCCCGTGGTGCTGACGGCACTGGCGGCGGTGCTAGGCATGATCCCGCTGGCGGAAAGCACCTTCTGGGGGCCGATGGCCATCACCATCATGGGCGGCCTTCTGGTCGCGACCGTTCTCACCCTGGTGGTGGTGCCGGCCATGTATGCCGCCTGGTTCCGGGTGAGGGTGGCGAAGGTTATCGCCCCCGAGCCGGTGCCGGCCCCTCACATCAAGGACGGTCACGCGCCGGCGTAGCCGTGTCCCGTCGGAGAGGGGCTGCCAGTGGGACCGACCCAACCGCTTGCCCCCTCCCCGGCCCTCGCCCGCAAGCGGGAGCCACCGCGCATGACACAACGTTCCCCTTCACGGGTCGTGGCGGGCAATGGACTAGGACCACCTGATTCCGCCCCTGCGTTCTAAAACATCAAGCGGAGGCCGCTTCGACAATCCGAATGTCGCGCTCCGCCCCTCCGGCCAGGGCGGCGAGAGCTTCCTGATAGGCCGCGCTGTCGTGTGCTGCCTTGGCTTGATCGACGCTATCGAACTCGATGATGACGGTGCGCTGCGCCAGCCCGGCCTCATAGGTCTGTGCAGGCACGCCCCGCACCAGGATCCGTCCGCCGGCAGCGACGATCGCCGGTCCGCTCAGCTTGGCATAGGCGGCCAATGCCTCGGGGTTGCTGATTGAGCGATAGGTCGCGACCCAATACGCCTTACTCATTCTCTGTCTCCGCCTTGTCGTTTCGATCCCGCGTCGGATTCGCACCGCAGGCAGGATAGCCACGAAAGCCCGCCTGCGCCGAATCCGCTTCACTGGCGTCAGCAGGGTAGCGAAAGGCAACGGGCGCATCACTGCGATGCGCCCGCCGTGTTGTGGCTCAGCTCTGGATAAAGGCGAGCAGGTCGGCATTGAGCACGTCGGCATGGACCGTCAGCATGCCATGGGGGTAGCCGGGATAGGTCTTCAGCGTGCCGTTCTTCAGCAGCGCGGCCGAGAGGCGGCCGCTGGCGTCGATCGGGACGATCTGGTCGTCCTCGCCGTGCAGCACGAGGGTCGGGACGGTGATCGCCTTCAGGTCCTGCGTCTGGTCGGTCTCCGAGAACGCCTTGATGCCATCGTAATGCGCCTTGGCGGAGCCGATCATGCCCTGCCGCCACCAGTTGTTGATCACGCCCTGGTCGATCTTCGCGCCTTCACGGTTGAAGCCGTAGAAAGGCCCGGTCGGCACGTCCAGGAAGAATTGTGCCCGGTTGTCGGCCAGCGCCTTGCGGAAGCCGTCGAACACCTCGATCGGCAGGCCGCCTGGGTTGGTCGACGTCTTCACCATCAGCGGCGGCACGGCGCTGACCAGCACCGCCTTGGCCACCCGCCCCTGCGGCTCGCCATGCTGCGCGACATAGCGGGCGACCTCGCCGCCGCCGGTGGAATGGCCGATATGGATGGCGTTCTTCAGATCGAGATGCTGCACCACCGCCGAGGCGTCGGCCGCGTAATGGTCCATGTCGTGACCCACCCACACCTGGCTTGAGCGGCCGTGCCCGCGCCGGTCGTGGGCAACGACACGATAGCCCTTGGCGAGGAAGAACAGCATCTGCGCGTCCCAATCGTCGGACGAGAGCGGCCAGCCGTGATGGAACATGATCGGCTGGGCCTCCTTCGGACCCCAATCCTTGAAGAAGATGTCCGTCCCGTCCGTGGTGATCACCGTGCCCATGATTTTTGACTCCTGCCTGTCGCCGGTCTCTGTCGTCCCCGGCGGCTCATTCGATCAACAGACACTAGCCGTCCGCGTTCCGCTTTCGCATTGGCGCGATCGACAGATTTCAGGCCATAATTGACAAATGACCTACCCGGCCCCCTTGGCGGAAATCGCCGTCCTGCTCTATCCCGGCGCACAGCTCGGTGCGGTTCATGGGCTGACGGACCTGTTCTCCGTCGCCAACCTGATGGTGACGCGCCGTCTCGGCGATGCGGCGCCGCGCCTGCGTGTCAGCCATTGGCGCGGCCGGGAGACTGGCGAAGGCGCCGAACGCATCTTCGATAGCGATCCCGGCGCTTCGGGCGAACCGGATTTCGTCATCCTGCCGCCCGCCGTGATCGCGCCGATCACCAAGGAGGCGGCGGCGGCGCTGGCGATCTGGTTGCGCGAGCGCCACGCGCGGGGCACGACGCTCGCCTCGGTGTGCGCGGGCGCATTCCTGCTCGGCGAGACCGGCCTGCTGGAGGGCCGCGCCGCCACCACCCACTGGTTCTACGCCAACGACTTCGCGGAACGGTTTCCCAGTGCCCGCATGGACATCGATAAGCTGGTCATCGACGATGGCGACCTGATCACGGCGGGCGGCCTGATGGCCTGGACCGACCTCGGGCTCAAGCTTGTGGACCGGCTAATGGGGCCGACCGCGATGCTGGAGACCGCGCGTTTTCTGCTGGTCGACCCGCCCGGCCGCGAGCAGCGGCACTACAGCGTGTTCTCGCCGAAGCTGCGCCATGGCGACGAGGCGGTCCTGAAGGTCCAGCACTGGCTTCAGGCGAGCGGTGGCCGCGATGCGACGCTCGCCGCGATGGCGGACCGCACGGGGCTTGAACCGCGCACTTTCCTGCGCCGCTTTCAAAAGGCGACGGGGTTGAAGCCGATCGAATATTGCCAGCACCTTCGGGTCGGCAAAGCGCGTGAGATGCTGGAGACCACCACCCGCCCCGTCGATCAGATCGCGTGGGATGTCGGATACGAGGACCCCGGCTCATTCCGAAAGGTTTTCCTAAAAGTCACCGGCGTCGGCCCCCGCGAATACCGCCAACGTTTCGGTCTTGCGGGCATTCGCCTGAACACCCCGGTTGAAGACGCAGGCCTGCCGATTGCGGACCGATAATGGGCTCGTGAGCTTACCCGCGGCGCGAGCTGTCCATTCGTCCGTACGGAACGTCCGGTTGTTGACGATGTCTCCATGTCGGCAACTGCCGCGCCACGTTTACCGGCAGGTGGCCGGCACCATTCCGGAATCAATCGGCGAAATCTGGATATAGGGAAGGGGCAGGAGCCAATCGACCAATGTGTATCACCCCAGTGTATGACTCGGGAGTAATCCATTGAAATCTAAGGCAAGTGGTGCCCAGGAGAGTGCCGGCGAAGCTTCCATTAATTCAAGCACTTGTGCCCAGGTGCGGAAGCATGTGCGCCCGTTGATCCGCTTCGGCTTTTTCCCGCCACGCCCTTACATTTATTGACCGGCGGAGATCGCGCTATGGTCGATTTCCCCGATCGCCTCAAGGGGGGCGGTGCAGGCCCCCGCACAATCGCAGAAATCATCGAAAAGGCCGCCAGCGCGGCCGCTCCGCAGAACAAGTCCACCCAGCCTTCGGGATGGCCTGTCATTTGCCCGAGCGCACTCGATGGAAAGACCATTCCGGAGCGCCGCTGGTGCCTGCCTGGATGGTTCCCTGATGGTTGTGTATCGCTATTAAGTGGAGATGGTGGCACAGGCAAAAGCTTGCTCGCCATGCAACTCGCTACCTGTGCCTCTACGGGGACGCCGTTCTTTGGTATCGAGATGGCCCCTCGCAAGGTGCTGTACCTCTCGTGCGAGGATGACCTAGACGAACTGCACCGCAGGCAAGCCGATATCAACGCAGCCCTTGGCATCGACTGGCCGGATCTCGATGGGCAGTTGTTTTGGCGCCCCGTGGTGGGTGAGGAGACAACCTTGATGGGGCCGGACAGGAGCGGCCGGCGCCTGGTCACAACCGCTCTCTACGACAACCTGCGCCGCTACTGCCGGGAGAACGGCGTTCAGCTCATCATTATCGATACGCTGGCCGACACCTTCGGCGGCCTGGAGATCGACCGCCAGCAGGTGACTCGCTTCGTGCGCTCACTGCAAGCTATCGCTCGCGAGTGCGACGGCGCGTGCGTTTTGGTGGGGCATCCCAGCGTCGCAGGCATCCGGGACAACACCGGAATCTCGGGGAACACCGCATGGCGCAATGCCGTGCGTTCCGTTGTGCAGATGCGCCGTCCTAATGAGGAAGAGGCCAGTGGGCCGAGTGCCCGCGACTTGCGCATCCTGGAGCGCCTGAAAGGTAACTACGCCCCCAGCGATACGCCCTTGATGATGCGCTACTTCGACGGCGCTTTCATGCTCGATGGCAACTCAGATCAATCGGCCGTGTCCTTCGACATATTCGCCACCGAGGTGAAGGTAGAGGCGGCTTTGAAGGCAGCGTTGAAGGCTGGCCGCCATCCCTCACCAGCGAAGAACTCCGAGAACTATGTGGTGGCTATGCTGATGCACTACCCCGAGACCAAGGGCCTTACCCGGAAGCACATTGAGGGCACAGTGGAGCGGATGCTGACCGCCGGCAGACTGCGGATAGCGCGTCTCGGTCGTGTGTCTCGGCAGAGCCAGGTCTTAGTACCGATGCACCACCCGCCGTTGCCGGACGAACGTGATCCGTCCACGGGCGAAGCCTACGGGGGCGCCTCATGAGCGGGGGCGTCAAGGTGTCAAGGTCATCTGCTAACCCATTGAAATCATTAGGTGTCACAGTGTCCCGTCAAGGTGTCAGGGTCTTCTGTAAGTCCTTGAAGAATAAGGGGGTTTTTTGTGTGTCGCAGTACCCCCTATCTAAAGATAGGGGGGCTGGTAGCGCCCCCCTATCAGATCAATCGGTAGAACCGGCGAGGGAGGCATGTCGTCTCAGCGCTCTCCACCCGCACCCGCAAGCCGATCGCAAGGTCGAGGCGCCGAGCGATGGCCCTCTGCGCCTTGTCGCATGGGTCCTCCCTGCCTTCCCGGTATACGGGCGAACTAAGCGCATGGGTCTTCTAGACGGTGGGCGTTTTAGTTCTAAAATCCCTGACTTTACAAAGGCTTGAGGTGCGAATTATGCATAGCTTGAGCTTTTTTCCGGATGCCAACCGGCCCGCCGAAACCCTTTCCAAGAAGGGGGTCGCCGAGCTGCTGGGCGTAAGCCCCGGCCGCGTGTCGCAGCTCATCACCGCAGGCATGCCGGTTGAGCCGAACGGGCGGGTCAATGTCGCTCGTGCCAAGGCGTGGGTGGCGGAGAACGTCGATCCGAACCGGCGCCGCGCCTCGCTGGACGGCACGTCTGCCCCGTCCCCGGTGTTCTCGGCGCGGGCCGTGAAGGACACCGCAGATGCCGAGATCTCGCGGCTCAAGGCCGAGCGCCTCGGTGGCCAACTCATCGACAAGGCCGCCACCCTGCGGACGGTGGAGACCCGCGCCCGTGCCGAGCGGGACGCCTGGATAGGCTGGGTGAACCGGGCGGCGCCGGAGATCGCAGCCGCCACCGGAGGCGACATGGCGAGCACCGTGGCCGCCCTGGACCGCCTGGTGCGCGACCAACTCGCCATGCTCGCCGCACTCCCGCTCGGGGAAATCGCCCATGACTGAGATCACCACCCTCACCGCTGCGCTGGTGGACGCCGCATGGCGCGCCGGCCTGAAGCCCGAACCCCAACTCACCGTCACCGAGTGGGCGGATAAGCACCGCATGCTGCCGGGCACAAACGCGGAGCCAGGGCCGTGGCGCACCTCTCGGGTGCCATACCTAGGCGAGATCATGAATTGCCTGTCAGTGGCCTCCCCTGTTGAACGGGTGGTGCTTATGAAGGGCGCACAGACCGGCGGCACCGAGGCCGGCTTGAACGCCATCGGCTATTGGATCGCCCATGCCCCCGGCCTCATCCTCGCCGTGTGGCCCTCGATCGACATGGTGCGGCGAAACTCGCGCACCCGCATTGATCCCCTCATCGAGGGCACGCCCGCCCTGCGGGAGAAGATCGCGCCGGCGCGCTCGAAGGAGCCCGGCAACACCGTTGGACTGAAGGAGTTTCCCGGCGGCGCCTTGGTGATGACCGGCGCCAACTCCGCCACCGGGCTGCGCTCCACCCCGGCGCGCTACCTGGTGCTGGACGAAGTGGACGCGTTCCCCGCCGACGCGGACGGCGAGGGCGACCCGGTGGCGCTCGCCGTACAGCGCACTGTCACCTTTCGCGGCCGGCGCAAGGTGTTCCTCATCTCAACACCCACCGAGGCGGGCATATCGCGGATCGAGAAGGCTTATGCGGAGAGCGACCAGCGCCGGTTCTTCGTGCCCTGCCCGCACTGCGACACGCACCAGGTGCTCAACTGGCGCGGCGTCACATGGCCGGAAGGCGAGCCACGCAAGGCGTTCTATGCGTGTTCCACCTGCGGCGGTGTGATCGAGGAGATGGACAAGCCCGCCATGCTGGCGGCCGGGGAGTGGCGTGCGACGGCGCCGTGCGATGGCCTCACCGCAGGCTTTCACCTCTCCGCGCTGTATTCGCCGTTCGAGAGTTGGGGCGAGATCGCAGCGGACTTCCTGGCCTCGAAAGCCGACCCCTCACGCCTGAAGGCCTGGACAAATCTGAAGCTGGGCGAGCCGTTCGAGGACCGGGACGATGCCGCCCTTGAGGCCGACAGGTTCATGGCCCTGCTGGAGGAGTGGGGCGAGGATCTTCCCGAAGGTGTGGCCGTGATCACCGCGGGCGTGGACGTGCAGGGAGACCGGCTGGAACTGGAAATCGTCGGATGGGGTGCGGGCGAGGAATCATGGTCCCTCGAATACACCGTGCTGTGGGGCAACCCGGCCGAGCCCGCGGTGTGGCAGGCGCTCGACGCCGAGATCATGCGCACCTTCCCGCATCCCCGCTCTGGCGCGATGCCGGTGCGCGCGGTGGCCATCGATTCCGGCGGGCACCATACACAGACCGTGTACCGCTTCGCGCGGGATCGCGCCGGCCGCCGGGTGTGGGCGATCAAGGGCCGCTCGGGGCCGGGTGTGCCGGTATGGCCGCGGCGCCCGCCCAGGCCGAAGGACCGGGCAAAGATGCTGGCCCCGTTCATTGTCGGGGTCGATTCGGCAAAGGAGGTGGTGACGACACGCCTTCGCCTCTGCGAATCGGGGGCGGGCTATTGCCATTTCCCCGTTGGGCGGGACCTCGATTATTTCCGCCAGCTTGGCGCGGAACGGCTGATCCGCACATGGCGGCGGGGTGTGCCGGTGCGGGAGTGGCGCAAAGATCCTGGGGTGCGAAACGAGGCGCTCGACTGCCGCGTCTACGGCTATGCCGCCTTGCAGGGGTTGGTGGCGCTAGGCTTCCGCCTGGGAGACGAGGCCAAGCGGCTGGCAGACCTTCAGCCGCGGAGCACGGTGAGCGCACCGGCAATGCCGCGCGTCGTCAAAAGCCGCTGGATGAGCGGCTAACGTGCTCGCGCCTCAGTCGTGGGCGTGGCGGGCGGCCAGGAAGATGCCGTAGCAGACGATCAGCAACAGCACCGGTGCGACCAGCCAAGCGATGGTTTCCGGCGTCACGGCTTCAGTCCCTTCAAAAGATATCTCGCCATGTAATGTATGGCCGATCCGGCCAAAAGCCAAACCACGGTGATGAGCAGCGCTGACCACCCACCCGCCGGGCCAGGCAATCCATAGGACAAAGCGACGTTCGGGCCGACCACGCCAGTCACCAGGGTGGCAGCGGCGACGTTGTTCAAAAGCGTGGCCGTGAGCTTGGTTCGCTCGTTATGGACGAGGCTCATAGCGGATCACAGCCGTCATCGTCATGGATGTGAGCCTGAAGCGGCAAATCTTCCCGTACTAGGCCGAGAATCTCATAGGCCTCACCTAACGAAAATCTCGCGTCGTCAACGGCTTGTTCCATGCTCATCGCACCAAACACTGTCATGGCATGGATACCAGGCTCATCGTCCCATCGATAGAAGACCGTCCAATCCCAGCCCGGTCGCTTGATGATATCTGTCATTCCACCGCTTTCCGCAGCCGCTTTTATTTTTTGAGTTCCGCCTTAATTGTTTCTTTGATGACGGTAGATAATTTCAATTCAAGCAAATGAAGCAATAACTTCATGTCGTCTCCCGACATGAATAAATCCAAGCTTCCATCAGTATAAAGATCGCCTGGACGCATTGATTGCGTGGTTTCTAACAAATCATCTTGGGCGATTGTCCTTTCAATTCGAGAAATTATCTCCGCATTGATCGAGCGTTTGCTCCATTTCGCGTCTCGCTCGATACGCTCCTTGAGGTCCCAAGGTAGTCGGAGGCGAAAGTGTGGATCATCTCGTGCCATGACGCACGTATGCCGCACTTTTCGCTTGACGCAAATGCCGCACGGTGCGCTATATCCATATAACGCACCGTGCGGCATTGGAAACTGTATGGCGAGAGGCGACCCCCACGTAAAAATCCGACTCCCTCAAGAGGTGAAGGTCTGGATAGAAACCGAAGCTTCCCGCAATGGTGCTTCACAGAACTCCGAAATTGTCCGCGCTATTCGTGAGCGCATGCAGCGTGTGCAGGCCGCCGCGCCGGCAAGTTAAACCGAACCCCACCAATAAAACTCCAGGGAGAAACGCGCATGAACTGTCATGTCCGCGAACGGGACACCTATGCCGAATTCGAGCCTCACCCGGACGCTGAGTTGCTGCGGCTAGGTCAGGTGTTCGGCCTCAAACACCAAGCGTGGTTGGAGTTGTGGTGGGTCACGCAACGAAACCAAGACGTTTTCTCCGACGCATGCGCCCCGATCGATTACGACCACCCCTATTCCGCCATCGTCCATGATGCCTTGCGCGATAAGTTTGGCCACACCGCCTCAGACGACGCCCTGGATCAGGTGGATGCCATCGCCACCCAAATACGCGTCATGCCAGCGAAAAGCGTTGCGGGGCTGGCGGTGAAGGCGCGGGTGGCGATGTTCAACATGTTCCCGGCCGACAAGTACATCGGCCTCACCGAGGAGGAGATGGATTGGCCCGCACAAATGGCCGCCACCCTGGTTCGCGAGATCGAGCGCATGGCGGAGGGGGAGGGGTGAGTCAGCGGGCCACTGGACGCCAGTGCTGAAATGCAATCGTGGGACTTCACACGATTGGTATATCGTGTTATATCTCACGTAATGACGGCACTTAACACGGTTTGAACAATGACCATTCGCATCGAGATCCAACGCGAAACCTTCTCTGCCTCCGAGGCCGAGACCATGACCGGCGTTCCGCAGGTGGTTATGCGGGACTGGCGCCGTCGCGACCTCTTGAAGACCAAGACGGTGTCCGGCCGCGCGGTGTTCGAAGTTCTGGATCTCGCATATCTCATTATTCTCAAGCAGTTGACCGCGTGGGGCGTGGCAGTGGGCACCGCTGCCGAGGCTGCTTTGTTCGCCCGCTTCATGGTCATGGACTTTGCTGAGTGGGCAAGCATCCAGGGCGAAGACGCCCGCTTTGTGGGATCGCGCGGCACGGGCGATGCCCGCTTTCTGATCCTTCCCACCGCCGGCGGCGTGATTCGCTGTGCCCATCTCGAAGGATGGCAGGCCATGCAGGACAGCAAGGGGCAGAGCGCCAGCGGCATCGTACTCGACTGCAAGGCGCTCGGCGAAGACCTCGCAGGCCGCTCTCCCCGGCCCGTCGTCACCGTGAAGCGGAGCGACGCAGAATGAAAAACGTCCTCTCCCGCATCTTCGAGAGCTTCGGCCGCCCGCTGGGCAGCACCGCCGTTGCGCGCCGTTCCTATGACGCCGCCGGCGGTGGGCGCCGTTGGCGCGGCTTCAACGACATGCCCAACCAGCTCGCGGCGCAGCTTGCGGCGCGCGGCCCGGCGGGCAAGCGCTCGCGGGCGATGGTAGGGAACAACCCTCACGCGGCATCCGGCGTCGAGACTTGGGTTTCGGCACTTGTTGGCACCGGCATCAAGCCGCAGTCCACGCACCCTGACCCATCTGTGCGCGCGAAACTCAATGTCAAATTCGAGAGTTGGGTGGACGGCGCCGATGCCGACTGCTCAACCGATTTCTACGGCATGCAGGCGCTCGCCGCCCGCCGCTTGGTGGTGGACGGGGAATCCTTCGCCGTCTTCATCTATGCGCCCAATGGCGCCCTCACCGTGCGTCTGCTGGATGCCGAACAGATCGACCCGGCAATGCATCGGGATGCCGGCGGCGGTGTGCGTATCGTGGCGGGGGTCGAGTTCGACGCCACCGGACGCCGCCTTGCCTACCACGTCTTCCGCGAGCGCCCCGGCCTGCCGCTGGGCACCATGCTCGACACCATTCGCATCCCCGCCGAGGACATGTGCCACTTGTTTCGGGTGGATATGCCCGGCCAGGTGCGGGGGCTGCCTTGGCTTACTCCGAGCCTCTTGCGAATGGCTGATTATGACGCCGCCTCCGATGCGCAGCTTATGCGCCAGAAGGTGGCCGCGATGTTCGCAGGATTCATCACTGATCCCAACGGCGTGCCCGCCGACTTTCAGGGGCAGGCCGATGGCATGGGCAATCTCGATGGCGGCATTGAACCTGGTATCTTGAAGGTTCTCTTGCCGGGCCAGGATATTCGCTTTTCCGAGGCCGCCAGCGTCGGCGGGGAGGTGATCGAGTTCATGAAGGTGACGGCCCGCGAGATCGCGGCCGGCCTGGGTGTGCCCTACGAGGCGATGACCGGCGACCTTTCCGGCACCAACTATTCCAGCATCCGCGCAGGGCTGGTGGAGTTTCGCCGCCGCGTCGAGGCGCTTCAGCACAACGTGCTGGTGTTCCAGTTTTGCCGCCCCGTTTGGCGCCGCTTCGTCACTGCCGAGATACTTTCCGGGCGCCTGGACGCGCCCGGCTTCGAGCGCGACCCCGAGCCCTGGCTGGGCGCCCGCTGGATTACACCGCGGCAAGAATGGGTGGACCCGAAGAAGGATGCCGAAGCGGAGATCGCCGCCATCGGCGCAGGTCTCATGAGCCGCCGTCAGGCCGTCGCCGCGCGGGGCTATGACCTCGAAGTCATCGACGCCGAAATCGCGTCCGACAACGCGCGCGCCAAGGCCCTCGGCCTCACCTTCGGCGCTGTTGCGGCCCCGGCTCCCGACGCTCTCGACGCGGAGGACATCGCAGCATGAGCCATCGCCCCTCCACCCCTCCCGATCTCCTCATCGAACACTGGAACGCCTTCTATAAGGAAGGTGGCCGGCTGGCAAAATACTGCACCGTCAATGAGTTGCGCCGTCTGCAAGATGCTGCCGAGCGGTTTGCGCTGCACTGCGAGCGCCTCGCAAACGCTGGACCCGGCTTCCGGGAGCGTGAATGGAATGACTGAAATCATCACCCGCCGCGCCCCGCTCGCGGCGACGAGCTGGAACCCCGACACATGGACCTTCGAGGCAGTGCTCTCCACGGGCGCCGCCGTCGAGCGCTGGGATGTCCGGGGCGCCCATGACGAGATCCTCTCGCTGTTGCAGCGCGCATGGCCCGCCAGGGTACCGTTGCTCGACAGCCATGGAAGGGAGAGCGTGGACCGCCAGCTCGGGAGCGTCGACACGCTGCGCGTGGTCGGCGGGGACCTCCTGGGGCGCGCCACGCTCTCCCGCCACAATCCCCGCTCGCAGCGCATCGCCGCCGAGCTGACCGATGGCGCCACCTTCGGCATCTCCATCGGCTACCAGGTCCACACCTGGGCCGAGCGCACCAATGCGAAGACCGGCCGCCGCGAGAAGGTGGCCGAACGCTTCACTCTGATCGAGGCCAGCCTCGTCGTTGTCCCCGCCGACCCGCATGCAGGCATCAGGAGCCATGACATGACGGTTAGCCCCGAGCCGGCGAACTCGCCGGTTCCCTCCACCCCGGCCGCCGCGCCGATCCTCAACCAGACGGCTGCTGCGGACCGGGCCGCCGTCAACGCGGAGATCCGCTCTATTGCAACTCTCGCCGACCTTGATCAGGGCTGGGTGAACACCCAGGTGGACGCAAGCGCCACCGTGGAAGCCGCCCGTGCGGCGGCCTTCGACGCAATGCGCACGCGCATGGCCCCGGCCGGCCATGTGCGCAACACCACCATCAGCGTGGGCACCGACCACACGGACCCGTCCGTGCGCGCCAGCGCCCTTGGTGAGGCGCTTTATACCCGTGCAAATCCGGGGCACACGCCCTCCGAGCCTGCCCGCGCATATGTCGGCCTCTCCATCCCGGAGATCGCCCGCGACTGCCTCCGCACCCGTGGTGTGCAGACCTCGGGCCTCTCCTCTGCCAGCGTGATCGAGCGGGCGCTTTCCACCAGCGACTTTCCGCTGATCCTTGGCGACACGGTGGGTCGCACCCTTCGCGACGGATATCGCACCGCGCCGGCGCCGGTGCGCCAGCTTGGTCGCCAGACCACCAATCGCGACTTCCGGAACAAGCATCGCCTTCAGCTTTCGGAAGCTCCGACGCTGGAGAAGGTGCTGGAAGACGGCGAGTTTAAGTATGGCGGCCTCGCTGAAGCAAAGGAGTCCTACAAGCTCGACACCTTCGGACGGATTATCTCCATCACCCGGCAGGCCCTGGTGAATGATGACCTCGGCGCCTTCTCAGACCTTGCTCGCCGGTTCGGCCGTGCGGCGGCGGCCTTCGAGGCGAAGTTCCTTGTGGACCTCATCACGAGCGCGGCAGGCTTGGGCCCCACCTTGTCCGATGGCAAAGCCCTGTTCCATACGGACCACGGCAACAAGGGGACGGTGGCGCTCGACGGCACCTCTGCCCTCAGCACCGCCCGGCTCGCCATGCGCAAACAAAAGGGGCTGGTGGCCGAACCCATCGCGGTGACGCCGAAGTTCCTGCTGGTGCCGCCGGAGCTGGAGACCATGGCGGAAACGCTGGTGGCGCAGATCACCCCGGCGACGGTGGACGAGGTGAACGTGTTTACCTCCAAGCTGACGGTGCTGGTGGAGCCCCGGCTTACCGACACCGGGCGTTGGTATGTGGTCGCTGATCCTGCCGAGGTTGACGGGCTGGAGTTCGCCTATCTGGAAGGCGAGCCTGGGCCGCAGATCGAGACGCAGGCCGGCTTCGACGTGGACGGTGTGAAGGTCAAGGTCCGCCTCGACTTCGGCGCCGGCTTCGTGGATTGGCGCGGCTGGTACGCGTCGAAGGCGGGTGCCTGATCATGGCCGAAGACACCACGACACTGGAGGCGCAGCTCACCGAGCTGCGCCAGATCCGCGGGCGAGGCGTCCTGCGCGTGCAGTATTCCGATGGCCGCAGCCACCAATACGCCTCCCTCGATGAGTTGGGCCGCGCGATCGCGGACCTCGAACGCCGCCTCGCGGCGACGAAACTCGGCCGCATCGGAACGGTGCGCGTCTTCTCCTCGAAAGGGGTGTGACATGAACCTGACGCACGGGGTCCTCCTGCGGGCCAGCGGCCGGCCCAACAGCGGCAAGCCCACCTCCTCGCCGTGTGTCGGGCGACGTAAGCACGGGGACAAGGTGGGCAAGGCCGCATTCATTTTCTTGGGGGTGCTGTGATGGCCCGAACGCAAGCCCGCCATACCCAGGCCGACCTAACCCGCGTTCTGAGGGCGGTTCGTGCCGCGGGCATGCAGACGGACACCCAGGTGGAATCACGTCCGGATGGTTCGATCGTAATTCTTCCGCTCGACCCGAAACGCAAAATCACCGTTGAACCGGAGATCGAGCGCGACGGGAGCGATATCGTCCTCTGAGGCGCCTATGCCGAAGCCCCGCCCCCCTTACCTACACCGGGAAGTGACCCGCCATGGCGTCACGACCTGGTATGTGCGCCGTCATCACGGTGCACGCATCCGCTTGATGGCAGAGTACGATACGCCCGAATTCTGGACACAGTATCGCGCGGCTATTGAGGGGGAGCCCCACCCGAAAAAGGGGCCAAAAACCGGCTCGCTAAGTTGGGCGATCGATCGCTATCGCGCAAGTTCGGCATGGGCAGGCCTTGCATCGGCGACTCGCCGCCAGCGCGAGAACATTTATCTCCATGTTGTGAAATCCGCTGGGGAGGAACCTCTCGGCAACATCACTCAGAAGACCATCATTCTCGGGCGCGAACGCCGCGCGTCCAGGCCGCACTCGGCGAACAATTTTTTGAAGGCCATGCGCGGACTGTTCGATTGGGCAACGGGCGATGGGAAGCTTGTAAAGACCAATCCCTGCACTGGCGTGAAACTCCTCAAGGGAGCCAACGACGAACATGGGTTCCACACATGGAACGAAGATGAGGTGACCACCTTCGAGGCAAAATGGCCGGTCGGTACCCGCCAACGGTTGGCGTTCGACCTGCTGCTATACACGGGCTTGCGCCGCGGTGACGTGGTGAAGCTTGGCAAGCAACACTTGCGCGACGGCCTGCTAACGATCCGCACAGAGAAGACAGGCGAGACGGTATTTTTGCCGCTGCTGTCGCCACTGGAACGCTCGATCGACGCGACCAAAACGGGCGACCTCGCATTCCTCATAACGGAATCCGGCCACCCATTCGTGAAGGAGAGCTTCGGCAATTGGTTTCGTAAGGCATGTAGCGATGCCGGTTGCCCTGGCTCGGCCCACGGTCTGCGCAAAGCCGGTGCCACGCGCGCAGCCGAGAACGGCGCCACCGACAGGCAGATGATGGCTTTGTTCGGATGGACCACGCCGAAAATGGCGTCGCTCTATACGCGTGCCGCCGACCGGAAAAAGCTGGCTGAGGAAGCCGCAAAATTGCTGGTGAGGAAACAACCCAAGAACAAAAACGCCCGCACCTCGCCTAGTGGTGCGGGCGCCAGCCCGAAAACCCTAAACAAATCAGGAGCTTAAGAAATGAGTGGTGCCCAGGAGAGGACTCGAACCTCCACGGCCGTTAAGCCACTGGCACCTGAAGCCAGCGCGTCTACCAATTCCGCCACCTGGGCCCGCGCCGGTCCAAGGAGCGGCGGGAGGGCGTCTTCTAGGGGAGCGCGCCGGGGGTTGTCAACGGGAAGCGCGCGCACTCCCCATGGAAATTGGCGGCTCCCAGCGATACGAGACCATTCAGTCCCGATTGAATTCCGCCGGGCGCTTCGCAATGAAGGCGGCCATGCCTTCCTTCTGGTCGGCGAGGCCGAACTGGGACTGGAATACGCGGCGTTCGAAGCGAATACCTTCCGCGAGGCTGGTCTCGAAGGCCCGGTTGACGCTTTCCTTGGTCATCATGGCCACAGGCAACGACATCGCAGCGATGGAGGCGGCAACCTTCAGGGCCTCATCCACCAATTCCGCGAGCGGGACGATGCGCGAGACGAGGCCACAGCGTTCCGCCTCCACCGCGTCCATCAGGCGGCCGGTCAGGCACATTTCCATGGCCTTGGACTTGCCTATGAAGCGCGTGAGGCGCTGGGTGCCGCCCGAACCGGGCATCACGCCAAGGCGAATTTCCGGCTGGCCGAAGCGGGCGTTGTCGGCCGCCAGGATGAAGTCGCACATCATGGCGAGTTCACAGCCGCCGCCCAGCGCCACACCCGCAACCGCCGCGATGATCGGCTTGCGGGTGCGCGACAGCCGTTCCCAGGCGGTGATGAAGTCATCCAGATACGTGTCTGGGTAGGTGAACTCCTGCATCTCCTTGATGTCGGCGCCGGCGGCGAACGCGCGCTCGGAACCGGTCAGGACGAGACAGCCGATGTTGCGGTCAGCCTCGAGCGCGTCGAGCGCGGCGGAGAGATCGCGCACGAGCTGGATGCTGATGGCGTTCAACGCCTGCGGCCGGTCGAAGCGGATCAGTCCAACCCGCCCGTGCGTCTCCACCTTCACCGTCTCATAGGTCATATGTGCCTCCCGAAGCGCCTCAAGCCGCTCTTTCGATCTCACTTAGCATTTCTGCGGGAAAGTCGCCCACTCGCCACTTGAGGTCTTAACGCTGGCAGACCGGGCAGAAGAAGGTGGAGCGGGCGCCCTGGACGATGCGCTGCACCGTTCCGGAACAACGAAAGGTGGGGCATGGCTTGCCCTCGCGATCGTAAACCCGGAAGGAATGCTGAAAATAGCCAAGCTCTCCATCCACCTGCCGATGATCCCGCAGGCTCGACCCGCCGGCCTGGATTGCCGCGCGCAGCACTTCCCTTATGGCAGTGACCAGCCGTTCGGTGCGCTGGGTTGGCTCTCCCGCCTTGGTGGCGAGGGTGGAGGCGAGGCGACGGGGCGAGATACCCGCCATGTTGAGCGCCTCGCAAACATAGATATTGCCGAGCCCGGCCACCACCTTCTGGTCCAGCAATGCAGCCTTCATGTTGGTGCGGCGCCCCGCCAAGGCGCGCGCGAGATGGACCGCGCTGAACGTATTGCCGAGCGGCTCCGGCCCGAGGTTCTGCAGCAGCGGATGACTGTCCAGCCGATCGTAGGGGACAAGGAGGATAGCCCCAAAGCGACGCGGGTCGTTGAACGTGACGGTGGCGCCGGAGGCAAGGTTAAACACCACATGGTCGTGGGGGCCTGGCGCGGCGCGCGGATGATGAAAACGACCGGGCTGAGATTTTCCACCCCATCCTTCGACGCGAATCGAGCCGGACATGCCGAGATGGAGAATGAGCACCTCACCGCCATCGAGATCGGCCAGCAGATATTTTGCCCGGCGTCCCACCGCCTCGATACGGCGGCCGGCAAGGCGTTCCGAGAAATTTTCAGGCAACGGCCAGCGCAGATCGGGACGACGCGCTTCAGCGGTGTCGATCACGGCGCCCTGAAGCACGGGCAGAAGGCCGCGGCGGACTGTTTCCACCTCGGGCAGTTCGGGCATTTCTTCCTTCGACTTCCAGCGCGCGACGAATCGGCGGCGCCGGCTGGTTCATGACGCGGCGATGAAACTAACGACACAACCGGATCGCGCAAAGACGCATTTGCAAGGATGTCCACTGCCCGCACCGGCAAGACCACACGCGGTCAAGGGCATCCATGCGGCCGCGAGGAACGATGCGCGAAACGATGAGAAAGAACGAAACGGTGCGTTAAGGCGCCCTATTCCGCCGCCGCACCCGGCGAGCCAAGGCCGAACACCCCGCGGGGTTCCGTGGGAACGAGAGGCCCTAGGGGAGCAGGAGATGCCGGCACGCCCGCGTGCGTCTCTGTCGCGGACTGCGGCATATCCTCGAACTCCAATTGCTCCAGCCGCTGGCCGCGCTTGGCGATCTTGTCGGCTGAGACCAGCACCTTCGCGACGTCGTCTCCCACCTGCCCGAAATGCTTGGAGAGGTCGCCAACGCGGTCGCGCAGGCGCGTGACGTCGGCGACCAGCGCGCCGACCTCATGACGGATGCGATCGGCCTGCTCGCGCATCCGGGCGTCCTTGGAAATCGCCTGCACCACCTGGATGGCCAGCATCAGAAGCGAGGGAGAGACAATCACCACCCGGGCACGAAACGCCCGCTGGATCACATCGTCGAAATTCTCGTGCAACTCAGCATAGACCGATTCGGACGGTACGAAGATGAGCGCGATATCCTGCGTCTCCCCCGGCACCAGGTAGCGTTCAGAGACGTCGTTGACATGCTTCATCATGTCGGTGGTGAGACGCGCGGCGGCCGCCTTCCTGATCTCCGGGGTCTGCGCTTCGCGAAAGGCAGTGACCCCTTCCAGGGGGAACTTCGCGTCGAGCAACAACGGGCGATGGTCGCCGGGCAGGAACACCGCGCAGTCCGGCCGCCTACCGTTCGACAGGGTATATTGGAAGGCGAAGCTGTCCTTCGGCAGGCCATCGGCGATAATCGCCTCCATCCGTGCCTGGCCGAAAGCGCCGCGCGCCTGCTTGTTGGAAAGGGTCTCGCGCAGGGAAATCACCTGGGAGGACAGGTCGGAGAGGCTTTTCTCCGCCTTCTCCACCATGATCAGGCGTTCAGCCAGCTTGGTCAGGCTCTCATGGGTCGCTCGGGCAGCGGTATTGAAGCTCTCCCCCAACCGATGGGAGGATGAATCCAGTCGCTCGGAAACCGCGCGGGCAAGGTCGCTCTGCCGCTGGGCCAATACCTCGCCCATGCTCTGCACCCGCCCCGTGGTTTCGGCCTGGATGCGGGCGAGGTCGCGCAGGCGCACCTCCATCTCGCGGGCGTGCAGCGCCGCCTCCTCGGCCTCGGCCGCCCGGTCGCCGGCTGCACGCCGCGCCGACAGCGTCATGAGGGCAAGCAGAAGCAGCGCGCCCGCCGCGCAACCCGCCAGCGCCATGCCCGATGTGACCGCCAAAGCGCCGAGATGGAACAGAACTTCGCTCATTTTTTCTCTTTATCCGATTCCGCCCCATGAACAAAGCGCGAACATGTTGACCCTGCGAGCGCCATGGAATATCTGCGAAAACATGGCTCTGCGACCCATCCTCATCATCCCCGAACCGACCCTGCGGCTGACCTCCAAGCCGGTCGAAAAGATCGACCGCGAGATCAAGGCGCTGGTGGCCGATATGTTCGAAACCATGTACGACGCGCCCGGCATCGGGCTGGCGGCGCCGCAGGTCGGCGTGCTGAAGCGGGTGGTGACGATCGACATCGCTCGCGACGACGAGCCCAAGCAGTCGCTTGCCCTGATCAATCCTGAGATCGTGGCTGTCTCCGAAGAGAAGTCGGTCTATTCCGAGGGTTGCCTTTCCATTCCGGAATATTACGAGGAAGTTGCGCGCCCCGCCGAGGTGACGGTGCGCTACCTGAATCTCGATGGTCAGACGGTGGAGACAAAAGCCTCCGGCCTGTTCGCCATCTGCATCCAGCATGAGATCGACCACCTCAACGGCGTTTTGTTCATCGACCATCTGTCCAAGCTCAAGCGCGACCGCGTGGTGAAGAAGTTCGCCAAGGCCGCTAAGCGCGAGGCGGCCGGCTGAGCCGGCGATCCATCGCACGCAAGACCCAAACCTGAGAGAGCCATGCGCATCGTCTTCATGGGGACGCCGGATTTCGCCGTGCCGACCCTCACCGAGATCGTCGCGCGCGGCCATGACGTGGCCGCCGTCTATTCCCGCGCGCCGGCAGCGTCTGGGCGGCGCGGGCTCGATCTCCTGCCCTCTCCTGTGCATGCGGTGGCGGAGAAGTTCGGCATACCCGTCTTCACCCCCGCAACCTTGCGGACCGAAGAGGCGGCAGAGCAGATGCGCGGCTTAGCTGCGGACCTCGCGGTGGTGGTCGCCTATGGCATGATCCTGCCCCAGGCGATCCTCGACGCGCCGACCCTGGGCTGCCTCAACCTCCACGCCTCGCTGCTGCCGCGCTGGCGTGGCGCCGCGCCGATCCAGCGGGCAGTGATGGCGGGGGATGCCGAGACCGGCATCGCGGTGATGCGCATGGAGGCCGGGCTTGATACCGGCCCGGTGGGCCTTCTGGAACGTGTGCCGGTCGGTCCCGACACCACCGCCGGCGAACTGCACGACACCTTGATGGTGCTGGGGGCAGACCTGATGGGGCGGGCGCTGGCGGCGCTGGAGCGTGGCGGGCTGCATTTTACGCCCCAGCCTGAGGATGGCGTGCTCTACGCCCGCAAGATCGACAAGACGGAGGCGCGGATCGACTGGTCGCGGCCGGCGCACGAGGTCCACAATTCCATTCGCGGGCTCTCGCCCTTTCCGGGCGCGTGGTTTCCGCTCGAAGACGGCACGCGGGTCAAGGTTCTGCGCTCCGCGCTTGCGGACAGCACCGGCGCTCCGGGAGAGGTGACCGGAGACGGCCTCGTCATCGCCTGCGGCGAAGGTGCGGTGCGGCTCACCAGCCTACAGAAGGCCGGCAAGCAGCCCATGGGCGCGGAGGTATTCCTCAATGGAAATCCCCTGCCCGCCGGCGCGCGGCTGACCTGAGGCGGGTCGGCATGCCCCGCTACAAGCTCACCATCGAATATGACGGCACCCAGTTCGCCGGCTGGCAGATGCAGGCGGCATTGCCCACCGTCCAAGGCGTCCTGATGGATGCGGTGGAGAAGCTGGCAGGCGAGCGCGCGCATGTCGCCGGCGCCGGCCGCACCGATGCCGGCGTCCACGCCACCGGCCAGGTGGCGCATGTGGATCTGACGCGCGATTGGCGATCCGACACCATACGCGACGGGCTCACCGCGCAGCTTCGCCCGCATCCTGTGGCGGTGCTCGCGGCCGAAAAGGTGGCCCAGGACTTCGACGCCCGCTTCTCCGCGCTAAGGCGTCACTACCTCTACCGGATCGTGAACCGCAGGCCGGACCTTGCGCTTGAGCGGGACCGGGCGTGGCGCATCCCCCAACGGCTGGATGCAGAGGCGATGCATGTGGCGGCGCAGAGGCTGCTGGGGCAGCACGATTTTTCCGCCTTCCGCGCCGCCGAGTGCCAAGCCGCCTCTCCGTTGAAAACGCTGGACCGGCTCGATGTCAGGCGCGAGGGGGAGGATATTCGCGTGACCACCTCGGCGCGCTCCTTCCTCCACCATCAGGTCCGCTCCATGGTGGGATCGCTGATGCGGGTGGGCGAGGGCCGCTGGAGCGCGGACGACCTCGCCGACGTGCTCGCCTCGCGCGACCGTGCCCGCTGCGGGCCCATGGCGCCGGCCTGCGGGCTTTATCTCGCCCAGGTCGACTACTGAGTGCCGCAGGCAAGCATGACGCTTCGGCATTGACACGCTCTGCCGCGCGGCGTGATTTAGGCCCCTGATAAACAGGTTACATGGCGGGCCTCATGCGAGCGGTCGCGCATTTCCTGTAGCCGGGGGGCACCATGAGCGTAGCTGAAGTGATCGAGGTTCCGCGCGAGACATCTTTGCGGCAACCCAGGGGTCTCACCTTCCTGTTCGCGGCCGAGATGTGGGAGCGGTTCAGCTTCTACGGCATGCAGGCGCTCATTGTGCTTTACATGGTCAACGTGCTGGGCTTTTCGGATGCCCGCGCCAGCCTGACCTATGGCGCCTATGCCGCCTTCGTCTTCCTCACACCGATCGTCGGCGGCGCGTTGGCAGATCGGGTGCTGGGTTTCCGCTGGGCGGTGATCGTCGGCGGGCTTATCATCATCGTCGGCCACATCGTGCTCGCCTTGCCGTTTGGGGCGATGAGCATGTTCACGGGCATGGCGTTCGTGGTGGTGGGCACCGGCTTCTTCAAATCCTCGGTCTCGGCCGTGGTCGGCCAGCTCTATGGCACGGATGATCCCCGGCGGGATGGCGGCTTCACGATTTTCTACATGGGCATCAACGTGGGCGCGCTGCTCGCGACCCTCATCGTCGGCTATGTCGGCCAGCAGATCGACTGGCACCTGGGCTTCGGCCTCGCGGCCATCGGTATGGCCATCGGTCTCGTGGTATTCATATGGGGCACCCGGCACTATTCGCCCACCAGCCTCAAATGTCCCCGCCCGCGCATGATCGCTCCTGCAGTGATCGGCGCGCTGCTGGCCGTGCCCGTGCTCACCTATCTGCTGGCCGAGCCGGACGGCGCCAAGCTGATGATGCTGATCGGCGGCGGGCTCACCTATGCTTATGTGATCTATCGCGCCTTCACCTCGGCGCCTGAATATCGCCGGCACCTCATCGCCATCATGATCTATGTGCTGTTCGCCAGCTTCTTCTGGGCGCTGTTCAAGCAGAAAGACGGGCCGGTGCTGCTGCTGGTGGACCGCGCCATCGACCGGCACATCTTCGGCATGGAAATGCCGTCCGCCATGTTCACCTCGTTCAACCCGTTTATGATCCTGATCCTGGCGCCCCTTTTCGCGCGCATGTGGAGTGCGTTCGCGGCGGCCGGGCGGCCGGTGTCGACGGGCGTGAAATTCTTCCTCGGCATTCTGTTCGCAGGGGGCTGCTTCGCGCTGATCTCCACCGCCGCCTATCTCTCATCCTCCGGCACGCCGGCCTCGCTGCTGTGGATCGCCGCCGCGATCTTCCTGCTCACCTGCGGGGAGCTGTCGCTCTCCCCGGTTGGCCTGTCGATGATCACCGCTCTGTCGCCGCCGGCTCTCACCGGTCTGATGTTCGGCGCCTGGTTCCTCTCCACCTCCTTCGGCGCATACGCCGCCGGGTGGATCGGCACGCTCGCCACGCTGCCGCCGGGTGCGGAGGCCAATATGGCCGCCTATGCCGCCGCCTGCGCGTCGGTCTATTTCAAGGTGGCCCTCCTGGGTTTCGGCGCCGCCCTGGTGTTCCTCTGCATCCTGCCCTGGATGCGGCGCCTCCAGGCGCATCACTGACGGTGCATCACTGACATGCGGCGGGCTTGCGAACACCTGCCGTCGCCCCAATCTTAGGGGCGTCGGCGGGGGCGCACGTCTGCCGGCGTATTTCAGCGAGTGAACCGTCCCATGCTCTCTAAGCCCACGCCCCCGTTCTCCATCCTCGACCTCGCCCACATCCCCCTGGGCGGCTCGCCGGCGGATGCGCTGCGCAATTCGCTCGATCTCGCGCGCAATGTCGAGCGGCTGGGCTACCGGCGCTATTGGCTCGCCGAGCATCACAACATGATCGGCATCGCTTCGGCCGCGACCTCGGTGGTGATCGGCCATGTGGCGGCCGGCACCAAGACCATTCGGGTCGGCGCCGGGGGCATCATGCTTCCCAATCATTCGCCCATGGTGATCGCCGAACAGTTCGGCACGCTGGCGACGCTGTTTCCGGGGCGCATCGACCTCGGCCTCGGCCGCGCGCCAGGAACTGATCAGCGCACCCTGAGGGCGCTCCGCCGCGACCCGAACACCGCCGATACCTTCCCGCAGGACGTGCTGGAATTGCAGGCCCTGCTCGGGCCACTCCAAGAGGGCCAGAAGGTGCAGGCGGTGCCGGGCACCAACACCAATGTGCCCTTGTGGATTCTCGGCTCCAGCCTGTTCGGCGCCCAGCTCGCCGGCATGCTGGGCCTGCCATATGCCTTCGCTTCCCACTTCGCGCCCGAGGCGCTGATGCAGGCGCTCTCGGTCTATCGGGAGCGGTTCGAACCCTCGCGCCAGCTTGATAAGCCGCACGCCATGGTGGGTGTGAACGTGATTGCCGCCGACACCGACGCCGAGGCACGGCGCCTGTTCACCTCCGTGCAGCAGACCTTTGCGAACATGGTGCGTGGCACGCGCGGCCAGTTGCCGCCGCCCATCGACGATATCGAGAGCTATTGGTCACCGATGGAAAAGGCCCACGCCTCCGGCATGCTGGCCTGCGCCTTCGTCGGTTCCCGCGAGACGCTGCGGACCTCGCTACGGGCCTTCCTCGACAAGACCGGCGCGAACGAATTGATGGTCGCCTCCGCGATCTTCGACCATGGCGCGCGGGTGCGGTCCTACGAAATTCTCGCGGACGTCCACGCGGACCTTTCGGTGGAACCGGCGCTGTCCTAGCTTAAAATTTCGATGGGAGGCTTGCATGGCACAGGACGATGACGCGACCTCCGCTTCCGGCGTCGAGGCCAACCCCACCAAGCTCACCACCACCAAGCAGAAATGGGCGCGGGAGCACAAATTCCTCACCGGCCGCTCGACCCGGCCGGAGGCGGACCGGCTGCCGCCCGGCCAGCATCTGGTGAAGGACTGGCCGGTGCTCGACCTCGGCATCCAGCCCAACCTGCCGCCGATCCGCTGGTCACTGGATGTGGACGGGCTGGTGGAAAAGCCCATGCACTGGAAATGGGAAGCGTTTTCAACGCTGCCCCAGACCACCGAAGTCACCGATATCCACTGCGTCACCACATGGTCGCGCTACGACAATAGATGGGATGGCGTTTCCACTCGCGATCTGCTGGCCCTGGTAGAGCCGCGCGAAGATGCCCATTTTGTCGTGCTTCATTCCTTCGACGGCTACACCACCAACCTGCCGCTGGAGGATTTCGCGGCTCCTGACGCCATCCTCGCCCATAGCTGGGAGGGCAAGCCGCTGACCCGCGAGCACGGTGGCCCGCTTCGCCTCGTAGTTCCGCATTTGTATTTCTGGAAAAGCGCCAAGTGGCTGAAGCGGATCCAGTTCATCACCGCCGACGAACTCGGCTTCTGGGAGGTCCGCGGCTATCACGAGCGCGGCGATCCCTGGAAGGAAGAGCGCTATTCCGGGGAATGAGCGGTCTCACCATCACAGCCGCGCGCGGCTGTGATGGCATCCATGCCGATGTAGGAACGCCTCAGACACCCCTGCGCGTGGTCTCAAACAGGAACCAGGCGCGCCGCTGGGTCTCGTCGGTCCAATTCTCCAGCAGCGAGGCGGTGGCGATGTCCTCGTGCTCGTCGGCGAGGTCGTGGCATTCCTTGATGAGGGCAACCAGTTGGAGGTTGTCGTCGCGCAATTCCGCCAGCATGTCGTCGGGCGTGACGAAGTCGGCGTCATTGTCTTTGATGCGCTGAAGGCGCGCGGCATGGCCGATGGAGCGCAGCGTGGTGCCGCCCACCTTGCGCACGCGCTCGGCCATTTCGTCGGTCATCGCGAAAATCTGGTCCGCCTGCTCATCCAGCAGCAGGTGATAGTCGCGGAAATGCGGGCCGGACATGTGCCAGTGAAAGTTCTTTGTCTTCATGTAGAGCGCGAACACGTCCGCGAGCAGCGCGGTCAGCGCACCGGCCATGTCTTTGACGGCGTTCGAACCGACGAGGTCGGAAGGGGTCGCGAGCGCCGCGGTCTGCCGTGACTTGACCGAGGCCGAAGGGGCTTTCGCGACCTTCGGAGCCGCAGTTGGCGCGGTCTTGGCGGGAGCGCGAGGTGTCTTGGCGGGCATTCTACTCTCCTGAAATGCGGCCGGGTTGGCTCCCGGCACTGCATAGAGCGATCTCGTGACACTTGTGTTCCGCTATTGGCGCGCGGACCACGCGTCAGATCGGCGGCAGGCTCAGCCATTGCGCCACGGCGGTGAGCACGATGTTGACCGACAGCGCAGCCAGGACCAGCCCCATGATGCGCCGAATGAGGTTGGCGCCCGCCGAACCAATCACCCGGATGACGTACTCGCCCAACCAGAACAGCACCATGAGGATGAGCATGAGAACCGCCACCACGAAGATCGTGATGGCGGTGTGCGACAGCACATGCCGGTTGTTGTCCGCCAGGATCACCACGGACAGGATGGCGCCGGGTCCGGCGATGATGGGAATGGCGAGGGGATAGACCGCCAGCGACATCAGATGTTTGTCGGAACCAACCTCAAGGGCCGGGGGCGAGTGCGGCTCGGAGAAGATCATTCCGGTGGCGTAGATGAACAGCACCAGCCCGCCAGCGATCTGGAACGACAGGGATGAGATGCCCATGGCATCCAGCAGCGCGCGCCCCACGAGAATGAAGAACACCAGGATCAGGAAAGCGAACATGCAGCAATACATCGCCACCCGGCGGCGATGCTGCGGCGTCATCTCGGAGGTCGTGGCGAGAAAGAGGGACAGGTGGCTTATGGGTTCCAGAACCGCCCAAAGGGTAACGAACTGCGTCACCAGCAGATTGTAGTCCTGTAGCATCCCATCCCCCATTCCCGACCCTGAGTTAAGATGCGATGATTCCGGCAGCCGCGCCATGCGAGAGCACGACGCGGCGGCAGTCCCTCGGCGTTCAGGGAGCCGAATAAACTCAGGGAGAACGTGCGATGAAATGGGTGGTTCTGGTCGGCAGCGTGCGCAAAGGCTCCTACAACGCAGCGATCGCGCGGGCCTTGAAAGATCTCGTCCCGGAAGGGGTTGAGGTGGAGTTGCTGCCTTCAGTGGCGGAACTACCGATCTATGATGCGGACATACAGGCGGAAGGTTTTCCGGAGAAAGTCACCGCGCTGGGGGATGCCATCCGCGCGGCCGACGCCGTTGTCGTCGTCACGCCGGAATACAATTATTCAGTTCCTGGTGGCCTGAAGAACGCCATCGACTGGGTGTCGCGCCTGCCCAACCAGCCGTTCAAGGGCAAGCCGGTGCTGATCCAGTCGGCGTCCATGGGTGTCCTCGGCGGCGCCCGCGCACAGTATCACCTACGCCAGATTTTCGTGTTCTTGGATGCGAGCGTGATGAACGTGCCCGAGGTGATGGTGGGTGCCGTGCACAAGAAGGTCAGCGAGGGCGGCGAACTCACAGACCAGCCGACCCGCGATTTCATCGCCGGCCAGCTCAAGACGTTCCACGATTTCGTGTCACGGGCGCACTAACTGCCCCACGCTTCGCCAAGGTCGGCCATGGCCGGGCTCGTCCCGGCCATGGCGAAAGCCGGTACCTGATCGTCTCCGGCGCCCCTCAGCTTCCGTCGTATTCCGCCCAGGAGAGCGGCGTCTCGAACACCCGCACCAAAGCGAGCGGCTCTAGGAGCGGCTTGGCGCGCTGCCAGATCCAGATGGCGATGTGCTCCGCGGTGGGGTTTTCCAGCCCCTCGACCTCATTCAGGCAGAAATGGTCGAGTTGCTTCAAAAGCGGGGCGAACGCGGCTTCCACATCGAAGAAATCCGCAACGAAGCCGGTAAAGGGGTCCACATCGCCGTCAAGAACCAGTTCCACCCGATAGGAATGCCCATGCATGCGGAAGCACTTGTGGGTCGCGGGAACATTGGGAAGGCGATGGGCCGCCTCGAAATTAAACGCCTGGGTAATCCGCACGATATGCCCTCAAGGAATGCCGATCATCTTATGGGTCTGGAGCGACAGGCGCCATTGTGGATGGCTGAGACAATAATCCACGGCTGCGCTGGTATTTGAAATGCGCTCCGGCCCGTCCATCGGCTGAAGGAAAAAATGGGCAAAATCGAGCCCGGCAACGCTATCAGGCAGAAGCGTAGGCTGGGGATAGACAAGCTTCAGTTCCTGGCCCCTGAGAACGACCAACTCAGCCCCGGCCTTGGGGCTCACGCAGATCCAGTCGATACCCTGCGGCGGGGTCAAAGTGCCGTTGGTCTCGATCGCGATCTCGAAGCCCCGGGCATGGGCGGCCGCCACCAAGCCGTCGTCGATCTGCAACAGCGGCTCGCCGCCGGTGAAAACCACGAAGCGACGCGCTTTCGTGCCGTCCCAGGTGCGCACCAACGCATCGGCCAGCGCATCGGCATCGGCAAAGCGACCGCCGCCCTCCCCGTCCATGCCGATGAAATCTGTGTCGCAGAACTGGCAGATGGACTGCGCGCGATCGGCCTCCCGGCCGGACCAGAGATTGCAGCCGGCAAAACGGCAAAATACCGCCGCACGCCCGGCATGGGCGCCCTCCCCCTGGAGGGTCTTGAACATTTCCTTCACGGCGTAGGACATGGAAACGCCTTAGCGCGCTTTTGGCGCGGATGGAATGAGAACAACACGCAGAAATGCTTTGGCCCGGCTCGCGCCAACTCTGTGAACCTCTGTCCCATTTGCAAATTTTAAATTCCGCGAAAGCGCAGTTCCATGCACGCCTGCAATGTCGCCTTGCAAAACCACCGCTCGCACCGCCCGTATCTCCGCACTACCTGTGAGTACGAACGCCCCAGCATGTGGGGCCACGAAAGGAGCGGCCGAAAGCCGCTCCGGGAGACGAGCCATGCAGCTCACCGGAATTCATCACCTGACCGCCGTGACCGCCGACGCGGCCTATAACCATCATTTCTACACCGACACGCTGGGCATGCGCCTCGTGAAGAAGACGGTGAACCAGGACGACACCTCGGCCTACCATCTGTTCTATGCCGATGGCGAAGCCAACCCCGGCACCGACCTGACCTTCTTCGACTGGCCCGCAAGCCCGGAGCGGCGCGGCACCCGCTCGGTGGTGCGCACCGCGCTGCGGGTTCGGGACGAGGCGGCGCTGGACTATTGGGCCGCGCGCCTCAGAGAAAAGGACGTTTCGGCTGAAGCCATAGCCATACGCGACGACCGCGCCACGCTTGAATTCGAGGACGCGGAAGGCCAGCGCCTGAGCCTGGTGGCTGATGGCGGCAACGGCCCGGGCGTGCCTTGGGGACGCAGCTCGGTGCCGACGGAACATCAGATTCGCGGCCTCGGCCCCATCACCCTTTCGGTGCCCGAGCTTGCGCCCACCGACGCGGTGCTGACCACAGTCATGAGCATGCGAAAGGTCCGCGCCTATGCGGCGGCGGACGGAGTCGAGGTTGCGGTCTATGAGATGGGCGAAGGCGGACCGGCCGCCGAACTCCATGTGCGGGTCGAGCCCAATTTGGCGCCGGCCGGACAGGGCGCCGGCGCGGTGCATCATGTGGCGTTCCGCGTACCGACCTTCGGCGAATACGACGCCTGGGCGGAACTGCTGAAAAAGCACCGGATGCCGTCTTCGGGGCCGGTGGACCGCTTCTATTTCCGCAGCCTGTATTTCCGCGAGCCCAACGGCATTCTGTTCGAGTTGGCCACCGACGGACCGGGATTCGCCTCCGACGAGCCCATGGAGACACTGGGCGAAAAGCTCGCCTTGCCGCCTTTCCTTGAAGGACGCCGGCAGCAGATCGAAGCCAGGCTCAAGCCGCTCGTCACGGCCTGACGCCGTGGGATCGGTTGCTCGCCCCCGGCTGAAAGGCCGGGGGCGAGCGGCTCAGACCGGAAGAGCCGAGAGGGTAACCGTGTCGCCATCCTGCGCGAACACGATCGCCAAGCCGACTTCGCGTGCCAGCATGCCTGCGTAGAACGGCTGGATTGCGTGGGCATCGAGCCCATCCTCAAGCGCGCCACCGGCGATCAGACGGGGCAAGGCGACCGGGATGCGCGCGCTCGCGCCCGCCATGGTGAGGACGAAACCAACGGAGGGCCCGCCCGACGCTGCCGAGACCGTGATCACGCCACCGCGCGGGATCGTCGTGCCGGCGAGCAGCGTGAGGTTCAGCAGAAGCTTCACCCGATTCTTCGGCTGAAACTCGCGCGGGACTGTCCATTCGATCTTGGTGCGGGTGTCTTCCATCATGCCGCGCACCACGGCCTCGGCGTCGCCAAGGTCGATGGTGGCACCGGCCGAACCCGCCGCCCCGAAGGCGAGCCGGGTAAACTGGAGCCGGGCGGATGCCTGCCGCGCGCTCTTGGCGATGAGGTCAAGCGCCACCTCGCGCATGTCAGCGGAGTTTTCGTCTTCAAGCACTTCAAGGCCGTTGACGATGGCGCCCACCGGACTGATCACGTCGTGGCAAACCCGTGAGCAGAGGAGTGCTGCAAGGTCCAGGGCGGAGATGACGATTTGTTCGGGTGCAGGCGTCACGGGAGCTTCGGACATGGCGGTTCCGCGTGGCGGCGGGGACCGGCAGAGGCCGGCTGATCCCGCGAAATGAAAGATGCGCCTGAATATACCCCCACCCCCAAGGCCACAAGCCGGCGCACAATCGCAGGAGGCCTTGCTCGCCGCCTTTTCTGCGTCACAGTGATTCGAGAGATTGCCGTGCCGATTCGCGGCGCCCTGTCCATGACGCTCTTTGCGAGACGCCAATGACCGCCAAAGCCGCTCCGCGTTCCGCCCTCCTTGCCGCACTGGCTCTTCTCTTCACCGCACTTTCCGGCACGGCTTTCGCCCAGCAGCCGCCGCCGCCGCGCGCTCAGCCGGCGCCCTATTCCACCAACGAGTTGATGACCAAGGGCCATTCCTTCTTCGGCAGCGTCTCGAAAGGGCTGGCCTTGGCCATCGAAAAGGCCACCAGCCAATGGGGTCAGCCCAACGGCTATATCCTGGGCCAGGAAGGCGGCGGCGCATTCGTCGGCGGCCTGCGCTATGGCGAGGGCGTGCTCTACACCCGCAATGCAGGCGACCTGAAGGTGTATTGGCAGGGCCCATCGCTGGGTTGGGACTTCGGCGGCGATGGCGCCCGCACCATGGTTCTGGTCTATAACATGCGCACCGTGGACGATATTTTCCGCCGGTTCGGCGGCATCTCCGGCTCGGCCTATCTCGTCGCCGGCTTCGGCATGACCGCCCTCACCGCCGACAACATCGTCGTGGTGCCGATCCGCTCAGGCGTCGGCGTACGGCTGGGCGCCAACCTCGGCTATCTCAAGTTCACACCGAGCGCCACCTGGAACCCGTTCTGACGTTTGCCATATCTCAGCAGCCCGTCCGGGGGTGCTGGCAAGCGGGCGCCTGACATCGTATGTTCGGCGCCCCAAGCGGTGAAAGTGCAGGTTCCGCGTGATCGAACAGATCATGTTCTTCGTTCTCGGCGTCCTCGTGGCGACGCTGATGGCTCTCATGGTGCTGCCCGCCGTGTGGAATCGCGCGGTTCGGCTGACCACGCGGCGCATCGAGTCGGCGGTGCCGGTATCGATGTTCGAGATTCAGGCCTCCAAGGATCACCAGCGCGCCAGCTTCGCGCTCAACCAGCGCCGGCTTGAGCTTCAGATCGACGCGCTGCGCGAAACCGTGACCACGGACGCGCGGACGCTCGAACAACACCGGCTTAAAATCGTCGGCCTCGAACGTGACCTTGCCGCGAAGACCGCCGAACACGACGCCCTGACCGTGCGCTTTAATGCCGAGGAAACCGCGCTCAAGGAGCGCACCCAGACCCTCGCAGCGACCGCCGCCGCACTGGAGGAGACCCAATCCGGCCTCACCCAGCGGACCGCAGAGTTGACCGAGACCCGCGCCGCGCTCGAGCGCACCCGCGCCGACCTCACCGCACAGACCGCGCGGGGCGACGGCCTCGACGCGACCCTTGCAGCGCGTGAAGCTACCATCGCCATCCTCACGGCCACCATCGCTCGGCTGGAAACGGAGCTTGCGAGCGCCCGCGACGAGATCGCGACAACACGCGGGCGAATTGCCGAGCTTGAAGGAATGCTGGCGTCGGAGCAGGAAGCGCATGCCACTTTGCGTGCCCATACCGCTTCAGAACACGCCCGCCTGGAAGCTGAACTGGAAGCCCAGCGCACCCGTCTCGAAGGCGAATTGGCCGAGGAGCGGTCCGCGCTCGCCGACAGTCTTGCGACCGCCGAAACGCGGGCTGAGGCCATCACACGCCTGGAGATGGAGGTCGCAAACCTGTCCGGTTCACTTGACGCCAGCCGCGCCGACCTTGCCGCAACCCAGTCGGTGGCGCAGGCAACCGAGACGCGCCGTGCAAGCGAATTTGCCACCGCAGAGACCGAGGCACTGCGCCTGCGCGAGGAACTGGGCATGCTCCGCGCCGACCACGCGATGATGGACGGCGCACTCGCAAAGACCAGGGAAGAGCGGGCGGCTCTGGCGGCGCGCGAGGCGGACCTCGATGTGCTGCGGGAGACATTGAGCGACGTCGCCGCTCGCGTGCTTGGACGGGTAGCGGGAGAGGCTGCGCCAGAAGCGAGCGATCCGCCGCCGAACCTTGCCGAGCGCATCCGCGCGGTGCGCCAGGAACAGGGTACGGCGGCACCGGCAAAAGCGCCGGCAACCCGCCGCTCGGCGAAACGCTGACGCCAGCCCTGCCAGAGGCCAGCCCTGCCAGATGCCAAGCGCCTGACAGGGACGAGCGCGGCCTACCAGCCTTCGAGTACGATCTTGCCGATGCTCGCGCCGCCTTCCAGGGCGGCATGGGCGCGCTTCAGATTTTCCGCCGAAATGGTGCCGAAGTTCGCGCCGACCGTGGTCCGCAACAGACCCTCGTCCACGAGGCCCGCGACATCCGTGAGCAGTTGGTGCTGTGCCAGCATGTCGGGCGTCTCGAACAGCGAGCGCGTGAACATGAATTCCCACACGAACGTGCCCGCCTTCGGCTTCAGCAGAGAAAGGTCGATGGGGCCAGGATCGTCGATCGCGCAGATCACACCCTGCGGCTTCAAAGCCGTGACGATCTCGCTCCAGTGCTTGTCAGTTTGAGTGACGGCGAACACGGCGTCCACGGCGGGGATGCCGATCGCCTTCAGTTCCTCGGACAGTGGCTTGCGGTGGTCGATGACATGGTGCGCGCCCAATTCCTTCACCCATTTGGTGCTTTCGGGGCGGGAGGCGGTGCCGACGACTGTGCAGGAGGTCAGGCGCCGAGCCAATTGCGTGGCGATGGAGCCGACACCGCCCGCCGCCCCGACGATCAGCACATTGCCAGCAACGCCGCCCTTGCCAGCCGGCAGCCGCAGGCGATCGAACAGCGCCTCCCAGGCGGTGATGGAGGTGAGCGGCAGCGCCGCGGCCTCGCCGAAGGAGAGAGATTTGGGCTTGAGTGCGACGATGCGCTCGTCCACCGCGTGCAGTTCGGCATTGGTTCCGGCGCGCGGCAGGCTGCCGGCGTAATAGACCTCATCGCCGGGCTGGAATAGGGTCACGTCCGCCCCCACCTGCTCGACCACGCCGGCCGCGTCCCAGCCGAGAATGACCGGCGCCGCATCCGTCCCCTGCCGGCGCATACGCACCTTCGTGTCCACCGGATTGACGGAAATCGCCTTCACCCGCACCAGCAGGTCACGCGGGGCCAGTTCGGGCGTGGGCGCCTCGAAGTCAAACAGGGAACGCACCTCCGTGATGGGAAGCGACTGGGTGTAGCCGATGGCTTTCATTGAAAAACTCCGACAGGTCAGAAAACCCTGCCCCTCCATGTCGTAGGCAGGCGCTTATGCGCAAGACGGCACCTTTGGGTGACGTTGTATCGCAATTGATACGCTCAGCCGGGCACATGCCCCGACACATCGCCCATGAAGAAGTCCACCGCGAGCGCGACCACCGGGGGCTGATAGGCGTGGGGGCCGTTATATTCCAAATAGGTGATGTCGTAGCCTGCCTGCTTCAACAGGTAGGAATGGGCGCGCGCGCTGCGGTCGATGAGGATCTGTTCGTCTGCGATGCCGTGCGACATGAAAATGCGCGGCGCGCCCTCCTGATGCTGAACCGACATGAAGCCGGCCGATGACACGATGATGTGCGTCACGAACTGCCCGTTGGTCAGCCCGAGAGACAGAGCATAGGACCCACCGTCGGAGTGGCCGGCAAAGCAGATATGCGTGGGGTCGAGCGTGTAGTGCGCCGCCACTTCCGCCAGCGAGAGGTCCAGCCGCTCCCGGTCCGGCCCATTGCCGACGATGACGATATCCCAGGTGGGGAATTGCGACTGGGGCACCAGCAGAAGGAAGCCGCGCGCCATGGCGTGCTGCTCCATCATGGGCAGGATTTTCTCGGCGTGCCCGCCACCGCCATGAAACAGCACCATGAGCGGGGTCGGCACATCAGGGTCGATGCCTTCCGGCACCACCAGGATGGCGTCGCGCTCCGCGAACAGCCCAAGCGGATTGCGCCCCGGCACCAGAGGCGGCTTCTGCACCGGCTGTTCGGCGGGCGTGAAGGTGAGACGGCCGGCAAGGAAGGGATCGAGCATGACGCACCGGATTGGCTGACGTGCATACGGTATATCGGGGAGGCCGACCCTGGCCAAGATGCCCCGTAGAGCCATCCGGTGACGGCATGGAGTGGCGACACCGCAAGCCTTTGGCTATCTTCGGCGAAGACGGTGAGGAGTCTGAAGATGGCCAAGCGCCATGTGGGATATGGCCATGCAGGTTGCCCGGTCGAGGCGGCAATGGAGATCATCGGCGCCAAGTGGAAGGGCGGCACGATCTATCATCTGTTCTCGGGCGAAAAGCGGTTCTCCGAACTGCGCCGGCTGATGCCCAGCGTCTCACAGCGCATTCTTTCCAAGGCCTTGCGGGAGATGGAGGCAGACGGCGTGATCTTGCGCACCGTCTATCCCGCCGTGCCGCCGCAGGTGGGCTACCGGCTGACCTTTAAGGGCGAGGCGCTGCGTGGCGCCGTTCTCGCGCTGCGCGATTGGGGCAGCGATCACCTACAGGCTTCAGACCTACGCCCCATGGGCGCACACCCCGCGGAAGCACTTCCGGCGGCAGCGGAGTGAGGATGGCAGCGGCAGGCCCTTTCCCCAGGGGCGTGGTTTCCTTTAAAACTCAGGCCATGATGTTCGACGCTTTGTTCGTGAATCAACCGGCCCTCTCCCGCTCAAAGGTGATTGAGGAAATCGGCATAGGCACTTCCCGCCCATGACCGACCGCTCTTTCGCGCCCGCCGAGACGCTTCGCATCGTGGTGGCGCAGCTCAATCCTATCGTAGGCGACGTGGCGGGCAACACGGAACGGGTTCGGCGCACACGCGATGCCGCCGCCGGGCAGGACGCCGATCTCGTGGTGTTCTCCGAGCTTTTCATCTCCGGCTATCCCCCCGAGGATCTGGTGCTGCGGCCGGCTTTCCAGCGCGCCTGCCGTTCGGCCGTCGAGGCGCTGGCCGCCGAAAGCGTGAACGGCCCCGCCCTGCTGCTCGGTGCGCCGTGGGTGGACAATGGGCGCCTCTACAATGCCGTTCTGCTGTTGGAGGTGGGAACCATCGCGGCGGTCCGCTACAAGGTGGACCTGCCCAATTACGGCGTGTTCGACGAAAAGCGGGTGTTCGCATCCGGCCCCATGCCGGGGCCGATCCCGTTCCGGGGCGTGCGGCTCGGGGTGCCGGTGTGCGAGGACATCTGGGCCGGCGACGTGGCCGAGTGCCTGGCCGAGACCGGCGCCGAAATCCTGATCGTCCCCAATGCGTCGCCCTATCGCCGCACGGTTTATGATGAGCGCGCCTCCGTTGCCGTCGCCCGCGTGGTGGAGACCGACCTGCCGCTGCTCTATGTGAACGCCGTGGGCGGGCAGGACGAACTGGTGTTCGACGGCGGCTCCTTCGCGCTCAACGCCGACCGTAGCCTTGCCATGCAGTTCCCGACCTTCGTCGAACGGGTGCGCATGACGCATTGGCAACGCTTTGAAAGCGGCTGGCGCTGCATGGAGGCGCCCCTGGCCGAGCGCACCGAGGGGGATGGCGCGGACTATGCCGCCTGTATGCTCGGCCTGCGGGACTATGTGGAGAAGAACGGATTTCCCGGCGTGGTGCTGGGCCTTTCCGGCGGCATCGACAGTGCGCTGGTGGCGGCCCTGGCGGTGGACGCCTTGGGCGCGGACAAGGTCCACTGCCTCATGATGCCCTATCGCTTCACCTCGAACGATAGCCTCGTAGACGCCGCCGCCGTCGCGAAGACGCTTGGGGTACGCTACGAGACGTTGCCGATTTCGCCTGCGGTCGAAGCTCTGGAGGCCGTTCTGGCGCCTGCCTTCGATGGCGCGGAGCGCGACGTGACGGAGGAAAACCTCCAGTCTCGCGTTCGCGGCACGCTGCTCATGTCGGTATCGAACAAGTTCGGGGCGCTTGTGCTGACCACCGGCAACAAGTCCGAGATGTCCACCGGATACGCCACCCTCTATGGCGACATGAACGGCGGGTTCAATCCCATCAAGGATCTCTACAAGACCGAGGTTCTGCGGCTCGCCAGCCTGCGCAATGGCTGGAAACCCTTGGGCGCCAAGGGGCCGGACGGCGAGGTCATTCCGCAGCGGCTCATCGACAAGCCGCCCACCGCCGAATTGCGCGAGAACCAGACCGACCAGGACAGCCTGCCGCCTTATCCCGTCCTCGACGCCATCCTCGCTCGCCTCATAGAGGGCGAGGCATCGGTCGCCGAGATCGCGGCGGACGGCTTCGACCCGGCAACCATAGCCCGCGTCGAGCACCTGCTGGCGCGGGCGGAATACAAGCGCCGTCAGGCCGCGCCGGGCGTGAAGGTCACGCTGCGCAATTTCGGCCGCGACCGCCGCTACCCCATCACCAACCGTTTCAAGGATGAGGCTGAAAGCCCATGAACCAGCTGGCATCCCACCAGAATCCGGCCCGCGTGCTCGACCCCAACAGCGATGCCGCCATCGCCGGGAGCGTCACGCCTCTGCCCATCGAGGAAGTGGCGGCACGGCTCGATATCCCCGCAGCCGGCATCTTCAGGTATGGTCCCTACAAGGCCAAGCTCTCGCTCGACTATATCAAGACCCTTGAGACGCGGGCGCCGGGCAAGCTGATCCTCGTCACCGCCATCAGCCCCACGCCTGCGGGCGAGGGCAAGACCACCACCACGATCGGGCTCGGCGATGCGCTGGCGCGGATCGGCAAGAAAGCCGCCATCTGCCTGCGCGAACCCTCGCTCGGTCCGGTGTTCGGCGCCAAGGGCGGGGCGACCGGCGGCGGGCATGCGCAGATCATTCCCATGCAGGACATCAACCTGCATTTCACAGGTGATCTGCACGCGATATCGGCCGCGAACAACCTGTTGTCGGCGTTGATCGACAACCACATCTACTGGGGCAATGCGCTCGATCTGGACTCCCGCCGCATCTCCTGGCGCCGGGTCATGGACCTGAACGATCGGGCGCTGCGGCAGGTGACGGTCGGCCTCGGCGGGCCGGCGAACGGCTTCCCGCGCGAAGACGGCTTCGACATCACGGTTGCGAGCGAGGTCATGGCGATCTTCTGCCTCGCTAAGAACCTGGAAGAACTGGAGAATCGCCTCTCGCGCATGGTGATCGGACAGACCCGGGGCAAGCGCATGGTGGAGGCCGGCGCGCTGAAGGGCATCGGCTCCATGCTGGCGCTGCTGCGGGATGCCTTCCAGCCCAACATCGTCCAGACCATGGAGTACACGCCGGCGTTCGTTCACGGGGGCCCTTTTGCCAATATTGCCCATGGCTGCAATTCGGTGATTGCCACCCGCTCGGCGTTGGCCTTGGCGGATTTTGTTGTGACGGAAGCGGGGTTTGGCGCGGATCTGGGGGCGGAGAAGTTCCTCGACATCAAGTGCCGGCAGGCGGGCCTTGCCCCCTCCGCCGCCGTGGTGGTGGCGACGGTGCGCGCGCTGAAAATGCACGGCGGCGTGCCGGTGAAACAGCTCGGCACCGAGGACGTTGAGGCCGTGCGCATCGGTACTGCTAACCTGTTGCGCCATGTGGAGAATATGCGAAAATTCGGGCTGCCCGTGGTGGTGGCGCTGAACCGTTTCCTGTCCGATACCCCCGCCGAAATCGAGATGGTGCAGGCAGCCCTCGCCCCGCTCGGGGTGAGCGTGCATGTGTGCAGCCATTGGGCGGACGGCGGGGCGGGGGCGGAGGGGCTGGCGCGGGAGGTGGTGGCGCTGGCCGAACAGCCCGCCAGTTTCCGCACCCTCTATCCCGATGTCATGTCGATCAAGGACAAGATCGAGACCATTTCGAAGCAGATCTATCGCTCGTCGGGGGTGACATACACACCGATGTCGACAACCCGCATCGCCGAGATCGAGGCCGCCGGTTTCGGCCACCTGCCGGTGTGCATGGCGAAGACCCAATACTCCTTCTCCGCCGACCCGACGCTGCGGGGCGCCCCCACCGGCCATGTCATCCCGGTCCGCGAGGTTAGGTTGTCGGCTGGGGCGGGGTTCGTGGTGGCGCTGACCGGGGATGTCATGACCATGCCGGGCCTGCCCTCGGTGCCTGCGGCAGAGGGGATTTTTGTGGATGCGGATGGAGTGATCGGGGGGTTGAGTTGAGGGGGATTGACTGAAAAGTGAGCAGACGGAACTGAGTTAGCCTCAGCGCCATTGTCAATCGACTAGATGAGCCCAATGCAACGCAATAGGCATTCCAGCCCGGGTTCAACCGCAGCCGTCCGCAATACCGCAGCGCGGTCGATGCGCCTCGCAAGCTCCATGCGTGTCATTGGCTTGGTGTATTCTGGCCAATCGCGCCGCAACTCTCTGCAGGCCGTTGGAGTGTCAATCGGTCTATTGCCGGACCTACCCGGCATGTGCCTAAGGAGCACCGCTTCGAAGCAAGGGATCTGCCAGATGATTGTAATGTCATTGTCAGACGCGATACGGAGTGCCTGATTTGCTCTGTTCAGATCCCGCTCCGCCTGATCATGATCCAGCAGAGCAAATCTTTCTCGCGGAGTCGTGCGCGTTCGACGCAGAACCGATAGACGCTGTACGGCCTTGTTAATGCGTGCGAGCGGATCACCGGCACCAGGCCCGAGTTCCTCGATTATTAGATGCACCGGTAGATTTGAATCTCGAATCAAATCCTGCAGGAAACTTGCGTAGCCAACCTCAGAAGCTCCCTCGCAACCGACATAGATCGGCCGGCGCTGCGGAATGTGAGGCGGGCGGCGTCTCATCCCAGGAGCGGTACGCCGCCATAGGCGCCGCTGAGATATTTGCGATAATGGTTCTCATCACGTCGAACCTTTACATCCATAAGACTGTGAAGGTGGGTCCGGCCCTGCCTATCCTTCTCGCAGAGCACGATTTCTTCTTTAAGAAGATCATCAAGTAGCGAGGCTGAATGACAGGTCAGCCAGAGCTGCGCGTCGAGCTTATTTCTGTTTAGCGAGTCGTAGAACCAACGCACCAACTCCGGCAAAACAATGGGGTGAATAGCTGCATCCATTTCGTCAATGGCAACTAAACCACCGCTATCAAGGGCAGTCATGATGAAAGGAAACATTTTTATAAAAGCGCGCGTCCCATGACTTTCAAGCAGCCAATTCATTTCGACTTGTAAACCTAAATGCTTGAATAGGAGAACTGGGCCGTTGCCTTTATCTTCGAAGCGAACATTTTCTACACCGACGTCGATCCGGCTCAACTCACTCTTCAGTCGCGACAATACGGCGGGCTGATCTTTCAGATACCTGATCACGTCACTATCCATAAACGAGTGTACGGACCCTATCTGGAACAGCGCCTTTCGTGCGGCATGAACAAAGAGTTGAGAGGATGGATGCTGAAACTTTGCAAATGACGATAGTACTGTATGATTATTAGCGAGCGTCTTAACTAGATGGCGGAAACCAGATAGGTTAAAGGACTTAGAATCCTTCACTTCTCCCTCGGCATCGCGCTCAAAGACACGCTGCCACCTTCCTTGACCATCCGGTCTTTGCCGAAGCGCTTCACTGATTATTCGCTGCGGAACGCCCTGCTTGACCTCAATTGTCAATTCGTACCGGTAAGTACCTTGCTCAACCTTTTCTCCTGCTTCAGCGCGGCGAGCGACTTCGGGCGTAAGATTCACGACGCCGCCAAGCTCAATAGCAAGACGGATTGGGCGTTCACAAGATTCTTTGTCGTTGAAGCGCTCACAGCCGTTGAATCCGGGCTCTGCACGCTGCACGCTGTCTCTGATCATCGAAACGATGAATTCCAAAGCTCGCAGAACTGTTGTTTTGCCTGATGCGTTGGCCCCATAGAGCGCCACGACCCTCGGGGCGCGCACCGCGGCCCCCTCAAAAATCGTTGCAAAGCGCCCTTCAGGGTCGGGGACTTTGCCGTCGATCGATAGGTCGAGCACCTGTTGATCACGGATCGAGAAAAAATTTTCGATCTCTAGCCTGTAGATCATGCAGCACCTTAACACGCCAAGTTGGCATCTTTAACTGAAAATCGTCGAAATGGCAATTTCAGAGCGGACTTTCATGAGTTGGGCTGGAGATATGAAGGTGCCGCTGATCATTACGATGCCTAGAGATTCTATGACCACCCTTATCCCGGCCTTCCCCTTCGCCGTGAGGCTCCACGCGAACAAAATCCTCACGCCACCCGCACCTCCCCCCTCACCACCCCTTCCCGCCTCCCCCGCCCAATCAACAGCGACAACACCGCCGCCAGCGCCCCCGTCGCCCCGGCAATAACAAACGCCTGCAGATACGTCCCATTGGCATCGCGCATCACCCCCGCGAACACCGCCGCACTCGCTGCGCCCAACTGGTGCCCGGCGACGATCCAGCCGAAGACGATGGGGGCGTCGCGTTCGCCGAAGGATTGGGTGGCGAGTTTCAGGGTGGGGGGCACGGTGGCGATCCAGTCGAGGCCGTAGAACACCGCGAACAGGGAGAGGCCGTAGAAGGAGAAATCCGAGAACGGCAGGTAGATCAGCGAAAGCCCGCGCAGGGCGTAATAGACGAACAGCAGCTTGCGGGCGTCGTAGCGGTCGGTCAGCCAGCCCGACGCGGTGGTGCCGAACAGGTCGAAGAAGCCCATCATCGCCAGCAGGCCGGCGGCGCGCACTTCGGGGATGCCATTGTCCGAGCACAAAGCGATCATGTGCGTGCCCACCAGGCCGTTGGTGGTGAAGCCGCAGATGAAGAAGGTGGCGAACAGCAGCCAGAAATCCCGCCGCTTCACCGCCATGCCGAGCGTCTTGAAGGCGACGACGATCGGATTGCCGCGCGAGGGCGCGGGCGGCGTCGGCGCGGTGGCGCCATAGGGGAGGACGCCGATGCTCTCCGGCCGCTCGGGCACCAGCAGCCACACCAGGGGCACCAGAACCGCCGCCGCGCCGGAGACGGTCCACACCACGGCGCGCCAGCCGGCATACTCCACCAGTGCCGCGAGCGCGGGCAGGAACAGCAGGGTTCCGGTGGCGGTGGAGGCGGTGAGCAGCCCCATGACAAGGCCGCGATGGGTGGAGAACCAGCGGTTTGCCACGGTGCCGGCCAGCACGATGGCGACGCCACCACCGGCGATGCCGCCGACGATGCCCCAGGTGATGATGAGGTGCCACGCCTCGCTCATGAAGCCGCTGGTGAAGGTGGCCGCCGACATCATCGCCAGCGCGATCATCATGGTGCGGCGAATGCCGAAGGTCTGCATGGCGGCGGCGGCGAACGGACCGGCGAGGCCATAGAGGAAGATGCCCATGCCGGCGGAGAAGGAGATGATGCCCCGGCTCCAGCCGAACGCCTCCTGAAGCGGCAGCAGCAGAACACCGGGCGCGGAGGCCCGCCCGGCTGAGACCAGCAGGGCGAGGAACACCACCCCCACCACCACGAATGCGTACTTCTGGCCGAAGGGGCGCTTGATGGATATTGCCATGTGACTAACCGGTACGTATATTGGGAGCCGGAAGATACGTACCGGTCAGTAACATTGCAAGGCCAAAATATGGCGAACGCCGAAATGCCGCCGGACGCCCCGGTGGAAAAGCCCAAGCGCGCGGCGGACCGCATCCGCGAGAGCGCGCACGACCTGTTCTACGCGCAGGGCATCCGCGCCGTGGGGGTGGACGAGATCGTCACCAAGGCGGGCGTCACCAAGCCGAGCCTCTACCGCGCCTTCGCCTCCAAGGACGAACTCGCGGCGGATTTTCTGCGCGGCTATGACGCGACATTCTGGGGCCGTTTCGAGGCGGCGGCGGCGCAGGCGCCCGGTGATCCGCGCGGCCAGATCCGCGCCTTCTTCGCCCGCCAGCGCACACGCTCCGGCGCCGGCAAGGCCCGCTGGCGCGGCTGCGCCCTGACCAATGCGGCGGTGGAATATCCGGAACCAGACCACCCTGCCCGCAAGGTCGCGGAAGCGGCCAAGGCGGCGCTGCGCGCCCGGCTGCACCAGATGGCGGGCGAGATGGGCGCGCGCGACCCCGAGGCGCTGGGGGACGGCCTGCTGCTGCTCATGGAAGGCGCCTTCGTCACCGGGCAATTGTTCGGCGCCGGTGGGCCGGCGTTGGTGGCGGGCGAGATGGCGGACCGGCTGATCGCCGCCAGCCTCTTACCTGACAAAACCGCCGATTGATTTTCACCGCCGGGCGCGCTTGGGTGCGCCCGGCTCAAATATGAAAATTGGCGCGAAGGGCGCGCACAGGAGGATCACATGACCAAAGCTGCCATCGTGGGCTGGTCCCACTCCCCCTTCGGAAAGCTGGAAGACGCCGACACCGAGGCGCTGATGGGCCGGGTGTCGGGCGCCGCCATCGAGCATGCCGGCATCGAGCCGGGCCAGGTGGACGGCATCTTCGTCGGCGTGTTCAATTCCGGCTTCCAGAAGCAGGATTTCCAGGGCGCCATGCCCGCCCTCTCCGTGCCGGAGCTGGCCTATACGCCCGCGACCCGCGTCGAGAATGCCTGCGCCACCGGCTCGGCCGCGATCCATTCGGCGCTCGACTTCATCGAGAGCGGACGCGGCAAGATCGCCCTCGTGGTAGGCGCGGAAAAGATGACCGCCAAGCCTACCGCCGAGGTCGGCGACATCCTGCTGAACGCCTGCTATCGCAAGGAAGAGGCGGACATCCAGGGCGGCTTTGCCGGCGTGTTCGGCCGCATCACCCAATCCTATTTCCAGCGTTACGGCGACCGTTCCGAGGAACTGGCGCACATCGCCGCCAAGAACCACAAGAACGGCGTCTCGAACCCCTATGCGCAGATGCGCCGGGACTTCGGCTTCGACTTCTGCAACACGGTGTCGGAGAAGAACCCCTATGTCGCCGGCCCGCTGCGCCGCACCGACTGCTCGCTGGTCTCCGACGGCGCCGCCGCTTTGGTGATCGCGGCGCCGGAAGTCGCCGAAACGCTGGCGCGCGGCATCGCCTTCCGCGCCCGCACCCATGCCAACGACATCATGCCCATGTCGCGCCGCGACCCCACCACCTTCGAGGGCGCCCGGCGCGCCTGGATGAAGGCGCTGGAAATGGGCAACATCACCCTGGATGATCTCGACCTGGTGGAGACCCACGACTGCTTCACGGTCGCCGAACTGCTGGAATACGAGGCCATGGGCCTCGCCAAGCCGGGCGAAGGCTACAAGGTGGTGCGCGAAGGCATTGCCCAGAAGGGCGGCAAGCTGCCGGTGAACCCCTCGGGCGGTCTGAAGTCCAAGGGCCACCCGATCGGCGCCACCGGCGTCTCCATGCATGTGCTCTGCGCCATGCAGCTCATGGGCGAGGCCGGCGACATGCAGATCGAAGGCGCCAAGCTCGCCGGCATCTTCAATATGGGCGGCGCGGCGGTCGCCAATTATGTGAGCGTGCTCGAACGGGTGAAGTGACCGCTCCCAGCCAAGATCGCTCCTGATAACGCGAGGCAATGCGCTGCCATTGTCTCGCCCCGCTTCCAATGCTAAGAACGCCCCCTTCAAGAGGACGGCCACGCCGATCCAGCCGACCGGGACCAGATCCCGGAGGTCCCCGCCCGACAGCGCGTTGCGCCCTCGGGCGTGTTCGGCGTTGGGCGCATCCTCGCGAGACACCTTTGGCCGAAAGGCCGGAGATCACCGGGCGGACCCATGTTCGATAACCTTTCCGACCGCCTTGGCGGCATACTCGACAAGCTCAAGCGGCGCGGCGCACTCAGCGAATCCGACGTCGCCGAAGCCATGCGCGAGGTGCGCCGCGCCCTGATCGAGGCGGATGTGGCGCTCGAAGTCGTGCGCGACTTCGTCGAGAAGGTGCGCGCCCGCGCGGTGGGCGTCGAGGTGGTGAAGTCGGTCACGCCCGGCCAGTTGGTGGTCAAGATCGTCCATGACGAACTGGTCGCCATGCTGGGGTCCGACGCAGACCCCATCGACCTGAACGCCGTTGCCCCGGTGCCGATCCTGATGGTCGGCCTCCAGGGCTCGGGCAAGACCACCAGCACCGCCAAGATCGCCAAGCGCCTGACCGAGAAGGGCAAGCGCCGGGTCCTGATGGCCTCGCTCGACACCCGTCGCCCCGCCGCCATGGAGCAATTGGCGACGCTCGGCACGCAGGTCGGCGTCGCCACCCTGCCGATCGTGGCGGGCCAGAGCGCCGTGCAGATCGCCCGCCGGGCGATGGAAGCGGGCCGGTTCGGCAATTACGACGTGGTGCTGCTGGACACCGCCGGCCGCGTCACCCTGGACGAGGCCCTGATGGCCGAGGTGGCCGAGGTCAAGGCCGCCACCAACCCGCACGAAGTCCTGCTGGTGGCGGACAGCCTCACCGGCCAGGACGCGGTGAACACCGCCCGCGCATTCGATGACCGCGTCGGCCTCACCGGCATCGTCCTGACCCGCGCCGACGGCGACGGGCGCGGCGGCGCCGCCCTCTCCATGCGCGCCGTCACCGGCAAGCCCATCAAGCTGATGGGCACCGGCGAAAAGATGGACGCGCTGGAGGATTTCGACCCCAAGCGCGTCGCCGGCCGCATCCTCGGCATGGGCGACGTAGTCGCCCTGGTGGAGCGGGCGGTCGAGAACATCGACATCGAGAAGGCCAAGGCCACCGCGGAGAAGATGCGCAAGGGCGCCTTCGACCTGGAGGATTTGCGCGACCAGCTGGCCCAGATGCAGAAGCTGGGCGGCATGAGCGGGCTGATGGGCATGCTGCCCGGCGTCGGTAAGATAAAGAACCAGATCGCCTCCGCCAACATCGACGACAAGGTGTTCAAGCGCCAGACCGCGATCATCAATTCCATGACCCGCCACGAGCGGCGCAACCCGAAGGTGCTCGACGCCTCGCGCAAGCGCCGGGTCGCCGCCGGTTCCGGCACCAAGGTGGAGGAGATCAACCGCCTCCTGAAAATGCACCGCCAGATGGCCGACATGATGAAGTCCATGGGCCAGGGCGGAAAGCGCGGCCCCATGGCCGGTCTCGCCAGCATGTTCGGCATGGGCGGCGGCGGCATGCCCTCGCCCGAGGCACTGCAGCAGATGGCCGAGAAGATGCCGGGCGGCATGTCTGGCGCAGGGGGTGGCGGGCTTCCCCCCACCATGCCCGGCCTCGGCAAGGGCCTTCCCCCGACCTTCCCCGGCAACCTGCCGGGCCTTGGCGGCATGCCGCGTGGCCTACCCGGCCTCGCAGGCCCAAAGAAGAAATAGCGGCTGCCGAGCGGCCTCTGAAATTGCCGTCAGTCCCGGATCCGATGCCGGGCGGACGACATGAGACACCAAGACAAACGATCAAAGACTTGAAAGGAAGAAAACCATGTCCCTGAAGATCCGCCTCGCCCGTGGCGGCGCCAAGAAGCGCCCGTACTACCGCATCGTCGTCGCCGACGCCCGTTCGCCCCGCGACGGCCGTTTCATCGATAAGATCGGCACCTTCTCCCCGCTGCTGGCGAAGGACGCGGAAAACCGCGTTGTGCTCGACGTCGAGAAGGCGAAGGCCTGGCTCGAAAAGGGCGCCCAGCCCACCGACCGCGTCGCCCGCTTCCTCGACACCCTCGGCCTGCTGAAGCGCGATGCGCGCAGCAATCTCAAGAAGGGCGAGCCCGGCAAGAAGGCCCAGGAGCGCGTCGCCGAGCGGGCCAAGAAGGCGGAGGCCGCCGCTGCTGCTGCCGCCGCCCCGGCTGAAGCATCCGCCGAGTGAGGCTTCGCGCCTGTCATGTTTCGTCATGCCCGGGTTCGCCCGGGCATGACGCGCATCGAGACCTGTTTTCATGACTGACCGCGTCCTCATTGCCCGCATCGGCGCTCCCCACGGGGTGCGCGGCGAAGTGCGCCTGTTTGCGTTCGGCGAGGACCCGCTGGCGCTCAGGACCTATCGCCTGACGGACGCTAAAGGGCGGGAATTCCGCCTTGCCTCCCTGCGCGCGGCAAAGGACCATTTCGTCGTCCGCCTCCATGGCGTGGACGACCGCACCGCCGCCGAGGCGCTCACCAATACCGACCTGTTCGTCCCGCGCGAGGCCCTGCCCCCGGCTGATGAGGAAGAATTCTACCACGCCGACCTGATCGGCCTCTCGGTCGAGGACGCTGCCGGCGTGAAGCTCGGCACCGTCACCGCCATGTTCGATTTCGGCGCTGGCGACATCCTGGAATACATGCCGCTGGACGGCGGCAAGACCCTGCTCGTGCCGTTCACCAATGCCGCCGTGCCGGTGGTGGACCTCCCCGGCCGCCGCATCGTCGTGGAAGCTCTGGCGGAAATCGCCGGCGACGATCCCGAGGCTGCCGAACAGGCGGACTGATCCGGGCGGGTTTCTTTTTTTGCCAAGGCGCCCGCTTGAATGCTTGCGCGCAGCGGCGCGCGCGCAATGAGTGCGTGTTTTTATATTTACAACTTTAGATATCCGTAGGAGTGTACCTTGCAATCTTGGATTGGGGGGTCCTATGGCGATCAACAAAGAGACCATTCAGGTGAATACGACGCCCGGCGATCTCCCGAACTGGGTCGACGCCGTGAGGCAAAGCGCCGTTGCAAACGGCCTGCTGACCCTGAACACCACCACCAACCATCACATCTACCCCCAGAACCTGATCGTCGCCGCGCGTCGCGCGGCAATCACTGCGACCAGCGAAACCGTGCTTGAGAGCGTCGCCAAATACGCTTCCGAAACCAAGGCCGTGCCGAATGCCGGGACCGACCAGGACAAGCTGGAACGGCTCATGGAGCGGATACTCTGGGCGTTCGGCAACATCATCCCCGGCCCGCCAAATGTGAGCCGTATCGACGACCCAATGGGCGCAGGAGGCTGGGAGGCCGCCGGGCCTTTCACCGCTGCAATGGCCTTCGCAAAGAAGCTCCGGGATACGCTGGAGGCAATCGCCGCAGGTCCCGGAGCCGGGGAAGATGCAAAGAAACGGGAAAACCGGCGCTTCACCCAATGGAGAGGCTTGGTGGACCTGGTCCATCTGGAAGGGTCGGACCATAGAGCCGCCAAGCAGGATATCCTCGCCTGGGCGGATGCCTGGGGAACCCATCGAACGTTCAGGATCTATGCCCGCCTTTCGGCTGACGAAACCCGCACCTCCCGCAGGGACCACCTGACGCGAGCGGGATTTGGCGCCTGGGTCTATCCTTCCCATCGGGAGATCGGGTCCATCGGGAGCCAATTGGAAACATGGGCACAGACGATCAACGCTAGCCAGGGCGCCGACAAAGCTCTGGCAATCAACCGCATGGTGGATGCAATCAAGAATGGCCAAGCACGCAACTGGCTTACGCTCCACCCGGTGTAGAGGCGTTTCAGGCCGGGCTTCGCGACATCGCGATCCCTGACGTTCCAACGCTGCGGCGTTTCCGCCGCCGCCACAGCGGCCGCACCAGCGCGACGCAGAAGCCGTTGAATGCCGCGATCAGCCACACCAGCCAGACAGCGGCGCCGATGCCCCACCACAGGAACGAGAGCACGGCGCCGGTCAGCGCGAGCGCGCCGCGACCCGCCGCGCGCAGGATGAACAGGGTCTGCCCGCCCTTCTTCTCGGCAAGCTTGGCGAGGCGGCCGACGTCCGCGCCATTGTCCACCAGCGCCAGCCCCTCGAAGGCTGCGCGGCTACCGGCCTTGGCCTGCACCGTGCCGAGATCGCCCATCACCCGCGTCACGCGGGCGAGCCCCTGCGGGCGCACCGCGCCGCGCAACGCGGCGGCGTCCAGCGTGCCCCCGGCCCGCCGCAGCGCCGAGAGGTCGATGCTGTCGCGCACGATCCGCCCGAGATAGACGGCAAAATCGGCGGAAAGCTTGCCGGTGCGCCGCGCCGCCTTCACCAGTGACAGGCCCATGCGCGCCGGCACACCGCCTCCGAACGTGGCGTAAGTGCCGGCGGTGATGGCGAGGCCGGCAGCGGAGAGGCCCAGCACAAGCGGGTCCACCGCCTCGCCATTGGCATATTTCCATCCCTCGCGGCTGGCATCCCGCAGGTCGCCCCACACGGTGAGGTCGCCCGCCGCCGCGCCGGCAAGGCCCGGCAGGTCGTCGGGCACGCCGGTGACGAAGCCCATGCCGAACTTGCGCGCCGCGCGAAGGGCGACGGCGGTGTCGGTCTGCTCGGCCGCTACCTTCGCCCGCAGGTCCGGGGCGATCGCGAAGCCGCGCGCATCGGCCCATTCCAGCGCCGATGCGGCAAGGTCGGGATCGTCCGCCGCCAGCGCCGCCGCGATATCCCCCTGCGTCTGCGCCGGGGTGCGGGATCTCAGCACGAAATCGGCGAGGACCGCTGGATCGTCATGCCCGATCACCAGGCGCGCGCCCTGCTTGGCGGCGGGAAGCATCCAGGGCGCGAGCCCCGCAAGACAGCCCGCCAGGGCGAGGAAAGATATGATCCGGCGCATGGGACACGACACACCTGACGAATGCGGCCGATCAACGTCGGCCGCTCCATCAGATCAAGCCGCGCGGGGGACGCCAGGTTCCCCGCGCGGCCGGCTCACGCGATCCTCAGGCGTGCCCGCCTTTGCGCTTGGCGCGCCGGGCCAGCATGTTGAGCGCCTCGACACCGGCCGAGAAGGCCATGGCGGCATAGATGTAGCCCTTGGGCACATGGGCGCCGAAGCCTTCGGCGATCAGCGTCATGCCGATCATGATGAGGAAGCCCAGGGCCAGCATCACCACGGTCGGATTGTTGGCGATGAACTTCGCCAGCGGATCGGCCGCGAGCATCATCACGCTCACCGCCACCAGGACCGCGATCACCATAATGGGAATGTGCTCGGTCATGCCCACGGCGGTGATGATGCTGTCGATGGAGAACACCAGATCCAGCATGAGGATCTGCGCGATGGCGGCGGCGAAGGTGATGCTCGCCTTGCCGCTCTCGAACATGTCGCCTTCGGGGTCGTGATCCACCGTGTGGTGGATTTCCTTGGTGGCCTTCCACACCAGGAACAGGCCACCGGCGATCAGGATCATGTCGCGCCAGGAGAAGGCGTGATCGAACATCGAGAACACCGGCTGGGTGAGCCGCACGATGAACGCAACGGTGCCCAGCAGGGCAAGCCGCAAGATCAGCGCCAGGCTGATGCCGATGCGCCGGCCGCGCGAGCGCTGCGCCTCGGGAAGCTTGTTGGTGAGGATCGAGATGAAGATGAGATTGTCGATGCCGAGCACCACCTCCATGGCGATCAGCGTGATCAGGGCCACCCAGGCGGCGGGGTCGGCCGCAAGCTGCAGCAGATAGTCCATCTCTTGTTCTTCAATCCTGTCGAGAGGGAGGGGGGAGGAAACGGCGGGAGTAATGCAGGGGCCCCGGCGGGGTCTCCGGGGCATAGACGCGGATCGCCGCCGGGCGGATGGTGAAATGCGCCGGCGTCCAGGTCGTGAGTTCGCCGTCGGTGTTCACCGGCCGGGGCTTGCGGGTGCGGATGACCACTTCGGTGGTGCGGAAGGTGCGCACGTCGCTCCACCGCCCCTGCGTGCCTTCGCGCAGGCTGGGCAAGAGCAGCAGCAGCTTCCACCAATGGTCGACTTCCAGGCTGTAGAAATCGAGCGTGCCGTCGTCGGCGGTGGCGTCCTGCGACACGGTCATCCCGCCGCCGTAATGGCGCCCGTTGCCCACCGAGGCCTGGAGCGTGCGCACGGTTTCGATGGTCCCGTCATGCTCGATATAGGCGGTGAACAGGCGGGACTGGGCGAGAAGGCGCGCGGCGGTGATGCCGTAGCCCAGCTTGCCCCACTTTTTCTTGGCCTTGGCGCTCAGTTCCCGGGCGAGATCGGCGGAAAAGCCGATGCTGGCGACATTGAGGAACGCGTGGCCGTTGACCTCGCCGAGATCCACATGGTGCGGCCGGCCCTCGACGATGAGGCGCGCGGCGGCGAGCGGGTCGGTGGGGATGCCGAGCGTGCGGGCGAAATCATTGGCTGTGCCGAGCGGCAGAACGCCCAATGGAAGCGAGGTATCGAACAGGCCTTCCGCGGCACCGTTCAAGGTGCCATCGCCGCCGCCGACGATCACCAGGTCGCAATCCTTGGCACGCGCGCGGATCAGGTCGGAGAGGCCCTCGCCTTCCGGCAGCGGCTGATCCAGCAGCGTGATGCCGCCATCCTCCAGCACCTCGCGCACCATGCCGATGGGCCCGCTACCCTGGCGCGCGCGTTGGTTCACGACGAACAAAGCGCGGCGCGGGCGAACGGAAACTGAAGATGACGTCGGATGATCGGTCACGGAACCCCTCGCCGGCATAATGTCGGAGCAGTTCCGACATCGCGCGCCAGAAGAACTGGTCGCGCCAGAGGGGCCCGGATTGCTGCTCCCTAATTAGGTAGAGGCATCCGCCGCGCCCACCCCGCGCCATTGGGACGGATTGTCGCACAGGCTGGCGGACTTGGGGAGCATGACGACCATCTCGGCGCCCGCCTTCGCGCTCTTTCCCTTGCCAAGCGAAAGCGCAGCTTGAGCGCAGAGCCGGGGTCCAGCGCAAAGGTCCGGCGAAGCCGTCATCTCGCGACCAGCGTTCAGAGCCTCCGCGCTGCGTGGCAGCCCGGAGGGATTGAAGCGCCTTCGGCGGCGCCTTGCGCTGGACCCCGGCTCGGCGCTCGCGCTGCGCGCTCACTTGGCCGGGGAAAGAAACGCAACACCAACATCCCCGCCGTTTCCCCCTTCCTTTAGCTCCCTCCCCCCTTGCGGGGGAGGGCTGGGGTGGGGGGTATGGTGCCGCCAGGGCCACCCCCGCCGGACCAAGTGGAAAGATACCCCCCACCCTAGCCCTCCCCCGCAAGGGGGGAGGGGACGCCAACGGAAGGGGTCGTGCCCAACACCAACATCCCCGCCGTTTCCGGCGAGGGTGGAGGGATGCGGGAGTGGAGACGCGTCGGCAGACGCGCGTCGGGTAAAATGGGTGATATCAGGGCCTTCGCCCCTCCACTCCCACGCGGTGATTTATGGCTTCTCGCTGACGCCGAGTGGGTGATCGGTTCTCCCATTAGCACCGGACGAACCAGTCCCGGATCCATGCGTCACGCCCTTGGGCCTCCTCTAGCTAACGTTTCCGGGGACGTTAATCCCGGTCCCGTCGGACAACCGCCCCAAACACCGCACATCAGGCCGCTCCGGACGCGCCCCTCCTTGGTGCAAGGTGAAGGCAAGCTAGCACAGGTTGGAGGTAAAAGGAATATAGTCTCTAGGATTATTTTCATTCAAGCCCGCGGTCCCGCCGGACCGCCCCATCTTGCCCTGGCCAAGCGACGGCGAAGACGGAGCGCAGAGCCGGGGTCCAGCGCACGGGCCCGCCGAAGGCGCTTCAATTCATCTGCGACGCCGCGCGGCGCGGATGCAGGGCGCTGGCCGCGCCCATTGCCGGCTTCGCCGAATTTCTGCGCTGGGTCCCGGGTCTGCGCTCGCGCTGCGCGCTCAGTGGCCCAGGACAAGGCTTCTGGCAGACGGCTTGCTTCTCGGAAAAAGAAAAACCCTCTCCCGCACGCGGGAGAGGGTCGTTTTCGCATCAGGCGTCGGGCCTCAATGGCCTGCTTACACGTCCTGGATCGCCGAGAGTTTCCACTCGCCGCCACGGGGGCGGGTGAAGGTCCAGATCTCGGTGGTCTCGGTCATCTTGTCGATGCTGTCCGACGCGAGAACGCCGGTCTGGCGGTCGTGCAGGGTGTCGCGCATCTCGTAGCGCATGGCGACGGTGGCATATTCGGTGCCGCCCTCGCGCCACGCCTCGGACAGGTCGCCCTGCAAGAGCTTCACGTCGCTGACGCGATTGATGACACCGCGCGTGGCGTTCTGGCTGAGTTCTTCCGAGAGATAGGACATGACTTCCGGCGTCGTGCGCTGGCGCAGGCCGTCATAATCCTCGCGGGCGAAATTATCCTGAACTTCGCGCAGCAGCCGCTCGAACCCCTCGAAGTCCTTCTCGCCGATGCCGATCTCGTCCTTCACCCGGCGCGCGGGCGCCGGCTGGTAGGGCGTGCCGCCGACATTGCCGCCAGCGTTGCCATTTCCAAGACCGCCACCAAGACCGCCGAGCGCGCTGCGCCCGGTGGGACCAGAGCCGGAGCCACCCGGCGCGCCGCCGAACATGGACTCGCGGTTCATGCCATAGGGCGCCCCAGCCGCGGCCGGAGCCGGTGCCGACTGGCGGCGATTGGCGAAGAAACGCAGCGCCAGCATCACGACGCCGGCGATCAGGGCGGCCTGAACCAGCAGGCCGAGGAAGCCCGCCATGCCGCCAAAGCCGCCGCCGAACAGCATGCCGACCAGGCCGCCGATGGCGAGGCCGCGCAGCAGCGAACCGCCGAGGCCGCCGCCGAAAAGGCCGCCGCGCCCGGCCGTCGCGGCGTTTGCCGCCTGGGTGGGTGCCGGCGTCATGGACCGCTGGATCGGCTGCGCCGCAGATGGCGCGGTGGTGGTGGACGACGGCGCCGTATAGGTGCGCCCGCCACGGCTGCCGAAGCCGCCGCCGCTGCGCGCGTCGGCGTAATCGACCGCCGCGGCCGTGATGGCGACGCCCAGCAGGAGAGCGCCAAGGAACGCAGGGAAACGCTTGAGAATGTTCATGTCACCTTCCAGAAGCGCAGGGCTTCCTCCCAACCTGCCCTTACGGCAGTCTGAGCCAATATGGGGTGCCCGGCGGAGGATTGTAAGAGGGGTTTCGCGCCCGCCGCTGCCTTGTCGGGATAACGCGCGGTGGAACAAGCGCCCTGCGCCGCATGATTGACGCGGCATATGGCGGCATCGGGGCGCTTCCCTGCACGGCGCCGGCGCATTAGAGTGCGCCGCGATATCGCAACGCCCCACGGGAGCGACGAGGGACATGGCAGCCACAGGAATTCCTCATTTCTGCAACGACCTCGGCATCCCGGTGATCGAGGTGGGCGCGCATGAATTCATGTGCATCGGCGCCGCGCCTCCGTTCGACCATCCGCACATCTTTCTCGACATGGGCGACGACAAGGAAATCGTCTGCTCCTATTGCTCCACGCTCTATCGGCACAACCCGGCCCTGAAAGCGGCTGAGGCGCGGCCGGAGGGAAGCGTGTGGCAGGAGCGGCCGGTCGCGGCCTGACCGTGGCCGCGAACCCGATCCGAGGGGTTGCCGCGAGCGCGGTGATCGTGGGCGGCGGCATCGGCGGTCTCGCCTCTGCCGTGTCCCTGCGCCGGGCCGGGCTGCGCGTCAGCATCATCGAGCAGGCGACCGCCTTCGAGGAGGTCGGCGCCGGGCTGCAACTCAGCCCAAACGCCACGCGCGTGCTGCGCGACCTTGACCTGCTCCCTGCCCTGGAGGCCGTGGCGGTTGCGCCCGAAGCCCTGGAAATCCGCGACGGCCATTCCGGGCGGCTGATCGCCACCTGTCCCTACGGGCCGGCGGCGGCGCGGCTCGGTGCACCATTCCTGGTGGCCCATCGCGCCGACCTGCACCGCGTGCTGGTGGATGCCGCCCGCAGTCTCGGCGTCAGGTTCGAGATGGGCGCGCGCCTGGAAGGCATGGAGGCCTCCGAAGGCGCCGCTGTCGCGGTTGCCAGCCGCGATGGCGAAGCGTTGCCGATCGAGGCCGACATATTGGTGGGGGCGGACGGCGTGCGCTCGACGGTGCGCGCCCAGCTCGGTGGATCGGCGGCGCCGGTGTTCGCCAACCGGGTCGCCTATCGCGCCACGGTGCCGGGCGCCGGGGGCGGCCGACCCGCAGTCAAACTCTATCTCGGCCCGGAAGCCCATCTGGTGACGTATCCGGTGCGGGGCGGGGATACGGTCAATATCGTCGCGGTGGTGAAGGCGGATCAGCCGGTGGCGCGCTGGAGCGAGCCGGGTAGCGCCTCCACGGTGCACGCGGCCTTCGCCACCTGGGCGGACGAGGTTCGCGCCCTGCTGGCGGGGGCGGCGGAATACCGCTGCTGGGGTCTCTACGATCTCGACCCGATGCCGCGCTGGGGCGCGGGACGCGCGACGCTGCTGGGCGATGCCGCTCACGCCATGCTGCCGTTCCTCGCGCAGGGCGCGGCGCAGGCGATCGAGGATGCGGCGGCGCTCACAGCCGCGCTGGGCCAAGCCGCCACGGCGGAATTCGCGCTCCGGGCCTATGAGACCGCGCGGCGCCCGCGCACCGCGCGCATCCAGCGCGAGGCGCGCACGTCAGGCGCGATCTACCATCTCTCCGGCCCCGCGCGGATGGCCCGCGATGCCTTCATCGGCCTCACCGGCAGCCGGCTGCTGGAACGCTACGAGTGGCTCTACGGGGGCTGAGCGCATCGGTCAGGGGAGGATCCAGCGCACCGACCAGGGGCCGGCGCGCGCGGCGGCCGTGTCGCCCGACATCTCGCCTTCCGACCAGATCACCCGCCCCGGCGGCAGCGGCAGGCCCGCAATATCGCTCGCGCTGAGATTGGCGCGCAGCGACAGGAGGGGGCGGTCGCCGTCGAACCAGTCCACCGCGACCCCGCCCGGCTCCATCGCGCGCCACACCCCGCCGCGCCTGATGAGCGGGGCCAGCGGCCAGATGTGGGCACGGCGCACCGAAATCGCCTGGCGATACCAGTCCAGCCACGCGCGGTGTTCCGGCTCATCCCGTGCGGCCCAGTCGAGCTTGGCGGATTGGAAGGTGGACACGGCCACCGGATCGGGAATGGTTTCCCGCACGAGCGGATCGGCGAACGCGGGAAAGCGCGCGAACTCGTCGCGGCGGCCCTGACGCACAGCCTCGGCGAGATCTCCGGTAAAGTCGCAGAAGAAGGGGAAGGGCTGGGCGCTGGCCCATTCCTCGCCCATGAACAGCATGGGAATCTGCGGCGAGAGCAGATAGATCGCCGCCGCCGCGCGCACCGCCGCCTGCGGCGCAGTGGCGGTGATGCGGTCGCCGAACGCGCGATTGCCGATCTGGTCGTGGTTCTGGAGGAAGGCGATGAAGGCGGTGGGCGGCAGGCTCGCGCTCGGCTCGCCGCGGGCGTGGCCGCGATAGCCCATCACCTCGCCCTGGAACGCGAACCCCTCGGCGATGGAGCGGGCGAGCAGGGTCGGCGCGCCGAGATAGTCTGTGTAATAGCCATCGCCCTCCCCGGTGACCGCGACATGCAGGGCGTGGTGCACGTCATCGTTCCACTGCGCCGTGAAGCCGCTCGCCGCCTCCTGGGACAGACGCCGCGCCTCGTTCTCCTCATTCTCGAGGATGAGATGGATATAGCGCCCCTTCTGCGCCGCCCGCACGCGGCGCGACAATTCGGAAATCAGATCCTCGCCGCTTTCGTCCTTGATGGCGTGGACGGCGTCGAGGCGCAGGCCATCCATATTGAATTCCTCGATCCAATAGAGCGCATTATGGATCATGAAGTCGCGCACCACGCTGCTGCCCTCGCCGTCGTAATTGATGGCGGCGCCCCACGGCGTTGCATGGCGATCGGTGAAGAAGCCGGGTGCATAGGCGCCGAGGTAATTCCCGTCCGGCCCGAAGTGGTTGTAGACCACGTCCAGCAGCACCATCAGCCCGCGCGCGTGGGCAGCGTCCACCAGGGCGCGCAGGTCGTCTGGCGGGCCGTAGGCGCCATCGGGCGCATAAAGCAGCACACCGTCGTATCCCCAGCTCCGCACGCCGGGAAAATCCGCCAGCGGCATCAGTTCGATCGCCGTCACGCCCAGGTCCACCAGCGCATCCAGCCGCGCGATTGCGGCGCGGAACGTGCCCTCGGTTGTGAAGGTGCCGACATGCAGTTCGTAGATGATCGCCTCGGCCCAGGGCCGGCCGGTCCACTGCGCGTCGCGCCAGGCATAGCGCGTGGGATCGACCACCTCGGACGGGCCGTGGCAATCCTCCGGCTGGTGGCGCGACGCCGGGTCCGGCACCATCAGGCCATCCTCCAGTTCGAAGGCATAGCGCGTGCCCGGCGGCACCCGCATCATGCAGCCGTGCCAGCCTTCGCCGCTCCGCTCCATGCCCACCACCACCCCATCCACATGCAGCCGCACCTGTTGCTGCGAGGGGGCATAGAACGAGAACCGCACCCCCTCCGGCGTGATCTGCGCGCCGAACGGCATGCGGTGTTGGCGCGCCGGCGGTGCGCCGGCGGGCAGACCGGTGGTTTCAAGCGTCATGAGAGCAGCCATTGATCCGATTTTGCCGTGGTGAAGGGGGCGATGGTTCGCGCGTCATCGACTGAACCCGGCATCGCAACGGCAGGTTCCGCCATTGCCGGCCCGTGTTGCCAGCCCGTGTTGCGCTTGGGCGTTGCCGCATCCACTATCCCACGCGGTGCGGATCGGGGGACCCTCCATGCGGCGCGACATCATCGGCAATGAACCGTCCTTGGACCCGGCGGACTGGGGCGCCTTGCGCGCCGTGTTCCAGACCGCCATGGAGGACGGCATCTCCCATCTGGAGGCGGCGCTGACGACGCCGGTGTGGACCGCCCCGCCGCAAGCCTCCATCGCCGCGCTGACCGAGCCGCTGCCGCAGGAGGGCATGGCGCTGGACGAAGTCTACGCCACCTTCAAGAGCCATATCCTGCCTTATGGAACGGGCAATGTGCATCCCGCCTTCTTCGGCTGGGTGCACGGCGGCGGCAACGTCCAGGGCGCGCTGGGCGAAATGCTCGCCGCCTTCATGAACTGCAACCTCGGTGGCCGGAACCACATCGCCAATCAGGTGGAGCGCCAGGTGATCGACTGGTGCAAGGAGATGGTGGGCTTCCCCGTCTCCGCCAGCGGCATCCTCACCAGCGGCACCTCGCTCGGCACGGTGATCGCCATGGCGGTGGCGCGCAATGTCATGGCGCAGGGCGATGTCGCCCGCGACGGGGTTGCGGCGGCCGGGCTCGGGCTGGTGGGCTATGCCTCCACCGAGGCGCATTCGTGCTTCGCCAAGGCGTTCGACATTCTCGGCCTCGGCCGTGCCAACGTGCGCATGGTGCCGGTGAACGGGGCGCGCGAGATCGATTGCGATGCGCTGGACGCGATGATCGCGGAAGATCGCGCCAAGGGCCTGAGGCCGTTCTGCGCGGTCGCCACCGCCGGCACCGTGAACACCGGCGCCATCGACGACATCGCCCGCGTCGGCGACATCTGCGCCAAGCACAAGCTGTGGTTCCATGTGGACGCCGCGTTCGGCGTCGGCGCGCTGCTCACGCAGGACCACCGCCACCGGGTGGACGCCATGAGCGGCGCGGATTCCACCGCCTTCGACTTCCACAAATGGTTTCAGGTGCCCTATGACGCCGGCATCGTGCTGATCCGGGACGCCAAGGCCCATCACGACGCCTTCGCCGCCCGCAAGGAATATCTCGCGCCCGCCGAGCGCGGTCTGGCCGGCGGCGAGCCCTGGTTCTGCGATTATGGCCCGGAACTCTCGCGCACCTTCCGGGCGCTGAAGGTGTGGTTCACCTTCAAGTCCCATGGCATCGCCGGGCTCTCCGCCATCATCGAGAAGAACTGCCGGCAGGCGCACGCCCTCGCCGAGCTTGTGGAGGCCAACGCCCCCCACCTGGAAATGCTGGCGCCGGTGAGCCTGAACGTGGTGTGCTTCCGCTATGTCCCCGAGGTCGGCGATGCCGGCTTCATCGACTGGATCAACAAGGAGATCGTCGCCGATCTTCAGGAACTGGGCATTTCCGCGCCCTCCACCACCACGCTCTCGGGCCGCACAGCGATCCGCGTGTGCCTCGTGAACCACCGCACCCGCACGCAGGATCTCGAACAATTGGTGGCCGCGACACTCGAACTCGGGAAGGTGCGGGAAGCGGCCAGCGCCGCCTGAGATCCCGCAGAAGCGCCATGGCGTCCGTATCCGCACGGGACGTAACCCCGAAAGCCGCTTCCGCAGGCGATCGCGTCGCCTGCCTCGACGGGCTGCGGGGCGTCGCGGCCGTCGGAGTGGTGGCGTTCCACTTCTTCTATGCCTTCGACCCCGCACCGTTCGCGGACAAGGCCCGCACCGGCTTCGGCATCATTGACCTGCCAGTGGCGGCGCTATGGAACGGGCGGTTCTCGGTGGCGGTGTTCTTCGTGCTCAGCGGCTTCGTGCTCGCCGCCTCCAGCCCGCGCACCCTGCGGGAGGCGCCGTTCATGATCGCGCTGCGCTATTTTCGGCTCGCGCTGCCGGCGGTCGCGAGTTCGGTGATCGCCTGGGCCTGGCTCACCGGCTTCCCCCACGCGGCGCATGAGGCGCAGGCGATCAGCGGCAGCCGCTGGTTCTACTGGACCTATCAGGCGCCGATCCCGCCGCTGTCGCAGGCCCTGTGGGAGGGCGCGGTCGGCGTGTTCGTGGAGGGCACCACCAAGTTCAACAATCCGTTGTGGACCATGCGAACCGAGTTCCTGGGCTCGGTGCTGATCTACGGCGCCTATGCGCTGATCGCGCCACGCTGGCGGGCGGGGGCGATGGTCGCGGGGCTGGTCGGTCTGGCAATCGCGCAGGAATACGGATTGGCGGCGTTCTGCGGCGGCGCCCTGGTGTTCGAGGCGCGGCACAGATTGGTGTCCCACACCGCCCTCGGTGCCGGCCTCTGTCTGCTGGGGTTGGTTCTCGGCGGCCCCTTTCCGGGCCATGTGCCGGGGCCGGGACTGGGCGATCTCATCCTCTCCCACCTCGGCACGGACGGCGTGCGGGAGGCGGGGGCGCTCTGTTTGATCGTGTCGATCCTCATGACGCAACAGCTTCGGCGCGCGTTCGCGCATCCGCTGCTGCTGCGGCTCGGCGAATTGTCCTTCCCACTCTATCTGGTGCATGTGCCGCTGATCTGCGCGCCCGTCTCCTGGCTGTTCGTGCATTTCGCGCCGCTGTCGCCAGCGAGCCTTGGCCTGCTGTTCCTGCTGCTGCTCGCGACGTCTCTGTTGCTGGCGGGTGTGTTCCTGGTGGCGGTGGAGCGGCCGGTGCTGGCGCTGCTGCGCACCGTGCGGACGCGCGGACGCGCCCGCCTCGCGGCACTTTGAGGCATTTCGCGGTGCACGCGCCCTTGCCCTTCGCCTTCGCGCCTGCGAGAAGGCCCCATCATGATCGTTCTCGACGATATTTCGCTCCGGCTTGCGGGGCGCCTTTTGCTGGATCACGCCTCGGTCGCCATCCCCGAGGGGGCGCGCGTGGGCGTGGTTGGGCGCAACGGCGCCGGCAAGACCACTCTGTTCAAGGCCATCATGGGCGAGTTGGAGCTGGAAAGCGGCTCCATCCGCCTGCCCAACCGCGCCCGCATCGGCCGGGTGGCGCAGGAGGCCCCGTCCGGCCCGGACAGCCTGCTGGAGCGTGTTCTCGCCGCCGATGAGGAGCGGGCCGCCCTGCTCATCGAGCGCGAGACCGCCACCGAGCCCATGCGGATCGCCGAGATCGAAATCCGCCTGGTTGATATCGACGCCCATTCGGCACCGTCCCGCGCCGCGCGCATTCTCGCCGGCCTCGGCTTCGATGAGGATGCCCAGGCGCGCGCCTGCTCGGAATTCTCCGGCGGCTGGCGCATGCGCGTCGCGCTGGCGGCGCTGCTGTTCACCGAGCCGGACCTGCTGCTGCTGGACGAGCCCACCAACTATCTCGACCTTGAAGGCACGCTCTGGCTTCAGGACTATCTCGCGAACTATCCGCGCACGGTCATCCTGATCAGCCATGATCGCGACCTGCTGGACACCAGCGTCGATCACATCCTGCATTTCTCCAACGGCAAGCTGGCGATCTATCGCGGCGGCTTCACCTCGTTCGACCGCCAGCGCCGCGAGCGCTTGCTGCTGGACCAGAAGCACCGCAAGAAGCAGGAAGCCGCCCGCGCCCACATGGAAGCCTTCGTCGCCCGCTTCAAGGCCAAGGCGTCCAAGGCCAAGCAGGCCCAGTCCCGCGTCAAGGCGCTGGCCCGCATGGAGCCGATCACCCCCGAGGTCGGCGAGCAGAGCGCCGCGATCTCGATCCGCCACCCCGAGAAGCTGCTGTCCCCGCCGATCATCGTGCTGGACCGGGTGGATGTCGGCTATGTCGAAGGCCAGCCGATCCTGCGCAATCTCGACCTGCGCATCGACGAGGACGACCGCATCGCTTTGCTGGGTCCGAACGGCAACGGCAAGTCCACGTTCGCCAAGCTGCTGGCCGACCGGCTTCAGCCCCAGCGCGGCAACATCGTGCGCGCTGACAAGCTTGAGGTCGCCTATCTCGCCCAGCATCAGCTGGACGAACTGGTGCCCGGCGACAGCCCGGCCCAGCATGTGCGCAAGCTGATGCCCGACGCCCCGGAAGCGCGGGTGCGCGCGCGGGCGGCGGAAATGGGCTTCTCCGGCCAATCGGCGGACACCAAGGTGTCGTCGCTCTCCGGTGGCGAGAAGGCGCGGCTGCTGCTCGGCCTCGCGGCCTTCAATGGTCCGCACATGCTGATCCTCGATGAGCCCACCAACCATCTGGATATTCAGGCGCGCGAAGCCCTCATCACTGCCATCAACGATTTTCCCGGAGCGGTGATCCTGGTGTCCCATGACCGCCATCTGCTGGAAGCCTGCGCGGAGCGGCTGTGGATGGTCGGCGGGGGCACGGTGAAGCCCTATGACGGCGACCTCGACCAATATCGCCGCGAAGTGCTCAGCCGCTCAGGCCGCATGACCGGCGAGGGCCGCAAGGACAAGGAAGAAGCCCCCGCGCAGGACAGCGCGGAGCCGCTGCGCAAGCGGCTGCGGGACATCGAGAGCCAGACCGCGAAGCTGGAAAAAGACATCGCCGCCATCGACAAGCGGCTCGCCGACCCGAAGATCGCGAAATTCCCCGCCGACGGTGTGCGCCTCACCAAACAGCGCGACGACGCGGTCGCGGCGCTTGCGAGGTGCGAGGAGGATTGGCTGGACGCGTCTACTGCGCTTGAGGCGGCGGAGTAGGCGGGGGGAATAGGCGGGCGGGTCTGCGGCTTTCGCCGCCAATCGCAAAGGATTGCCGCATCTCCGATTGCTCCCTCCCCTCTCCACTTGGCTCCCTCCCCCCTTGAGGGGGAGGGTTGGGGTGGGGGGTACGGCGCCGCTTGGCGGGGCATCGGCGGAGAAGAGAGCGGTTTACCGCTCGGATTCTTCTATCCCAGCATTAGCTCCGAATGGAAAGATACCCCCCACCCCAGCCCTCCCCCTCAAGGGGGGAGGGGGCCGATAGCAAGGGGGAAAGCCTACCCCTCCCAGAACTCCGGCCGTGCCTCCGAAAGCGCACCACCCAACCGCACCGGCGCCACCTTGAGGGCGAGCCCGGTCTTGTCGCAGCTTTCCACCGCAAGGCCGGAGAGGCTCGCCGGCCCGGACGCCGGCTCGAACCGGCCGGCGCCGATCTTGCGGGTGAAGCGGCGCAGCGGCTCCTCCTTGTCCATACCGATCACGCCGTCATAGCTGCCGCACATGCCGACATCGGTCATGAAGGCGGTGCCGCCGGCGAGGATGCGGTGGTCGGCGGTGGGCACATGGGTGTGGGTGCCGACAACGAGGGTGGCGCGGCCGTCGCAATAATGGCCAAACGCCTGTTTCTCGCTGGTGGTCTCGGCGTGGAAATCCACCACCGCCGCATCCACATGGGCGCCCATCTCGACCCCGCCGAGCAGCTTGTCGAGCGCGGCGAAGGGATCGTCCATGGGATCCATGAATGTGCGGCCCATGATGTTGGCCACCAGCACCCGCGCGCCGTTCTTGGCCTCCACCAGCGCCGCGCCGCGTCCAGGCGTGCCGGGGGGATAATTGGCCGGGCGCACCAGGCGCTCGGCCCGCTCGATGAACACCAGGGCCTCGCGTTGGTCGAAGGCGTGGTTTCCAAGCGTCACGGCATCGGCCCCGGCGGAGATGAAATCCTCATAGATCGCTTCCGTGATGCCGAAGCCGCCGGCGGCATTCTCGCCGTTCACGATCACCAGATCGAGCCGCCAGCGGGTGATCAGCCCCGGCAGGTGTGCCAGCACGATGTCCCGGCCCGAGCGGCCAACCACGTCACCAAGAAACAAGATCCGCATGCTACCCGCCGCAGGAATAGGCCCCTGCCTCCGTTATCATCCCCTCCACCCTCTCGTCATGCGCTTCGATGGGAACTTCGCCGACTTCCTGACAGGCGAAAGCATAGCCGAACGCGCGCACCGGCCCCTCCGCGCGCAACATCGCAAGGGTGCGGTCGTAATGGCCGGCGCCATAGCCGATGCGATAGCCGCGCCGATCGAACGCCGCCAGGGGGACGATGAGGTCCTGGGGAATGATTTGCGGAGACGAGGGAAGCGGGGTGGGAATGCGGTAGGCGCCGACCAATTCCAGCACGTCGCCGGGGCGCCAGAGGCGGAACAGGAGGGGCAGGTCGCGCGCGACCACCACCGGCAGCGCCACGCTGGCGCCGGCCTCCCACAGCATGGCCGCAAGCGGGGCGGTATCGATCTCGTCGCGGAACGGGGCGAACAGCGACACCACGCGGCCCGTGACGGGCCCCAGCAGCAAAGGCGCCTGCTGGGCGGCGGCGGAAGAGGCCGCGATGCGCGCTTCGCCGCCCATCGCGGCACGCCGCGCCAGCGCCTCACGGCGCAGGGCGGCCTTGAGACCCGGCAGATCTTTGGGATCGATTGGAGCGATCGGCATACCAAAGCCGGAGCCGGCGTGATCGCCGAAAGGAAAATGAAGGAGCGGAGCCGCAAAACCGTCGGAGTGCGATCCCGGGAAACCTACAGAGTAGGTGGGCGCCGTGTGATCAAGCCCAGGGGCAAGACCAGGTACAGCTCCCTAAGGATCGTTAAGGCCCCGGGGAAAAAGTCTCCTAACGCGCCCCGCAGCCCCGCTTCGCCTCTAATGTAGGGCCGGATCGCGCGTTGCGCCAGAGGGATACGCAGCAGAAGGCGCGCGACGTGACGCTGGCGCTCCTCATCACCCGGTTTTCGTCATCCCACCTTGTTCCGGCAGCACCGCGCGTGCCGCGGGCGCTATCTTTCGCTTGCGCGCCGCGGGCGCCAAGGCGGCGACGGGGGTGGGCTGCGTTTCCTCCACCTTCCCGGCATCCGTCTGGGTGACATCCATTTCGGCTGGGCTCGATTTGGGACCATCCAACTCAGCGTCCGCTTTGGCGGTCGCCCGCTTGCGCGCGGGTTTCGCTGCGGTGACCGCCTTCACGGCCGCATCCGCCACGGTGCGCACGATGCTCGCCTGCTCGACGGTCTCGACCGGCGTGCACACCTCGCCGATGGTGCGCTCCGGCGCCAGCCCGGCCGAGCCCTCGCCGATTTCGCCGCGCGCCACATCCGCCATGCGCGCATAGTCCGCGCGCAGACGGTCCAGCATGTCCTCGTCCAGATCCTCAAGGTCGAGCAGGGCGTTGCGCGGCCCCTCGGTGCGGGCGATCAGTTCGTCCAGCTTGATCTGAAGCGCGGCGGTGTCGCGGTTCTGGCTGTTCTGGATCAGGAACACCATCAGGAAGGTGATGATGGTGGTGGAGGTGTTGATGATGAGCTGCCACGTATCGTTGAAATCGAACAGCGGCCCGGTCGCGCCCCAGATGATAATCACCAGGATCGCGCCGACGAACGTCACCGGCTTGCCGGCATAGCGCGACACCTGCTGCGACACCCGCGTAAAGAACGGCCGATGCGCGTGCCCGTGAGACGGGGACGGCAGCTTCTGATCGATGTTCGACATGTGAAAAGCTCCTAAACAGGCGTGGAACGTGTGGCCGCGCTCGAGGTTCCTTCACGCGTGTCCAAGCTGGAGCTTTCCCATGACCGTCGCAATGATCCTCCTGCCCCTGTTCGTCCAGGTGGCCCTGATATTCGTTTTGCTGTTCGCCCTCGGCCCCATGCGCTACCGCGCGATCAACGCCGGAGCGGCGCCCGCTGCTGTGGCGCTGGACCGTGACGCCTATCCGCCGCGCTGCCGGCAGTTCGCCAATGCGTTCAGCAACCAGTTCGAGCTTCCGGTGCTGTATTTCGTGCTGACCGTGCTCGCCCTGTTCACCCGCAAGGCGGATGTGGTGTTCGTGATCCTCGCCTGGGTGTTCGTGATTTCGCGCATCGTCCATGCCGGAGTGTTCGTGACCTCCAACAGCCTGGGCCTGCGGTTCGCGGCCTATGCCATCGGCGCCATCGCGCTGGTGGTGATGTGGGTGCTGTTCGCCCTGTCGATCCTCCTCAACATCTAAGGCGGAAGCGAAGCCGGCATTGACACGGCGCGTCCCGCGTCAGAGGAGTGCGGCCGCAATGCTTTGGATGACGCGCAATGGATGATCCACGCCGCAACGTCCGCGTCATCGGCGGGGCGAGGGTCCTGTTCGTGATGGCGACGGCGATGGAATACGGGCCGCACCTTCAGGCGCGCATCGATCCGCTGATCACTGGGGTCGGCCCGGTGGAGGCGGCGGCGGGCACCTCCGCCGCCCTCGCCCATCTTACCCATCACGATGCCGCGCCGGACCTCGTTTTCACGCTCGGCTCGGCCGGCTCGCGCGTGCTCGACCACGCCGGCATCTACCAGGTGGCGAGCGTGTCCTATCGCGACATGGACGCCTCGCCGCTCGGTTTCGAGAAGGGCCGCACGCCGTTCCTCGACCACCCTTCCGTCATCCCCCTGCCCTTTCGCATCGCTGGCATTGAAGCCGCCTCGCTCTCCACCGGGGGCGCGATCGTCTCCGGCGCGGCCTATGATTCCATCACCGACGAGATGGTGGACATGGAATCCTTCGCCGTACTGCGCGCCGCCCACCGCTTCGGCGTGGAGATGATCGGCCTGCGCGGCATCACCGACGGTCGCACGGAGCTGTCCCGCTACGAGGATTGGTCCGACTATCTCCACATCATCGACGAGAAGCTCGCCGCGGCGCTGGACGCCTTCGCCGCCCAGGTGGCAGACGGCAGCCTCGAACTCCCCAGGTCCCCATCATGACGCCCTCCGCGCGCCTTTCCGCCGCCATCGAAATCCTCGCCGACATCGCGGCGCGCCGCCGGCCCGCCGGTGATTGCCTGCGCGAATGGGGCCTCTCCCACCGCTTCGCCGGCTCGGGCGACCGCGCCGCGCTGGCCGGCATCGTCTTCGACACGCTGCGCCGCCGCGCCTCCGCCGCCCATGTCATGGGCTCGGACGAGCCGCGCGCGCTGGTGCTGGGCATGCTGGCGGTGATGCGCAATCTCGACCTGCCGGCCATCGAGCGGATGTGCGACGGCTCCCGCTTCGCCCCCGCCCCGCTGAGCGCGGAGGAGCGCGCGCGCCTCGCCGATCCGAGCCTTGAGACCGCCGCCCCCTGGGTAAAAGGCGACTACCAGCAATGGCTCGACCCGCATCTGGCGCGGACCTTCGGCGAGGACCGTGTCGACGAGGGCCGCGCGCTCGCCTCCCGCGCGCCGCTGGACCTGCGCGTCAACACCCTGCTCTCGACGCCGGAAGCCGTGCTTCAGGATCTCGCGCATCTCAATCCCGCGCCGGGCGTCTGGTCGCCGCTCGCGCTGCGCATTCGCCTCGACGCCGAGGGCAAAGCGCCGCCGCTGACCTCCGAGGGAGCGTTCGTGAAGGGCGGCGTCGAGGTGCAGGACGAAGGCTCGCAGATCGCCGCCATCCTCGCCGCGCCGATCCCCGGCTCGCAGGTTCTGGACCTGTGCGCCGGTGCCGGCGGCAAGACGCTGGAACTGGCAGCGCTCATGGACAACAAGGGGCAGCTCTATGCCCATGACGACGACATCCGCCGCCTGAAGCCGATCCACGAGCGCCTCGCCCGCGCCGGTGTCCGCAACGTGCAGGTGCGCGCCCCGCGCGGCGCGATGGACGTGTTGTCCGATCTCGAAGGGCAGATGGACCTCGTGCTGGTGGACGCCCCCTGCACCGGCAGCGGCACCTGGCGCCGCAACCCCGACGCCAAATGGCGCGTGCGGCCCGGCGCCCTGGCGGAGCGCACCGCCGACCAGGCCAAGATCCTCGACACAGCCGCCCGCTATGTGAAGCCCGGCGGACGCATCACCTATGTCACCTGCTCCCTGCTGGACGACGAGAACGGCGCACAGGTCCGCGGCTTCCTGGAGCGGCACCCGGATTTCGCTGTCGTGCCTGCGGTCGAGAGCGTGCTGGCCCTCGGCAGCCGAGGGCTTGCGCTAAAGGACGCCGCGCTGGTAAGCCCGGAAGGCATCCTCATGACGCCGCGCCGCAGCGACACGGACGGGTTCTTTGTCAGCGTGCTGAAGCGCGCCGCTTCCTAGCCTCTCATGATACCACCAAATGGAACGGTTTCCACCTCAAGCGCGTCCATAGCGCGAAGGGCCGAGGCCCTGCACCAAGGAACACGCTCATGATCGTCCGCCTGCTTCTCCTGATCGTCGTCGTCGTAGGGGGCTATTGGGCCTATTACGTCTTCGCCTCCGGCTCGCCGTACGACCAGATCGGGGTGGCCATCAATTCCCGCCTGCCCGCGGATGCCCGAGCCTATGGCTGCGCGGAATTGAAGAAGCGTCACGCGTCCGCCAACCCTGCGCCGCAGGGCTGCGAGGGATACTGGAAGGCCCCCTGACCACGGGCCCTTCGCGGTTCGCATGGGAGAGCTGCGCGGTTCCTGCGCGCCTTTGCTTTTGGAATCGCTCCTTTGCCGCTAAAGGAGGGGCCACCGCCCCACCGGAAGCCGCGCCATGCAAGACACCGTCCTCATCATCGACTTCGGCAGCCAGGTGACGCAGCTCATCGCACGCCGCGTGCGCGAGGAAGGCGTCTATTCCGAAGTGGTGCCGTTCCAGAAATCCGCCGAAGCCTTCGCCCGGCTGAAGCCCAAGGCGGTGATCCTATCCGGCGGCCCGGCCTCGGTGATGGAGGGCGAAAGCCCGCGCGCGCCGCAGGAAATCTTCGAGGCCGCCATTCCGGTGCTCGGCATTTGCTATGGCGAGCAGACCATGGCCGCCCAGCTCGGCGGCAAGGTGGAGGGCGGGCACCACCGCGAGTTCGGCCGCGCCGAAGTGGAAGTGAAGACCACCAGCCCCCTGTTCGAGGGCGTCTGGCAGCCGGGGCAGCGGTATCTCGTGTGGATGAGCCACGGCGACCGCGTAACGGCGCTGCCGCAGGGGTTCGAGGCCATCGCCACCTCCGACAACGCGCCGTTCGCCGCGATCGCGGACGAGGCCCGCAACTATTACGCGGTGCAGTTCCACCCCGAGGTGGTGCACACGCCGGACGGCGCCAAGCTGCTGCGGAATTTCGTGCGGCGCATCGCCGGCCTGCAAGGCACCTGGACCATGGGGGCCTTCAAGGAGGCCGCCATGGAGAAAATCCGCGCCCAGGTCGGCACCGGCCGGGTGATCTGCGGCCTCTCCGGCGGCGTGGATTCGGCGGTGGCGGCGGTGCTGATCCACGAGGCGATCGGCGACCAACTCACCTGCGTGTTCGTGGACCACGGCCTGATGCGCCTGGGCGAAGCCGAGCAGGTGGTCTCGCTGTTCCGCAACACCTACAACATCCCCCTGGTGCACGTCGACGCCTCCGAGCTGTTCCTCGGCGAACTCAAGGGCATCAGCGACCCCGAGGCCAAGCGCAAGACCATCGGCAGGCTGTTCATCGACGTGTTCGATGCCGAGGCGAAGAAGGTCGGCGGGGCGGACTTCCTCGCCCAGGGCACGCTCTATCCCGACGTGATCGAGAGCGTCTCCTTCACCGGCGGCCCCTCTGTCACCATCAAGAGCCACCACAATGTGGGCGGCCTGCCCGAGCGCATGAACATGAAGCTGGTGGAACCGCTGCGCGACCTGTTCAAGGACGAGGTGCGCGTGCTCGGCCGGGAACTCGGCCTGCCGGAGAGCTTCGTCGGCCGCCACCCCTTCCCCGGCCCGGGCCTCGCCATCCGCTGCCCCGGCGAGATCACCGAGGAGAAGCTGGACATCCTGCGCCGCGCCGATGCCATCTATCTCGAGGAAATCCGCGCCGCCGGCCTCTACGACATCATCTGGCAGGCGTTCGCCGTGCTGCTGCCGGTGCGCACGGTCGGGGTGATGGGCGATGGACGCACCTACGACAACGTCCTCGCCCTGCGCGCAGTGACCTCGGTGGACGGCATGACCGCCGATTTCTACCCCTTCGACATGAACTTCCTCGGCCGCGCCGCCACCCGCATCATCAACGAAGTCCGCGGCATCAACCGCGTGGTCTACGACGTCACCAGCAAGCCGCCGGGGACGATCGAGTGGGAATGACGGGGCGTCGGTTTGATGCTGCGGGAGATAGATGCCGTATGACTTCCGCAGATGGGACTTTGCGGCCACGCCTGCGGCAGGGGACGAACGGCAGCCTCTGACAGAAGCCGATGTTCGCGATCGGGACACGAACGCCAGCTACGCGGCAATCTGCAGGACGATCTTACCGCGCGTGTGCCCAGCCTCCGAAAGGGCGAGCGCCTCTTTGATTTGCGTGAGCGGCAGCACCTTGGCGATATGCGCGGCGAGTTCGCCGGCTTCCACCATCGCCCGCAGGAGCGCGAGTTCGCCTGCGTCGGGCTTGCAATACACCCGCGCCACACCGACGCCGTGTCGCTGCGCTTCGTCGGTCGGAAACGCGACCGACGTCACCACGAACCCGCCCTTCTTCACAGTGCGAAAAGCCCGCTCGAACGTGTCGCCGCCGACCGTGTCGAAGACGACGTCCATGTCGCTCGCCACCTGCTCGAAGGATTGCGTGGTGTAGTCGATAAATTCGTCCGCGCCCAAGCTGCGGACGAAAGCCTCATTGCGTCCGGATGCCATGGCGGTGACGTGAACGCCCTTCGCCTTGGCGATCTGCACTGCCAGCGAGCCGACCCCGCCCGAGGCGCTGGTGATGAGCAGGCGCTGGCCGCTGACCAGGCCGGCTAAGTCAAACATCGCCTGCCACGCGGTCAGACCCCCGAGCGGGATCGCCGCGGCGTGGAGGAAATCGAGATTGGCGGGCTTGCGCGTCAGGTGTGCCGCCGTGGCGAGCGCATATTCGGCAAATGCGCCGCTTGGGATAATCCCGTAGATCGCGTCGCCCTTCGAAAGATGCGCGACGCCGTCGCCCAGCGCCTCGACGGTGCCGCTGATCTCCCCTCCCAGGTGCACGGGCAGGGTCATTCCCATGCGCTGGCCCATGCCACTACGAATCTTCCAGTCGACCGGGTTCACCCCGGCCGCCGCGACCTTGATGAGCACCTCGCCGGCCTTGGGTTCCGGCGTGTCGATATCGGTGTATCGCACCACGTCGTTGCTGCCGTACTCATGGATGATTGCCGCCTTCATAGCGCGCCTGCTTTCTGGTTGTTGATCAATACGAACCTCCATATACCCCCGCAGGTTTACGATGTAATGCCAATCGGCATCGCGCAGAGGCCACTTCCATGGACCAGCCCTTCTCAATCAGTCGCGGCATTAAACGGCGCGCCGCGGGCCTGCCGCCGCATGCGCATACGGCGGCGCAGCTGACCTTCGCCGCCTCCGGCATCGTCCAGGTCCACACGCCGGAGGGACGCTGGCTGGTGCCGCCGCAGCTGGCCGTCTGGATTCCGGAAGGCGTCTTGCACCATGTCGAGGTGCTGACCGATGCCGAGCTGTGGATGGTGCACTGGCAGCCCCGGACGGTGCGTGCGTGGGGACCGGACCTGCTTCCGGACCGAGCCTTCGCTCTGCGCGTCACCCCGCTGCTGCAGTCTCTGCTGAACGCGACCTTCGTCGCCGATATCGGCACGCACAAGGCCGAGCTGATCGCCAGGCTGATACTGCACGATCTCACCGAAACGGCCCACGCGCCGACGTTTCTTCCGCTGCCGACGACTCCCGCAGGACGGCGCGTAGCCGACTTGGCGCTGGACGATCCTCGCATCGAATTGAGTATCGAGGCGCTCGCATCGCGCGCCGCGACGAGCATCCGTACCGTGAGCCGCGTGTTCCGGGCAGAAACCGGAATGACGTTCAAGGCGTGGCGCCAGCGCGCGCGCATCGTCCACGCAATGGATCGACTTGCCAGAGGGGAGTCGATCGCGCGCGTGTCTACGAACTGCGGCTTTTCCAGCACGGCTGCATTCTCGTGCGCATTCCGGCAGGTGACTGCAATGACTCCAACCCGATTTTTGGCCCGAGCGGACCAACCTTCGGTATAGCCATGACAGCTCTACCAATTGCCGCGGCGCCCACACCAGACCGTCGACATTTCGAACCGGCTTTGCTGCGAGAAACGGGGCATGCGTCGTCACCGGGGCGACAGCCCCTAAGCTGTTTCGGGCTCGGCCCAGGGTCGAACCGAGCCTCCGGCGCCTCTACGTGCACTGCGTGACCATCTCCACCTCGTCGAAGCGGCGGCCAGCGAGGGCGTCGGCTTCGATCATGAAATAGATCATGCCGCCGGGTCCCAGGTCGTTCCACTCTGCCCCGTCGTGATAGGTGCCGATCTGGAGCAGGATTTCGCTCGGTGTCTCTCCAGCCGCCGCGTCGCCCCACCAGTCGTCCTGGATCATGTCGGCCCAGCCCAGCATGTGGGTCGCGTAGTCGTCGTCGTCGGGCAAGGGCGCGCCGCCGTTTCGCATCTCGCGGCGCAGCTTTGCGTAGAGCATCTCTTCCTCGGCGCTTAGGCCAAGCGCCTCGAACGTGCTGCTTTTGAGGTCGGGCAGATCCATCGTGGCGATGAACTCCAAGCCGCAGTGCGCCACCACGACAAAGTCCTCGATGGGCGCGCGCCGGGTTTTGAGCCCTGTGTCATCAGCGAGATGAAACACCACGCCACCGCCCATCGGCCCTGCCCCGCAGAGATCGTCGGGATGGCCGAAAAACAGCAGCGCCCCGGTCTCGGGCAGCGCCGTCTCTCCCACCGCCGCGTGAACCTCGGCGCAGTCGATCCGGGCGAGGAACAGCAGAGGTTCGTCCTCGGACGTCGGCCATTTCATGCCGCGCGGCAGCCGGGGCATTCCACCGAGAGATGAGGCTTGGGTGTCGCGGCGCGCCTTCACCGGCCACAAACGTATCGCGGGTTTCAGGAGCGCGGCCAGACTGTCGCCGCGCGCGCCGGGAAACCGGGCCGTGACAAGCTGAAGCGCCTCCGCTCGGCTGTATACCTTTGGCGCGGGGAGAAAGGGCAGAACCTTCTTCTTCACCTCAGCTTGAACGGGCCGTGCCCAGGCCATTCGGCTTCGGTCTTCAAGCCACAAGGCAGCGCTTTGGCCGAGCTTGTCGGTCCGCGTTGCAAGCTGAAGGACGGCGCGCTTCGCTTCCGCGACCATGTACCCGTCCCAGCTGCATCGGTGAGCTGTGGTCATCCTCACATGCGGGTCGGGGTGAGTAAGCAATTGCAGCGTCAGCTCCTCCCGCGCCGGGTTCTGCACGATTTTATCCAGCTGATCCTGCTGCTGCTTGAAGAGGCGATTGTAGCGGCTGACTTGAGAGGAATCGGTCAACTGCATGTCGTTTTCAATCGCGGCGATCTTCGCGACGATGGCATGTCGCGCGGTCGGTTCCGAAGTCATGGTGGCGCCCTCGATAGTGCCAGTTCTTTCACCAAGTGAGGCCGCGCTCGCCGAAATTCCCGCCATGCGCGAGAATTCCTCAACTGCCCCTACTCAAATGTTCCTTATATGTTCCATTTCTGTCAATCGCTAAGATGACGCTTCGTCATGATTTTTTTCCGGCGCGGCAACGCGCGGAGCCTGGCGCCGACGCCGCCCGCACATTCGCGTCACCCGGCGCGGGACCTGTCGCCGAACGGCTGCGCTTGGCTTAAACAGAGGCCATCAAACGCGCGCGCGGTTTCCGGCGCGCCCTCCCCTGGAGTTTCCATGACTCTCTCGATCTATGACGTCTCGATCCCCGCCCTGGTGCGGGGCCTACAGGTTCTCACGGCCTATATGGATAAGGCGGCGGCGCATGCGGCCGAGGCGGGTCTCGACCCGACGAGCCTGGTCGGCGCGCGGCTGGCGCCGGACATGCTGCCGCTGTCCGGGCAGATCCAGCGGGCCAGCGACACGGCGAAGGCGGCGGTGCCGCGCCTCACAGGCCTCGCGGCGCCGAGCTTCCCGGACACCGAGACCACGTTCGATGACTTGAAGGCGCGCCTCGCCAACACCATCGCCTTCCTCGAAAGCGTGCCGCAGGATGCGTTCGCGACGTCGGCGGAGCGCAGCATCGAGCTGAAGTTCGGTCCCCATAGCACCACCCTCACGGGTTCGGGCTTCGTGACGAAATTCCTGCTGCCGAACTTCTATTTCCACGTCGCCACCGCCCACGCCATCCTACGCAGCCAGGGCGTCAACGTGGGCAAGCTGGATTATCTCGGCGGCGTCGACTGAGGCCGCACCATCCGCACGGCGTGCCGCAGCAGCACCGCCGGAATGCGGATGACATGATAGAGAGGGTGGAGGCCGCGCGGGAGTTTGAGCGCCTGCCGGTCCCCCACCGAAACCCAGATCCGCGCGAGTTCGCTGCGGGCGTAGCCCAGGCCGGGCTTAAGGAACGGCAGGGCGATGTTGAGGCGAAGCGTCGCCGCCAAGGAGTGCTTGCGCTCGCTCTCGCGCGCCTGAAGACAGGCGATGGCATTGCCGGCAAGTGCCATGACGATCCGGTCGGCGCGCACCTCTTTCAGCAGAGAGGCCGGCACGGCGAGGCCCATCACGTCGTGGCACAGCACCAGCGCCAGGGCCGAGGTGCGCCCGCCGCCCATGGCGAGGGAGGCGCGGTGAAGCCGCTCCATTTCGCCCGGCGGCTGCACCCCCAAGAAGGCTGAGAGATCCGCCAGCCATTTGAGCCGCGCCCAGGCATGGCCCCCGCCGTGGGCGCAGAGATAGGCATAGAGTGGCGCATCGGCCAGCGTGCGCATCACCGCGCCGGCCATCGCCACGTCCTGGCATTCCGAGGACAGGCCAAGGCCGGGGAGCATGGCGGGATTTTCGGTCAGCGCCCAATGAAGGTCCACCACCACACCGCTGGCAGCGTGGACAAACGTGATCTCCCGGCACATGGAAAGCATGAGGGCGAAGCCGCGCCCGTCATCGTCCGCCGGCAGATCGGCGAGGACGTAGCCTGCGCCCTCCAGAAGCGCGCGCGCCTGCGGGATCGCGTCGAACGCCACTAGGAAATCCACGTCCCGCGCCTGCTTGAGGCCGATGTCGCCATAGGCGAGGCGGCCAAGGGCGGCGCCCTTCACCACCAGGGCCCGCACTCCTGCGGTATCGAAAAGGCGCTGGAGCCGAAGGGTTTCGCCCGCCATGGCGAGCGCGGTGCGGGCCTGCACGGCGGCGGCGCTGCGCAGCCGCTCGGCGACGTCAGGCGGCGGCTGGATGCCGGCGGATGCCAAGCCGTTGCAGGCCAGCGCGACCACGCGGTGGCGGCGCAGCAGCCGCTCGAACTCGGACCAGTCCGGGGGAACTGCGGCTGCAACCCGCACCGCAGCGTCGCGAGCCGGCGCGGCGGGCCAGCGGCAGCAGGCCGCGAGCAGCGCGAGTTCCGGCTGCAAGGCGCGCGTCACGCCCGCACCTCCGCGCGGGCCGGACCGCCGCGCGTGGCATCTGAAATTTGGCCGTGCTCCACCACCAGCACACGATCGCAGAGCGCCAGGCTCTCCGCGCGATGCGCGATCATCACAATGGCCGGGCGGGGGGCGAGTGCCCGCAGCCGGGCCAGGATGTCCCGCTCGCCGGGGATGTCGATGGCGCTGGTCGCTTCGTCGAGGATGAGCAGCGCGGGCGCACGCAACAGGGCACGGGCGAGCGCGAGGCGCTGGCGCTCGCCGCCGGAGATCAGGGCGCCGCGTTCGCCGACCACGCTGTCGAGCCCGAGCGGCAGCCGCGCCACCACCGGCGCCGCGCCGGCGACCGCGAGGGCAGCCGAAATCGCCTGGGGTTCGGCTGAAGGCCGCGCCCACAGCAGATTTGCGCGGACCGTGTCGTTGAACAGCACCGCGTCCTGCGTGACATAGGCCACCTGCTCGCGCCAGCAGGCCGCCGCGTCTTCGCTGAGCGGCGTATCGCCGATCAGCGCGCGCCCCGCCTGCGGCGCGATCAGGCCGGAGAGAAGGTCGGCCAGCGTGGTCTTGCCAGCCCCCGAGGCGCCCGCGATGCCGACCATTTCGCCCGGCGCGATGACCACGGAGAGGCCCTTGATCCCCGCGCCGGAGGGATAGTGATAGGCGACCTCTTCCAGCCGCACCGGCCCCTCCAGAGGCAACCCCGGCACGGGCGCGGGGCGGGCCGCGCCGACAAGTTCGTGCTGGAGCGCGCGGACCGCCTCCCAGGCCGGCAACGCATAGGCGATCTGCTGGAGGCCAAGCTGGATCTGCCCCGCCGGCCCGCTGATGCGGCTCAGCACCACCAGCAACGTGAGCAAGACGGGCGCGGAGAGATTGAGCAAAGAGAAACCCACCAGCACCGTCATCATGGCCGCGAGCGCGCCCAGCAGGCTCCACAGGCCGCGCATCAGCGATTGCTGCCGCATGAACACGATCTGCTGCGCCGTGCCACTCGCCTGATCGCGCGCGAAGGCGGCGACGAAGCCGCGCTCCAGATTCTGGCTCATGGCCAGCTTCATGCCGGACAGGAACCGCCCAACCTCCTCCATGAGGGAAAGGTTCGAGCCCGTCACCCGACGCCCGGCGTCATGGGCACGGCTCAACAGGCGGGAGAGCGCCAGCGCGCCCGCCGCCATCAGCCCCACCGCCAGCAGGGTCAGGGTGGGGGACAGCAGAAACGCCACCACGGCCTGGACAGCGATCATCACCGCCGCCGTGCCGCTCTGCAGCAGGAAGTGCACACCCGCCCCGCACCGCTGCACGTCGCTGCCCATGACATGATTGACGCGCCCGTGGCCGAGCCGCGCGAGAGCCGACCAGCGGGCACGCGAGAGCTGTTCCGCCACCGCCGTGCGCTGCACCTCGACGAAGCCGATCTGCAAGGCGGCGAGATGGGCATCGCGCAGCCAGAGCACGAAGGTGCGCGCCACCATCATTGCCGCGAACAGCCCCAGAAGAAGGGCGAGGCGCGCGCCGGGGGCAAGGGTCGGGGCGATCGCGTCGGCCATGCGGCCCAGCGTTCCGGTGCCGGCGCCGGCATCGAACAGGGTCGCCAGAAGCGGCACGAGCAGCACGATGCCGATGCCCTCAAGCACCGCCCCGCAGGCAACCAGAAGCGCCGCCAGAAGCGCGCGCGCGCCAGCGTACCGCGCCACCGCGCGGGTAAACTCCACACATCGCTTGAGAAGTTCGATCATCCCCGCCCTTTCCCGTCGATCGCGCGCGACCGACGGGCCGAACCTGCCTGTTTTCCCATTCGTCCGCCAGCGCGCCGCTCAGGCCTCTGGCACATTGGCGTGCAATTCCGCCAGCCACAGCTTGGCGTCGCCGTCGGAGGGCGCGCGCCAGTCGCCGCGCGGCGAGAGCGAGCCGCCCGATGTGATTTTAGGCCCGTTGGGCAGGGTGGATCGCTTGAACTGGCTGGTGAAGAACCGCTTGAGGAACTGCTCCAGCCAATGGCGGATGTCCGCCAGCGCATAGGCCCGCTGGTCGCCCGCCGGCAGGTCCACCGGCCAGGCGCCCCGTTCCGCATCGCTCCAGGCGTGGTGCGAGAGGAAGGCGATCTTGGACGGGCGAAAGCCGTAGCGGGTGAGGTAGAACAGGTTGAAGTCCTGCAACGCGTAAGGGCCGACGATGGACTGGGTGGACTGGATCGGCTTGCCCGCGCTCGCCGGCACCAGTTCCGGCGAGATTTCGGTTTCGAGGATGGCGTACAGGATGCGCCCGGTCTCCGCGCTGACATCACCCGAGGCGGCGACGAAGCGGATCAGGTGCTGGATCAGTGTCTTGGGGACCGAGGCGTTGACGTTGTAGTGGGACATGTGATCGCCCACCCCATAGGTGCACCAGCCGAGCCCGAGTTCGGACAAATCGCCGGTGCCCACCACAAGGCCGCGATTGTGGTTGGCGAGGCGGAACAGATAGTCCGTGCGCAGGCCCGCCTGCACATTCTCGAAGGTGACGTCATAGACCGGCTCGCCCTTGGCGAACGGATGGTCGAGGTCCGCCAGCATCTGCCGGGCGGCGGGGCGAATGTCGATTTCCTGCGCGGTGACGCCGAGCGCGCGCATCAGCGCCCAGGCGTTGGACTTGGTGTCGTCCGACGTGGCAAAGCCCGGCAGCGTGTAGGCCAGCACATTCTTGCGGTCGCGGCCGATGGCATCCATGGCGCGCGCGGCGACGATCAGCGCCTGGGTGGAATCCAGGCCGCCCGAGACGCCGATGACCGCGGTCTGCGCGCCCGAGGCGGTGAGGCGCTTGGCGAGGCCCTGCACCTGGATGTTGTAGGCCTCATAACAATCCTCGCGCAGGCGGGAGGGGTCGGAGGGCACGAACGGATACCGCTCCACACTGCGCTCCAGCGCCACCGTGCGCCCGGGCGTGTCGAGGGCGAACGCAATTGTGCGGAATGCCGGCCCGCGCGCGCCCTCCTCCTGCACGCAATCGCCAAAGCTGTTGACCCGCATGCGCTCCTGACGGATGCGCCCGAGGTCGACATCGGCGGTGGCAATCACCGCGCCAGCGGGAAAGCGCTCGGTCTCGGCGAGGATCTCGCCATATTCAAACACGGCCGCGTGCCCGTCCCACGCAAGATCGGTGGTGGATTCCCCCGGCCCCGCCGCCGAATAGGCGTAAGCGGCGATGGTGCGGGAGGAATGGCTGGCGCACAGCAGCCGCCGGGTGTCGGCCTTGCCGATGGTGATGTTGCTGGCAGAAAGATTGAGCAGCAACTCCGCGCCATTGAGCGCGGCCCGCGTCGAGGGCGGCAGCGGCACCCAGATGTCCTCACACACCTCCACATGGAACGTCACGGGCACCCCGCCCGTGGCGCGGAACAACAGGTCGGTGCCGAACGGCACCGTGCGCCCGGCAAGCTCGATGACCCCGCCGGTGACGCCAAGGCCGGAGGTGAAATGGCGGCGCTCGTAGAACTCTCGGTAATTGGGGAGATAGCTCTTGGGCACGGCGCCCAGAATTTCCCCGCCGTGGATCACCAGCCCGCAATTGTAGAGCCGCCCCTCGCGGCGCAGCGGCCCCCCCACCACCAGCACCGGATACAGCGCGCGCGAAGCCTCCACGATGCGCGTGAGCGCGGCGTCCACCGCGTCCTGCAGCGCATCCTGGAACAGCAGGTCGTCGATGGCATAGGAGGAGATGCCAAGCTCCGGGAACAGCATCACCGCTGTTCCCGCGTCATGGCCCTCCTGCGCGAGACGCAGCGTCTCCTCGGCGGCGAACACGGGGTCCGCCACCCCCGCACGCGGCACGCAGGCGGCGACGCGGATGAAATCGTGGCTGTAGAGAGAGTGGAAATCCATCGTCGCCGGCACGCCGCTCATGGGTCAGGAGTGGCGCGCAAGGTCGGGGATTTTGAGCGCAAGAACAAGTCACGCCATCACGGCGGCGCTGCGTCATTCCCTCTCCCGCAAGCGGGAGAGGGAATAACAGTGCATCACGCCGCCGAAGCAGCCATCAGTTCAGCCATGCTCGGCACCGCGACCTTGGCGCCGGTGGCGCTGATGAGGCCGCGCGCGCCGGCGAGGGCGCCGGGCTTCAGTTCCAGCGCCAGCAGGCGGTTGCGGTCGTAGGAGCCGGGCATCCACAGCGCCTGGGTGCGGGCGTTGGAGAAGCCGAAGCGGCCGTAATACGGCGCATCGCCCACCAGGACGATGGCGCCGTGGCCGCGTGCACGCGCCTCGGCAATCGCCGCATCCATCATCCGCGCCCCGAGCCCGCAGGCCTGGAACCAGGGATGGACGGCGAGCGGGCCGAGCAGCAGCGCCGGCTTTCCCGGGCCTGCGGTGACGTGCCAGAGCCGGACCGTGCTGACCAGGCGCCCGTCCGGCGCATGGGCCGCCAGGGACAGGCCAGCGGCCGGCAGGCGGCCTTCCCGCAGCCGCTCGGACGACTTTTCAAAACGCGCGGGCATGGTGAGATCCAGGAGCGCCTCGCGGGCAGCTGCCTCTTCCACCTTCTCAGCGACAATCTCAGTCATCAGCACCTCCTGTGCCAAAACCGAAGTCGAAAGACGCCGGCCCAGCCGAGCTCACGCTCGACTTTCCACACGGGGGCCGGTCGGGAAGGGTGATCGTCAGATCACGTAGGACTTCAGCGGCGGGAAGCCATTGAAGGCGACTGCCGAATAGGTCGTGGTGTAGGCGCCGCAAGCCTCGATGAGGATCTTGTCGCCGATCGAGAGCGACACCGGCAGTTCCACCGGGGTCTTCTCGTACATGACGTCAGCCGAATCGCAGGTCGGGCCGGCGAGCACGCAAGGCGCGGTGTCGTCCCCGTCGCGCGGCGTGCGCAGCGGGTAGCGGATCGCCTCGTCCATGGTCTCGGCGAGACCGCCGAACTTGCCGATGTCGAGGAACACCCAGCGCATCGTGTCGGTCTCCGCCTTGCGGGAGATCAGGACCACTTCGGTCTCGATCAAGCCGGCATTGCCGACCATGCCGCGGCCCGGCTCCATGATGGTCTCGGGGATCGCGTTGCCGAAATGCTGGCGCAGCGCCTCGAAGATCGCCTCGCCATACGCCTTCGCCGAGGGCACATCCTGGAGATACTTGGTGGGGAAGCCCCCGCCGAGATTGACCATGGACAGAGCGATGCCGCGCTCGGCGCACTCCTTGAAGATGCCGGCGGCGGATGCGAGCGCCTGGTCCCAGGCATTCACATTCTTCTGCTGCGAGCCGACGTGGAACGACACGCCATAAGCGGTCAGACCCAGGCGGTGGGCATGCTCGAGCACGTCGCTCGCCATTTCGGGCACGCAGCCGAACTTGCGCGAGAGCGGCCATTCGGCGCCGGCGCCGTCGCACAGGATGCGGCAGAACACCTTGGCGCGCGGCGCCACGCGGGCGATCTTCTCGACCTCCTCGTAGCAATCCACAGCGAACAGGCGCACGCCCAGCTTGAAGGCGCGCTCGATGTCACGCTCCTTCTTGATGGTGTTGCCGAACGAAATCCGCTCCGGGGTCGCGCCGGCGGCCAGCGCCATCTCGACTTCGCCGGTGGAGGCGGTGTCGAAGCACGAGCCCAATTCGGCCAGCGCCTTCAGGATGGCGGCGTCCGGGTTCGCCTTCACAGCATAGAACACGCGGGTGTCCGGCAGCGCGCGCGCAAACGCAGCGTAATTGGCGCGGACCACGTCGAGATCAACGACGACGCAGGGACCATCCTCTCGTCGGGTCTTAAGAAACTCGCGGATGCGATCGGTCATGGTAACCTCCTTGACCTGAAGCCAGTGAAGCGCGGCAACCCGCGCGACGACAGGACGGACACGCCTTATTGGCTTGTCCGGGACACGCACACGCGGAGTGAAAGGCGGTGTGGACGCGCCTTCGACCCGCGGGCCGTGCCCGCTTCGCCGGTCACAAACCGGCCGCATCTTCGCGCCGAAGGCATCCATCGCCGCACATCGGCGATAAGCCGACGAGAAGCGTTCTTTAGGATGCGCGCGTTTGGAATGGGGGTTTCCCGTTCCGCACGACCGGCAAGAAGTAGTGCCTCTTCAGTGACGCCGACCTTTGGAGGGCCGACCGAGACCAAAAAAGCCCTTACGTCGTTGCTTCAAGTCACGTCCCCCGCGTGAGGAGCGGGGTGCGCCGGTTCCCTCCGGCTGTCGATCGTCCTGGTAGTTTTCCGGCCTCTTGTCCGGAGTTCCACCGATCGACACGTAACCACAGGCACGTGCGAATTTGGGCAAGCGCGATGTAGGAGGATTCGGCCGCCTCCGCAAGCGGCAATTTGATGAATTCCGCTCCATCAAGGCGCGACTTTCTCCAGCCGGCTGAACGTTTCGGCAGCATTCGCACCCGGTTGGCCTCTCTGGAGCCTCAAGGGGGACTTTGAGCATCGCACCACGCTCGCGCGCTCGTGATCTGCGTGTGCCCCTCCGCTTTGCTCTCCAGGCGCCGGCTGACGCTGGGCGCGCCCCTTCGCCGCGTGGCTGGTTAACGCCCTTGATCGATGTCAAGGGAGGGGGCAATGTGCAAGCCTACGATTGGAAGAATTCGCGAGTGATTGATTCACCCGCGCTTTCAGATCCACCCCGTACCCCGGGACCGTGATGAACTACGATTTGTTCTTCTCCGATGCTGTCGATGCGCTGCGCCGCGAGCGCCGCTACCGGACCTTCACGGACATCGAGCGCGACGCCAGCCGTTTCCCCCGCGCCATCTGGCATTCGCCGGGCGGACCGCGCGAGATCACGGTGTGGTGCTCCAACGATTATCTCGGCATGGGTCGCCACCCAGATGTGGTGGAGGCGATGCGCGCCGCCGCCCTGCTGCGCGGCGCCGGCGCCGGCGGTACCCGGAACATCTCGGGCAACAGCCACGAAATCGTTCTACTGGAGCGGGAACTCGCTGATCTGCACGGCAAGGACGCCGGGCTGGTGTTCACCTCCGGCTATGTCTCCAACGCCACCGGCATTTCCACCATCGTCAAGCTGATCCCCGATTGCGTGGTGATCTCGGACGAGTTGAACCACAATTCCATGATCGAGGGCGTGCGCCAGGGCGGCCGCCAGAAGGCCATCTTCCGCCACAACGACCTCGGCCATCTGGAAGAAGTGCTGCGCGCCGCCGGTAACCGGCCCAAGCTGGTGGTGTTCGAGAGCGTCTATTCCATGGACGGCGACATCGCCCCCATGGCTGAAATCTGCGATCTCGCCGAGCGCTACGGCGCCATGACCTATCTCGACGAGGTGCACGCGGTCGGCATGTACGGTCCGCGCGGCGGCGGCGTTGCCGAGCGCGACGGCGTCATGCACCGCATCGACGTGATCGAGGGCACGCTGGGCAAGGCGTTCGGTGTCATCGGCGGCTATCTCACCGGCAAGCGCGTGGTGATGGACGCGGTGCGCTCCTATGCGCCCGGCTTCATCTTCACCACCGCCCTGCCCCCGGCCATCGCCGCGGCGGCCACCGCTTCGGTCCGCCATCTGAAGACCTCGCAGGTCGAGCGCGCCGGCCAGCGCGCCCAGGTCGCAAAGACCAAGTCCGCGCTTGCCGCTATCGGCCTGCCGCAGATGGAAACGCCGACCCATATCATCCCGGTGATGGTGGGCGACGCGAAGGCCTGCAAGGCCGCCAGCGATGTGCTGCTGGCCGAGCACGGCATCTATATCCAGCCGATCAACTACCCCACCGTGCCGCGCGGCACGGAGCGGCTGCGCATCACGCCGACCCCGTTCCACACGGATCGGATGATCGCGCATCTCGCCGAATCGCTGAGCGACGTGTGGTCCCGCCTGGACCTGCCCCGCGTCACCGATGCCCCGATACCGCTGCGGGCGGCTGCGCGCGCTTCCATGGGGTCCTCCTCGGGCAGCTCGATCCCCGCGCCGATTCCGGTGCCGGTGGGCGGCGGCTGAAGCGCACCGCCGCCATGACCGAACGCGGCTGGGCCTTGGCCCTCGCATCGGCGCTGTGCCTTTTGGCGTCCGCCGCGCACGCTGCGCCGGAGAGCAAGCCTTCCTTCGACTGCAAGGCCGCGCGCAGCGACACGGAAAATGCGATCTGCGCCAACCCCACGCTGGGCGCCCTCGATCTGCGCATCGCCACCGCCTACCAGAAGGCCATGGCCGGACTGGACCCGGCCGCGCAGGCGGCGCTCCAGACCGACCAGCGGTATTTCCTGGCGGCGCGCGATGATTTCTACGACACGCCCTATTACGATCTGAAGGGCGACCTCACCAACCGCGCGCGGATGCTGGAAGCCATCGTCGTCTCGCCGCGTCCCGGCTGGGATGGGGCTTGGGCCAATGTGATGGGTGAGATCACCATCGCGCCCGGCGCCAGTGGCCACCAGGTGACCATCTCAACCACCGCTCTCACCCAGAGCCAGCCCACCTGCGACTTCGAGGCGGCGGCCACGCTGCAAGGCGATACGCTGGTTGCTGGCGGCGATGCGCAGACGCTGCGGGAGAATGAGGGCTGGTCGGTGCGCCTGACGCGCGCCGGGGCAAGCCTCGGCGCGGAATTGCTCCCGCCGAAGACCGCGGCACCCGGCGGCCCGCCCTTCTGCGGAAACATACCCTCCATCGCCGGCAGCTTCCTGCCGGTCCGAAGCGATCACGGGCCGCACCCTTAAGCCTTCCCCACCGCGCTCTCGGCCTCTTATGATGGCCCTGGGAATGGGGGACAGCATGATTTCAAGGCGGGACATGAGCGCGGGCCTGTTCGCGATGGCAGTCGGCGGGGCGATGGGGGCGGTCCATTCCACAGCATCCGCGCAGAGCCCCGGCCCGACCACCGATATCGCCATGTTCCGCGATGCCGCTGAAACTCTGTTTGCGGTGGCGGATCTGCGGCGCGCGGCCGATGCGACCGCACCATGGGTCCCCACCCGCGCCTTCGTAAAGGACGCGGACGAAGCCCACCGCTTTGCCTTCGAGGGTCCCGCCCCTGTCATCGGCATGTCGCTGGACGATTTGATCGACTGCGCGCGCAGCGGCCGGCCCAATGCGGAAGAACTGGTGACGTTCGCCGGCGTACATCGCGGCTTCCTGCATCTGATGGCGAAGCCCGGCATTACCGGTATTGCCGATCTGAAAGGCCGGCGGATCGCCGTTGACACCGACACCGGCTATGCCAGCGCGCTGTTTGAAATTCTCCATCGCCACGGCTTGGAGCGCGGCCGCGACTATGAGGTGGTCTACGCCGGCGCCACCAATCTGCGCTACGAGAAGCTGCTGCGCGGTGAATTCGACGCGACCCTGCTGGGCGCGCCCTTCGCCCGCCTCGCCATGCGCCAGGGGTATCCGTCTCTGGGAACGGTGATTGGCGCGCTCGGCGGATATCAGGCGGTGGTGCTTGTCGCCCATCGCTCCTGGCTCCGGGCGAACGCGGACACCGCCCGCCGCATCGCTGCATGTCTGACCCAGACGCTGGCGTGGACCTCAGCACCGGAGAACCGCGCCGCGCTCGAAGCGTATATGGGCAAGATATTCGCCGATCAGGATGCAGCGACGGTGCGCGACCTGAGCGAGGATATGTTCGGCCCGCCCAGCGAATTCCTGCGCGACGCCCGCATGGCGCCGAAGGACGTCCAAGTGGTGATCGACCTCTTCAACGCCTCGCGCAAGGCCTCGGTCACGCTGGCGGATGTCGCTGACATCACGGACACAGGATACCTTCCGGCACGCTGAAAAGGGACGCGCGACGAAGATCCGAGCGTGTGAATCACAAGGTTCAGCGCCGCCCGCCGAGGAACGTGTCCACAAACCAGCGGTCGAGGGTCATGGGCTCCTCCTGCTGCTGCCGTTGCTGCGGCGGCAGGCTGCCCACCACGGCGGGCGGGGCCTCGTCCGGCAGCGAGCCGGGAGGCAAGGGCTGGCCGAACCCAAAGCCCGGCGAGCGCCCGCCGCCCGGCAGTTCCGCCACCGGCACGCCCTGGAGCGCGGCCTTCATGAAGCGGCTCCAGATTTCCACCGGCAGGTTGGCGCCGGACGCCTTCTTGGTGGGCGAGGAATCATCATTGCCGAGCCACACCGCCGTCACCAGGCGCGCGGTGTAGCCCACGAACCAGGCATCGCGATAATCCTGCGACGTGCCGGTCTTCCCGGCGGCTTCCCAGCCCGGCAGGTCGGCGCGACGCGCGGTGCCGGTGATGAGGGTTTCCTCCATCATCCGGTTCATCATCCCGGCATATTCCGCAGCCATCACGCGCCCCGGGCCGGAGGTGGAACGGGAATAGAGCATCTTGCCGTCCGCGCCCTTCACGCTCTCGATCACATAGGGGATGACGCCGATGCCGCCATTGGCGAACGGCGCATAGGCGGAGGCGAGTTCCAGCACCGACACCTCCGATGTGCCCAGCGCGATCGAGGCGTTCGGCTCAAGCGGCGAGGTGATGCCGAGGCGATGGGCGGTTGAAACCACCGCCTTCGGCCCGACCTCCAACACGAGGCGTACCGAGACCGTGTTGAGCGAGGCGGCCAGCGCCTGCTGAAGCGTGACCGGCCCGCGATAGTCGTGGGTGGCGTTTTCCGGTCGCCAACCCTTGAGCTGGATCGGCCCGTCCTCGCGCACCGTGTCGGGGGTCAGGCCGCGCTCCAGGGCGGTGAGATAGATGAAGGGTTTGAAGGCCGATCCGGGCTGGCGGCGCGCCGTGACGGCACGATTATACTGGCTCTCCTCATAGGACCGGCCGCCGATCAGCGCCCGCACGGAACCGTCCGGGTCGAGCGACACCAGCGCGCCCTGCTGCACGCCGAACTTGGTGCCGGACTTCGCCAGCGTATCGCTGAGCGCCGCCTGCCCCTGCGCCTGCATCGACGCGTCGATGGTGGTACGCACGGTGACGTCGCCGGAGAGTTCGCCGACGTAGGAATCCAGCTGGTCCACCACCCAGTCCGCGACATAGCCGATGGAGCCGGGCGCGGTGGGCGGGGCTACGGTTGCAGGGCGGGACAGCGCGGCCGCCTGCATGTCGGGGGAAATCAGCTTCTGATCGCGCATGGAGGCGAGCACCAAAGCCGCCCGCTCCTGCGCCGCTTTCAGGTTCCGCGTCGGCGCAAGGCGCGAGGGGGCATTGACGATGCCTGCCAGCATGGCGGCTTCGGCAAGCGTCACATTGCGCGCCGACTTGCCGAAATAGCGCTGCGCCGCGGCCTCCACCCCATAGGCACCGGAGCCGAAATAGACCCGGTTCATATAGAGATCGAGGATCTCGGCCTTAGAGAATTTCTGCTCCAGCCACAACGCCAGGATCACCTCCTGGATCTTGCGGGAGAAGGTCCGCTCCTGGGTCAGGAACAGGTTCTTGGCAAGCTGCTGGGTGAGCGTCGAGCCGCCCTGCCGGACCCGCCGGGAGACGATATTTGCCGCCACCGCGCGGCCAAGGCCCACCGGATCGAGACCGAAATGCTCGTAGAAGCGCCGATCCTCAATGGCAATGAAGGCGTTGGGCAGATAGGTGGGAAGCTGCTTCAGCGGCACGGCGGCGCCGCCCATGTCGCCCCGCGTCGCCAGGACCTTTCCATCCTCCGCCTGGATCATGATGGTCGGCGGACGCTTCGGGATCATCAGCGTCTGCATGGGCGGCAGCTTGGAGGCCTCGTAGACGACCAGCCCGGCAGCGGCGATGCCGCCCCACACGGCGAATATCATCAGCCATTTCACCAAGCCGAAAATCAGCGAGCCGCCCCCGCCCCGTCGCCTGCGTGCGGGCTCGGCCCTGCCTCGCCTCGGCGGAGCCGCCTTGGGGGGTGCGGGTTTGGCGGCAGGCTTGGCGGGGGCCCCGCTTTGGCGCAACCTGTTTGGGCGTCGCCAGCTCCTCCTCATATCTCGCGGCGCTGAGCCTGGACGGCGCCGCCTTTTCGGTTCGCGCGCGGCCGGACGGGACGCGACGTTCGACGACCTCCTCCATCTCGGGCTCGTCAAACCCGTGGGAGGGTTGCTGCGGGCGCACACGGCGCTTTGGCCGATCCTCCTCGCGCGGCGGAGCGGAGCGGTCGGCGGCATCGAGGCGAATGTCGAACGGCGTCTGCGGGCGCCCTAGCACCGGCTCGCGTCGTTCGCCCTCCCCGTTCCGTCTCGCCATGAATATTCCGCCCGCCTGTTTCGAGCAGACCTGAAAGACCTTTGAATGCGGCCATTTAAGGGGCAGTTAACGGCGGGAGAGGGGTTCCTGGCCGGAAGGGTGCGTTTGCGGGCCGGGTGTGGCGCACAAGGCCGAGTCCGATTTTACGCCGCAGCGCGCCGTGACCTTGTCACACGATTGCGATAAAGCGAAAGTCTCGGTTTCGCACCGGGCAAAACCCTTTCCTGAGTGGCGAACACTCCAAGAGCGTAGCGACGCATGCCTCGGCTTCCCCGTACCATCTCCGAGCCCTTCCTCGGCGCCCGTTTCAAGACCGAGGTCATGGAGATCGCCAAAGCGCACGCCGGGCGCGAGAGCGAACTGAAGCGTGCCGTCGTCGCCTACATGAAGCAGGAACTCGCGCTGTGCCACGCCGAGGCGGAGCGGCTGCTGCTGGAGGAAGGGTGCGGGCGCTGCTGCTCTCAGCGCCTCTCGATCTTCCAGGACGCGATCATCTGCGCCACCCACGAGGTGGCCACCACCATCCTCTATCCCGTGGAGAAGCCGTCCCGCGCCGAACGCATGGCGATCGCGGCGGTGGGCGGCTATGGGCGCGGAATGATGGCGCCGGGCTCGGACACCGACATATTGTTCGTTCTCCCCTACAAGCAGACCGCATGGGGCGAGAGTGTCGCCGAAGCCATTCTCTACATGCTGTGGGACATCGGGCTGAAGGTCGGCCATGCCACCCGCTCGGTGGACGAATGCGTGCGGCAGGCGCGCGCCGACATCACAATCCGCACCTCGATTTTGGAAGCCCGCTTCGTGGTGGGCGAGAAGGAATTGTTCGAGGATCTGGAGCACCGCTTCGACAAGGAAGTGGTGGAAGGCACCGCCGCCGAGTTCGTCGCCGCCAAGATGGCCGAGCGGGAGGAGCGCCTGCGCAAGGCCGGTCAGTCGCGCTATCTCGTCGAGCCGAACGTGAAGGACGGCAAGGGCGGCCTGCGCGACCTGCACACCTTGTTCTGGATCGCCAAATACGTCTACCGGGTCCGCTCCACAGGCGAACTGGTGGCGAAGGGCGTGTTCACCCGCGACGAGGTGCGCCTGTTCACCCGCTGCGAGGATTTCCTCTGGTCGGTGCGCTGCCACCTGCATTTCCTCGCCAAGCGGCCCGAGGAGCGCCTCTCCTTCGACGTGCAGCGTGAGATGGCCGAGCGCCTCGGCTACACCGAGCATCCCGGCCAGCGTGACGTCGAACGCTTCATGAAGCATTACTTCCTGGTGGCGAAGGACGTGGGCGACCTCACCGCCATTCTGTCCGCCGCGCTCGAAGCCCGCCACGACAAGCCGGTTCCGGGCTTGAAGGGAATGGTGGAGCGCCTGCGCAAGGGCTCGGCCCGCACCCGCCTCAAGGACAGCCCGGACTTCATCATCGACCATGACCGCCTGAACGTGGCGGACGACGAGGCTTTCGCACGCGCGCCGATCAACCTGATCCGCATGTTCCACATCGCGGACAAGCGCAACCTCGCGTTCCACCCGGACGCCATGCGGCTCGCCGCGCGCTCTCTGGGACTGATCGACGGCAAGCTTCGGGAAGACCCCGAGGCGAACCGGCTGTTCATGGACATCCTGTGCTCACGCAACTCCCCGGAAATCGTGCTGCGGCGCATGAACGAGGTGGGCGTGCTGGGCCGCTTCGTGCCGGAGTTCGGCCGGGTCGTGGCGATGATGCAGTTCAATATGTACCACCACTACACGGTGGACGAGCATCTGCTGCGCTGCATCGGTATGCTGACCGAATTCGAGCGCAAGACCAATCCCGAGAACGGCCTCGCCAACGAGTTGATGGGCAACACCATCAAGCAGCGCAATCTGCTCTATGTGACGATGTTCCTGCACGACATCGCCAAAGGCCGCCCCGAGGACCATTCCATCGCCGGCGCCAAGATCGCGCGGAAGCTGTGCCCGCGCTTCGGCTTGACCCCGATCGAGACCGAGACGGTGTCCTGGCTGGTAGAACAGCACCTCACCATGTCCACGGTCGCCCAGTCGCGCGACCTCTCCGACCGAAAGACCATCGAGAATTTCGCCGCTGTGGTGCAAAATCTCGACCGCATGAAGCTGCTCACCATCGTCACCACCGCCGATATCCGGGCAGTTGGGCCAGGGGTGTGGAACGGCTGGAAGGCCCAACTTCTCAAGACCCTCTATTACGAGACCGAGCCGGTGCTGACCGGCGGCTTCTCCGAGGTGGACCGGGGCAAGCGCGTGCAGGTCTCGCAGGCCCAGTTGCGCCACGCGCTCGCCAACTGGTCGGACGCGGATTTCGCCGCCTATGCCGCCCGCCACTATCCGCCCTATTGGCTGCGGGTCGATCTCGACACCAAGCTGCGCCATGCCCGCTTCATCGCCAAGGTGGAGGCGGAGGGACGGACCCTCGCCACCCGCGCCGACATGGAAGGTGGGCGCGGCATCACTGAAGTGACGGTTCTGGCCACCGACCATCCCAAGCTGCTCTCGGTGATCGCCGGCGCCTGCGCAGCGACCGGGGCGAACATCGTCGATGCCCAGATCTCCACGACCACGGACGGCCTCGCGCTCGACACCATCGCGCTGCGCCGCGCGTTCGACCGCGACGACGATGAGGAGCGCCGGGCGCAGAAAGTCTGCGATGCCATCGAGCATGCGCTCGTCGGCGACGTGCGCCTGCCCGAGGTGATCGCCCGCAAGCAGCCAAAAGGCCGGCGCACCTTCTCGGTGGAGCCGGAGGTCACGGTCAACAATTCCTGGTCAAACCGCCACACGGTGGTGGAAGTCTCCGGCCTCGATCGTCCCGGCCTGCTGTTCGAGCTGACCACCACCCTGTCGCGCCTCAACCTCAACATCGCCTCAGCGCATGTCGCGACCTTCGGCGAGCGGGCGGTGGACGTGTTTCTATGTCACCGATCTGATGGGCGCGAAGATCACGGGCGCGGCGCGTCAGTCGGCCATCCGCCGGGCGCTGATCACGGTATTCGAGGGCACGTTCGACGAGGAGGAGCCGCCCCGTCGCCTTCGCGCGTGAGAGCGGGGACCAGAGGCTTTTCGCAAGGCCTCGGTTCAGGAAGCGATGATCTGGTTGATCTTCAGCGCGAGGGCGTCGAGCTGTGAACGGCTTCGACACCATCTCCATGCCCGGATCCAGGAACTTGGCCTCTTCAAAGGGCCCGTTCCGCATACCCCGTCACAAACAGGACTTTCAAACCCGGCCCGCCGCTCGCGCGCCTCAACCGCCAGTTTGCCGGCCGTTCATGCCTGGCAAAACCGACATCGGTGATCAGCAGGTCCAGGTGGATATCGGAGGCGAGAATGGGCAGCGCCGCCTGGCCGTCGCCAACCTCGACGCAGCCATAGCCAAGATCCCTGAGCACCTCGCCGATCAGCATGCGCACCGCGACATCGTCCCTCGACGAGCAGAACGGTCTCGCCGGAGCCCTTAGGCATGTCTCCCCGGATGCCAGCCGCTTCGCTTACGATGTCGCCGGTATAGCGCGGGAGATAGAGAATGACGGCGGTACCGACACCGGGCGTGCTCTCGATCCGCACATGGCCGCGGGACTGTTTGGCGAAGCCGTAGATCATCGACAGGCCGAGGCCGGTCCCCTGCCCCTATGGGCTTGGTGGTGAAAAAACGGCTCGAAGACCTTCTGGAGGATATCGGGCTCCATTCCAACGCCGGTGTCCTGAACCTGGATCAGAGTATATTCGCCCGGCTGAAGCGCATCTTCGCCATCCGCGTCGATTGTTTTGACCGTCTCATTCCTGGTCGAGATCGTCAGCGCCCCACCGGACGGCATCGCATCGCGCGCGTTGATCGCCAGATTGAGAAGCGCGTTCTCCAACTGGTTGGCGTCGGTCAAGGTCGGCCATAGATCCGCTGCGAGATCGGTCTCAAGCCTGGCCTGCTCGCCGAGCGAGCGCGTCATCAATTCCTTCAAGCCGATGATGAGGTCATTGGCATTGACCGCCCTGGGGGCGAGCGGTTGACGTCGGGCAAACGCCAGAAGCCGGTGGGTGAGCGCGGCCGCCCGGTTGGCAGAGGCCGAGGCCGCATCCATGAAGCGGTGCAGGTCGTCGTACTGTTTGGCCTTGATGCGGCGCTTGATGAGATCCATCGCGCCGATGATGCCTGTCAGAAGATTGTTGAAATCGTGCGCGATGCCGCCGGTCAATTGGCCGATGGCCTCCATCTTCTGGGACTGGCGCAGATTTTCCTCGGCCTTCTTCAGGGCCTGCTGGGCTTCACGTTCCGCCGTGACATCCCGGCCCACCGCCTGGAGCAGACCATCGGCGGTGGCGGCGCTCCAGGCAATTTTCCGGAAGCCGTTGTCACGGGTGTGGATGCAAAGTTCAAACACACGGGGCAACGAGGACTGCGAAAATGAATGGAGCACATCCTGAAGGACCTGGCGATCCTCCTGCGCGACGAACTCCGCGACATTGGCTCCCACAAGACGATCTTCGTGTACCCCGAAAAGCGAACTCAGGGCCGGATTGACGGCATTGATGGTGCCATCCAACTGAGTGACAAGCATGACGTCGGCGGACAGGCGCCACATGCGGTCGCGGTCGGCGGTTCGCTCCGCGACGCGCCGCTCAAGCGTCTGATTGAGACCCCAGAGGGCGTCCTCAGCGGCCCGTCGCTCGTTCACGTCTCTCAGGATCGCCGTGACGAAGACGCGGGAATTGCTGAGCCATTTTGAAGCGGTCGCCTCCATGTAACTGGAGGAACCATCCTTGCGCCGGACCACCACGTCCAGAGGACGGTGAAAAGTCCCCTGGGCCAGGACGGTGGTCCAAGCCTCGGCCCATCCCTCCCGGCTGTGAAGAAGCACGTCGATGTGCTGATTGACCAATTCCAGCGGCGCGTAACCCAGCTTAGTCGCGGCAGGGTTGGCGAACTGGATGACACCTTCGACATTGAGCGTGAGGATCGTGTCGGATGAGCTGTCCATCACCGCGTCGTAGCGCGCGTTCTGGCGTTCGCGGAGAACGCGCTCGCGAAGCACCGCCGCGGTGATATCGGCGACCTGTATCAGGCACCAAGCATAGGGCCTATCGCCCACCGGGCGCACGGTCACATTGTGAAAAAGCTCCGCTCCCGCGCGCGTGTGCAGCGGAAGCAGCCGAGGATGCAGGCTTTGAGTGAGGAAGGTCGACGTGCCGGCATCAAACGCCTGCGTGGCGGCGGAGGACAGCCAGCGCAAATCCTTTCCGGGAAAGACCTCTTCGAGGCGCTTGCCGAGGATTTGCTCGGCCGGGATACCGCTCGCGGCCGCAAGCCAAGCATTCCAGGCAACAACGTGCCGAGAAGAATTCAGAACGATAAGGCCGGTGTCTTGCGCGTCAACAACAGCGACCCAAAAAGGGCCTTCCGATAGGGACATGGTCTCAGCTGGCCGCGCCGATTGTTCGCTCAATGAATTCACCCAGCAGCTCTTTCAGGGCCGCCAAAGAGGGCATGTCCATGAGCATAGCAATATAGCCCCGAATGTCCCGCTCGCGAACTGAAAAATCTATGTAAAGGAACATTACGATATCGTCAGCAGCAGAAACCGGAGTTAGATTAAAAAAATCAGAGCCTTGTCCCCGCATGATCTCGGGCAGCGACATCTTGAGGCTTCGCTGTAGCATGTTGGCGATCGTGGCGAGGCAGCTATTGAGAATGATATTGCCGGTTTCGGCCAGCGCTTCTTGTTCAAGCTCGATAATGTCTTCCAAAGGCAATTCGCCGCCGGTCACCGCACGGACCAGCTCAAGGCTTTTCACCTCGGGGAAAATCAGCATCGCGCGACCCTGGATGTCTCCCTCGAAGGCCTGATGGACGGCGACGAGGTTCTTGTCCTCCCGCTCCTTGAGGATTTCCACGGCGCGCGCCGCGCTAACGATGGCAAGTGTGGGGACAGACAGGAGGACTTGCTCGCCAACCATTTCACGCAAGCTGAGAGCCGCGCGACTGACGCCGATGTTCACCAGTTCGGTGAGGGCGTCCAGTTCAAGTTCGGAGAGCATCGGAGGGCTGGTCACCGTCATGTGGTAACCGGCTTCAGTTGACCACCCACGCTTCCTAACAACGATTGCAGCAATGCCACGGTTACAGGCTTGCCCAAGAAAAACGCGCCTATGCCTTTGGCTTTATTCACAATTTCTTCTTGGTGATTTGCCGAGATGATGGCCACCGGCATATCAGGATAGAGGGTCTTGAGTTCGGCCGCGAGCGCGAGACCGTCGCGGCCCGGCATGTTGAAGTCCAGCAGCGCCATGGCGACGTTGCCCTGCTTCACCAGCGCCAGGGCCTCGTCAGCGTTCGCCGCCTCGACATGCGACCAATCCGGATGGAGGGATTTGAGCGCCTTGGCGACCGACATCCGGGCCAGCTTGCTGTCATCGACGATTAATACTGTCACGCTCATGTGCTCTCCGGAAGGCATGAACCCTTGAAAATTCAGCCTCTTGTATCTTAACTCCCCGCCGCCGACAAAGATGCATCGCCTGAGCTTTTAAGAAGCGCCGGCTCGATCCAGACGCGCAGGAACGCGCCGGCGGGCGGCCCATCGACCCGCGATGCCGCCGCAAGCAGAACTTGAACGACGGCGGTATGCGCCTGCTGGCATGCACGCCAATCCACCCTTGCAGCGGGAGATGCCGCAAGATGGGCCAGGAGGCTTTCGGCATCCGCCGCCGGACAGGGGCCTTCCAGTACAATCTGGGTGGGATCGACAAGCCGTACGGTCATGCGAGAAGCTCCTGCACATCCAGCACCAACAGCACCCTGCCGTCGCCCAGAAGAGTGGTGCCGGCTATTCCCGGCATGCCAGCCAGGATGCCTTCCATGGGCTGGAGGATGACATCGAGCCTCTCCCCCAGCCTGTCCACCGCCAGCCCGCCGATCTGCCCGCCCATCCCGATGACAACCACGGTTATGTCGCCGTCCCGCCGCGGACCCTCCGCCTCGCCCAGCGCGGCGGCCAGTGAGACCAGCGGCACCGTTCGGTTGCGCAGGAAGAAGGCCTTCGCGGCCCCGATATCGGCGATCCGCGCCGGCGGCACCCGGACCGTTTCCACAACCATGTCCATCGGAATGCCGAACACCTGCTCGCCGGCATAGACCGTCAAGACCCGCGTCACCATGACCGTGAAGGGCAGGATGAAGCGCACGATCGTGCCTCTGCCCGCCTGGGTTTCCACACTGACCTGGCCGCCCATCCGGTTTACGGAGGCGCGAACGGCATCCATGCCCACCCCGCGGCCGGACAATCCGGTAACGGTCTGGGCGGTCGAGAAGCCCGGCAGGAAGATGAGATCGGTCGCCTGGGCATCGCTCATGGCGGCGAGGTCCTCGGCGGTGACGATGCCACGCGCGACAGCAATCTGCCGAACCCGCGCGAGATTGATGCCGGCGCCGTCGTCCTGAACCTCCACGACCACATGCTCGCCGTCTCGCGCCGCGCGCAGGTGGAGCGTTGCAAGAGCCGGTTTCCCCGCATCGGCGCGTTGTGCGGCATTCTGGATGCCGTGGTCGAGTGCGTTGCGGACCACATGGAGCAGAGGTTCGAACAGGGCTTCCACGATGGCCTTGTCGGCCTCCGTGGCATCGCCCTGCGTGACAAGCTGAACCCGCTTACCCAGTTCAGCGGAAATCTCGCGCACCAGACGCGGGAAGCGTTGGAAGACATGGCGAAGCGGCAGCACCCTCAGGCGCAGCACCGCGCTTTGCAATTCATCCAGCAGCCGGTCCAGCACCGCATGCTGGTCTTTCAGCCCGGCGGCGATGGTGGCGAGGTCAGTCCCCTTCTGCGCCAGCGTCGAGAAATGCCCGACAGCATTCTTCGCAATCGTCAGTTCGCCGGTCAGCTTCACCAGGGCGTCGATCCGCTCCACATCGACACGAAGGGTGCGCGCCGAAGTTTCCTGGGTCGCTCGCGTTTCCGCCCCCTCGGCCTCGCCGACAGGATCGTCGGGTTCGTCAGGGTCGGTGGGGGCCAGAATAGAGGAAATGGCCAGGGAGAGGGCCGTGACGTCGCCTGAGGCTTCGCTCGCCACGCGAGCAAGCGCCACGCGTTCCGCAAGCGCGAAAGCGCCGACATGGCGCAGCACATTGACTGCGACTTGGCCGGCAGAGAACAGGCGTCCCCTCACCCCATCGCCGGCAGGCTCGGCCAAAAGCAAGACCTGCGCTTCCAGCAATTCCCGCGCCGGAGCGGACAAGATTACGCCTTCACCGCCTGCCGTCTCGGGACCCCCGAGGGCCACGATCTCCACCTGGTCCGGGATATCCGCGAACAGCTTGGCAATGGCTTCACTCGGGGTGGACAGGAGCGCGAGGAAGACCAGAGCGCAAGTGAAAGGGTCCATGTCCTCCAGAGCGGCCGGGGCGCCGGCGTGTTCCAGGCGAAGGGCAAGCAAGCCGGGAATGGTCTCGATGCGTTCCAGCGGGTCTTCGCCCTGGAAGAAGCAGTCGGCACTTGGCCGATAACGCAGGGCGGTCCGGGCGGACACGGCTTCCAGGGGCGCTGCGGCGCGTAGCCGGCTCTCCCAAGGATCGTCCCTCTCAACCTGGGGCTCGGCGTTGATGGAGGGCGGCGTGGTGAACCGGGCAACGATCGCCGCTGCGCTCGCCTGGGCATCGGCGGGTGGCTCGCCCGTCGCCTCCATCTGGTCCAGCCACTGCACCACCTGATCCAGACACGTCAGATAGTCTCCAACCCGCGCCGGCGTTATGGGCTCCTCGCCCGCCCGCGAGCGCGAAAGCACATCCTCGGCCGCGTGCAGCGCGTGGGCCATGGCGTCGAAATCCATGATCCCGGCGGCGCCCTTGAGCGTGTGGAATGCGCGGAACACGGAGCCGAGGCGCTCCGCGTCATCGGGCGCCCGCTCGAGGATAAGCAGATCGTCGGTGGCCTGCGCAACCAGCTCGCGGCACTCAATGAGGAATTGTTCGAGCAGTTCGTTCACACGCCGGCTCCGCACATGAGCGTCGCGTATTCAACCAAGGCGGGCTGGCTCACCGGCTTGACCATATAGAAATTGGCGCCCGCCGCCCGCGCCGCAGCGAAATCCTGTGGTCCTGATTCCGTGCTGATCATCAGCACCGGCGTCGCGCAGAGGGGATGATCCTGCCGCCGCAGGGTCTGGACGAAGGTGAAGCCGTCCATCTGCGGCATGTTCACGTCGACAATCACGAGGTCGACCGGATCCTGGAGCAGTTTCTCCAACGCTTCCAAGCCGTTGAGCGCCTCGTCGACCCCATGGCCGGCGGCTTCCAAGGCTTGGCGATAATAGAGCCGAACCAAGCCGGCATCATCCACCACGAGGATGCGCTTTGCCGCCACCTCAGCCATCGGTGCCTCCTCCCGGCTTCTGATAGACGATGGCATCGGCATAGCGGCGCACGTCGAAAAGCGACGATATGCGGCTCATGGATTCCGCGTGACCCAGGCAAAGATATCCACCCGGCGCCAGGTTGTCGGACAAATTTTCTGCGGCGATCCGGCGCGACGTATCGTCGAAGTAGATCAGCATATTCCGGCAGAACACGACGTCGAAGATGCCATGATCGCGTGTCTGACCCGGCTTGGACAGATTGACCGGGGTGAAGCGGACGGACTCACGCAGTTCGTTGATGATCTGCCAGGTTTCGGGCCCGGTCTGCGTGAAATATTTTGCCACCAGATCATCCGAAAGCCGCATCAAGGCCCGCCGACCGTAAATGCCGGCCCGCGCCGCCTCCAGTACCGCTGTATCGATATCGGAGCCAATGATTTCCACATCGTACTGATCCACCTGCGGCCAGTTCTCCAGCAGCCACATGGCAATCGAATAGGCCTCCTCTCCGGTCGAGCACGGCGCGGACCAGATGCGGATCGGCTCTCCGGGCTTCTTGAGTTTTACCCGCCGGTTCAGCAGGTCGGAGGTGAGGCAGCGGAACTGGTGGTCCTCGCGATAAAAATAGGTCTCGTTGACCGTGAAGGCGTTGACGAACTGCTCGATCTCGCCGGCCACATCACTTCGCAGCCGGGCAAAGTACGAAGCGAACGAGCTTGAGCCCGTGGCGGCCATGCGCTCGGCGATCCGACGCTGCACGAAATAGCGCTTGTTGTCGGAAAAAAGCATTCCGGTCCGCCGGTAGAGGAAGTCGCAGAGCCTGCGGAACTCCTCGTCGCTTTCTCCGGGCTCATTCACGCCGGGAGGATTTCTGCGAAGCGATGCGATCGATCGCGATTTTGATGGAAAAGCCCAGGAAGGGGTCTGCGCCGAAGCGCTCTGCACATTGTGCGAGGCCGGGAAGGACCTCCTCGCCGCCACAGTCGGCAAGGACATCCACCGCTGCGGCGCAGACATTGGCCTCGACTTCATGTGCCAGCAGGTGGCCCAGCATGCCTTGCAAAGCTGCGGTCGGCACGCCACGGCAGAGGTCGCAGGCCAGCACGCGCACGTCCGAATCCGGGTCCGCCAGCAGGTCCGGCAGATGGCTGACGATCCGCTCGGGCATCGTCCGCAGCGCATCCAGCGCGCCGGTTCGCATGCGGGCGTCGTCCGATCGCAAATGGTGAAACAGCACCGCGGCACTCTCATCGGTATTGATGAGCGCCAGGCTGGTAAAGATCGCCTCGCGGACCCTGGGGTCCTTCTCCTCGGAAAGCGCCGCCTTCAGCGATGCGGTGTTTTCCACCGAGGCGCCGGCGGCACGCGCGGCCGCCCAACGCTCCTCGCTCGTGCCACTGGCAAGGCTCGGACGCGCCGACGCGGGGTGCTCAACAGCGATCGATGTGGGCTTGCGGATCAAGGGCATCGTGGCACCAAGCCGAGAACGCAGCGGGATATGGCGGAAAGCGGCACGATGAAATCGGCCCCATTCCTGCGGACCAGATCGCCGGGCATGCCCCAGACGACAGCGGTTTCCTCGGCCTCCGCGATCGTGCGCCCGCCTTGCTCTCGCAACAGGGTCATCGCCTCCGCGCCATCATTTCCCATCCCCGTCATGAGGACGCCGATGAGTTGGCTTGCAGGCACATGCTCCATTGCGCTGCGCACCAGACGGTCCGTGCTTGGATGCCAAGGATATCCCGGCTGGGAGGGCGCCGCCATGGCCATCAGCCCACCGCTGCGCTGCGAAAGGATAAGGTCGGCATCGCCGCGCCCGATATAGACATGGCCCGGCTCCAGCAGCGTCGGCCGTGAGACCTCCGTTACCGTAACGGCACACAATTTGTTCAGCCGTTGGGACAGCGGGCCCGTGAAGGTTGCCGGCATGTGCTGGGCAACCAGGACCGGCCAGGGAAAATTGGCGGGCAGCGCCGTCAGCAGCGTTTCCAGAGCGGGCGGCCCACCGGTGGATGTGCCCACGAGCAGCAGGCCATCGCCGGACGCCCGCGCCGACGTCGTTGCGCTGCGCTCCTGCGTTTCCGGTTTGAGGACGGACGCGGCACGCATGCCGATCCGGTGGCGCACCCGCTCCTTCAGCCTCAGGCTGGCCTTGAGCTTGGCCTGGGACGCGGAGCGCACCTTCGCCACCAATTCGGCTGCCATCTTCTCGATGTGCAGGGATACGGCGCCCACCGGCTTGGCAACGAAGTCTACGGCACCCAAGCGCAGCGCCTCCAGCGTGGCATCCGCTCCCGCCGCCGTCAGCGAAGACACCATGACCACGGCACACGGCCGCTCCAGCATAATGCGGTCCAGGCAGGTCAGCCCGTCCATCTCGGGCATGTGGATGTCGAGGGTGATGACATCGGGCTTGAACATCGCCATCTGGGCGAGCGCCTCGATGCCGTTTCTCGCGAACTGAACCTCGAAATCCGGCTCAGCAGCCAGCACCTGTCCCAGCAGCTTGCGGACCAAAGCGGAATCATCGACCACGAGAATCTTGATCACAAATCGACCGTCTCTTGATCAGCGTCAAATGCACCGAGCAGCGACTGCTCGGTTCGCGTCAGAAGCTCATTCGGGTCGAGCAGAAGCACCATGCGCGCTTCCGCCGGCAGGTTGACGACACCGGACACCAGGCGGTTCTCCTCTCCGGCAAGATCCGGCGCCGGCTCGATCATGTCTTGCGAGGTTCGCAGGACATGCGACACGCCGTCGACGATGATCCCGGCGCGATGGTCGGCGGTGCGCACGACCACGAGCCGACGCGTGGCGCCCGGGTCGAGCGCCGGCATGTCGAACCGCCGCCGCTGATCGATGACCGGCAGAACCTCGCCCCGCAGGTTGACGACCCCCTCCAGAAACGCCGGTGTCTTCGGCAGGCGCGTGAACTGGGCCGGCACGGGCGCCACTTCATCCACCGCTTCGACAGGAAGTCCGAACTCGCTCTCGCCCAGCCGGAAAACCAGGAAATGCATAGTGCGCGTTTCTTCCGTGCCGCCTAAGGGGTTGACGGACGAGGGGTCATTCCCGGCAGCCAAACGCTGCATCACGTCCTCCCGGAACAAGTGCTCGGGAGCGAGAACGGAAATCATCCTGCTCCCCTCGTCAGCGCGGTAGATGGACTTGATCCGCGCCTCGCCGCCGGTTCGGGCCGCCAGCAACGATGGCACCGCCTCCATGAGAGCCGGGTCGATGCTGATAACGGAGCGCAGACGGTCCACCAGCAACCCGACAAGGGCGCCGTGGACGTTGGCGACGATGATTTTTTCCCGGCCATACCGCTCGACCATCGGCAGGCCGAGCAGGCCCCGCAGGGAGAATAAAGGCAGCAGAGACTCGCGGTGGGGCATCATGCCGATGACCAGGGCTTCGGCCCGAGGCACCAGGGTCAACCGTTCGGGGACGGGAACGATCTCGCGCGCATCCTCGAGCGCGAGGGCGAACTCCTGGCCGGCGATCTCGAACGTCACCATGCGTCCGTGGTACGCCGCACCGTCCTGATGCGCGACAGCGACTTGAACCGGAGCGGCGGAGCGGCGCGGCTCAGATGCGCGCCGCGCGAACGCGCGCCCGATCAAGCCTTTGATGTCGAGGATTTTTGCGACGGCACCCGCTTCGCCCGCGCGGTAGGGAAAGGTGCCGCGCAATTGTTCGCCTGGCGCCGCGGCAAGTTCCGCATGGCGGGTCTCGATGGTCCCGACATCCACGGTGACAAGCGCCTCGACCTTGTCCACCGTGAATGCGACGGCGGCCTCGCCCTGAAGCACGATCGCGACGCCGGTGCGCTCGGCGCTTGCGATGTCGCGCTCCAGCAGGCCGCGAAGGCTGGCGAGGGCGAGCGAACTGCCGCGCAAATTGCCGATGCCGAGGAGGCTCTTGGGACTTAGGGGGATGCGTGCCACCTGCGGCACGGTGATGACTTCACTGACCATTTCGACCGGCAGGGCATAGAGGTCGGCATCCGACCGGAAGGTCAGAAAACGGCGCTGTTCGCCGGTCGCCCCCCAGGACGGTTGGATGGCCTCACCCATTCTGGGTCTTCAGTTCGTCCGCCAGCGACGCGATCTCCTCGATCGCGGCCGCCAGTTCCTCGGCGCCCTTGGCCTGCTCGGCTGCGGCTATCGCGGCCTGCCTGGACGCTACGCTCGCCTCTTCAGCGGCAGCGGACACCTGCCGCGCGCCGGTTCCCGTCTCGACCACCGCCGAAAGCGTTTCTCCGACACCGTAGAGAATTTGCATGGCCGCCGCGTTCAAGGCGGCGATGTCCCCGTCAAGCCTCTGTAGCGTGGCGAAGATGGCGCCGTTGTTCTGCAACTGCGCTTCCGAAGCCGTGACCAGCTGCTCAAGGTCACGCTTCAGCGCCCCGATCTGATCGAGGATGCCGCGAACCGTGTCCTTGATGCTGCCCATGCTGTCCGAGGCCTCTTTCGCCAGGGAGCGAATGTCCTTGGAGACCACCGCAAAGCCGCGTCCGAACTCGCCGGCGCGGGCGGCTTCCACCGCGCCGCTGACTGCAAGCATGGTGGTCTGGACCGCGACCAGGGTAATGGCATCGACCGTCTTCTCGATTGTCCGCCCCAGGCTCTCGATGCGCACAATCGTCGTCAGGTTGGCGTGCGCCGCCTCCAAAGTGCCATTCATGCCTCGGGACAAACTATCCAGCGAGGCGCGGCTGTCCTGCAATGCGGAAGTTATGAGTTGCGCGCGCTCGCTCGCGATCTCGGCATTTCGTTTGGCTAGGTTGGCGCTCGCCTCGATCTGCGTCAAAGCGGCGGATGTCTGCTGAGTGGCTGACGCCTGTTGCTGAGCCCCACGGCTGATCTGCTCGACACCAGCCATGATCTCTGCAGAAGCGCTCGAAAGCTCCTGGATGGTCGCCGAAAGCTGCTCCGCCGTTGCGCTGATCTGCTCGGCAGCGGCGCTATCAGCGCCTCCGGAACGCACCGCTTCGGTCAGGGCGGTGACCACCTGCACGGCGGTCTGCCCCTGGTCGAGCGCCAGGACCTGCTGAAGAATCCCCTGCTGCGATTGGTTCGCGGCCCCGGCCTGCTGCTCCGCTGCGGATGCCACCTGCTCGGCGCCACGCTGCGCCTCGACGGCGCCGCGCTCGGCTTCGACGGCAGCGGCCAGCGTCTCCTCGCTGCCTTCCGCGAGCCGGTTCATATCGAGATGAATCGCCTCAAGCGTTTCAATCACGCCCAGGGCCGCCTTGGCCTCTTCAGCCGCCATCTGCGCCGCACTCTGGACAGAGGCCGCCACTGCGCGAACGTCGTTGCCGATGAGATCGGCCAGCCTCTGGACCTCTTGCGCGCTCAGATCCGACTGCTCGGCCAGCGCCCGGACTTCCTCCGCAACCACCGCGAAACCGCGCCCGTGATCACCCGCACGCGCGGCCTCGATGGCGGCATTCAGGGCCAGCATACTGGTCTGGTCCGAAAGGCTGCTGACGGTGCGCGTGATCTTGGCGATGTCCTGCGCACGCCGCTCGAGTTCGGAAATGGCCGCGACCGAAGCGCCCTGCCGTTCAGCGTTTTGCCCGATGGCGGTTACAGTCGTGGTGATCTGAACGGTGGTTTCGGTCAGTACTTGCTGGACGCTCTCGGTCCTGCGCCGAGACGCGTCGGCGTGGATTCGTGCGGCACCAAAATTGCGGCTCATCTGCGTGATGGCGGCGAGTTGCTCCTGAGCCGCGCTCGCTGCCTCTTCCGCACCGCTGCCGATCTGCTCCATCGACCGACGAAGCTGCTCGGCTGCGGCAGATGCCTCGCCCAGCCCGCTCCCGAGTTCCTCGATCGCGGCAGACAGCCGCTCGGATAGCTTATCGTGAGTCGGCTGAGTCAGTTGGCTAACGGATGGAAGCGGAGCCTTAGCCTGAGCCGGAACCGGAATTGCTGCCGGCAAAACTGCGTCTGAAGCGGCCGCCCGAGCCCGCGTCGTGATTTTCGCGCTTTTGACTAAGGCCATACTTCGCTCACTCAGGTGGGGCTTCGGCGGCAGACCCTCTGCATATAGCGCGGTTACGACATGAGTTCATCCCATTTAAAGCTAGGGATATTGCTTCACAAAGCGGCGAGGCCCCAATCGCATTTCATACGACTGCCACCGCCGAACAGCCAAGCTTCTTTCAACAACACAAAAACCCGATTGCAGCGAAGAATATAAGCGGCCGCACAGACCGCTCGGATGCCATGGCGGCTCACGCCGAAAGGGTGTGCCCTAAGGTCACGCGCCGACGCAGAAGGGACGACGGGCGGTAACGATCATCGCCGGTCGCCTCCTGGATCGCCTCCAGCACGGCGAGTATGCGCGCCGGTCCCACCGCATCCGCCCAGGCGAGCGGTCCACGCGGATAATTCACCCCAGCCGTCATGGCCTTGTCGACGTCCTGCGCCGAAGCCACACCCTGGAGCACGGTGTCCGCCGCCTCGTTGGCGAGCATGGCAAGGGTGCGCATGACGGCAAGACCGGGGGCATCGTCCAGCGCGCTGACCTCCTTGCCGAGCGCCTGGAACAGGCCGGCGGCTGCCGAGAGCGCGCCCTCCGGCGCCTGATCCGCCTTGGCGAGCGCGATACGGGTCGCCCGAGTGAAGTCGAGTGCGAGATCGACCAAGACGAGATCGGAAATGCCCTCTTCCGCCGCACGCCGCGTGGCACTGCGTCCATCGGTGAGCGCGATGGTGGCGCCTGCGATCCGCAGCAGACCATCGCCCGATACGCGCTCCACCGGAATACCGGCGGCTGCGATGAGATCGGCAATCGCCTCCGCAGGCCCAAGCGCGCCTTCGATGCGCACCGAAGCGGCACGCTGGCCCGGCGGCAGCGAAACCGGCTTGGGCGGCGTTGCGCCGGGCGCATAGTCGTAGAAGCCGCGCTTGGTCTTGCGGCCAAGCCAGCCCGCCGCCACCAGTTCCTGCTGGGTGAGAGAGGGACGGAAGCGCGGATCGCCGAAATAGGCGTCGAACACCGAGCGCGTCACGGCGAAGTTCACGTCGTGGCCGATCAGGTCCATGAGTTCGAACGGCCCCATTCGGAAGCCGCCGCATTCGCGCATCACGCCATCCAGTGTCGCGGGATCGGCGGCCCCCTCCTCCAGGAGGCGCAGACCTTCGGCGTAGAACGGGCGAGCGACGCGGTTGACGATGAAGCCGGGCGTGGACTTGGCCCGCACCGGCTGCTTGCCCCACGCCTGCGCCGTCTCAACCAGCCGTGTCGCCACCTCCGGCGCCGTCGCGATACCCGAGATCACCTCGACCAGCGCCATGATGGGAGCGGGATTGAAGAAGTGCAGCCCCGCCACCCGCTCGGGATGGCGGGCCCCGGCGGCGATGGCGGTGATGGAGAGGGAAGAGGTGTTGGTGGCGAGGATCGCATCCTCGGCCACGATCCCCTCCAGGTCGCGGAACAGGGTCCGCTTGACCGCAAGGTCCTCGACGATGGCTTCGATCACGAGGCCCGCATCCCTGAAGTCGGCAAGCGCGGCGGCAGCCTGGACACGCGCGCCGGCCGCTTCCGCCTCATCCGCCGAAAGCCGGCCTTTCGCGACCAGCTTGGCGAAATCCGAGAGGATTGCGGCGCGCCCCGCCTCTGCGGCGCCGGCCCGGGCATCGAACAAAAGCACGGGATGCCCGGCGCGCGCTGCCACCTGAGCGATGCCTGAGCCCATGGCCCCGGCACCGACCACACCGACGATCGTGGAGACGGGCAGCACGCTCATGCGCCGTCGCGCTCCATCGAGATCACGGCCTTGCCCTGCACCTTGCCCTGGTGGACCAGATTGAGCGCCTCCGGGGCCTCGACGAAGGGAAAGGCGCGCATGACGCGCGGACGCACCGAACCCTCATGCCAGAGGCGGAACAGGTCCTCCTGCACGGCGCGCACACGCTCCGGCGTACGGTCGCGATAGTCGCTCCATTGCAAGCCGCAGACGGAGATGTTCTTCACCAGCAGATAATTCACCTTCACGCTGGGGATATCCCCGGCGGCGAAGCCGATGACAACCAGCCGCCCGCACCAGGCCATGCCGCGCAAGGCAGCAGCGAAGAAATCGCCGCCGAGCGGGTCGAGCACCACGTCCGCGCCGTGGCCGTCGGTGGCCTTGTGGACCTGGGCGCGCAGGTTGTCGCGCAGGTTGTCCACCGAGACGTCGATGATGTGATCGGCCCCGCCCTCGCGGGCGACGTTCGCCTCTTCCTCAGAGCGGACGGCCGCGAGAACCCGCGCGCCGAGCCCCTTGGCGATCTGCACCGCCGCAAGGCCGACACCGCCAGCGGCGCCGCCCACGAGCACGGTTTCGCCCTTTTTGTAGAGGCCCCGGTCCACCAGCGCGAAATAGGCGGTCTGGTAGACGAGGCCCATGGCGGCGGCGGCGGGGAAGCTCAGCCCGTCCGGTATCTTGAAGCTCTGTGCGGGCGTGGTGATGGCCTGTTCGGCATAGGCGCCAAATTCCACCTGGGACATGATCCGGTCGCCAGGCTGGAAGCCCTCGACACCAGCGCCCACCGCACGGACCACACCGGCGAAATCCTTGCCTGGCGTAAACGGGCGCGGAGGCAGGATCTGATATTGCCCGCTGATGACAAGCACGTCGGGGAAATTGATGCCGGCGGCTTTTACGTCGACGGCGATCTCGCCGGGGCCGGGCGTCAGATCCGGGAGGTCATCTATCCGCATGGTATCGGGAGCGCCATGCTCCCAGACGCGATAGCTGCGCATGGCGGCAGTCCTTTCAGAGATACTGTAACGGGTCGCCCGCTTCGCCCAGCGCCGGAGCGGCACCATCGGCGGCGGACCGGAAGGCAGGCGCGAGCGGGACCGGAAGCGCCGGGATACTCGTGCCGCCCAGCGACAGGCGCTGCTGGAACACGCCGCGCGCGGCAAAATGCGGATCGGCGACCGCCTCTTCCAAAGTGGCGACGATGGAGCAGCACACATCCTTGCCCGCAAAGGCGGCACGCCATTCGTCCGACGTCTTCTCGGCGATCCGCGCGGCGACCTCGGCTGTCACCTCATCCACCGGCGCGGCCGGCGCGCGCAGCGCCTCGGAGAGGCCGATGATGGCGGTGAAATTCTCCCAGAACTTGTCTTCCAGCGGCGCCGCCGCGAGGTAGCGATCATCCCTGGTGCGATAGATCTGGTAGCGGGGCGATCCGCCCGTCACCAGTTCGCGCCCGCTGACCGGCCAGGCGCCGGAGGCGAAGCCGTTGCCAAGGCCCCAATAGACGAAGGAGAACAGATTGTCGGCCATGGCAACATCGAGATGGGTCCCGGTGCCGGTCCGCTCCTTCAGCCGCAGTGCCATCAAGATGTTCATGATGGCGGGATAGGTGCCGCCCGCGATGTCGGCCGCGAGCACCGGCGGCAGGACGGGCGCGCCGTCCACGCCTGCGGAGAGTCCCAGCACGCCGCTCTCGGCCATATAATTGAGATCATGCGCCGCCACCGACGCCTTCGGCCCGGTCTGGCCCCAGCCGGTGATCGAGCAATAGACGATACCGGGGTTGATGGCCTTGACCGCCGCATAGCCCAGGCCTAGCCGCTCCATCACGCCGGGGCGGAACTGCTCCACCAGGATATCCGCCTTGCGCAGCAGCGGCGTCAGCTTCTCCACGGCATCCGCAGCCTTGAGATCCAGCGCGATGGATCGTTTGCCGCGGTTCAGCATGTGGAAATTGATGCCGTCATCGCCGACCAGCGGCTCATAGCTGCGCATCTCGTCGCCCCGGCCCGGACGCTCGATCTTCACCACCTGCGCGCCGGCTTCGGCCAGGATCAGGCTCGCCAGGGGGCCCGGCAAAAGGGTGGAGAAATCGACGACGAGAACCCCGTCGAGCGGCTGCATCTCACAGCCCTCCGTTGGCGCGCGCCTTCGCCACCTGGGCGCGGCGGGCGGGGCTATAGGGCTGCTCACCAAACGCCGCGTAGAGCGCCTGCGTCACGTCGTAATGCGCGTCGAGGCCCGTGCGCTCCAGAAGCTCGATCGGGCCTTCGGGATAGCCGAGGCCGAGACGCAACGTCAGATCCATGTCGGAAGCGGTGGCGAGCTTCGCGTCCAGCCGGCTCAGCGCCGCGTTGTAATAGGGGCGCACGAGGCGGTCGATGATGCGGCCCGGGAAGTCGCCGCACACGGCGGTCTTGAGCCCATGGGCTTCGAACAGCGCCCTTGCGGCCGCGACTGCGCTATCCGGCGTGTTGGGCTGACGGACGATCTCCACCAGATCGCTCGGCGCGGCGATACCCAGGCGGAAGCGGGCGAAGCCGAGCACATTGCCGCCCTCATCGCCCCGGCTTTCGCCGGTGTGGACCCCGAGGCACTCGGTTCCGAGTTCGATCAGGATCAGGCCATAGGCGCTCTGCTGCGCGATGCCGGCAAAGGTGGCGCCCGCGCCGTCCCCGAGGAGGACCAGAACATCGCCCTCGCCCTGCGCGGCCTCAAGAAGGGGATGGCTTTCCGGGAAGGAGCGGCTTTCGCCGGTCGCGATCACTTGATGGGGCATAACTCAGGCTCCGAAGATCGCGGTGGACTGATAATCGAGGAAGCCGCGCTTGGTCTTCCGGCCGAGCCGGCCGGCGGCGACCATGCGGCGCAGCAGCGGCGGGCAGGCGGCACGCGGCTCGTGGGTGACGCCGTTCAGCGCCTCGCAGAGCAGAACCTGGGTGTCGAGGCCGACAAGGTCGAGCAGTTCCATCGGGCCCATTGCATAGCCGAGCGCACCCCTGATGGCCTTGTCGATCTCGGCCGGCTCCGCAACGCCTTCCTCCACCAGCCGGATGGCGTCGTTGTTGAAGGGCACCAGGAAGTAATTGAGGATGAAGCCGGGCGCGTCCTGCGTCTTCACCGGCCGCTGGCCCATCTGCTCGCACATGGCCCAGGCGGCCTTGAAGCTCTCGTCCGAGGTGTTGAGGCCGGGCGACATCTCCACCAGCTTCATGAGCTGCGCCGGCAGGCAGAAATGCATGCCGACGAACCGGTCGTCGCGGCCGGACTTGGCGGCGATCTCGGTGATGGAAAGCGTCGAGGTGTTCGAGGCGAACAGGGTGTGGGGCTGGCACACCTCGTTGAGCGCGGCGAAGAGCTTCCCCTTCACCTCCAGTTCCTCGAAGATCGCTTCGATCACCAGCCCGCAGGCGGAAAGGTCCTTGATATCGCTGGTGCCGGAGACCCGGCCCATGATCTCGTCCACCTGCGCCTGCGTGAGCTTTCCGCGCTGGACCGACTTGCCGAAGAAGGCGCGCATGGACACGATTGCGGCTTCGACGCGCTTGGCGTCGAGATCGAACACGATGGTGGGGAAACCGCCCCGCGCCGCGACGATAGCGATGCCGGTTCCCATGGTGCCGCTGCCGGCGACGCCGACCGGATGCTTTTCAGTCATGTGCTGTCCTCAGCGTTCGATGAAGCTGCGGCCGATGAGTTGCCGGTGGATCTGGTTCGTGCCTTCCCAGATCTGCGTAATCTTGGCGTCGCGCATCAGGCGCTCCACCCGGTAGTCCTTCACATAGCCGTAGCCGCCGTGAAGCTGGACCGCTTCGGTCGCCATGCGCATGGCGATGTCGGTGGCGCGCATCTTCAGGATGGAGGCTTCGACGCCGATGTCGGTGGCGCCGCCTTCGATCTGTTTCGCCACATGCACCAGCCAAGTGTCGCAAAGCGCGATCTCGGCGGCGAGGTCTGCAAGCAAGAACTGGATGCCCTGGAATTCGATGATCTTCTTTCCCGACTGCTTGCGGCCATTGATGTAGGCGATGCTGTCGTCGAAGGCGGCGTGGGCGATGCCGAGCGCGTGGGCCGCGACCGAGGGGCGCGACTTGTTGAGCGAAGCCAGGAGAAGCTTCAGTCCCTCGCCGGGACCGCGCAGCAGATTGGCCTTCGGCACGCGGCAATTGTCGAAGGAAAGCGAGGCGGTTGAGGAGGCGCGGTGGCCCATCTTGTCCTCCAGCCGCACCACCGAAAGCCCCGGCGTGCCCTTCTCCAGGATCAGGCAGGAGATCGCCTTCTTGGGATCTTCCGTCTCGGACCATTTGCCGAACAGCACATAGAGATCGGCGACATCGCCGTTGGTGATGAAGGTCTTGGAACCGTTGACGATGATGTCGTCGCCGTCAGGCGTGAACTTGGTGCGCATGCCCGTGGCATCGGAGCCTGCGTCCGGCTCGGTGATGACCAGAGCCGCAAGGCCGCCCTCCGCGATGCGCGGCAGGAGGCGCATCTTCTGCTCCTCCGAGCCGAAGTCGATCAGCGGCTTGATGGCGTGAAAGTTGGTCGCCCAGATAATGCCGGTCGAGGCGCAGGCGGCCGAGATGTCCCTGACGCAAATCAGATAGGAGAGATAGGAGAGGCCCGCGCCGCCGTAGGCCTCGGGCACGAACATGGCGTTCAAGCCGAGCGCGTTGATGCCCTCCACGTTCTCCCAGGGAAATTCTTTCGTCTCGTCGTGGTGCGCCGCGCGCGGCGCCACCTCGTCGCGGGCGAACGCCCGCACATTTTCGAGCAGGAGGGCTTCATCCTCCGGCAGGTCGAGCGCGGCGTCGAGGCGATGGAAAAGCGTCATTTCATGTCACCCTAAAGAGCCATGCCCTGGCCGCCGTCGAGATAGATGGTCTCGCCGGTGAGAAAGCCGATATCTTCCGCGAACAGACCGCCGATCAGGCGCGCCACATCCTGCGCTTCGCCTGGGCCACCCACGGGAATACGGGCGGCCAGGAAGGCGCGGATCTTCTCGGAAGCGAGGAAATCCTTGTTGAGGTCGGTCTCGATGTAGCCCGGAGCCACCGTCATCACGCGGATTTTCTTGGCCGCCCACTCCACCGCGAGGCAGCGGGTGATGGCGGCGACCGCCGCCTTGGAGGCGCAATAGGCAGCGTTGCGACGCACACCCATCTTGTCGAAGAACGACCCCATATTGACGATGAGACCGCCACCTGCCTTGAGCAGAAATGGATAGGCCTGCTGGCAAACGGTGAAGGTGGCGGTGGCGTTGGTTCGCATCACCTCCTCGAATTCCGACAGAGGCTGGCGATCCGCCGGTCCCTCGATATGGATGCCGGCATTCTGTACGAGGCCGCTCACCGGGCCGACGCGACGCTCGAAGTCTTCAAACGCCGCCGTCATGGATGCGGGATCGAGGATATCGCCCTTCAGCAGCACCATGCGGGCGCGCAGGTCGTCCGCCAGGTCGAGCCCCTGCGGCCCCTCCCCCTTGCGGGACAGGCAGCCGACGGTGTGGCCGCGCGCTGCGAGTTCGGCTGCCACCACGGCGCCGATGCCGCGGCTTGCACCTGTGACAATGATATTGCGAGAGGTCGCCATCTCAACGGTCCTTGAACGCGGCGGGGCGCTTCTCAACAAAAGCGGCAAGCCCTTCGGCCGCGTCCTGCGTGCGATAGGCAAGGGTGGATAGGTCCGCCTCGATCTTCAGTCCCTCGTGGAGCGGCACGTCCAGCGCCCGGCTGACCGCGCTGCGCGCCAGCGCGAGCGCTGGCAGGCCGTAGCCCGCGAAGCTTGCCGCGAGTTCCTTGGCCGCGCCCTTCACGTCGCTCTCCACGACCCGGCTCACGAGCCCCATCGCCAGGGCTTCGGCGGCGTCCACGGTGCGGCCGGTGAGGATCATGTCCATGGCGCGGGCTTCGCCGATCAGGCGCGGCAGGCGCTGGGTCCCGCCATAACCGGGGATGAGGCCGAGCTTGATCTCCGGCAACCCCATCTTGGCCTTGGCGGAGGCAATCCGAAACGTGCAGGCGAGCGCCAGTTCGAGACCGCCGCCAAACGCAAAGCCGTTGATGGCGGCGATGGAGGGCGCCTTGAAGCTGTCGAGCCTGGCGAACGTCGACTGGCCAAGCTCCGCGCCCGCCTTCTCCTCCATGAGGGGCCGGCCGATCAATTCCTTGATGTCGGCACCGGCACAGAAAGCCCGTTCCCCGGCGCCGGTGAAGATCAGCGCACGGATGTCCCAGCGCCCGGCCTCGTCCAGTGCGGCGCCGAGCTGACGGATGATGTCGAACGAGAGCGCGTTAAGCGCCTCCGGACGATTAAGCGTGATGACGGCGAAGGCGCCGTCTCGGGATAAGTCGATCATCGCGTCCTCGATCATGCGCCGTCAGATGGCGCCCGCAGCGCGCAGCCCGGCAATGCGGTCGTCGTCATAGGCCAGGATATCGCGCATGATTTGCTCGGTGTGCTCGCCAAGGCGGGGCGGCGGGGCGGAACCGATTGGCGCAACCCCATCCACTTTGATGCCGAGGCCAACCTGCGGCAGCGCCTCGCCCTCGCGGTCCATCTCGTAGAAGGTGGAGCGGGCGTGGAAATGGGGGTCCTGCACCACCTCGTCCACGCGGTAGATCGGGCCGGCGGGCACCTTGCTGGCGCCGAAAATTTTCAGCCACTCAGCACGCGGCCGGGTGTGCAGTTCCTGCTGGATCATGGCAACAATTTCCTCGCGATGCGCACGGCGGTCCGCATTGCTGGAGAAGCGCGGATCCTTCGCAATGCCCGGCTGGCCGAATGCATCCCACAGGCGGTTCCAGATCGCATCGTTCCCCACGCCCAGCGTCATCGGCAGGTCGGCGGTGTCGAAGGTCTGATAGATCGCGATCACGCTGTCCTTGCCGCCGGAGCGACGCGGGATTTCGCCGGAGCCCATGTAGGTGACGATGCGGGGCGACATGAAGCGGATCATGCTCTCGGTGAGCGAGATGTCCACCGCACACCCCACCCCGGTGGTGTTGCGCTTGTGGAGCGCCGCCAACACCGCCATGGCGGCATCCGAGCCGGCCAGCATGTCGGCGGCCGGAGAGCCGACCTTCTGCGGCTCGGTGTCCATCGTGCCCGTCAGGTCCATGACGCCGCTATAGCCCTCGGCGATCAGATCATAGCAAGGCAAACCGGAATTGGGGCCGGAAAGTCCGAAGCCTGTCAGCGACACATGGATCAGCCGCGGACGGTCCGCGCGCACCGCGTGGGCATCGAGGCCGAGCTTGCGCTGGACGTTCCCAAGCTGGTTGGTAACAACCACGTCCGCCTTGTCGAGAAGATCGGAAAGAACTGTCTTTCCCTCGGTGGAGGCATAGTCGAGCCGTATGCTCTGCTTGTTGCGATTGACGCTCAGAAACCAGAGCGACTCCCCATGCAGAAAGGGCGGACCCCATTGGCGGGCATCGTCCCCGCCGAGCCGCTCCACCTTGACCACGTCCGCTCCGAAATCAGAGAGCAGCATCGTGGCATAGGGGCCTGCGATGGATGTGGTGAGATCCACCACCCTCACGCCCGAAAGCATCTTGAAGGGCGCGCTGGCCGGTTCGATTGAAAGGTCCACCGAGTTCATGTGTTCACCACTGTTCCGGTGGATGTTCAGCAAGGCGCATGCCAGCCCTTGGGGAAGGGCCATGCGGGCGCAAACGCGGCGGCAGCTCGCCCATTGTCGTGTCCACGGGGCGGACAGACGTGTCGGTCGTGGCGACAACCAAATGACGTTACGGCGCCCGAAACGTCTCTGCGCCAACGCGAAGACCGGCGCCTGAAGGCACCGCGGCGCTGGCACGACCCTTGCGGAACCCTGACCAGCGCCGCGTAGGCGTAGAAGGACAACGCCCTGCCAGCAGAAGACTGGCGGCGGCAAGGGAGAGGAACATGCGGTTTATACGTTTCGCCGCGAGTCTTGCGCTCGCCACACTGATGCTGCCGGGTGCCGCTCCGGCGCAGACCTACCCCAGCAAAGCCATCGACCTCATCGTGCCGTTCGCGCCCGGCGGCTCCACGAGCCTGACGGCGCGCGCGGTTGCCCAGTCGCTGGAGGAATTGTGGAAGGTGCCGGTGCGCGTCGTCGCGAAACCGGGCGGCAACACCGTCCCCGCCGTCGAGGAGGTCATGCGCTCCCCGGCGGATGGTTACACCCTGCTGGCGGATTCCCCGGCATCGTCGTCGATGCTGGAAGTGGTGGTGAAGAATCCGCCCATGCCGGTGATGGACCGCAGCTTCGTCGGCATGGTGGCGCAGACCCCGATGATCTTCGTGGTGCCGGCGGACTCGCCCTTCAAGACGATGAAGGAGGCCATCGACCGCCTGAAGAGTGATCCGACCACCTTTACCTGGACCTCACTGGGCGGCGCGGGCGCGCAGGACTACACCTTCCGCCAACTCTTCAAGGCGGTGGGCGTCGACATCAAGCGCACCCGGCCGGTCGCCTCCAAGGGCGGGGCAGAGGCCGTAACCATGACGGCCGGCGGGCATGTCATGCTGGGCGCCGGCTCCTGGAGCGCGGTGTCGCCGATGTTGCAGGCCGGCAAGCTGCGCGTGCTCGCCGTGGCGTCCGACGTTCGTTTCCCGCCGCTGCCGGAATCACCCACCCTGGGTGAACTCGGCTATCCCTCCGTGCAGATCCTGTTCTGGTTCGCCGTTTCCGGTCCGCCGAACCTGCCGGCCGATGTCATCAAGGTCTGGACCGAGGGCCTCGCCACCATCTCCAAGGACCCGAAATTCCAGCAGGCGCTGACCAATATCGGCATGGTGCCCTATCTCCATGACGCCGCGAAATTCCGCACCTTCGTCTCGGACGAGAAGAAGACCGTAGAGATGCTCTGGGCCGTCGGCCCATGAGCGATCGTCTGAGCGATCGTCCCGCGGACAGCGTCGTGGCGCATGAACCTCGCACCGCAAAAGCGGTGCTGTTCACCTGGACCGACATCGCCCCTGAGGAAGAGGCGGGGTTCAACGACTGGTACAATCGCGAACACATGCGCGACCGCATTCTGGCTTTGCCCGGCTTCATCCGGGGACGGCGCTATGAGAATGCGGGAGAGGATGGGCCCAAGTACCTCGCCTTCTACGAGGCGTGGGACACCGGCGTATTCCAGTCGCCCGCTTATGTCGGGATGGTGAGCGAGCCCGACCCGGCAAGCCGCCACTACATTCTGCGGTTCAAGAACGTGATCCGGACCATCGCCCGGGTCGTGCAGGATTTCGGCGAGGCAGAGGGGGCGTGCCTTGCGGCAATCCCGCTCTCGCCCGCGCCCGGACGAGAGGAAGCCCTGCGACAGGAACTCACCTCCTCCGTCATTCCGGCGCTGCTGAAGACACCCGGTATCGTCGCGGCGCGGATCATCGCGCGCGACGACAGCCTTGCCATGAAGTCCACCGGCGGACATGTGCGCCAGGGCGACCGTCGCCTCGAATGGGGTCTGTTCGTTGAGGCCACCCACATGGAGCCCTTGCGCGCCGCCGTGGAGGCCGCATGCGCCAAGCCACCCCTCGCGGGCGTGAGCACGGCGCCGCTGGACCGGCCCGCTTATCTGCGGCTGCTGTACCGCGTGTCGCCGGCCTGACCAGACGGGCAAATTCAGACAAGGACGATTGGGAATGACGACAAAGCTCGCGGTAATCGCTGGCGCGACGGGCGTGATCGGACGGGGCCTTGCGGACGAACTCGCAGGACGGCCGGACTGGGACGTGGTGGCTTTGGCCCGCAAGAAGGTGGACGTGCCGGGGGTGCGCTTCATCCCTGTGGACCTGACCGACGCCGATGACTGCCGGACCAAGCTGATCGGCCTTCAGGACGCGACGCACATCTTCTATGCCGGCCGCTTCGACCATGTGGCGGGCCAGCCGGAGCCGGTGGAGAAGAACCTCTCCATGCTCCGCAACTTGGTGGAGCCAGTGGAGGCGCAGGCGCCAAACCTTGCCCATGTGCATCTGGTGCATGGCACGAAATGGTACGGCTCCGACCTCGGGCCGTTCACCACGCCTGCCCGGGAAGAAGACCCGCGCAGCATGCGCACCACATTCTACTACGCCCAGCAGGACTATATCGCCGCGCACCAACGCGGAAAGAACTGGACCTGGACTGCGACACGCCCCCACGGCATCTGCCATGCCGTGCCTGACGCGCCGAGAAACCTTGTTCTGGTGATTGCCGCCTATGCACTGATCTGCCGGGAGATGGGGCTGCCGCTGTCGTTCCCGGGCACGGAAGCCAACTACCACGCGCTCTATCAGTGCACCTCGTCCGACCTCCTGGTGGAGTCCATCCTCTGGATGGCGCAGACGCCGGGATGCGCCAACGAGGCTTTCAACATCACCAATGGCGACTACATCCGATGGGAACGCCTGTGGCCGGCGTTCGCGCGCCATTTCGGCATGGAGGTCGGGCCGGTGCGCACTGTCAGGCTTGCCACCGCCATGGCGGACAAGGCTCCGGTGTGGGAGGCGATCGTGCGCAAGCATGGCCTGAAATCCACCCCTTTCGACCAGCTCGCCTTGTGGTCGTACGGCGACTTCGTTCTCACCCCCCATTGGGACATCATGTCCGACACGGGGAAGGCGCGGCAGGCTGGCTTCGCGCGCCAGGTTCGGACGCAGGACGAATTCATCCGATATTTCAATCATTTCACAAAGGCCGGCGTGCTCCCCTAGGAGCCGCCGGGAGGACGCGACATGGTTTCTTCGCAAAACGCGCTAGGTCTTGGCCTCGCTATTTATGAGGCTCCGCCCCCCGCTTTGATTCCGCCCGAAGGCCGAACACGGCAGGTGTGGAAGGGCGCACGGACCGACCGCGACACACGGGGAATGCAGGCCGGGGCCGCCTTCTGGATCACGCTCGACGAAGGTCAGGCGGATATCGTGCCGTCGGCTCCGGGCGCGCCGATCTTGACCTGGGATCTGGTCCAGCTCGTTCCCGGAGACCGCCCTTCGCCGGACGCCGGCGGGCTGGTGCTGACGTCCATGGACGTGGACCCCGCCGTCGAGGAAGAGTTCAACGAGTGGTACACGACCGAGCACATTCCGCTGCTCTCGCAGGTGCCAGGAATGGTCGCGGCGCGGCGCTTCAAAGCGCGAAGCACGACCGGCGGAGCGCCCCGCTACATGGCGCTCTACCATGTGAGCGATGTCTCGATTTACGCGCTCGATGCCTGGACCACGGCGAACTTCACGCCCTGGATGTTGCGCATGCGGCGGTTCCAGAACAACCGCACCTATTTCATGTTCGATCAAAGAGAACAGTGAACAAAAAAGCGAAAAGGAAACGCCGCATGCCAATTTCAGCCAGAGGACTACTCGCGGCCTTCGCAGGCCTCGCTCTTTCCGTGGTCGCGACGGGCGCCGTTGCACAAATGGGACCACCGCTGCGCATCATCGTGCCCTTCCCGGCGGGCAGCGGCACCGACGTCGTGGCTCGCCTTCTCGCCGGTGAACTTCAGCCCAAGCTCAATCAGCCCGTTGTGGTGCTCAACCAGTCGGGCGGCGGCGGCATCTCGGCCACAAATATGACGGCGAAGGCTGATCCGGATGGCAACACCATCTTCCTCACCACCTCGGCCCACGCCATTTTGCCGAAGGTGAAGAAGGATCTTCCCTTCGACATCGTCAACGACTTCGCGCCCGTCATGCTGGTGTGCGCCGGGCCGCTGGTGCTTACGGTGGCGGCTGAGTTCCCGGCCAAGAACCTCCAGGACATGATCGCCCTCGCCAAGGCCAAGCCGGGTCAGATCGACTATGCGTCCTCGGGCATCGGCACCGCCCCGCATCTCGCCATGGAGTTCCTGAACGCCAAGGCGGGCATCAAGATGTCCCACGTCCCCTATCGAGGGGGCGCACCCGCAATCGCCGACGTGGCAGCGGGCAACGTGCCCATGTATTTCGGCGCGCCCTCGTCGGGCCAGCCGTTCATAGCCACAGGCAAGGTGCGGGCGATCGCCATATCGAGCGCGACGCGCCCGACCTTCATGCCCAACATTCCGACCGTCCAGGAACAGGGCATCGCCGATTTCAATGTGGAGCTTTGGTACGGCATCCTCGCGCCGGCCAAGACCCCGAAGGCGCGCATCGACCAGCTTCAGAAGGATATCACCGAAATCCTCGCCAAGCCGAATGTTCGCGAGACCATGTTGAGCCTCGGCTTCGAGCCGCGTCCTTCGACGCCAGCTGAGTTCGCAGCTTATCTGAACCGTGAGATCAAACTGTGGAGCGAGGTGGCCGATATCTCGGGCATGAAGCCGGAATAGCGAGCGCCCCCAGATCAGTTGCTGTCGAATTTGATGGCGCCAGGACCGGTTTCCGGTCCTGGCGCCATCCGCGTTTGAGGGCTTAGCGGGGGATCATCGTGTCGGAGATCACGCGCGCCATTTCCACATAGGTCATCAGGAACAGCAGCAGGATCGGCGCAACCACCACGCCGGCAACCAGCAACAGAACCGATCCGCCCGTGGCCACGGCAGCGATGCCGCCCAGCACCGGCAAAGCGGCGATCAGAAGCGCCAGCCACTTGCCGTGCTTCACCAGAAAGCCGAGGGCGGGATAGGTGGGAATGTCCGGCATATCCATCTGAAAAATCCTTTTGGCAAACGTCAGAGAGCCGGTGCCGCTTCGGGCAGGTCATCGGTCGTGACGTGATAGGCAGCGTTGCGCGCTGCGATGCGCCCTGAGGTGAAAACCCAGCCGAGATGGTGACCGTGACCTTCCAGCAGAACGCCGCCCATTCCGGTCAAGCCGGCCGCGTAGAGACCCGGGATCGGCTTGTCCTCGGCACCCAGGACCTGGAGATTGTGGTCCACGGCGAGGCCGCCGTCGGTGAAGTTGATGTAATAGCGCACCGGGCCGAGGGCGACATAGGGTCCTTCCTTCAGAACCGGCCGCCCCGGCTGCGGATGGCTCTGCCGTTCGGCGTTCAGCTTGCCGAGGGTGGCTTCGAGGGCGGCGGCGGGAACGCCGATCTTGGCGGCAAGGCCGGCCAGGGTTGGCGCCTCGTTGAAGATGTCCTTCCGGTTCCGACGGTAGTCCGCCATGGAGGCATACGAGAAGCCGGAGGCGGTCGAGACGTAATAGGGATAGCCCGAGAACTTCCGCGCCAGCGCCCCGTCGAGGAGGATGAAGGCCTTCTGGTCCGGCTGGGCCGCCATCTCGGCGGCGGAGTCGCGGGTCTCCTCGGTGAAGCGCTCGCCCTTGGCGTTCACCAAAATCGCGCCTTCGTGGAACATCTTGTAGGAGGGCACCAGCACGGTGGTGAGAAAGCCGGTGATGAGCTTGTTCGTCAGCACCCCCGGCATGGTTTCCAGCGCCCAGCGCATGAAGCGCGTGATGGGACGATAAGGCGGGATGCGGCTGTACCATTTGGGCGGCGGCGCGGGGAAGCGCAGGCCCGACAGGTGCAGATGTTCGTTGATGATGCGCCCGCCCAGCGCCTCCACCATGCGGTGTCCGTCGCCGGTATTGTACGGATTGACCGGGGTCACCCCAGCCATCGCCGGGGCAAGGTGGCGCGCCCGGCGCTGCCCGTTTGCGCTGTAGTCGCCGCAGGACAGCACGACACCGCCGCGCGCGCGGAACGCCGTGGCCGTGCCGCCGACCATGGCGATGACACCGACTGCGCGCCCGCCCTCAATGATCAGTTCCTCGACCGGCGCGGAGGTGCGGATGTCCACCCCGATCTTCCGCGCATATCGCCCGAGATGGAACGGATAGGCCCGGGAATCGGGGATGACGTTGTGCATGCGCTTTTTCTTGTGCGGCAGCTCCACCATCGGGCCGAAAAATTCCAGGCCCATGGATTCCAGCCAGCGGAAGGTCTCCGGCACATTCTCCACCAGCATCCGGGCGAACACGGGGTTGCCCGGCAGGTTGAGCTTCTCGTTGAAGGCGCCAAGGTCCCGCAGGTGGTCCTCAGGGCAATCCTTGATCCCCTTGCGGATCTGGTGCGAGGTGTTGGTGGCGGCGATGGAGCCGATCGAGCGGCCGGTGGTGCCGCCGATCTTCTCGGCTTTTTCCAGGAGCAGCGTGGAGCGTCCGAGGCTGCGTGCCTCGATGGCGGCGGCCAGGCCGGCCCCGCCCGCGCCCACCACGATCACGTCATAGGCTTCGCCCTGCGCCTGGCGCGCGCCGCTTGCCGGTCGTGCCGCATTCACCGCGTCCATCCGCTTCTCTCCCTGCCGCGGGTGGAGACCGTTCACCCGCCATCCATCACCGGCACGCGTGCGCCCAGGATGGCTTGATTATTCCCCTCCCCCGCGCATGCGGGAGAACAGAAACAGGGGAACGATGGGATCGCCCGGAGGGGATCGCCGCCCGTCATTCTTTCGGTGCGTGCTTCGCAAGGCCCATGCCATACCCACCACGCTCCGCCACGCATGGGCATCCGCCATAGGCTGTCCTCCGGGCGGACACTTTCCGCCCGCCTCTGGCCGCTTCGAGGACAACACTTGTGCCCGCGCGATGGTGCGCCCCCCTGGCATGGATGGTGCACCGGAGCCTGAGATAGACTAGGCCCGCCAATGCGGGGAACAACAACAAGACGGGACCAACGGGATGGAACGCAGTGTGGATCTGGCGGTGATCGGCGGTGGCATGGCGGGCATGGTCGCCGCCGTGCATGGCGCCGAGCTTGGCCTGTCGGTCGTTGTGCTGGAAAAGGGCGCCACGGATCGCTACCCCTGCAACGCCCGCATGTCCGGTGGCATCATCCACATCGGCTATCACGACGGGAAGGAGGGTGGCGCGGAACTCACGGCCGTCCTGAAAGAGCGCCGGCCGGACATCTCGCCGGCTCTGGCGGATGTGCTTGGCGCCGGATGCCCGATCTTTGTCGATTGGCTGCGCGCGCATGGCGCCCGCTTCGTGCGACCGGGACCTGCCTGGCAGAACTGGACCCTGGCGCCGCCGCGCGCGCTCTCCGCCGGGATCGACTTCGTCGGGCGCGGTCCGGACATCCTGCTGCGCAGCCTTGGTCAGCGCCTCACCCAGCTTGGCGGCGCGCTGCTTCTGGAAACCCGCGCCACGCGCCTCAGGATCGAGGACGGAAAGGTGGTGGGCGTAGAAGCCGAAGGCCCCGGCGGCTTGGTGACGATCACGGCCAAGGCAACGATCATCTGCGACGGCGGATTCTCCGCCTCCCTGGACAGCGTTCGCGAACACATCTGCGCGTTGCCCGAAAAGGTGAAGCAGCGCGGCGCCGCCAGCGCCATGGGCGACGGCTTGCGCATGGCGGTTGATGCCGGCGCGGCGGTCTCGGAGCTTGCCCCCTTCTACGGGCATCTGCTTTCGCGCGACGCCATGAACAATGACAAGCTCTGGCCTTACCCGGAAGTGGATGCGGTTTCCCAGGCTGCCATACTGGTGGGCGCGGATGGTCGACGCTTCGTCGATGAGGGCAATGCCGGCGTCTATCTCGCGAACGCGGTGGCGCGCCGGCCGGACCCGCTTTCCACGGTCCTGATCTTCGACCAGAAGGTTTGGGACACGGCAGGCCGCATCGCACGCATCCCGCCCAACCCGCTGCTGGCGAAGGCGGGCGCGACGATACATCGTGCTGATACGATCGAAGGGCTCGCCGCCCAGGCCGGCCTTCCCCCAGATGCCCTCGCCGATACCATCTCCCGCTATAATGCGGCAGCAGCAGCCGGGGCGCAGTCGCAGGCTTTGCTCGATCCGCCCCGCACCGCCGGAGCCTATGGCGCGGCAGCGCTGAATAACGGGCCGCTCTACGCCATGCCGCTGTGCGCCGGCATCACCTACACCATGGGCGGGCTTGTGATCGATACTGAGGCGCGCGTTCTGAACGGAGATGGCGCGCCCATTCCCGGCCTCTACGCCGCCGGTAGTTCAACAGGCGGAATCGAAGGCGGGGAGCACGCGGTCTATCAGGGCGGGCTGGCAAAAGCCGGCGTGTTCGGCATGCGGGCCGCGGAGCATGTGGCCAAGGCCCGGGCGTGAACGCGCGGACCTCAGACAGGGCTTGATCATCGCGTCCCCCCGGATCAGTCGAGGGGATCGCGAAAACCGGCGTCAGCCTTCCGTGGAGGCTGGCGCCTCGTCCGATGTCCCGGACAATTCGCGGAACATCCCATGTCGCCGCACCTTCAGGTGCGGCCGGATCTTCTCCGCCCAGCCGCTCTTAACGGACGCTTCCTTCCACTCGGCGGACTTGGGCACTTCCGGTCCGTCCACCTCGTAGAAAGCCAGATATTCCGGCATCTCGCTGTCGGCCCATTCCAGTTTGAAGCGGCGGCATGAACGCACCCCCGGCACGCGCAGAAGGTTTGGCACATAGCCTTCTTCGTATAGCTCGTTGAAGGCCGCCTCCAATTCCTGCGGGATCGACAGGTGGGCGAGGTAGACATAGCTGCTCACGAAACACTCCCTAGGTTGTTTTATCTCGACATCAGCAAGGGGCGTACCAAGTGCCCCTAGGCGCGCACGCCTTCGTCGAGAAGCTTGTAGAGATATGAGCGCGAGATCCCGAGTTCCTCGGCCACGCGCTTCTTATTGCCCTTGTGGCGCACCAATGCCTCGCGCACCAATTCCGCTTCCACGCGGCCAAGATTGGCCTTCAGGGAATCGCCGCCCCGGCGAAGCGCCCGCTCCTCCGGCGGCACGGCTGTTGGCGGCTGCATGTCACTGTGGCCAGTAAAGGTGTCGGCCGAGATGACGCCGTTCTCCGCGAACACGAAGGCGCGTTCCACCTCATGGCGCAACTGGCGGATGTTCCCCGGCCACGCCTGTTCCATCAGATAGGAGAGCGCGCTCTCCTCCAATTCCGGCATCGGATAGCTGTGGCGTGCGGACACCTCCTTGAGGAAGTGCTCCGCCAGCTGCGGAATGTCGTCGATGCGCCGGCGCAGCGGCGGGACCTCGATGGAGATGGGTGAGATGCGGTAGAACAGGTCGAGCCGGAACTGACCCTGGGTCACAAGTTCCTGGAGGTTGCGGTTGGTGGCCGTGACCAGTCGGAAGTCCACCTGATAGGGCCGGTCGCCGCCGATGCGCTCGACCATGTGGTCCTGGAGCACGCGCAGAAGCTTGGCCTGTACCTCCATGGGCATGTCGCCGATCTCGTCCAGAAAGATCGTGCCGCCCGCAGCCTGCTCAAACTTGCCTTTGCGGCCCTTGCGATCGGCGCCGGTGAAGGCGCCGGGCTCGTAGCCGAACAGCTCCGATTCCACCAGGGTGGCCGGCAGCGCCGCGGCATTCACCATCACATGCGCGGCGTCGCGGCGCGGGCTCAGGCGATGCAGGGCGTGCGCGACCAATTCCTTGCCGGTGCCGCTTTCGCCATAGATCAGAACCGGAATGCTCAGCGGCGCGATCTTCGTAAGTTCGCTCCTGAGGCGCTGCATCGCGGGGCTGTCCCCGATCAATTCATCAAGGCCATAGCTGCGGGTGCGCAGTGCCGCCGCCTCCCGCTTGTAGAAGCGCACCTCGCTTTCCAGCACGTTGACGCGGTTATTGAGCGCCTCCACCTGCTGTGGCCCCTTGAACATCATGCGCCCCACGGCGCCGATGACCTGCCCGTTGCGACGGATGGGCACGCGCGAGACTACGCGGCTGGAACCGCGCATCTGCTGGATTTCCCCCACCTCCGGCGTCCCGGTGGCAACGATCTTGTCGAGCCGTGTGTTCTCGATCACCTCGCGCACCGGCCGCCCGTTGGCCTCGCCGCGCGTGAGCCCGAAGAAGCGTTCGTGGACCGGGGAGAGATAGGCGACCCGCGCCTCACCATCCACGACCGTCATGGCGTCGAACGGGTCGGTGAGGAGGTGCTCCAATATGTCGTAGGCGAAATCCACCGACCCCAGGAATTCCAGCACCGCCTGGCCCGAGACCGGGGAGAACACCACCAGTTCCGTGTCCTTCAACGGGGTCACCAGGACGGAATAGGATTTGCGGTCAAGAGTGAATGCTTGGAGCCGATGGGCACGGGCGCTCGCCATCCAGGCCTTGTCGGCAAACAAAGAGCGGACCCGCTGATCCGCCGCAAGACCGGTGCAGAATGAAAGGGTTCCATCCGCCTTGATAACGGCCAAGCCTTCGATGACGCCGCGGGTGGCATCCATAAGCGTCACTCCCAATTTTATGTCTTTGTTGGCGACACTGTACGCGCCTGCGTGTTGCAATCAAAGACAACGGAGGTTGTAGCGTCCTTTTTCAGGTCACAATTCTTTCGAGGCTCTCTTGAGACGCTTGGCTTCGGTCCACAAAATCATCCATGGCATGCACATTGCTCTGTGAAGGAAAGACCGCAGAAGTGTCTTCGCTCCCGCTTCGGGAGACGGCGCGCCGCAGGCGAAGTTGCATAGACCGTGCCGCGTGGATCGCGTGGCGACACTTGAACAGGCCGGGCAACGGCCGATGACCAGGAGACGCCCGTTGGGTTACGAAACCATCCTTTATTCAGAAGACGGCCCCATCGGCACGATCACGCTGAACCGCCCCGACAACGGCAACATGTTCAACGTGACCATGTGCCACGAAATCCGCGACTGCATCGAAGCGGTGCGGCGCGAGACGCGCACGCGGGTTCTGGTCATCACCGGGGCGGGCGACAAATTCTTCTGCATCGGAGGCCAGAAGGACGGCATGGAGGATACGACCCTCTATGCCGGCACCCTGCCGACGCTTGAGATGTATGAGGCCATCGACCGCCTCCAGAAGCCTGTGGTCGCCAGTGTCAACGGCTTCGCCGTGGGCGGCGGCAACGTGCTTCAGGTGGTCTGCGACCTCACTATCGCCAAGGAAAGCGCGGTGTTCCGGCAGGTCGGCCCGATGATGGGCTCGTTCGATGCCGGCTATGGCACCTGGTATCTGGAGGATCTCGTCGGCAAGAAGCGGGCGAAGGACATCTGGTATCGCAACCCGCGCATCAGCGCCCAGGAAGCCCTCGCCATGGGCATGATCAATAAGGTCGTACCGGACGAGAAGCTGCAGGAAGAAACGCGCACCTTCGCCATGGAGATCGCGGAGCGCGGCCCGTTCGCGCTGGCCTCCATCAAGGGCGCCTTCAACGCCCGCCACGGCGGCGTTTCCGGCCTCGCCCGCGTCGCCCACGACCTGCTGCTTCGCTCCTATCTGGAGAGCGAGGAGAGCAACGAGATGTCCGAAAGCTTCAAGGGCAAGCGCAAGCCGGACCCGTCCAAGTTCGGGAGGTAAGGATGCGCCCCTTCCTGACCCTCCACCATCCCGCCGCCGCCGAACGCTATTATGCCGAGGGCGTCTGGCAGAAGGATACTTTCTACGACCTTCTCGCCCGCCACGCGGCGGGCAGACCCCACGCCTTTGCGCTCCAGGACGGCACCCGTAAGCTGACGTGGGAAGACTTGCTGCGCCGCGTGGACGGCATGGCGGCGGACCTGCGGGCCTATGGCCTCACCGGCGGCGACCGGGTCGCCACCTGGATGTCGAACCGCGTCGAGGCGGTCATCACCTTCCTGGCCTGCTCGCGCGAAGGGTTCGCTTGTAATCCATCGCTCCACCGCACCTACACCTGCGGCGAAGTCGTCGGCCTGCTGGAGCGGCTCTCCGCCCGCTGCCTCGTCACCGAGGCCAGCTGGGGCGCGGACCGGGACAGCGCGGACTTCGAGGCCATGCTGGCAACCCTGCCCGCTTTGAAGGTGGTCTATACCCCTGAGACCTTCCCCGGCGGCGGGCCCTATATGTCGCCGCCCTGCGCCGACCCGGATAAGGTGGTCTACCTCGCCTTCACCTCCGGCACGTCGGGGGCGCCGAAATGCGTCATGCATTCGGACAACTCCCTGCTCGCCAATGCCCGCGACCTGGTGCGGGACTGGGGCCACGGGCCAGATACGGTGCTCCTCACCCTGTCGCCGCTCTCCCATCACATCGCGTGGGTGGCGGTGGGCCAATGGCTGCTGGCCGGCTGCCGGCTGGTGACGGATCTGCCCCCCGCCGGCATGTCCCGGCTCGACTGGATCATCGAGACCGGCGCGACCTACATCATGGGCGTGCCGACCCACGCCATGGACATCCTCGCCGAACAGAAGGCGCGCGGCCTGCCACGCCTCGGCGCCGTGGACCTGTTTTACATGGCGGGATCGCCGATCCCGCCCTCCGTCGCCGACGCCTTCGTGCAGCAAGGCATCAAGCCGCAGAACATCTACGGCATGACGGAGAATTCCTCGCACCAATACACCCACCCAACCGATGACCACGACGTCATCATCTCCACCTGCGGGCGCGGCGGGCGAGCCTATGAGGTCAAGATTTTTGACCCTCTTGATGAGGACCGCGTGCTCGCCTCGGGCGAGGTCGGCCATATCGGTGGACGCGGCGGCGCGCTGATGCTCGGCTATTTCTACAACCAGAAGTCCACCGAGACCTCGTTCAATGCAGCGGGCTGGTTCCTCTCCGGCGACCTCGGCTCCATGGATGCGGCGGGCAATCTGCGCATCGAGGGGCGCCTGAAGGATCTGATCATCCGCGGCGGGCACAACATCTATCCCGCACATATCGAGGCGCTCGCCTTGCGCCATGGGCAGGTGGATAAGGTGGCCTGTTTCCCGGTGGCGGACGACCGGCTCGGCGAGCGGGTGTGCATCGCCATCATCGGCACGGCGGAGCCCGATGTGCTTCTCGCCCATCTCGCCGAACTCGGCCTGTCGAAGTTCGACATGCCGGAATACTTCCTGCGCGTGGACGCCTTTCCGCTCACGGCGAGCGGCAAAATTCTGAAGCGTTCGCTGGTGGAAATGACACGGCGCGGCGAGATCGAGCCGACACCCATCCGCTTCAAGCCAAAAGTCGCGCGCAGCGCCTGAAATCCCGAAGCTCGGCCTCTGGCCGAACTTCGACCGAAGCTTCCTCCTGGCCCTCCCCTCGGGGAGGGCTTTTTTTACCCGCCGCGCGTCTCCTCGCGGCGGCGTCTCATGACGCTTCGGCTTCCGCCTTCGCCAGTTCATCGCGCATGCGGGAGCGCATCCAGATCGAGCCCCCGGCGGTGAAGCCGCCGTCGATGGCGATTTCCGCGCCTGTGATGAAGCTCGACTCGTCGGAACCGAGGAACAGCGCGAGATAGGCGCATTCCAGCGGCGTTCCCTGCCGTTGCATGGGGATGGAGCGGCGCGCGGATTCCGCGTGCCCAGGCGCGGCATCACGGAAGAAGCTGGTCTCGACGATCTGGCCGGGATGGATGGAATTGGCGCGCACGCCCCACTCCACCAGTTCGATGGCGGCGGTCTTGGTGAGGCCGCGCACACCCCATTTGCTGGCGCAATAGGCGGCGTCGTAATGCGCGCCCATGCCCGCGATGGAAGAGACGTTGATGATGGAGCCGCCGCCGGACTCTCGCATGGCCGGCGCGCAGGCCTGCATGCCGAGCATCACGCCGGTGAGGTTGACGTCCAGCGTGCGGTTCCAGGAAGCCAGCGGAATGGTCTTGATGCCGTGGCGGCTGATGGTGCCGGCATTGTTGATGAGAATATGCAGGCCCGCGAATTCCGACATCGCGGCCGCAACGCAGTCCGCCCAGGCCTGAGGATCCGAAACGTCATGATGCAGGAAGAGGGCGCGACCGCCCTCCCCGCGCACCGCTTCCGCCAGTTCCTCGCCGCGGGCGGTGTCCACGTCGGTCAACACCAACGCCGCGCCCTCTTGTGCGAACAGATGGGCTTCCGCCGCGCCCTGACCGCCGGCCGCACCCGTGATCAGCGCCACCTTGCCGTGGAGGCGTCCTTTTTCCCGCGCCATGTGCGCCCCTTTCATTGGATCAGAACCCGAACGGGCCAACCGGCAGCGGCATGTCCGCAAGCTTTTCAAACAGCACATAAAAAATGCCGGCCGAAACCGCGCTGTAAGCGAAGGTGGACGGCAGCGTGCGCTTGCCCGCCAGATGGTAGATGACCAGGAAGAAAAGGAAGGTAGACGCGGCGTAGCCGAGCGGCGGGATCAACAGTGTGTAAGCAACCAGCGCGAGCGTGAACGTCACCGGCGGACGCGGCGGCCACCACGCGGCCCGATCAAGCGAGAATTTCGCATTGGCGGCGCCCGCCGGCGGTTTGATGAAAAGCGTTATGCCCACCGCGAGCATGATGACGCCGAGCACCATCAGATAGCGATCCGGCCCAAGCTCATCGAACATCGAGTCCTCGCGCTGCGATGTCTCAAGCCGCCATCCGTCCCAGCACCACACCGCACCGAAAATAATGAATAAGAGCCCCCAGATGCGTCCCATTCCCGAATGCTCCTTCGCCGCACCTCGATCCAGGCGCGCTTTCCCTGTCTTCGCAACCTGTCGCAAGCCGCATGCCATGACGCTGCTGGACCACGAGACGTTGATTCCCTTGGGGCAGTATCTGTCCACGGACATTCCTGTCCGCGTGAAATACACTTTCGATGTTTGCAAAGAAGACACCCCACCTCCCCCGGAGACGATGCGGGCGGTTTGCCTCGCAATTGTAGCTCTGGCCCGGTCGTTGCATTAAGGCTTCGAGATCGGAAGTCCGAGTGCGGACAGTCATTTTAAGAATTCCGGCCGGAGGAAGAGATGTCCCTCGCTTATATTGTGCGCTGCAACTTCAACCGTGAGGATCTCGAGCAGGGTTGGAATGAGTGGTATGGCGGCCCCAAGCTGAAACAGATGCTGGACAAGCCCCACTTCCTCTCGGTGCAGCGTTTCTTCAAGAGCGAAGGCGCGGGACGCAACTATGTGGCGTTCTGGATTCTGGAATCCGAGCAGGCCTTCGAGACCCCCGAATACAAGAACGACTGGGGCTTCTTCGAGTGGCGGCCCTACATCATCGACTGGAGCCGCGATCTGTTCGCGCCGCTCTCGGGCGATGTGCGCTCTCCGGTCGTGAAAGATGGACAGGCACTGCGAGTCATCTCCTTTGAGGGCCTGAGCGAAGCCGAGGCGGGCGCGGCGATGGAAGCCGTCACCCTCCACCGGCCTGGCGTCAAATGGATGCGCACCGTGGGCCTTGATCGCCATACGCCGCTGTTCGGCTATGAGGTGGCCGATGCGAGCGCACCCGACCGTCCGCTCGACATCGCGGGCGTGGTCGAGGGTCTTTACCGGCCGATCTCCGAGCTGGTGCATGCAGACGAAAACACCGGAAATGGACGCGCCTGATGGAAACAGGTCTGCTTGCAGGGCTCTTAAACGCCCTGAGCTTCATGAACGTGGGGTTCGCTCTCATCGGCTGCCTGCTCGGCACGCTGGTGGGCGTGCTGCCCGGCCTCGGCCCCGCTTCCGCTATGGCCATCCTGCTGCCGGTGGCGGTGTATCTGCCCCCCGACGGCGCCATCATCATCATGGCCGGCATCTATTACGGCGCCATGTATGGTGGCTCCACCACAGCCATCCTGATGAACATTCCGGGCGAGGTCTCCTCCATCGTCACGGCGCAGGACGGCTTCCCCATGACGAAGCAGGGACGCGCCGGCGAGGCTTTGGCCATCGCGGCCATCGGGTCCTTCCTGGCCGGCATCCTGGGCACCATCGCCATCTCGGTCATCGGCCCGGCCATTGCCGATCTGGCGCTGAAGTTCGGGCCGGCGGAATATTTCGGGCTCGTTCTATTCTCCATGACGGCCCTAGTTTCGTTTGCCGGCAATTCGCTGGTGCTGGGCCTGGGCATCGCCGCCTTTGGCATGGCCCTCGCAACGGTCGGCGCGGACCCGCTTACCGGAGCCCAGCGCCTCACGTTCGGGTCGCTGGAATTCACCAAGGGCTTCGACATCGTACCGGTTCTGGTGGGTCTCTTCGGCATCGCCGAAGTGCTCTATTCCGCTTCCACCGATACGCAGAAGGTCTATTCCGGCAAGCTTGGAAGCTGGTGGTCCATGATCCCGCGCGGACGGGAACTGAGGGCCGGCATGATGGCCTCCGCGCGCGGCACTGGCATCGGCTTCTTCATGGGGCTTCTGCCGGGCATGCTGCCCGCGCTCACCGCCTATCTCGCCTATGACGTTGAAAAGCGCATTTCCCGCACGCCGGAGCGCTTCGGCAACGGCGCCATCGAGGGTGTGGCCTCGCCGGAAGCCGCCAACAACGCCACCGCCATGGCGGGCTTCATCCCGCTTTTGGCGCTCGGCATTCCGACCAGCCCGGCACTTGCCATCATGCTCGGCACGCTGATGATCAACGGCCTGACACCGGGGCCCATGCTGTTCGAGCAGCAGGGCCTGCTGGTGTGGACCGTCATTGGCTCCATGCTCATCGCCAACATGATGCTGTTGGTGCTGAACCTGCCGCTGGTTGGCATGTGGGCGAAGATCAGCCAGATCCCCTACTCGATCCTCGGGCCGGTCGTGCTCGGCGTCTGCGTCATCGGCGCCTATGCCCCGCGCAACACGCTGTTCGACGTGTGGGTGGCGATCATCTTCGGCATGGTCGGCTATGTGATGCGGCGGTTCAACATGCCCGTTGCGCCGCTGGTGCTGGGCTTCCTGCTGGGTCCCATGTTCGAGCAGTCGCTGCGCCAGTCTCTGGCGCTGAACAGCGGCAGCCCTCTGTTCATGGTCCACCGGCCGATCGCACTCGCCCTGTGTCTCGCCGCCGTGGCTGTGGTCGCGGCCACCGCCTACTTCAAAAGAAAATCCAAGGTCATGGCTACCCTCGTGGAAGAGAGCACCAACGAGGTCTGACGAAAACATAATAATGGGAGGAATAAATGAACCGATTGAGTCTCATTCTGGCGGCATGCGCCGCGGTGGCGCTGCCGAGTTTGGCGCAGGCGCAAGACAAGTTTCCGAGCAAGGCGATCGAGATCATCGTGCCGTTCGCGGCCGGCGCATCCACCGATCTCGGCTGCCGGGTGATCGCGCAGGCGCTGGAAGCCAAGTGGGGCGTCCCCGTCAAGGTGGTCAACAAGCCGGGCGGCAACACGGTGCCGGCGGTCAACGACGTCATGAACGCCAAGCCGGACGGCTACACGGTGCTCGCCGACGGCCCGCCACAGAGTTCCATGCTCGACACGGCGGTGAAGAACCTGCCGTTCAAGGTGACGGACCGCACCTTCATCGCGATGACCGCGTTCACACCGATGATGTTCCTGGCCCCCGCGGATTCACCTTTCAAGACGCTGGCGGACGCGGCGGCGGCGGCCAAGGCTGATCCCTCGGGCTTCACCTGGACCTCGCTCGGCGGCGCCGGCGCACAGGACATGGCGAACCGCCAGTTCTTCAAGGCGATCGGCGTCGACGTGACCAAGACCCGCGCGCTTCAGCTCAAGGGCGGCTCCGAAGCCGTGACCATGACCGCCGGCGGTCATGTGAAGATGGGCGTCGGCTCCTACAGCGGGTTTGCTCCCGCGCTCCAGTCCGGCAAGATTCGCGTTCTCGCGACCGCCTCGCCCGACCGCTGGCCCAACCTGCCCGATATCCCGACCGCCAAGGAAGCCGGCTTCCCGACCATCGAGACGCTCTACTGGATCGGCATTTCCGGCCCGCCCAAGCTGTCGGCGGATATCGTCGCCACCTGGGACAAGGCGCTCAAGGAAATCATCGCGGAGCCCTCCGTGCAGGAAAGCCTGCTGAAGGTCGGCCTGAAGGCCAGCTACGAGGACGCCGCCGCGATGGCGAAGCGGGTCGAGAAGGAGCGCGCGGAAACCCAGGAGCTGTGGTCGCGCTGATTTAGCGACGCGCTCTTTTGAGTAACGGATCGGGGGCGCGTCCAAGCGGGGCGCGCCCCTTTCAGCATGAAAGGCCAAGCGATGAAGCTCTACGGCTCCCTGACATCCCCCTTCGTGCGCAAGGTGCGGGTGTGTGCGATCGAGCGTGGAATTCCCTTCGAGATGGTGGTGGAGGACCCCTGGCAGGTCACGCATCGCCTGATCGGGCTCAACCCGGCCGGTAAGGTGCCGGTGTTGGAACTCGACGATGGCAGCATCCTGGTCGAGTCCCTGCTGATCATCGAATATCTGGATTCACTTGGCGATCCGGCCCGGCTGCTGATCCCGAGGGAAGGCAAGGCCCGCTGGGCCGCACTGCTCTGGCATGCGCGTGCCCACGCACTGATCGAGGCCGCGGTGGCGCGCCTGCTGGAGCTTCGCCGCCCCGAGGGGCTGCGCATGCCCGAGCGGATCGAGCGCGAAGAACGCCGCTTCGCAGAGATCCTGGACTTCATCGAACGGGAAATGCCCGCGACACCCTGGTTCGGCGGCGAACAAATCGCCATCGGCGACCTTATTCTGGGGGTCGCCTTGCGCTACGCCGCGTTCCGCTATGCCCATGACTGGCAGTCGACCCATCCCCGCCTCGCCGAGCGGCTACAGGCCCTTGAGGCACGCCCCGCCTTCCGAGAGACCGAGCCGCCCGGCATGTAGGGGAGCAATCATTCCGCGAACGCGCGCTCCCGGCCCTTTCTCAGGGACGGCACGATGGCGGCCGCCAGTACAGCGAGCGCGACCAACAGCAGCCCCGCGCTGACCGGCCGCTCCAGCACGCCGAGGAGGCTTCCCCGCGACATAAGCAGCGCGCGCCGCAGATTGTCCTCCATCAGCTTGCCCAGTACAAATCCCAGCAGCAGAGGCGCCGGCTCGAAGCCGAGCTTGATGAGCGTGTAGCCCGCCACCGCGAAGGCGGCCGTCATCACCACGTCCATCGGACTGTTGTTGATGGAATAGATGCCGATGCAGGAGAAGACCAGGATGGTCGGAAACAGCAACCGGTAGGGCACCTGAAGCAGGCGCACCCAGATGCCGATCATCGGCAGATTGATGATCAGCAGCATCAGATTGCCGATCCACATGGAGGTGATCATCCCCCAGAACAGGTCCGGGTTCTTGGTCATCACCTGTGGGCCGGGAATGATGCCCTGGATGGTCATGGCGCCGACCATCAAGGCCATGACCGCATTGGGCGGCACGCCGAGGGTGAGAAGGGGAATGAAGGAGGTCTGCGCGCCCGCATTGTTGGCGCTTTCCGGCCCCGCCACGCCCTCGATGGCGCCGCGTCCGAAGCGCCATGGCGTCTTGGACAGGCGCTTTTCCAGGGAATAGGACGCGAAGGGCCCGAGCACCGCGCCATTGCCCGGCAGAATGCCGAGGATGGAGCCGACGATCGTGCCCCGTACGACAGGCGCAAACGACTGCTTCAGTTCCGCGAGCGAAGGCAGCAGGCGGCCGATGGGCTTGGCGACGAGATCGCGCTTTTCATCAACGCCCAGGTTCCGCAGCACCTCGGCAAAGCCGAAGATGCCCATGGCGAGCACGGCGAAATCCACGCCATCCGAAAGCGGCGCGAAGCCGAAGGTCAGGCGGTCCTGCCCGGTCTCCATGTCGGTGCCCACCGTCGACAGAAGGAGGCCCAGAAAAATCATCGCCATGGCCTTGGAGAGCGAGCCGTGCGCGAGCACGACCGCGAATACGAGACCCATGACCATGAGCGAGAAATATTCGGCTGGGCCGAACATCAGCGCCATCTTGGTCAAGGGCAGCGCAAGGGCGGCAATCACCAGCGTCGCGACGCAGCCAGCAAAGAAGGAGCCGAGCGCGGAGATGCCCAGCGCGGTGCCGGCGCGGCCCTGCTTCGCCATCTCGTGGCCGTCGAGCGCGGTGACGACCGAGGTGGCTTCACCTGGAATATTCACCAGGATCGCGGTGGTGGATCCGCCATACTGGGCGCCGTAATAGATCCCCGCCAGCATGATCAGCGCGCCGGTCGGCGGCAGGCCGAAGGTGATCGGCAGCAGCATGGTGATGGTGGCGATCGGCCCTACACCCGGCAGGACGCCAATCAGCGTGCCCACGAGGCAGCCGACGAAGCACAACAAGATGTTCACCGGCAGCGGCACCATACCGATGAGCGGCACATGTACGTCGACGAGGTTCAGGACTGTGGCAAAGCCGAGCCCGAGATTGGCGAGGATGTCCATCGGCCCTCACAGATACACAATGCCGGGAATGATGAGCGCCGGCATCGGCAGTTGCAGCACGTATTTGAAAAGCCCGACGCTAAGCAGCGTCACGCCGATGGCGAAAATCACCAGTTCCCCGAACCGCGTGTCGGGCGCTGCGGCGCCGCTGATGATGGCGAGCAGCGGCCCGGCCACAAGCAGGCCGGCGGAGCGAACGGTCAGCGCGAAGGCCAGCACGCCGCCGATCACGAACACCGGCCCGCGCAGCCCGCTGCGGTCAAGCCACGTCGAGCGACGGATGCTGAGCACGGTCAGGCCGAGCATGAGCGCGAGATAAAGCACGCAGAAGATGAAGGCTGCGGGTGCCAAACCCATGATCTCGCCAGTCTTCAAGACCGCCCCGGCGGCGACAGCGGCGGCGATCACTGCCGCGATAGCCAGGATTGCGCTGAAGTCGGAGAAGAGGATCGTCTGCTCCCCCTGTTGGAGCAGCGCATTGCCCGACAGGAACAGGCCGAAGCCGGCAAGCCCCAGCATGAGGAAGCGCGGCAGCAGCCCCGGGCCCATGACATAGAGCGTGCCCGTTTCCAGGTCAGCGGAGGCGAGGGCGCCCACTGCGGCAAAGCCGATCAGCACCAGGCCTGCGAGAAAATTCTGCGGGTCCTTGATGGTGAGGCCGGCCACGCGATGGGCGGGCTTCTGATTGTCCATTCCGTCACTCCGCCCTGAAACCCAAACCAACCGAATGCATACCGCCTGAAATGGCACGGGCGCGCCACCCGTGCGGCGCGCCCGGCGGGTCACTGCCGCCTATTGCTGCTGGATGGCGGCCTCAGCCTTCACCAGTGCCGCCCACTTCTCGATTTCGGCCGCCAGATAGGTCTTGAACTCGTCCGACGAGGTGCCCGTCAGTTCGTATCCGAGGGTCTGCAGCTTGGCCTTGGTCTCGGGCTCCCTCAGGATTTCCACGAACGCGGTGTTCAGCTTCTTGGTCAGTTCCGGCGACATGCCCGCCGGGCCGAAGAAGCCCCACCAATTGACCATATCGTAGCCCGGCAGGCCGGACTCAGCCATGGTCGGGATCTTCGGCAGGTTGGAGGCCCGCACCTTCGAGGTGACGGCGAGGCCGTTGAGTTGCCCGCCCTCGATGGTGGCGGCGACCGTGGGCGCGGAGCAGAACATGTAGGGAAGCTGGCCACCCATCACCTGCGGCAGCGCCGGGCCCTCGCCGGGGAACGGCACCGCCACCGGGTTCACCTTCGCCATGTTGTTGAAGAACATCGCCGCCATGAAGGAGCCATCGCCCCGCCCGCCGGTGGCGAAGGACACATCCTTCGGATGGGCCTTGATGTAGGTGATGAGTTCCGCGACGGTCTTGGGCGGGAAGGCGGGATTGGTCACCAGCACCAGCGGCGACCAAGCGACAAGGCTGATGGGGGTGAAATCCTTCACCGGATCATAGCCGATATTGGGATAAAGCGCCGGTGCGACCGCATGGGTGGTCTGGGTGGCGATCTGCAAGGTGCGCCCATCCGGCGCCGCCTTGGCGACAAAGCGCGAGCCGATCTGCCCGGTGGCGCCGGCCTTGTTCTCGATGATCACCGGCGTGCCGAGCTTCTCCGCAAGGCGCGCGCCGATGATCCGGGCCAATGTGTCGGTGGTGCCGCCAGCGGCGTAGGCCACGACGATGGATATGGGCTGCTCGGCGCGCGCTGCGCCGGCAAAGCCGAGCATCAGGGCCGCCACGCACGCCATTACACGGCGATTTATCATTGTACTCTCCCTAGAATTTTTCGGAGTGGGAGCGTCTTTCACCTGCGGAATGCCGCAGGGTGCGTTCCCTTTAAGCCGAGCTTATGGGGCGGAAGGGTCGGATCAAATACCGATTGAAGATCGAGTATCTGTTTTTAATATCCTGTTCCCGCCGGTTCCTTTGCTGAACCCGCTGACCCACCTCTGCGGAATGTCAGGAAACGCCCGTCAATCCGCGAACGGATCAGCCGGCGCGCCCTCGGCGAGTTCGATAACCACTGTCTTGGTCTGGGTATACTCGTTCAGCACTTCAAGGCTGTTCTCGCGGCCAAGGCCGCTCATCTTGTAGCCACCATAGGGCAGCATCCAGTGCACGGGGCGGAACGTATTGACCGAGACCAGCCCGGCCTCGATGCGGTGCGCCACGCGGTGCGCGCGGGTGACATCGGAGGTCCACAGGCCGCCGACCAGCCCGTAATCGGTGTCATTGGCAAGCGCGATCGCCTCTTCTTCGTCCTCGAACGGCATGACCGCCACCACCGGCCCGAACACCTCTTCCCGTGCGAGGCGCGAGGTGTTTTCGACGTCCACGAACACGGTGGGCTCGATGAAATAGCCGCGCGGCAGGCGTTCCGGCCGCCGGCCGCCGGCGAGGACATGGCCGCCGGCCTCACGCCCGAGGGCAATGTAACTCTGCGTCTTCGCCAATTGCTCGGCCGAAGTCTGCGGGCCGATATGGGTCTTCGGGTCCAGCGGATTGCCAATGCGGATGCGCAGCGAACGCTCCGCCATGCGCTCAGCGAACTCGCGCTGAAGCGAGCGTTCGACAAACACCCGCGAGCCGGCGGAGCAGGACTGCCCGGTGGAGCGGAACGCGCTGTGCAGGGCGACGGTGAGCGCCTTGTCGATATCGGCATCGGCGAACACGATGTAGGGCGATTTGCCCCCACACTCGAAGGTGCACCGCTTCAGCGTCGCGGCACCCGATTGCATGATCTTCTGCGCCGTGCGGTGGTCTCCGGTGAAGGAGATCTTGGCGACCCCCTTGTGGGCGACGAGCGCCGCCCCGGCGACCTCGCCATAACCTGGCACCACATTGACCACGCCCGCCGGAAAGCCGGCCTCCTCCACCAGTCGGGCAAGCGCCAGCAGGCTCGCAGGCGTCTGTTCAGCCGGCTTCAGGACGATGGTGTTCCCCGCCGCCAGCGCCGGGCCGAGCTTCCAGGAGCACAGCGAGATCGGTGAATTCCACGGCAGGATCGCTCCCACCACGCCCACCGGCTCGCGCCGGGTATAGGCCAGCGCATCCGGGCGAAACGGGATTTGCGAGCCGTTGATCTTGTCGGCCGCCCCCGCGAAGAAGGTGATCCAATCCGCAGCGCGGGAGATTTCCCCCTTGGTGTCGCGCAGCGGCTTTCCGTTATCGCGGCTTTCCACCTCGGCAAGGAGATCCACGTCACGCCGCATCAGCGCGGCAAGACGCAGCAAAAGCTCGCCCCGCTGGGTCGGTGTCAGCCGGCTCCATTTGCCCTTGAGGGCAGCTTGCGCAGCCGCCACGGCATCGTCGATATCCGAGGCGTCCGCCTCCGCCACCTCCGCCCAGACCTCCTCGGTCGCGGGGTCGATGGAACGGATCATCCGGCCTGATCGGGGGGTAACCCATTCGCCGCCGATGAACAGTCGGTCGAACCGGCGCAGTTCGGTGGTCGGGCGGATCGCCTCGGACGTCAGGGTCATGGCTCAGACCGCCTCGATCACAGGCCGGCGCGCGGCTTCCGCAGCGATCCGGCGGAACAGTGCCTCGGTGGCTGTGCCCTCGGCGGTCTGGGTCAATGCCGCACCCACCTCGCGGGCACGGGCGCCGAACAGCCAGCCCGAATTGCGCGCGAACTTGTCGAGCACGTCGTCCTGGCTCAATGCTGCCTCCGGGGAGCCCGGATGGAAGCGGACATGGCGGCGATACAGCTTGCCGTTGGCCGTCACCTCAAGGATCGCCGGGCAATGCTGGGGATAGTCGCTGTCGGGGTCCTCGGAGGAGACCACCAGCGCCGCGATCTTGCGCACCACCGGATCGGACAGTCGCTCGACGCGGAAGGTTTCCACATCCACATCGCCATGCACCAGAGTGGTGGCGACACCGTAAGGCAGGCTGAAGCGGGCCTCGTGGGGATGGCTCGGCGCCTTCTTGCGATCCTTCGGCTCGGTGACGAGGGTGAGGCCCGGCTCGGCAAGCTGGCAGGAGATGTGCTCGATGGCGTCCAGCGAGACGCCGTCGCGCGCGAACTCCTCGCGGATCTGCTTGCCGCCCTCGATGAAGGCGTGCAGCAACTGGCAGCAGGGATAGGGCTTGTAGGCGGTCTCCGGCAGATACCAGCGCGTGCCCAGCCCCTCTGCGGCGATGGCGAAGTTGAGTTCGCCCGTGATCGGGGTGAGGAAGCAGGAAAAGAAACCGAACTTGCCCTCGAACACAGTCGCCGGCCCGGTGATGCCGGCGCGGGCGAGATCAAGGGCGATGATGCCCGCATGAGCGCCCCAGCCGCCGTGCAGGATCTTGGAGGTGGACCCGGTGCGCGTCGCCTCCTGAATGCCCGCCGCGAAGGTGCCGGCGATGCCGAGCGCATCCATGATCTCGGCGGGCGTCGCCTTCAGCAGCGAGCCGATGGCCGCCACCGTGCCGAATGCGCCGAGCAGGGATGAGGTGTGATAGCCGCGTTCCAGGAAGCGGTCGCCGGCAACGAAGCCGAGGCGGATCATCACCTCATAGCCCACGGTCACGGACGTGATGAGATCGGAAAGCGGCAGATTGTTGGCCTGCGCCACGGCCAGCGCGGCGGGAATGACGGTGGAGCCGGGCCGGGCGAGCGAGGAGCCGTGTTTGTCGTCCATCTCCAGCGCCTGGGCGAGCGACCCGTTGAGCAGCGCGGCCATTTCCGGCCGGATGATCGAGCCGACGCCCAGCACTGTCGCGCCAGAGGGCGAGGCCCATTGCCGCGCGAGCTTGATGGCCGCCTGCCCGCTCTCCTCGCGCGGATTGGCGCCGGCGATGCATACGCCGATGGAATCCACCACATGCCAGAGTGCTGCGGTGCGGACCTCCTGGGGGATGCGGTCATAAGTGAGCCCGGCCGCGAACTCGGCGAGCGTGGTCGAGAGCGTACGCTCGGTGATCGGCTGTGCCATGGCGGATGTTCCTTCAGAATTGCGGTTTCCCTCTCCCGCTTGCGGGGGAGGATTGGGGAGGAGGCTCTCCAGGATGAGCGGTCGCGCCCTTCCCCTCCCCGGCCCTCCCCAGCAAGCGGGAGAGGTGCGGTGTCGTACCTGACGGCTATGCGCGCACCTTCTGGAGCGCGGCGCCGAGCTTGGAGGCGGGAGTCTGCTGGGTCTCCAGGGTTGTGACGAGGCTCTCCACCTCTGCAACGGCCTCGGGGGTGAGGCGGCGCCCGGCGAGGTCACGGAACTTCGCCTTCAGCGTCTCGTCGGAGAGCGGGTTCTTCCAGTGGCCGGACCGGTAGGTCTGGGCATGGGTGAACTTTTCCCCCGACTTGGTGGTGACGGTGACGCGGACCGCGCGCATCTCATGCGGGCCGAGAGCGTCGAGATCCGGCGCAACGACCACTTCAACACGGTTTGCGAGATCGATGATCTTGGGGTCACGCAGCTTGTGGTCGGCATACTGGTCGACGAAGGCATTGCCCTCCAGCAGCGTCACGGCGGCGGTGTAGGGCAGGTTCATCTGGGCGGTAATGGTCTCGGCGGGCACGTAGGCCCAGCCGCAATGCCGGTGCACCATCTCGGTGGTCTCTACGAACACCGAGGCGACATCCTCGCCTTTCACATTGTGCTTTTCGCGGATCGCCCGCAGCGCGTCCACCGAGGTCTGGCTGGAGGCGAGCGAAGAATACCGCTTGAAGCCGTTGTGGCGCATCTCGAACTCGGTGCCGAGGCCGTTGGTGGCATAGCTGAGGTCGTATTGCGCGGCATAGGTGGAGCAGAAGCCGCCGTAGGGTGCCTCAAGCACGTTGCGCACGCCGGTGAGCCCCTCCTTTGCCGACATGGCGGCGAGGATGCCGTTCTGCGCCGCCTTGCCGGAGTGGAAGCGTTTCGCCATGGCGCCGTATTGCGAGGCCATCAGCCCCGCCGCCTGCGAGCCGGCGAGGCCCAGCGCGCTGACGAACTGGTCGACATCCAGCCCAAGCAGCTTGCCGATGGCGGCGGCGGACGCGAAGGTCGAGGTGAGGCCGCAGGGATGGAAGCCACGGGTGAAGGCGTGTGGGCTGACCGTATTGCCGATGCGGGTGCCGAGTTCATAACCCACCACGGTGGCGAGGATCAGGTCCTTGCCGTCGAACGGCCCAAACGCTTCCGCGACCGCCAGGACAGAAGGCACCACGCCGGCGCCATAGTGCGACATGGACTGGTCGTGGCAGTCGTCCAGCTCAAAGCCCTGGGCGGCGGTGCCGTTGATTAGTGCCGCGCCGGTGGGGTCGGCACGCAGCGCCATGCCGAACGCGCTGGCGCTGCCCTTCTGGCCGAGCTTCTCCACCACGCGGGAAACCGCCAGGGTCCAGGGCTTGTCGGAGCCGAAGATGGAGCAGCCGAGGCTGTCGAGAATGCACTGCTTGGCGTTGAGAATGAGGTCCGCCGGCAAGTCTTCGTAGCGCAGGCCGACCGCGAATTCGGCGAGCGCTCGGGTAGGTGAGGTGACAGCGGGATCGACGGCGACGTTCATTGAAGAAGCTCCTTGGGATAGTTGCGACCTTCGGCCGGTGAGGCGGGTCGTTCGGGTCTCATCCGGCTGGTCAGCCGTATTTGCGGGCCGTCGCCGTGGCGCTTTCCTCCGGCGCACGGCGCAGCGCGAACAGCGCAGCGCTCTTGCCCGCAAGGCGTCCGAATACGGCGCCCGAGGTGAGGCCCGACGCGCCGGGATAGTTGAAGTAGAAGATGCCGCCGATCATCTCGCCGGCCGCGAACAGGCCTCGAATGGGCTCCTGCGCGGTGTTCACCACTTCGGTGGAGGTCGTGACCTTGACGCCGCCGAAGGTGAAGGTGACGCCGCACGTCACGGCATAGGCCTCGTAAGGGGCCGTATCGATCTTGCAGGCCCAATTGGAGCGCGGCACGGGCAGGCCGGGGGCACCACGGCCGTCCTTGATATTAGGATTGAACGGCACGTCGTCGAGGACCGCCGCGTTGAAGTCCGCCACGGTCTTGAGGAACTGTGCCTTGTTCACTTCCTCGATCTTGTCGGCCAGTTCTTCCAGCGTATCGGCGGTGAACTTTGTGACGTGGCGGGTGCGATATTCATCGCGCAGGAGATGGCGGGTCTTGGCGTCGTAGATCTGCCAGGCCACCTGCCCCGGCTGTGCCAACACCGCTTGCCCATACTTGGCGTAGGTGTAATTGCGGAAGTCCGCGCCCTCGTCGATGAACCGCTTTCCGTCCTGGTTCACCACCACGGCAAAGGGGTAGGAATGGCGCTGATATTGCGGCGTCAGCGCAAGATCGCCGAAGTCGTTGGCGTAGCGTTCCCACGCCGTGGCGTGGCAGCCGGACCAGTGGCCATGGGGTTGCGCGCCGAGGTCGAGGGCCATCTTGAGGCCATCGCCAGTGTTGAAGCGGCTTCCGCGCACCTTGGCGAGATCCCAGCCCGGTCCGAGATAGCGGGCGCGCCACTCGGCATTGGCCTCGAAGCCGCCGCAGGCCAGCACAACCGCGCCGCTCAGAAGCGTGTGGGTCGTGCCGCCGTGCTGGAGGACGATGCCGTGCACGCCGGTGTCGTCGTGGATCAGGTCGCGCACCCAAGCTTCATAGACGACGTCGACGCCCTTCTTCTCGGCGCAGAGATAGAGCGCGTCGACGAGGCCGGGACCACCCGCGGCGACCGCCATGGTGGCGCCGCCCCAGAACTTGAAGCGGCCATCCACCTTGAACGCCTGCCGGCCGAAATTCGGCATGAAGCGGACACCCTGATCGCGCATCCAAAGCATAGTGGCCTTGCTGCCGCGCACCAGGATTTCGCAGAGGTCGGGGTCGGTCCGGTACTGGGTGATCCGGGCCATGTCGTCGAAGAAATCGCTCTCGGTGTAGCTGCCGAAATCCGCGCTCTCCACCTCGGCATCGGTGAGGTCGGGCGCGAAGGCGCGGATGTCGTCGGCACCTTCGTAGACGACGCGCATAAGGCCGTCGGTGTAGGTGGAATTTCCGCCGCGCTCCGCCTCAGGCGCGCGCTCCAGCACCAGAACGCTGGCGCCCTGTTCCCGCGCGGACAAGGCCGCGCAAAGGGCCGCGTTGCCGCCGCCGACAACGATTACATCATACCGCTTGCTGAAAGGCTCTGTCATGGAGCGGGACTCCCGATGCGCGGGGCCTTGTGCGTGGCCCGTCTTGTCCATGGCCAGACACTTAGATCGTTCACCAGTATGCACGCACAGAATAAGACGTTATCCTAGCATGTGAAAAACACATGAAGAGCGGCAATGAAGCTCCAACAGCTCCGGTACATTCTGGAAATCGTCCGCCAGAACAATCACTTGTCAGCAGCGGCGGAAGCCCTTCACACCTCCCAGCCGGGGGTCAGCCGGCAGGTGCAGTTGCTGGAGGCGGAACTCGGATTCGAGATCTTCCTGCGCACCCGCAACCGTATCATCGGGCCGACCGAGCCGGGGCGGCTCGTGCTGGAAATCGCCAAGCGCGTCGTCACCGACATGGCAGCCCTGAAGGCGCTGAAGGAAGACGTCAATTCCGGCACCCACGGCACGCTCACCATCGGCACCACGCACACCCAGGCGCGCTATGTGCTGCCCCATGTGATCCAGGAATTCGTGAAGTCCCATCCGGACGTGCAACTGGTGCTGCGCCAGGGCAATCCGGAGGATATCTGCACCATGGTGGATGCGGGCGAGGCCGACATAGCAATCGGCACCGACACCATCAACGCCTTGCCGAACCTGGTGAAACTGCCCTGCTTCTCGCTTCCGCGCTCGGTGGTGGCGCGCAAGGACCATCCCATCCTGCAGATCGAGAAACTGACGCTGGAGGAGATCGCGAAATATCCCATCATCTCCTACGATCAGCGTTACAGCGGCCGCTGGCGGGTGATGAATGCCTTCACCAAAGCTGGGCTGGACCCGAAGATCATCTTCAGCGCGATCGATGCGGATGTGTGCAAGACCTATGTGGAGCTTGGTCTCGGCATCGGCGTGCTCACCACCATCACCTACAATCCCATCCGCGACGTGGACCTCGGCGCGCGCGATGCCAGCGACCTGTTCGAGCCCAGCACCATCTTCATCAGCCTGCGCTCCAACACCTATCTGCGCGGCTACATGCTGGACTTCATCAAGGCCGTAGCACCGCAACTGACGCCGGCCGTGGTCCGCGCCGCGCTGCGTGATTCCAACGCCGCGCGGGAGACGGGGAACTGACGGCTGTTTTTGGCCCTTCTGCTTTGAACCAGCCCCCTCCCCAACCCTCCCCCGCAAGCGGGAGAGGGGGTTACAACTCAGAGGGACCCAACGCAAAAGCCCCCTCTCGCTTGCGGGGGAGGGTTGGGAGGGGGAATGGAGCCGAGGGTTGGGAAGAAGGGGACCCGCTCAGCGCGCCACCACAGTCTTCTGCAACGTCATCTTCTCCAGCGCGGCCTCGTCCAGCACCAAACCGAGGCCCGGGCCATCGGGCACGCGCACAGCCCCATCCTTGATGACCAGGGGCGTGTCCACCACCAGCGGATCGCGACCCAGAGGGCCGAGGCCGAAGACGAATTCCGCCGCGCCGAAGGTCTGGCGTGCCGGGATGGTGGCGCAGAAATGCGCAGCCGCCGCCGCCTCAAAATTCGAGACCGTGGCGAGCCCACCGCAGTTCAGCAGGATGTTGGCCGACTTGGCGATCGCCGCGATCTTACGCGCCGGGGTGAGGCCGCCGACCTTGTAGAGCTTGATGCAGAACACATCGACCGCGCGGTGGCGCACGAGGTCCATGGCGTCCTCAATTGTGAACAGGCTTTCGTCCGCCATCATGGGCACACCGGCCGCCTCCCGACGGATATCGGCGAGCGCATCAAGGTCGCGCCGGCTGATGGGCTGCTCGACATAGCCAACATCGAACGGACGCAGGGCGCGCATGGCGGCGATGGTGTCAGGCACGCTCCAGCCCGTGTTGGGGTCGATGCCGATGACGATGTCCTCGCCGAAGGCCCGGCGCATGGCCTCGAAATTCTTCACGTCCTGCTTCCAGCCCCCCTTGCCGGCGGCCTTGATGCACAGAACCTTGATGCCGAACTCGTCCACCGCGCGGCGCCCCTCAGTGATCATCACCTCCACGTCGTCGGCAAGGCTCACCGACCATTCCAGCGGGATCACGCTCTGCGAGCAACCGCCGATCAGCTTGTGCACCGGCACGCCGAGCGCCTTGCCCATGGCGTCGTGCAAGGCGATGTCCAACACCGCCCGCGCCGCCGGGTTCGCGGCCAGCCTCAAGTCGAACATTTCCGTAATGGATTCGATGTCGAAGATGCTGCGGCCCAGCAGGTTCGGGCCGTAGATTTCGGTGATGGCCGCCACCACCGACTGGGTCGTATCGGCCACGAAATGACCGGGGCTGATGGGACGGATTTGCGCGCAGCCGACCATCCCCTCGGCATAAATTTTCACGAACACCGGCTTACCGAGCAATTGGTCGGGCGGTCCCGTGTCGTAGCTTCCCGAGGAGAATATCCGCTTCAGGCGGATCGGCAGTTCCGTGACGATGACTTCGATGCGTTCGATCATGATGCGCGCCCGGAGCGCCTCCTTTTGGAATTCTTTTGGGCGCTTCCGCGCGTACCGGTCAGTTGCCTCCCCAACCCTCTCCCGCGTGTGGGGGGAGAGTTGGGAGGGAGAAATGCCGAGCGCAGAAGTCGGTGTTTTGTTCACGCCGCCGCGCTGAGCGAAGCGGGCTTTCCGACTGCGCTCAGGATCAGGTCCGCTCCCTTTTCGCCCAGTGCGATGGTGGGCGCGTTTGTGTTGGACGAGGGGATGGTTGGGAAGACCGAGGAATCCACCACCCGCAGCCCCGCGATCCCGCGTACCCGCAATTCCGGGTCCACCACAGCCTCAGCGTCATTGCCCATCTTGCAGCTTCCCACAACGTGCCAAGTGGTCTGGGCGGTGGAGCGGATATACTCCACGATCTGCTGCTCGGTCTTCACCTCCGGGCCGGGGCGGGTCTCGCGCACGATCAGGCGCTTGAGCGAGGGGGCCTGCGCCAGCCGGCGCACGGCATCAATGCCGGCGGCCAGAACCCGCACGTCCTCATCGGCGGCGAGATAGTTCGGATCGATCTTGGGATGCTTCGCGGGATCGGCCGAAGCGATATGGACATAGCCGCGCGAGCGTGGCCGCAGGGCCATGATGCCGATGGTGAAGCCCGAATAGGGGTCGAGGCCGTCCTTTGGCCGGCGCGCGTAGCGGTCCTTGCCGGAGAAGGGCTGCAATTGCAGCTTCAGGTCTGGTTGGTTCTCGCCGGGATGGCTGCGCATCACCGTGTGGGCGGTGGCCGAGCAGATGGAGAGCAGGCCGGTGCCGAACAGGATATAGCGGATCCCCTCCTTCAGCTTGCTGGTGGGGCGCTGAAGCACATCATTGATGGTGATCGGCCGCGCGCACTCGAAGGTGAGGCGCACATTCGGGTGGTCGGACATATTCTCCCCGACACCGGACAGCGCGTGGATCACCGGGATGCCGAGCGGGGTGAGGACGTCCGGCCGGCCAATACCAGACAGTTCAAGGATTTTCGGCGACTGGATCGGCCCGGCGGAAACGATCACCTCGCGCCGCGCGCTGGCGATGACAGTCTGGCCCCCGCGCGTGCACTCCACGCCGACCGCCCGCTTGTTTTCGATCAACACGCGGGAGACCATGGTGTCGGTCCACACCGTGAGGTTTGCCCGCGAGCGTGCGGGGCGCAGATAGCCCACCGAGGAGGAACAGCGGAAGCCGCGTCGGGTGGAATACTGGAGATAGGACGCGCCTTCGTAATGGCCGTCATTATAGTCGTCCACCAGTTCGAAGCCGGCCTCGCGGTTGGCATCGAGATAGGCGTCGGCAAGCTTGTCGAACTTCTTGAGCTGGGTGACGTTGATCGGCCCGCCCTTGCCGCGGGTCTCCGGCGCGCCCTCGGCGAAATTCTCCATCTTCTTGAAATAGGGAAGCATTTCGTCCCAAGACCAGCCGGCGCAGTTCCAGGAATCGAACTCCGCCGGGTCGCCGCGAACATAGACGTTGCCGTTGATGGAGCTTGAGCCGCCGAGCACCTTGCCGCGCGCCCAAAGCTGTTCGCGCCCGTTCAGATGCACCTGTTTCTCGGTCATGAACGGCCAAGTGTACCGCTCGTCCTTGAGCAAATTCACCACCATCAGCGGCACATGGATGTTGATGGAATTGTCTTTGCCGCCCGCCTCGATCAGAAGCACCCGGCGCGCGCCGTCTGCCGACAGGCGGTTCGCGAGTACGCAGCCCGCCGATCCCGCGCCGACGATGATGAAGTCGAATTCCGCACGCGACGTGTCGTTTTTCGGCGATGCCATCCCATGTCCTCGTCGTTTCCTGGCCCGCCGTTCCATCACGCCCGAAAAAGGCGCCTGCGGCAGTTGCCCTGGACAATAATCCTGTACGGGTCGGACCATAAGAGGCTCCACCATCCAGGGATAATCACGAAAGAGCCTTCAGTATGCGGCTGACGCATAGCACGGGGATGGACCGGAGGCGGCCAGTATGTTTACCGGGCATCGCGGACACCAATATTGGTATTTTTTCGGCATCCCCGTAGCGTCTAGCTTCCGCGCAAGATGATCGAACGGAGCCGCAGGGATGAATGCGCCAGGAAACCTGAAGACCTATCAGCTCTTTATCGACGGCCGCTGGGTGACGCCCGAGGCTGGGGAGACCTTCCCGACCTATAATCCCTTCACCCAGCAGCCCTGGGCGCTGGTCTCACAGGCCGGCGCAGCGGATGTCGCGGCGGCGGTGGCGGCGGCGCGAACCTGTTTCGAGACTACATGGCGGCATGTCAGCGGCCTGGAGCGCGGTCGTCTGCTGCTGCGTCTCGCTGATCTTCTGGAAGAGAATGCCGACCGCTTCGGCCGCATGGAGAGCACCGACAACGGCAAGGTTATCCGTGAGACCCGCGCGCAGATGCCGTTTTCAGCCCGCATCTACCGCTTCTATGCGGGATATGCCGACAAGATCTTCGGCCAGGTGATCCCGCTCGACCAGCAGAATGTATTCGATTACGCGAGCTATGAAGCACTTGGCGTGGTGGGCCTCATCACCGCCTGGAACTCGCCCATGGCGCTGCTCGCCAACAAGCTGCCGGCGGCACTGGCGGCGGGCAATTGCGTGGTGGTGAAGCCCTCCGAGCATGCCTCGGTCACGACTCTGGAATTCGCCAGTCTGGTGGAGAAGGCCGGCTTCCCGCCCGGCGTGTTCAACGTGGTGACGGGCGATGGCCGCACCGGTGCCGCTCTGGTCGAGGGTGGCGGGGTCGACAAGATTTCCTTCACCGGCAGTCCCCACACCGGACGGCGCATCGCCGCCGCCGCCGGCAAGATGCTCATCCCGGTCATCATGGAGTTGGGCGGAAAGTCCCCTAACATCGTGTTCGACGATGCCGACATCGACCGCGCCACGGTCGGCGCGCTCGCAGGCATCTTCGCCGCCACCGGGCAGACGTGCATCGCCGGCTCGCGGCTGCTGGTGCAGCGCGGCGTATATCAGGAGATGGTGGATCGCCTCTCGGCCCGCGCCAAGATCATCAAGCTCGGTGACCCGCTGGACCCGGGAACCGAGATGGGCACTGCGGCCAACGAGCCGCAGTTCAACACCATCATGTCCTTCATCGAGACCGCCAAGACCGATGGCGCCACCCTTATGGCGGGCGGTGAGGCGGCGCGCGAAGGAGCGCTCGCGAACGGCCTGTTCGTGAAGCCCACCATTTTCGCCGACGTGCGCAACGACATGCACATCGCACAGGAAGAGGTGTTTGGGCCGGTGCTCTCGATCATCCCATTCGACACCGAGGAGGAGGCGATCGCCATCGGCAACGACACCCGCTACGGGCTCGCTTCCGGCATCTGGACACAGAACCTCAACCGGGCGCTGCGGGTCAGCCGCGCCATCAATTCCGGCATGGTATGGGTCAACACCTACCGCGCCTCCGCCGCCCAAACGCCGTTCGGCGGGGTGAAGGAGAGCGGCTACGGGCGCGAGCGCGGCGAGGCTGGACTTTACGAATTCCTGCGCACCAAGAACGTGATGGTGGATTTCTCGGAGGACGCACGCGATCCATTCGCGGTGCGCGTCTAGACCGGTGCGCCGGTCGCGGGCTCAGTCCGCGACCGGCCGCGCCATCACGCGAGCGGGCGCGCCGTCGCAGGCGGTGACATTGAGCGCGCCGAAGACGAATTCCACGCGCCGTCCGGCAAGCGCCGCATGGCCGGTGAGGTGCTCACAGACCAGCACGCCATCGCCCAGCAAAGCACGGTGGACAGGCCAGTCGAACCCCGGCTGGCGCAGATGATAGACAAGGTCGGGCGTTGCGAAATCGCAGGCGAACAGCTTGATGCGCTGGGCCACCAGCCATTCCGCCGCCTCCGTGGACAGGCTGGGGTGCCGCTCATAGTCTGCGGTGCCGGCCTTGGCGGTCCAGCCGGTGTCGATCGCCAAAATATCGCCCGGCCGCAAGGCGGGCGCCGCGCTCTGAAGCACCGCCAGCGGAATGACCGCGTCTGGCATCTGCGGCAGGTGCCAGACCACACCCGTTCCGCAGAGCCGGTCGAGCGGGATACCCTCGAACCCCGGCGCATCGTTGAAATAATGGCGCGGGGAATCCACATGGGTGCCCGCATGCGCCACCATGCGAATCTCGGTAACGTTGAAGGGGTCTCTCGGCACCTCGCGCAGGGCGGTGAAGCTCGGCGTCGGAAAGATGGAGGCGCAGGGCATCTGCGCATTGACGGGGTGCGAAAGGTCCACCCAGTCGCCGACCGGCGTGAACGGCCGCGCCTCCGGCATCTCCATGAAGCCGCGCCATCCTGACTTCGGCTTGAGACATCCCTCACACACGCGCGTCCCCTCCGTTGGATCAGGCGCCGAGATACGCCCGGCTGACCGCTTCGTTGCGCATCAGGTCCCGGCCCGATCCGGTGGCGACCACGCGGCCGGTGGTGAGCACATAGGCGCGGGTGCACAGTTCCAGCGCCTCCACGGCGCGCTGCTCCACCAGCACCACGGTGAGGCGGGTCTCGCGGTGGATGCGGGCGATGCGCTCGAAGATCGTTTCGACGATGCTGGGCGCGAGGCCCATCGACGGCTCGTCCAACAGCAGCACGCGGGGCGAGGACGCAAGGCCCCGCCCGATCGCCAGCATCTGCTGCTGCCCGCCGGAGAGGGTGCCGGCGAGTTGGGTCATCCGCTCGCGCAGGATCGGGAATAGGTCCATCACATATTCGATGATGTCCTGGCGCTTGTTGCGGTCCACCAGAGCGGTGGTGCCGAGTTCGAGGTTTTCCAGCACCGACAGTCCGCCGAAGACTTGCCTATTCTCCGGCACATGGGCCAGGCCGAGATGCGGGCGCTTCTGAGAGGGTACTTTGGTAAGGTCGCGGCCCTCGAAGGAAATCCGCCCGGCGGCGAGCGGGACCACGCCGGAGATCGCCTTCAGCAGCGTGGTCTTGCCCGCGCCGTTCGGCCCGATGACGGTGATGAAATCCCCCTCGGCGATATCGAGCGAAACATCGGTCAGAGCGGAGAGGCCGCCATAACGCACGCATACCCCATCAAGCGACAGCATCGGGCACCCATTTCTCGCCGAGATAGGCGGTGATGACGGTGCGGTCCCGCACCACCTCGCGCGGCGCGCCATCGGCGATGACACAGCCATGGTCCAGCACCACGAACCGATCCACCAGTTGCATCATCGCGTGCATGGTGTGCTCGATGATGGCGACCGTCATGCCCTGGTCCCGCAACATGCGGATCAGCCCCATGAAGGCCCGGATCTCATTGGTGTCGAGCCCCGCGAACGGCTCGTCTAACAGCAGGATGAGCGGACCGCCGGCAAGAGCGCGCGCGACCTCCATGAGGCGCAGTTCGTAATTGGTCAGCGTGTCCGCCGGGGCGGAGGCGAGATGGCCGATGCCGACCCGCGCCAGCGCCTCCCGCGCCCGCTGCGCCGCTTCGGCATCGCCCTTCGTACCAACGAAGGCGCCGACCGCCACGTTCTCCAGCAGCGACATGCGGCCGAACACCCGCGCCACCTGAAAGGTGCGCCCGACGCCCAGCGCGCAGATCCGGCTGGGCTTGAGGCCAGCCATGTCGCGCCCCGAAAGCCGGATACGGCCGGAATGGGGCGCCACCAGTCCGTTGAGCACATTGAACAGGGTGGTCTTGCCCGCGCCGTTCGGCCCGATGATGCCGAGGATCTCCTGCTTGCGGACCTGAAGCGTGACATCGCTGAGCGCCTTAACCCCGCCGAAGCTGCGCGAAATGCCGTGGACGTCGAGCACCGTTTCGGCACTTTCCGGTAGGGTGAAGGGGGCAGTGATATGCTCGATGGGGCTCACCGCGGCGCCCGCCGGACGGCCCGGCTTGGCGAAGAACCGATCGCGCACCGCGAGGGCGATGCCCTGGGGCATCTTCATCATCACGACCATGATGGCGAGGCCGAACACCACCCCCTGAATGCCGGGTAGGCGGCTGCCGAGTTCGGCATGCAGCAGTTCGGACACCGGCACGAGGATCGCCGCGCCCACCACCGGGCCCCAGAGCGTGCCCACCCCGCCGAACATGGTGACGATCAACGCCTGCGCGGAGGTCGCAAGGCCGAACACGGTGTGGGGCGTCACCACCAGCAGCACCACGGCATAGAAGCCACCGGCGGCACCGGCCAGGGCGCCGCTGAGCGCGATCGCCTTGAGCTTCCAGCGCATGCTGTCGATGCCGGCGACTTCCGCTGCGATCTCGTTCTGCTTCACCGCCAGCAGCGACAAGCCGAAGCGCGACCGCTCCACCCTCAGCGAGACCAGCATCGCGATCACCAGCAGGCCGAGCGCGATCAGCGCGTTCCACCTCTGGTCCTGGAACTGCATATAGGCGAACGCCTCGCCCCGCTTCATGGGGAAGGAGACCTCCTGAAAGCCCGCCCACTCGAACACGTAGAGCATGGCCAGGGGATAGGCGAGCATGGCCAGCGCGAAGTAATGGCCGCGCAGCCGGAAGGTAATGGCGCCGATCACCAACCCGGCGATGGAGCCCATCAGCGCCGCCGCCGGGATGCCGAGCCAGGGAGTAATCCCGCCCTTGGCGAACAGCAACGTGGTTGTGTAGGCGCCGAGGCCGAAGAAGGCCGCATGTCCGAACGAGACCAGGCCGGAATAGCCGGAGAAGACATTCCAGGACAGGCCCATCACCGCCCAGATCGGCACCAGGGCGAGGATCAACTGGTAATAGGAGTTCTCCACCAGGAAGATCAGCCCAATGTAGATCGCTGCAAGCGCGGCCACGGCGAGATAGGCGCGCAATGGGTGTGTGCTGAACATGGCTCAGGCGCGCTCCACGCTGCGGCCGAACAATCCTTGCGGACGGATCAGCAAGATCAGCAAGAACACGACGAAGACTGTCGTGCCCTGCAATTGCATGGGCAGCACAAGGGTGGAAAGCTGCTGGACCAGGCCGATAATCACCCCGCCCCAGAACGAGCCCATCACCGAGCCCATGCCCCCCAGCACCACCCCGGCATACATGACGATCACGAAGTCCAAACCGACATAGGGCTGGAACGGGTAGTAGGTCGCCACCATGACCCCTGCGAGCGCCGTCAGGCCGAAGCCGAGCCCGAAGGTGACACGATAGGAGAGGATCACGTCGATCCCCATGTAGGTGGCCGCCAGCGGGTTGTCGGCGGAAGCCCGCAGCTTGCGGCCGAGATCGGTGCGGTGGAGCAGCGCATAGAGGCCGCCGGTCGCGAGCAGCGCCGCCACCGCCGCCAGCACCCGGGCCTCGTTCAGGAACACCAGCACGTCGGCGCCGCCGAACGGGTCGAGCACGAAGGCCTGAGAGGCCATGGGGGTATTGAGCGAAACCGGCGTCGAGCCGAACACCATGAGCGCGCCGTTGGACAGCACCAGGGAGATGCCCAAGGTCATGATGAGCTGGGTCTGATGCACCTCGCCCTCGGTCATCTTCCTATTGGCACCGATGCGCGCCAGCAGCAGCTTGTGGATGATCCAGCCGACGACGAAGAACACGGGGATCGACGCCAGCGCCGCAAGCAGCAGTGCCGGCAAGGGTCCCATGAAGCTGCCCAGGCCGAGCCCGGAGAGCACCGCGACGGCGAAATACATCCCCAGCATGAGGAAGTCGCCCTGAGCGAAATTGATCAGGCGCATGATGCCGAAGATCAGTCCCAGCGCGACGCACATGAGGCCATAGGTGAAGCCCACCAGCAGACCCGTGGCGATGGTCTGGAGTACGGTCTCCAGGGCGGGAAGCGATTGCAGCATGTGCCTTGTGGGTCCTTGTGTAGTTTCCGCCGCGAGCCGGCCTCGGAGCGTTTCTTTTTGTCTTGAATCCGGCTGGGCTTAGTCGGGCGTTGCCGGCCCCCTCCCAACCCTCCCCCGCAAGCGGGAGAGGGCTATTCGGCAGGCGCTCACGGTTTCAGCTCCACACACCCCTCTCCCGCTTGCGAGGGAGGGAAGACCCCTCAGGGCTTCGGCCAAAGCGGCGTGCGGACCGCATCCTCGCGGGGCCAGATCAGATAGGGCAGCCCGTCCTGCCACTGAATGAGGCCGACCGCACCGCCCACCCGGCGACCCTTGTCGTCGAAGGCCAGGCGGTCGCCGAGGTAGAAGTCCGCCGGGCCGTCTTTGCGATCGGTGGCGCGCAGGGCCAGCATGACCTTGTCGCTATCGGTGGAGCCGGCCCGCTCAAGCGCGTCCCGGATCAGCATGACATCGCCATAGGTGCTGATGGTGTCCTGCCCGAGCCACGGCTCGCCGCTTCGGCTGGTGAGGCTGGGCAGCGCCGCCTCCTGGGACTTGGAGGGCCAGTTGGGCGCCACCACGATGAGGCCCTGGAGCAATTCCGGGCCCACCGCCTTGAGGATTTCCGGGCTCGCCAGTTGCACGCCGACCGTGACCGCCGGCAACTTGCCCTTGCCGAGACCGAACTCGTTCATCTTGGTGAGCACCAGCTTCGCGTCCGGGAAGCCGGTGGAATAGAACAGCAGGAAGTCCGGCTTGGTCGCCCGCAGCTTCTGCACCATAGCGGTCGCGTCGGTGAGCGGCGGCGTGAAAACATCATCGACGACCACGGTGACGCCGAGCTTCTGGAAGCCGCCGTCCCGCAGCGGCTGGACGAAGGCCTGAGAGGCCGCAGTGCTATCGGAAATGATGGCAACCTTGGTGGGTCGGGTGCCGGTTGCGGCCTGGGCCATGTCGAGCACGGTGGGCATAGCGTTGAGCGCAAGAGCGCTGGCGATCGGCACCGTCTGGACCACGTATTTGAAGCCGCGGTCGGTGATCTGGTCGGCATAGGAGAGCGTCACCCAGGGAAGCCCGGCGCGCTCGGTCACTTCGGTGACGGCGAGGGTGAGCGAGGAACTCCACGCGCCGGTGCCGGCCACCACGCCCTGGCGGTTCGCCACGAGGCGCTGCGCGGCATTCTTGGCGGTCTCCACCTTGTCGCCGGCATCCTCGACCATGAGGCTGAGCTTGGCGCCATTGAGAGACTTGATCCCGCCCTGCTTGTTGACGTCCTCGATCGCCAGTTCAGCACCCTTGCGCATCAGGTCGCCCTGGCGCGCCATGGGGCCGGAAACCGGCGCGATGATCGCGATCTTTACGTCAGGTGCCTGTGCCCTTGCAGGTATCGCGGACGCGGAAAGGGCCAGAGCAAGTCCGATGACGACAGAATCGATGCGCGGAAGCGTCTTCATTGTTGTTGTCCCTCCCTGTTGTTTTTTGCTTTTCTTGGTAGATGCCTGGATTTTTGACCCATGGCGTAGATCAGCTTAGGGCAAGGGGACCATACGATCCCATAATAAATATCAACAGCAGGATGCGAAATGTGAATAGCGACGCGTGAGCGGTAGGCGAAGCGCAGGGCGCACCTCGAACGCAAATGCGCCTCGGCCGCCGCGATGTTTACGAGATCGGAGAACCAATTTCCTTGCCGCAGGCTCATGCGTCCCGAGGTGCCCGGTACAAAGTGCGGCACGACGAAATCAGTCTCGGCACCTGTGTCTGGAATTAACCCAACCACTCCATCTCAAGCTGCGAGAAAGCCGGTCGCTGATCCGGCGCCGACTGGCGCTGGCAACGGTGGGTGCGTCGTAACGAAGAAATCAGCACCGAGGCCTGGCTGTCCGACCTCGTGGAGCACGAGACTACCTTCGCCGGTCGCGCCATCCGGCAGGTCTATCATGTGGAATTCTACGGCGCGGGAGGCGACCTGATCGCTGAAGCCGAAAGCTGGTGTTTCCGCACCCATCGCGACGCCGCGCGCGAGCAGGGCAGAAAATATACCGAAGTAAAGGCCCGCCCCCCGCGCAAATACACCGAGGAAGAACTGGACCGGGTCTATCGGCTGTATACCCAGGAAGAGGTTCGCGGTGCGGTTCCCCGCGATTACGAGGATGTCCAGGTGGGCGACAAGCTTCCCACCATGGCCAAGGAGCCGATGGCCGTCACCGGCTTCATCGCCTATGCCCAGGGCTGGGGCGGGCTCTATATCCGCGCCAACAAGCTGGCGTGGCAGCAGGTGCGCAACCCTCCCGGCCTCGGCATCAAGAACCGTTTCGGCATTCCCGATTGCCCCGAGCGCGTCCATTGGGAGCCCGAGATGGCGCTCATGGTGGGTGCCCCCGGCGCCTATGATTACCGCCCGGAGCGGTGCTCGTGGCTGACCCATCACCTCACCAACTGGATGGGCGACGACGGCTTCCTGGTGCGCGCCCACAGCAAGCTTCGCCGTCACAATCCCGAAGGCGATCTCCTTTTCATCGACGGGAAAGCCACCGGCAAGCGGGTGGAGAACGGCCGTCATTTGTTCGAGGTCGAACAGTCCGCGGCGAACAAGGATGGAGAGCTTTCGGTGATCGGCGGCGGCACCGTCGCCCTGCCGTCCCGCAACATCTGAGACACGCAAGATCTGAGTAAACTGACCGGCAAAAGCCGGCGGACCTGAATAAACGAAACAAAACTTCGGAGGAAACGCCATCAGGAGGAGAACATTCCTGGCCGGCTCCCTTGCCGGCCTGACGTCCGCGGCGCTGCTCGGGCCCAGTGCCCGGGCGGAGGCCTATCCCAACCGGCCCGTGCGCATCGTCGTCGCCTGCCACCGCGCGCGTAACCGCGGACACCTGACGCACCACCATCGCGCCTCCCGGCCGATCGCCCGACGTCTCCGCGTCCGCTCCGTTTCCATCTCCGCCATGCCTTGGCGATACACGCCCCCCATCAAACAGCTACACATCGGGTAAAGCCCGATGGCATCACGCAATTGCGCATCCAGGTGTTCACTGCGCGCGAGATGCGGCTCCTCAGCTCTCGCCGAGCAGTGCCTCCATAATCTTGTCGCGGGTCAGCGGCAGCGAGCGCACCCGTGTTCCCAGCGCTCGGGCAACCGCATTGCCGATGGCGGCGCCCGCCGGGCCGACGGAGCATTCGCCCATCCCAAGCGTGGGCTCATTGGGCGCATGGACGATTTCGATGTCGATTTCCGGAATCTCCGAGAAGCGCAGGATGGGATATTTCTCCCAGTGATCTGTCACGACCCTGCCGTCTTCGAAGCTGACGCTCTCCTTCATAACGAAGCTCGCGCCCTGAATGATGCCACCTTCAAGCTGGTTGCGCGCGCCGTCCGGATTGATAACGAGGCCGGCGTCGGCCGCGCACCAGATGCGCTTCAGCCGAACCTCCTCCTCCACCTCGATCTCAACCGCCACAGCGCAATAGGTCGCAATGTTCTTGTAGCGGGCGAAGGCGATGCCGTAGGCGGAGCCGTCATCCACCGATTTCCCCGGCCACCCGCTCATCTCGGCCACCATCTCGACGACGCGCCGGGCACGCGGATCGGAGAGAAGCGACAGCCGGTAGGCAACAGGATCGGCCCCTGCCCTCTCAGCCAGTTCGTCGATGAAACATTCCAGCGCGAACACATTCCCCCAGGCGCCAAGCCCACGCAGCGACGAGGTGCGCAACGGCACCTCCGGCAGCATGTGATGGACCAGGCGATGCCGCGCCAGATCATAGAACGGACGGGAATTGCGCGTGGCGCCGCCGCCGCGCGATTCCGGGACATCCTCGATGGGATTTCGCGGCGCGGAATCCGGCAACGCCTCATAGGCGAGGAAGCTGCAATTCTCGTTCATACCGGGACGCTGGGCGTGGGGAGGGCTCCAGATTTCGGTCTGCCAGTCGCTCGGGCGCCCATCGGGGCCGACCACCGCCGTCAACTGAATCAGCATGGACGGGCTGACGGGCGCCGACGTGAACTCATCCTCGCGGGTCCACATCACACGCACCGGGCGGCCCGGCCGATGCGTGGCGATCAGCGCCGCATCAAAGGCGGCATCATCGCCGCTGTTGTGCCCATAGGTGCCGGCCCCATGGCGATGGTTGACGCTCACATGCGCGGGGTCCATCCGCAGCGCCTTGGCTATCCATTCCCGCTGCACGCCAGGGCCCTGCGAATGAGTCCAGACGGTCAGTCTGCCATCGCGGAGTTCGGCGAGCCCGCACGAGGGGCCGATCGACCCATAGGTGAGGAACGGGCGCCAATAGGTCGCCGTGACCACCTCACCTTTAAGGATCTCGCCGCCCCCCAGGGTCTCGACCACATTCAGCGTCGACGCCTGGCGCTTGAGCCAGTCGGGTGCGCCCACATCGTGGGAAACCAGCTGTCCCTTCGTCCATTGAGCGGTCTGCCGCGCAGCTTCAGCAGCGCGCATGACCGCGATCTCGGTGTCGGCGATAAAGGCGACGAAATTGCCGATGCGCAGGATATCGACGGGCGCTTTCGCGGCCTTGCGGATTTTCTCCTCGTCCATCGTGACGAATTCGGCATCCCACCAGGGCTGGCGCAGCACCCGGCCGTGTAGGCAGTCGGCGGGGGCCATATCGTGGATGAAGGCCGCACCAGTGACCTTGGCGGGAAGATCAACGCGTGGAAAACTGCGCCCCACAATGCGGTATTCGGACGGACGCTTGACTGCCACCGTACCGGAGGCATCCCGATCCAGGGAGATTTGGGAGGCCATGGACCAATAATCCTGGCCGCAATCCTTGCCCTCATGAAGAAAACGACCGCTTGCGACGGAGATATCGGCTTCCGTCCAGCCTCGCTGCTGCGCGAGACGGGAGATGAATATCGCCCGAACCTCCGCGCATACGAGGCGTATGGACGCCCCGCCGACGCTCACCGAATAGCTACCTGAAGTGAACCCCTCGTCCGGACTGATGGCGGTCTCACCGGAAATGAGCTGCACCTGCTCCGGCTCGATATCGAGTTCCTCAGCGGCAATCTGGAGGATGGCGGTGGAGATGCCCTGACCGATCTCCACCTTGCCGGTGGCGACGCGCACCTTACCCGGCTGCTCGAAGGCAATCCATTGCGAGAGACGGGGATTGACGGTTAGGCTGAGGGGAAGCCCGTTGGAGATCATTTGGCAGCCGCCTCGGACATCATCTCACCTGCCTTCATGACGGCGCGCACCACGCGGTTATGCACCCCGCAACGGCACAAATGGGCATCCAGCGCCGCGAGCACTTCGGCGCGGCTGGGATGCCTGTTCCGCTCAAGCAAAGCCACCGAAGAGATCAGCAGGCCCGAAAGGCAGTAGCCGCACTGGCCGGCCTGCTCCTCGATAAACGCCGTCTGCACCGGATGCAGCGCGCCATTGCGCGACAGGCCCTCGACGGTGGTGATGCGGCGCCCGGCAACCGTGCCGATCTCGCGCGAGCAGGAACATTCCGGCTCACCGTCGATAAGGACCATGCAGGCGCCGCACAGTTCCATGCCGCACCCGAAACGACTGCCGCGCAGGTCGAGATCCTCCCGCAGCACCTGCAGCAACGGCTTGGTGCCGTCGATGTCGAGCACGACGGGCGCGCCGTTCACGACCAATTCTATGTGGTCTGTCATCTGGAAGCCCCTCCCTGCAGCATCAGAGATGCCGGCGACACCATGGCCGGCATCACCAGACCAGATTGTTCTGGCGGGGGCTCGGGCGGGTCCGTTCGTCACGAACCCGGGCACCCTGACCGGCGAGCGATGTAGGCTTCTTTATTGATTATAATGTTCGGTTGCATCAACGGCAGTGTGCCGCTTAACTCTCGACCATTCCGATGGCGCTCTGCGGCACCGTACCCGAAACGACCGGGACGCTATTTGCCAGAATAAGAGATGTCAATCCACCATACGGGAAAATGTCCCTTTGCACTCACGCAGCGGAAAACGCTTGTCGGGACTGACCTGCGACATAGACTTGTACCCGCTGGATATCATTTTCACGCCCAACGGACCCACCATCCGGTAAATGCAGAATGCTTTTTGCAATGCAAAATAATTTGGGCTTAAAAACGATTTTATACCACATACACGGAAAATATTTTTTGAAAGCGGGTGAAATCCGGCTCCGTTTCTATGTCTCTTGCTTTTCATGAAACCTCATTTAACAATGTGAGAAAGGCCGGCGTGAAGCATGGCCGGTTTTGAGTTGGGGAGTGCTACGCCAATGGCAGCCGAAGCCACGATGAATGGCGGCGAAATCATCGTCGACTATCTGGTTCAGGAAAAAGTCCCGTACATTTTCGGCATATGCGGCCATGGCATCATTGGCTTCATGGACGCCCTGTACGACCGCCAGGATGTCATCAAGACCATCTCGACCCATCATGAGTCCGTCGCCGGCTTTATGGCGGACGTCTATTATCGCGTCGCGGGCAAGGCCACGGCCACCTTCACGTCCTGCGGCCCCGGCTCGGCCAACATGCCGATCTGCCTCGCGAACGCCTATTTCGATTCCGTGCCGTTCCTCGCGATCACCGGGAACGTGCCCACCAGCCAGTTCAATCGCGGCGCTTTCCAGGAGACCTATCGGCAGTATCAGGCCGATTTTCCCTCCACCGTCCGCGCCTATTGCAAGCGCGTGTTCCAGCCCACCCGTGGAGACATGGTGCCGCTCGCCACCCGGCAGGCATGGAAGACCATGATGACCGGCCGTCCCGGCCCCGTGGTGCTGGACGTACCCTTCGACATCTTCAAGGAAGACACCGGCGAGACCACGCCGAAGCCCTCCGACTGGAACGACAACATCTCTTCCCGCTGCGGCGCCGATCCCGAAGGTGTGCTCAAGGCGGTGGACATGCTGCTCTCCGCCGAGCGGCCGGTGATCATCGTCGGCCAGGGCGTGCGTTACGGCGGGGCCGCCGACGACCTCCTGGCGCTGGCCGAACTGCTTCAGATCCCGGTGGCTTTCTCCGCCAGCGGCCTCGGCGCGTTGGATAGCGACCATCCCCTCGCGCTCGGCCTCGTCGCGCGCAACGGCCACTACCAGGCCAACCACGCCACCCGGCAGGCAGACGTGCTGCTGGCGCTCGGCATGCGCTTCGACGACCGCACATCAAGTTCCTGGATTCCGGGTTATTCCTTCAACATCCCGCCCACCAAGCTGATCCATGTAGATATCGACCCGGACGAAATCGGCCGGAACTATCCCGTGGCGCTGGGGCTGATGGCCGACGTGCGCACCTTCATGCGCCAGCTTCTTGCCGAGCTTCAGCACCGCAAGGACATCGACAAGCGCCTGCCGGCGCGGCGCGCGTGGCTCGACCAGATCGAGGGCTACCGCCAGGAATGGAACGCCTTCGTCGCTCCCGGCTTCCTTGATGCCTCCTCGCCCATCTCGCCCCAGCGGGCGGCGCGCGAGATCGATCTCGCGCTGCCGGAGGATGCCATCCTGGTCAGCGACATCGGCATCCACCACAATTGGCTGCTGCAATATTGCAAGCCGAAGCGGCCGGACTCGCTCATCGGCTCCATGGGCTTCGGCCCCATGGGCTTTGGCGTCGCCGGCGTGCTGGGCGCCAAGCTCGCGGCCCCGCATCGGCCGTGCGTCTCGGTCTGCGGCGACGGCGCGTTCTTCATGCACGCCAGCGTCCTGGGCACGGCGGTCGAATACAACATCCCTGTGGTCTGGGTGGTGTGGAACAACTACGCCTACGCCTCCATCCGGGGCCTGCAGCGGGGCTATCTCGGCGGCCGCGAACTCGCGACCGACTTCCGGCATCCCGACAATGGCGAACCCTATAATCCCGACTTCGCCGCCATGGCACGCTCCGCCGGGGTGATGGGCGTCACCATCGACCGTGCGGAGGATCTCGGCCCGGCCATCCGCGCCGCGATCGCCGCCAACCGACCCTATCTCATCGACGCAAAAATCAGCGCCGACATCAACCCCGGCGGCGCCGGCGTGTGGGAACTGCCGGGCCTCGGCCGCAGCAAGCCCATGTATGGCGGCCGCTTTGAAATGACCTGACCGCCGCTCGACCCGGACGCCGCGCCGTCCGGGTCGCTGGGCTTAAGTGCGTGAACGGACGGCGAGAGACGAGCGAGGCATACCTCGCCGTCTGCACGCTCCGATGCTGAACAAAAGACGTGTGGAGGAAACAATGACCCAGACGACCACAGAGGATCTTGCCAAGTTCGCCGCCACGCTGCGCTACGAGGATATCCCCGAGCACACGCGCGAGCACTGCAAGGACGTGCTGCTGGACACCATCGCCTGCGCCCTTGCTGGACATGCCGGCGAGGAGACCGATCAGGTGTCCCGCTTCGCCGCCGCCTTGGCCACATCCTCGGAAAGCTCGGTGATCGGCGGGGGGAAGCTCTCGCTCACCGGCGCCACGCTGCTGAACGGCTATCTCATCACCGCCGTCACCATGTGCGACATCCATCGCTCGACCCTCACCCACGTCACGCCTTCCGTCATTCCCCCCGCGCTGCTGATCGCGGAGCGGGATGATGCATCGGGCCGCGACCTGCTCACCGCCATGGTGGCCGGCCTTGAAGTCACGACCCGCATCGGCGTCGCCTCCGACTATCCCGCCGTGCGGGCGCGCGGCTTCCATGGTCCCGGCGTGTTCGGTCCGTTCGGCGGCGCAGCAGCAGTCGGCCGGCTCGTCGGGCTGGCGCCGGAAGCCATGGCGCGCGCGTTCGGCCTCGCCGGCAGCCAGGCCGGTGGCACGTTCGCCGCTTGGGGCACGCCCACGGTGAAGTTCCACCAGTGCCGCAGCGCGCTGTCCGGCCTGATGGGGGCGCTGCTCGCCGAACAGGGCTTCCTCGCCACCCGCGAATTCCTCACCGCCAAGGACGGCGGCTTCTTCACCAGCTATTCCAACGGCGGACACCCCGAGCAGGTCACGGCCGATCTCGGCCAGCGTTGGGAAATGGAGCAGATCGCGCTGCGCCTCTGGCCCTCCGCATCCTCCATCCAGGGCATGAACACCGCTTTGTTCGACGTGCTCGAACAGCGTCCCTTCAAGCTCGCGGACATCAAGAGCGCGCGCATCAGCCTGCCGACCGTGGTGTTCAACCTCCATGGGAAGCTCTCGCGCTACAAGGCGAAGTTCGACGCGCTGATCTCGGCGCATTACACGGCCGCCGTGATCCTCCAGGACCATGAACTCACCCTGGAGCAGTTCTCCCCCGGCCGTTACGACGACCCGATCCTGCGCAGTGCCGCCGCCGACCTGATCGACGTGCGCCCCGACGACAGCCTCTCCGGCGTCCAGGCGGTGGTGGAGTTCGAGCTGAAGGACGGAACCACCCTCACCAACCGCTGCGACCACCCCCGTGGCTCGCCGGAAAACCCGCTCTCCCGCGCCCAGATCGAAGGCAAGCTTCGGACCTATGCGCAGGGCCGGATTTCGGCCGCCGCCGCCGACCGCATCATCGAACTCGTGGCCGGCTTGGAAGACGTGCGCTCGTCCCGCGACCTGATGGCCGCCATGCGCCAAGAACTCTGTTCCGCAGCGGCCTGAGCCTCATCCGATCCGCCCGTTCAAGGCGGATCGGACACTCAGGAACAAAAGACTTCGACGCGCGACGCCAACGCGCTCGAAGACTGAAGACCAAAGCTAAAACCGAAAACAACGAGGCAAAAGCCTCTTCAAAAATAACCATCAGGGGAGGTCATCATGAAATCGAACGTATTGGCATTCGCGACCGCGGCGGCGCTGCTTCTGTCTCCCGCGCTCGTCGGCACCTCCCGTGCGGAGGTCTCCGAGGTCCGCATGGCGACGCAGTTCGGCATCGGCGCTATGCCCATGATCATCATGCAGCGCCAGAAGCTGCTGGAGGCGCAGGCGGTCAAGCAGGGCCTGCCCGAGCCGAAGGTCACATGGCGGCAGTTCCCCGGCGGAAATCCCATCAATGAGGGAATTCTCTCCGGCAGCCTCGATATCGGCAGCGCCGGCGCCACCGTGTTCATCACGCTCTGGGCGAACGCCAAGGGCACGCCGGTCGCCGTGCGCGGCTTCGGCGCGGTCTCCGCGCTCCCGCTCTATTTGAACACGCGCGATCCCAAGGTGAAGTCGATCAAGGACCTGGATGCCAGCGACAAGGTCGCGGTCACCACCTTGAAGGTTTCGGTGCACGCCATCCTGCTCTCGATGGCGGCCGAGAAGACCTGGGGTCCTGAAAACAGCACCCGCCTGGATAAGCTTGTGGTGCAGCTCCCCCATGGCGATGCCGCTGCGGCGATGATCTCCAGCGCTGGCGAAATCAACAATCACTTCACCGCGCCGCCGTTCCAGGAAATCGAACTGAAGCACCCGCACATCCGGCGCATTCTCACCGCCGAGGAAATCCTGGGCGGGCCGGCGACCTACATGATCGCCTACGCCACGGAAAAATTCGCACAGGCCAACCCGAAGACCTCCCAGGCGTTCGTCGACGCTTTGCAGGAAGCCCAGGCGTTCATCACCAAGAATCCCGAGGCGGCGGCGAAGATCTATCTCGACTTCTCAAAGGACACGATCACCGTCGATGAAGCCGTCGCGATCATCAAGGAGAAGGATGCCTTCTTCGACCTGACGCCGCGCAATGTCGCGACCTTCGCCAAGTTCATGGCGAAGCAGGGGATCACCAAGGTGGCCCCGACCTCCTGGCAGGAGATGTTCTTCCCGGACGCCCAGAAGCTCGGCGGAAGCTGATCTCGCGCCCGGTACGGCGGCCGTGGGTCGCCGTGCCGGAAGTCGGGTTCCCTGTTCCTCAGCCTAGGGTCTCCTAATGCTCCGCCTTCTGTATGGGCCGCTCTCGCCATTCGCCCGAAAGGCGCGTGTGGCGGCCTACGAAACCGGCCTCGCCGATCAGATCCGCTTCGTGGAGATCGACGTCTGGTCGTCCAACCCCGATCCGGATGTGCAGTCCGATGCACCGCTAGGCCAGATTCCGGTTTTGCTCGGCGGCCCCGTCCCATTGCCGGGCTCGACGCTGATCTGCGAATATCTCGACAGCCTGAGCCGAGGCGCGCGGCTGATCCCCGCCGCCTCTGACGAAAAATGGCTGGTGATGGGGCGTCATGCGCTCGCCGACGGTATGATCACCGCCGGGGTGTCCCATACGGTGGAACGCCATCGCCGGCCCAAGGATGTGTTCTGGCCGCAATGGCTGGTGCGCCAGAAGGGCAAGATCGAACGCTCGCTGACCAAGTTCGAGGCGATGCCGCACGACGATGATGTCGTCGATCTCGCGACCATCACTTTGAGCTGTGCCCTCTCCTATCTCGACCGCCGGCTGCCCGAGATGAACTGGCGCGACCGCCACCCCGCGCTCACCCGCTGGCACGCCGTCTTCGAACAGCGCCCGTCAATGCAGGCAACCCGTTTCCCCGTTGAAGAAAAGGCAGTTTGACCATGTCGGCCCTGCTCCAGGTCAACGGCGTGACCCTCCGCTACAAGACGCCCCAGTCGCTTATCACCGCCACGCAGCGCGTGAGCTTCCAGGTGAATGAGGGCGACCGCTATATCCTTCTCGGCCCATCGGGCTGCGGGAAATCCACGCTGCTGAAGGCGGTGGGCGGATACATCGCCCCGGTCGAGGGCGACATCCGCATTCGCGACAAGAAGGTTACCGCCCCCGGCTACGACCGCATGATGGTGTTCCAGGAATTCGACCAGTTGCTACCCTGGAAAACCGTACTTCAGAATGTGATGTTTCCCCTCACGGTGGCACGCGGCCTGAGCAAGAAGGAAGCCGAGGAGCGAGCCCGCTCCTATATCGAGAAGGTGCGGCTCACCAAGTTCGCCGACAATTATCCCTACATGCTCTCGGGTGGCATGAAGCAGCGGGTCGCCATCGCGCGCGGCATGGCCATGCAGCCGGACATCCTACTGATGGACGAGCCCTTCGCCGCGCTCGACGCCCTCACCCGCCGCCGCATGCAGGACGAACTGCTCTCCCTGTGGGAGGAGATCAACTTCACGGTGCTGTTCGTCACCCATTCCATCGCCGAGGCGATCCGCATCGGCAACCGCATCCTGCTGATGTCGCCGCATCCGGGCCGAGTGAAGGCGGAGATCGGGCAGATCGACCGCTCGCGTCTCGATGACAAGGCGGCCGGACGCCTTGAGGCCGAAATCCACGAAATGCTGTTTGCAGATCCCACCGAGCTACAGGGGGCCCACCATGGCTGATGCCTATATCGTCTATCGGGCCGACGAGGCTGTGGCCACCGAAGGCGAGGTCGAGCGCAAGCTCAGCCTGCTGGAACGGCTCTGGGCCAGCGGCACGGTTCGCAAGACGCTCATCATTCTCCTCATGGCGGCCGCGTGGGAGGGTTATGCCCGCTACCTCGGAAATCCGCTGATCTTGCCCACGCTTTCCGCATCGCTGGAGTATGGCTACGGCGCGGTGAAAGACGGCACGCTCCCTGATCGGGCGTGGACCTCGCTGCGGGTCCTGCTCATGGGCTATTCGCTGGGGTGCGTTCTAGCGGCGACACTTTCGGTGCTCGCCATCAGCACCCGACTGGGCTCGGATTTCCTTGAAACCGCGTCCGCCATGTTCAACCCCCTGCCGGCGATCGCGCTGCTGCCGCTCGCGCTCATCTGGTTCGGGCTTGGCGAGGCGAGCGTGGTGTTCGTGCTGGTGCATTCGGTGCTCTGGGCGGTCGCGCTGAACACCCATGCGGGTTTCCTTGCGGTGTCGCAGACCTTGCGGATGGTGGGGCAGAATTACGGGCTGCGGGGCCTTCCCTTCATCGCCCTCATCTTCGTGCCCGCCGCCTTCCCCTCCATCCTCACCGGCCTGAAGATCGGCTGGGCGTTCGCCTGGCGTACGCTGATCGCGGCGGAACTGGTATTCGGAGTCTCCTCCGGCGAGGGTGGGCTCGGCTGGTTCATCTTCGAGCGGCGCAACACACTGAACATTCCCGGCGTGTTCAGCGGCCTGCTCACCGTGATCCTGATCGGCCTCGTGGTGGAAAACCTGATCTTCCGCACCGCAGAACGCCTCACCCTGAAGAAATGGGGCGTGCAATAGGTAGCCCTATGTGCCCGGCCGGTCATCCAGGCCGGGCCCTTGGCAACCGCCTCGCAAATTCGTCCACCGGACACGGCCCCTCCCGCGCCCGTCCAACCGAGGATGAGATATGCCGACCGAGATCGACGACAAGAAAGGGGGCGGAATCCAGTCGCTTTTTCGAGCTTCGGGATTGCTCGACGAAATCGCGCGCAATCGCGACGGCATCGGCCTCGCCCATCTCAGCAAGGCGACCGGTCTGCACACCAGCACCGCGTTCCACCTGCTGAAGACCCTTTGCATTCTCGGCTATGTCCGTCAGGACGAGACGACGAAGGTCTATCGCGTTGGATCCTCGATCTTCAAATTGGCGGCGACCGCGTTCGACGAAGTGGAGATGGCAAGGTTTGCAGCGCCATACCTCGACGAACTGGCCATGCTGACCACCGAGACCAGCCATTTCGCCATCCGCTCCGGCGATCAGGTCGTGATCGTCGCGCGCACTGACGGCACGGGCGCCTTCCGCATCAATGAGCGCACCGGCGTCACTCGCCCGGCGCACGCAACGGCTGTGGGTAAGGTCCTGCTGTCGGCCATGCCCCGCAAGACTCTGGATGTGCTTCTGAGTGGGCGCCCGTTGGAACCCCTCACCCCGCGCACCATCACCGACCCCGCCCGTCTTTTGACCGAACTGGAAAGCGTTCGCAGCAGCGGGATCGCCTACGACGATGGCGAGTTCCATCCGGAATTGCGCTGCATTGCAGCCGGGGTGCACAATTTCACCGGCGCCATTGTTGGCGCGCTGGGCATCTCCACCGCCACATGGCGCCTGTCCCTCAACGACCTCGCCGGCAAGACGCTGATCTTGCGGCAGATCGCGGACAAGCTCTCGGAAAGCCTGGGCTATCTGGAAACCGAGGCCGGCGCGCGCACCGGAACCCTGTAAACCTCAGGCTCAGTGCCCCTCGCCCGAGCCGCCGATCTTGTCGGACCAGGCGAGGACGAGGCTCGATCCCACGAACACCACATGGATGATCACCAGCCACATGAGCTGGGTGGTGTCTGTGTTCGGCGTAAGGTTCATGAACGCCTTCAGCAGCGAGATCGCCGAAATTGCGACGATAGACGCCAGCAGCTTCTGCTTCAGGCCGGAGAAATCGATCTTCGCCATCCATTCGGGCCAATCGGGATGGCCGGCGGGGTCGATCTTGGAGACGAAATTCTCATAGCCGGAGAAGATGACGATCAGCACCAGATTGCCGGTAAAGGTCAGGTCCACGAGAGTGAGAATGCCCAGGATGGTGTCGCTTTCGCTGGCACCCACCGCGTGGGTCACGAAATGGAAAAGCTCGTGGCCGAACTTGAACAGCAGCACCAGCAGGGCGATCACCAGTCCGATGTAGAACGGCGCCATCAGCCAGCGACTGCGGAACAAAATATGCTCGATGGTGCGCTCGATCATGACCCTCTCCTCGCATGGCACGTCTGGGGTGCCATGCGGAAGGCGGCCCCCGCAAGAGGGATCAGCGCCGCATCATTCCTTTACGGCACCCGTCATGGACGAGACATAGTGCTCGACGAAGAAGGAATACAGCACCACCACCGGCAGCGAGCCGATCAGCGCGCCGGCCATCAGCGCCCCCCATTCATAGACATCGGATCGCACCAGTTCGGTCAGCACGCCCACTGGAACGGTTTTATTCTCCGATGACTGGATGAAGGTGAGCGCATAGATGAACTCGTTCCAGGAGAGCGTGAACGAGAAGATGCCCGCCGAAATCAAACCCGGCACCGAGAGCGGCAGCAGCACTTTGATGAGAATCTGCCAGCGCGAGGCGCCATCCACCAGCGCGCATTCCTCCAACTCATAGGGGATGGAGCGGAAATAGCCCATCAGCAGCCAGGTGGAGAACGGCACCAGGAAGGTGGGATAGGTCAGGATCAGCGCCAGCTTGGTGTCGTAGATCCCGAGCTTGAACACCATCAGCGCCAGCGGGATGAATAGGATCGACGGCGGCACGAGATAGGCCAGAAAGATGCCGAGCCCGACCCAGCGCGAACCATGGAACCTAAGCCGCTCGATGGCATAGGCGGCGAACACCGACGTCACCAGCGAGATGAAGGTGGCGCACACCGAGATCAGCATCGTGTTCCAGAGCCAGCCCGGATAGGAGGTCTCGAACAGCAGATATTTGATGTGCTCCAGCGTCGGCTCCACCACCCAGAGCGGGGAGTAGTTGGCATAATCAGTGAGCTGGTAGTTCGGCTTTATGGCCGTGATCGCCATCCAATAGAACGGAAACAGCAGCACGAACACGAACACCAGCAGCGGCAGCACTACGGTGACGAGGCGCCGCGGCAGGCTGTCGAGATAGCTCATGCCGGAGGAATGATCGGCGACATTCTGCTCGGTCATAGGCCGGTCCTCGTGGTGTCGAAGGCCCTCTCCCGCTTGCGGGGGAGGGTTGGGAGGGGGAATGGGCCGAAGGCTAGGTGCCGGCTAAAGGCGGCCGGCTGAGCCAGCCCCCTCCCCAGCCCTCCCCCGCAAGCGGGAGAGGGGGCGCAGAGCGCATAATCGATACGCATCAATCCCCCCCGCCCTGCTGCCATTTGCGCCGCTGGAGGCCGAAATAGCTGAACATGATGGCGGCCAGCAGGAACGGGATCATGGCAACGGCGATCGCGGCGCCCTCCCCCAATTGTCCGCCCGGAATGGCGCGCTGGAACGACAAAGTCGCCATGAGATGGGTCGCGTTCAACGGCCCGCCGCGGGTGAGCACGTAGATGAGCTGGAAGTCGGTGAAGGTGAACAGCACCGAGAAAGTCATCACCACCGCGATGATCGGCGAGAGCATGGGCAGCGTGATGTAGCGGAAGCGCTGCCAGCCGCTCGCGCCATCCAGCGTCGCCGCCTCATGCAGCGAGGGTGGAATGGTCTGGAGCCCCGCCAGCAGCGAGATGGCGACGAACGGAATGCCGCGCCACACGTTCGCGGCGATCACCGAGGCGCGGGCATTGGTGCTGTCGCCCAGGAAGTTGATGTTGTGATCGATCAGCCCGAGCTTGATGAGCGCCCAGGAGATAATCGAGAACTGCGCGTCGAAAATCCACCAGAAGGCGATCGCCGAGAGCACGGTCGGCACCACCCAGGGCAGAAGCACCACAGCGCGGAAGAACGACTTGAACGGCAGGTTCTCGTTCAGCAGCAACGCCAGCCAGAGGCCCAGCGCGAACTTCAAAATGGAAGCGCCGATCGTGTAGAGCAGCGTATTGAACACTGCCAGCAGGAACACGCTGTCATCCAGCAGCGACTGGTAATTCTCCAACCCGATGAAGACGCCGGCACGGCCGATCCGGGTATCGGTGAAGCCGAGCCACACGCCGAGGCCGAGCGGATAGGTGAGGAAGAACAGCAGAAACACGGCGCACGGCAGCATGAACATGAGGCCAAGCACATGCCGCCCCTGGCCGATCCCCGACCACCAGTTCCGCGCGCGCGACCGGGCGGTGCCCTGTGCTGCGATGTCCGCCATGAAATGCCTCTGCCTTCATTCAGTCCGTCATGCCCGGGCTTGACCCGGGCATCCACGGCTCTCCCTCAAGCACCACCCAGCGGCGCCGCGTGGATGGCCGGGACAAGCCCGGCCATGACGTTCGTCGAAGGCCTGAAGCAGCGCGCACGGCACGGCTTCCGGCCACCTCCCCGGCCCTCTCCCCGAAAGCGGGAGAGGGGGATAAATTCAAAGTTGCCGCCCCGCCTGCCCTGACAGGCGGGGCGGCGGCGGGTTAGCCGCGATAGATGCGGTTCGCCCGCTGCTCGGCACGCCGGGCGGCTTCTTCCGGGGTGCGGTTTCCGGTGGCCGCCTCGGCCACCATGTCAACGACGATCCAGTCCGCCATGGCCGCCGCAGACTGCGGGCCGAGCGGGCCGGAATAGCCGTTGGGCCGCAACAGTTCGGAGGCCTTGGCGTAGGGCGCGAGGTTGGGGTTCGAGGTCCACACCGGGTTGCTGGCGAACGCCTTGAGCGTCTGGCAGCAATAGCCGCTGGAGCCCTGGATCCAGGCGTTCATCTGCGGCGCGTCGTACATGAAGGCCATATAGGCCTGCGCCGCCTGCGGGAACTTGGAATATTTGAAGATGCAGGCCGAGGTGGTCTGCGCCAGTTCCGCCGGCCCGGTGGGGCCAACCGGCATGTTGACGGTCTTAATATCGGCCGCCATCTCCGCCAGCTTCGGGTCGTTCTTCGCGGCATAGTACAGCGACACGCCGTTCGCCGTTACTGAGATTTCACCCGCCAAGAAGGCGCGGTTGTTATTGACGTCGAGCCAGCTTTCCGTACCGGGAATGAAGGTCTTGTAGAGTTCGGCGGCATATTTCAGCGCGGCGATGGTCTCCGGGCTGTTGATGACCACCTTGGACTTGTCGTCCACCATCTTGCCGCCGTGGCTCCACAGCACCCAATGGCAGAAATTGTTGCCGTCGCCCACGCCGTGGCCAAGGGTGAAGCCCATGGGGTGGTTCTTCGCCTTCAGCGCCTTGGCGAGTTCGAGGAAGCCCTTGGTCTCGTTCGGGAAGCTCGAGAATCCGGCATCCTTCACCCAGCTGTCGCGATAGCACACCGCATTGCCGATGGTGGCCAGCGGCAGGGCGATAAACTTGCCGTCGGATTTGGCATAGCCCTCGTTGCCGGGATACCAGCCGCCGTACTTGGCGCCGAGCGCGGTGGCGAGCGGTGTCACGTCCAACAGCTTGTCGGGATATTGCTGGGCATCGTCGAACCACACCCAAACGATATCGGGGCCGGAGCCGACGTTTGCTGCCACCGCCGCCTTGGGACGGATGTCTTCCCAGCTTTCCTTATCGATGCGCACCTCGACGCCGGTGGCCTCGGTGAACTTCTTGGTGTTGGCGATCCAGGCGTCTTCCTCGCCTTTCACGAACGGCGCCCAGCGCAGCACACGCAGCGACGCTCCGGGCTCCGGCTTGAACTGGGGAATGGTGGCGCCCTGGGCGAAGGCGGGCAGGGCACCGAAGCTCGGCAGGGCAGCGGCGCCGGCGAGCCCGGCACCGCCGAGCAGAACATTGCGTCTCGAAATGGTCATGGCGTTCCTCCAATCACGACGTTGCGTGCATGTCTGTGCCGGCCGCTTGCGGGTTCCCCGCGCGGCTCTTTTCGGCGTTGCTTATTGAATCAGACGGGCGCCCGTGGCCTCGTCGAACAGATGAGCCAGCCCCGCGAACGGGACGATATGGATGGTTTCCCCGGGCTTGAACATCAGGCGCTCGCGGAACAGCAGGGTGATGTCCTGCCCGCCGAGCCGCGCGATCACCAGGAGTTCCGAGCCGGTGGGCTCCACCACGACAACCTCCACGGGGACACCCTGGGGATCGATGCGCACATGCTCGGGCCGCAGGCCATAGACCGCGCGCCGACCGTCCACATTCCCCGGCACGCCTTCCAGCGGCAGGCCCACGCCGCCGTCCGTGACGAACGTGGCGCTGCCGTTCACCCGCACCGTGCCCTTGATGAAGTTCATGGAGGGCGAGCCGATGAAGCCGGCGACGAACTGGTTGCGGGGATGGTCGTAGAGATCCAGCGGCGCGCCGATCTGCTCCACCACGCCGTCATGCATCACCACGATCTTGTCGGCCATGGTCATGGCCTCGATCTGGTCGTGGGTGACATAGACCGTCGTGGTCTTGAGGCGCTGGTGCAGTTCCTTGATCTCGGTGCGCATCTGCACCCGCAGCTTGGCGTCGAGGTTGGAAAGCGGCTCGTCGAACAGGAAGACCTGGGGATCGCGCACGATGGCGCGCCCCATGGCAACGCGCTGGCGCTGGCCGCCGGAAAGCTGGCGCGGATAACGCTCCAGCAGATGAGAGAGCCCCAGGATGTCTGCTGCCTTCAGCACCCGATCGTCGATCTCGGATTTCGGTGCGCCGCGCAGCTTCAGCGAGAAGCCCATGTTGGCGCCCACCGTCATGTGGGGATAGAGCGCGTAATTCTGGAACACCATGGCGATGTCCCGCTCCTTGGGCGGCACATCATTGACCACGCGGTTGCCGATCAGGATTTCGCCGCCGGTGATATTCTCCAGCCCGGCAATCATCCGCAGCAGGGTGGACTTGCCGCAGCCGGAGGGGCCGACCAGCACCACGAACTCGCCGTCGCGGATATCCACGTCCACGCCGTGAATGACCTGCGTGGTGCCATAGGCTTTCTTAACTGCGCGAATGTCGACGGTCGCCATTCCTGCTCCGCTCCTGCACGTTCCCACCCGATGCGCACGATCCGCCGGACGGGCGGTCGCGAACCTTTGAATTGGGCCGCGCATTGGCGGCCGGCCCCCGGTCGAGCGGAAAGCGTCCGGATCATGGTGCGGGGGTGCGCCGGGATCAAGCGAAATTTAAAACGATTGAACCAAAGGAGGAGGAGGCTTATTGCGGGCTTGTCTCCCGCTTCCCTGCCCCATCCGCAACCGAGCGAGCCATGAGCGAAGATACCCGTCCCCTACTGCTTCTGACCGGCCACATCATGGACAAGGTGGTGGAGCCGCAGCTTGCCGACCGCTTCCGCCTAGTCGGCCCCGGCGATTTCGAGGGCGCCATCGCCGCCCATGGCGCGGAGGTGCGCGGCATCGTCACGCGCGGCGCCCTCCCGGTGAGCGATGCCGTGATGGCGCGCCTGCCCAGGCTCGAAGTGGTGTCGAATTTCGGCGTCGGTTACGACACCATCGATGCCGCCGCCGCCGCGAAGCGCGGCGTCGTCGTCACCAACACCCCCGACGTGCTCAACGAGGAGGTGGCCGACCTTGCCCTCGGCCTCCTGCTCGCGACGGTGCGCGAAATTCCCAAGGCCGACCGCTATGTGCGCGCCGGCAAGTGGAAGACCGCGCCGCTTCCGCTCAGCCCCACCCTGCGGGACCGCAGCATCGGCATCGTCGGCATGGGCCGCATCGGCCGCGCCATCGCCAAGCGCCTGGAAGCCTTCGGCATGCCGATCGCCTACCACACCCGCACCAAGGTCGCGGACCTGCCCTATCGCCATTATCCGGACCTCGTCGCCTTGGCGCGTGACGTGGACACGCTGCTCCTCATCCTGCCGGGCGGCGCCTCCACGCGCGGCATCGTCAATGCCGAGGTGCTGGCGGCACTCGGCTCCAACGGCATCCTGATCAACGTGGCGCGCGGCACGGTGGTGGACGAGCCAGCCCTGGTGGGGGCGCTCCAGAACGGCACGATCCTCGCCGCCGGGCTCGACGTATTTGTGAGCGAGCCCAATGTGCCGGAAGCCCTGCTGGGCCTCGACAATGTGGTTCTGCTGCCCCACCTCGGCTCCTCCACCCATTTCACCCGCACCGCCATGGGCCAACTGGTGGTGGACAACATCCTGTCTTGGTTCGACGGTAAGGGCCCTGTGACGCCGGTGGTGGAGACGCCCTGGTCGAAAAAATGAGGAGTTGGGGCATGGGCGGGATGCGACGCGCGCCGCTGCTGGCGATGATATTCTGCCTTGCCGGCCTCGCTGCCGGCGCCGCCCATGCCCAGACCTTCGAGCCCATCAAAGTCATGGACACGAAGGACGTCGACAAGGCGATGCTGGACGACGTGTTCGGCCGCTACGAAATCCGCGACACCACCGGCAAGAAGAAGTGCCGCTTCACACTGAAGCGGGATTTGACCATCGGCGGCATGCAGATCGATGTGGCGAAGGACTGCGCCGCCAAGTTCCCCGTGATGGGCGAAATCACCGCCTGGCGGCTGATGGAGAACTGGACCATCGATCTGTCGGACGCACTGCGCAAGACGCGCGTGCGATTCCAGACCCCGGACGAACGCTATGTCGCGATCCCCGAAGTGGACGGGATCGACGAACTGCTCAAGCTCACCGGCAGATAGCCGAAAAACTTCGATACCCCTGCCCTGCCCGGACCCGGCGCTTCAGAGCCTAACGCTTCACCTGCCCCGCAGGGTGGGTTAGCGTTGCGCACCATGCGCTTCACGCTCGCAACACCAGCCCTGCTTCTCGGCGTCCTCATCGCGGCGGCCGCGCTGGCGCAGACCGGTGCCCCCGCCAAGCCTCCGGTGGGCGGGACAGCGGTCCCGGCCAAGCCGGTGCCGCCGAAACCGCAGGCCGCCAAGCCGCCGGCGCCGAAGGCGGACCCCGTTCTGGTTGCCGCCGCGCAGAAAATGGCCGGCGCCTTTTCCCTCTCCAGCGCGGATGGGACCCGCACCTGTCCGCTGACGCTGAAGGCGGACCCTGTGGGGGCGAATTTCGCGGCCACTATTGACGGGGGCGCGTGCTCCACCATCGCCTTCGCGCTGCAAGTGTCGGGCTGGACGCCCGATGACTCCGGTTCGATCCGGTTGCTGAGTGCCGATGGACGCCTGGTGAGCGAATTCACCGAATCCACCGGCGGCGTCTACGAGGCGCTGCGGGAGGGAGACGGCGTCTACTTCCTCGCGAGCCCCGCCGCGACCGTCTCCGCCGATGTCAGCCTGGAAGAGATGCTTGGCGACTGGGATCTTGTGCGGGCCGCCGGCAGCGCCGCGCTGTGCCGCTGGACCCTGACCGGGGACGCCCGCCCCGGGGGTGGCTATGCCCTGCGGGTTACGCCCGGCTGCAACGCCGCTCTGGCGGAGTTCTCACCCTCCGCATGGCGCATCGAAGGCGGCAACGTGGTGGTCACATCCGCCAGCGGTGCCACCCCCCTGCGATTCGCTCGGCAGGAGGACGGAGGCTGGGCAAAGACGCCCGAACGGGGCCGTCCACTGTTGCTGTTGCGCCAATGACACAGGGTTAAGCAACTGATAATGCCCCGTTTCGGACGCCCCTGAGCGGATTCCCAAAAAAGCCAAATTCGCTTTCACCCCTGCGCGTTGCAGTTGTGCAACAGCAGAATCTAGCATTCATGCGGGTTTGCCTATTTTTCCGCCAAGATGTGCCTGCTTTTTCACATTGGACAAGGTCGCGAAATTTGGCTCAATCGAGATCAGAAATATCGAGATCAAATTCCTTTGGGGGTTCTTATGAAGAAGCTAGTTCTTGCCGCCGCCGCCAGCATGATGATCGCCGGCGCAGCCAATGCTGCCGACCTGTCCATGCCGGTTAAGGCCGTGGCGGTTCCCCCCCCGCCCCCCATGTGGGACATTGCTTTCGGCGTGTCGCTGACCTCGGACTACCTGTTCCGCGGTATCAGCCAGACCAACAACAACGCCGCGATCCAGGGCTTCGTTGAACTCCAGGTCATGGACTGGGTTTACTTCAACGTGTGGGCCTCGAACCAGAACTGGGTCGACACCACCATCACCGGCCTCGGCTACAACTACGGCAACAGCTCGCTTGAAGTCGACTTCTCGGGCGGCCTGCGTCACACCTGGGGTGCCTTCACCCTCGACGTTGGCGCCGTGTACTACACCTTCCCGGGCAGCAGCTCGAGCTACGATCCCTTCCTCGGCTACAACGCCGGCCCCGGCTCTTCCGACTTCAACTACTGGGAAATCTACGCGAAGCCCAGCTACGTCGTGGCCCCCTGGCTGACCGTCGGCTTGAACCTCTACTGGACCAGCGACTTCGCCTCGACCGGCACGGACGGTACGGCGCTGTCGGCCACCGCGAAGGTTCCCCTGCCGAGCTTCGGCCCGGGCGGCGACTTCGGCTGGTACGCTTCGGGTGAGTTCGGCCATCAGTGGCTGTCCACCAGCGTCTACAACTACCCTGTGACCAACGCTATCACCGGCATCACGTTCGATCAGAACCTGCCCGGCTACAACTGGTGGAACATCGGCGTCGCCTTCACCTACAAGGCCGCAACCCTCGATCTGCGCTATTCGGGCACCGACCTCAGCAGCAACGATTGCGCCTTCATGATCTCGAACTCCAACTCTTGCGGCGACAAGTTCATCGCGACCCTCTCGTTCGCGACTTCTCTGAACGCCCTCAAGTGATCTGATCCGGCGCGCGGCTCCGCCCGCGCCGGTCTCGCATCAAACGTCGCGCGAAAGCGCGGCGTTTTTTGTTTGTGGTAACGCCCACGCGCAAGCAAACCCACCCGAAGCATCCAGGGCGCAGGAATGGCTCAAGGCTAGCCGCAGCCGTCCCGGTGTGGGGATTGAAGATTGGAAAGACCGCAGGGCGTGCCCCGCACGCCCCAGCCGTCAGATCAGCCGCAGGCCCTTGAGGCTGGCATGGCCATCCTTGCCGACGATGATGTGGTCGTGCACCTCGATGCCCAGCGGCTTGGCCACATCGATGATCTTTCGGGTCATGTCGATATCGGCGCGCGAAGGCGTCGGATCGCCGGACGGGTGGTTGTGGCACAGGATCAGCGCCGATGCCGACACCTCCAGCGCCCGCTTCACCACCTCGCGAGGATACACCGGCGCATGATCGACAGTCCCGGTCTGCAGCACCTCGTCGGCGATCAACTGGTTGCGTTTGTCCAGGAACAGAACGCGCACCTGCTCGCGCTCGGAAAACGCCATGGCCGTGCGGCAATATTCGATGACCGAACTCCAGGATGACAGCACCGGGCGGCGCTTGACCTGCCCGCGCGCGATGCGATGCGCTGCGGCCTCCACCAGCTTCAGCTCGGTGACGATGGAAGCGGTCATGCCCGCCACTTCCTCAAGCAGCGGCGCGGGCGCGGCCAGCACTTCGGCGAATGAGCCGAACCGCTCCACCAGCGCCTTGGCAAACGGTTTCACATCCCGGCGCGGAACCGCGCGGAACAGCACCAGTTCCAGCAGTTCGTAATCGGCGAGAGCCGCCGCACCCGCCTCGCGGAACCGCGTGCGCAGGCGGTCGCGATGGCCGTGGAAATGCGGCGCAGCCTCCTCAAGTCCATCCCCGGGAGCCCGCGCCACGGCGCATCAACCCGCGACGTAAGGCGGCTTGTGGTATCCCTTCGGGCTGAGGGTGAATATCTCCACCCCGGTTGCCGTCACACCCACCGCATGCTCGAACTGCGCCGAGAGCGAACGATCGCGGGTCACAGCGGTCCACCCGTCGGACAGCACCTTCACATGGGGGCGGCCCAGATTGATCATGGGCTCGACGGTGAAGATCATGCCCGGCTTGAGTTCGGGCCCTTCCCCGCGCCGGCCGACATGGACGATATTCGGCTCGTCGTGGAACACCTGCCCCACCCCGTGGCCGCAGAAGTCGCGCACCACGCTCATGTGCTGCGGCTCGACGAAATCCTGGATCGCCGCGCCGATGTCGCCGACATGGCCGCCGGGACGGATCGCGGCGATGCCGCGCATCATGGCGTCATAGGTCACGTCCAGCAGCCGCTCGGCGCGGCGCGGCACGGCGCCGATGGCGAACATGCGGCTCGAATCGCCATACCAGCCGTCCAGCACCAGGGTCACGTCCACATTCACGATGTCGCCGTCGCGCAGCGGCCGCGCGTTGGGCATGCCGTGGCAGACCACATGGTTGATGGAGGTGCAGACCGAATAGCGATAGCCGCGATACATCAAAGTCGCGGGATAGGCGCCATGGTCCATGGCGAAGTCGAACACCAGCTTGTCGACGGCATCCGTCGACACACCCGGCCCGATCATTTCGCAGACCGCGTCGAGCACCTGGGCCGTCAGTTGCCCAGCGCGGCGCATACCCTCGAAGCCTTCCGGCCCGTAGAGCTTGATATGTCCGGTCTTTCGCAGCGGCGCGTTGGCCGCCTCCACATAAGTCATAACGCGTCCTGACAGCGGGCCGCACCCGCCCTTGATCCCATCCTCAGATTTAGGCCAACGGCCGCGCAAAGCAAGTCACCGGGCGATTTTGCGGCGGCAGACCCCATCAGGACTGCCATGCAAGCGCGGCTTTCCCGCGATCTCCTGCCATGTCCGGGGATCGGAAAAGCCCTCACCCCAGCATCGGCACCTCGTGCGCCAAAGCGATGCTTTCAACGCTCACCGCGCAGGTGAAGGCCAGCGCCTCCACCCCGGCCGCGCGCGCAAGGTTGAAGGCGGCGCCATAGGCCGGGTCGATATCGCGGGCGAGCGCGATGGCCTGCGGCGAAGCGATCTGGCCGAGATAGACCATCACCGCCCGCGCGCCGCCCGCAGCCATGGCGGCAAGCTCCACCAGATGCTTGGTGCCCCGCGTCGTCACGCAATCCGGGAACTCCGTCAGCCCCGGCCGGCGGACCAGATGGACATTCTTCACTTCGACATAGCAGGGCGGACGCCCTTCCCCCTCCAGCAGCAGGTCGATGCGGCTGTTGACGCCGTATTTGACCTCCCGGCGAAGGCTCTCATATCCGACAAGCGCGGGAATCCGCCCGGCCCGCACCGCCTCGGCCACCAAAGCATTGGGGTACATGGTGTTGATGCCGACCAGTTCCGTGCCGGCACCGAAGTCTGCCTCCACCAGTTCCCAACTGAAAGCGAGCTTGCGCCCGGGCGTGCCGGGGCGGGACAGCCAGACGCGGGAGCCCGGCGTCGCAAGGCCGGACATGGCACCGGAATTGGCCACATGGACAATCGTCTCGGTGCCGTCCTCCAGCACCACGTCGGCGAGGAAACGCTTGTAGCGGCGCAGCAGCGTTGCCGGCACCAGGGGGCTGGCGAACTGCATCAGGCTCGGGCGTCGCTTTTGCCGGTCAGGCAGAACAGGGTCTGGGTGGCCATGGCACAGTGGGTACGCGTGCCCCCGCTCTCGGCGAAGATGTCCACCTTGACGATGGTCAGCGTGCGGCCGGAGCGGACCACTTCGCCCACTGCCACCAGCCGCTCGCCGCGTCCGGGCGCCATGATGTTGATTTTGTATTCGACGGTGAGAATGGTCGAATCCGCCGGAAACAGCGTGAAGGCGGCATAGCCGCCGGCGGTATCGGCGATCGCCCCCACGGCCCCCCCGTGGAAGAAGCCGTGCTGCTGCGTCACGCTCTCCGCATAAGGCAGCACCACCTCGACCCGGCCCGGCGCCACCGCCCCCATCTGGGCGCCCATGTGCGTCATGAACGGCTGACGCGCAAAGCTGGCGCGCACCCGGTTTTCATAGTCGGGATCGGGCGGCGTGAAGGTGGGAGCAGTCATGGCATCGTCCAGGCGGCGGATGCCCGCATAGAGACGCAACGGATCGCGCGAGGCAAGGGCGGGCCTTGTGGGGAGAATCCCCTCTCCCGCTGGCGGGGGAGGGTTAGGGAGGGGGAATGGTGAGAACTGGCTGGGCAGCATTGCGTCTTGCGAGGCGCCTGCCCCCTCCCCGGCCCTCCCCCGCCAGCGGGAGAGGGGAATCCGCGCAGGAGGCGGCCATCCCCTCACTGCACGAACACGTTCCGCAATGTGCCGATGCCGTCGATGGAAACCTCGATCTGGTTCACCGCATCCTTCATGGAGCCCACCCCCAGCGAGGTGCCGCAGGCGATCAGGTCGCCGGGATGGAGGGTCATGTCGCGCGAGAGCAGAGCCACCAGCCGATGCGGAGGAAAGATCATGTCGGCGAGGGGATAATTCTGCCGCTCCACCCCGTTCAGCACAGTGCGCACATGCGCACCCGCCGGCGGGGAGATGGTCGTAAGGATGGGCCCAAACGGCCCGTAATCGTCAAACCCTTTGGCGCGCGCCCATTGCGGGAATGTTGGATCCTTATTCAGGATGTCTGCCGCAGTGATGTCGTTGACGATGGTGTAGCCGAAGATATGGCCGCCGGCCTCGTCCTCTGAAATGTTCGAGGCAACCTTGCCGATGACAATGCCCAATTCGCCCTCATAAACGGTCTTGCCGTCATAAGCCGGCGGCCGGCGCACCGTTGCGCCCGGCGCGGCGGCGGTGGTGGGGGCTTTCAGCAGATAGAGCGGCTCGGCCGGCGCGGCGACGCCTAGTTTGGCGGCGAGGCCGTGGAAGTTATTCCAGAGCGCGATGATCTTGGAGGGGCGGCACGGCGCCTCCAAAGTCACCGAGGCGAGCGCAAGACGTTCGCCGGTGGCGCGCGCACCGGCGAACATGCAGCCCGCGTGAACGATGATATCTTCGCCGTCCAGCACACCGATGCCGGACGTTTCCCCGTGGGTGAAGCGAACCCAGTCTGCCATGTCATCCTCCCGCGGCGCGTGGCCGCCGCGCGAGGCACGGGCCGGGCCTACCGCCTGTTCTGAAGCGACGTGAGAAGCGCGCGGTGGCGACGCTCCTCATTGTCGGAATTGACCACCATGACGGCCCAAATGGCCGCCGGCAGCCAGCCGATCAGCGTGATCTGAAGGATCAGGCAGAGAAGGCCCTGGAACACGCGGCCGCGCAGCATGAGGGCGAGCCAAGGCAACAGAACCGCAACCGCGAACATCATCCCACTCTCTCCATACGGAAGGACGGAATTTATGTAGGAAGGCTGGGCGCGAGTGTAAGGGGCGCACGCGGCTCAGGGGGGCTTCGCCCGCATCCCGGCCCGATTTTCTGCGGCCCTGTTAGGAGCAAACTCCCTCTCCCGCTTGCGGGGGAGGGTCAGGGAGGGGGAAGAGTGCCCACTCCCCGTTTCAAGGATTTTTCATGGTGAAGGCCCCCTCCCCAGCCCTCCCCCGCAAGCGGGAGAGGGGGCCAAGAGAAGGTAAAAAGGGAACGGCGCGTGCGCCGTTCCCGATGCCAAACGCGGACGCTCAGACGGCGCGGGCCGCGTGCATTTCCTTGATCTGGTCGGCGTTGTAGCCAAGCTCGGCCAGAACTTCGTCAGTGTGCTCGCCGAGCAGCGGCGACCCCGTGATCTCGACGCTCATGTCGGAGAACTTGATCGGGCTGCCGACGGTCAGGTACTTGCCGCGCTCCTTGTGGTCGACTTCCACGATGGTGCCGCTCGCGCGCAGCGAAGGATCTTCCGCGATCTCCTTCATGGTGAGCACCGGCGCGCAGGGGATGTCGAACTTGCGCAGGATGTCCACGGCCTCGAACTTGGTCTTGTCCGCGAGCCAGGCCTCGATGATGCCGAAGATCTCGAAGATCTTGTCCTGGCGTGCAGAGGCGGTGTTGTAGGCCGGATCGTCGATCCACTCGTCGCGGCCCAGCGCCTTGCAGATCGGCGCCCAGGCATGGCCCTGGATTGTGAAGTAGATGTAGGCGTTGGGATCGGTCTCCCAGCCCTTGCACTTCAGCACCCAGCCCGGCTGGCCGCCGCCGCCCGCATTGCCGCCGCGCGGCACCACGTCCGAGAACTCGCCGTGGGGATACTGCGGATATTCTTCAAGGTAGCCCACGCGGTCGAGGCGCTGCTGATCGCGCAGTTTCACGCGGCAGAGGTTGATAACCGCATCCTGCATCGATACGGCGACCTTCTGGCCCTTGCCGTTCTTGTTGCGGGCGTGAAGCGCGGTGAGGATGCCGATGGCGAGGTGCATGCCGGTGTTGCTGTCGCCGAGAGCGGCGGACGACACGGTGGGGGGGCCATCCCAGAAGCCGGTGGTGGAGGCAGCGCCGCCGGCGCACTGCGCGACGTTCTCATAGACCTTCAGGTCTTCGTAATGGTGGCCGTCGGAGAAGCCCTTCACCGAGGCGACGATCATACCCGGGTTCAGTTCATTGATGTGCGCCCAGGTGAAGCCCATGCGGTCGAGCGCGCCGGGGCCGAAATTCTCCACCAGAACGTCGCTCTCCTTGATGAGCTTCGTCAGCACTTCCTTGCCGGCGGCGGTCTTGGTGTCGAGCGTCAGCGAACGCTTGTTGGAGTTCAGCATGGTGAAATAGAGGGCGTCGGCATTGGACACGTCGCGCAGCTGCGAGCGCGTCACGTCGCCGGAACCGGGGCGCTCCACCTTGATGACGTCCGCGCCGAACCAGGCGAGGAGCTGCGTGCACGCCGGGCCGGCCTGCACATGGGTGAAGTCGATGATCTTGATACCTTCCAATGGCTTCGACATGTCGTCTTCCCTTTCGAGCGTTTTAAATGTTTCCGGGTGGAGGCCCCTCAAGGCCCGTCCCGGACGATTTTCACCCCGCGCACCCCAGGCGGCCGGTTTCCTCGTTCGGGAGGCACCGCCTGTTCCAGGCTTCGGGGGATTGCTTGCCGGGCCATCAGCCCGGCGATCTCATGCGCCCTGCGCCTCCAGTTCCGAGAGGCGCTTGCGCAGGGCACACTCCTCGTTCCACCGCAGGGTTTCGTCGCGCACCACGGCGACGCAGCTTTCCGGCGCATCGCCGCCGGAATTCAGCAGCGCCACCGTGAAGGCGATGGACATGGCGCGCCCGTCCTTGTGGATCGCCGGCACGCGCAGGAGGTCATGGCCGTAGCGCGTCACGCCGGTGCGCATGGTGACGTCGTAGCCATCCCAATGGCGCTTGCGCAGCTTCTCGGGAATGATGAGGTCGAGGGAGTGGCCCAGGGCCTCCTCCTGGCTGAAACCGAACATGCGCTCGGCCGCCGGATTCCAGAGCGTGATCAGGCCAGCGCCGTCAGACACGATCACCGCGTCTCCGATCGCGTGGACAAGCTCACTCAGGTCGATCGCCATTGGGCCTTTTCCAGCTTAGCTAAGGACAGCCGTTTGTTGTCTCTTCATGCAGCGCGGCACCGAAACCGGCGGCCGCGCTGCATGTCTTCGGTTCTCACCCGAGCCTGAGGCTCACTCCGCCGCCATGCGGGCCGGCACGCCGAGCGCCCCGGACACCTTGAGCGAGGAGATGCGTGCTTCGTCGAAGCCGAGCACGCTGGAAAGAATTTCGTCGGTGTGCTCGCCCAGGAGCGGGGAACGCTCCACCGGCACATCGTTGTCGGAGAGCTTGATGGGGTTGCCCACCGTCACATAGGTCCCGCGCACCGGGTGCTCCACCTCCACCAGCGTGCCGGTGGCATAGAGCGAGCGGTCCTCCGCGATCTCCTTCATCGAGAGGATCGGGCCGCAGGGAATGTCGTACTGGTTGAGGATTTCCATGGCCTCGAACTTGGTGTGGGCCATGGTCCACGCCTCGATGCGCGTGAAGATCTCGTTGAGGCGTGGCAGCCGCGCCGGTGCGGTGGCGTAGCTGGGATCGGTCTTCCACCGGGTCTCGCCGATGACGTCGCAGATCCGCCCCCAGACCGGCGCCTGGGTGATGAAATAGATGTAGGCGTTGGGGTCCTGCTCCCAGCCCTTGCACTTCAGGATGCGCCCCGGCTGGCCGCCGCCCGAATCGTTGCCGGCGCGCGGCACGCTGTCGCCGAACGGCACGCCCTCGCCGAACTGGCTGTATTCGGTGAGCGGGCCGTGGGCGAGGCGCTGCTGGTCGCGCATCTTCACGCGGCAGAGGTTCAGCACCGCATCCTGCATGGCGGCGAGCACCTTCTGCCCGCGACCGGTCTGCTCACGCTGGTAGAGCGCGGTGACGATGCCGAGCGCCAGATGCAGCCCGGTGCCGCTGTCGCCGAGCTGAGCGCCGGAAACCAGCGGCAGGCCATCGCGGAAGCCGGTGGTGGAGGCGGCGCCGCCGGCGCACTGGGCGACGTTCTCATAAACCTTGCAATCCTCGAACGGGCCGGGGCCGAAGCCCTTCACCGAGGCGAGGATGAGGCGGGGATTGAGTTCCTGGAGGCGCTCCCAGGTGAAACCCATGCGGTCGAGCGCGCCAGGGGCGAAATTCTCCACTAGCACGTCGCAGACCTTCACCAATTCCTCCAGCACACGCTTTCCCTCGGCATTCTTGGTGTCGAGGGTGATCGAACGCTTGTTGGAATTCAGCATGGTGAAGTAGAGGCTGTCGGCATTGGGCACGTCGCGCAATTGGGTGCGCGTCACGTCTCCCTCGCCCGGCCGCTCAACCTTGATCACATCCGCGCCGAACCAAGCGAGCAGCTGCGTGCAGGTGGGACCGGACTGGACATGCGTGAAGTCCAGGATGCGAACGCCGTCTAAAGCCTTGCCCATAAGAGCCTCTTGATCCTCTCGGCACGCGCTTGAAGCGACGCTTGTTCTTGTGTTTCAAACCCTCTGGAGAGTAGCGGGCGGAGCCGTGGCTCCGCCCTGTCGGCTGATGCCGTCAGATCACTTCTTCTTGACCACGCTCTGCGGATTGAGATTGCCGATGCGGCCGCTCTCGGTGCCGGCGGCAGGGTCGATCACGGCATTGATCAGGGTCGGCTTGCCGGAATCCATCGCCGCGTTCACGGCGCGGCTCAGCTCGTCCGGGGTCGTGACGTTCACGCCGACGCCGCCGAAAGCCTCCATCATGAGGTCGTAGCGCGCGTTCTTCACGAACACCGTGGTCGCGGGGTCGCGGCCGGTCGGGTCGATGTCGAGCCCGCGATAGATGCCGTTGTTATTGAAGATCACGATGCAGATCGGCAGGTTGTAGCGGCAGATCGTCTCCACTTCCATGCCGGAGAAGCCGAACGCGCTGTCGCCCTCCACCGCGAGCACCGGCTTGCCGGTCTCGATGGCCGCGGCGACCGCAAAGCCCATACCGATGCCCATGACGCCCCAGGTACCAACATCCAGGCGCTTGCGCGGCTGGTACATGTCGATGATCCCGCGAGCGAGATCGAGCGTGTTGGCGCCCTCATTCACCAGGATCGCGTCGGGACGCTCCTTGATGATGGTGCGCAAAGCACCCAGCGCACCATGGAAGTCCATAGGCGCCGAGTTCTTCATCAGGCGCGGAGCCATCTTGGCGATGTTCTCTTCGCGCTTGGAATAGACGGTGCTCAGCCAATCGGAGGGCGGGGCCTGCCACTTGCCGTCGATTCCTTCCAGCAGCGCGGAGACCACCGAGCCGATGTCGCCCACGAGGGGCGCGGCGATCTCGATGTTCGAGTCCATTTCCCGGGGCTCGATGTCGATCTGGATGAACTTCTTGGATCCGGGGGCGCCCCAGGTCTTGCCCTTGCCGTGCGACAGCAGCCAGTTGAGGCGGGCGCCGATCAGCACCACCACGTCGCTGTCCTTCAGCACCGTGGAGCGCGCAGCGCCGGCGGACTGAGGATGGGTGTCGGGCAGCAAGCCCTTGGCCATGCTCATGGGCAGGAACGGAATGCCGCTCTTTTCGACGAGTTGGCGGATTTCATCGTCCGCCTGGGCATAGGCCGCGCCCTTGCCGAGCACGATCAGCGGACGCTTGGCGCTTTTCAGCAAGTCCAGGGCACGCTTGACGGCGGAGGGAGCCGGAATCTGTGCCGGCGCCGGATCGATCACCTTCACCAGGGATTTTGCGCCGGCCTCGGCGTCCATCACCTGCGAGAACAGCTTGGCCGGCAGGTCGAGATAGACGCCGCCGGGACGGCCCGAGACCGCTGCGCGGATCGCGCGCGCCACGCCGATGCCGATGTCGGCGGCATGCAGCACGCGGAACGCCGCCTTGCACAGGGGCTTGGCGATGGAGAGCTGGTCCATCTCCTCATAGTCGCCCTGCTGGAGGTCGACGATCTCGCGCTCGGAGGAGCCGGAGATCAGGATCATGGGGAAGCAATTGGTGGTGGCGTTCGCAAGGGCCGTCAGGCCGTTGAGAAAGCCGGGCGCCGAAACCGTCAGGCAGATGCCGGGCTTCTTGGTGAGGAAGCCGGCGATGGACGCGGCGTTACCGGCGTTCTGCTCGTGACGGAAGGAGATGACGCGAATGCCTTCGGCCTGCGCCATGCGGCCAAGGTCGGTGACCGGGATGCCCGGAACGCCATAGATGGTCTCGATGCCGTTGAGCTTGAGCGCATCAATGACGAGATGGAAGCCGTCCGTCAGTTCCCGCTCTTCGGCGACGTTTGCATCGATGGTCTGTGCTAGTGCGGACATCCGCTTTCTCCCGGAAATCTTGTCTGTAGCGTTACGGTTCTTTTCCGGCGCCCGAAGGCTATTCCGGAAAAACCCCATGTTTCTCAACGTGGGCCGCGAGGCCCATCGTATGTTCGCGAACCAGGCGCTCCGACAGATCGGAATCGCCGCTTTCGAGCGCATCGATGATGCCCGTGTGCTCCCGCATCGAGGTCTCGGAACGGTTTTCCTGGCGCACAGAGACCGCGCGGATGGCGCGCATATGAAGGAACAGGTTCTGGGTCATGTCCACAATCAGGTTGCAGCCGCCCATGCGGATGATGGCCTGATGAAAGGCGATGTTAGCGTTGGAATATTCGTGCATGTGAGCCGCCAGGGGCTCCTTCTCGAATTCGTCGAACAGGCGGCGCAGACCCTTGATGTCGGCGGGCGCGGCGCGGGATGCGGCGAGGCGCGCCGCCATGCCTTCGAGCGCGGCCCAAACCGTGATCATCTCGATGATCTGGCGCTTGGTCTTGCGCACCACGAAGATTCCCCGGCGCGGGACGGAGCGCACAAACCCCTCCTGCTCGAGCACCGTCATGGCTTCGCGAATCGGTGTGCGGGAGACCCCGAGATCTTCCGAGAGCTGGCGCTCATCAAGCCGGAATTCGGTGGTCGAGCCGTAAATGTCCATCTCGGTGATGGCCCGCTTCAGCGCATCGTAAGCCAGCATGCGAAGGCTTGAGCTTGCGCCCAGCGGCTCCACATTCAGCTTTGGTGTGTCTGCGACCTGCTGCACGGGTGTTCCCTTCCCTATGGCCGGCGCCTTCTGGCGGGCGCGCGCCGTCGGTGAAATACTGTGTACTGTATGCTACGTGGAGGCGCAATCCCCCTCCAGATCCCGCCTAACCCACTGCGGGGCTTGCTTCTCACCACTTTGGGCATGCCGCTGTGGGAGGTTGGGGGATGCCGTCTTCCCCTTCGCTCCCCCACCTGGCCAGTGCCTCTCCCTCTTGCGTGGGAGGGGAGGGAGCATCAGGGGAAGGCGGCCCGGCGCACGCGGCGCCGGGCCGTCATGTCACTCCGCAGCGGCGGGGCGCGGGCCGCCCATAAGACGGTTCTTGACCATGGTGATGAGCGGCCAGAACAGCATGGTGAGCGCCAGTGTGACAATGGAGCCAACCAGCGGGTTGGACCAGAAGATGGCAAGGTTGCCCTGGGACACCAGCATGGCCTGGCGGAACGAGGATTCCGCCATGTCGCCCAGCACCAGCGCAAGCACCAGCGGCGCCAGCGGATAGTCCAGCTTCTTGAAGACATACCCGATGACGCCAAAGATCAGCATGACCGCGATGTCGAGTTCCGCATTGTGGACCGTGTAGGCACCCACCGCGCAGATCACCAGGATGATGGGCGCGATGACGCTGAACGGGATGCGCAGGATCGCCGCGAACAGCGGCACTGTGGTCAGCACCACGATCAGGCCGGCGATGTTGCCGAGATAGATCGAGGCGATGAGACCCCAGACGAAGTCCTTCTGTTCCACGAACAGCAGCGGACCGGGCTGGAGACCCCAGATCAGCAGGCCGCCCAGCAGCACCGCTGCCGTGGGCGAACCGGGGATGCCGAGGGTCAGCATGGGCAGCAGCGCAGAGGTGCCGGCCGCATGGGCCGCCACTTCCGGCATCACGACGCCTTCCAGCTCGCCCTTGCCGAAGTTCTTTCCATTCTTGGAAAACTTCTTGGCCAGGCCGTAGCTCATGAAGGAGGCGGGCGTCGCGCCGCCGGGGGTGATGCCCATCCAGCAGCCGACGGCGGCTGAACGCAGGATGCCCACCCAGTAGCGCGGCAATTGCTTCCAGGTCTCGAACACGACCTTGGAGTTGATCTTCGCGCTCTTGCCCTTGAAGGCGAGCCCCTCTTCCATGGTGAGCAGGATTTCGCCAACTCCGAACAGACCGATGACCGCCACGAGGAAGTCAAAGCCGCGCAGCAGTTCAGTCGAGCCGAACGTCATGCGCAACTGCCCGGTCACAGTGTCGATGCCGACCGCCGCCAGGGCAAAGCCGAGCGTCATGGCCGCGAGCACCTTGAAGGGAGATTCGCGCCCCATGCCGACGAACGAGCAGAAGGTGAGGAGATAGACCGCGAAGAATTCGGCGGGACCGAACTGCAACGCGAACTTGGCGATCACCGGCGCCAGGAAGGTGATCAGCAGCACCGCCACGAACGCGCCGATGAAGGAGCCGGTGAACGCGCCGGTCAGCGCCTCGCCCGCCCTGCCCTTCTGCGCCATGGGGTGCCCGTCGAACGTGGTCGCCACCGACCAGGGTTCTCCGGGAATGTTGAACAGCACCGAGGTGATGGCGCCGCCGAACAAGGCTCCCCAATAGATGGAGGAGAGCATGATGATCGCCGAGACCGGCGACATGGAGAAGGTGAGCGGCAACAGGATGGCAACGCCATTGGCGCCGCCGAGGCCCGGCAGCACGCCGATGAGAACGCCCAGCGCGATGCCGACGAACATGTAGACGATGTTCATCGGATCAGCGAGGACGCTGAACCCTCCGATTAGTGATGTAAGTGCTTCCACTATATTCCTCCCCAGGCCCCCGGCGGTCGAGCGCGGGTTGTACGGGTGACGTTTCAGGTCGGGCGTACCGTTGCGCCGGCGCGGCTAAGCCGCGAGGCGTCCGGCATCTTTGGGTTTGGAGCCGCCCGCAGGGGGCGGCGAAATCAGTAGCCGAGCGCGGCTTCGATGGGCCCCTTGGGGAGCGGCACCAGGAACCAGATCTCGAACATCACGAACAGCATAAGCGGCACGCCGATGGAGACCGGGATAATGGTCGACAGCTTGTACTTGCCCAGCCACCACATGAAGAAGGCGATGAAGAAGATCGACGCCACATAGATGCCGATAAACGAAATAAGCACCACGTAGACGATGGTGGGCACCAGAACCTTCAGCACCGAACCCAGTTGCTCGCGATCAACGAAATTGGCGAGGTCGGGATGCTTGGTGAAGATGTTCGTCGCCAGCGTTCCCAGGCTGGCCAGAAACATGATCGCCCCGACGTAGAAGGGGAAATAGCCGGCCTCCGGGCCGTCAGACGCCCAGCGCGCACCGACGCGCCAGCTATCCGCCATCACCAGCACCGCCAGGGCCATGAACAGAACGGCGACGACGATGTCCATCGTGCGGTTGGAGACGGTGTGTTCGGATTTTTCGGTTTCGATTGCCATGGCTGACGTCCTGTCGATAAGGCCTTGGGCGACGCAGATGAGATGATGGGCCCTGCTTCGGGCACCAGGGGTCGTTCCCGAGTCTGCCGCGGGACACGTCCCACGACAGCGCATCAGGTTCGGGTCATCGCGGCCGAACAGGCCGCGATGAGAAAGACGAGTTGGGTGACGGGCCTACTTGGCGATAAAGCCAGCGGCTTCCATCAGCGCGCGATGGCTTTCGGCGGCCTTGCCGAGCCAAGCCTTGTATTCTTCGCCGGTCAGCATGGTGGTGTTGAAGGCACCCTTCTCCATGAAGTCCGCCCATTCCGGCGTCGCCCGCACCTTCTTGAACAGATCGACGTAATAGTCGACCTGGTCCTTAGTGACCTTGGGGCCCATGAAGATGCCGCGCAGCATCAAATATTCGATGTCCAGGCCGGCTTCCTTGCAGGTGGGGATATCCCCCCAGGACTTGCCCTCGGCGACCGGCTCCTTATAGGGCAGGCGCGTGGTGTCGAACACGCAGAGCGGCTTCAGCTCACCGGCGCGCCACTGCGACACCGCCTCGATCGGGTTGTTGACGCTGGCGGTCACATGGCCGCCGACAAGCTGCGCCGCCACGTCTCCGCCGCCCTTGTACGGGACATAGATGAACTTCGCGCCGGTCTTCTGCTCGATCGCGGCGGTGATGATCTGGTCTTCCTGCTTGGAGCCGGTGCCGCCCATCTTGAACTCGCCGCCGCCCGGGGTCTGGCCCTTGAATGCGGTCAGGAAGCCCTTCACGTCGCTGTAGGGCGCCTTGGCGTTCACCCACAGAACGAACTCGTCCAGCGCCAGCATGGCCACCGGGGTCATGTCGTCCCACTTGAACGGCACGCCGGTGGCGAGCGGGGTGGTGAACAGATTGGACAGGGTGATGATGATCTTGTGGGGGTTGCTTGCCGACCCCTTCACATCGAGGAAGCCCTCGGCGCCCGCGCCGCCCGACTTGTTGATGACCACCAGCGACTGCTTCATCAGGCTGTGCTTCTGGATAATGCCCTGAAGCATCCGCGCCATCTGGTCGGCGCCGCCGCCGGTGCCGGCGGGAACGATGAATTCAACCGTTTTGGTTGGCTCCCACGCGAGAGCCGAAAAAGGCGTCAGTGCCGCAACGGCGGCGCAAACCGCAGCGAAACGCTTTGCGGAATTGGCAAAGGCCGAACCCATTGTCTTTCCTCCCTTATGGCGCTCCACCTTCTTTTTGAGGCGAATGCGCACGTAACACCCTGAATAAACAAGTGTTCTTGCCACTCTGGCTAGGAGCGGATTTGGAAAGAGTATATTGTATGTCAACCCGCCGCAACGGAAATTGTAAATCTTATATTCGGTACGCCGAATACAATGATCGGTTATGTGAAATACATTATTTCAGAAACGCAGCAACGGAAGCTGCCAAACACTCCAACGTCATACCGCACCGCAATACGAACACGCTGCGGATGCGACGGCCGGGACGACTTGAGAGATCCCCCTCGACGTGCAGCACCTGCCCACGGCGCACCAGAGACTACGGCCAATAGAAAAGGCGGCCGCTAGGGCCGCCCGTTTCACCTCAGACAGATGAGTGAACCGTCGAGCGGCGGATACGGGCGCTGCCCGCATCAGGCACACCGGTCTTCAGCGCGCGCTGGAAAAGCTCTCGGTGCCCATAATGGAATTGGTGCCCGAGATCGGAGCCGGCGGCGCGGCGGTCTCGGAGGAGAGGCTGGCGGTCTTGGTCTTATCCGCTGGACTGCCGGGACGCGCGGCAGATCCCACCGGGTCGCTCGCACCATTCGGCTTGTTGAAGCCGAGCACATTGGACAGCGAGAACCCGCTGGCGCCACCGGACGAGGCAGCGGGCGTCGGGCCAACCGCGACGCTGGTCGCGGCAGGCGCTGGAGCGGATGCCACGGCAACCACGGAGTGCGAACCTGACCCCTGCGGACTGAAGCCGTCGTCCGCGACACGCGGCGGATTGGTGGTCTTAGCCGGCATGGTGCCCGGCGGTGTCGCGGCGGCGACGATCGGGCCATCGGCGAAGGCGGGGTTCAATTCCTTGAACTTCGCCAGGAAAATCGGATGCATGCCGCCGTCGATGCCCGCGCGGCTGGACGGGGTCGGCGTGCTGGCGATGAGTTCAGCGACCTTGGCGTCGTCCGCTCGCTCCTTCGCGGAGATGGCGCGGGCGATTTCGGCCGGCACAGTATAGTTCGGGCATGCCAGGGAGGCATCGAAGCCGCGGCCGGGATCCGGCGTGCCGTTGAACACGTAGCGGCGGTTGCAGACATTGACCTTAGGCTCGCGCAGCGTCACATCGAAAGCATCCGTGCCCTCCTTCAGGTTCTTCCAGAAGGGCATGTTCGGATTGTTGCGATACTTGGCGAGATTGGTGGGCGTCATGCGGAACGGCAGCGCCTGCACCTGGAAGCTTTTCTGCCCACCGACGAACGATTCGCGGCCAAGAGCGTAGATCTCGGCAATCTGCTCGTCGGTCATGGAATAGCAGCCGGCCGACGAGCAATCCCCGTGCACCATCAGGAAGTCGCCCGAGCGGCCATAGGCGCGATCATAGGCATTCGGAAAGCCGAGGTTGAACGAGAGATAATAGCTCGAATTCGGGTTCATCTGACCCGGGGTGATCGTATAGAAGCCCTCGGGCGCCTGCCGGTCGCCCGTGCGCACCTTCGGGCCGAGATCACCGGACCAGCGGCAGATGGGATAGGTCTTCAGGAGAGCGAACTCGCCGTCCTTCTTTTCCTTCCAAACCTCAAGCTCTGCTTCCTGCTTGTAGATGCGCACCAGGATCGGGCTCTGGGTCGTCATGCCCTTTTCTTCGATCAGCGCCACAGTCTTGGGGGAGAGTGGCTGCCTTGAGCGGGCGGAGGTTTCGTAGGAATCGCCATTGCAACCGGCGAGCGCAAGCGCGGTGAAGCCGGCCAAAGCCGCCAGGCGCAAACGCGGAAGAAGATGCAGCGGACGGCTCAACGCAGAACTCCAATGTCCGTAGCGGGCGCGGTGAGCAACACGATTAGAACGTCCACCTTGACGGTGAGTTACCGCAAGATGGCTAAAAAAGGAAGAGTTGCGCCCCTTTGGGCCAGAAAGCCCGGTAAATGCGGCCAAGATGAGATTGTTCCCTGGCCCATCGCACGACTTCGGCCGGTCAAATGCAGTCGTGGTTAATCCCGCCCGATCGCCTCAAAGCGTGCGGCCGATGGCCAGGAACTTCTGGCGCCGCGCCTTGCGCACGGCTGCGGCGTCGAGCCCCGCAAGCCCGCCGAGCGCATCTGCAATCGCGTCCCCAACAGAGGCAAGGGTCGTCTTGGGATCGCGATGCGCGCCGCCGGCTGGCTCGCGGATGATGGTATCAACGACGCCGAACTTCAGCAGGTCCTGAGCAGTGATCTTCATGTTGGTGGCCGCCTCCTGCGCCTTGGCGGTGTCGCGCCACAGGATGGAGGCAGCCCCTTCGGGCGAGATCACGCTGTAGATGGCATGCTCCAGCATCAGCACCTTATTGGCCGTCGCCAGCGCGATGGCGCCGCCGGAGCCACCCTCGCCGATGATCACGGCCACGTTCGGCACGCTGAGTGCCAGGCACGCATCGGTGGAGCGGGCGATGGCTTCCGCCTGCCCGCGCTCCTCGGCGCCAATGCCGGGATAGGCCCCGGCCGTGTCGACCAGCGCCACCACCGGGACCTCGAAGCGGTCCGCCAGTTCCATCAGGCGCACCGCCTTGCGATAGCCTTCAGGACGCGCCATGCCGAAATTGTGACGGATGCGGGACTCGGTGTTGGAGCCCTTCTCGTGGCCGATCAGGCAGATCGCCTGCCCCCGGAAACGCGCGAACCCGCCGATGATGGCTTCGTCCTCGCCGAACTTCCGGTCCCCCGCGAGCGGGGTGAATTCATCGAATAGGCCCTTGGCGAAATCCGAGAAATGAGGCCGCGCTGGATGGCGCGCCACCAAGGTCTTCTGCCAGGGCGTGAGGTTGGCATACAATTGGTTCAGGGCGTCCGCCGCCTTGGCCTGGAGACGCTGCACGTCATCGGCGATGGCCACACCGTCGCCCGTCGAGAGGGCGCGCAATTCCTCGACCTTCGCCTCCAGCTCTGCCACGGGCTTCTCGAAGTCTAAATAGCTGCGCATGCCTATCCGTGGGTTTGTTGAAGGGGACGCGCCCAGGCGCTCGCCATTTCTATGCCGCGGAAGCTGCCTGCCACCGCAATGGGAGTCAAGCGCCCCAACCTGTCACGCCCGTCCCTCTCGGCCACCACGCCAAGCATCGAACGCAACTCTGCGGCGTCTCCAGCGTTAGCTACTAAACATGGTTTATCTGAGAAAGGCCCGTTATGGGACACCCCGTTGCGTTTCCCGCTTCCCGAGGCACCGAAGCTGACCGCTCCGTCGCATCTGAGAAGAAGCGTGCTGCAAACAAAGACCCCGCCGCCGGCCCCCACGCCAAGCCCCGACTTACCGACCCTGAAAAGACCCCAGGCGCCGGCAGCCTCCCCTCCCCGGACCTCCCCTCCGACGGGGACGCAACCACGGGTTGACACGGCCTTCCCTGAAGCGGTGCCGTAGCGTAATCGCTCCCACTTGAGCCGCGCAGTGCGGCTCAAGTGGGACAGTCGGCGTCAGACGCCAACGGCACGACGCAGGTCGAGAGTAGTCGGGAATTCGTCCGACGCGTGCTCGTCGACCACATGCGGGATGCCTGGCGTATGCCCGTGGGCCTCGAAACGTGCCAGACGGCGGGCCTCGGCCTCGTAAGAATTAACCGGATAGGTATCGTAATTGCGGCCGGCCGGATGGGCGACGTGGTAGACGCAGCCGCCCCGCGAATGTCCGCTCCAGGTGTCGATGAGGTCGAACGTCAGCGGAGTATCGACCGGGATGGTCGGGTTCATGCCGGTCGGGGGCTGCCAAGCCTTGTAGCGAACGCCGGCGACGAAGGTGCCGTTGCGCCCCGTGGGGGTCATCGGGATTTTGCGGCCATTGCAGGTCATGACATGGCGGGTGGGATTGAAGCCCTCCACCTTGACCTCGAGGCGCTCAACCGAGCTATCCACATAGCGGACGGTTCCGCCGATGGCGCCCTCTTCGCCCAGCACATGCCAGGGCTCGAGCGCACCGCGCAATTCGATGTCAACGCCCGCCCGATGGATTTTGCCCAGCGTCGGGAAGCGGAACTCGAACTGCGCCTTAAACCACAGCGGGTCGAACTCGTAGCCGGAGGCGGCAAGCTCGGCGAGCACATCCTCGAAGTCCGACCATACATAATGGGGCATCATGAAGCGGTCGTGGAGGATGGTACCCCAGCGCACGCAATTGCCCTGGATCGGCTTACGCCACAGCGTGACGATCAGCGCGCGCAGCAGAAGCTGCTGAGCCAGGCTCATGCGCCAATCCGGCGGCATCTCGAAGCAGCGGAACTCCACCAGGCCAAGGCGGCCGGTGGGGCCGTCTGGCGAATACAGCTTGTCGATGGAAATCTCGGTGCGGTGGGTATTGCCCGTCACGTCGATCAGGAGGTTGCGCAGCAGCCGGTCCACCAGCCACGGGGGCGGCGGCAGGCCGGCACCAGGCATGGGGAACCGCGAGAGCGCGATTTCCAGATCATACAGGCTGTCGTGGCGGGCCTCGTCGATGCGCGGATGCTGCGAGGTCGGTCCGATGAACAGGCCAGAGAACATGTAGGACAGCGAGGGGTGGCGCTGCCAGAACAGGATCAGGCTTTTCAGCAGATCCGGCCGGCGCAGGAACGGGCTATCGGCGGGGGTGATGCCGCCCACGACAACGTGGTTGCCGCCGCCTGTGCCGGAGTGGCGCCCGTCGAGCTGGAACTTCTCGGTGCCGAGACGGGTGAGCCGCGCCTCCTCATAAAGCACGCGCGTGGTCTCCACGCAGCCGCGCCAGGTGGCGGACGGATGCACGTTGACCTCGAGCACACCGGGATCGGCCGCGAGACGGATCACCTCCAGGCGCGGATCGAACGGCGGCGGATAGCCTTCCAGGTGGATCGCCAGCTTGAGTTCGGCGGCGACTGCCTCAACGGCGGTGATGATGTCGAGATATTCTTCCAGCGTCTCCAGCGGCGGCAGGAACACGCACAGGCGGCCGTCGCGCGGCTCCACCGCGATCGCGGTACGCACATGGAATTCGCCGATGGTCGGGGACTGGCTGAGATAATCCTCGACGACCTGGCGTGCCCGCTCGGCGGCTGGCACGAGGCCGGTTTGGGCATCGCGGCGATAGCTCTGCCTCATGGCGTCCGCATCCGGCAGCGGCGGGCGCGGATCCAGCGGATCCGCCGGCAGGATGTGGGGATAGATGGTCGGCGGCAGGTGCTTCAGCGAATCCAGCGGAATGCGGAAGCCGATGGGGCTGTCGCCCGGCACCAGGAAAAGGTGCCCGCGACGGAACTGCCACAGTTCGGAGAGCCAGCCGCTGCCGGCCTTGGCATTGAGCCGCTGGATCGGCAGCACATAACCGCGCGGCGTGCCGAGACCCTCGGCAAAGGCGGTGGCCATCGCCTTGCGCGCGATGGGGTCCTTGATGCGCGGATCGCCCGGCTCAATGTTCTCCGGGAGGTTCGCCTCCTTCATCATGAAGTGGACGATGTCTTCATAGGCCGGCAGCAGATACTTCGGGTCCAGCCCGAGGCGTTCGGCGAGGGCGTAGGAGAAACGCTCCGCATCCGCCGGGCCGACCTTGTAGTTCTCGGTCTCGATCGCGATCAGGCTCTCGTCGTGCCAGACCGGCTTGCCGTCCTTGCGCCAGAACAGGCCAAACGACCAGCGCGGCAGGTCCTCGCCGGGATACCACTTGCCCTGGCCGTAATGCATCATGCCGCCGGGGGCAAAACGCTCGCGCAGGCGGCGGATCAGTTCATCCGCTCGGATGCGCTTCATCTTGCCGAGGGCGGCCGTATTCCATTCGGGCGCCTCGTAATCGTCGATCGAGATGAAGGTGGGCTCGCCGCCCATGGTGAGGCGCACGTCGTGCGCCAGCAGGTCCTCATCCACCTTCTCGCCGAGCGCGTCGAGAGCGGCCCAGCTATCGTCGGAGAACGGAAGCGTCACGCGGGGCGCCTCGGCGACGCGCGTGACCGTCATCTCGAAGTCGAACTCGACCTCGGCCGGCTCCACCGCGCCCGAAATGGGGGCGGCCGAACGATAGTGCGGGGTTGCCGCGAGCGGGATATGGCCCTCGCCGCACAGCAGGCCGGAGGTGGCGTCGAGGCCCACCCAGCCGGCGCCGGGCAGATAGACCTCGGCCCAGGCGTGTAGGTCGGTGAAGTCCACCTCGGTGCCCGAGGGGCCGTCCAACGACTTCACGTCGGGCTTCATCTGAATGAGGTAGCCGGAAACGAAGCGCGCCGCGAGACCGAGGCGGCGCAGCACCTGGACCAGCAGCCAGCCGGAGTCGCGGCACGAACCCAGCTTGTTGCCCAGCGTCACGTCGGGCGTCTGCACGCCCGGCTCCATGCGGATGACATATCCGACCGCGCTCTGGATCGCTTGGTTCAGCTCCACGAGGAAATCGACGGTGCGCCGCTTCTCCATGGACACGCCGGCAACGAAGGCGTCGAGCAGCGGCCCCGCGTCCTCGAGTTCGAGATACGGGGTCAGTTCGGTCTTCAACTCGGGCGTATAAGCGAATGGAAAGTGCTCGCCATATTCCTCTATGAAGAAGTCGAAGGGGTTGGTGATGGCCATGCTGGCCAGCAGATCGACCTCAATCTTGAATTCCGTGGTGCGCTCGGGAAACACGCACCGCGCCAGCCAGTTGCCGAACGGATCCTGCTGCCAGTTGATGAAGTGCTCAGCCGGCGTGATCTTCAGAGAATAGGCGGGGATCTCCGTCCGGGCATGCGGAGCGGGGCGCAGGCGGATGATCTGCGGACCCAGCGCTACCGGCCTGTCATAGGTGTAGCTGGTAACATGGTGCAGATTTGCAAGTATGGGCATGTCGGTTCACCAGCGTCGGTGGGCAAGGCGTGGCCCAAGGTTAGACAAGGGGTTAGACGCTTGAAAGCAAGAGTTTACGGCTACCTGCCGCATTAGCAGGCAGCGGTTTGAGGAGGCAGCGCGCAGACGCTGTCCTCATGCGGAAGCCGGGTGGACCGGCCCGGCCGGCGGCTGGCCGCCCGGTGTTGCGCCGTGCGCATTTGGCTTCGGCTTCTTCTTCAGCACCTTCTCCTCGAAGCGCTGGAGCACCGCGTAGAAGGACGGCACGAAGAGCACCGCAAGGCAGGTGGAGGCCAGCATCCCGCTGACCACGGCGATGCCGATGGACTTGCGGGAATTGGCCCCGGCGCCGGTGGCGAACACCAGCGGCAGAACGCCCAGGATGAAGGCGAACGAGGTCATCAGGATGGGGCGGAACCGCAGGCGCGAAGCCTCCACCGCCGCATCCATGATGTCCATGCCCTCGGCCCGTTTTTCGCGGGCGACCTCGACGATCAGGATGGCGTTCTTCGATGCCAGCGCGATCAACAGCACGAGACCGATCTGGGTGTAGAGATTGTTGGACGCCCCGACCGCCATCAGCGCGCCCACCGTACCAAGCAGCGCCAGGGGCACCGCAAGGATGACGGAGAACGGGAGAATCCAGCTCTCATACTGTCCGGCGAGCACCATATAGACCAGCAGGATCGCCATGCCGAAGACGAAGTACATCTGCGAGCCGACCGCCTTTTCCTGGTAGGACATTGCGGTCCACTCGTAGCTCATGCCCGGCGGCAGGGTGGCGGCGGCGATCTGCTCCATCAGGTTGAGCGCCTGGCCGGAGGAGAAGCCCGGCGCATTCCCCCCGACGATGGTCGCGGTGGGATAGAGATTGTACAGCGAGATCAGCGGCGCACCTGGCAGGATGCGGATGTCGATCAGCGTGCCGAGCGGGACCATCGTGCCCTGGGGGGTACGGATCTTCAGGTTTTGCAGATCTTCCGGCAGCAGGCGGGACTTGGATTCCGCCTGGACATACACCTGGAACACGTTGCCGAACTTGTTGATCTGCGTGACGTAGCTCGATCCAACATAGGCCGAGATGGTGCTGAACACCTGCTTCACCGTCACGCCGAGGGTCTCGGCCTTGATGCGGTTCACCTCCACCTGGAGCTGCGGGGCGGTGGCGCGGAACGAGGTCGAGAGATGCGCGAGGCCGGACTGGGCCTGCCCCTTCTCGACGATGGCGTTGGCGACGTTCTGCAACAGGGTGTAGTCGAAATTGCCGTCGCGGATCTGCGGCTGCATGGTGAAGCCGGAGGCGTTGCCGATGCCCTGGATGGCGGGGGGCACGAGCACCGCGATCTGGGCTTCCTCGACCTTGGCAAACTCCCGGTTCATGGTGGTGTAGATGGAGAGGAGGTCCTGCCCCTTTTCCTTTTCGCGCACGCTCCAATCGGTGAATGGCACGTAGAGCACGCCACCATTGGCGAGGGTCGCGTTATTGTCGAGCGCCGAGATGCCGGTGATACCGAGCACGGTGGCGACGCCGGGGACCTTCAGGGCGATCTCTGTGACCTTCTCGACCACGCGACGGGTGCGCTCGGTGGAGGAGGCGTCGGGAAGCTGCACCGCCAGCACGACGTAACCCTGGTCCTCGATCGGTAGGAACGAGGTCGGCAGGCGGGCCAGCCCCCATGCTGCGATGCCCATCAGAATGAGCGAGACAATCACCGCCAGCTTGGAGTGATGCACCATGCGGCTGATGATGCCAGCGTACCAATGCTCGCAAACGTTGTAGCCCCGATTAAAGCCGCGGAAGAAGAAATTCTTCTGATCCTCAGGGGTTGGCTTGCGCAGCCACAGCGCGCACTGGGTCGGCTTCAGAGTTGCGGCGTTGATGGCCGAGATGAAAGCGGTGGCGGCGATGACAAGCGCGAACTGCTTGAACATTTCGCCCGTCAGGCCGGGGATGAACGAAGCGGGCAGGAAGACCGACATCAGCACCAGCGTGATGCCGATAACCGGACCGAACAGTTCGTCCATGGCCTTCTCGGCGGCTGGCTGACCGTCCATGCCCTCCTCGATATGCCGCGCGACGCCTTCCACGATGACGATGGCGTCGTCCACGACGATGCCGATGGCCAGGATGAGCGCGAACAATGTGGAGAGGTTGACGGTGAAGCCCATCGCCGCCATCGCCGCGAATGCGCCGATGATGGTCACGGGCACTGTCGTCGCCGGCACCAGCGTCGCGCGCCAGTCCTGGAGGAACAGCATGATGACGATGAGCACCAGGATGCCGGCCTCGATCAAGGTCTTATAGACCTCGTTGATGGAGGCGGTGACGAACAGCGTGGTGTCGAACGGGATCTTATAGGCAAGCCCCTCGGGGAAGGACTTGGCCAGTTGGTCCATCTTCGCCTTCACTTCCTCGGCCACCTGAAGCGCGTTGGCTTCGGGGAGCTGGAAGATGCCGATGCCGGCGGCGGGCTTGTTGTCCTGGGTGAAGGTCTTGCTGTAGGTCTGCGCGCCCAGTTCCACACGGCCGATGTCGCGGATGCGAACGATGCGGCCGCCGTTCTGGTTGTCCGACTTTACGATGATGTTCTCGTAGTCGGGCGCGTCGTTCAGGCGACCCTGAATATTGACCGTGTATTGGAAATTGGTGCTCGACGGAGCGGGCGGCATGCCCACCTGGCCGGCGGTGACTTCCTGGCTCTGCCCCTGGATGGCGTTGATGATGTCGGTCGGGGTCAGGCCCACCGCCTGCATCTTGTCCGCGTCCATCCAGACGCGCATGGCGTAGCTGCCGGCGCCGAACACCAGCACGTTGCCGACGCCGGGAAGGCGCGCCAGCTCGTTCTGGACATAGATGCCCGCGTAGTTGGAGAGGAACAGGCCGTCATAGCGCCCGTCGGGCGAGACCAGGGTGACGAATTCCAGGATCGAGGTGCCCTTCTGGAGCACCGTGACGCCCTGCACCTGCACCGCCTGCGGCAGCGAGGCGTTGGCGATCGAGACGCGGTTCTGCACCAGAACCTGCGCCATGTTCGGGTCGGTGCCGATGTCGAAGGTCACGAGCAGGGTGTAGGTGCCGTCAGCGGCGCTCCACGACTGCATGTAGAGCATACCCTGGACGCCGTTGACCTGCTCCTCGATCGGCAGGGCGACCGTGTCAACCATGGTCTTGGCGCTGGCGCCCGGGTAGGAGGTCGTCACCGTCACGGTGGGCGGCACGATGTTCGGATATTGCGCGACGGGAAGCCGGTAGAGGCAGACCGCGCCGATGAGAACGAACAATAGGGCGAGCACGTTCGCCAGAACCGGCCGCTCGATGAAAAAGCGCGAGATCATATTCGCCGCCTGGGTGCGAGGTGCCGGATCAGTTCTTCGGTGTCGCCGGAGCAGGCGTCGTAGCTGACGGTGCCGGAGGCGGGGCAGCGCCCGGCGCGATCGGCCGAGGCGGAGGCACGACCCCCATGGTTCCCTTCTCCGGTGTCACCGTGGAGCCGGGGATGGCGCGCTGAATGCCGTTGATGACCACCTGGTCACCGGCGGCAACGCCGCTGTCGATGGCGCGCAGGCCCTTGTCCTGCAACTGGCCGAGCTTGACCTGCGCCTGCTTGACCTTGTTGTCCTTGTCCACGGTCAGGAGATAGCTGCCGCTCTGGTTGGTGCCGACGGCGTTGTCGTTGACCAGCACCATGGTGCTGGCCGGGCCGAGCGGCAGGCGCACGCGCGCGAATAGGCCGGGGATCAGCGCGAGGTTGGGGTTGTCGAAGATGCCCCGGACCGTCAGCGTGCCGAGGTTCGGATCGACCTGCGGAGACACATAGTCGAGCTTGCCCTTGTGGGGATATCCCTCCTCGGTCTGGAGCCCGATCTCCACCGGGATGCTGGCGAGGTCCTGCGCAACCGACTGAAGGGTGCGGCCCTGCTTGGCGAGCCCTTCCTTGATGCGCAGCACCTGGGTCTCGGAGAGCGAGAACCAGACGTAGATCGGGTTCACCTCGACGATGGTGGCAAGCTTGGTGGGGCTGCCATAGCCCACCAGCGCGCCGACATCCTGCAAATGGGCGGTGACGACGCCGTCGAACGGGGCCGCCACTTCGGTATAGCTGAGGTTGATCTTCGCGATGGTGAGAGCGGCCTGGGCGTTCTGCACGTTCGCCACCGACTGGTCGCGCTTGGCGCGCGCCTGGTCGAGGGTCGCCTGGGAAGAAAAGTCCTGCTTGGCAAGCTGGTTCTGCCGGTTGAACTCGGCCTCAGCCTGCACTTGCAGTGCCTGGTTGGCCGCGAGCGTCGCCTCGGCCTGTGTCACATCGGCCTTGTACTGGTCCTGCTCGATAACGAACAGGACAGTGCCCTTCTTCACCAAGGCGCCGTCCTTGTATTTGATGGCGGTCAGGAAGCCCTGGACGCGGGCCGTCAGGTCCACGGTATTGATGGAGGCTGTGTTGCCGGTCAACTCAAGGTACCGCGTCACAGGCTGCTCGACGGCCGGGGCAATCGTCACCGTGGGCGGGGGCGGTGCAACATAGGTATTCTTCTCCTCGCACCCGGCGAGCAAAAGAGCACCGGCGACGCAGCCCACCACGGCCACGCCTTGGCGGACAGCCCGGTTCACCGAACCATAAGCGCCGCAAACAGAAATCACCCCGGCCATACCCGTCCCCCGACCGTCAAATTCGCGCGGATAGTACGCAGCGCCCACCAGACTGTCCATGACACAGAAAGGACGCAGGGAACATCACCGTCCCTTCGGGCGTTCGGCGGGGAATTTCGCCGCACGCCGCGGCTGGGAAAGTCAGTTTGCACCGCAGCAAGCCGGCATTCCCTTGAAAGAGGAAACGCGCGCGATCATTGACAAGGCCACGCACCGTTCATAAGTCTCCGCACGGCGCAAGGGCGTCCCTCCAGCGTGCTCCAGCCGGGCGCGGCCACAACGTTTTACACGGCATCGACGACCGTACGTAAAGGCGTTTCGGACTTGCTGACGCCGCATTGGCGGCGTCGAAGAGGGCATTGCCATTGACCGGAGGGTTCGGCCGGCCGTCCCCACCCTCCTCGACACAGCGACGGAACGGATAGAGACCTTAACCATGTTGGGTGGAATTGCTCGAAAGCTGTTCGGATCGTCGAACGACCGCAGGGTCCGCGGCTACCGCCCCTCCGTCCAGGCGATCAATGCGCTGGAGAGTGAGGTCTCGGCCCTGAGCGACGACCAGTTGCGTGCACGCACAGCGGCGTTCCGCGCGGAACTCGCCGCCGGTAAGGATTTGGACGATCTTCTCGTACCCGCCTTTGCCACCGTGCGCGAGGCGGCCAAGCGTGTGCTCGGCCTGCGCCCGTTCGACGTGCAATTGATCGGCGGCATGGTGCTGCATGACGGCGGCATCGCCGAAATGAAAACCGGCGAAGGCAAGACCCTGGTGGCCACCGCCCCGGTCTACCTCAACGCGCTGGCCGGCAAGGGCGTTCACGTCGTCACGGTCAACGACTACCTCGCCCGCCGCGACGCCGAATGGATGGCGCGGATCTATGGCTTCCTCGGCCTCACCACCGGCATCATCGTCCACGGCCTCGACGACGAGCAGCGCCGCGCCGCCTATTATTGCGACGTCACCTATGCCACCAATAACGAGCTTGGGTTCGACTATCTGCGCGACAATATGAAGTATGACCGCGCCCACATGGTGCAGCGGCCGCACTTCTTTGCCATCGTCGACGAGGTGGACAGCATCCTGGTGGATGAGGCGCGCACCCCGCTCATCATCTCCGGACCTCTCGACGACCGCTCCGACTTCTACAACACGATCGACACCTTCATTCCGCGCCTCACCAAGGCCGATTATGAGGTGGACGAGAAGCAGCGTTCCGTGGCCTTGACCGAAGCCGGCATGGAAAACATGGAGCAGATGCTCACCGCCGCCGGTTTGCTCAAGTCGGCCTCGCTCTACGACATCGAGAACGTGACGGCGGTTCACCACGTCAATCAGGCGCTGCGCGCGCACTCGCTGTTCCAGCGCGATAAGGACTACATCGTCCGCAACGACGAAGTGGTGATCATCGACGAGTTCACCGGCCGCATGATGCCTGGCCGACGCTATTCCGAAGGCTTGCATCAGGCCTTGGAAGCCAAGGAGCGCGTGACGGTCCAGCCGGAAAACCAGACCCTCGCGTCGATCACGTTCCAGAACTATTTTCGGCTTTACCAGAAGCTCGCCGGAATGACCGGCACGGCCTCCACAGAGGCCGCTGAGTTTGGCGACATCTACAAGCTCGACGTGGTGGAAATCCCCACCAACATGAAGGTCTCCCGCATCGACGACGATGACGAGGTGTACCGCACGGCGGGCGAGAAATACGCCGCCATCATCACCCTCATCACCGAGGCCCATAAGCGAAGCCAGCCGGTTCTGGTGGGCACGACCTCGATCGAAAAGTCCGAACTGCTGGCCGACCTCCTGAAGAAGGCGGGCCTTCAGCAGAAAGACTTCTCCGATCCCGATGCCTTCACCGGTCACGGCCACGACATGGCATTCGCGGTTCTGAACGCGCGCTACCACGAACAGGAAGCCTATATCGTCTCCCAGGCCGGGGTGCCCGGTGCCATCACCATCGCGACCAACATGGCGGGCCGTGGCACCGACATCCAGCTCGGTGGCAACGCCGAGATGCGCATCTTGCAGGAGTTGAAGGACCTTCCCGAGGGCGAGGAGCGCGCCGCGAAGGAAGCCACCATTCGCGAGGAGATCGCCGTTCTGAAGCGCAAGGCGCTGGATGCGGGCGGACTTATGGTGCTCGGCACCGAGCGTCACGAGAGCCGGCGCATCGACAACCAGTTGCGTGGCCGGTCCGGCCGCCAGGGCGACCCCGGACATTCCAAGTTCTTCCTGTCGCTGGACGACGACCTGATGCGCATCTTCGGGTCCGATCGGCTCGATGGCATGCTCCAGAAGCTTGGCCTCAAGGAAGGCGAGGCGATCATCCATCCCTGGATCAACAAGGCCCTGGAAAAAGCGCAGCAGAAGGTCGAGGCGCGGAATTACGACATCCGCAAGAACCTGCTGAAGTATGACGACGTGCTCAACGACCAGCGCAAGGTGGTGTTCGAGCAGCGCCTGGACCTGATGAACGACGCCGATATCGCCGAGACGGTGGAGGACATGCGTCACTCCGTCATCACCGACCTGGTGGCGAAGTACATTCCCGCCAACTCATATCCCGAGCAGTGGGACGTGAAGGGGCTCGACTTCGCCGTGCGGGATGTCCTCACCCTGGAAATGCCGGTGGAGGAGTGGGCCAAAGAAGAGGGCATCGGCGCCGAAGAGGTGAACGAGCGCATCCTGCGCCGCGCCGACGAATGGATGGCCGCAAAGGCCGGCCAGTACGGCCCGGAACTCATGCGCTATGTGGAGAAGTCGGTGCTTCTCCAGACGCTCGACCATCTGTGGCGCGAGCATATCGGCATGCTGGACCATCTGCGCCAGGTGGTGGGCTTGCGCGGCTACGGCCAGCGCGACCCGCTCAACGAATACAAGTCCGAGGCATTCACGCTGTTCGCCGCTCTCCTCGGCCGGCTGCGCGAGATCGTCACCTCGCAGTTGATGCGCGTTGAGATCGTAACCTCCCCGCCCCCCATGGCTGAACTTCCGCCCATGGAAGGCCACCATATTGACGCCACCACCGGCGAGGACGAGATGGCATCCGCAGGCGCCGCCATCGGCGTCCGGCCCCAGTTGGCGTTGACCGGCGACGTGGCAGTTGCGGAGCGCGATCCCGATGACCCCTCGACCTGGGGCAAGGTGGGACGAAACGAGAATTGCCCCTGCGGCTCGGGCAAGAAGTTCAAGCATTGCCACGGCCGCTTCGGCTGATAGCGCAGGCTTTGGAAGGCGCCCTCCCGGCGCCTTCTTTGCTTCAGCGATACGCGACGAATTCCGGCGGCACGCTCTCATCGGCGCCGGAATAGAGCCGGGTCATCTGCTCGGCGGCTGCAAGCACGCGCGGCCCGAGGCGGTCCACCCGGTCATTGCTCATGCGCACGGCGGGCGCCGCCACCGACACTGCGCCGATGGGCTCGCGCCATTCATTGAAGATCGCAGCGGCGACGGCGCGCATGCCGTCTGTATGCTCGTCATTATCCACCGCATAGCCGCGCGCGGAGATGGCGACGAGATCATCAACCAGTTCGCGTTCCGACCGATGGGTGCGCACCGTGAACGCCTCATAGCGAATCTGTGCCAGACAGGCGCCGCGGAAGGCGGGACTTGCCGCCGCGAGCACGGCCTTGCCGCTGGCGGAGGCATGGAGAGGCAGCCGCACGCCCAGGCGGAAGAAGGCCCGCACGGGCGAATGGCCTTCCGCTTGCGCCACCACCACCAGTTCGTTGCCGTCGAACATGGCGAGGTTCACGGTTTCCTGGGTCTCGTGAAGCAGGCGGCGGATCACCGGCCGCCCGATATCTGGCAGCTTGCGGATGCGCAGGTACGCTGCGCCGATCCGAAACAGGCCGAGCCCCACGGTCCATAGCCCGCTTTCCGGATCGTGATTGACCAATTGGCGCTTCTGGAGCGTGCCCAGCAGCCGATGAGCCGTGCTCGCGGGCAGCTCTGTCTTTTTGGCGATCTCGCTGAGGCTCATGCCGTCCGCGTCAGCCAGCACCCGTAGCAGCGCGATCGCCCGGTCCAGCGACTGCACCTCCCCCCCCTCTACGGCGGACGCGGGGCGACCACGCCGCCGGGGCGCAATGTTCTGGTCCTCCATGGGCCTCCCCGCCTTCGCTGCTTCGCGCCGCCTCACCAACTGATGGCGCGGATAGCTGCATTCGGCAAGGCGGAGGGGTTTGTCGGGTGGAGCGTGGTAGGTACCTGCGTCAATTTTCCATATTACGGAAATTTATCCCATTAATATCCTTAGCCCAACAGCAAGGACGCGGAATTCCATCCGCAATCTTGGCATACATTATACCGAATTAGTCATACGGGAGAATTCGCCATGAAAATTTGCATCTATGGCGCGGGCGCCATTGGTGGCTATCTGGGCGTTCAGATGGCCCTGGCAGGGGCGGACGTCAGCCTGGTGGCGCGCGGTCCGCACCTGGAAGCGATGAAGCGCGACGGAGTGAAACTCCTCATCGGCGGCGAGGAGAGGGTCGCCAAGGTGCGCGCGACCGACGACCCGAGCGAACTCGGCCCGCAGGATTATGTCTTCATCGCCCTGAAGGCCCACTCCGTGCCCGCAGTGGTCGACCGGATGCGCCCTCTGCTGGGCAATGACACCAGCGTCGTGACGGCCGTCAACGGCGTGCCCTACTGGTATTTCTACAAGCACGGCGGCGCCCTCGAAGGCCGCAGGCTGGAAAGCATCGATCCCGGCGGAAAACAGTGGGATGTGCTGCGCCCGGAACGCGCCATCGGCTGCATCGTCTACCCCGCCACCGAGGTGGTGGCGCCGGGCGTGATCCAGCATGTCTATGGCGACAAATTCCCCATCGGCGAGCCCTCCGGAGAGAAAAGCGCCCGCGTGCAGCGCCTCGCCGACATGATGAACACGGCCAACCTACGGGCGCCGGTGCTCACCAACATTCGCGATGAGATGTGGCTGAAGCTCTGGGGCAACCTCTGCTTCAACCCCATCAGCGCCCTCACCCAGGCCACCCTCGACGTGATCGCGACCGATCCAGACACCCGTGCCGTAGCGCGCGCCATGATGAGTGAGGCGGAAGCCGTAGCGCGCCGCCTTGGAGTGAATTTCCGGGTGAATGTGGAGCGCCGCATCGATGGGGCCGGAGCGGTGGGCGCCCACAAGACCTCGATGCTCCAGGACCTGGAACGCGATCGACCCATGGAGATCGACCCATTGGTCACGGCAGTTCAGGAAATGGCCCGCCTGATGGATCAGCCGACGCCGACGCTGGACGTTGTGCTGGCCTTGGTGCGCCAGCGCGCTGCCGTGGCGGGGCTAGGGGGCCATCTGTCCACCCCGCCCCTCACCGCCGCCGATATGCCGCGGGCGCAGGCTCGGCACTGAGCCGGCCGGTTATGCCGTGAGATCTCCCCCCGCGACACCCGGGCGGGAGAGAGAGTCATGAATGGAATCGCCCGGTCGCGGCCCGTTTCAATCGGGGCTGGGGCAATAAACGAAAGCTTTGAAGATCAGTCGGACACAACCGCTGTTGCGACGGTCGCGGTCACGCTGCCGGTCGACAGCGCAACGCCGGCAAAGGCGTAGCCGAGGATGAGGGCGGTAAACACGGCAATGCGCTTCAACATGGAGGGTCTCTTGCGGCCTGAATGAAAACTCTTCGCTTCAGCGAGATATGCACGCTGCGTTACGCAGGTTTTCAATTCGTTAAATCCCGAGACCGGATGCAGATTTGCGCCCGGACCCTTTCAAAGACAGTTAATGCGCGAGCGTGGCTGATGTTCCCTCACCGCCGCACGAAACCGACGGCGTGGCAATTTTGCCCACGCTGGACAGGAGGCAGCGGCCCGTCTAAGCCCCTCGCAGCCTCCAGCCGCAAAGAACCGTGCCCCGATGCTCCGCAAGCTCTACGACTGGGTGATCGCCTATTCCGCCCGCCCCTCAGCCCCCTGGGCCCTGGCGATAGTCTCGTTCGCGGAAAGCTCGATCTTCCCCATTCCGCCTGACGTGCTCCAGGTGCCCATGACCCTGGCGCGGCCGGAAAAAGCGTGGACCTATGCGCTGATTGCGACCGTCTCATCGGTCCTCGGCGGCCTCGTCGGCTATGCCATTGGCGCTCTGCTCTATGACAGCGTGGGCCTGTTCCTGATCAATCTGTACGGCTACAGCGGCAAGGTAGAAGTGTTCCGCGCGGCCTATGCTCACTACGGGCATTGGGTGATCCTTCTGAAGGGTCTGACGCCCATTCCCTTCAAGCTCGTCACCATCACGTCCGGCTTTGCCGGCTACAATCTGTTCTGGTTCGTGGTGCTGTCGGTGGTCACGCGCGGCGCCCGTTTCTTCCTGCTCGCCGCGCTGCTGCATTATTTCGGGCCGGCCGCGCGCGAATTCATCGAGAAGCGGCTGGGTCTCGTCACCCTGGGCCTGTTCGTCGTGCTGGTAGTGGGCATCGTTGCCGCGCTTTATCTGATCTGAGCGTTCTCCGCTCCAGCCGTCGCACACGGATCAAACGTCATGCCCGGGCTTGACCAGGGCATCCAATCGGTGCCGGAGGTACGGCCCTCGATAGCTTGAAACACGCGGAAAACGTTGATCCCCGGGTCAAGCCCGGGGATGACATATCTCTTGCTTCACAAGCACCCTCAGCGCGGAAGCGTGGTCGCACCCATCAGGGCCTTGTCGATGGCGTGGGCCGCCTGGCGACCCTCGCGGATCGCCCATACCACAAGCGACTGACCGCGCCGCATGTCGCCCGCCGCGTACAGCTTAGGCGTGGAGGTCAGGTATTCCTCTTCGTTCGCCTGCACGTTGCCGCGCTTGTCCAAGCTGGCGCCGCTCTGTTCGATCATGCCCGCATAGAGCGGATGCGCGAAACCGATGGCCAGGAACACGAGGTCCGCGCGCAGCACGAACTCGCTGCCTGGAACCGGCTGGCGCTTGGCGTCCACGCGGGCGCACTTCACGCCGGTGACGCGGCCGTTGCGGCCCTCGATGCCTAGGGTGGCGCAGGCAAACTCGCGCTCGGCGCCCTCGGCTTGGGACGAGGAGGTGCGGAACTTGGTGGGCCAGAACGGCCACACCGCCATCTTGTCTTCCTTGGTGGGGGGAACCGGGCGGATATCCAACTGGGTCACGGACAGCGCGCCCTGGCGGAACGCCGTTCCCACGCAATCGGACGCCGTATCGCCACCGCCAACAACAACCACATGGCGGCCCGAGGCGAGGATCGGCAATTCGCGGTGCACCTCTTCGCCGCCCTCGCGACGGTTCTGCTGTACGAGATAAGGCATGGCGAAATGCACGCCTTCGAATTCCTGGCCGGGAAGGCGCGGATCGCGCGGGGCCTCAGAGCCGCCGGCGAGAAGCACGGCGTCGTAATTGTCGAGCAATTCCTGGATCGGCTTGGTCACGCCCACGTTCACGCCGTAGTGGAAGGTGACGCCCTCCGCTTCCATCTGGGTGACGCGCCGATCAATGTGGCGCTTCTCCATCTTGAAGTCGGGAATGCCGTAGCGCAGCAGGCCGCCGGCCTTCGGCTCGCGCTCGAACACATGCACGTCATGCCCGGCGCGGGCGAGTTGCTGCGCCGCCGCCATGCCCGCCGGGCCAGAGCCGATCACCGCCACCGAACGGCCGGTGCGGATCGACGCCACTTCCGGCTTGGTCCAGCCCATCTTCCACGCCTTGTCGGCGATCGCCTGTTCCACCGTCTTGATGGTGACGGGCATGTCCTCAAGATTCAGCGTGCATGCCTCCTCGCACGGAGCGGGGCAGACGCGGCCGGTAAACTCGGGGAAATTGTTGGTGGAGTGCAGGTTGCGCGCCGCCTCCTCCCAGTCGCCGGCATAGACCAGATCGTTCCAGTCGGGGATCTGGTTGTTCACGGGACAGCCGGTGGGGCCGTGGCAGAACGGAATGCCGCAATCCATGCAGCGGGCGGCCTGGTTGGCCACCTCCGTGTCGGGCAATGGCAAGGTGAATTCGCGGAAATGGCGAATCCGGTCGGAAGCGGGCTGATACTTCTGCTCCCGCCGGTCGATCTCCATGAACCCGGTGACCTTACCCATTACCACCCCTCCGGGAGCCGCGTCGCATCACGAGCGCCATTAGCCCCATTACAAGAATTGTTCCAGCTTGATGGCCAGCTTTTGTGCCATGCAATGACGCACAGCGCCGCGCCTTCATTTTTGGTGAGCGTGGAGCCTTCACCCGCTTACGGGGGAAGGTTGGAAGCGAGCACCGCATCGCTGCGGGCGGACCTTATGACTAGAACAACACCAAATCGCTCCAGGGTCAGCCCCCTCCCCGGCCCTCCCCCGCAAGCGGTAGAGGGAGAGGTTCAGTACAGCGGAGAAACTATTCCGCCGCCTGAAGACCGCGCAGTTTTTCCATCTCGCGCAGAGCACGGCGGTATTCCACCGGCATGACCTTGACGAATTTGCTGCGGTAATCGGCCCAGTTGTCGAGAATCTTCTGCGCCCGACCGGAGCCGGTGTGGTGCAGATGCTTGGCGATGAGCTGGTGCAAGCGCTCTTCATCATGGCGGGACATGTCGCCCTGCACGTCGATGCGCCCCTTGAACTCAAGATCGCCGCCGTGGTGGTGGAGGCGTTCCAGCAGGTCCTCCTCCTCCTCCACGGGCTCGATATCGACCATCGAGAGGTTGCAACGCTTCGCGAAGCTCTTGTCCTCGTCCAGCACATAGGCGACGCCACCGGACATGCCGGCCGCGAAATTCCGCCCGGTCTGGCCGATCACGACGACGATGCCGCCGGTCATATATTCGCAGCCGTGGTCGCCTGTGCCTTCAACGACGGCGATTGCCCCCGAATTGCGCACTGCGAAGCGTTCGCCCGCGATGCCCCGGAAGAAGCATTCGCCCTCGGTCGCCCCATACATCACGGTGTTGCCGACGATGATGGAGTCTTCCGGCACGATCGCGGTGTTGGCCGGTGGACGGACGATGATGCGTCCGCCCGAGAGGCCCTTGCCCACATAGTCGTTGGCCTCACCCACAAGGTTGAGCGTCACGCCGGCGGCGAGGAAGGCGCCGAACGCCTGGCCCGCAGTGCCGGTAAGGTGCACCTCGATGGTATCGTCGGGCAGGCCGGCGCCGCCATAACGCTTGGCCACCGCGCCCGAGAGCATGGCGCCCACGGACCGATCGACGCTGCGGATCGGGCTTTCGATGACGACCTTCTCGCCGCGCTCCAGAGCCGGCGCCGCCTTCACGATGAGGGTGCGGTCAAGCACCTTCTCGATCGGGTGGTGCTGGCGCTCGGTGTTGCGGGTGGCAACCTCCGGCGGCATGTTTGGCTTGGCAAAGATGCGCGAAAAATCGAGCCCCTTCGCCTTCCAATGGTCGATGGCGGCCTTCTGGTCGAGGATCTCGGAGCGACCGACCAGTTCGTTCATGTTGCGGAAGCCGAGTTCCGCCATGATCTCCCGCACTTCTTCCGCGACGAAGAAGAAGTAGTTGATGACGTGCTCCGGCGTGCCCTTGAAACGCTTGCGCAGCACCGGGTCCTGGGTGGCGACGCCAACCGGACAGGTGTTCAGGTGGCACTTGCGCATCATGATGCAGCCGGCGGCAATGAGCGGCGCCGTGGAGAAGCCGAACTCGTCGGCCCCCAGCAGCGCGCCGATCACCACGTCCTTGCCGGTGCGCAGTCCGCCGTCCACCTGGAGAGCGATGCGCCCGCGCAGCCGGTTGGCCACCAGCGTCTGCTGGGTTTCGGCAAGGCCCATCTCCCAGGGCGAGCCGGCGTGCTTCAGGGAGGTCAGCGGGCTCGCGCCCGTGCCGCCCTCGAAGCCGGAAATGGTGATGTGGTCCGCGCGCGCCTTGGCGACGCCCGCCGCGACCGTGCCCACCCCGACCTCGGAGACGAGCTTCACCGACACGTCCGCGTCGGGGTTCACGTTCTTCAGGTCGAAGATGAGCTGCGCCAGATCCTCGATGGAATAGATGTCGTGGTGCGGCGGGGGGGAAATGAGACCCACGCCGGGCATGGAATGGCGCACCTTGGCGATCACCGCGTCCACCTTGTGGCCGGGCAATTGTCCGCCTTCGCCGGGCTTGGCACCCTGCGCGACCTTGATCTGCATGACGTCGGAATTGACCAGATATTCCGCCGTGACGCCGAAACGGCCCGAAGCCACCTGCTTGATGGCCGAGCGCATGCTGTCGCCATTGGCCATGGGCACGTAGCGTTCCGCCTCTTCGCCGCCCTCGCCGGTGTTCGACTTGCCGCCGATCCGGTTCATGGCGATGGCGAGGGTGGTGTGCGCCTCGCGCGAGATCGAGCCGAACGACATGGCGCCGGTGGAGAACCGCTTGACGATGTCGGCCGCCGATTCCACCTCGGAGATGTCCACCGGGGTGTTGCCGAACTCTTCCGCCGTGCGGATGCGGAACAGTGAGCGGACGTTCAGCAACGTCTCGTCCTCGTTCATCAGCTTGGCGAACTCGCGGTAGCGGTCCTGTGCGTTGCCGCGCACGGCATGCTGGAGCAGCGACACGCTGTCCGGCGTCCAGGCGTGGGCCTCGCCCCGGATACGGTAGGCATATTCGCCGCCGACATCGAGCGCGAGCCGGTAGATCGGTGCATCGGAGAAGGCGAGTTTGTGGCGCCGCACGGTCTCCTCGGCGATCTCGGCCAGGCCGATGCCCTCAATGGTGGTGGCGGTGCCGAAGAAATACTTGTTCACCAGCTCGGAGTTGATGCCGACCGCGTCGAAGATCTGCGCGCCGCAATAGGACTGGTAGGTGGAGATGCCCATCTTGGACATCACCTTCAGCAGCCCCTTGTCGATGGACTTGATGTAACGCTTGACGATCTCGTAGTCGTCCACCTCTTCGGGGATCTCATCGCGCATACCCACCAGCGTCTCGAACGCGAGGTAGGGGTTGATGGCTTCCGCGCCATAGCCCGCGAGGCACGCGAAATGGTGGATTTCGCGGGCGTCGCCGGTTTCCACCACGAGGCCCACCGAGGTGCGCAAACCCTTGCGGATCAGGTGATGGTGGACGGCGGCCGTGGCCAGCAAAGCCGGAATGGGGATACGGTCCGGCCCGGTCATGCGGTCGGAGAGGATGATGATGTTGTAGCCGCCGTGGACCGCCGCCTCGGCGCGCTCGCACAGCCGCTCCACCGCGTCGGGCATGCCTGCGGCGCCCTTGTCGGAGGGATAGGTCATGTCGAGCGTGCGGGTGTCGAACCGCTCCTCCATCATGCCGATGGAGCGGATCTTCTCCAGGTCCTCATTGGTGAGGATCGGCTGGCGCACCTCCAGCCGCTTGCGGCGGGCATTGCCCTCAAGGTCGAAGATGTTCGGGCGCGGACCAATGAACGACACCAGGCTCATGACCAATTCCTCGCGGATCGGGTCGATGGGCGGGTTCGTCACCTGGGCGAAGTTCTGCTTGAAATAGGTGTAGAGCAGCTTCGACTTGTCCGAGAGCACCGAGACCGGGGTGTCGGTACCCATGGAGCCAACCGCCTCCTGGCCGGTGACGGCCATGGGGGGCAGCAGCAGCTTGATGTCTTCCTGGGTGTAGCCGAACGCCTGCTGGCGATCGAGCAGCGCCACATCTGTGCGCACCTCGCGCGCCTCCACGGGGCGAAGCTCCTCGAGCACCAGTTGGGTGTGCTTGAGCCATTCCTTGTAGGGATGCGCGCGGGCGAGCGAGGTCTTCACCTCCTCGTCGGGCACGAGGCGGCCTTCCACTAGGTCAACCAGCAGCATCTTGCCGGGCTGGAGGCGCCACTTGGTGACGATCTTCTCTTCCGGCAGCGTGAGCACGCCCATTTCAGAGGCGAGCACGATGATGTCGTCGCTCGTCACCATGTAGCGCGCGGGACGCAGGCCGTTGCGGTCGAGGGTCGCGACGATCTGGCGGCCGTCGGTGGCGACGATGGCCGCCGGGCCGTCCCAAGGCTCCATCATGGCCGCGTGATACTCGTAGAAGGCGCGCCGCTCCTCATCCATGAGCGGATTGCCGGCCCAGGCCTCTGGCACCAACATCATGGCCGCGTGGGACAGCGAGTAGCCGCCCTGGGTCAGGAATTCGAGCGCGTTGTCGAAGCAGGCGGTGTCCGACTGCCCCTCGTAGGAAATCGGCCAAAGCTTCGAGATGTCGGAGCCGATCAGCTCCGAATCCACCGATGCCTGCCGTGCCGCCATCCAGTTGACGTTGCCACGCAGGGTGTTGATCTCGCCGTTATGGGCGACCATCCGGTAGGGGTGGGCCAGCGGCCACGCCGGGAAGGTGTTGGTGGAGAAGCGCTGATGCACCAGGGCGAGCGCGCTCTCGAAGTCCGGATCGTGCAGGTCAGCGTAATAGGCGCCCAGCTGGTCTGCAAGGAACATGCCCTTGTAGACAAGGGTGCGGCACGACAGGGACACCGGATAATAGCCGGCCGTGCGCGGGTCACGCGCATCATAGATGGCGTTGGAAATCACCTTGCGCAGCACGAACAGGCGGCGCTCGAACGTATCCTCCTCGCACACGCCGTCGCCGCAGCCGATGAAGACCTGGACATGGTTCGGCTCGGTCGGAAGCACACTGAAGCCGAGGGAGGAATTGTCAGTGGGCACGTCCCGCCAGCCGATCAGAGACAAGCCCTCCTCGGCGATCACGCGCTCGAAGGCTGCGCGGACGATCTCCTGCCCCTCGGGATCGCGCGGCAGGAAGATGTGGCCAACCGCATACTTGCCGGGCTCGGGCAGTGAGAAGCCGAGGCGGGCAGCTTCCTTGGCGAAGAAGCGATGGGGAATCTGCACTAGCATGCCGGCACCGTCGCCGGCGCGCGGGTCCGCGCCCACCGCACCACGATGCTCAAGGTTCAGAAGGATCTGAAGACCGTCCTCGACGATCTTGTGGGACTTGCGGCCCTTGATATCGGCGATAAAGCCGACGCCGCAGGCATCGTGCTCGTGCGCTGGGTCAAACAGGCCGAACGCCTCAGGACGACCGAAAATCGCCGGGTCTTTGGCGGGGGCGGATCCAGGCACCATGCGTGCGCCCATATAGTCCATGCGATCCGTCGACATCGCTGTGCCCTCTCCTATAGCCGAGCTTACGCCCTGTCCCTTGCAACTCTCGCACCACGTCACCGGCCGCAGGCACGGAAAAGCGCGCATCCCTAGAGAGATGCCCGCCGATCCAAGCTGGACTGTGCGAATGATAGGGCAGCATGACTGCCCTATTTCGCGGAACATGACAGAAAAGCGGCACGCCCACAAGGCCGCCGCCATGCATTCGACGGAGGCAGACCTGCGTAAATTGCGTGGACGAGCATCCCTGCGCAAGAACGGTACGGTGGGAGCGCGTGCGGCGCAATGGTGTTGCGACGCCGCAGGAATTGCCGATCTTCGCGCCAGTCTGCACACGAGCCGCATCCGTGCCTCAATGGCGGGCTTAACTCTGCGTTAAGGTTTTTCGCAACGGGACGCAGCCATGGGCTTTTCTTTTTCGTCCCGCGCCGTGTTCGCGGTTATGGCGGCCGCAGCCTGCGCGGTCAGCGGGCCGGCCGCCGCGCAATATTATTACGCATATCCGCCTGGCTATTACGGCCCGCCGCCCCGGACCTATGCCCCGCCCCCCGCCTATGGCGCCCCCGGAATGCTCCCGCCGGGCGAGGTGCGCAATATCGTCGCCGGTCTCGGCTATGGGCAGGTGGGTCGGCCATCGCTGTCGGGGCGCAGCTATTTTCTGAGTGCCGTTTCGTCCGCCGGCCCAGTCACGCTCTCGGTGGACGCCTTCACCGGCCGCGTCCAGCCGCTCGGCCCAGCCTATGGCGGCCCGCCGCAGGGCGCCTATCGGCCCTACGGCGCCCCACCCCCGCCCGGACCGCTCGCCGCCCGCACCCCGCCGGGCGCGCCTGTGCCGATCACTCCACCGCTGCCGAAGCCCCGACCATTGGATATCGAACTCGCACAGCCGGAAGCCGCCCCGGCCCCTGCCGCGCCTGTCACCGCCGCACCGGAAGCAGTGACGCCCGCACCCGTGCCGGCCGTGCCCGCCGAGCCGCCTGCCCAACCCCAGCCGCCCGCGCCTGCGAGCCAGGCGGCCGTGGCACCCACCCCACCGCCGCCGGCAGCGCCCCAGGCTGTTCCGCCCTCCATCGTCCCGACCACCCCTTCGCGTCCCACCGGGGCGGGCACGGCGACGCCCAGCGACGGCGTATCGGCGGGGACCGCATCGGTGATTTCGCGCCCGGCACCGAAGTCTCCCTGAGCAGATAAAAAGGACGCAGCGGGCCGGCGCACCGCGGCGTCCTGCCTTATGCCGTTGCGGTTATGGCGCAGTGCATTATCCATGGTGTGTTGCCCCGCTGACGCTGGGGCCTGGAAGGACAGCACCCATGAATTCCACCGAGGCAACCCGTCTCGATACCCTCATCGCCGAGCGCGAGGAGGCGCAGCGGAGCTTCCTCGCGGAATTGGTGAAGGTCCCCTCGGACAATCCCCCCGGTGACTGCGCCGCCCATGCCACGCGCACGGCGGAATTGCTCGAAGGCCTGGGCTATGAAGTGGAACGCCACACGGTGCCGGAAGCCCGCGCCCGCGCGGCGGGAATGATTTCCGCCACCAACCTTGTTGTGCGCCATCGTTTCGGTGAAGGCCCCACCATTGCCCTCAACGCCCATGGCGACGTGGTTCCCCCCGGCGAGGGCTGGACCCAGGACCCCTATGGCGCGGCCATCGTCGATGGCGAGATGTATGGGCGCGGTGCCGCCGTCTCCAAGTCCGACTTCGCCACCTATGCCTTCGCGCTGGACGCGCTTAAGCGGTCAGGCCTGCCCTTGAACGGAACGGTGGAACTGCATTTCACCTATGACGAGGAAATCGGCGGCGAGGTCGGCCCCGGCTTCCTGATCGATGAAAAACTGACCAAGCCGGATTATGTCGTGTCGGCCGGCTTCTCCTATGCGGTGGTGGTGGCCCATAACGGCTGCCTGCACCTGGAGGTGGAGGTCGCCGGCAAGTCGGCCCATGCCGCCCTGCCCTTCACCGGCGTCGACGCGCTGGAAGCGGCGACCGCTATTTTGTCCAGCATCTATGCCTATCGCGATACGCTGAAGGCCACGGTCTCCGAAGTCACCGGCATCGGCTCGCCGCAGATCACGGTTGGGCTGATTTCCGGCGGCATCAACACCAATGTTGTGCCGGACCGCGTCACCTTCCGCCTCGACCGCCGGATCGTGCCGGAGGAAAATCCGGAGGGCGTGGAAGCCGAAGTGCGCGCGGTGATCGAACAAGGCGCGGCGGTATTCCCCAAGGCCCGCGTCTCGATCCGCCGCATCTTGCTGGCCCGCCCGCTGGTGCCCGATGATGCCGCCCTGAAGATTTCCGACGTCATCCGGCGTAACGCCGCCGATGTTCTCGGCGAGGAAATCCCTGCCAAGGGCGTGCCGCTCTACACCGACGCGCGGCTCTATGCGGAGGCGGGCTTTCCCGTGGTGCTCTATGGCGCAGGCCCCCGCACCATCGAGGAAGCCAACGGCCATCGCGCCGACGAGAAGCTGCGGCTTTCCGACCTCTCCCTGGCGACCCGCGTGATCGCCCGCTCCCTGGTCGACCTCCTGTCCTGATCGAGATCAGCGCGCACGGCGTGCCACAAGACACAATGCGGGGCGGCCAACGCCCCCTTTCAAAAAACCAAACCCAGAGGTGAACGACATGACTTTGGTCAGCAAGACATATGGCAAAGGCCGCGTGCGGGTCCTGCGGGTCAAGCGGGATGGTGATCAGCACGAGGTTCGCGAACTTACCGTACAGGCGATGATCACCGGCGATTTCGCCGGGGCCTTCGTCAACGCCGACAATTCCAAGATGGTCTCCACCGACACCATCAAGAATGTCGTCAACGTGGTTGCACGCGAAAACCTCGGCGCCGACAATGAGGAATTCTGCGCCGCGGTCGCGACAAAAATCCTGGAGACCTACCCACAGGTCGATACCACCACCGTGACGGCACACGAGACCAAATGGAACCGCCTCTCCATCGGCGGAACGCCCCACCCGATTTCGTTCACGCTGGATTCCAACGGCAAGCCGTTCGCCAAAGTGTTCGCGACGCGCACCGGCATGGAGGTCACCTCGGGAATCGCGGGCTTCACCTTCATGAAGACCACGGAATCCGCCTGGGACAATTATGCCCTCGACACCTACACCACCATCAAGGAAACCCGCGACCGCATCTGCGCGACGGCGATGGAAGCAAGCTGGCGGTGGAGCACGGCGCCCGAAGACTACAAGGCCACCAACGCCGCCATCCTCACCACCATGATCGAGGTGTTCGCGACCACCTTCTCCGAAAGCGTTCAGGACAGCCTTTACCGCATGGGCCAAGCGGTGCTGGCGCAGGTGCCGGAGATGATCGACATCTCAATGGCCTGCCCGAACAAGCATTATCTGCTGATCAACCTGAAGCCGTTCGATCTCGATAACGACAATGTCGTCTTCCTGCCCACGAACGAGCCCCACGGCCAGATCGAGTGCACCGTCGCACGATAAGCCACCCGCGCCCCCTCCCGAAGGCGGGAGGGGGATGCCCCTCACATTTTGATTTTCAGGGTCAGCGAGCCGACCTGATTCAGGAAGCCCGATGTGCTGGCCTCCAGATCATAGTGCATGCTGAGATCGAGGGCGCCGGTGCGCATGCCCACCAGGCCGATACCAGCTGTATAAAGCCAGGGCGAGACATCGAGGCCATAGGTCGCGAAACCGCCTCCGCCGCCGGCATAGTTGGCGAATATCTGCGTCTGATTCTGCAATGTGTTGTAGCCGACGCCTGCGTTGGCCGTGAGCAGGATGCGGTCGGCGATCTGGTAGGTGCCTTTGAGGCCAGCCGTGAGCATCAATTCCCTGTAGGTCTGGGAGCCCACCGAAAGGTCCAGCGCACCTGCGCCGCTTTCGGCATAGGCGTCGGCATAGACCTGCGCGTAGTCGAGCCGCAGGATCGGAGCGAGGGTTACACCCGGCGCGAGCGTGAAGGTCTTCTTCAGACCGATGCCGGCATGGCCGGTGGTGCCATCGTAGTCAGCCGTTGCAGTGGAGCCCATAAAGGCGATGGAACGGCTCGCATTGTTGCGGTTAAGGCCGAGATCGAGCTGAGCGTTGAGGTCGAGGTCCGGCGTCAATGAATAGGCGCCGTAAAGGCCGAGTTGGTAGGTGTCGATGCCGAGGCTGTTGGGCACCGCATCGTTGCCGCCGGTAATCGCGGTGTGGGAATAGGCGAACACGCCGCCCAGCGCGAACCCCGGCGTCAGTTCGGTGTCGACACCCGCCGCGATGCCGCCGCCGCTGGCACTATAGCCAGCGACGCCGCCGACCGAACCTTGGTCGGCAAAGGCACCGAAGGGGCGCATCCAGGCATTGCGTTCCGCGCCCGGCGCATCTGGACCGTGGACCGTATCCAGCCGCGTCATGATGACCTGCTGGAGGGCACGCTGCGTGGCATAGGTCGCTTGCGCGCCCGCCCCCGCCAGCACGGGCAGCGTCTGGCTTATGGCGGTGGAGAGCGCGGCACCGCTGAGATTGTTTAACACCGCGATGGCGGGCGCCAGCGAGCCGAACAGACCCTCGGAACTGCCCGCCACGCCATAAAGCACCCCCGCCGCACCTAGCGCCGCGGGATTGTTCAGCACCGCTACGGTTTCGGAATACGGGCGGACCACCGAAATATAGCTGATGTCCCCGGTGAAAATGGCGCTTGAATCATAGGTGCCGAGCAGCATCTGCGCGGCTGAGGCATCGCCCTCGATGCCGCCATACAGGCTGATCAGTGCACCGCCTTGGATGATGTTGAACAGCACACGCCCCTCGGGCGTGATCGACCCGAGCAGAGTATAGGTGCCCGCCGACGCGCCGCCGGGGCCAATCCCCGTACCCCAGAAATATCCACTCTTGTAATTGGTGATGACGAGCGTACCGGCGCCCGGGGCGCCGAACAGGCCGGGGCTCACGATCCGCCAGGGGGTACCTGCGGTCCAGGCCCATTGCGGCGAGGCGTTGCTCGGCACCACCTGCGCGGCGGGTGGCGTGAAGGTCTGGGGATCGTAGGGCACCATATACGCCCAATGACTCACCAGCAGACTTGTGCCGGTGATCATCTGCATTTCCATCTCGGTCACGCCGCCACGTTCCACCATCTGGCCGAGGCCTATGGTGGTGGCTCCGCCTGTGGTCGGTGTGAAGACCATGGTGATCTGGCCGGAGGGAGTGACGTAGCCCTGGATATCGGAATCCGATGTGGTGGAGATGGGGCCGATGGCGAGTTCGGCGGAAGAGGTGCCGGTGAAATTGCCATTGGTGGATGTGCCCAGGCTCCACAGCGTCTGGTCCCCGATCGGCATTGGATTGGCGAACGACGTGCTGGGCGCGGCATAGGCCAGCATTTGCGGAACGGTCACATACCAATTTGAATTGGTAATGATTGGGTCCCAGGGACTTGATTGCGCAAAGGCGGGTAAGCCCGCCAGCAAAGCGCCCATGGCGCCGAACACAAAGCTCCCGCCCCCGAAAAGCTCCCCCCTCATGATCACGCCCTCGCATTTCCCCGGCTCGGAACTTAGCGAACGCGAGCTTAGCCTGACAGGTCGGATTTCAGGCTGGAACAATCTGCCCCGAAGCGGCTCTCATCCGTCTCCATGTCCAGTCTGCGCCACCACCCAGGCCGCGAACGCCGCGTCCGCCCCCTCCACTGGCAGCAGCAGGATGGCGGGCACCTCGTAAGGATGCTCAGCCTTCACCCGCGCCATGACCTGCGGCGCCAGCGCGGCCGTGGTCTTGAGCAGCAGCACAACTTCCTCCGCCCGCTCCATCACTCCCTGCCATTCGTAAAAGGAGACCATGGAGGGCAGGATATTGCCGCACGCGGCGAGGCGTGCCTCCACGACCACCCGCGCGACCGCCTCTGCTGACGCGAGCGATGGAAAGGTGGAATAGACCAGCTTCAGCTCTGTCGGCGCATTCATTCAGCGAGCCTCTCCGGTCGGCCCGCCCGAGAATGGGACGCGGGACGCGCCTCGACAAGCCGGTTGCCGACCGATACGAAGACAGGGCGTCGCTTTGGGCGCCGGAGAGGAGCCGCGAGGCGGCCGTCTTGATGAGCGAGCCCGCCGTGTCCGTGTCCCGGATTGCTTTCGTCGCGGCATCGAGCCCAGAAGCCGAGACGGCGCGGCAACGGCTTTCAAACCGCTACGGCAACGCCGGCGAGGACGAAGCCGACGTGATCGTCGCCCTCGGCGGCGACGGAATGATGCTCCAGACGCTTCACAACTTCCGTGGCCGTGGGGTGCCGATCTACGGCATGCATCGCGGCTCGGTGGGGTTCCTCATGAACACCTATCGCGAGGATCGGCTTCCAGAGCGCCTCGCCAGCGCCGTTCAGGTGGAAATCCACCCCCTGATGATGGAGGCGGTGGACCAGGACGGGGCGACCTATAGCGCGCCGGCGTTCAACGAGGTGGCGCTGTTTCGCCAGACCTATCAGGCGAGCAAGCTGCGCATCTCCATCGATGACAGGGTTCGGCTGGAGGAGTTGATCTGCGATGGCATCATCGTCGCGACCCCGGCCGGCTCGACCGCCTATAATCTCTCCGCTCACGGCCCGATCCTGCCGCTCGGCACTTCGCTTCTGGCGCTCACCCCTATTTCCCCGTTTCGCCCGCGCCGTTGGCGTGGGGCGCTGATCCCGGACAAGGGGCGCATCGACATCGTGGTGCTGGAAGACATCAAGCGGCCGGTGAGTGCGGTGGCCGACCATTTCGAAGTTCGCAACGTGGTCTCGGTGTCCGCCCGGCTCGACACCACCTCCGCGGCGACCATGCTGTTCGATCCCGACCATGGGCTGGAAGAACGCATTCTGCGGGAGCAGTTCGTCTACTAGCTAGGGCGAGCCCCGCAAGGCTCAGCGCAATTCCAGCAGCGCGGCAGCGCCATTCGGCCGGGCGCCGAGATGGAAGGCGATCTCGGGCATCTCGAAGCCTTTCCCGGCCATTTCGCCCCGCCAGCCGGACAGGTCCGCCCCATAGGGATTGTCGCGCAGAAGCTGCACCTTCACGAAGGGAAACCCCGCGCCCAGCAGGGTGCGCCAGCCATGGTGCAACTGGTTGTCGCCTCCCGCGCCTGACGCCGGAAACAGGATGCCGATGCTCAGCCCCGCCGTATCCAACGCGGCCTTCTGCCCGACCTCATAGTCGCGGATCACCTGGTCCTTGTCGCCGAGGGAACGAACCTCGTCCCAGAAGCGGCGGACGCCGGGATTGCGCAGCGCCGCTGCCTTCAGCACAAAGAAATAGCTCTGGAAATGGGGGGCGATCTCACCGCTGCCGGTCATCCCAACCACATCGGCCTGATGCGTGCGCACCTGCTCCACGGCGGCAGCGAGAGGAGCCGTGGAATGATAAACGCTGTCGTTGACGAACCAAATTTCCGGGGCGCTCCATATCTCCGGCAGATGGCGAAGCGTTGAGGCCCAGGCGGAGAAATCATAGCCATGGTTCTCCCGCACCACCACCGCATCAGCCACGTCAGGTCCGGGGTCGAGGCAGGCAAGGTCCGGGCGGTCGGTCACCGCGATCAGCACCAGCTTCAGTCCGGATCGCCTGAGATCGGCGCAGAAGCGCAGAGTATGGGGAAAGAAGCGTCCATCCGGCGCCAACGCGACGAGCAGGCAGACTGGCCCCTGGGTCTGCAAGAGCGGTGGGAAGCGCACGACCCGGAAGCCAGCATCCCGTACGTCCTTGTCGACGCCTGGAACGGGCGGCGCCGGCACCGAAAGCAGCGTCAGCGCCTTGCGCAGCCGGCGCAGGGGGTTCTCTCCGGCCAGCACGCCGAAGGCCGCCGCGAAAAGCTGCTTGGCAACCTCCGCCCGAGTGCCGAACGTCCGCATCCCCGCTCGCCCCTCTACGCCTTTTCGCCGGGCCGTATCAGCTCGATCAGGTCCGACACGGCGGAATAGTCGCGATAGCCGCAGCGGGCGAGCGCGCCGATGAGCGCGGTGTCCACCCGCCCGTCACGGATCACAGCCTCGTTCACATAGACCCCCACCACTTCGCCGATCACCATAAAGCGGTTGGACACTTTGCCGTGGCGATCCTTGGGCTGGATGGTCTCGACATAGACGCATTCCAGCGCGCACGGCGCTGCAGCAACACGCGGAGGCTTCACGAGCCGGGAGGGTGCGGCCTCGATCCCCGAATGGTCGAATTCGCTCTCATGGGGTGGAAGCTCAGCCGCGGAATTGTTCACCGCATCGATCAGGTCCAGCGTCGCGATATTGCAAACGAACTCCCCCGTCGCCTCCGCATTGGCGACGCTGTGCTTGCGCCCCATGGAGGAGAACATCACCAGCGTCGGGTCCTCGGAAATAAGGTTGAAGAAGGAATAGGGCGCGAGATTCGCCACGCCGTCCGGCGTCAGTGTGGAAATCCAGCCGATCGGTCGCGGCGCAACGATGGCCTTGATCGGCGTGAAAGGCAGGCCGTGATCGCGCTTGGACGGTTCATAAAACATCGGGCGAACTCTCAAAAATAGGTGACGATTTCTTCCAGCGACGGACGCGGGCGGTCCTCCATCTTCTGGAGAGCGGTGCCCACATAGATGAAGCCGGCAATGCGCTCGTGTTCGGCCAAGCCCAGCACGGCGCGCGCCTTGGGCTCGTAGGACGGCCACTCAGTGAGCCAGGTCGCGCCGTATCCCAGCGCGGCGGCGGCGACGAGCATGTTCTGCGCCACCGCAGCAGAAGAGAGAACCTGCTCCCATTCCGGAATCTTCCCATGTGGCGCCGCCTTTGAGACAATGGCTACCACCAGAGGCGCACGCGTGAAACGCTTGCGCTCGTCCTCGATCCGTCGCTCGCCCGCTGCCGGCTCGACCTCGATCAGCACGTCGGCCAGCGCATCCCCAACGCGTACGCGGGCCTCCCCCTTGAACAGGATGAAGCGCCAGGGCGCGAGCTTGCCATGATCCGGCACGCGGGAGGCGATGGTCAGGAGGGTTTTCAGTTCGCAATCATCGGGACCGGGTTCGATGAAATCGATGATCCGTGTGGACCGGCGGGTCAGAAGCAATTCGATGGCATCAGGCATGAAACAACCTTGGCGACGCGGCGAAAGCGGCGGGCGATGCCACCGACTGAGCCGGCATTGTCATTCAAGGGATGCTCTATCACGCCGCTGCCACGCACCAAAGGCTGGTCGCCGCATGCACCTCATCCTTTTGCGCTGACGTTGCGGTGACTTGAAACCGCCGCCGTTTCGATGCACCTCAACAGCATGCGTGCTCTCCTGTGTGTCCGCCGTGCATTTCTGGCTCTCCTGCTCGTGCTGCTGCCGCTCGGCGTGGCGCAGGCGCAGACCATGCCGTTTATCGGCGGCTCCTCGGCGGTCCCCTCCGACAGTTTCGGCCCGCCCCCACCCAACAGCGGGCGTCCGGGCGCCGCCGCCCCCGCGGGCCGCGAGCCCCATGCCGTGCTGCCACAGCCGCCCGCCGGTAAAGCGGCGCTGGGCGCCTATGCCAGATTCGGCGCCGATGGCGCGCCAATCCCGCGCGGGGTCACATGGCGCGTCTTCGCCGACACGCCGGAAGCCTCAGGTGCCTTTCCCCTGGTCGCGGAAAGCGCCGAGCCCTTCCCTGTGTTCCTGCTCAATCCAGGCGGCTATGTCGTGCACGCCACCTATGGCTTCGCCTCCACGGCACAGCGCGTGCAGATGGGCACAGCCTCCCGCCGCGAGGCGTTCACCCTGCCCGCCGGCGGCCTGCGCCTTCAGGCGGACGTCGAGAACAAGCCGATACCCCCACAGCGCGTGACCTTCGACATTTTCGAGGGTTCCTTCCTCCAGGGGCGCACCTCGACCCAGCCTTATTATCGCGGGGCGAACGGGGGCGAGGTGGTGCTGCTGCCGGAGGGCACCTATCATGTGGTCTCCACCTACGGGGACGCCAACGCCGTGGTGCGCGCGGACGTTGCGGTTCAGGCCGGCAAGCTCACCGACGCCATGGTTCACCACCGCGCCGCGCAGATCACGCTGAAGCTGGTGAAACAGGCCGGCGGCGAGGCCTTGGCCGACACGCAGTGGACCGTCACCACGCCCGGCGGCGACACCATCAAGGAATCCATTGGTGCCTTCCCGCGCTTCGTGCTGACCGAAGGCGACTATGTCGCCTTCGCCCGCAACGACGGCCGCACCCTCAGCCGCGACTTCAAGGTCGAGGCCGGACAAGACGCCGAAGTGGAAGTCATCCTGAAATAGGCGCCGAGCGGTGCGCGCGTGGCGGCCGGATCAGAACGTCTTGTTGCTCGAGACCGTCAGCGCCTGCGAAGTCGAGCCGCCGGTCAAGTAGCGCTCAGGATGCCGATGGCGTCGTAGCCGTGGGCCGTTGGTCCTTGTAGCGGGTGGAGTTGAAGCTGACCCCGCCGCCGACGAAGAAGCCGCCAATCGGCACGCTCACCGACTGGGCTTGCGCACCGGCAACGCGACTGGCGGTCATAAGCCCCAAGATCATCAGGACCAAAGCCATTTTGTTCATCGCAACCCCACCACCTCGACGCCAATGTCGAATCCCAGTGCATGCCATAGGCGTTCGGAGGTGGAAGCGACCGCATTGGTTGTGGCGGCAAAAATCGCCCCAACCGAGAAAAGCGCGGCGGCCGATGCCGGACAGGCCCCCGGCATCGGCTCATGACACGCTGGCCGGCCTTCAGGCCGCCTGGGAACGCGCGAAACGGCGCTTCATATCCGGCGGCACGGCCTCGTCCGCCAGCATCGCCAGGGCGGCGTCCAGCGGCATGGAGACCTGCTCGCTGGAGCCGAGGCGCCGGATCGACACCGTGCGCTCCGCTGCTTCCTTCTTGCCGGCGACAAGCAGAACCGGAACCTTGGCAAGGGAGTGCTCGCGGACCTTGTAATTGATCTTCTGATTGCGAAGATCGAGATCCACCCGCAGATCGAGCGCCCGCGCGGCGGCGGCCATGTCTTCCGCGTACGCGTCCGCGTCCGAGGTGATGGTCGTCACGACCACCTGCGTCGGCGCCAGCCAGAGCGGGAAGTGGCCGGCGAAATGCTCGATCAGGATGCCGGTGAAACGCTCCATGGAGCCACAGATGGCGCGGTGTATCATCACCGGCGTCTTCTTCTGGCCGTCGGCGTCGACATAAAAGGCGCCGAACCGCTCCGGCAGGTTGAAGTCCACCTGGGTGGTGCCGCACTGCCATTCGCGGCCGATCGCGTCCGCCAGGGTGTATTCGAACTTCGGCCCGTAGAACGCGCCCTCGCCGGGCAGGATGCCGGTCTTGATCTTGCCGCCGGACTGTTCCTCGATCTGCTTGAGAACGCGGCCCATCACCTCCTCGGCATGGTCCCACACCGCGTCCGAACCTACCCGCTTTTCCGGGCGGGTGGAGAGCTTCACGATGATCTCCTCGAAGCCGAAATCGGCATAGGTGGAGAGGATCAGATCGTTGATCTTCAGGCACTCGGCCGCCATCTGCTCCTCTGTGCAGAAGATGTGGGCGTCGTCCTGGGTAAAGCCGCGCACGCGCATCAGCCCGTGCAAAGCGCCGGAGGGCTCATAGCGATGCACCGCGCCGAACTCGGCGAGGCGCATGGGCAGGTCGCGATAGGATTTCAGCCCGTGCTTGAAGATCTGCACATGGCCGGGGCAGTTCATGGGCTTGAGGGCGAACACGCGCTCGTCGTCGGTGTCGTCCCCCGCCGACTGAACCTTGAACATGTTTTCCTTGTACCAGCCCCAATGGCCGGAGGTCTCCCACAGCGACTTGTCCAGCACCTGCGGGGCGTTGACCTCGTCATAGTCGGCCTTCAGGCGGCGGCGCATGTAGGCGACCAGTTCCTGGAACAGCGTCCAGCCCTTGGGATGCCAGAACACCGTACCCGGCCCTTCCTCCTGGAAGTGAAACAGGTCCATCTCCCGCCCGAGGCGGCGGTGATCGCGCTTCTCGGCTTCTTCCAGGCGGTGGAGATAGCCGTCCAGCGCCGCCTGATCGTGCCAAGCGGTGCCATAAATGCGGGTCAGCATGGGATTGTTGCTGTCGCCGCGCCAATAGGCGCCAGCCACCTTCATCAGCTTGAAGGCGTTGCCCACCTTGCCGGTGGAAGGCATGTGCGGGCCACGGCACAGGTCGAACCAGTCGCCCTGGTAATAGATCTTGAGATCCTGGCCCTCGGGAATGGCATCCACCAGTTGGACCTTGAAGGCCTCGCCCTTCTCTGCGAAGACGTTCTTGGCCTTGTCGCGCGACCAGATCTCGCGCGTGAACGGGCGGTCGCGCGCGATGATCTCGCGCATCTTCGCCTCGATCTTCGGCAGGTCATCGGTGGTGAAGGGCTCGTTGCGGGCGAAGTCGTAATAGAAGCCGTTCTCGATCACCGGGCCGATCGTCACCTGGGTGCCGGGATAAAGATCCTGTACCGCTTCGGCGAGCACATGCGCGGCATCGTGCCGGATGAGTTCCAGTGCGCGATCGTCGTCGCGGGTCACAATCTCGATGCGGGCATCCCGCGTGATCGGCTCGGACAGATCGGCGAGCGTCCCGTCGAGGGTCACCGCAACCGCCTTCTTCGCAAGCGACTTGGAGATAGCGCCAGCGATGTCGGCGCCCGAGGTGCCCATCGCATATTCGCGCACGGCGCCGTCGGGGAACGTCAGGTGGATCATGTCTTCTTCTCCGGCCCACTCCTGCACACCAGGCAGGTAGGCGTATTGGTTGATGGGCGTTCTCTAAAAGCTGAAGCGCGCCGCGTCCAGCTTGGCAGCCGGATCAGGGTGTCGCGTTGGGGGTATCTTCCGGCGGTTGGCGCCAGAGCCCATATCGCCATGGCCGATCCCATCGCCCCCCTGCTGGGAGGCATTGCGGCACAGGGTCGAACCCATGGCCGCCCCATGGGTGGCAGCGGCACAACCGCGCTGTCGCCATCCACCCCCCGGCCCAGGCGCCGTGCTGGGAAATCGCGGTGTCGGCATATTCCGAGCAGGTCGGGAGATAGCGGCACTGCCGCCCCATGAAAGCGGAGAGCGTGTAGCGATAGACAAGGATTGGCGCGCGCAGCACGCGGCGCGGAAGGCGGCTCAAGCTGTCGCCAAAACGTGTTCGATCTTGCCTATGAAGGGGCGCAGGTGTCATGACACGATCCATAAACTGATGTTCGGGGGCTTTTCCATGATGGCTCGCTGGCTTCTCGCCACGCTCGCGCTTTGCTTCTCCCTCTCCGGCGCCTTGGCCGGCGATGAGCCGTATATCCGCCCGGACCAACTCGACCTCACCAAAGTCCTGGCGCCGGCGCCCGCCCCCGACTCGGCCACGACCCGCGAAGACCTGCGCATTCTGCTCGCGCTGCAGGCGTCCCGCACCCCCGCACAGGTGGCGCAAGCCAATGCCGACGTGGCCCGTTCCCTGACGAACTTTATGGAGGTTCTGGGCGTCGACGTCACGAAAGAGCGCGCCCCTCTGACCCACGCTCTCGTCGACAAGGCGTTCAAGGATGGCGGTGTCATCTTCTATGCCGCGAAGGCGCATTGGCAGCGGATCCGTCCCTACACCGCATTCCCGGAAGTGAAGCTCATCGTGCCGCCGGAGAACAGCTTCTCCTATCCCAGCGGGCACGCGACATTCGGGGCTGGAACCGCCGTCATCCTCGCCAATATGGTGCCGGAGAAGGCGGTCGCGCTTTACGAACGCGGCGCTCAATTCGGTTTCGAGCGGGCCATTGCGGGCGTCCACTATCCCAGCGACGTGGAAGCCGGGCGAATTGCCGGAACGGTCATCGCCGCCTTCATGCTCGACAACAAGCAGTTCAAGGAAGACTTCAAGGCCGCCAGCACGGAGCTTCGCGGCCTACTCGGCCTGCCTCCGCTAGCAGCCCCAGCACCGGCTATACCTGTGGCGCGGCAGCCGGCCGCCGCGACGGCCAAATAGTCACGTCTTCGCGGCGCTCGCCCCAGCGGGGCGTCGCCCTGCCTCGATCTGGTCGATGGCGTCCACCACGGCATCGAAGGTGAGGAGGGTGGAGGCATGGCGGGCCTTGTAGTCCCGCACCGGCTCCAGAACCTCAAGATCGGCCCAGCGCCCCACAGGCGCCGGGCCATTCTCCTTCAGCATCTTTCGCATCGCCTCGCGGACGGCGCGAAGCTCCTCCACCTTGGCGCCCACCACATGGCGCGCCATGATGGAGGAGGAGGCCTGCCCCAGCGCGCAGGCGCGCACCTCATGAGCGAAATCGGCCACCGTGTCGCCGTCCAGCGAGAGGTCTACGATCACGGTGGACCCGCACAGGCGCGAATGGGCGGTGGCGGTGGCGCCGGGCGTCGCCAATCGGCCGAGACGGGGAATGTCCGCCGCCAGCGAGAGAATGCGCGAATTGTAAACGTCGTTAATCATGGCCGGTTCATCTGTCGCCGCCACGCCGGAGCCCGCATTCCTGCGGTTCGTGGCATGGGAGGTAAGCAAAACATGCATTTGCGGCTGCCTGCCGCCCCTCTTATATAAGTTCAAGATGCGCGGGCGGAAGACGCCGCGCTGCGTCTGGAACGATGGGGCTCACGCCCAGCAGGATGGACGCCAAGACCGCAGGGCGGGATGACCGGCGGGGATAGGATTACGGTGATCGCGCATGCGCAGCCGACACCGGCGATACGCTCGCCCGCAGGGGTGGGTCGGACGGAGTTGGGCATGGACGCGGTGGTGAAGCTGTTGAAGGCACAGGCCGAACTAGAAGCTGGTGAGCTGCGGAGCGCGCAGCCCGGCGAAGCTGGCACGCGCCCGACCCAGGAACAGGCTGAAGAGGCGGTTCGCACCCTGCTCGCCTATATCGGAGAGAACCCGACGCGCGAGGGCCTTCTCGATACCCCCCGACGCGTCATCAAGGCCTATGACGAGCTTTATGCCGGCTACGGCCACGATGCCGAGGAGATTCTTGGGCGCACGTTCGGCGAAATCGGCACGTTCGACGACTTCGTGCTGCTGCGGAACATTCCGTTCTATTCGCATTGCGAACATCACATGGTGCCGTTCGTGGGCAAGGCGCATGTCGCCTATTTCCCGGTGGAACGGGTGGTCGGCCTCTCCAAGATCGCCCGCGTGGTGGACGTCTACGCCCGCCGCCTCCAGACCCAGGAGCATCTGACCTCTCAGATTGTCCAGGCGCTCGACGAGGCGTTGAAGCCGCGCGGCGTCGCGGTGCTGATCGAAGCGGAGCATATGTGCATGGCGATGCGCGGCATCGCCAAGGCCGGGGTTTCCACCCTCACCAGCCAGTTCACCGGCGCCTTCCGCGACGATCCCGCCGAGCAGGTGCGCTTCATTACCATGCTGCGCGCCCGCTCCTGAGGCGCCGCATCGCCCCGAGGGCAGAGTTCCATGACACAGACGCCCACATTCGGCGTGAGCGCCGGTGCGCACGACCTTGAGGAAGGCACCCGCCTCGCCCCGCGCTTCGATGCCGCTGGCCTCGTCACCGCCATCGCCGTGGACGCGGCGACCGGCGAGGTGCTGATGCTTGCGCACATGAATGCCGAGGCTCTCGCCCGCACCATCGAGACCGGAGAGGCGCACTATTTCAGCCGCTCGCGGCAGAAGCTCTGGAAGAAGGGGGAAAGCTCCGGCCACGTCCAGACGGTGAAGGAGTTGCTGGTGGACTGCGACCAGGACGCCGTGCTTCTGAAGGTGGAGATGGGCGGCACAGGCGCCGCCTGCCACACCGGGCGGCGCTCCTGCTTCTATCGCCGCATTCCGCTCGGCACCGCCCCGGGCGCGGCGGCACAGCTTGCCTTCACCGGCGACACGCCGCGCTTCGACCCCGCTGAGGTCTACCGCGCGGGTGGCGGAAAGACACCGCAAAATACCTGATCCCGCGATGGTTTCGGGGAACTTCCGGCTCCGGCCACGCTTCCGTCATCAAGCGCATACACGCTTCAGGCATGTAGGGCGCGGTGTGTGCGTGGAGGCGTTCATGTTCCATGGCTTCAACCTGCTCGGCCGGCCGGTCGACCCCTCCGGTGCCGCCAGCGGAAATAGTCCCCAACCCGCGCCGCGCCTCAAGACTCAAGCCCCGGCCTGGACTGCAGATCATCCCGGCGGTCCGAGCATCGCACTGGCGCTCGGCGGCGGCGCGGCGCGCGGCTTGGCCCATATCGGCGTCCTGCGGGTGTTGGAGCGCCATGGTATCCGGCCCTCGGTCATCGCCGGCACATCCATCGGCGCGGCGGTGGGCGGCGTCTGGGCGGCGGGGCATCTGGATGCCATGGAAGCCTGGGCGCTGAAGCTCACCAAGCGCGGCATCCTGCGGCTCATCGATCCGGCCATCGGCGCGCCCGGCCTGATGAATGGCAGGCGCCTGCTGGATCAGCTTCGCGCGGAAATTGGCACCATCGATATCGAGGACATGGCGGTCACGTTCAGCGCCATCGCCACGGAACTGGGAACCGGGCATGAGATCTGGCTGACGCGCGGCAATCTCGCCGATGCGATACATGCCTCGTATTGCCTGCCAGGCATCTTCACGCCGGTGAAGGTGAGCGGGCGTTGGCTGATGGACGGCGCGCTGGTGAACCCGATCCCAGTCTCGGCGGCGCGCGCGCTCGGCGGACGCATCGTCATCGCGGTGAATTTGAATGCCGAGGTGTTCGGCCGGGGCACCGTGATCCAGGACCATGGCGGCCCCATCGCCACCACCGCCGAGGCCGTGGTGGAACGCAAGAAGCACGGGCTTGCCCGCATGCTGCGGCCGGATCTCCTGCTGCGCGGCGGCTTCCTGCCCGGTCCGACGGATGGCCCCAAAGCCATCTCGGCGGTGATGATCGACGCGTTCAACGTGATGCAGGACCGGATTGCCCGGTCGCGGCTAGCTGGCGATCCGCCCGATGTCACCATTTCGCCGAAGCTCGGCAAGATCGGCCTGTTCGATTTCCACCGCGCGCAGGATGCTATCGACGCGGGCGCGGAGGCAGCCGAGCGGATGGTCGACGAGATCAAGCTGGCCATTGAGGCGCTGCGATAGCCGCAGGCGCGCCAACGCTCACGAGCGGACCGCTCAGGCGGTCATGATGTAGTCGCGCAACTCCGCACTTTCGCGCTCCATCTCCTCGACGCGATGCTTCACCACGTCGCCAATGGAAATGATGCCGATCAGCTTGTCGCCGTCCACCACGGGAACATGGCGGAAACGGCCGCGCGTCATGCGCTCCATGATGACGGGAATGGTCTCGTCCGGGGCGCAGGTGACCACGGCGCGTGTCATCACCGCGGACACGGGCGTGGAGAGAACATCCGGCCCCTTCTCGGCGAGGATTCGCACCAGATCGCGCTCGGAAAGAATCCCCTCCAACCGCCCGGTCGGGCCGACCGCGACGATGGCACCGATGCGATGCGAAGCGAGGCTCGCGACGGCGTCGTTGAGGGACGCATCGGGGGAGATCGTAACGATGCTCCCGGTCTTGCGCTGTAACAGGATGCTGACGCTCATGGCTTGTCTCCGCTCCCTTTTTAGGCGCTATCGAGGGTCGCCCCACGGCACAGACATCCTGCGCGCCGACGACCGACCTTTGCCTTTAGGGCAATGATCCCTCCGACTGGGCAGAACCGCAACCTTCATTTGGAAAAGTTCAAGACCGGAACGCGGCGTCCTTGGACGCGGGCGGGACGGGATCAAAGAAGGAGAACAGCAGCAGGCCGGCGAAGAAGCCGCCCATATGCGCCTGCCAGGCGATCTCCTCACCCTCGGTGCCCGGCATGGAAATTCCGACGCCGAACAGCACGTTGAGGACCACCCAGACGCCGACGAAAACCAGGACACGCTTGTCCTTGAAGGCTTCGATGAGCGAAACCGCCGGCTGGCGGTCAGTGCGGAACCGGCCCGGCGGGCCGAGCGGACCACCCGGCGCGAAGGCAAATCGCACCGCCGCCGCCATCGCCCCCGAGACCACGGCGGAGGCGCCGATCATCGGCACCATGGCGCTGGGATAGGAGGCGAGGTGCGCGAGCGCGCCCGCGATCGCCGTCACTCCACAGAATAGAAGAAACCGCGCATGCCCGAATCGGCGCGCCACGGGTGAGGCGAAAGCCAGCATCCACACCATATTGACGCCGAGATGCATCCAGCCGCCATGCAGCAGTGCGTAGGTGACGAAGCTCCAGATTTCAGCCCCGAGGCCGCCCGGCAGATCGAATTCCGGCACCCGGTCATAGCGCGCCGGAATGAAGGAGAAGAGTGCAAGGATTTCGACGTTCGCGGCTTCGCTGAGTGCGCTACGCACCAATTGGATCGCGGCCATGGCGCCGGCAAGCAGCGCGATTATGCCGGGAATATTGAAGGCCGGCTGCCTGGAGGGCGCGCGGCGCGGATCGAAGGGATCGTGCACCTCCCGCACATAGGCGCCCGGTGGCGGGCGGGCAAGCGGAAACACCGGAAAGTGGAAACACGGGCCAGCGGCGACACGAAAAGCCGAAAGCCGGAATGCCGAATCGATTCCCTACCGAAGTGTTGCAGTAATGCTCTTGCGTGCACTGCACACGGCATTAACGTTAAGAACTGGTTGACGGCGCAAATGCGGCGATCATCGGGCATTATCGAATCGTTAACCGAGATGCGATTGCTGCCATGCCGCTCCCCCTTCGCCTGCTTATGACCTTCGGCCTGCTTCTGGCGGGTACCGCGGGCGTTGCCGCCGCAGAGCGTTACGCGGCGCTGACGCCGGCACCGCTTCAGGATCACCTGCGCGCAACGGGGGCCAGTTCCCCGCCCATCGGCTATGTGCGCTTCTGCTCCGAGAATGCGGCCGACTGCACCGCGAACGGCGACATTGTGTTCGAGGTCTCCCTCGACAAGGCGCACCTGACCCAGCTTGAGCGGGTGAACAACAAGCTGAACGCGGACATCGAGCCGATGACCGACCTTGAGCATTACGGCGAAACCGAGCGCTGGGCCTACCCGACCGACGGCAAGGGTGACTGCGAGGATTATGTGCTGGCCAAGCGCAAGGCGCTGATCGGCCTGGGCTGGCCCGCCTCTGTGCTTCTCATCACGGTAGTGCGCGACAAGGACGGCGACGGCCACGCGGTGCTCACCGTCGTGACCGATCGCGGCGATCTCATCCTGGACAATCAGGCGGCGGAAATCCTGCCGTGGCAGGACACCGGCTATCGCTATGTGAAGCGCCAGTCGCAGGGCGACCCCGCCCTGTGGGTGGCCCTGGGCGAAACCCGCTCCGCTCCTGTGGTCAGCGGCGGACGCTGAGGTTTATCAGTCGATGCGCTGGAGGCCAGCGGCAAACCGCTTCCAATTGGCCTGATAGCGCAATGCCGTGTCGCGCAGCCGCTCGGCGGCGTCAGCATCCAGCGTGCGGATAACCTTGGCCGGCGTGCCGACGATCAGGGAATTGTCCGGAAATTCCTTGCCCTCGGTCACCAGCGCATTGCTACCGACCAAGCAATTCTTGCCGATCTTTGCCCCGTTGAGCACCGTGGCGCCCATGCCGATCAGGCTGTTGTCCCCCACCGTGCAGCCATGCAGGATCGCCATATGGCCGATCGTGACATTGGTGCCGAGCGTCATGGGATAGCCGGGATCGGTGTGGAGAACGCAATTCTCCTGAATGTTCGTGCCTTCGCCGACGACGATCTCTTCATTGTCGCCGCGCAGAACGCAGCCGAACCAGATGCTGGCGTCGTCCTTGATGACCACGCGGCCGATGACTTTCGCGTCCGGCGCGATCCAATAGCGGCCGGAAGCGGGCAGTTCCGGGCTGAGCCCGTCGAGCGAATACAAAGGCATGCGAGAATCCTGCGTTTCCACCTTTGCTCACTATAACGATGCCTCGGCGCGTGCCAGAGCCTTTGGCATGGCGAGCGGTCTTTAAGCTGGCGGGTGCAGTTCCGGATGAGCTGGTCTAGAGAGCGGGTGCTGGCAACGGCCTCAAGCTGACCAGTCCGGCCGTTGCGGCGGAAGACCAAGCCGGGCTGGCCGGACAATGCGAGGGCCTTCACCACCTCGCCCGAAGCCAAGGTAATCGGCGCACCGGCAGTGATGTAGCAGCCCGCCTCGACGGAGCAATTGTCGCCGAGTGAAATCCCGATGCCGGAATTCGCACCCAGCAGGCAGTTCCTGCCCACGCTGATCACCTGCTTCCCGCCGCCCGATATGGTTCCCATGATCGAGGCGCCGCCGCCGATGTCGGTCCCCTCCCCGACCACGACGCCAGAGCTGATCCGGCCTTCCACCATCGCGCGTCCGAGGGTCCCGGCGTTGAAGCCGCAGAAGCCCTCGGCGGTGAGGATGGTTCCAGGCGCCAGATGGGCACCCAGCCAGACCCGGTCGGCGTTGGACATGCTGACGCCGCTTGGCACCACATAGTCCACCATGCGCGGGATGCGGAAGATGCCCCGAAGATCCACCGCGAAGCCCTGGGTCCGCCCCAGCCACTGCGTGGCCTCCACCTGCTCCGGTGCGCAGGGGCCGATCGAAGTCCAGGCGACATCGCGCGTGAGCGCCGCCATGCCGTCGAGGTTGAGCCCGTGCGGCCGCACCAGCCGATGGCTCAGCAGATGCAGCCTGAGATAAAGGTCGTGAATATCGAGCGGCGGCGCCGCGAGATCGGAGATGCGCGTGCGCACCGCGAAGACGCTTACCCCGCGCCTTTGGTCAGGTCCGATTGCCCGATCCACACCGGCGGGAAATTCCCCGGCGATTTCAGAGGGCTCCAGCCGAGCGGAGCCGGCGGCCGTGACATCTGAGGTTAAGGCGAGGGTGCGGAACCAGGTGTCCAGCACCTCGCCATCGTCCGTCATGGTCGCCAACCCGACACCGATGGCGCCTGGACCCGAGCCCGCGATGAGCATGTGAGTTTCCGCTGCCGGGTGGACGGTAAGGCGCAGACCGCGCGATACGGGCTGGAGGATAGCGTGGGCCGGAAAAACCCTCAGCCCATGCCCACCACCCGCGCGGCGGGTGGGGCGATGTCGCGGGCGAGGCGTTCGAGGTGTTCGGCGGCCTCGTCGATGGTGCGAGCCACGACTTCCTCGCTCGCCTCGATGCGCGCGATGGCGGAGGCGCGGGCGTCGCGCTGCCCCTCGATATCGCTCTCCAGGGCGCGGATGCGGGCACGGGCCTCGTGCAATTCATCGGCGATGGTGACGGCAGCCATGACGGTGAGGCGCTGATCGCCGATCTCGCCGAACGCGGTGCGCAACTGGCCGATGCGGCTGTCCACGTCGCGGCCGAGGCGCATAAGATGCTCCTCCTGCCCCTCATCGCAGGCCATCCGATATTGGCGGCCGGATATCGTGACGCTCACCTGAGCCATGGTCGATCCCGGTCCTTGGGTTAACTGCCTGGGGCTAGCCGCCGTGCGTGGCGAGCACATCGCGGATGGTGCCCATGGCGACATCCAGCCGGCGCGTCACCTCCTGCCCCACATCGCCAAGTTCGGCAATGCGCGCGCAGGCCTCATCCAACTCCTGAGCCAGACGTGCCCGGTCGTTGCCCATGGCGTGGAGTTGCGCCAGAAGCGCCTCCTGCTGGCGGTCCATCTCGCGGCGCCGGTCCACCGCCGCGCCGAGCGCGTCGAGGGCTGCGTGGAGCCGCTGGGTGGCCAGCTCGATGGGGCCGAGGTCAGGTTGGCGTTGCTTCACAGCGTACATGCAAGAAAGTGTAACCGAGTCGAGGTGGAAGCCACCATCAACTTCCCACTTGTCAACGCAAATAAGACGTGGCTGAGACAAGCGGGGACGTCGCTATGACGTCGAAGTCCTGCGCAAATGCGGGGCCGGTGGGGGAATGAAACGCGTGCACACGACACTGAGGGCTGGATTTTCATTTCTACGGACATTGCGTCCGCTTGCCGCCGCCTGCCTTTTCGGCTTGGTGACGCTCCCCGCGCTGGCGCAGGGCGCCAAGCCAGCCGCGCCTCCAACACCGGAGGCGGTGGTGCGCGCGCTTTACCAGCATTATCTCGATACCCAGCCCGACACGCTGGTGGCATTCAACTATGTCGATCCCGGCGTCGCGAAGGACTATTTCGAGCCGACTCTCGCCAAACTGCTGGTGACCGACGGCGGACTTGAAGAACCGCGCCTGGAATTCGACCCGTTCGTGGACGGTCAGGAGTTCGAGATCAGCTCGGTGGACTATGTCGCCAAGCCGATTTCCGCAAAGGAAGCGCAGGTGACCGCCCAATTCAACAATTTCGATGAGAGGAAGACCATAATCTACAAACTGCTCCGCACCCAGGTCGGCTGGCGGATTTCAGATGTGAGCTGGGGTGGAGGCCGCGAGACCTTACGCAAGCTGCTCTCCGGACCCTCCCGATAGGCTTCGAAAGGGTTCAGCGCGACGATGAGGCGCGGCAGCTCAACGCCGCCTGCACTTGACGTTCCGCCACCGCTGCGTTTGACACCCCTGGCGGCGCTGCTATCACTGCCGCGGCCCGAGGCAGGCATCTTTACCCTGCCTCCGTCATGGACCGGAACGAGGCGCCCTCGGCGCCGGAGACACGCCCCGCATGTCAAGCCGCACCCTTCACGACCGCATGGCCAACGCCATCCGGTTCCTTGCCATGGATGCCGTCGAGGCGGCCAACTCCGGTCACCCGGGTCTGCCCATGGGCGCGGCCGATATCGCCACCGTGCTGTTCACCAAGGTCATGAAGTTCGATCCCGCCGACCCCAGGTGGCCGGATCGCGACCGCTTCATTCTCTCGGCCGGCCACGGCTCCATGCTGCTCTATTCCCTGCTTCACCTGCTGGGCTACGAGAATGTGACCATTGATGAGCTGAAGCGATTCCGCCAGTTGGGCTCGCTCACGCCGGGACATCCTGAGAATTTCGTCACCACGGGCATCGAGACCACCACAGGGCCGCTGGGCCAGGGCATCGCCACCGCCGTTGGCTTCGCCATGGGTGAGCGCCTGATGGCCGCCCGCTTCGGCGCTGGGGTGGTGGACCACCACACCTATGTGCTCGCCTCGGACGGCGACCTCATGGAGGGTCTCAGCCAGGAGGCCATCGATCTGGCCGGGCACATGAAGCTCTCGAAGCTGATCGTGATGTGGGACGACAATCTCATTTCCATCGACGGTGCCACCTCGATTTCCGGATCCACCGACCAGCTTGCCCGCTTCACGGCGTCCGGCTGGGACGTGACCCGCGTCGACGGGCACGACCCCGACGCCATCCTCGCGGCGCTTGAGGCGGCAAAAGCCAGCGACACGCCGAGCCTGATCGCCTGCCGCACCGTGATCGGCTTCGGCTCGCCGGCCAAGGCCGGCAGCGAGAAGGTGCATGGCGCCCCGCTTGGCGCGGCCGAGATCGCGGCGACCCGCGCTGCGCTGAACTGGGAAGGCGCGGCCTTCGAGATTCCCGCCGACGTCTACGCCGGCTGGCGCGACGCGGCGTCCAAGGGCGCCGCCGCGCGCACCGCCTGGCAGGAGCGCCTCGCCGCCCTGCCCGCGACCGAGCATGACGAGTTCGAGCGGCGCCGGAAAAATGACCTGCCGACCGCGCTGGGCGACGCCGTTAAGTCCGTGAAGGCCAAGGCGATCGCCGACGGCGGTGCCGTGGCGACCCGCAAGTCCTCCGAGATCACGCTCGACGCCATCACCCTGGCAGTGCCCGAGATGCTTGGCGGCTCGGCCGACCTCACCGGTTCGAACAACACCCGTGCCAAGGGCCAGAAGGCGGTCACTCCGGACGACTTCTCCGGAACCTTCGTGCACTGGGGCGTGCGCGAGCACGGCATGGCGGCAGCGATGAACGGCATCGCCCTGCACGGCGGCTTCATTCCTTATTCCGGCACCTTCCTGGTGTTCTCGGACTATTCACGCCCGGCCATCCGCCTCGCCGCCCTCATGGGCGAGCGGGTGATCCATGTGCTGACCCACGATTCCATCGGCCTCGGCGAGGACGGCCCCACCCATCAGCCGGTGGAGCACCTTGCGGCGCTGCGGGCGATCCCCGGCCTTTTGGTACTGCGTCCCAGCGACACGGTGGAGACCGCCGAGTGCTGGGAAATCGCCCTCAAGGCCAAGGACCGGCCGAGCGCGCTGATCCTCTCGCGCCAGAACCTGCCGATCCTGCGCACGCAAGATGATGCCAACCGCTCGGCGGAAGGCGCCTACGAAATTCTGGCCGCCAGCGGCGAGGCCCAGGTCTCTCTGTTCGCCACCGGCTCGGAAGTCTCGCTCGCGGCTGACGCGCGCAAGCTGCTGGAAGCCCAGGGCGTGCCGACGCGTGTCGTCTCCGTCCCCTCCTTCGAACTGTTCCTGGAGCGTCCGCGGGACGAACGTGCAGCGGTCATCGGCAACGCTCCGGCCAAGGTCGGCATCGAGGCGGCGATCCGAATGGGCTGGGACGCCATAATCGGGTCGGATGCAGCCTTTATTGGAATGACCAGCTTCGGTGCGAGCGCGCCGGCCAAGGAACTTTTCAAGCATTTCGGCATTACGCCGGAAGCGGTCGCCGAGGCGGCCCTTTCCCAGCTTCGGCAGGCGTGACACACGAGCTTTAAGAAAGGCCCTCGCGTTGAACGCGGGCCGAATGGGTCGGAAAATGGACGGCTGGTCCGCAGGACCGGCGGATGGAGGATGACATGACGGTGAAGGTGGCCATCAACGGGTTCGGTCGCATCGGGCGCAACATTCTGCGCGCCATCATCGAATCGGGCCGCACCGACATCCAGGTGGTGGCGATCAACGATCTCGCCCCCGTGGAGACCAACGCCCACCTGCTGCGCTTTGACAGCGTGCACGGCCGCTTTCCGGCCGAGGTGATCGTGGACGGCGACACCATCGATTGCGGCAAGGGCAAGATCAAGGTGACCGCGGTGCGCGATCCCGCCCTGCTGCCCCACAGGGAACTCGGCGTCGATATCGCGCTGGAATGCACCGGCATCTTCACCTCGAAGGAGAAGGCCTCGGCGCATCTGACCGCCGGCGCCAAGCGCGTGCTGATCTCCGCTCCCGCCGAAGGCGCCGACATCACCGTCGTCTACGGCGTGAACCATGATCAGCTCACCGCTGATCATTTCGTGGTTTCCAACGCCTCGTGCACCACCAACTGTCTCGCCCCGGTGGCGAAGGTGCTGAACGACACGGTCGGCATCGTGCACGGCTTCATGACCACCATTCACTCCTACACCAACGACCAGCCCTCGCTGGACCAGGTGCATAAGGATCTTTATCGCGCCCGCGCCGCCGCCGTTTCCATGATCCCAACATCCACCGGCGCCGCCAAGGCGGTCGGGCTGGTGCTGCCGGAATTGAATGGCAAGCTGGACGGCGTCTCGATCCGCGTTCCCACGCCGAACGTCTCTGTCATCGACCTGAAGTTCGTGGCCAAGCGCCCGACCACGATCTCGGAGATCAACGACGCCATCAAGCGTGCCGCCGAACAGGAGCTGAAGGGCGTCCTGAACTTCACGACCCAGCCCAACGTCTCCATCGACTTCAACCACGATCCCCACTCCTCCACCTTCCACATGGACCAGACCAAGGTCATGGACGGGACGCTGGTGCGCGTGATGTCGTGGTACGACAACGAGTGGGGATTCTCGAACCGCATGGCGGATACCGCCGTCGCGCTTGGAAAGCTGGGCTGAGCGGCGATCGGGAGCAAAGCCCATGAACGCATCAGCTGCCGCCGTTGCCAAGAGCGGTACCAAAAAGACCGACACGACCAAGACCGGCGCCCCAAAGCCGGGCGTCGATCTCTCCTCCTTCCGCACCCTCGATGAGGCGGACCTTGCCGGCAAGAGCGTGTTGGTTCGCGTCGACCTGAACGTCCCGATGGACGGCGCGCGCGTCACCGACGACACGCGCATCCAGTCGATCATACCGACCGTGCGGGACATCACCCGCCGGGGTGGCCGTGCGATCTTGATCTCCCACTTCGGCCGCCCGAAGGGCCGCGACGAGAGCCAGTCATTGGCCGCGGTGGTGCCCGCCGTCGCTGCGGCGCTGGGCGCGCCGGTGAGCTTCGCGAAAGATTGCATCGGTCCGGATGCCGAGGCGGCGATCGCCGCGCTCACGCCCGGTGGCGTGCTGGTGCTGGAAAACACCCGCTTCTATCCTGGCGAGGAAAAGAACGCGCCGGACTTCGTCGCCGCGCTCGCCAAGCTCGGCGACCTCTACGTCAACGACAGCTTCTCCACGGCGCACCGCGCGCATGCCTCCACCGAGGGACTGGCTCACGCGCTGCCGGCTTTCCTGGGCCGCGCCATGCAAGGCGAGATCGAGGCACTGACGCAGGCGCTTGAGGCGCCTGAGCGTCCGGTCCTCGCCGTGGTGGGCGGCGCCAAGGTCTCCAGCAAGCTCGATCTGCTGGGCAACCTCAGCGCCAAGGTGGACCTGCTGGTGATCGGCGGCGGCATGGCCAACACCTTCCTGGCGGCCCAGGGCATCAATGTCGGCAAGTCGCTGTGCGAGCACGACCTCGCCCCGACCGCACGCGAGATCCTCGCCAAAGCCAAGGCCGGCCACTGCGAGATCGTGCTGCCGGTGGATGCTGTGGTTGCCAAGGCGTTTGCCGCCAATGCCCCACACCGCGTGGTGCCGGTGGCCGAAGTCGCCGACGACGAGATGATCCTCGATGCCGGCCCAGCCACGGTGCGCCTGGTGACCGAAAAGCTGAAGACGGCGCGCACGGTGGTGTGGAACGGCCCGTTCGGCGCGTTCGAGCTGACCCCGTTCGATGCCGCGACCGTCGCGGTGGCCCGCGCGGCCGCCGATGCCACGCAGGCAGGCAAACTGCTGTCGGTGGCGGGGGGCGGCGACACGGTGGCAGCGCTCAACCATGCCGGTGTGGCCGAGCGTTTTTCCTATGTGTCCACGGCTGGCGGCGCCTTCCTCGAATGGCTGGAAGGCAAGTCCCTTCCAGGCGTCGAGGCACTGCGCCGCTGAAGCCCAGATTTTACCATGCGCTCCTGGCATGGTTGATTCAGATCAAAGCCGCAGAAGCGGCTTCCAGAGATGGGTGAAGAATGATGACTGCTGAGCTCGACGCGATCGCGCAAAAAATGGTGGCTGACGGCAAAGGTATCCTGGCCGCAGACGAAAGCACCGGAACGATCCAGAAGCGGTTCGACGCCATCGGCGTTCAGAACACCGAGGACAATCGCCGCGACTATCGCGAGCTGATGTTCCGAACCACGCCGGCCATGCGGGATTATATCTCGGGCGTCATCCTGTTCGACGAGACCATTCGCCAGAAGGCAAAGGACGGCACGCCGCTCGTGCAGTTGATCCAGGACGCCGGCTCGATCCCCGGCATCAAGGTGGATGCGGGCGCCAAGTCTCTCTCCCTGTGCCCCGGCGAGACCATCACCGAGGGCCTGGACGGGCTCGGCGGACGCCTTGAGGCCTATTATGATCTCGGCGCCCGCTTCGCGAAGTGGCGCGCGGTGATCGATATCGGCGCCGGCATCCCGAGCCGCACCGCCGTGCTCGCCAACGCCCATGCGCTCGCCCGCTATGCGGCGCTGTGCCAGGAAAACAAGATCGTTCCCATCGTCGAGCCCGAAGTGCTGATGGACGGCGATCATGGCATCGAACGCTGCTACGAAGTCACAGAAGCCGTGCTGAAGGCCGTGTTCGAGGAACTCTTCCTCCAGCGCGTCCGTCTGGAAGGCATGGTTCTGAAGCCCAACATGATCGTGCCGGGCAAGAAGTCCCGCTCCGGCGCTTCCATCGAGGAGGTGGCCGAGAAGACCGTTCGGGTTCTCAAGAGCTGCGTGCCGGCTGCGGTGCCGGGCATCGCCTTCCTCTCCGGCGGCCAGTCGGACGAGGACGCCACCGCCCATCTGGACGCCATGGTGAAGCTCGGCAACCTGCCCTGGAAGCTGACCTATTCCTACGGCCGTGCGCTCCAGGCCGCGCCGCAGAAGGCATGGTCGGGCAAGGCGGAAAACGTCCCCGCAGCCCAGGCCGCCTTCAACCACCGCGCCCGCATGAACTCGCTCGCCGCCCTCGGCCAGTGGTCGGCGGAGCAGGAGCGCAAGGCCGCCGCCTGAGCTGATTGTTTCCAGCGTATGCGAGGCCCGTCGCATCGGAAGGTGCGGCGGGCCTTCTTTTTGCGGTCATGCCCCCAACGCCCTTGCCTTTTTCATCCTCATCCGGCTAGCCATCGTCCACCGCCCCGCTTTTGCCCGCTTCCTGGCTGACCGATCATTCCCATGCCTGCTTCACCATCTTCCGCCGCCCCGCGCTTTATGCTGATCCTCCCCGCCGATGCCGCTTTCGCGCCGGTGGTCATGGAGGCGCTGATGCAGTCCGGCGACATCGCGGCCGTGATCGCGCCGGTCAAGGAAGGCCCGCACGAGCGTGCCCGTCTGGCGGCGCTCGCGGCCCCGGTGCAGGCGGCGGGTGGTGCCTTCCTGGTGGACGGACGCGCGGATCTCGTCGCGGGCATTGAGGCTGATGGGTCTCACCTGGGCGACCTCCCGGCGCTGCGTGCGGCCTTGCCGGCGCTGAAACCCCGCCGCATCGCCGGTGTCGGTGGACTTGCCAGCCGGCACGATGCGATGGAGGCGGGGGAGGCGGGCGCGGACTATGTCCTATTCGGCGATCTGCCCGGCGATTTCGAGCAGACCATCGACGCGGTGGACTGGTGGGCCGAAGTCTTCGAGGTCCCATGCGTGGGCATCGCACGTTCTGACGCGGAAGCCGTGGCGCTGGCGCAGGCCGGCGCCGATTTTATCGCCCTGGACGGCGCCCTGGTCACTGTCGAGGCCATCACGCGGGTCACGGCGCTGATCAACGCGCTTGAGGTGACGCCTTGAACCGCCGTGGGCCTCTCGCGGTTATCCTCGCCCTGCTCACGGGCGGCGCGGCTTTCGCCCAGACCTCCACGGCACCTGATGTAGCGCCCCAAGCCCCAGCCGCTGCGGTGCCGGCACGGCCCGCTCCCGCAAATCCGCCTGCCAACCCCTCTGCCAATCCCCCACAGCAAAAGCCTGCGGCCCCTAAGCCGGCTGCGGCGAAGCCAATCGCGCCAGCAGCGGCACAGGGGACGCCTAAGTCCCTCGCGTCGTCTCCGGTTTCTCCGCTCCCAGCGCCCTCGGCTGCGGCAACTCCGACCTTCGGGTCCACCGGGTCCGTAGACATCGCATTCGGCGCCTATCAGAGCGGGCTCTACATCACCGCCGCCCAAGAGGCGATCAGGCGGGTGCGCGCCGGCAAGGACCCGGCCGCCTATACCCTGCTCGGCGAACTCTATGGACGCGGTTTCGGTGTCCCCTACGATCCGCCGCGCGCCGCGGATTATTATCGCCGCGCCGCGCAGGATGGCGATGCCAACGCCATGTTCGCGCTCGGCATGGCCTCACTCACCGGGCAAGGCATGCCGCAGAGCGACACGGAAGCGGCCAAATGGTTCGAGCAGGCGGCGAAGTTGGGCAATGGCCCAGCGGCCTATAATCTCGGCCTGCTCTACATGCAGGGGCGCCCGTTCCCATCCGATTATGCCGTCGCCGCCAAGTGGTTCCAGCAGGCCTCGGACGCCGGCATATCGGACGCGCAATACGCGCTCGCAGTCATGAAGAAGGAAGGCAACGGCATCGCCCCCGACAAGGCCGGCGCCATGAAGCTCCTGGCCGAGGCGGCGGCGCAAAACCATGTGACGGCGGAAGTCGAGCTGGCCATTGCCACCTTCAACGGCAACGGCGTTCCCAAGGACGAGGCGGCCGGCGCCCGAATGTTCCGCAAGGCCGCGCTGGAGGGCAACGCCATCGCGCAGAACCGCTATGCCCGCCTGCTGTCCGTCGGGCGCGGCGTGCCGCAGGATCGGCTGGCATCGGCGAGTTGGCACATCCTGGCCCGCAGCCGCGGCCTCGGCGACCCCTATCTCGACCAAGTGGTCGCCTCGCTCTCCGAGGCCGACCGCAACAAAGCGGAAGAGACCGCCCGGAAGTGGGCATTCAACACCACCGACGCCCGATTTTGAGCTTCGCAACCCTGCCCTGCCCTTCGCACGCCTTGACGGCGCCACGTCGGGCGGGCACACGAAGCCCGCTCCAAGATTTCACGGCTGCCGCGCGCGGCCCTTTTTCCGCGCAACGGCAGGGAAAATCCATGATCCGCACCCCTCTTATGACTGTGATGGTCCAGGCCGTTCGCAAAGCCGGACGTGCCCTAATCCGCGATTTCGGCGAAGTGGAGAACCTCCAGGTCTCCGCCAAGGGTCCCGCGAACTTCGTTTCCGCCGCAGACCGCAAGGCCGAGGATACGCTGTTCGCCGAACTGTCCCGGGCCCGCCCCGGCTACAGCTTCCTGATGGAGGAGCGCGGCCGCGTCGAGGGCACGGACGTTGCCAACGAATGGGTGGTCGATCCGCTCGATGGCACCACCAATTTCCTTCACGGCATTCCCCTGTTCGCGATCTCGGTTGGGCTGGTGCGCAATGGCGTTCCGTTTGCCGGCGTGATCTTCAACCCGGTCACGGACGAGCTTTACGTCGCAGAAAAGGGCCAGGGCGCGTTCCTGAACGACCGGCGCCTGCGGGTCGCGGCGCGCCGCAAGCTGGCCGACACCGTGGTGTGCTGCGGCCTGCCGCATCTCGGCCGTGGAAATCACGCCCGCTTCAACAGCGAACTCGGCGTTGTGCAGACCCAAGTGGCTGGACTGCGGCGCACCGGTTCGGCGGCGCTCGACCTCGCCTGGGTCGCGTCCGGGCGATTCGATGCGTTCTGGGAGCGTGATCTCAGCCCCTGGGACATGGCGGCCGGCATCATCATGGTGCGCGAGGCCGGCGGCTACGTCTCCGATCTCGACGGCGGCGACCGGGTGTTGGAAAAGGGCGACGTCATCGCCGGCAACGAGGACATCCGCCGAGATCTCCTGGCCCTCCTGAAGACCGCCTGAGAGGTCAAAAAAGGCCGCTTAAACGCCCCTTGCCGCCGCTGACTTCAGGGGAACACCCTGCATTGCGGCGTGCGGGTGCCATTTTGGCTCAGGTATGCCATAGTCATCGCGCACCGAAGCGGCGTGCGGGAGCGAACATGGCGCGCATTGTCGATCCATTTATAAAGGTCTCTTCCCCCCGCATCTTTCTCGTGCGGATCATTGTTTTTCTTGGGCTCTGCATTGCGCTTTCCTCGGTGCTTTATCAGCAGATTCTCGCCGCCTTCCTGAACAATCCCGGCCTCAACGGGGTGATCTTCGGCGTTCTCGGCATCGGCATCATCCTGGCGATCCGCCAGGTTGCCCGGCTGTTTCCCGAAGTGGAATGGGTCAATTCCTTCCGCCTCGCCGACCCCGGCCTTGCGGTTTCGCGTCCGCCCACCCTTCTGGCGCCCATGGCGGCACTGCTGGGTGACCGCATCGGCCGGATGACGATCTCGCAGACCACCATGCGCTCGATCCTCGATTCCATCGGCACGCGCCTGGACGAGGCGCGGGACACCGCGCGCTATCTCACCGGCCTTCTGGTCTTCCTCGGCCTGCTCGGCACCTTCTGGGGCCTTCTGGAAACCGTCTCATCCATCAGCGGCGTCATCAATGCGCTGGAGGTCCGCCCTGACACAGGCTCGGTGTTCGAGGAAATCAAGCGCGGCCTCTCCGCCCCGCTGGCGGGCATGGGCATCTCGTTTTCCTCATCGCTGTTTGGCCTCGCGGGCTCGCTGGTCCTCGGCTTCCTCGACCTTCAGGCCGGCCAGGCGCAGAACCGCTTCTACACCGACCTTGAAGACTGGCTTTCCACCACGGTGCAGGACATGGGCGTATCCCCGGTCGGCCCGCCCGCCACCATCATCCGCGAGCGCCTGTCGGAGCCGGTGACGGTGATGGAAGCCACCGCGTTGCCTTTGCCGCTGGCCCTGCCGCCGCCCCCGCCGATCGAGATCACGCCTCTGGTGGAGGCACTCGACCGGCTTGAGCGCACCATGACCGAGGCGGGCACCCAGCGCGTCACGAGTGCAATGGCGCATCTGGCGGAAAGCCTCCAGGGTCTCGTCACCCACATGCGCTCCGAACAGGCGCTCATGAAGCAGATGATTGAGGTGCAGAGCGCCCAGCAGACTGAGATGCGCCGCATTGTCGATCGCCTAGACCAAAGCATCGACACCTTCGAGGCTGAAGCGGGTGGCCCGGGCGCCGGCTCAGGCCCGCGGGAGGGCTAAAGGATGGCTCTCGGGCGGCGCGGGCGCGAACGCACCATCGACTATTGGCCCGGCTTCGTGGACGCCCTTTCCACGCTGCTGCTGGTGTTTATATTTCTGCTGTCCGTGTTCATGATCACCCAGTTCTTCCTGACGCAGGAAATGTCGGGCAAGGACAATGTGCTTCAGCGCCTCCAGTCGCAAATCCGTCAGTTGACCGAGCTTCTGTCGCTGGAGCGGGCCACCGGCCAGACCGCAGAGGGCGAGATCAGCGCGCTGCGCGCCAACTTGTTCGCCCTTGAAGTCGAGCGCGACCGCTTGCGCAGCCAGGCCGGCGCTCCCGCACCCGCCGCGCCCGACCCGTCCCGCGCACAGGGGCTCGCGCGCGAGGTCGACTTGCAAAAGGATGTCGCTGCCCGCGCCCTCGCCCAGATCGACCTGCTCAACCAGCAGATTGCCGCGCTCCGTCGACAGATGTCGGCGCTGGAGGAGGCACTGAACATCTCCGAGAAGCGCGACCAGGAAAGCCAATCCAAGGTCGCCGATCTCGGGCGGCGGCTGAACGTGGCGCTGGCCCAGCGGGTGCAGGAACTGAGCCGCTTCCGCTCCGAATTCTTCGGTCGCCTCAGGGACATATTGGGCAATCGCCCGGATATCCGTGTGGTTGGCGACCGCTTCGTTTTCCAGTCGGAAGTTTTCTTCGACCGCGGCGCGGCCACCCCCCGCCCCGAGGCCCTGACCGCCCTCGACCAGCTCGCCAGTGCCATCCTGGATCTGGAAAAGCAGATCCCTCCGGATATTTCCTGGGCCTTGCGGGTCGACGGCCACACCGACAGCCGGCCCATTTCAACCCCGCAATTTCCCTCCAATTGGGAGCTTTCGGCGGCACGCGCCATCGCGGTGGTGCAATATCTCATCAGCAAGGGCGTGCAGCCTCGGCACCTGATCGCGGCCGGTTTCGGCGAATACCAGCCCCTCGATTCCGGCACATCCGACGACGCACTCTCTCGCAATCGCCGCATCGAATTGAAGCTGACGGAGCGTTAAAGCGCGCTCCCAGGGGGCGAGTGTCAAAACGCCCGTTTAAATGTCGGGGCGAGCCGCTTAGGTTGTCAGCGCGCCGGTAACCGCTCTGAGAATCGCCGCACCCGCGAGGATCGACCTCCCATTATGGGCCAGACCACAGACACCATCCACTCCCGCACGGAGATGGATGTGCTCAAAGACCCCTTGTTTCGTGCCTATTTGTTCGGACGGCTCTCCAGTCAACTTGTGACCCGCATGCAAGCGGTGGTTGTAGGCTGGCACATCTATGAATTCAGCAATGACGCCATTGCGCTGGGCTATGTGGGCCTCGCCATGTTCATTCCCATGGTGTTGTTCGGGCTCATCATCGGCGATTGGGCGGACCGGGTCAGCCGCTCTCTCCTCCTGACGCTGTCCTCGCTCATCCTGACCGGGGCCTCATTGGGCTTCCTTGCTCTCGCGCTGATGGAGGTGGTTCACGTCTGGCCGTACATCGCGCTCACCAGCGTCTTCGGCGTCGGCGCCGCGTTCAACCGCGTCGCCCTGCCGGCCCTGCTGCCGCAAATTCTTGGCCCGGAGCGGTTGGCGGGCGGCGTCGCCTGGGCATCAAGCGCAGGCCAGTTCGCCACCATCGTAGGGCCCGCCATCGCCGGACTCTTGCTGTTGATGGGGCAGGATGCGGCCTATGCCGCGACCACCCTGTTGAGCCTTTCGGCGGCTTTCGTTTGGTGGCGCATGCAGATTCCGCCGGCGGTCGCGCCCAGCCTCGATAGCCACGGCATCTCCATGCTGGAGCGGGTCATTGAGGGCATTCAGTTCGTCTGGCGCAAGCCGCTCATTCTCGGCTCCATCCTGCTTGATCTTTTCGCCGTTTTGCTGGGCGGCGTGGTGGCGCTGTTGCCGATCTATGCCAAGGACATTTTGCATGCTGGGCCACTGGGTCTAGGCTTGCTGCGTGGCGCCCCGGCGGTCGGCGCCGTGCTCGTGGCCCTCGCCCTCGCGCGCTATCCGTTGCAGCGAAAGGCGGGGCCGATCTTCATCCTCTCGGTCGGCTTGCATGGTTTGGCGACGCTGGTGTTCGGCCTGTCCGAGACCATCGTGCTGTCGTGCATCGCCCTGGCCATTGCCGGCGGCGCCGACATGGTGAGCGTGGTGGTGCGCACCACGGTGGTCCAGCTTGCCACGCCCGATGCCATGCAAGGCCGGGTCAATGCCGTGAACCAGGTGGTGGTGAGCGCCTCTAACGAATTGGGTGACTTCCGTGCCGGCGTGATGGGCGGGCTGATCGGCGCCGTCCCGGCGGTGGTTACCGGCTGCTTCGCCATTCTCGCCGTCACCGCGCTCGGCGCCTGGCTCTGTCCGCCCCTGCGCAAGCTCGACCGAATGGAGGACGCGCACAAGACGCTGGAAACCGGCTCGGAGGGAACGGCAAAAGCCTAGCGTCCGCCTCAGTCCCGGTCCGGGGCTCCGAGCGGGAAGAACGGGCGATAAGAGCGCGCCTCGTCCACAGCCCGCGCGAAGGACGGGCGCGTGAGAAGGCGGGCACGATAGGCGCGCAGGTTGGCCAGCGAGCCGCCGATCTCATGCGACCAATCGGCATAGAAAAGCGATGGCGCCGCGGCGCAATCGGCGAGGCTGAAAGATTCGCCACACGCCCATGTCCGCCCGGCCATGCGCTGGTCGAGCCAGTCATAGGCCGTATCCAGCATGGCCCGCGCCTCCGCCACGCCATAGGGATCGCGCTCGGCCTCCGGGCGGATCTGGTTCAGCACCAGCTTCTGCATGGGCGTCATGATGTAATTGTCGAACACGCGGTCCAGCGCACGCACATCGAGCGCCGCCTGCCTATCATGCGGAATAAGGGAGGCCGATCCTGGATGGTTCAGTTCCAGGTACTCGATGATGATGCTCGCCTCGAAGAGGGTGTGTGCGCCATCTACCAGAACCGGCATGCGCTTCAGCGGCCACAGCGCCTCAAGCTCAATCTCCGCCTCCGGCTGGTCCGGGCCCAGCATACGCAGCGTGAACGGCGTGCCGCTCTCATAAAGCGCGACCAGCACCTTCTGACAATAGGAAGAGAAGGGGTGTGCGTACAGGAGCATAGCCATGGATCCAGCCTATGGGGCAGACACCCAGCCCGCAATCGCGACCTTGACTCTCTCCCTCTCTTTCGGAATACATTAGAACAAATAGAGAACTAATACATGTGGAGGTGCTGTCCCCCTCCGGTGGCGCCGAGACGGGGCAATTGGCGGGTTAAAGCAACTGGCCCTCTGGAAGAGAAGGGGAACTGCTTCCCCTGGGATTCGGCGGTGGATCGCACCCTTAGTGGCGGGGTTGCCCTGGGCGCGCTGCACGAAACCTCCACCAATGCACCAGGGGCCGAACCGGCGATGAGGGCGTTCGCCCTCACACTCGCCGCCCTGGTCGCACAAGCGATGCGTTGCCCGTGAGCCGACCATGCGACACCTCCTATGGGGCCAGACGAACTCCGATACGGATACACTGACCCGCGCGAGGACAGCCGCGCGCAGCTTGGGCGGACGCACCTTTGCCCCACCGCCCGATATCGTAACTGATGCCAGGGTTCTCGACGTCATGACCAAGGCCGCAGCGTCCACTTACGGCCGTTGACGGCCCGAACGGCTTACCGCTTCATGGTGGCATGACCTATCTTCTGCTGTTCACCGCCATCGTCGCGGAAGTCATCGCCACTTCGGCCCTCAAGGCTGCGGAGGGCTTCACCCGCCTCGTGCCGTCCATCATCGTCGTAGTGGGATATGCCATCGCCTTCTACTGCCTTTCCCTGACCCTGAAGACCATGCCGGTCGGCATCGCCTATGCGATCTGGTCGGGGATCGGCATCGTGCTCGTCGCCGGTATCGGGGCGGTGGTTTACGGTCAAAAGCTGGATTTGGCCGCGATCATCGGCCTTGGCCTCATCATCGCCGGCGTGCTGGTGGTGAACCTGTTATCCAAAACAGTCTCGCATTGAGCCATTCATTGGAACGGTCTCCTGCTGAGACCGTCCCGCCTTGTGTCGTTTTCAGTGCGTCGTTTTCAGGCCGCTTTCGCCTGAGGCATGAACAGATCGAACACGCGCCCGGCTGCACGCACCTGCGCCTGGAACAGCGAGCCGGCGACCCCGCGCACCTCGGCATTGGCCTCCCGTGCCAGAGAAAGAGCGGTGGGGAACGGTGCCACCACCTCGGCCATTACCGAATCCATATCGAAGGCGAGATCGGCGTCGAACTTACGCGCCACTTGCTGCATGCGCCGATTATGCACCAGGCAATTCATCTGCAGCACGCGGATGCCCCGGTTCCGGGCGGCGAGAATGATCCGCTCCATCAGCAGCGTGCCGAGGCCGTGGTTCTGGAAGTTGCTTTCGACGCTGAAGGCGACTTCGGCCTCATTGGCGAGGATTTCCGAGAACGGATAAAGCTCGGTCGCCGCGCGCAGCACCCCCTCGATGAAGGCGCCCAGCACGATGGCATTGGACCGGAACACCCGCGCCGCATACTGCACGACAAATTCGTCGGACACCGCCGAACCGAAGCGGCTGCGACGGCTCTCATTGTCCAGGCGCAGAATATGCTCCTTGAAAAGCTGCGCCTCGCTGGGCCACAGCCTGCGGATGACCGACGCTGCGGCCTCATCCTGATCGGCGCTCATACCGGCCTCCTGACCTAAAATCGCGGATGGCCCCCATAGCGAACATCAACTATGTGCACCGCAACAAGGTCAAGAACATTGACCTAAGACCTTTGGATCCATCCTACGGAAATTAAAGGCCAACTCTTTGATAATACGACCGTTTGAAAGAGCCATGCGCCAGAAGCGCGCCTGCTGCGCTGCAATATCATGGGACACGACAACCGTAAGCTGGCACGGCCACGCAGGGCGCGGGTGGACATCAGCGCACCAGGATCGCCCGGAAATCGTTCACATTGGTCAGGGTTGGACCGGTTTTCACCAGCCTGTCTAGCCCGGCGAAGAAGCTGTAGCCGTCATTGTTGGCGAGCATATCCAAAGGCACCAGCCCGGCGGCGGCGGCCTGCGCCAAGATGCCGGCGTCAAACCAGGCGCCTGCATTGTCCTCGGTGCCGTCGATGCCATCGGTGTCGCAGGCGATGGCGGAAATGCCCGCTTCACCCTTCAGCGCCACAGCCAGCGCGAGAAGAAACTCCACGTTTCGCCCACCGCGCCCCTTGCCGCGCACCGTCACCGTGGTCTCGCCGCCGGAGAGCAGCACGCCGGGCGCCGTGAGCGGCACGCCGTGCGCGGCGGCCGAGCGCGCGATGCCGGCGAACACGGTCGCCGCCTCCCGCGCCTCGCCCTCAATGGCATCGCCCAGGATGAGGGGCGTCAGGCCCAGTTCGCGTGCCTTGGCCTGCGCGGCCTCCAGGGCCATGAGCGGGGTGGCGATCATGTGCACCTCCTGCCCCGGCAGCGCCTCGCCTGAAACCGTATTGGCGCGGATGACGGCTTCCATCTGCGGCGTCACCGCGACCTCGTATCGGCGCATCAAAGCAAGCACCGCCTCGGGATCGGAGGCTTCGGGAATGGTTGGTCCCGAACCGATGGCGCTGGGATCATCGCCGGGAACGTCGGAGATAAGATAGGTGACGCATCGCGCCGGCGCGATGGCGGCGGCGAGCCGCCCGCCCTTGATGGCTGACACCGATTTGCGCACCTGGTTCATCACGCCGATAGGCGCGCCAGACTTCAGCAGCGCCTTGTTGAGCGCCTGCTTGTCGGCAAGCGTCATGCCTTCGGCCGGAAGCGTCAGAAGGGCCGAGGCACCGCCCGACATGAGGAAGACCACAAGGTCGTCCGGCCCGGCGGAACGGGCGAGTTCCAGAATGCGCTGCGCCGCGCGATGTCCCGCCTCGTCGGGCACCGGATGGGCAGCCTCGACGATCTCCACATGCTGCGTCTCGCAGCCGTGGCCGTAGCGCGTCACAATCAGCCCCTCGCACGGCTGTCCCCATTCCGCCTCGAAGGCCCGCGCCATGCGGGCGGATGCCTTGCCCGCCCCAAGCACGATGGTCCGCCCTTTCGGCGGCGCGGGCAGTCGATCCCTGAATTTGCCGTCCGGCAACGCGGCGCCGAGGGCCGCGTCGAACAGCGCGAGAAGGATGTCCCGATCAGACGCGGATGTTGCGGGCGTATCGGACGGCATGGCGGCTCCTGGCTCCCTTGAGGCAAGCCCTTTCGGGCAGTCTGCCGGTCCCTGAGGGGCGCGGATTATGATCTTGTGCGGTCAGTAGCCCCGCTGCCTGCGGCGATCAATGGTCGTGACACGGCAAAAGTGGCGCAAAGGCCGGTGGCGTCGCGAGAGAGAGCGTGCGTCCGTGGGAAATTCGGGAATCGGGGTGGCTGCGTGAACCACGCGGGCATTCTCGGCGTTGGGGGCTGGCGGTGCCGTACGTTCCGCGCTTTACATCCCGTGCCGCAATCTGCATCCCTTGCCCAAGGCTGGTCCGCTTATGTTCGTCCTTGCCCATCTCTCCGACCCGCACCTCGGCCCGATACCGGAGGCGCGCATCTCGGAGCTTCTGGGCAAACGCTTTTTCGGCATGATGAACTGGATCGGCGCGCGCCGGCGCAATTTCGGGCAGGTGACCCTAGCCGCCCTCCTCACAGACCTTCTCGCGCAGCCGACCGACCATATCGCGGTGACAGGCGACTTGGTGAACGTCAGCCTGCCCGAGGAGTTTGATACCGGCGCCACCTTCTTGGCCTCGCTGGGTACGCCAGACGATGTCACGGTGATCCCCGGCAATCACGACGCCTATGTGCATTCCGCCCTGGCTTATCATCTGGAGCGGTGGGCGCCGTTCCTTTCGGGCGACGAGACCCATCCCGGCACGCCGCTGGACCGGGATTCTTTCCCTTTTGTGCGGCGGCGCGGGCCGGTTGCCATCGTCGGCGTCTCCACCGCCATACCGACCGCCGTGTTCCTTGCCAGCGGCGAGGTGGGCGATCCTCAACTGGAGCGGCTGCGCGCCATTTTGCAGGGCCTGGAGCAAGAAGGGCTATTCCGCATCGTGCTGATCCACCACCCGCCCGTGGGCGGCAGGCACTATCATCGCGACCTGCGGGATGCGGACGCCTTTCGGAAGGTGATTTCCGAGGCCGGAGCCGAACTCGTGCTTCACGGCCACGACCATCGCGCCTCGCTCGGCCATATCCGCACGGCGGGACGGTTCATTCCCGTTGTCGGCGTTCCCTCCGCCTCGGCAGGCCCCGAAGATGGACGCGGCGCAGGGTGTTATAATCTGTATCGCATCTCCGGAGAGCCCGGCGCTTGGGCGTGCATCATGGAAAGTCGCGGGTTCGCCTCAGGCGACCCAATCGTCAAGCTACGCGATACTCGGCATATTATTGGCATAACCTAGACAACAACTTTGACATTTCCAAATTGTAATGTATCTGAATATATATTCAGCCTTAGAGACAATGAACAATCTCTGAATTACAGAAGTTTAACTTGAACAATAGCAGAACTGGCGGCACGCTCATCCCATCATCGGAGGATGAAACATGAAACGAGCCATTATCGCCGCCACCGCCGCCGCCCTTCTTTCAGGCTCGGTCATTGCATATGCCGCCAATCCCGGTCCCGGCGGCCCCGCCGGTGGACCGCCTCCAGCCGGCGAGCAACAGCACAACCGCTGGAAGCCGAGCGCGGAAGACCGCGCCGCCCTCACAGACGCCCGCCTCGCCGCGCTGAAGACCGGCCTCACACTGACCCCCGACCAGCAGAAGCTGTGGCCCGCAGTGGAGACCGCCCTGCGTGACGTCGCGAAGGACGCAGCCGCCCGCCGCGCCGAACTCGCCGCAAAGCCGCGCGACAACGCCCAGAAGCCCGACCCGATCGCCCGCATGCGCCTGCAGGCGGAGATGATGACGAAGCGCGCCGCCGATCTCACCAAGATCGCGGACGCCGCCCAGCCGCTCTACCAAACGCTGGACGACAGCCAGAAGCATCGTCTCCAGATCCTTCTGCACCAGGAGTTCCGGCCCATGAAGGGACCGGGCGACGGCCCGCACGGCCCGCGTCGCGGCTGAGTGGTTGCGGAGCCTCTCTCCCTCCGCACCCCTTTTCCGCCTCTCCACCCTCTCCCTACGCGCGATTGCTCTCCCATATGAGCGATCGCTCCCTCTCCTGCTTGCGGGGGAGGGTTGGGGAGGGGGCAGGAGCCTTAAAAGCACTATGCAACTCGCCTCCTCTCAGCATTCCCCTCCCTAGCTTCTCCCCTAGGCGGAGGCGACAAAATCAACGGTTCTTCCCGACTGCCGCCGCGACACATGAGAAAACGTCATAAGTCGCGTGACGAAGATTGATTTTTTCCACACACCAACCCGCCTTATGATCCTAAGGGAAACGGAGGATTCCTCCCCCGCCCATTGGATTCCCGCATGAGCCGCACAGCCACCTCAGCCTCGACGATCCTCGTGCTTGTGGCGGGGTGTCTGATCGCGATGCTCACCTTCGGCCCCCGCGCCACTTCGGGCTTCTTTCTTTTGCCCATGTCCAACACCTACGGGTGGGGACGCGATGTGTTCGGCCTCGCACTGGCGCTGCAGAACCTGTTGTGGGGACTGGGTTCCCCGTTCGCTGGCGCCATCGCGGATCGCTTCGGCACGGTGCGCGTGCTGTGCGTAGGCGCGGTCGTCTACGCTGCCGGCATCGCCCTCATGTCGACAGCATCCACGCCGGGCCTGTTGCATCTGAGCGCCGGCGTGATGGTGGGCTTCGGCCTCTCAGCCTGCTCGTTCAATCTGGTACTGGCGGCGTTCGGCAAGATCCTGCCGGAGCGGTGGCGCTCCATCGGCTTCGGCGCCGGCACGGCGGCCGGCTCATTCGGCCAGTTTCTGTTTCCCCCGCTCGCCACCGGCCTGATCTCCCAGGTGGGTTGGCAAGAAACCCTCCTGGTCTTCGCCGCGATTCTCCTCTTGGTGATCCCGCTCTCGTTCGCCCTGGCGACACGCGGCACCGCATCCGCACCGGCAGGCGCTGCGCCCGCACAGTCGCTCACCGGAGCCCTGCGGGAAGCTTTCGGGCACCCCAGCTACGTTCTGCTGGTGCTGGGCTTCTTCACCTGCGGCTTCCAACTGGCCTTCGTGACCGTGCACATGCCGGCTTATCTCGCGGACAATGGAATTACCGCCACCGTGGGCGCATCGACCCTCGCACTGATCGGCCTGTTCAACATCGTCGGCTCGCTCACGGCGGGTGCGTTGGCGTCGCGCTTTTCGCGCAAGTGGATGCTCGCGGTCATATATGCCGGGCGCGGCGTCGCCATCGCCGCCTTCATCATGGTTCCGATCACACCCCTGAGCTGCCTGGTGTTCGGCGCGGCCATCGGCCTGTTGTGGCTTTCCACCGTACCGCCGACATCGGGCCTTGTGATGCTGATGTTCGGCACACGCTACATGGCGACGCTCTATGGCTTCGCCTTCTTCAGCCATCAGGTGGGCGGCTTCCTCGGCGTGCTGCTGGGAGGTATCCTGTATGAAGCCACGGGCTCCTACACCATCGTGTGGTGGCTTGCGGTCGCACTTTCCTTCGCCTCGGCCGCCATCAACATTCCCATCCTGGAGCAGCCTGTGAAGCGGCCGGCGGTAGCCGGCACCGCCTGACGCGCGGCCTTTGCGCAACACCCAACGGGCAAACAACAGCGTGTGCGGACAGGCTTTCGGTTGTCCGCTTGCGTCGCGCGGGGTGGTCGGTGCATCGTTTTGTTAACCAACCCATCGTATCTAAAAGGCCATGCGAAGCATCCTCATCGCGGCAGCCGGCATCGCCTTCTTCGGGACAGGGGCGGCCAGTGCTCAATCCCTCAGTCCTGAACAGGCGCGCGCCTTCGTGACAGGACGCACCTTCGCCTTCACCTGCTTTGAAGGCTCAACCGGCGCCGGCCGCATCTTCCCTGACGGGTCGGTGGCCGGAACCATCACCATGCATGCGCAAGGCTCGGCACGCTTCGTGCGGCTGCCGCCCAATACCGTGCGGGTGCGAGGCGAAAATGTCTGCGGTTTCGTCGAAGGCATGACCTTCGAGCCGTGCTTCGAAGTGGTGAAGACCAGCACCTCCACCTTCCGCGGCCAGCTCGCTGGCGTGGAGACCATGTGGTGCGACTTCACCCGTCTCGGCGGGGAGCCCGAGCCGAAGGTGGCGAGCCGCCGCAAGCCGCGCCCACCGACGAATGCCGTCGCGGAGACCACGGCGGAATAGCCGCCGGGTCTCTTACCCTTCGCTCAGGCGCTGATTTCCGAGGGCGCCTCCTCGCGGCCCTCGATCTGCGCACGGCGGCGCCCGATCTCGCGGCCAGCGTGATCCATGAAGGCGCGCACCCGCGCCGTGGTCCGCAAGTCCGGGTGCGTCACCAGCCATAGGCCTGATTCCATGTCCGGCTCCGGCCCCGCATAACGCACCAGCCCCGGCGTGACGCTCCCGATGAAGCATGGCAGCACGGCGAGGCCGATCCCCGCGGCAGCCGCCTCCGCCAGGCCGAGGACGGTATTGATTCGGTAGACGATCCGTCCCTCCCCCGCGCGCTCGCGCAGCCATTTCGCCGGGCGAATGGCCGAGAGATTTTCCGCGAAACCCACCCAGTCATGCTGCCGCATCTGCGTCAGGTCGAAGGGCACGCCGCCGAGCGCATCCGCCCGCCCATAAATGCCCCAGGCGATGGCCGACAAGCGGCGCCCGACCAAGGTATCGCCGGGCCGGTCGCTGGCGCGCACCGCCACGTCCGCGTCCCGCTTGGTGAGGCTGAGGGACTGGTTGGAGATCACCACATCCAGTTGGATCTCGGGATAGGTGCGGCGGAACGAGGCAAGTATCGGGGTGAGCAGATGCACCAGCATCGTGTCGTTGGTGGTGATGCGCAGTTCGCCGGTGGGCCGCAGATCGCGCCCGGTGATGCGGCGCTCCACCGAGACCACCTCCTCCGCCATGCGCTCGGCAAGGCGCACCATCTCCTCGCCGGTGGGGGTCGGCGCGTAGCCGGAGCGGGCGCGCTCGAACAGGCGCGTGCCGAGTTGCGCCTCCAGCGCGCCCAGGCGCCGGAACACGGTGGAATGGTTGACACTCAGCATATCCGCCGCGCCCACCAGAGATCGCGTCTCGGCCACCGCCTGCACAAGGCGGAAATCATCCCAGGCGATCATGCAATTGCATCCATGCAAACAATGAGAGGCATTTGTGAGTATGGCATTGCGAGCAGGTGAGGGCTAGCTGTTGTGTCACATCAAACCCGATGGAGGCACACATGATCGACCTTCGTACCGCTCCTTATGGACTCTTCCTGCTTCGCGCCGCTCTTGGCCTGATGTGGGTTTCACATGCCCTTATGAAGTACATCCTCTTCACCGTTCCTGGTTTTGCCGGCTACCTCACCTCGGTGGGCATGCCGGGCTTCCTGGCTTGGCCGGTGATCCTCGCCGAACTCGGCGGCGGCCTGCTGATCCTGTTCGGGGTGTACGCCCGCCAGGTCTCGGTGCTGCTGATCCCTGTCATGGCCGGCGCCATGTCGGTGCATATCGCCAACGGATGGGTGTTTTCCGCGCCAGGCGGCGGCTGGGAATATCCCGCCTTCCTGATCCTGGTGTCGGTGGTGGTGGCCCTTGCCGGCGAAGGCGCCTTCGCCCTGCGCTCCGCGCCACTCCTGCCCCGGCCGCGCCCCGCCACGGCCTGAAAGCCCCACTGAAAAGAAAAAGGGCGCACCGCAAGGCGCGCCCCTTTTTCCGATCACGATGCAACGACCCCGAGGATCAAGCCCTCACGGCGACAGGATTCAGCCGCCCTTCTGATCCGCCTGCTTGACGGCCGGTTCGATCTCCACGGCGTCTAGGTGTTTAGTCCCGGCATTTGATGGATGGGGTCGAGGATGAATCTCTCTGGCTCTGAAGTCCAGCATTTGCAGATGAACTCGTAGGGCGTGAGCCCCCTGAGGGTCTTCAGGCGCCGGCCGAAATTGTATGCGGCGACGAAGTCGGTGAGATGCGTTTCGAACTGATGATGGTCGTCGTAGTGGAAGCGCTTGACGGTCGCTTCCTTGATGGTCCGGTTCATCCGCTCGACCTGGCCATTGGTCCAGGGGTGCTTCACTTTAGTCAGGCGGTGCTCGATGCCGTTCTCTCGGCAGCGCATGTCGAACATATGGGTGATGTAGCGAGCTGTCGGCCCATCGGCGTAGCGAGGCGGAAAGGTGAACTGGATGCCGTTGTCGGTAAGAACGGTATGGATCCGGTAGGGCACCGCGTTGATCAAGGCCATGAGAAAGGCCGAGGCTGAGCTCCGGCCTGTCTTCCTGACGACCTGCACGAAGGCGAACTTGCTCGTGCGGTCAATGGCTACGTAAAGGTACAGCTTGCCCTCGGCGGTCTGCACCTCGGCGATATCGATATGGAAAAAGCCGATCGGATAGGACTTGAACCGCCTCTTCGGCTTCTTGTCGCCCTCCACCTCCGGCAGCCGGCTGATGCCGTGGCGCTGCAGGCAGCGATGCAGGGATGAGCGCGTCAGATGCGGGATCGTCGCCTGCAAGGCATAGAGGCAGTCGTCGAGCGGCAGCAGCGTATGCCGGCGGAAAGCGATGATGATGGCCTCTTCTTCAATCGACAGAACCGTCGATGTCGGCTCTCTCGGACCAGTCGGCAGATCGGCGACCGAGGTCCGCTTCTTCCACTTGGCGACGGTCTTCTGGTTGATCCCATAGCGCTTCGCCAGAGCCCTCAGGCTCTCTTGACTATGCTGTATCGCTCGACGGACTGCCTCAGTCGTCGTGGCGCTCCCGTGTAGAAACTGGCCCATAGTGCCTCCCTCCACTCCCGCGAAAAGACTGCACCATCAAAGCCCGGGATCAAACATCTAGGCCACCCTGGAGTTTCTTGACGATCTTCACCATCTCGTCGGGCTCGGGCTTGAGATCACGGGCATGGTTCCACTGGAACGTCGCCTCAAGCTGGCGGCCGACCTTCCAGTAGGCATCGCCCAGATGGTCGTTGATCACAGGATCCTGGGGCTTCAACTCGACCGCGCGCTCCAGTTCGTTGACCGCATCCTCGTAGCGCCCGAGCTTGTAATAAGCCCAGCCCAGGCTATCGACGATGTAGCCATCGTCAGGGCGCAGGGCGACCGCCTTGCGGATCATATCGAGGCCCTGGTCGAGGTTTATGCCCTTATTGACCCAGCTATAGCCGAGATAGTTCAGCACATGGGGCTGATCCGGGAACAGCACGAGTGCCTTCTTCAGATCGGCCTCGGCCGCGTCCCACTTGTTGCTCTGCTCGTTGCAGATGCCGCGGAAATAGAACAACGTCCAGCTGTTGCGACCCGGATTTGGCACCAGACCCAGAGCCTTGTCGTAGGTGGTGACACATTCCCCAAACATCTTGCGCCCACGCTCGATGCCGGCTAGCGCAACGATCGCTTCAAGATCCTTCGGGTCCGCCTTGATGAGCGCCTGAAGATGCTTGCGGGCCTCGTCATACTTCTCGGTGGCATCGAGATTGATCGCGAGCTGGACCTCGGCGTTGCGCTTCAGCGGCGATCCATCAGGCACCTTCTCGTAGACTTGGATCGCCTTGTCCGGCTGCTTCAGTTGCTCGTAGAGGTCAGCGAGCGTCAGCCCGGCAAGCGGGTGATCGGGAGAGAGCCACAGGGCAAGCTGGAGATAGACCAGAGCGAGATCTTCCCCGCCCTGACGCGCGAGCGCGGCACCAAGGCCATAAAGCACCTCCGAGGCGCCTTCCTGCGGGGTCTTGATGAGGGCGGGCAATTGCTTGCCCTCCTTCAAGTCAGCAACCGCGCTGGCGATCAGCGGGTGGCGCGGCAGCAGCTTGTCGAAAGCCTGGTAGGCGTCCAGCGCCGTCGGGGCGCCGGCATTGCGCGACGCCCAGCGGGCGTAGGCGTCCACTGCCCGCACGGACGAGGGGTCGAGCTTCATGGCGGCCTCAAGCCGCTTGCCCGCGTCCTTCTTCATGCCGGCGGCATCGAAGATCAAGCCGGCATTGAGATCCTTGAAAGCCGCATACCAGTCAGGGCCCTGAAGGCGGTCGATCATATCGACACCGGCCTTGGCGTTTCCCGAGCCGAGCATGGTCCAGGCCGCAAGCAGCGTGGCGGTGAGATCACCGATCGGCCCTCGCACGGACAAGGAAAGATTGGTGCGGGCGCGCTGATAGTCGCCCTTCTTGATGGCGCGCGCGGCCAGCACCAGCCGGGCAATGCGATGCGAACGGTCAACCTTCACCATGCGCTCGGCGAGCGGGATGGAATCGTCCACATCCCCGTCCACCAGCATGGCGAAGAACGCGCGCTCCATAACCTCGTCGTTGCGCGGGTCCATTTTCAGGAGCGCACGCAGATAGGTCACGGCCGCATCGGTATCGCGCTCCGAGCCGGCGAGGCGCGCCGCGAGGTAGCTGCCGGCAACGGTTGGGTCGGAGACGGGCGAATAATCGGCGCGGGCGGCCTGGGGCACCGCCACGAAGAGGGCGGCGCAGACCGCAGCCATGCGGGTCAGTGGCGAACGAGAAAAGAAGATCTTCACCGTGCGGGAATCCTGAAGGGCGGCGCTAGGGCGCGGTCTGTCCGACGGGAGCGCCCCTGCTCCCACCGGCGAGGCGGATCGCCCCTAGCTTTGGACTGAGAGAGGTCTCAACCGAGATGAAGGCACAATTGGGTCCCATCACGGACGATCAGGCTCTCGCGGTAGCAGAAACACGGCACTTACGAACAAATCCGTAATCAGAGGATGGCTGCTTTCCCCCTGCGCCGCAAGCTGGGGAGGCCGCGAAGCCTCGCTGCAGCTTGCCGCGCGCGGGTGATCGCGCCATAAGCCCCGCTCATGCAAAAGCTTGTGGCGCGTGCGCCTGCGAAGGTCAATCTGACATTGCGCGTGCTGAGACGGCGCGCCGATGGGTTTCACGATCTCGCGAGCATCGTCGCTTTCGCCGGTGCAGCCGACCTGTTGACGCTGCGTCCCTCGCCGAGTCTCGCCCTGGAAATTTCGGGCGAGCGCGCGCTTTCTGCAGGTCCGGTTCAGGAAAATCTGGTCCTCAAGGCGGCGCGCGCACTGGCGGATCTCCTGCCGGGGATAAGATACGGCACCTTTTACTTGGTGAAGCGGTTGCCGGTTGCGGCCGGACTCGGCGGTGGTTCGTCGGACGCAGCGGCGGCGCTTCGCCTCCTGGCCAAACTTAATGGCCTCGCGCTCGATCATCCCGCACTCATGGCGGCGGCGCGTATCACGGGCTCGGACGTGCCGGTCTGCCTTGATCCCCGCGCCCGCTTCATGGGTGGTATCGGCGATCGGCTCTCAGTGCCGCTGGATCTTCCCCGGCTTTCGGCCGTCCTGGTGAATTGCGGGGCGGTGGTGCCCACCGGGCCGGTGTTTAGGGCCCTCGCGCTACAGCCGGGCGCTTCGTTGGACGGGCCAAAGCATCCCGTCGTCCTTCCGGCCGAACGAGTTGCGCTGATGGAAACGCTCGCCGGCCTCTGCAATGACCTTGAGCCTCCAGCTCAAGCCCTTGCGCCTGAGATAGGCAAGGCGAAGGCATTGCTGATGGCCGACCCCGAGGCCCGTCTGGTGCGCATGTCCGGGTCGGGCGCGACGGTGTTCGCCCTCACCGACGATTGCCGCGCGGCTGCCCGCTTGTCCCGGCGCATGGCCGCGCAACGCCCCTCTTGGTGGGTGCGTCCCACGGTGCTGCGATGACCGGTTCTGCGATGACCTTTGGCGCCTACCTCGTCGCCGCCGCCGCTGAAATCGCCGGCTGCTTCGCCTTCTGGCATGTGGTCCGGTCCGGCGGATCGATACTCTGGCTGATACCGGGCGCTGCCAGTCTGCTGGCCTTCGCCGGCGCCCTCACGCTGGTGGACGCAGCGGCTGCGGGGCGCGCGTTCGCGGCCTACGGCGGGGTCTATATCATCGCCTCACTCGCCTGGATGTGGGGCATGGAGGGGGTGCGGCCGGATCGCTGGGACACCGGTGGCGCCGTGCTTTGCGTTGCCGGAGCGGCACTCATCATCTTCGGGCCCCGCGCCTGAACGCGGCGACTTGTTGACTCTCGTCGCCCTTACTGTACTGAATGGTACATTATAGACTGAACGGTACAGGACCCGCCATGTCGCGCCCCCCGCTTCCGCCCTTTACGTTCGAGACCGCCGCGCAGAAGGCCCGCATGGCGGAAGATGCGTGGAACACGCACGATCCGGTCCGCGTGGCCGGTGCCTATACCGAAGACAGTGTGTGGCGGAACCGCTCGGAGTTCTTCTCCGGCCGCCCTGCCATAGTCGCCTTCCTGACCCGCAAGTGGGAGAAGGAACACGACTACCGCCTGATCAAGGAATTGTGGGCGTTCCACGAAAACCGCATCGCGGTCCGCTTCCAGTATGAGTTCCACGATGCCGCCGGCCAGTGGTTCCGGGCCTATGGCAACGAGAACTGGGAGTTCGACGTGCACGGCCTCATGCGCTGGCGTCAGGCCTCCATCAATGATCTCGCCATCACGGAAGCGGAGCGCAAGTTCCGCTGGCCGAGTGGCCCGCGCCCGGCGGACCATCCCGGCCTCACCGAACTCGGACTGTAATGGCGAAACAGATTCACGAACGCGCCGACGCCCTGCCCCTTCTGGGCGAGGTCTTCCGGGAATACGGCTTCGAGGGCGCCAGCCTCGCCATCATCTCGAAGCGCACCGGCCTCGGCAAAGGCAGCCTCTATCACTTCTTCCCCGGCGGGAAAGAGGAGATGGCGGCGGCCGTGCTGGCGCATGTGGACAGGTGGTTCGAGGACGAGGTGTTTAGCCCGCTGCGCGATGACACCGACCCCAGCCGCGCGGTCACGCGCATGCTGGACGCGACCGATGCCTATTTCCGCTCTGGAAACCGGGTGTGCGTGGTCGGTGTGTTTGCCCTCGCCGAAACCCGCGACCGCTTCGCGCAATCCGTATCCAGCTATTTCGCCCGCTGGATCGCCGCGCTGGCGGACGCGCTCATGCGCGGTGGACGCACACCGGACGATGCCCACGCCCTCGCGGAGGACGCCGTTGGCCTGATCCAGGGCGCGCTGGTTCTGGCACGGGCCCTGGACGATACGGCGGCCTTCACCCGGGCAATCGAGCGGTTGAGAGCCCAACTCTTAGCTTAGCTGGCCCTTGATTGGCGCGCGCACCTCGGCCAGTGTCCGCCACCATGTCCAGCACCGCACCCGCCCCCCTTGTTCTTCCCCAAGAGCGCATCGCCAGTGCCCTGTCGGCGCTTGCCGCAAAGCTTGGACCGCGCGGCATCGTCACTGCGCCAAGCGATATGGCGCCCTATCTGGTGGAACAGCGCGGCCTGTATCAGGGCGTGACCCCGGCGATCCTGCGCCCGGCAAATACCGCTGAGGTGGCGCTGTGCGTCGCCGCCTGCGCCGAAGCCGGCCTGCCGATCGTGCCGCAGGGCGGGAACACGGGGCTGGTGGGCGGGCAGGTGCCGTTCGGTGCGCTGGTGCTTTCGCTGGAACGGCTTGACAAGGTGCGGGCGGTCGACGCCGCCGATCTCACCCTCACGGTGGAGGCAGGCGTAACGCTGCATGGCGCGCGCATGGCGGCCGAGAAGGCCGACTGTCTGTTTCCCCTCTCCATCGCCTCGGAAGGCACCTGCCGGATCGGCGGCAACCTCTCCACCAATGCCGGGGGCACGGCGGTGCTGCGCTATGGCAACATGCGCGAACTGACGCTCGGGCTTGAAGTGGTGCTGCCGGATGGGCGCATCTGGAACGGCCTGTCCCGGCTGCGCAAGGACAACACGGGCTACGATCTCAAGGACCTGTTCATCGGCGCCGAAGGCACGCTCGGCATCATCACGGCGGCGGTGCTGCGTCTATTCCCGAAGCCGCGCGCCCGCGCCACTTTACTCGCCGGCCTTAACGATCAATTCGCGGTGCAGGCCTTCATGCAGCGCCTGCGCGCGGTGGCCGGGGACGCCTTGACCGGCTTCGAGATGATCCCGCGCTTCGGCATGGAAACGGTGCTGAAGCACATGCCAGGCACCGTCCGGGCGCTGGGCGGCGACCACCCGGTGTTCGCGCTGGCGGAACTCACCTCCACGCGCCGCGACGACGACCTCGCGGGTCTCGCCGAAGCAGTGCTCGCGGAAGCCTTCGAGGAGGGTGAGGTTGCGGACGCCGTGATCGCTGCGAGCGAAGCCCAGGCGAACGCCCTCTGGCGCCTGCGGGAAGATCTGTCCGATGCCCAGAAATTCGAGGGCGGCTCGATCAAGCACGACGTCTCGGTGCCGGTGTCTCGGTTTGCCGAGTTCGTGGTGGAAGCCACCCGCCTGTGCGAGGCGCATATGCCGGGCGTCAGGGTCTGCGCCTTCGGGCATGTCGGCGACGGCAACATCCATTTCAATCTGAGCCAGCCGCTGGACATGGAAAAGGCTGCCTTCCTCTCGCAATGGGAGGACTTCAACCGGCTGGTGCACGATTATGTCGTCGAACTGGGCGGGTCCATATCCGCGGAACACGGCATCGGCCTGCTGAAGCGCGAGGAACTCAAGGTCTACAAGGACCCGGTCGCGCTCGACCTGATGGCGGCGCTGAAGCGTGCCATCGACCCCGCCGGCCTGATGAACCCGGGCAAGGTCATCTAGCCCGCGTGGGCTTTACCTTGACGCCGATGACCGTCACCACGCCCACCAGAAGTGGAACCGCAGCGGCGATGAAAATCGCGTGGGTCAGGTGCCGGTCCAGTAGCGCGCCATACATCAGCGGCCCGGCCAGCGCGCCAACGTCGAAGCCGGAGTAGACGAAACCAAACACCTTGCCCCGCGCATTGGCCGGCGCGGCATGGCGCACCAGAACGTCGCGCGAGGGTGTGGTGACGCCGAGGGAGAAACCCGCCAGCGCCATCAGCACGAACGTCACGCTCGCAGGATTCTGCCCTAAGCCTATCGCCAGTAGGAATGCGCTCGCGGCGCCAAGGCCCACCATCGCGATGCGGTGGTGGTTGACCGCGCGATCTGCGATGAAGCCGCCGATCATGACACCGCAAATGGTGGCAGCCTGGTAGACCGTGAGCGTCAGGGCGGCGAAGGCCGTGCCCATGCCGAATCCTTCCTGCAGCGCCGTGATGCCGAAGCTTTGCAGGCCCACGAGGCAGGTCGCGGTCAGGAAGAAATAGAAGAAGGCGAGCACCACCACCGGGTTGGTGACGATGTCGAGCACACTCGGCACGCCGGCCGCCATGTGATGAGCTGGCTCCAGGTGGCGCTCAATCCGCAGTACGGAGCGCGCCAGGATCAAGCCGAACCCCACCAGCAGGCAACCCAGCCCCATCACCACCAGAGCCGTGCGCCAGCCGTACATCAGGCCGAGCGCGCCCGCCAACAAAGGCGAGACGGCGTAGCCGACATTGCCTGCCACCACATGCAGCGCGAATGCCCTGCCCAGCCGCTCGGAGCGAATGCGATGGCTCAGAATGGAGAGATCGGCGGGGTGGTAGACGCTGTTGCCGAGCCCCGCGAGCGCCGCCAGCGGCAGCAAGGCGGCATAGTTTGGCGCGAGGCCCATGCAGGCCACGGAGGCGGACTGAAGCAGGATGCCGCCGATCAACAGCCGATCGGCTCCGAAGCGATCCACCATGATGCCGGCGAGCACCTGCCCGGCGCCCGAGAACAGATAGAAGATCGAGAGCACCACACCCAGCTCGGTAAAGGAGACACCGAGGTCCTCGCGCATGGCGATGAACAGCGGCGCCAGTGCGAGTTGCAGGACGTGGCTGACGAAATGTCCGGCGCTGACCACCGAGATGGTCGCGAATTCACGGCGTGGCGCCACGGCGGGGTGGATGGCTACGGACACGCGTCTCTCCCTGCCCAACTTCTGGCGATGGGCTTCGCGGCGCCGGAGCGCGCCCCGAACAGACGCTCTCTCTTACAATCTTGGAAGCAAGGAACCGTTCGGGCGCTGCCACCCCACGGGCCCGCTTCTGAATGGGCCGTCTGCTTGGGTTTAGTGGCAAGGAGCGGCGGAACGCCAGACAATTAGATATGAGAAACACGCATAGGGTTTTGCGGGTCTCCCGCTTCAGGCGCATGCTGGCACCCTGCTACCCACCCGTGATCATACCATCGGCTGATGGTCGCCACCGAAATAGCGCAGGGTGAGGCAGGTTATGTCGTCCGCCTGCGGCGCGCCGCGCTCGAATTGCCTGATGGAGCCCAGGACCCGCTGCGAGACTTCCGGAACCGTCCATTCCGCCGCGCCTTCGGCCAGCAGTGCCTCAAGACGCCTCTCGCCATAAGGCATTTCATCAATGTCGAACGCCTCCGTCACGCCGTCCGTGAAAAGCAGGATCGTGTCGCCGGGGTCGAGGTAAAGCACATGCTCCTTGTAGAGGAAGCCCTCCATTACCGCGACCGCCATGCCGGCGGTGCTGGGCACTGTCGTTATCTCTCCGCGCGGCGAGATCCGGTAAGGCAGATTGTGGCCGGCATTCACATAGGTGACGCGCCCGGAGTTAAGGTCCATCACCCCGTAGAACAGGGTCACGAACAGCATCTGCTCGTTCTCCATGGCCAGCAGATCGTTCAGGCGGCGCACGCAGCCCGAGGGCGAGCGTTCAAATAGCGCGGTGGAGCGCAGGAGTGTGCGGGAGATCGCCATGAAAAGGGCAGCCGGAACGCCCTTGCCGGAGACATCCGCCACCACGAAGCCAAGGGTGGATTCGTCCACCAGGAAATAATCGTAGAAGTCGCCGCCCACCTCGCGCGCCGGCGTCATGTGACCGTCCAGCGCAACCCTGCGGTCCGCAGGAAACGCCTTGGGCAGGATGGCGAGTTGCACCTGCCGCGCGATCTCCAATTCCTGCTGGAGGCCCGCCAGCTTGGTCTTCGTGACCAGGGCCTCGCGCAATTCCACCACCATCGAGGACAACCGGGTGTGCTGCTCGACGATGCGGCGCGACAGGTCGTGAAGCACCCGCGCCACGCGCCGCAATTCGTCCTCGGCCTCTCCGCCGCTGGGGGAGGCGAGCAAAGCGAGGACCTCTTCCCGGTCGGATGCATCGACGGAATCGGCAAGGAACTTCAGCTCGGTGGAAATCACCGCTTCCTGGCGGCGCCGCACGCGATCACGCTGGCGGCGGGTATCGGCGAGCGCCTGGGCATTGCCGCGCAAGCCGGCCACCGCCTCGGCGATTCGTCCCATCTCGTCGCTGCCGGAATAGTCCAGCATGGCGGACGTGTCGCCACGCGACAGAGCCTGAAGCACGCCGATGGCATTCTCCAGCGGCCGGAAACTGTACCAAAGGAAGATATTGAGCCCGATGACGCCGAAGATCGTCAGACCCACGGCGGCGGCGATGGCGACCGAGCGCAACGCCCGCTGCGCAGCCCAGGCCGCAGTATTGTCCTTGAGACTGATCAGCGCCCCGACCACGCCGCCGGTTACGCCGTCGACGGGGACGCTGGTGATCGAATAGGTTTTGTCGGCAACATCGATCCGCCCAAAGAGCGCCTCACGCGGTGCGATGGTCGGGTTGGCGTTGCGCCACAGTTCGGCGTTCGTGGTGGCGATCAGACGACCGCGGAGAGAGAGCAGGCTTGCCTGCGCGTCGATGCTGGTAGCAAAACGGCTGAGCGCGACGCTGGCGTCCCGAGCCAGGACGAGAACCGTCGCCCCCCGCTTGGGCAGCATGACGGTACGGGTGGCGATCACCATGAGCTGCTGCGCGGAAACCGAACGCAGGCCGGACGTCCGCGTGCCCGCCAAGGCGCGATCGAGGGTGCCCGCATCCAGAATGCCGCGTCCGCCCGCCACAGTGCCGAAGAAGGAGGTTACATCGCGATTCTGCCCGACGACCTCAAGCGCAAGCGTGTCGTCGCCATCCTTCACGCCGAGGTCGGCAAGGGCCGCGGCGATGCCCGGGCGATCACCGAAGGACATTGCGATGCGGATGGCGGACGACGCCTCCATCGCGTCGAGCTGCTGCTCCAGATCGGCGACTTGGACTTCCACGATCTCGCGCCACAGCGCGGATTGAGCCGAAATGGCGACATCCGCCGTGCGGCTCTCCTCAAGGCGGTCCCGCACCAGGCTTGCCGCCCAGAAGGTCGCCATGAGGGCGATGAAGCCGGCGGCGACGATGAGGGTTATTCGGGTGCGGAGCTGCATCAGGCGTCTCGCTGTCCCTGCTGCGGCTTGGCCGCAGCCTCGCGCCGGATGCGTTCGATCTCAGCGCGCAGCCGACCGTCGAAGTCCACCGCGAGAAGTTCCTCGGCGTAGCCCAGGAACGCGGCCCGGCGGTTTGCCTGCTGCCGCTCGCCGGTGACAAGCGCGGAAAATGCGGCGGCGATCACTCCCTGCCCCTGGCTGGCGCCGGAAAGCGCACTTTCCGGATTGCCGGCTGCGCTCGCGGACAAGGCCCTGGCGAGCCGCTTGCGCCCACGGGTCAGGCTGGTGCCGGCGGTAAATGCCGCCGCCACTCCCGAGAGGACGGCGCAGACCAGTACCGTGTAACCGGTACGCCAGTTCAGAGAACCGAGAACCGAGCTGAGTGTCGCCGGCGTGGTGGTGACATCCACCTGGCCGAGCGGGATGCCGTCCACCAGGATCGGCGCGATCACCGTGTCGAGCCCGGTCACCGGGCCGATGGCGCTGCGCACCTCGCGACCGTCGGGTCCACGCACCACGATGCGGGTGAGGCCGGGCGTGCGCGCCATGGTTTCAGCAAGGTAGGTCTCGACACCCGGCAGCAGCTTCAGTGGGATTCCGAAGCGCGCCGCCTTCTCGAACTGCCCCGCCAGCGAACGCGCGACGGTCTCGCCGATGATCTTGGCATCGCGCCGGGCGGTTTCCTGTACCTGGGCCTTGAACCCGTTGACCACCATCATCCCGGCGCCGCCGCCGATGACGAGCACGGTCATGAAAGCGAACACGGCGCACACAAGGCGATCCCGCGCCCGCACGGCGGATCGGCGGTCAGTCGGCGTCATCGAGCGCCTCCAACTGGCTGATGCCGTGGGCGGTACGCGCATCCGATGCCGCCCAGGCTTCGCGCACCTGGATCGCCAGCCGCTCCAGACGCTGGTGTTGCGTCGGGCGCAGTTCGGCGCCGCGCAAAATGCGCGCGACCCGGCTGAACGGGCGGCCAAGCGCCCAGGCAAAAGCGAAGGCCAATGCCAACGCCAGGATCATGGCCCCGGCACCAATCACCATGGTGCGCGCCACCAGATCGATACCCAGGACTTGCGCCCGCAGGCTCCGGCTCGCCCCGGAAACCGTCACGGCAATCCCGCCGGCGACGCCGAGATCATTGTCGAACCGGGTGCCGAACACCGTCTCGCCGTGCGCCGCTGCCTGCCAGAGGCCGTCGCGGAGCAGGTGATCATTCCAGCCACTATCCACCTTCTCGCCGATCGAGCCCCGATCGGTGCTGTAGATCGAGCGGCCGGCATTGTTGAAAACGTCGATGGCGACGATGGTGGGGTCGTTGGACTTCTCGCGCTCGATGCTGGATTGCAGCAGCGAAATCTCGTCCAGGGTGAGACCGATGGAGAGATTCGCCTCCGCCGTGCTGCGCAGGGTACCCAGCAAGTGCGACACGCGCGCCTGCTCGATTTCCTCGCTGACCTGCTCGCCGGCCACGAATGCGGCTCCGGCGATCGCCAGAAGGGTGATCGTGACGGATAACCCGATAACGAAAATAAGCCGGCCGACGAATGTCATGAATAGGACTTGTGCGCGGGATCGGGCGGACGTTAGCCGTCCGGGCCGTTGCAAACCAGACCTAAACTGCGCAGACTCGAAAAGTCACGTTTTTAGAGGCGCTTCACAATCAACCTGCGGCTAAGCCATCAACGGGCTCTCACGCTTAGGAATTGCTGAAGAGTCCCGCTGTTAGAGCCTCAGTTCACGGTCCGTCCCTTCCCAACGGAAAGCGAAGCTTTTCCACCGGGCATATGATCCCAGCAGGCGGGTGTGTCGTCGTGCGTGTTTGCGAGCAGCCGGAATGATCCGAACCTCCCTCGGCCTTATCTTCGTCTTCGCCTTGATCGCCGCCGCCTGCGTCGCTTTCGGCGCCTATTTTTCCTATGTCACCCTCCAGAACGCGCACCGAAAGGCGATCGAAGCGCGATTCGTCATTACCGCCGAACGCATCGCCGGCAGCGCGCAGATCGCCTCCTCGCTCGGCATCGCCCTCCCGGCGCAGGCGACATTGGCGGAACTCCTCCGGCGCGAGGCGCGTCTCGACCAGACCATTCTCTCCATCGATGTGACCGGCGACCGCCATCATGTGCTGTACAGCAGCGACCCCGCGCGGGTCGGTCATGACGAGGGGGCGCGCCCCTCCAATGCGGTGAGTCGGAAAATCGAGAACGACCTCGCCGCAACCATCGGCAATGTGGTGGTCCGCTACAATCCCGCCGCGCTCGCGGCCGGGGCCGCGGCACTGTCCCATGATCTCGTGCGAATCGCCCTGCCCGCCCTGGTGGGCGCCGCCATTGCCACCGTCGCCATCGGCCTCCTGCTCGCGAGCGGATTGAGACGGGCCGCGCAGCGCGCGACCGATCCGGCGCTCTGGCCCAGCGCGGCCCGCACCGCCGTCGCTGAAGCTGAAGCTGCCCACGCGGCGATCCGCATGGAGGGCCCGCGATGATCGGACTGAGGGCCGGCATCTCCATCGCCATCGCGATCATCCTGTGCGGCGCCCTCGCCGTCATCGGCTGGGGCGCGCGGGAGGCCGTGGAACGCACCATCGTTCCCGCCATAGCCGCGCAGGCGCAGTCGGTGGGCCGCTCCGCGGCGGCCCTGGTGGAGGACGCTGTGACGTCCGGCGTTCCGATCGACAAGCTGGTGGGCGTGAACGCCTATCTCGACGACTTGCGGCGGGCCAACGTCGAACTGGCGGAAATGGTGCTCATCACACCCAGCGGTAAGATCCTCGGGCGGTCGGGCGCTCCCCCGGCGGGAATAGACCCGCCCAAGGTGACCACGGCGGTGACGGCGCGCAGCGGCGTGCCGCTGGCGAGCCTTATCATCACCATTGATCCCAGCGTCGTATCCGCCCAGGTGACGGCACTGCTGGTGGACGTCGCCTTCATCGGCATGGTGGCGCTTCTCGTGGCGCTGGAACTCGTGGCCCTGGTGGTCGGCGCACGCGGCGTCGAGGTGCTGGCGGCGCTGGAATCCCGGGTGCGTGCGCTGACGCGCGGTCGCCTATGGATGCACGCGGATGCCGCCGAGGGCTCGCCGGTCCTGGCTCCCATCGACACCCATGTCGCCAAGCTCCATGCGCGCCACACGGCCGCGCGGTCGGAGGCGGAGCGGCGCGGCGATACGCAGGCGATTCACGATCTCGACGCTCTAAGCGCCCGAACCGGGGTTGGAACCACCCACACCGGCGAAAACCATGCCGCCACCGTGATACGCCCCGCCCTGTTCCTGTTCATGATGGCGGAGGAACTGGCGCGCCCGTTCCTCCCGCGCCTTGCGGCAGAGGTCGTACCGGCCAACCTCAACATGAACTTGGATTTCGCGATTTCCCTCCCCATCGTCGCCTTCATGGCCGGCGTTGCCCTGTGCCAATTGCCGTTCGCGGTGCTTTCGGAGCGGCTGGGGCGGCGGCGCGGCTTTGTCATCGGCGCGGCCATTGCCGCCTTGAGCTATGTCGTGCCGGCGGTCAGCGAAAATTATTACCTGTTCCTCGGCAGCCGGGTGACGGCGGCCATCGGCTATGCCCTCGTCTTCGTCTCCGCGCAGGGACACGTCATTGACCATTCCCGGCCGAGCGAGCGCACCGCCGGGCTCGCGGTGTTCGTGCGGGCAATCCTGGTGGCCGCCCTGTGCGGTCCGCCCATTGGCGGCGTTCTGGCCGACCGGCTGGGCGATCACACCGCCTTCCTCGGCTCGGCAGGCGTTGCCTTCCTGGCGCTGCTGGTGGCGCTGGTTAGCCTGCCGCGCTCGGAGCCCAAGCGAAACTCCGGTGGTGTCCGCGTCTCGGACCTTGGAGCGGCGCTGCGCGCGCCGCGCCTTGCGGCGCTGCTGTTCGGCTGCGCATTCCCGGCCAAGATCCTGCTGGCGGCGATCTGCTTCTATCTCGTGCCAGTCGAACTCCAGCGGCAGGGCTACAGCGCCGCCGCCATCGGCCGCCTGCAGATGATCTATCCCGTGCTCATGGTGCTGGCGGTGCCGGCATTCGCCGCTCTCGCCGAGAAATGGAACGCGCGGGCTGGCCTCGTCACGGCGGGTGGTCTGTTGGCGGGCGCCTGCATGCTGCTGCTGCTCGTCGGCACCACCCCGCTGGTGATCGCAGGTGTCCTCGCCCTGCTGGGCCTAGGTCAGGCCATGTCCATCGCCTCCCAATCGGCGCTGGTGGCGGACAGCGCGCAGCACGTACCCGGCGGCAGCTCGGCGGGTGTCCTTGGCCTGTTCCGCTTGATCGAGCGTACCGGCAATGCGGTGGGTCCGGCGGCGGCGGGCTTGCTGCTTGCGGCGGTGGGGTTCGCGTCCGCCGGCGCGACGCTCGGCATTTTGGTGGTAGCGGGAGCACTCGGCTTCGCGTTATCTGGGCGCAATCAACCCTCATCCCCCCGCGCCACCCGGCGCGAGGGAGATTCCGCGGCAGAAGGAAGCCCGCTGTGATCGACCGGCGCTCACTTCTCTCCCTCGGCCTCGGCGCAGGCGCGGCCGGCCTCATCGGCGCGGCTCCGGCGCGGGCCCAGGACAAGCCCTTCCGCATCCTGATGCTCACCTTTCGCGGCGAGACGGATGTGGAACGCGGCTTCAAGGAATTCTTCCAGGCCGCCGATGTAAAGGCGGAGTTCATCATGCGCGACGCGGAGCGTGACCCGCGCAACGTGCCCGCCATGATCGCCGACCTTGCGACGCTGAAGCCGGATCTGATCTACACCTGGGGCACACCGGTGACCCTCGGAGTCGCCGGTCCCTTGGATTCCCGCGACCCGCGCTATGTCCGGGACATTCCCATCGTGTTCGCCCTGGTGGCGGCTCCGGTGCGCGCGGGCATCGCCAAGAGCTTCGAAAGCTCCGGCCGCAACGTCACCGGTGCGGTGCATGTGGTGCCCACCGACGTCCAGTTGCGCGCCATGCAGGCCTACATGCCCTTCACCAAGATCGGCATCCTCTATTCCACCACCGAGCAGAATTCGGTCGTGATCGTAGAGGAAGCCAAGAGCGTCGCCGCGAAGATGGGCGCGAGCGTCATGGCAATGCCGTTCCGCAACGACGCCTCTGGCCGCCCCACATCCGACGGCGTGGTCGACATGATCAAGCAGATGCGGGCGGAAAAGGTGGATTGGCTCTATCTGCTGCCCGACACCTACCTCGGCACCATCTACGACAAGGTGACACCGGCGGCGCTTGAAGTCGGCCTGCCCACATTTGCAGCCGCCGAACTCGGCGTGCGCGAAGGCGGCGCCCTGGTGGGCCTGGTTAGCCGCTATTATTCGGTCGGGCAGCTCGCCGCTGCCAAGGCGATCGAAGTCCTGGTGCAAAAGAAGAAGCCGCAGGACGTGCCGATCGAGACGCTTAAGCGTTTCTCGCTGATCATCAATATGCGGATTGCCAAATCCCTCGGCATCTATCCGCCCATTGCCATGCTCAACTACGCGGAAGTCGTCACGAGCTGATCCCGTGCCGGGTATTGAAAACCTTCGATGGCGAGACCTGCAGGCAAGCGATCTCGATCTGGTCGAGACGCTGCATCGCGCTGTCATGGCGGGGCTCGGCCCCGACGTGGTGAAGCCCGAGACCCGCGCCTTCCTGGCCGACATGCTCGGCGCACGCGGCAATATGATCGGGGCGTTCGATGGTGCCGCGCTGGTCGCCTATGGCGTGCTTCAGCACGACATTCCCCCTTATGACGACCCGCGCCGCGAGATCGGCCTGCCGCTCGATGCCCCGCTCATGAAACTCGCCGGAGCCTCGGTGGCGCCGGCTTATCGCGGCCGCAGCCTGCAGCGCGAAATGATCGCGGCGCGGGTGAGCTTGGCCCTTCAGATGAGCACGGTCGCCGCGCCGGTGCTGTTCGCCACCTCCGCCCCGGCGAACCGCGCAAGCTGGACAAATCTTCTCGCCGAGGGGTTCACTATCCGCGCCATCAAGCCGTATTACGGCGGATACCTGCGCTATGTGATGGTGCGCAATACCGAGGCGATGGAGCTGGAGAGCGCGATGTCCGTGGACCCGAGCGCATTGCCCGAGCAGGCCGCGCTGATTGCCGACGGGTGGCGCGGCGTCGAACTGCGCCAGGGTCCGGCCGGCCCGGTCATCGCCTTTGCCCGCGCGGCGACCGCGCCGTGACCGATTCGCTTCCCAAAGACCGTCCGTCCCTGGTGATTGATCTCGACGCGGTTCGGCAAAACTTTCTCACCGCCCGTGCGGCCTATGACGGGAGCAGCCTCGGCGCGGTGGTGAAGAAGGATGCGTATGGGCTCGGCGTCGCGCATATCGCTCCGCTGCTCCATGACCTCGGCTGCCGCGACTTCTGGGTGGCAGACTTCGACGAGGCGGTCGAGTTACGCCGCATCCTGACGCAGGGGCGCATTTTCGTCCTGCACGGGCTCGCCGGCAACGCGCCGGCGGATTTCCGCGCCATCGGCGCGGTGCCGGTATTGCTGGATATGGACGAAATCCTACGGGCCTCCGCCGCAATCGGCCCCCGTCCGGAGGTGGCGATTCATCTCGATACCGGCATCAATCGGCTCGGCATCGACCTTGCTGACGTGCGTACGCTTGCCCAGGACCCCTCCCCCCTCGCGCGGCTTTCAGTTGCGGCATACGTCACCCACCTCGCCCGCTTCGCCACCCCTTCGGCGCCGCAGAACCGTTGGCAGTGGCTGCGGTTCCGCGCCTGGACACGCGTGCTCCCATCCGCCCCCTTGAGTTTTTGTGCCTCGGCTGGCGTGTTCGGCCCGCGCGATCGGCATGTGGATCTCGCGCGCGTCGGCAGCGCGCTCTACGGGGTGGAAACCACCCCCGCCCGCCCCCAGCCGATCATTCCAGCCGCGACGCTAAGCGCGCCGATCCTGCGCCTCCATGAGGTGCCCAAGGGGGGAGAGATCGGCTATGGCGGGGTTTATCAGGCCCCCGGCCCACGCCGCATCGCGCAGGTGGCGGCGGGCTATGCGGCGGGGATTCCGTTCTCGTTCCGCAAGCCCTGGCATGTGATGCTGGATGGCCATTGCGCGCCGATCGTCGCCGGAACCGCCATGAGCCTGATCAGCATCGACGTCACCGACCTGCCTCCCGGCCTCGCGCGCCCCGGCGCCCAGGTCACGATCTTCGGTCCTGACCTGCCGGTCAGCGCCTTTGCAGAGGCGGCCGGTGTTGCGCCCAACGTCATCATGGTCGCTGCCGGCCGTGGGGTTCGCCGGATTTATCACGACACGGCGCGCGACCTGCCGGGCAAGACTGAAGCCATCGTCCCCAGGCGCCTGGATGAGCCGATTGCCGGAGCCAGCGGGGACATATAGCGTGGCGTCGGCTCAAGCGACGTGGCGTCAAGAATCACGCGCAAACATATCGCTGGGCGGTGGCAGGCAAGCGGCGGCGCCGCGCTTCCGACCACCACGGCGCGGCGGCGGCATACCAGTCCTCAAGCGGGCACGCGGACCCCTCCATGACCCCCTCTCTCGGCGAAAACCTTGTGTCATCGCTCACCATCGGCGCGTCGGTGGAGGAGATTGCCAAGGTTTCGGAATGGCTCGATCACGTTGCCGACGAGGCCGGTTGGCCGGACCGGCTGCGCTTCGGCATGGAACTGAGCCTGGAGGAGGCGCTCGCCAACGTCATCCTCTACGGCTTCCCGGAAAGCGGGCGTGCCACTCATGAAGCGCCAGCGATCCGCGTCGACTATCTCAGCCTGCCCGCCGAACAGGTGGCGGTGCGCATCGTCGACAACGGTGTCGCGTTCGACCCGACCGCGGTGGCGGCGCCCGACCTCGCCGAAAGCGTCGAAGAGGCGCGCATCGGCGGCCACGGCGTCCGGCTGATGCGGCATTTCCTTCAAGAGATTGCCTATGCGCGCATCGGCGCGGAAAATCAGCTTACGCTGGTCGCAAGTCTCCCGGCCCCGGAGTGAAGGCCGGCAAGTAACGCCAGAACGGTTGCAACCAGATACCGCCACCTTAACCTGATGGTGATTGCTTCCGCGTTTGCGCATGTGTGCAGTGCATTGCGCCCAATGGCGAATAAGGCTAATCGAAACCCTGACGCACAATATTTCACCGGGATGAGGCTGATGCAGATTGAGCGTGAACAGGCTGGGTCGGACGTGGTGCTGAAGGTGTCCGGGCGGCTCGACACTCCCAATGCCAAGCCGTTCGAGGCAAGTCTCCTGGAGACGATCTCTGGAACCGCCGGTGCGATCACCGTCGATCTCGCCGGAGTGGATTACGTCTCCTCTTCCGGTCTGCGGGCGCTTCTCGTGGCCGGCAAGGCGATGCGTGTCGCCAAGCGCGAATTGGCGCTGCGCGCACTGCAGCCGCAAATCCGCGAAGTCTTCGATATCTCGGGCTTTTCGACCCTCTTCGAGATTCGCTAGACCTGCGGACCCTGAAGGGTCGCATTTGACGTTCGGCACGCACGCGCCCATCACGGCGGGATAATGTTTCGCGCCACTATCCTCACAATCTATCCCGAGATGTTTCCCGGGCCTCTCGGCCATGCCCTGGCGGGCAAGGCCCTGGCGGCGGACCTGTGGTCGCTTGAGACAACTCAGATTCGCGACTTCGCGCTCGACAGGCACCGATCCGTGGACGACACGCCGGCTGGCGGCGGACCCGGCATGGTAATGCGGGCTGATATTCTGGCTCGCGCTGTGGATGGGGTCTCTCCACCAGATGACCCGCGTCCGCGCCTGCTGATGACGCCGCGCGGCCGCCCGCTCACCCAAGCTCGGGTCGCCGCGCTCGCGCAAGGCCCCGGCGCCGTGATCCTGTGTGGGCGCTTCGAGGGTGTGGACGAGCGCGTGATCGCCGCGCGCAGTCTCGAAGAGGTCTGCGTCGGAGACGTGGTGCTGTCCGGCGGGGAAAGCGCAGCTTTGCTGCTGCTGGATGCCTGCGTGCGGCTGCTTCCCGGTGTCATGGGGAAGATCGAGAGCGGAACCGACGAGAGCTTCTCGGACGGGCTGCTGGAATATCCGCAATATACCCGCCCGCAGATATTCGAGGGCGTGGGCATCCCGGAGGTGCTGACCTCGGGCAATCATGCGCGCATCCGCGCCTGGCGCCACGCGCAGGCCCTTGAGGCCACCGCAGCCCGCCGGCCCGACCTGCTGGCGCAGTGGGAACATGACGGCCCTATGAATGAAAGCACATGACAGGCCGCGCATTCTGGGATATAGGCCGCCCGTCCCTTTAATTTAAAACAACACGATGTGGTGCCGGGGCAACGGTCCGGAAACGGAGCGCGCATGGCGACCGCTAGAGGTATGGCGACATGAACATCATTCAGACACTCGAAGCCGAGCAGGCTGCTCGGCTTTCCGAAAAGCGTGCAACCCCCGAATTCCAGCCCGGCGACACGGTCATCGTGAACGTGAAGGTGGTCGAAGGCGAGCGCACCCGCGTTCAGGCCTATGAAGGCGTGGTGATCGCCCGTTCCGGCGGCGGCATCAACGAGAGCTTCACCGTCCGCAAGATTTCCTACGGCGAAGGCGTGGAGCGCGTGTTCCCCGTTCATTCCCCGCTGATCGATTCAATCAAGCTGGTGCGTCGCGGCAAGGTCCGTCGCGCGAAGCTGTATTATCTGCGCGACCGTCGCGGCAAGTCTGCCCGTATCGCCGAGCGCACCGACCGCACCACCGAGAAGCGGGTCAAGGGCCCGGCGACCACCCCGCCCCGCGTGCGCGCCGAGTGATCCTGCACGTTTGCTGAGGTTTTAGCGCCGCCGGTCTCCGGCGGCGTTTTCTTTTGTCAGAGCACCTCGATGATCGGGCGGGCATGAGCCATCAGCCGCCCGTAAAGGCCGTCCGGGTCCGCCTCATAGGCCCTCCGCACGCGCTGGAGCGCCGCCGCCCCGCCGCCGCGATGGCCGGCGCCGCCCACATGCAGCCATCCATCCGCCAGCAGGTAAGGCTCGGTCTCACCGGTTTCCGGGTCGCTCACATCGACCTCGAACGTGTGCGCCCGCTGCAGGGCAGGCAGCGACAGGCCCCGATAAAGGACGCGCCAGTTCTGGCCGCCGGTGTCGAGGGTCAGAGGGGTGTCCGTGCCGAAATCCAGCGGGAGGCTTTCCACCGCCGCGAAGTCGAACACGCTATACCCCGGCCAAAGATACCAGCCACCGAACTTCCTGCCCCTGCGCACCATGCCGTAGACCGGCTGATCCGCGACGCACGCTTGCAGGTTCTGCTTAGCCAGCGGGATCAGGTCATGATCGATCAGCGCGAAGCCACTGGGGCGCAGCGGACGGATGAGATTGCTCCAGATCCAGTTGAGCGCGACCCCGTGGGAGCGCGAGCCGTTCGGGCGGGACGAGACCTTCGGCGCGGGCGGCATGGGGCAGTAGAGATGCCCGGCTTCGGCGCAGATCGCGGCGATACGGGTTCGGGCAAGGGGATCGCTGGAATTGTCGCACACCACCAGGGGCAGGTCTGGCATGGCGCGCGCCAGAGCCTGCGAGAGGAACGCGATCGCCTCCGGCAGATTGAACGCAACAGTGAAGGCGACGAACTGTCCTTGGAAACGCGCGAGGTCCGCCAGAAATGCATCCTGTCCGTGCGCCCGGCGTGACTGATAGATCCGGTCCACCGCGACGTTTCGTAGCCGCCGCGCGCCATGCGTCAACGGCAGCGCCCGCATCCAGTCGCCTAGCGCATAATCCTTGAGGTCCCGCATAGACTTGGCTTTTCGCGGTGCCTGCCTCCGGCGTCAAGCCACGGGCTAGCATTTCGGGGGGAGATCGTGCCAACGTCGCGGGAAGGAGGATCGCATGGGTAGATTTCGCACTTGGTTCGGCGGTTTCGCGTGGGGCCTCGTCTTCGGCCTCATCTGCGCGAGCGTGGGATGCGTTCTCCTGTTCCGCCCCGACTTCATCGAGCGGCTGAGGGCGGAACGGCCTTTCAGCGCCACTGCGCCAGCGCCCGCCGCGGCCCCAGTGGCGGTGGCACCGCCCGGCGTGGCACCCACAGTGGCCCCACAGGCGGCGGCGAATATCCCTGCCTTTTTCATCAACACCACCACCAAGGAGGCGTTGGACAAGGGATTTAACCCGCCGCGCGCGTTTTCCGCCGGCGACGATCTGGTGATCCGGGGCACCAACACCAGTTCCGACCCCCTCAATCTCTCAGTGCGCATCGACGACGCCAATTCCAAGAATTGGCTCACCAACTTCAACGTCAATTCCAATTTCCCGCCCGGCCCGTTTGTCATGCGGGTGCCGCTGAACAATCTGCCAACGCCAAGCCAGACGGCGCTCAACGTCGGCGCACTCACGCGCTTCATCGTCTTCACAGACCAGGGCACCCCGACAGCGCAGATCGAAAGCGTGAAGATCGAGCCCCGGCAGACCTCCGGCGCGCTGCCCGGCACCACCAAGACCGCCGCCAATCCCGTCAAGGACGGTCAGGTGTGGCTGAAGGGTGCCACGCTCACGGCGGCGCAGGATTTTGCGACGCCGGTTTCGTTCGAGGCCAACCAGGATCTGGTGGTCACCGGCGTTAACACCTCCACAAAGCCGGTGACGATCTACCTGAGGGTCGACGATGTCGCGTCGACCAACTGGTATTCCAGGGCGGGAGCGTCCGGCACCTATCCGCCCGGCCCGTTCGTCTTGCGCTCCTCCGTTTCTTCCTGGGTCACGCCGTCCAAGGCGCGGCTCGACCGCACACAAGTGAAGCGCATCGTCGTCTCCAACGGCGATGGCGAAGGCCCCATCAAGCTGACCGATATGCATGTGGAGGCGGGCTCCCCGGTCCCGCCGGACGCATTGGCGCTTCGTTTCGCGCCGACCGGGGACATCCAGGTTCCAGGTTTTGAGACCGTGCTGCCCAACGACCCGCGCCTGTCACGGCCTGCCGGCGCTCTGGTGCGCACCCAAAACGATCCGCTGCTGTCCAGCGGCCTCAACGGCCTCGACACAATCACCATTCCCTGGACCAAGAGCAGCACCGCCACGGTCTCGCTGTGGACGGAAGACCAAGGTGAATGGGAATATTTTCCACACTCCCTGAACCGCACCATCATTATCAACGGGCAGGTGGTGCTTCAGCAGAGCCTGACACCGCAGGAATGGGTGGATCAGGTCTATAAGCGCAACATCTGGAAAGAGGCCATGATCGATGGCGGTCCATGGGAGATTTACGCGCGCGACCGCGCGGGTCTCATCACCGCCACCGTCCCCGTGATCGACGGCAAGATCGTGGTGCAGCTCAAATCCGACCAGCCGCCGAACAACGGCTATCTTGCCGCGATGGTGATCGAGCCCGGCGACAGCGACAAGGCGGTGGACGCCATCGAAGCGTGGCGAAAGGCCCGCTATCTGGAACGCTGGCCGGTGGTGGACAAGCCGGTCGACCCCAACCTTGCCAAGGATGTGACGCTGCGCATCCTGCCTTCAGGCTCGCCCCGCAGTCAGCATCCGTTCTGGGACCCGTCCCTGCCGTTCCAGGCGAACTTCCGAGCGCCGCGCGGCGGCATCGTCTCGCTCGACTTCCTGGCCTTCTCCAATCAGGACGACCTGATGCCGGACGTCTCCGTGAGCGCGCCGGCCGGCATCTCCACGTTCACCCGCTGGGGCAAATGGACCTATATGCGCCGGGGCGTCGCCGAAGGCGGCCTCGCCATCACCTCCGACGTTCTGGACGGCGACCTCTCTCACATGCGGATCGCCAACGGCATCCCGCGCCGGCTCAACGTGACCTTCACCGTGCCCGACAATGCCACCGGCACGCTGCCCATCACCCTCTCGGTGGACATCGCGGGGACGCAGGTCCAAGCCTCAGCCATGGTCGAGGTGATCCCCCTCCTCCTCCCGCCGGCGGACCGGCCGATCGGCTATTACATGGCTGCGCCGAACTGGGAGGTGTGGTGGCCGCCCGCGCCTGATGAAGCGGACCGGGGCATGGCGTGCGACTACAATGCCCTGCGCGGCTTCGGCATTACCGGTCTGTCTCCCGACACCGTGGCGCCCACGCCGGACAAGCTCTCCCGCTATGTAAAGCAACTGAGCCTCGCGAAACAGGCCGGCTTCCTCGCCCCCTATTTCGACTACACCTCGGTCAAATACATGCAGCACAGCACCGGCTTCTCGAAGGTCGGTCCGAACATCGCGTCTGCCCAGCGCGCGCTGGTCGCCGCCGGTGTTCCCAACCCGCTGTGGTCGATCGCCGACGAGCCGGAGGCGGGAGATGCCGGCTTTGCCGATCTGAAGGGGGTACGGGATGCCATCAAGGCGACCGCCCCCGACGCACTGATTTCAGGCCAGCTCAACAATACCAAGTTGCGAAACTATGCCCCGCTGTTCGACACCGTGCTGGTGAACGACGGCTTCGGGGTCAGCGCCTCCGGCTTCCAGCAGTTGCGGTCGCAGAAGGTCATCCCCTGGATGTACAACATGCCCGACTTCCGGGCCGCAGCCGGTTTCCTCATGTGGCGCACCGGGGCGCGCGGCTATTTGCAGTGGCACGCCCGCGCCTGGACCGGCGATCCCCGCGATCCCACCGACGGGCGCGAATCGGACTATGCCATGCTGCCGCTTGCCGGCGACCGCTGCAGCCCCGCGCCGACCGTCGATGCGCTGGTCATCACCACCAGTGAGGGCATTGAGGATCTGCGCTGGCTGCTGTGGCTTGATGAAAAGGCCACCGGCGATTCAAAGGCCCGCGCGCTGAAGGATTCCCTCACTCAGGCTGTCCCCGCCGATTGGGCGGCTTTCCTGAAAACACCGCCGTCCCTGCCGGCGCTGCGCGCTCAGATCATCGACTTCGCCCTTGCCTCAGGCAAGTAGCGGTGATCGGCAGCCGCCGTTTCCAACGTGAAACCTTAGCTGTTCCCCGGCTGAACAGCTAAGGTTGCCACCGCCGCCCTCTCTCCTTGAGGGCCAGGACCTCAGGAATTTGGTCCGCTTTTTGCTTTGTACGAAGCACTCAACAGCGCAAGGTTCATGGCGAACGATCTCTCCCTGCGCATCGTCATCGTCGATGACAGTCCGGTTCGCGCGGCCATCCTCGGTGAGGGGCTGCGGGAGGCGGGATATGTCAACGTGCTGCGCCTGGAGGGGGTGAACAACCTTCTGGAGCGCATCTACGCCATCGACCCCGACGTCATCATCATCGACCTGGAAAATCCCAGCCGCGACACCATCGAGCAGATGTTCCATGTCAGCCGCGAGGTGAAGCGGCCGGTGGCCATGTTCGTGGACCAGTCGGACAGGTCCACCATCGAGGAGGCGATCGCGGCGGGCGTCGCGTCCTACGTGGTGGATGGCCTGCGAAAGGACCGGCTGCGGCCGATCCTGGAAACAACGATTTCTCGCTACCGTGCCTTCGCGCGTTTGCGCGAGGAGCTTGAGGAGGCCCGGAGCCAGCTTGAAGAACGCAAGCTGGTGGACCGCGCGAAACTCATTCTCATGAAGGCCAAGAATATCGACGAGCAGACCGCTTATGGCCTCATCCGGCGCACCGCCATGAATGAGAAGAAGCGGCTGGTGGATATTGCGCAATCGGTCATTACAGCCGCGGAGCTTCTGCGATGAGACGCCTCGCCATGGGCTTCATTCCCCTCACCGACGCGGCGGTCTTGATCGCGGCGGCCGAGCGCGGCTTCTCCATGGCGGAGGGGATCGAGATCGACCTGCACAAGGAGGTCTCCTGGGCCAATATCCGCGACAAGGTGAATGTCGGCCTTCTCGATGGCGCCCATATGCTGGGTCCGCTCGCCATCGCATCCTCCCTGGGCCTTGGCCATGTGCGCGTACCCCTGGTGGTGCCATTCGCGTTGAACCTGAACGGCAGCGCCATCACCATCGCCAAGGATGTCTATGCCGAGATGGGCGAGACCGGGGATGATCTCTCTAACGCCCTGGGCGCCGCCGGCGCGCTGGGCAAGGTGGTGGCGGCGCGGCGTGCTGCCGGGCGCGATCCGCTTACCTTCGCGGCGGTCTATTCCTTCTCCACCCATACCTATCTGATCCGCCATTTCCTGAAAGCAGGCGGCATCGATCCCGACAGGGACGTGCGCCTTGTGGTCATCCCGCCGCCCTTCATGGCAGAGAGCCTGCGCAACGGGCTTATCCACGGTTTCTCCGTCGGCAGCCCCTGGAACAGCGTGGCGGTGGACGCGGATGTCGGGCGGATCGCGGTCCTGGGCGCGGAGATCTTCGGCTGGGTGCCGGAAAAGGTGCTGGGCGTTCACGCCCGCCTCGTGAACACCGAGCCGGACCTGCTGCGCCGCCTGGTGCGCGCGCTGCATGCCGCCGCCCGCTGGTGCGAGGACCCGGTCAATCACGAAGACCTCGCGCGCCTGCTGGGTGAGCCGCGCTACCTCGGCCTGCCCGCCGACATTCTGCGACGGACCCTCGACGGGCGCCTCCACACCGCGCCCGGTGGCGCATCGCGCTCCCATCCCGACTATCTCGTGCTGAACCGCGACAACGCCAATCGGCCGGATCTCGGCCATGCCTTGTGGATGTACGGCCAGATCGTCAAGGCACGGCAAGGGGAATGGGCAGCGGATGCCGCCCGCGAGGCGATTTCGGTCTATCGTCCAGACCTTTACGATGCAGCAGTGGGTCCGCCCGTTCCCACCGCTGCGCATGTGCCCGACTGCGTGGCCACACAGTTTGGCGAGGTGTTCGACGCCGACCGTTTCCTTTCGACGGGAGAATGAGGTCATCGGCCTAAGCGGAAACCCTATCGTGAAGCGACGCGATCTGCTCGGCGGCCTCGGCGCCCTGGCCTTGGCGCCGGGCCTGTTCGTCTGCGGCACGCGTCCGGCGCGCGCGGCGGCGCCCCTGCGTGTGGCCTCCGCCTTGCCCGATCCGCCGTTTGAGGTCGTCATCGAGGACAAGCCGCCCGCTGGCTTCGACATCGAGTGGACACAGCTCATCGCCCAGCGCCTCGGGCGGCCCTGGCAACTCGTGCGCTACACCGGTGCGGACTTCAACGGCGTCTTCGCGGGGCTCGACGCCGGCACCTTCGATTGCGTTGCCTCCGGCACGACGATGACGCCGGAACGCGCGAAGGTGGCGGACTTCTGCGAGCCCTATGCCGTCTCCGGGCAGTCCCTGGTGGTCAACAAAACGCGCCTGCCACAGGTGAAGTCCATCGACGACCTCAAGGGCCTGACCATCGGCGTTCAGAGCGGCAATACCAGCCAGCCGTTCGCCCAGAGGCTGGTTGCCGAAGGCCGGGCGAAGGCGGTGAAGATTTATCCCTACAACCGCATCGGCCAGGCTCTGGTGGATGTCGCCAAGGGCCGCTGCGACAGCTTCATGAAGCTTGCCCCTGTCATGGGCGTGCTGCTGCGGGACTTTCCCGATTTGCGCATCGTGCAAAGCGCGATCACCTGCGAGTTCATCGCCCTCAGCGTGCGCAAAGGCGACACCGCACTGCGCGACACGATCAACCACGCGCAGGCCGATCTCGCCCGGGACGGCACGCTCGATGCGTTGATCGCGAAATGGCTGAAGGTGGGCACGACCAGCGTCGCCAACGCCTCGACGCTATTCCCGCCCGAGATGCTCAAGGCCGCGTTCCGCTAAAGGCGAGGGGCGGAGCGACCAGGTGCGTTCCGAAGCCTAAAGGGCCTTTGGAAACCCGCTATCGCTGGTCTGCCGTGGGAAATATCCACCGGCCGTTCTTGAATGGCAGGAAGCTGCCGTCGTCCACGCCAACTTCCCTGGCGATGAGGCTGTTCAGTGTCGTGTTCAGCGCCAGGATGAGGTCGCCTTTCGCCTTGCCTGACAGGGCGAGGTTGTTGACCTCATCCGGGTCATCCTGAAGGTCGTAGACCTCAAGATCGTTCTTCGCCGTCAATTCCTCCCACGTCGTGGGCGTATTGAATCCCTGGGGCGAGAAATAGCGGCTGAAGCGGTAACGCCCGTCGAACATGCTGCGGATCGAGCAGCGGAGCTGGAAATCCGGCGGATTGGCCCGCATGGCGGCGATGCGCTGGTCCAGGCTCAGATTGCTGTTCGACTTCACATCAAAATGAGCCGCCCATCTGGCGTCCTGGTAGCTCAACATATTGTAGCAGAACAGCGATCCCGGCCGCAGCGTATCCGGTTTGGCGGCGCCGGGCGCAGTCAGGAGCGGAGAGAAATCGTGGCCCGGCAGGCCGTCAGCCGTCGCCTTCAGCTTGTCCGGCGCGGCGCCGGTCAACGCGAGGATCGTCGGCGTCAGGTCCACCTGGGACGTAACGGCATCGCAGGCGAGACCGCCGGGATAGGCGGGGTGGACGATCATCAGCGGCAAGTGGTTCTGCTGGCGATAGGTGGAATTACCCTTGCCGCGCATCTGGTGGTGGCCGCCAAGCTCCCCGTGGTCGGCGGTGAAAATGATGATCGTGTCATCCGCCATGCCATTGGCCTTCACGGCCTTCAAAACCCGCGTCACCTGCAGGTCGCAATCCCGGATGCAGTTGAAATAATAGTTCTGGAGCAGGCGCCAGCGGCGATCCTCGTCGGGCCACTGGCCGACCAGCAGGTCGATCACCTTCTGATAGGTCTGCTGCGCCATGGGCCTGCCCGGCGCATCGAAGGCTTGGGTGCGGGTGGAAGGCAACGGCACGTCCCAGTCGGCCTTGTAGAGTTCGTTCGCCGGCGCGCGGGCGATCGGCATGAGCGACTGCTTGCCCTGGACTGTCTGCCCCGGCAGGTCCGAGTTGATGAACATCACGTCGTGCGGATTGACGAAGTTCACCGCCAGGTACCATGGCGTGCCGGCTGCGCGCAGGTCCTGCCCCTTGGTCCGCAGCCAGCGCGTCACGAAGGCGGTGGTGGTGTCGTCGTAATTATAGCCGCCCAGCGTGCGGTCATTGATATCGCCGACACCGAAGAAATCATCGAAGCCATAGCTCTGGATGATCTTGCGATAGGCCAGAAGCGGAGCCTCGATGGCCTCGGACACCTGATCGAGATTGATCGAAAGGTGCCACTTGCCCTGGTAGGCCGCGTGATAGCCGAGTTGTGAGAGGCGGTGGCCGATGGTTTTCACATCGGTCGACATATCCGCCTGCCAAAGGGCGTTGGCGTTGTCATAGACACCGGTGTGCGGAATGTGCTGGCCGGTATAGAGCGTCGAGCGCGCCGGCGAGCACACACACGACGCCGCCTGATGATTGCGGAAGGTAATGCCGTTGGCCTTGATCCATTCCCGGCCGGGCACCGGAAACGGCCAGGCATCGAAGAAATGCTCCTGGTCCACCAGGATGAACAGAATGTTGTAGCCACCCGGCGGTGCGTCCGGCCCCTTCACGGGCCGGACCGCTCCCGCCGGCACTGCATCCGCCGAGTGCGCGACCTGGGGCAGGAGGCTCGCGCCGAGCAGGGCGGCACCTGATGTGAACAGTTCGCGGCGTGACGGTGCGGGCTTTCCGTCTTTGTCCTTCGCCATAGCCCAGACTCCAGCCAGATACTGGCGGAACTGTCTCAGCTTTCAAAGCCGTGGACCAGGGCAAAGGGCTGACGCGCTCTATCCCTTGATGAACTCAGCACGCATGGGTGTGAACACGTCGATCAGGACGCCCGGCTCGATGCATTCGCAGCCGTGCCAGAGGCCGGTGGGCACGTAGAAGCTGTCGCCCGCTTTCAAGCGCGAGGTCTTGCCGTCGATGGTGGCATCGAACACGCCGCTCTCGACGCTGGTGATCTGAACATGCGGGTGGCTATGGAATGCGCCGCACGATCCCGGCTTGGTGGCGATCACGCGCACCAGCATGATCTCGTCGTTATAGGTGAGGATCTGCCGGCGGATATTATCGTCCACCACCTCGGTTTCGGTGGTGTCCGCATAGCCGAAGAACGCGCCCTTTTCCGTCATCCTGAAATCTCCTCAGCGGGCCAGCCAGCCGCCGTCCACGGGCAATACCACGCCATGCACATAAGTGGCGGCGGACGACGCCAGAAACACCGCCGCACCGCCAAGCTCCGACGGCTCTCCCCAATGACCCGCCGGAATACGGGCGAGGATGTCGGCCGAGCGTTTGGGGTCGTTGCGAAGCGCATCGGTGTTGTTGGTGACGAAATACCCCGGCGCGATGGCGTTCACATTGATCCCCTTGCCCGCCCATTCGCAGGCCAGCAGCCGGGTGAGGCCGGCCAACCCGCTCTTGCTCGCGGTGTAGGAGGGAACGCGGATGCCGCCCTGGAAGGACAGCAGCGAGGCGATGTTGATGACCTTGCCGCCCGCGCCATCCGCGATCCAGCCGCGCGCGAATGCCTGGGTCAGGAAGAACGCGCCCTTGAGGTTAACATCCATCACCGCGTCCCAGTCGGCTTCGCTAAAGTCGATGGCATCGGCGCGGCGGATGATGCCGGCATTGTTCACCAGAATATCGACGCGCCCGCCCTGCCCCGCCTCCGCGACGATGCGCGAGATCGGCTCAAGCGTGCCGAGATCCGCCTTCACCTCGGTGAAGGCGACGCCTGTGTGGCGCAGCTTTTCCCCCGTGTCTTCCATCGACGAGCGGCCCACCGCGACGATCGCCGCGCCGGCCTCGGCCAGCGCCACCGCGACCGCCTGTCCAAGCCCGGTATTCGCCCCGGTGACGACGGCGCGCTTGCCCGAGAGGTCGAACGGGCTCACCGAAGCTGATCCATGGGCACGACGTCCATGTCGGTATAGTCGATATTGTCCCCGCCCATGCCCCAGATGAAGGTGTAGGCGCGGGTGCCGACGCCGGAATGGATCGACCAGGGCGGCGAGAGCACCGCCTGCCCGTTCGCCACCACCAGATGCCGGGTCTCGGACGGCTCGCCCATTATGTGAATGACCCGCGCGTCCGCTGCCACGTCGAAATACAGATAGACCTCAGAACGGCGGTCATGGACGTGGCACGGCATGGTGTTCCAGATGTTGCCTTCAGCGAGTTGAGTCATGCCCATGACGAGCTGACAGGACTGCACCACGTCGGGGTGGATCATCTGGTAGATCGTGCGCTTGTTGGCGGTCGTCTGGTCACCAAGCGGGACACTTTTCGCCTCCGAAACCTTCACCACCTTGCTCTCGTAGCGGGTGTGAGCCGGGGTCGAGAGCAGGTAGAATTTGGCCGGAATCTTGGGGTTGTCGGACGTGAAGCGCACCTCCTTCGTCCCCATCGCCACATACAGCGCATCACGATGGTCGAGGGCATAGACGACGCCGTCGGCCTCCACCTTGCCAGGCCCGCCGATGTTGAAAACGCCCAGTTCGCGCCGATCAAGGAAGTTCGGCGAGCCGATGGTCGCCTTGTCGCTCTCAAGCTTCAGCGGCGCGGACAGCGGGGTCACGCCGCCCACCACGAACCGCTCGATGTGGGAATAGGTGAGATGCACCATCCCCGGCTCGAACAATTCCTCGATGAGGAAATGCTGGCGCAGTTCGTCGGTATCGAAAAAGCGGACAGCGTCAGGGTGGCACACATGGCGCACGTCAGTGATCATGAAAAAGACCTCGATGAAAAGGGTGCCCGCCTCAGTGGAACAAGGCAGGCAGCCAGAGGGAAACAGCGGGGATATAGGTGACAAGCATCAGCACGAAGATGCTGGCGCCGAAGAACGGCCATATCGTCTTCATCGCCTCGCCGATGGTGATCTTCCCCACCGCGCATCCCACAAACAGCACCGAGCCCACCGGCGGGGTGTTAAGGCCGATGCCGGCGTTGAGGATAAGGATCACACCGAACTGCACCGGATCAATGCCGAACGCCTTGATGAGCGGCAGGAAGATTGGGGTGCAGATGATGATCATCGGCGCCATGTCCATGAACGTGCCGAGAACCAGCAGGATGATGTTGATGAGCAGCAGGATGACGTACTTGTTGTCGGAGATTGACTGCATCAGCTCGATGGTGGCCTTGGGGACCTGGAGGAAGGCCATGAGCCATCCGAAGGCGCCGGCCGTGCCGATCACCAGCAGCACCATGGCCGTGGTGCGCACCGCGCCGAGCGTCGCCTCCCAGAACGCGGCCAAGTCCAACTCGCGATAGACGAAAACCGTCACCAGTAGCGCGTAGATCACGGCGATGCAGGAGGATTCCGTCGCGGTGAAAATGCCCGAGCGCACGCCGCCGAAGATGATGCCGATCAGCAGGATGCCGGGGATCGCCTGCACCACCGAGCGCCCGACGCCTGCCCAGCCGGGGAACGTGCCGGCCGGGTAGTTGCGCCGACGGGCCACCACATAGGCAGTGATCATGAGTGCGATGGCGAGCAGGATGCCGGGCACGACGCCGGCGGTGAACAGGTCGGCGATAGAGATGGTCCCGCCGGCCGCCAGGGAATAGATGATCATGTTGTGCGACGGCGGTATCAACAGCGCGATGATCGCGGCATTGACCGTCACGTTCACAGCATAGTCCTTGGCGTAGCCGCGCTTTTCCATCTGCGGAATCATGATGCCGCCGATGGCCGAGGCGTCCGCCACCGCCGATCCGGAGATGCCGCCGAACAGGGTGGAAGCCACCACGTTCACCTGGCCGAGGCCACCGCGCAGATGACCGAACAGTGATGCCGCCATGCCGATGAGCCGGTCGGCGATGCCGCCGCGCATCATCAGGTCGCCGGCGAAGATGAAGAACGGGATCGCCAGCATGGAGAAGGCGTTCATGCCGGAATTGATCTGCTGGAACACCACGATGGGTGGCAGGCCCATGTAGATCACGGTCGCCAGCGACGCGAGGCCGAGGCAGAAGGCCACCGGCATGCCGATGACGAGAAGCAGGGTGAATGCCCCGAACAGGATGGTCATGGCCATGGCGCGGTTTCCTACTCGACCGTATGCACGCCATGCAGGGGAACCTCTTCCACCTCCCTGCTTGTCGCGTGGACCAGAAGCTTTTCCAAAGAGAACAGAGCAATCATCACGCCCCCGCCCGCCAGGGGCAGGTAATCGACGCCCTGTGGCAGATTGACTCCGGCCATCTTGGCGGCCCAGGTGCCCATCGCCAGCGCCCAGCCGTACCAAGCCATGGCGATGCCGAAGAACAGCACCAGAAGGTCGGTAACGATCTCCATGGCGCGGCGCAGCGGCGGGGGGGCATAATGCAGGCCGATTTCGAAGCCGAGGTGGTTCCCCTCGCGCACGCCCACCGCCGCGCCGAGCAGGATGAACCAGCTCATCAGCAGCAGGGAGAAGGGCTCGGTCCAACTCGGCGAGTCGTTCAGGATGTAGCGGCCGATGACCTGCCATGTCACGCAGCCGGTCATAACCAGCAGGCCGATACCGGAGATCCACAGCGCGGCGTTCGACAGCCGGCGAACCGCACGGTGGAGCTGGAGCAAGGCGGGGGTTTTACCCATGGTGCTCTGCCTCTGGGATGATGTCTGGCTCATGGCCTGAAACCGCAATCGGGACATCGAAATGGAAGGAGTGGCCCGGCGCACGCCGGGCCACGTTTTTCAGATCACTGGGTCGCTTTGATGCGCTCTACCAGGCTCTTCATCTTCTCGGAGGTGACGAACTTGTCGTAGACCGGCTTCATCGCGTCGATGAAAGGCTGCTTGTCCACCTCGTTGATAATGGCGCCGCCCTTGATCACAATGGCCTTCGACTGCTCGTCGCGTGCGGTCCACAGTTCGCGCATCTTCTTGGTGGCTTCGACACCAGCCTCCTTGAAGAGCTTCTGGTCCGCAGGAGACAGCTTGTCCCACGCCATCTTCGACATCACGAAGACTTCGGGGGCCATGGAATGCTCGGTCAGCGAGAAGTATTTCGCGACTTCGTAGTGCTTCACGGACTCATAGGACGGGAAGTTGTTCTCCGCCCCGTCCACGAGGCCGGTCTGCAACGCGGAATAGAGTTCGCCGAACGGCATCGGCGTCGCATTGGCGCCGAGCGCGTTGATCATGGAGATGAACAGATCCGACTGCTGGACGCGGATCTTCATGCCCTTCATGTCGGCCAGCGTCTTGATCGGGCGCTTGGAATTGTACATGGAGCGCGCGCCGGAATCGAAGAAACCGAGCACTATGAGGCCGTGCGGCTCGAACGCCTTGGCGATCTCCGCGCCGAGCGGACCGTCCACCACATGGTACATATGCTCAACGGACCGGAACAGGAACGGCAGGCCGAGAACCGCGGTTTCAGGGATGAGATTGTTGAACGGCGCGGTGTTCACGCGGTTCAGATCGATGACGCCGAAGCGCGTCTGCTCGATGGTCTCCTTCTCCTGGCCGAGTTGGCCGGAGAAAAACACCTGGACGTTGTATTTGCCGTTGGTTTTATCCGACAGTGCCTTGCCGAAATACTTCACCGCTTCCACGGTGGGGTATCCATCCGGATGGATGTCTGCGGAGCGCAAGGTCACGCTCTGCGCAAAGGCGGGAACCACGGGGGCGATGGAAAGGGCAGCAGCCAGCGCAATCGCACGGCGACGGGTAAACATGAGCATTCTCCCTAGGCAGAAACGATATCTTTTTCGGGTCCGGCCTTGGTGGCCATGTTGTTGGTGGGATGGACGAGCCCATCCGGTTTAACCTAGCGTCAGCGGAGTCTATGCTCCATTTCGCTTCTTGTATGGTAGTATGAATTTGCACGCAACTGGGGAGGGCGCCCGTTGGACGCCATAAGAGTTCCGCCGCAAGGGTCTGCGGCGCGTAAAGTGGAGGCGGAGCTGCGGCGCGCCATCGTGGCCATGGCGCTGCCGCCTGGCACGCGCCTGTCCGAAGCCGAAATCGCGGAACGCTACGGCGTGTCCCGGCAGCCGGTCCGTGAAGCGTTGATCGGTCTCGCCCGTACCCGCTTGGTGGAAATCCAGCCCCAGCGTGGCACCGTGGTGGTCAAGATTTCCGTGAAGAAGATGATGGAGGCGCGGTTCGTGCGCGAGGCCATCGAGGTGGCCGTCGCCCGCCGCGCGGCGCAGGGTTTCGACCCCTCCGCGCGCAATCGGGTCGAGGATCTCCTGGACCTTCAGGCCAACGCGGCAGCGCGCGGCGACCACGAGGCGTTTCAACGCTATGATGAGATGTTCCATATGACGCTGGCTGAAGGGGCGGGCTGCGCCCTGGCCTGGGAAGCGATCAGCGACATCAAGGCCCATATGGACCGCGCCTGCCACCTCACCCTCGCCGGGTCCATGGCGCCGCTGGTGGACCAGCACCGCGCCATCATCGCAGCCGTGGAAATCAGCGATCCCGATGCTGCAGGCGAGGCCATGCGGTTGCACCTCAGCGAAATCCTGCGCGCCCTGCCGAAGGTTGAAGCGGAGCACCCGGACCTGTTCGAATAGGGCCCTTGTCCTGGACAAATGACGGCGAAGCCGGAGTGCAGATCCGGGATCCAGCGCGAAAATCTGCCGTAGGCACTTCCGCTCGCCAGTGCCGCGGCGCGGCAATGGCGCATCGACGCTAGGCGCGGGATGCCGGCTTCGCCGTACCATTGCGCCGGCTCCCGGATCTGCGCTCAGCCTACGGCTTCGCTTGTCCGGGGAAAATCCCGCTCTTTTCCCTGCGATATGAAAGCCCCCCGGCATCATCACATCACCGCCCCGATTTGCCAGGGAACGAACTCGGCGTCGCCGTAGCCCAAATCCTCGGATTTGGTGCGCTCCCCCGAGGCGACGCGCACCACCAGGTCGAAAATCTCGGCGCCCTTCTGGTCAAGCGGCACGCCCTCAAGCACGTCGCCGCAATTGATGTCCATGTCCTCAGTCATCCGGGCATAGATGTCGGAATTGGTGGCGAGCTTGATGGAGGGGGTCGGCTTGCACCCGAAGGCAGAGCCGCGCCCCGTGGTGAAGCAGATAAGGTTCGCCCCGCCGGCCACCTGCCCGGTGGCAGCAACAGGGTCGTAGCCGGGCGTGTCCATGTAGACGAAGCCGTGCGCCGTGACCGGCTCGGCATACTCATAGACTGCGTTGAGCGTTGAGGTGCCGCCCTTCGCCGCCGCCCCCAGCGACTTCTCAAGGATTGTGGTCAGCCCGCCGGCCTTGTTGCCGGGCGAGGGATTGTTGTTCATCTCCCCGCCGTTACGGGTCGTGTAGTCTTCCCACCACTTGATGCGGGAGACCAGCTTCTCCCCGATTTCACGGGTCGCGGCGCGGCGGGTCAGCAAATGCTCCGCGCCGTAGATTTCCGGGGTTTCGGACAGGATCGAGGTGCCGCCATGCCGGACTAGAAGGTCGGAGGCGATGCCAAGCGCGGGATTGGCAGTGAGCGCGGAATAGCCATCCGAACCGCCGCACTGGAGCGCAAGAACCAGTTCGGACAAGGGCCGCGTCTCGCGCTTCAGCGCGGCTGCCGCCGGCAGCATTTCCCTCAGCGCGCCCGTAACCTGCTCCACGGTGCGGCGCGTGCCGCCCTCATCCTGGATGGTGAGGGTGCGGAAAGTGTCTGTCTCCTCCACCCCATATTCCGACTTGAACCGCGCGATCTGGAACATCTCGCACCCAAGACCCACCATCACCACCGCCGCAAAATTGGGGTGTGTGGCATAGCCCCATAGCGTGCGGCTGAGGATGTCGTAGCCCTCGCCCTTCGAGGCCATGCCGCAGCCGGTGCCGTGGGTGATCGGCACGATACCGTCAATGCCGGGAAACCATTCGGTGAGATCGGAGCGCTCAAGTGCCTGCGCCGCAAAGCGAGCCACCGAGGCCGAGCAGTTCACCGAGGTGAGGATGCCGAGATAATTGCGCGTGCCGGTGCGGCCGTTCGAGCGGCGATAGCCCTCGAACGTGCCCCGCTCGCCAGGAGGCAGCAGCAGGTCGTCCTTGGCGTCCGCCGCGAACGCATAGTCGCGGGCAAAATCGTGAAGAGCAACATTGTGTACATGAACATGCGCGCCGGCCGCGATGGGTGCGGACGCAAAGCCGATGATCTGGCCGAACTTGAGGATCGGCGCGCCCTCGGCGATCGGCTCCAGCGCAAACTTGTGGCCCCTCGGCACACGCGCAGGAATGGCGATGCCTTCGATGGAGACCCCTTCGGGAAGTGCGTCGAGCGCGACAGCGACATTGTCGCGTGGCGACAGGCGCAGGGTGCGCGGCGGGGCGGCGCCGACCAGTGTCATCATGGCAACCTCCCCTCCCCGCACGCCCGAGGCTTTCCCTTGGCGCGGCTTGTTTCCGCCGCCTTTTCGGCAAGCGATTATTGACGCTTCTGATATGCTAATATATCAGTGCCGATACAAGTACAAGAAAATGGTTCGGAGGAATCGCGTTGGCGCTGGGCGAAAAAAGCGCGCTGGGTAGCCTTTCAGGCAACGCCACCCCGCGCCTGGAAAGCCTGCGCGGCGTCACCGCATCCGCGCGCATTCATGCGGCTCTGCGCGAGCAGATCATAGGCATGGAGATCGCGCCGGGCACCGCGCTTCAGGAAAAGCAGATCGCGCTATCCTGCGGGGTCAGCCGCACTCCGGTACGCGAGGCGATCCTGAAACTCGCCGACGAACGCCTCGTCGATATCTTCCCCCAATACGGCACCTTCGTTTCGCGCATCTCCCTGCCCGCCGTGCGCGATGCCATGGTGATCCGGCAGGCCCTGGAGCGCACCGCCGTGCGCGAGGCTGCGGTGCGGGCGGATGCCGCCGCCATCGCTTTGCTGCGCGCCGGCCTTGCGGCGCAGCGGGCCGCCCATGAGAGCGAGCGCATCGACAGCTTCCACACTGCGGATGAGGACTTCCATCAGACGGTGGCGGAGATTTCGGGCCACCCGAACCTCTGGCGTGTGGTGCGCCACGAGAAGGCCCAGGTGGACCGCTGCCGCATCCTCACTTTGCCGGCGACCGATCGGCGCGCGAGCGTTATCGCGGAGCACACCGCCATCGTCGATGCTCTCCAGAAGGGCGATCCCGATAAAGCGGAGGCTGCCATGGCGCGGCACCTCGACCGGGTGCTCCCGAGTGTCGGCGAACTCGTCTCCGCCCACCCCGATTTTTTCGACGAGCCCGTTCCGGACGCCGCTCCGCCGCCCCCCCCTGCTCAGAAACTCAAGACACGTTCGAGGTGATTGTCATGCCCGCACTGGCCCCGCGCGCGCACGCTGCCCCCTTCCTGCATCCCGACCGGCTGTTTCCGGCCGAGCCCGAGGTTCGCGCCATTGCCCGCTGGCTCTACGAGGAGGTGAAGGGCCTGCCGCTGATCTCCCCGCACGGCCACACCGACCCACGCTGGTATGCCGAGAACGCCCATTTCCCGGACCCCGCCCAGCTCTTCGTGGTGCCGGACCATTATATTTTCCGCATGCTGTACAGCCAGGGCGTGCCGCTTGAAGACCTCGGCGTGCCGCGCAGGGATGGCGGTCCGGTGGAGACGGACGGGCGGACCATCTGGCGGCGTTTTGCCGAGCATGCCTATCTGCTCCGGGGCACGCCGACCCGGATGTGGCTGGACCATGCTTTTTCCACGCTGTTCGGCATCGACGAGGTCCTGTGCCCCGGCAACGCCAACGACACCTATGACATCATCGCCGCAGCGCTGCGCACCGATGCGTTCCGGCCTCGCGCGCTGTTTGAGCGGTTCAACATCGAGGCCATCTCCACTACGGAGAGTCCTCTGGACGACCTGAAGTGGCACAAGATGATCCGCCAGTCCGGCTGGAAGGGCCGCGTCGTCACCGCCTATCGGCCGGACCCGGTGGTTGACCCCGATTTCGAGGGTTTCCTCGGCAATCTCACCAAGTTCGGCGATCTCACGGGAGAGGATACGCTGTCCTGGAGGGGCTACCTCGCGGCTCATCGCAAGCGGCGTGAATTCTTCAAGAGCTTCGGCGCCACCTCCTCCGACCACGGCCACCCCTCGGCGTTGACCGCCGACCTCTCAACTGCCGACGCGGAATATCTGTTCGAGCGGATCAAGGGGCACGAGCGCACCCCTGAAGATTCCGAGCTGTTCCGCGCGCAGATGCTCACCGAAATGGCCCGCATGTCGGTGGACGACGGGCTGGTGATGCAGATCCATCCCGGCTCGGTGCGCAATCACAATGGCGGCGTGTTCGCACGCCACGGCCGCGACATGGGCGCTGATATTCCCAGCCGCACCGATTACGTGCGCGCCCTGAAGCCCCTGCTTGACCGCTTCGGAAATACGCCGGGCCTCACCATCGTCCTGTTTACGCTCGATGAAACCGCCTATTCCCGCGAACTGGCGCCGCTGGCGGGGCATTATCCGGTGCTGCGCCTCGGCCCTCCGTGGTGGTTCTTCGACAGTCCTGAGGGCATGCGCCGGTTCCGCGAGCTGACCACCGAAACCGCCGGCTTCTACAACACCGTCGGCTTCAACGACGACACCCGCGCCTTCCCCTCGATCCCCGCGCGACATGACGTTGCGCGGCGGGTGGATTGCGCTTTCCTGGCCGGCCTTGTGTCGCAGCACCGGCTCGGCGAGAACGAGGCCCGCGAGGTCGCGCACGATCTCGCGTACACGCTGGCCAAGCGCACCTATAAGCTTTGAGACGGAGATTGATGTGAGGCTGTCCGCCGCGACCCTGGAACACCTGCCGAAGACCGTGGTGCGCCCAGGCTATGACCTGCGCGCCGCGAAGGTCGGCATCGTCCATCTCGGCGTCGGCGCCTTCCACCGGGTCCATCAGGCCGTCTACATGGATGACCTGCTGGAACTCGGCCATTTGGACTGGGCGATCTGCGGTGCCAGCCTGCGCTCGCCAGATACGTCCGATGCCCTCGACCCGCAGGACGACCTCTACACGCTGTGCGTCCGCTCCGGTGCGGGAGACGACCTGCGGGTGATCGGCGCGCTGCGCCGCCTACTCGTGGCACCGCGCGCACCGCAATTGCTGCTGGCAGCCATGGCGGATCCCGCCGTGCGCATCGTCACCCTCACCGTGACCGAGAAGGGCTATTGCTACGACCCGGCAGCCGGCGGGCTGGATGAGGAACACGCCGACATCATCGCGGACCTCGCGACGCCCCATAGCCCCCGCAGTGCCCCGGGCTTCCTGGTGGAGGCATTGCGCCTGCGTCGTGCCGCGGGCGTCGCGCCGTTCACAGTGCTGTGCTGCGACAACCTCCCCGCCAATGGCGAGACGGTGGCGAAGGTGACGCGGCGCTTCGCGGAACTGCGCGATCCTGCACTTGGCGCCTTTATCACCGATGAAGTCGCCTTCCCCTCCACCATGGTGGATCGCATCGCCCCGTCCACCACCGACGAGGACCGTCGCACTGTCAGCGAACGGCTCGGGATGGAGGATGCTTGGCCGGTTATGGCTGAGCCCTTCAGCCAGTGGGTGATCGAGGACCGCTTCCCCACCGGCCGCCCGCCATTCGAGGCGGTCGGCGCGCAGATGGTGTCGGACGTGGCCCCGTTCGAGCACATGAAGCTGCGCCTGCTCAACGGCAGCCATTCCACTCTTGCCTATCTCGGCTATCTCGCCGGTTACGAGACCATCGCCGACACCATGGCGGCCGCGCCTTTTGCGCGGCTTGTGGAACGATTGCAGGACGACGAGATGACGGCCACCGTCCACATGCCGAAGGGCACCGATCTCAAGGCCTACAAGCGGGCCTTGCGCGCGCGGTTCAAAAATCCCGCGCTGCGCCATCGCACCTGGCAGATCGCCATGGATGGAACCCAGAAATTGCCCCAGCGCCTGCTGGCACCGGCGCGCGAGCGTCTCGCCCTGGACGCCTCCGTCGATTTCATCGCCCTCGGTGTGGCGGGGTGGATGCGCTACGTGACGGGACTGGACGAGAAGGCCCAGCCGATCGACGTGCGCGACCCGCTGGCCGCCCGCCTGCGAGCGATCGCGGACGAAGCCGGGCCGGACGCGAACCGCCTGGCACCGGCGCTCCTTGCGGTGCGCGAGGTGTTCGGCGATGACCTGCCGCGCGACGAGCGTTTCACCCGTCCCGTTCGCCGCTGCCTGGACCTGCTGCTCAGAGAAGGCGCAGCCGCGACCGTGGCGCGAGTGACGGGCCGATAACACGCGCGCCGTTGCCGCAGCCTTGGCCTTTTGCCGCATGCTAAGGTCAAGCTGCGGCTATCGTTTCCTCGGGGCGACGGGCCGTTATTCGGGGGAATAGACCATGCGGATCATCTCAGGCGCGCTCGCGTGCGCGCTCCTGCTCGGCGCGACCGCAGCCCATGCGCAAGCGAACAAATCAGGCTGGTGGGTCCGCATGGACACGGCCGTCACAGTTGCCGATACGGTGGAACTGAGCACCGGCACGGCGCGGGCAAACCTTGCTCCCGCCCATACCTGGACCAAGGGCGCGGCCGCCGAATTCGACCTTCCCGCGGCGCTAAACAGCGCAACCGCCATCACGGTGCGCGCCAAGGGCACGCCCGCGCAGGCGGATGTTCGCTTCTGCGTATATTATGGGGCGACGGCCGTGGAGGAGTTCGACTTCGACGGCACCGACACCGAAACCGTCCGGCAGAACGGACACGAAGAAGACTGCCGCTGAGACCCGCGAGGTCCTGCCGGCGGCTCAACTTCCGTCGGCGAGTACCTAAGGTTTCAGCCGGTGCGCGAGGCTTCGGCATAGGGCGCGAGCAGGTCGCGGATGCCCCAGTCCTTGTCCCGCGAGGCGGTGTCGATGGCACGGGACAACACGGCTTCCAGATGGTCGTGCATGAGATGCTCAAGCCGCGCGATGTCACCGTCCACCAGACAGGTAACAAGGTCACGGTGTTCCTGCACTGAACAATCGGTCCAGCGCGGGCGCCCATAGAGACCGAGAATAAGTGCGCTGCGCCCGACGAGTTGGCGCATGTAGCGGACGAGCAAAGGACTGCCCGTCATCTCCGCCAGCACCAGATGGAACTCGGCGGCGTGGCGGATATATTCCGGCCGGCCCTCGCGATGAGCACTCTCCTCTGCCTCGATCTGGGCGTTAAGGCGCACCACTTGGGCGGGGGTGAGGTGGCCGCAGAGGCGACGAATCACCAATTGCTCGACGTCTTGGCGAACGCTGAACAGGTCGCGGGCCTCCTCAAGCGAGGGCTTGGCGACGGCGGCGCCGCGGTTCGGGCGGATGTCCACCAACTCTTCGCTCGCCAGAAGCTCCAATGCCCGCCGCACAACCGTGCGGCTTGCACCGAACTGTTCGCCGATCGTGTCTTCGGGTAACTTCGTGCCCGGCTGGAGCGCCTGCTCCAGGATTGCGAGGCGCAGACCCGCATAGATCGCGTCGACTCGTTCGCCCCGCTGCTTCATCCCGTGCTCCGTTCGCCCCCTCAATGGCATGGCAAGGGATGGCGCTCAAGACGGGGAGGTATTGTATACGATTTTACGGCGATTTTCAGAGCAAAATCCGCATCAGGGGCGTCAGCCGATCTGCCGTTTATTCAGGCAGGAGAAGATGCATGGCGATCGATGAAGGCCGCTGAAAGAGGGGTCGGAGACGAAACGCCGAGACACTCCCAGCAAAATCGTATACGATTTTGATTATTCATTGCGCACAAATGCACAAGGCTTAGGCGTTGTGTTTTGGCTTCGCACTGCACATGCGGTCCCGGCGGGAGAGAGACAAACCCGCCTGGAGTAAGGGAATCATCGTGGCGCTGGGCGGTTTTCGCGTGGTGGCACGCGCCTTGCGATGAACCGGTTCTGGCTTTTTCGGGAGAGGAACGACGAACATGGTCACGCCCATCCTTAGGTCCCGCATCGGGTCCCGCCTGCGCCTCGCGGGTTACGTTTTCGGCATCAGTGCGGCCCTCGCGCTTGCCGTTCCGGCGGTTGCGCAGGAGACCATCAAGGTCGGACTGGTCGCCGCCCTGTCCGGTCAGTCGGCCAAATCCGGCGAGGCAATCACGCGTGGACTCGAGGTCGCCATCGACCAGATCAATGCGGATGGCGGTGTGCTTGGTAAGAAGATCGAGCTGGTTCGTCGAGACGATGAAAGCAATCCGGCCAAGGGCGTCCTCGCCGCCCGCGAACTGGTCCAGAAGGAGAAGGTCGCGGCCTTCTTCGGCGGCATCGACACCCCGGTCTCGCTCGCCATCGCGCCGTTCGCCAACCAGGCTAAGGTTCCCTTCATCGGCGTATGGGCGGCGGGCACGAACATCACCCGCAACGGCGCGGCGGAAAATTATGTGTTCCGCGTCTCGGCAGTGGACGACCTCGTGGACGAGGCGATGCTCGACTATGCGGTGAAGACCTACAAGACCGCCAAGCCGGGGCTGATGCTGATCAACAATCCCTGGGGCGAGTCCAACGACAAGGGGCTCAAGACCGCCGCCGCCGACCGCAAGCTCACCGTCGTGGGCGCGGAGAAGTTCGACAACAATGATGTCGACATGGTTCCCCAACTGACCCGCCTGAAGGATGCCGGCGCGGATACCATCTTCCTGGTGGGCAATGTGCAGCCGGCAGCGCAGGTGGTGAAGTCGCTGGACCGCATGGGCTGGAATGTCCCGGTGGTCTCCCATTGGGGTCCGGCCGGCGGGCGCTTCACCGAACTGGGCGGTCCCAGCGCGGAGAAGGTGCAGATGGTCCAGACCTATTCCTTCTCGGGCAAGCTCTCCAAGACCGGCGAGACGGTTCTTGCGGCGCTCAAGACCAAGTATCCGCAGATCACCACGCTCGCGGACGTCACCCCGGCGGTGGGCATCGCCAACGCCTATGACGCCATGCACCTGCTGGCGCTCGCCATCACCAAGGCCGGCACCACCGACGGGCCGGCGCTGCGCAAGGCGTTCTACGAGATCGGCACCTATCAGGGCCTGATCAAGACCTACAACAAGCCTTTCACGCCCGAGAACCAGGATGCCCTGGGCAAGGACGACTACATCTTCACCCACTTCAAGGGTGCGGAAATCGTGCCGGTGAATTGAGCGATTAAGCTCCCTCCCCCCTTGAGGGGGAGGGTTGGGGGGGTATGGCGTCGCCAGCACCACCACAGAACCAAGCGGGGAGCTACCCCCCACCCTGCCCTCCCCCCTCAAGGGGGGAGGGGGAAATCGGCGGGAGAGGGGATGAACAACACCCAACAACAAGAGCCGAGGAGGCCCCCATGCTGATCGTCTCCGCCATCGTCTCGGGCCTCTCGCTCGGCGCCATGTATGGGCTGATCGCGCTGGGCTATCACGTCACCTTCGCGGTCTCGAACACCGTGAACTTCTCCCAGGGCTCCTCGGTGATGCTGGGCGCCGTGCTCTGCTACACACTCTGGATTACGCTTTCCTGGCCGCTTCCCGCTGCCATTCTCGGGGCACTGCTGCTGGCGGCGCTGTTCGGCCTTGCGGTGGAACGCTTCCTGGTGCGGCCGTTCGCCGAGCGTGGGTCCAACGCCTGGCTGATGGCGACGGTGGCGGGGGGCATCATCCTCGACAATGCGGTGATGTTCACCTTCGGCAAGGAGCCCCGCTCCCTGCCCTCGCTGCTCGCCCAGAAGCCGGTCAGTCTGTTCGGCGCTGGGGTCTATCCGCTCCAGCTTGTCATCCCGGTTGTGGGCATCGCCATCGCGGTCGGCCTGCATGTCCTGCTGCGCCACACCCGCGCGGGCAAGCGGCTGCTGGCCTTGGTGCAGAACCCGTCCGCCGCGCGGCTGATGGGCATTGATGTCAGGCGCGCCATCGCGCTGTCGTTCGCCGCCTCGGCGGTGCTTGCGGCGGTCGCGGGCATGCTCATCGCGCCTCTGCTCTCAGTTTCCTCCGACATGGGACTGATGTTCGGAATCAAGGCCTTCGCCGTCGCGATCCTGGGCGGCATCGGCTCGGCCTCCGGCATCATGATGGCGGGGTTCCTTTACGGGCTGGCGGAAGCCCTCATCACCTCGTTCCTTGGCTCCTCCTACACCCAGATCCTGGTGTTCTCAGCGGTCATCGCGGCGCTGGCCTTCATGCCCAACGGCCTGTTCGGCCGGGCGGCGGTGAAAAAGGTCTAGGGATGCGCCGCTTTCTTCTTCCCGCCGCCATTCTGGCCGGTGCCGCGCTCATCGCCGGCTTCGCCTTCACTTGGGAAAGCTACACGCTGTTCGTGCTGGCCCTGGTGGCGCTGACCGTGATCGTCGGTGTGGGGCTGAACATCCTGCTCGGCCTCGCCGGCCAGGTCTCGCTCGGCCATGTCGGTTTCTACGCCATCGGCGCCTATGTCTCCGGCATCCTGATCCTGAAAGGCTGGGACTTCTTCGCCGCGCTCCCCGTGGCGGTCCTGGTGACCGGCGCGATTGGCGCCTTGCTGGCGCTGCCGGCACTGCGCGTGAGCGGGCCGTATCTCGCCATGGTGACGATCGCCTTCGCCTTCATCGTCGAGCACGGGCTGATCGAATGGAAGGATGTGACCGGCGGCGCCAACGGGCTCATGGGCATCATGCCACCCACCCTCGGTGGCCTGATATTCGCCGAGCGGGAAATGGCGCTGCTCTCGCTGGCGCTCGCCACCTTGTCGCTGCTCGGCTTCTGGCTGCTCTCGCAAAGCCGGCTCGGCCGGGCCATGCGAGCGGTGCGTGACAGCGAAGTGGCGGCGCAATCCATCGGCCTCAATCCGGTGGGTCTGAAGACGCTGGCGTTCGCGCTCTCGGCCGCGCTCGCGAGCCTTGCGGGCGCGGTATTCGCGCCGCTGCTCATGTTCATCAGCCCCGGATCGTTTCCGTTTTCCCAGTCCATCCTGTTTCTGTTCGCGGTGGTGGTCGGCGGGGCGGGCACCGTGCTCGGCCCGGTCATCGGCGCCCTGGTGGTGACGGGCCTGCCGGAACTGCTGTCGGGCCTTGCGGAATATCGCCTGCTGCTGTTCGGCGTCATGCTGCTGGTGGTGCTGTGGATCGCCCCCGAAGGCATTGTCGGTGCCATCGCCCGCCCACTGCGCCGGCTGGACCCGCGCCCGGCGAAAAACGGGCTTTCAAGCCGACGCCGATGTCGCCGCTTTTCTGCGGCCCCAAACTCCGGCGCCGCTGGAGGTGAAGGGCCTCGGCATTTCATTCGGCGGGGTGCAGGCGGCCCGCGATGTCTCGTTCAGCGCCCTGCCCGGCGCAGTCACGTCGGTGATCGGCCCGAACGGGGCCGGCAAGACCACCGTGCTCAACATGATCGGCGGCTTCTACAAGCCCGCAGCCGGATCGATCCGCCTGGGGGACGGCCCCGATCTGGCGGGCGCGCCCGCCTACAAGGTCTCCCGGGCCGGCATCGCCCGCACCTACCAGACGACGCAATTGTTCGGCACGCTGTCGGTGCTGGATAACGTGCGGATCGGCTTGGCGCAGGCCAAATCTCTTTCTCCCTCTTTGTCTCCCTCCCCCCTTGAGGGGGAGGGTCGGGGTGGGGGGTATGGCGCCGCTCAGACCACCGCTGCCGGACTTAGGGGAGAGATACCCCCCACCCTGCCCTCCCCCCTCAAGGGGGGAGGGGGAAAAACGGAACGTCCTGCGCGACTTAGACATCGCCGAAGCCCTTCTCGCTTTCGTCGGCTACGCCGGCCCCATCGCGGCGCGTGCCGATGACCTGCCGCATGTGGACCGGCGGCTGGTGGAGATTGCCCGCGCGCTGGCCACCCGACCACGCGTTCTTCTGCTGGATGAGCCCGCGGCCGGCCTGATGCGGGGCGACAAGGACGCCCTCGGGCTGCTGCTCCGGCGGATCGCGCAGGCGGGCATCGCGGTGATCCTGGTGGAACACGACATGGCCATGGTCATGGGCGTGTCCGATCATGTGGTGGTGCTGGACGCCGGTCGGCCGATCGCGGCGGGAGCGCCTGGCGTGGTGCGCGAGGACCCGAACGTCATCGCCGCCTATCTCGGCGGCACCAAGTCCCGCGCCCGTGGCCGCGCGGCCCCCTGGTCCGGCCCGCAGGATGCCGTGCTCTCGGTGGTGAACCTGTCCGCCGGCTATGGCGCGGCACCGGTCCTCGAGAACGTGAATATCGATGTGCGCCCCGGCGAACTGGTGGCGCTGCTGGGCGCGAACGGCGCCGGCAAGTCCACCATCATGAAAGCAGTGAGCGGCCTGCTGCGGCCGGTGTCGGGAGATATCGTGCTGCGCGACGCGCGCATCAGCGCCCTGCCCGCCCATCGCATCGCCCCGCCGGGGCCTCGCTTTGGTGCCGGAGGGCCGGCAGGTCTTCCCCGAACTGTCGGTGCGCGACAACATCCTGCTTGGCGCCTCCGCCCGCATCGATGCGCCGGACGCAGCGACGCTGGAAGCCGAGCTTGAGGCGCAGCTTCGCCGCTTCCCGCGCCTCAGGGAGCGGATTTCCAGCCGCGCCGGCCTGCTCTCCGGCGGCGAGCAGCAGATGCTTGCGTTGGCGCGCGGGCTGATGGCGCGGCCCGACATCCTGCTGGCCGACGAACCCTCCCTCGGCCTTGCGCCCGCGATCATCAACGAGGTGTTCGACGTGCTCGCGGAGCTGCGCGAGGAAGGCGTGACCATCCTGCTGGTGGACCAGATGGCGGCGCTCGCCCTCACCGTGGCGGACCGCGGCTACGTGCTCGAATCCGGCCGCGTCGTGAAGACCGGAACCGCAGACGAATTGACCGGCGATGCGGCGCTCGAAGCCGCCTATCTCGGCGCCCGCCCTGCCCCGCACTAATTGCCCCCATTCGCATTCAAGGAGTTTCCATCATGGCGTTCGACCAGATCTTCCGAAACGCCCGCATTGCGGGGCGCGAAACCGAACTCGTCCAGATCGGCATCAGCGGCGGCCGCTTCGCCGCCATCGACACCACGCTGGAGGCGGACGGCCCCTCCGAGGACTTGGGCGGACGGCTGGTGGTGCCGGGGTTCTGCGAAACCCATATCCACCTCGACAAATCCTGCCTGCTGGGTCGCTGCACCTGCCAGAAGGGCACGCTGGACGAGGCGATCGCGGCGGTGGCTGCGGCGAAGAAGGAATTTACCGAGGAAGACGTCTACACGCGCGCCTCCAGCACCCTGGAAAAGTCCATTCTCCAGGGCACCCAGCGCATGCGCACCCATGTGGAGGTGGACCCGCGCATCGGCCTCACCTCGGTGAAGGCGCTGCTAGAACTCAGGAAAGCCTATGCCTGGGCCATCGACCTCAAGCTCTGCGTCTTCCCGCAGGAGGGGCTGCTGGACGATCCCGGCTGCGAGGATGTGATGGTCGCGGCGCTGGAACTGGGGGCCGACGTGGTGGGCGGCGCGCCCTATATGGACAAGGACAGCCACGGCCAGATCGCCCATGTGTTCGCCCTCGCCAAGCGGTTCAACGTGGACATCGACTTCCACCTCGATTTCGGCCTCGACCCCTCCCATCTCGACCTGCTGGAGGTCTGCCGCCTCGCAGAGGAAACCGGCTGGAGCGGGCGCGTCGCCATCGGCCATGTCACCAAGCTCTCGGCGGTGCCGGAGGCGCGGCTGATGGAGCTGGGCAGGCGCCTCGCGCAAGCCGGCGTCGCGCTGACGGCCCTGCCCGCCACCGACCTGTTCCTGATCGGCCGGGAGTACGACCACAAGGTGCCGCGCGGGGTTGCCCTGGCGCACCGGCTGAAGGAGATCGGCGTCACCACCTCGCTCTCCACCAACAATGTGCTGAACCCCTTCACCCCGTTCGGCGACTGCTCCACGGTGCGGATCGCCAACCTCTATGCCAACGTCGCTCAGGTGGGGACGCCCGCCGGCATGGCGGACTGCCTGGACATGGTGAGTTCCTCCTCGGCCAAGTTGATGAACCTTGGGGATTACGGCATCGCGGTCGGCAATCCCGCAGACCTTGTGGCGCTGGATTGCGAAAGCCGCGCCCAGGCCGTGGCGGAACTGGCACCGACGCTGTTCGCCATAAAGGGCGGACGGCGCACCATGACGCGCCCTCTGCCGACCTTGCATTCGCCGGGGTGACAACGCCGGCCCGATGACGCAAACACACTCATCCCAGGATTTTTGCCTGGGATGAGGACCCATTGAATTCTTCGCGTAACGTGAAAGCCTGCCTTATGCCCGTCACCGATACCCTCAACGCCTTCGTCGCCCACGGCCTGTTCGAGCGCGCGCCGACGTCTGACGGCCCGCTTTCCGGCCGGACTTTCGCGGTGAAGGACTTTTTCGACGTGGCGGGCATACCCACGGCAGCCGGCAGCCCGGACTGGCTCGCCTCCCACCCCGTGCCGCAGAAAAGCGCCTCGTTGGTGGACAATCTGCTGGCGGCCGGCGGCACGCTGGTGGGCAAGACCCACACCGATGAGCTGGCCTGGAGCCTGAACGGCGAAAACCACCATTACGGCACGCCCATCAACCCCGCCGCGCCGGGGCGCATTCCCGGCGGCTCGTCGTCGGGCTCGGCGGCGGCGACATCAGGCGGGCTGGTGGACTTCGCCATCGGCTCCGACACCGGCGGCTCCATTCGCCTCCCCGCCAGCTATTGCGGCGTTATCGGGATGCGCCCGACCCATGGCCGCATCCCGATCGACGGCGCGGTTCCGCTGGCGCCATCTTATGATTCGGTTGGCTGGTTCGCGCGCGACCCCGATTTGTTCGCGCAGGTTGGGGCGGTTTTGTTCGGCGGTCTGGCGACGGTGGGCGCGCCCGGCCGCTTCCTGATCGCGAGCGATCTGTTCGCGGCGGCCGGCGCGGAGGTCGCGGCGGCCCTTGAGCCGGCGCTGGCGCAGGCTGTGGCTCTGTTCGGCGAAATGCAGACCATCGATCTGGCGCAGGGTGGCCTGCCGGCCTGGCGCAATGCCTTCCGCTTGGTGCAGTCCGATGAAGCCTGGACCTCCCATGGCGCGTGGGTGGAAGAGGTGCGCCCCCAATTCGGCCCCGGCGTGCGGGAGCGGTTCGCTGCCGCCGCCCATCTCGATCCGGCAGAAGTCGCGGCGGCGCAAGGGGTTCGGGCCGAGGCGCGGGCGCGCATCAACGCGGTGCTGGGCGAAGACACCATCATTGTCCTGCCCACCGCGCCCGGCATCGCGCCTCTGCGCGACACCCCCGGCGACCAGCTTGAGACCTTCCGCGCGCGGGCGCTGGAACTGCTCTCGCCCGCGGGACACGCCGGCGTGCCGCAGATCTCCCTGCCACTGGGCACGTTGGATGGCTGCCCTGTCGGGCTCTCGTTCATCGCCCCCTACGGCAAGGATGAGATGTTGCTCGCTATCGCCACGGCGCTTTTAGAAAAGAAATGATTATATAGAGCCTGTTGACCGGGCGCGGCGGGCGCCCCATAAGCCGCCGCGTCGAGGTTTTTAATGCTGACGAAAAAGGGAAAGTACGGTCTCAAGGCGGCGGTCTTTCTTGCGCGCCTGCCCCCTGGCGGGTCGGTGCAGGTGGCGGAGATCGCCGATATCAACCACATCCCGAAGAAATTTCTCGACGTCATCCTCAACGAACTGCGCAATGCCGGCTTCCTCGCCAGCAAGAAGGGCAAGCTCGGCGGTTACCGCCTCGGCAAGCCAGCCGACGAAATCATCGTCGGCGAAATGATCCGCGCGCTGGACGGCCCCCTTGCACCTTTCCCCTGCGCAAGCCGCAACGCCTACATCCCATGCGAGGATTGCGACGTCCCCAATTGCGAGGTGCGCCGGCTCATGGTGCGCGTGCGCGATGCCATGGGCACCGTGCTCGACACCTACACGCTGGCGCAGATGCGCGACCTCTCGGAGGACCAGATGAAGTCCTTCGTGGATTACATCTGAACGCGGCTCACCGCTGAGGGCCGTGGACCCCATGCCAGCCGCTATATCCCGCCCCCTGCAGCATCGGTCGCGGCAGGGGCAGCGTCGGGGCCACCGATTTTTCGGGCTTTTCCGCAGGAATCAACGCGTCTAGGAACGACTCGGCCCATTGGTCGATGTCCTGCCGCAGCAGCACCGTCATCATCCGCTCATACCGCTCGCGTCGTTCTTGCAGCGGCATGTCCAGAGCCCGCTTGAGCGCCTGGGCCATGCCTTCGGTCTCGTGCGGATTGACCATGAGGGCACCGCACGACAATTCCGCCGCCGCGCCCGCGAATTGCGAGAGGACCAGAACGCCGGGGTCGGCCGGGTCCTGCGCCGCGACGAACTCTTTGGCGACGAGGTTCATGCCGTCGCGCAGCGGCGTCACCATGGCCACCTGCGCGGCGCGGTAGAAGCCGGCGAGGGCGGAGCGTGAATAGGTGCGGTTCACATAGCGCAGCGGGGTCCACGCGACATCGCCATAGGTGCCGTTGATCTGGCCTGCCTTGTGGGTGACGAAGCGGTCCATCTGGACATATTCCGGCACTTCGGTCCGGCTTTTCGGCGTGATCTGGGCAAATGTCACCTTATCGTGCCATTCCGGCGAGGTGCGCAGCATTTCCTCATATGCCTCGAGGCGATGGGGAATGCCCTTGGAATAATCCAGGCGATCGACGCCGATGATCAGCTTGCGATTGCCCACGCTCTGCCGGAACGTCTTGACGTAATTGGTGCGCCCCGCATGCCGGGCGCGGCGGGCAAACGCCTCCGTCTCGATGCCGACCGGAAAGGCGCCGACGATGACGCGGCGCCCGGCGACCTCGTAGACGCCCGGCGTGCTGGTCTCCTCACCACCCCGGGTGACCAGGTAGCGGCCGAAATTGTCCCGGTCATTCTCGGTCTGGAAGCCGAGAAGATCATAATGGGCCAGGGCACCGAGGGTCTCCCCATGGCGCGGCAGCGTCTGGATCAACTCGGGCGGTGGCATGGGGATATGCAGGAAGAAGCCAATGCGGTTCTTGTGCCCGCGCTCGCGCAGATATTTCGCCAGCGGCATCATGTGGTAGTCGTGCACCCAGATGACGTCGTCGGGCTGGATGATCTTGGAGACATGCTCGGCGAAGAGCCGGTTCACTCTGATATAGCCGGACAGGTCGGCGCGCTGGAATTCTGCGAGATCCACCCGGTAATGCAGGGTCGGCCATAGCACGCGATTGGCGAAGCCGTTGTAATATTCCTGGTAATCGCTGTCTTTCAGATCGATCACCGCATATTTCACCTTGCTCCTCGTGGTGACGATGGGACGATCCGAGGGTTCCTCAGTGATTCGGCCGCTCCACCCGAACCACACGCCGGAGCGATTCTTCAGCGCCGCATTCACGGCCACGGCCAGACCACCCGCAACCGCCTTACCGCCGGCCTGGGGGACCGCGACCCTGTTGGAAACCAGAATAAGGCGCGACACGATCAATCCCTCCGTTCGAAGAAATGGGCGAGGTGCTTGACGAGCGCACGCACGTCCTCGGCTTGGGGCAATGTGAAGTCGGCACCAGGCAAGCGCCGACCGATTGAAATGGCAATCCCGTCCAATTCGCGAACGGCGGCGAACCCGGCTTCGTCAGTAACATCGTCGCCGATAAAAACCGGGGTCCGCCCGGCAAACGGCGGTTCGGACATGAAGGCACGAACGGCGGCACCCTTGTCGTGGCCACGCCGCTTCACCTCGAACACCATGCGTCCCGGCAGCACCGTCAGGGTGCGTGCATCTGCGCTCACCACCTTTGCGATGCGGTCCTCAAGCACAGAGGCGATGCCCGGATCGTTGCGGTAGTGCAGTGCGACGCTGGCGCCTTTGTCCTCAACCAGCACCCCGGAGAAGGTCGCGGCGAGTGCCTTCAGCGCGCTGCGGATGCCCTGCGGGAGATCCTCGACCAAGGACATCTCGCCGCCAGGCCGGCGGCGGAATTGGGCGCCATGGACGCCGGACACAGACATCTCCAAAGGCTGGAACAGCCGATCGAGCACAGCGACCTCTCGGCCGCTGACCAGCGCCACCGCGCCATCACTGGCGGCAGAGAGCCGGTCGAGATCATCCACCAGCATCTTGGACACGTATACTGCGTCGGGATGGGGCGCGATATCGATCAGCGTGCCGTCGACATCAAAGAAGAAGGCGGTGCGCGAGGGATGGAGCAATGCAGCAACATCCTCGAGGGAAATCTCGACCAAAGCTTCGCCGGAGGCGCCCGCCGGAGCGCGGAAATCATGCACGGAAGACGGCATCGGGAAGGACATGGGCCGGAACGCGCCTCTCAAAAGCACCCGGCAATCCCTCACAAAATCGACTGAGACATGCCTATGGCGCTTGGATGGATGCAGTTAAAACCCCAAGCTTCGCCTCAGGTTCCATTTCAAACGATCAATAAAAAGCCATGATGCGAAAAGCAGCGCAGTCTGCACCACAGGAATTGTTGCAGCGCCCGCTGTCTCTGACCGGAACCTTCGCCGTCAATCGGCGTTTCCTCACCGCCATACGGAGACAGCTTATGTTCGGAATGGGATCGCGCTCTTCAACCCACGACATCGCGCAGCGACTCGAAACGCTACGGCATGACGTGGCCCTGCTTGGAGAAGCGTTGGCGGATGCCGCCGAAGAGACGACGCGTGGCCCTCGCAAGAATGCGCGACGTTATGCCCACGACACTGTGGAAGGCTTGACGGCCCACGCGGAGGAATTGGGTTCGCAGGCCGGCGCACTGGCCCGCAGCGGCCTCTCGGCTGCTATAAAAGGCCAGCGCCAGCTTCGCAGCGAGTTCGACGAAGCTGCGGAGCGTACACAGGATTTGGTTGTTCGCCACCCCGGTCCGGCGCTGTTTGCTGCCCTGGGGGGTAGGCTTGGTGGCGGCACTTGTGCTTAGCTTGGTGGTGCAGAAGCCCCACCGGCAAGGTGGATCTTCGCGAGGCGGAATTGTCCGCCGACCGTCTGCGAAGACGCGTTAAATCGGTCGGACCATCCCGGCACAGCCGGCGAGAAGGATGTGGAGAATAAAATGAGGGCGGCAATCATCGTTATGGCGGCGGCACTGGCCCTGGGCGGATGCAGCCAATACTCCGAATCTGACCGCGCCGTCGGCGGTGGTCTGATGGGAGCGGGCGCAGGCGCACTGATCGGCGGCCTTGCCACCGGCAGCGCCGGCGGCGCAGTGGTGGGCGGCGTCCTCGGCGGCGCGACCGGCGCCATCGTCGGCGCGGCAACCACCCCGAAGGCTTGCTGGGCGCGCGACGCTTACGGCAATTCCTTCCGAGTGGCCTGCCCCTGAGCTATTTCGTCCAACGGGCGAACTGAAACACGACGACAAAACGGGGCGCCTTGTGCGCCCCGTTTTATTTTAAACCCGCGTGATTATTTTTGAGCTGGCTGGAACCGGACGGCCCGCTCGGCGTTGATCAGGTGTCGATCACTGTCATCGACGCCTCCAGGTATACTGTGACGGCGGGCTTGCTTCGGTAGCCCGCCGTTTTTTTTGCTGCCATTTTTTGGCCGTCAGGCCACCCGGTCGGATTCGCCCACGCGCTCATCGCGGGCGTCCTCTTCGTTTTCCGCTACGACCTCTTCCGGGACCTCTTCGATAAGCTCTTCCGCAATTCGCGTATCGTCCTCGTCGTCGCGGATATCGAGTTCGACCGGCGTGCGGGTGGAGACGAACACCTCAACATCCATGGCGATGAAGGCATTGGCCGCGCCGGAAAACGTACCGACGATGGGCGAGGCCTGCCGCGGATCGCGCACCACTGCCACCCGCACCAGATGGTCGGTGCCGATCAGCGCGTTGGTGGGGTCGAAATCGATCCAGCCGGCGCCGGGCAGGTAAACCTCGGCCCAAGCATGGGTCGAGCCCGCACCCCGGATTTCCTCGCAGAGATCGATATTGAGATCCAGATGAGGGGTATAGAGGTAGCCCGTAACGAAACGTGCCGCGAAGCCAAGCTCGCGAACCGCCTCGATGAACAGCAGTGCGAAGTCCCGGCAGGTGCCGGAGCGAAGCTGAAGGGTCTTATCGGGGGGCTGGGTGCCCTCCTCATACCGCGCATTATAAGTGAAATCGTCTTTGATCGCGGCGTTGATGCGCTGGAGCAGATCAAGCGTCCCCACGCTCTCGCCGAGCGTTATGAAGGTGCCGACCCACGCTTTCACCTCACCATTGTCCTGGTGATAGCGGGTGAGCATCTGCGAGGCATCGAAGCGATCGTCGCTGTCATAGACGAAGGGGTAGGTGGCGGCTCCCGGCTCAAGGAGCACCTCCAGCTGCGGCGCGGCGTAGCTGTCAAGTTCCAGGACGCTTTCGATCCGAAGCTCACTGCCCGGTCCGTCGAAATCGACGATCGCGATGGAATTTCCGAAAACGTCGTAGATGTATTTGACAGTCCCGGTCGGCGAGAGCGTGATGGTCGCTTCGTGCAGACGAAGGCCGTGACTGTCGCGGGGACGCAGCATGAGCCGGTGCTGACCGAAGTGCACAGGCTCGGCATAACGATAAATAGTTCTGTGTTCGACGGTCAGGCGCCGCATAATTAACCGCTTTCAGTTCAGGCCCGGACAATAGGCCCCCGGAGCCCCGGAGGCCATTGTCCTTTTGCTAACTTGATGCGGCTGTAGCGGGGTGAGGGATCAATTGATCCGCGGCCCGCGGCCGCGCAGAAGGCCGAACACGGCAGAAATCAGGAACAGAACGATTGCGACGAAGAAAATGATCTTCGCAATGCCAATCGCAGTGCCGGCAATGCCGCCAAAACCAAGAACAGCGGCGATCAGCGCCACGACGAGGAACGTGAGAGCCCAACCCAACATGACGTTATCTCCTATCTTGCTAATTCATGACGATAATGGGGGCACGAATTGCGCCCGTGTCGGCCACGGTGTCTGAGATGACCTCAGCGAAACGTCGCCGCGTGTCTTGAAAATGAAAACGTAGCAATGGAGATTCCGGTTCCGCAGGATACCGACGAACTCTGTCCATCCCCCTGATGGGGCATCCGTACTGACTCGACGCGCCGAACGAATGAAGCGGCCCAACCGCGCGCGAGGCAGCGAGAAAACATGCCTTTTTGCCGCAGGAACCTAAAGCGAGGCCGTTCGTTTGGATGCGAAAGCCTTGATCCAATCGAGCTTCAAAAGTGACATTCGACCGCGTGACCCGTGCTGCATGAAAAGGTGTCGGATTTTTTGCGTCAGCGACCAGACTCCCTGGAACAAAGAGCCTTGAGAGTCGTTTCCAATCGACAAGGCTTCTGAAGATGGGAGGACGGCAATGCCGATGCCTCGGAACAGCGACAGAAACAGCGGGACGTCGATCCAGGATTGGAAACCGACATCTTCGCCTCAAGGCTATGACCAACCGGAGTTCGAGCCCGCCGCAGCGGCGCGAGATTACCGGCGCCAGCGCGAGCACGGCCCTGATGACGAGCGCAGGCGCCTGCGGAATGCGAGCGCGGCGATGGATGGTGAGGGGCCCCAGACGGAGGGGCCTCACATTAAAAAGGACGAGAAATGGGACGAGGACGACGCCATGACTTCTCCCCCCGTCTCTCGCCTTTATCGAGACTGACGGCCGGGCTTGTTAGAAGCGCACCGCAGAGCTACCGTTTAACCTCCCGTGCGCGTGGATGGGATGTGGGTTTTGAATTGAGCCCACACCGTTTCGTGCCAGCAATCGAAGATCTTCCATGCGACAGCAGCGGCCAGACCTTCCCATGACGCAAGACCAGAAAGAGGGAGGCGTAATGCGGGCCCCTCACAGGCGGGATATTTCCGCGCGCCAGGATCTCCTGGGCAAGGAACTCCGGCAGTTGTTCGACGACTACACCAATGAAGATGTGCCGGATGAGCTGATGAAGCTCGCCGCACAGCTTCAGGGAGCGTTCGAAACTCGCCCAGCCGACACGCCGGGCGAAAACGAACCGTCCGATTTTGCCGACGGACATGCGTCCGGCAAAGACGACTGATCCTCGTCGATGGTTTGCAGTTTGGTCCGCGCGACTTTCGCGCGGGCTTTTTTGTGCTTGGTTGGACACTGAATAATAGCTCGTCCGTCTCTGCCAGCTGGCAGAGATCGCTGGTTTTCCAGCCGGCCTGTTTAAGACGGCCCGCAGAAGACGCACCCGGAGCCAAGCCGACCACAGCCACGCAAAAACAAACCGCCCACCGGTGGGCACCGGTGGGCGGCTGTTTATTCTTCAGAGAATTTGCCCGTGAAGGGCAGCACGATCAGCTTCGCGCGGCGGATGAAATTCGCGCAGCCGACATGGCAAGGGCATCGCCTTCGACCACATCAGCGGTCTCCTCGGCACCCATCAGCACCAAAAGCTTGGCACGGGCGCGGTTGACGCGGCTCTTGATTGTGCCGAGTGCGCATTGGCAGACATCGGCCGCTTCCTCATAGGAAAGCCCAGCAGCACCCACCAGTACCAGAGCCTCGCGCTGGTCGGCAGGCAGCAGTTCCAAGGCTTCCTTGAGACTGCGCAGCGTCACCGCCCATTCCTGCCCCGGACCCATGTTGGAATCCTGCTGAGACAAGGTGGAGATGCCGTCGGTCTCACGCCGGCGCTTGCGGATCTCGGTGTAATAGGTGTTGCGCAGAATGGTGAACAGCCAAGCCCGAAGATTGGTGCCCGGATCGAATTTGTCGATGTTCGACAAGGCCTTGAGAAGTGTTTCCTGCACCAAGTCGTCAGCCTCTGTCCGATTTCGCGTCAGCGAACGGCCAAAAGCGCGAAGCGCAGGAAGCAGCTCCAGAACCTGAGAGCGTAGATCCGCCGCGTCTTTAGCGGATGTCGTCTTGGGCAGATTCATGGGGCTTCTGCTATCCGTTTCCTCTGGATGAAACACGCTGGCTCCCCCTCGCGCAATCCCGCGCCCCCGGCGCATGCCCGTCCGCGAGGCGCTCTTGCGAACGCTTCAGCGCGACGAACGTGGATCGGGGACTGCTTGTCGACCCTTCCATGAAGGACACAACGCCTCGATCCGCATCGAGTTCCATTTCGCATCAGAAATGTTGCCCGCGCAGAGTACCCTCCCCGTCGCCGCGTCAGGAGCGACCAGTATGGGAGGCCTGCCCGCCCTTCTGTCCGGCCTGCGATGCAAGATCCCGGTCGCGTGAGAAGCTGCGATCCTCATCGGCGACGCTCTGGCCGCCTTTGCGGCCGGCTGCGGATGCCAGCGCCCGATCCTGGGAGAAACTGCGCTTCTCCGCCGGCACGCTCTCGCCGCCCTTGCGAGCGATCGCCCGCTGCTTTTCGGCGTCCATCGCCGCAAAGCCGCGATTGGAGGTGCCCTTCGCCTTTGTCTGTGCCATCCCGTTCTCCTTGTTTTGGACCGCGCTGCACTTGCTGTCCAAAGACAAACGGCGAGGGCACGCTACGGTTCCGATCAAAAGGCAAAGGGATCAGGAGGGCTTGCGAATACGAGGGCTGAAGCGGACTTCCACCTGAGATCCGCCGGGGGTCTGGGTGGTGAGAATGCTGCCCGAGAGCTGGCGCGCGAAACCGTGGGCGAGCGGCGCATTCGCTTCCTCCAGCCGGTCGCCGATGGCGTCCGATACGTCGATCCGCAGGACGAGGCACCCCTCCTCCTCCATGCCCCGGATCGCCATGCGCACCGGCTGGCGGGCCTGCGTATTGGCGATGATCATCACCATTTCGGTGAGCAGGAGGGCGAGCGGGACGGCAAGGTCGGTGGGCAACGCAACGTCTTCGGCATCCACCACGATCCGGACATTGCGCTCTACCGCGACTTCGAGCAGCGCCGCAAGCTCGCGCAGAAGCTCGCGTGAGCGGACCTCCGAGCCCTCGTTTACCTCATAAAGGAGCCGGTGGACCACCGCCAACGTGTTGACCCGCATCCGCAACTGGTCGAACCGCTTGCGGTCCTCCTCGCCCTTGACGCCGGAGCCGTAGAGGCTGAGCAGGCTAACCACCACCTGGAGGCTGTTCTTGATGCGATGGTGGATTTCCCGCACCATTGCGGTCTTATCGGCTAGGGCCTCGCGCAGCTTGCCGTCACGCTCGCGGATCGCGAGCGCCATGTCCTCGATGGCATTTCCCAGCACGCGGAACTCGCTCGGCGCCTGGTCCATGCGCGAGGGACGGAAGCCGTAATGCCCCTGCGCGTACACCGCTGTGACGCGCCGGAGATAGAGCAGCCATTGCAGCACCATCCGGTCGGTGGCGAGCCAAATGGCGACGATGGTGAAGATCAACATGAAGATCGGCAGCACGAAGCTTACCGCCACATGCAGTGTGGTCCATTGGAAAAGCTGGTCGCTCGGCTGTGCGAACGCCACCAGCAGGTCGTGCCGATCGAGCGGCGCCACCGCATAACTCCAGGAGCGCCCGGCCTCGTCGCGGGTCTCGCCCAATTGCCCGACATTGGCGGCGACGGCACTGGGCACGAACAGGCGCTTGCTGACCGCCGGGGCATTGGAAACCAGTTGCTCCCCGTCGGTATCGACCACCGCCGCGACGCCCTGGCTAAGCGGGGTTTCCCGCTTCAAGAGATTGTCCAGCCAGCCGGCGTCGATGCCGATGGAGAGCGCGCCCTCGAAATCCCCGTTCGCGCCATATAGTGGCAGCGTCCCCGCCACGATCTCGGCGCGCGTGATCGGGCTCAGGAGGCGTTCGCTGAGCGTAAAGGACTTGGATGCCTTCGCCTCGATCCACCAGCGGCGTTGCGAGATGTCCAGCCCGACCGGCGAGAGGGCGGAGCAGCGGATCGCGCCATCGGGGCCGACCAGCGCAATGTTGGAGGCGAACGGCAGGCTCAGGGTCGCGCCATAGAGAGTGGCGGCGCATTCCCCGCCCCCGCTGCGCACGGCCTGAACATTCTTGAGGGCCTGGAGCACGTTCTCGGCCGAGGCGAAGACGTTCTGCTGTGTGCCGGCGGCGGCAATCGCGCCCTGAAGCAGGCGGTGCTGCGCCTCCTCGGTCGCGCGCCGCAATTGCAACACGCCCTGGAGCATGCTGGCGCAGGCGATGGGAGCGATGGCGATGAGAATGACCAGGATGAGGCCGCGCCGCACGCTGTCGAGTAAGTGCCGGGGATGCCCTGCCGCAGATGCGAAGATGGCGGCGCGCTCGCGATGGCGCGCCCGCGCCGCCTCGCCTGTCACCCACCGCATTCCAACTCCACCCTTTCGCTTCGCTGCCCGGCGCCGACGGCGTCCGTCGCATCTCAACCTGCAGCTTGGCCTTCTCAATCCATGTAACCGCTCTGGCGGTCCAACGAAACAATTCTCAATCTGGTGCTGGCTGCTGTTTTCACGCGCGTCTGCGGGTATAATGCTTGAAATGCCCAGCGGTTCCTTAGCCCTGGGAACTTTTCGCGCACAGCCGCGTTATTGCCGACTTTGTTCGAGGTAAGAGGCGCATGGCCCAGCAACAGCTCTTAAAGCAGCTTCCCCTCCTGCGACGCTATACGCGGGCCCTTCTGGGCAGCCAGAAGGCCGGCGATACGTTGGTCCAGGAGACCCTTCAGTCGATCATCGACGGCCGCGTCGCCGTCGCGCACGATCTGTCCCCGCGCGTTGCCCTCTACAAGGCGTGTCAGGAAGTCTGGTCGCGTCGTCCCAGCGGGGCCTCGCTTGGTGCGAGCCGTGCCGACCAGCGGCTCCAGCAATTGGGCGCGGTGTCCCGCGTGGCGCTGCTGCTCACGGCCATGGAAGGCTTTTCGTTCGCCGAGGCCGGCTCCATCCTGTCCATTCCGCTGGACCAGGTGGAAAGCCAGGTGATCGCCGCACAGGCCGAGATCGACGCACAGCTCGCCACCCGCGTCCTCATCATCGAAGATGAATGGGTGATCGCGCTCGATCTGAAAACCCTCGTCACCGAACTGGGCCATGAAGTCGTGGGCGTCGCGCCGACCCACTCCAAGGCGATCGAGTTGGCGAACCAGGGCAATTTCGGCCTCGTGCTGGCCGACATTCAACTGGCGGACGGCTCGTCCGGCATTGATGCGGTGACGGACATCCTGCAGAGCTTCAATGTTCCGGTGATCTTCATCACCGCCTTCCCGGATCGTCTGCTCACCGGCGAGCGCCCTGAGCCGACCTACCTCATTACCAAGCCATTCCTGAGCGAGAACGTGAAGGCGACAATCGCCCAGGCGCTGTTCTTCCATGAGGCGCGCGATCACTCAGAGCCTGCAGCCCGCATCGCCTGATTTTTCTCGGGGGACTTCAACGTCCCCACAGACGATTGTGCGGGGACGGCAAAGCCCCCGCCAGGAACCAGCCCAGCCAGAATGCGTTTCGCCCATGCGCTGCCGTTCCGGCGGCGATGCGCAGCGAACATCGGAGAGAACTCATGGCGGACACGCCGAACCTGAACCCCGGCTCGGACTTCACCAGCGATGCCCATATCGCGGAACTGAAGGCCGATATTGCGACCCTCAAGAGCGATCTCGCGCAATTGGTGGAAACCCTGGGCCGCACCGCGCGCCACAGCGTCGATGGCGCGACCGGCGAGGCCGAAGCGGCAATCGGGGAAGTGACAGACTGGGCCGAAACAAAGTATGAAAGCCTGCGCGAGAGCATCCAGGCACAACCGCTTGCTGCCTGCGCTATCGCGGCCGGGCTCGGCGCTCTGCTCGGCCAGATCCTCTTCCGCCGATAAAGGGAAACCCCGTGGCCCTACGCGCCGGTCTGTTGTTCGTTGCCGCCGGTCTGGTCTGGATCGGCACGGTGTTTTTGGGCATTGGCCTTTACCAGGCCCTGCTGCTCTGGCTTGCGCCATGGGCCGCGGGTCTGCTGACGGGTCTCGCCGGCTTCCTGCTGGCGGGCCTGGCTGCTCTCATCGCCAAGCCGTCCCGTCGGCGCACGGCATCCATGGGCGCCATGCCGTTTGGCGCTGCGACCGAGACGGTTTCCAGGGCGGTCGAAAACCACCCGCTGGCAGCCATCGCGGCGGCTGCGGCCGTCGGTTTGATCCAGTCGCTAATTTTCGGCCGGAGGCGCTGAAAAAAATCGCGTCACCCTAGGAACCCAAAGAGCGAAATTGGGTTTCTTCACCGAGTGGCGGACGCGACGGAGGTGCCCACCCCCTTCCCCCCTCCCCGGCTTTCGTTGCGTTCGCCCTCACTCCCCGAATTTGAAACCGAAACCGCCCAGCGCTTGCCGCAGGGCGGCGCTGTCGTATGGCTTGCCCACCAGAGCGATATGCGTATCATCGGCGAACAGTGCCTGAAGCTCCCCCGTGCCATAGCCTGAAGCCACCAGGATTGGCAGATCAGCCCGAAGGACGCGAAGTTTCTCCACAAGCGCGTCGCCCCGCATGTCGGGAAGACCAAGGTCCACCACAGCGGCAACCAGAGTGGCGCTGTTTGCCTCGGCAAACGACAAGCCGGCAGCGGCGGTGGCCGCGAGGCTGACCTCGAAGCCTTCGTCTTCCAAAATCTGGCGCGCCACCATGGCGACGAAAGGCTCATCCTCCACGAGAAGGAGGAGACCCAGCGGCTCCGGTTGCTCCAACACGTCTCTGACCTTTCCGGCAAGTTCATTCTGGCTGAACGGCTTGGTGAGCAGTTTCACGCCCTGATCCAACCGCCCGTGGTGGACGATTGCGTTGCGTGCGTAAGCTGTGGTGAACAAAACGCGCAGTGTCGGCATGAACTCAACGGCGCGTTCAGCAAGCACGCGGCCGTTGATGCCGCCACCAAGATTCACATCGGTAAACAGAAGATGCGGCCGAGCGCCATCTTCAAGGAGACGCAGAGCCTGTTCGCCGCTGTTCGCCTCTATAACATGGTATCCAAGATCCGATAGGGTGGAGACTGAGTACCTGCGAACGGCTGTCTCATCCTCCACCACGAGAATGCTTGTATTGGAAGCCATGCGCGGCGGCGGCGCAGGGTCCACAGGCGCCGGCTCCACAGTGTTGAGCGACTTGAGACGCGGCAGGTAGACCTTGACCGTCGTGCCCTGCCCGGTCTCGCTGTAGATCTTCACATGCCCGCCGGATTGCTTCACGAAGCCATAGACTTGGCTGAGCCCGAGGCCAGTTCCTTCGCTCGGCCCCTTCGTGGTGAAGAATGGCTCGAACGCCCGCTCGCGTACGTCCGGGCTCATGCCGGAGCCGGTGTCGCTCACGCAGATCAGCACATACTGGCCCGGCGCGACCTCTTCGTGGGTGGCGGCATAGGCTTCGTCCAGATGGGCGTTGGCCGTCTCGATGGTCAATTTGCCGCCGGCCGACATGGCATCGCGCGCGTTGACCGCCAGATTGAGGATCGCATTCTCCAACTGGTTGGGGTCGATCTCAGCCGGCCACATGCCGCCGGCCAGGACGGTTTCCACCATGACCCGCTCTCCGAGCGTCCGGCGCAGCATCTCCGACATACCGGTCACGAGGCGATTAACGTCGGTCGGCTTAGGATCGAGCGGCTGCCGGCGGGAGAAGGCGAGCAGGCGCTGGGTCAGCACCGCCGCCCGCAGCGCACCCTGGCGGGAATAATCCAGGAATGTGCGAATCTCGGTATCGGTGACGGGGATCCGGCGCTCCGCCGCCTCCAGATTGCCGATGATGACAGTGAGCAGATTGTTGAAATCGTGTGCCACACCGCCGGTGAGCTGGCCCACGGCCTCCATCTTCTGGGCCTGGCGAAGCTGTTCCTCCGCCTTCACCCGCTCCTCGATCTCGCCTTTGAGGCGAGCATTGGTTTCCAGCAGTTCGGCCGTACGCTTCAGGACGAGGTTTTCCAGTTCCTCGCGGGAAGTGGAGAGGGCCTCGCGGGCACTCACGATTTCGGAAATATCGGTGCAGGTGCCGAACCAGCGTTGCACCTTTCCGTCCGCGCCCCGCACCGGCGTAGCGCGGCAAAGGAACCACTTGAACGTGCCCTCCACTGACCGCAGCCGATATTCCCGGCCGAACGGTTCGGACGTCTCGAGCGCGGCTTGCCAGTATTTCAGGGCTTCGTCCCGATCGTCGGGATGGAGGAAGGCGTTCCACTCAAGTGACGCCTGACCGAACGGACTGCCGGTATATTCGCCCCAGCGGTTGTTATAATAGTCGCCCTTGCCTCCCGCGTCGGCGGTCCAGACCATTTGCGGCACGGCCTCGGCGAGGTCGCGGAAACGCTTGACGCTTTCCGCTAACGCCCGCTCGGCAACCTTGCGCTCGGTGATCTCGATGACGGTGATGCCCACCAGGCTCACCTCTCCGGACTCGCGCACGGGGAAGAAGCCGGTCAGCCAATAGCGCCAGACGCCGGGGGATGCCGGCACCTCGCCCTCGATTTCGACACTGGAGATGACCTCTCCGGTCTCGAAGACGCGATCGATGTATCCGTTGACCGAGACAGCATAATCGGGCGCGAAATCCGCGACGGTACGACCCAGATGATCCTCGATGGCCGCGCCATTCAAGGTGGCGACACGCTCATTCACGCGCACAAAGGCATGAGTCGCGTCAAAAAAAGCAAAGCCGACCGGGGCATGGACCAGCAAGGCTTCGAGGGTGGCGAGCGCGGACTCCTGAGCTGCTGTGGTCTCGACCAGTCGATCCTGCGTCTGCTGGAGAGCGTCCAGCGCGCGGCGCAGGGCCACCGCGATGAAGCACAGCACCAGCCCGTTCACGAGGAAGGAGCCGAGCGTGATTACGGCCGGGCTCAGCGCGGGAAAATCCTGCCAGACCTCGACCGGCACCAGCGCGGCGTTCGCCACCAGCGCGCCCAGCAGGCCCAGCACGCCGATGGTCAGGCCGCCGAGCAGGGTCACGAGCAGAATGGCTGGGAGCTGGAAAGCGAACGGCGCGATCTCACGCAGGGACAAAGACAGGACAAATCGCAGCGCGAATACCGCGCCGATGACCACCACCGCCATGGCAAGGCGCCATGCCAACGATCTCTGGCGGGACAGCAACTGAACAAGAATCGCCACGCGCCAACACCTCGGGGCCGTCTGTTCGCAGGACCCTGCGCGCGACGCAGGACGCGCCAACATGCCTTCTAGCCGCCCGCCAGACAACCCGAGGGGACAGGCTTCAATTGGGTTCCCATACTGGCTTTTCCAGGCAAACGGGAGGCCGTCTGAGCTTCGCTATTGGTCAAATCCTTGTTAGCTCCTGCGCGCTCAAGTTAAGATCAAGCTTGTATTCCGCGCCCCGGCGGCGGGTTGGAAATCCGCATTCGTTCCAGATAAATGTGATGAAACAGAACGTCTTATTCGCTTGTTACCCTGCCATACGCGGCATCTGCGACCTATTGCAGAGGTCCGTGTAGAACGACCCAAAGACGGACCCATAGCGGTTCATGTTCCCGCGTCCCATCTGATAGCCAACGGGATGGGCGCCCCAGGCGGAGACGAGAGATGACACTTCTGAAGACAGGCGGAGCGGCGCTGAGCCTGCTGCTGCTGGCCGGGGCTGTGATGGGACCGGCACAGGCGCAGACCCGCTATGTGCCCGTGCCCCAGGTTCCGTCCCAGGGTGTCCCTGGACAAAATCTGGCCCCCCCGGCGCCGCGTCAGAATCTGGCGCCCCCGCCCATGCGCACGCCGCGCCCGGGCGAGGGGGATTCCACCACCCGCATTCAAAGCGACTACAATAGCCGCTTGCCCTCCCCCGCAACGCCGAGCCGGTAAACCGCAGCACGAAAGCAACACTTCCCGAAGAAGTTATTGGCAGGACGCGGATTTCCGCGTCCTCGCTTGTTCCCCCCGCGGTTTATGTGGCACCACAGCATAAGCTGCGCGACCAGGGGGCCATATGTTCCGCGTGCTCTCCGACTTCATCGCCGAGATCACCGGCGGCCACCGCGACGCCAGCGCGTTCGAGGAGAACGACTATCGGCTCGCCGCCGCGGTCCTCCTGGTTCACGTCATGTCTATCGACGGCGCCGTGACGCCGGCCGAGCGCGCCGTGGTCCGAACAATTCTCGCCGAACGCTTCGAGTTGAGCGAGAGCAGCACCGAAGCTTTGGTCGAACTCGCAATCGCCCGCGACGCCGAGGCGGTTGACCTTTATGCTTTCACCAGCATTCTCAATCGCGCGGTCGACGAAGAGGGCCGCATGCGCGTGGTGGAGATGATGTTCGAGGTGGCCTACGCCGATGGCGGGCTGACCGAGTTCGAGGACAATCTCGTTTGGCGGGCAGCCGAATTGCTGAACGTGGGCTCGCGCGACCGAGTGCGCATTCGCCGCGAGGTGCGAGAGGAGGCGGAAGGGGACATTGGATCGCGAGATAGCTGACGAGCCGCCGGCCGAGGAGATCAGTGGCGCCGCCGCGCCCGACGCCGGCCGAATCCTCGTCATCATGCATCAGGCGACCTCGGTACCGGGCCGCATCGGGCATCGGCTGGAGCAGCGCGGCTATCGTCTTGACACACGCCGGCCCGCCATCGGCGACCCTCTTCCCGATCATCTGTCCTCCTATGCTGGCGTCGTGGTGTTCGGCGGCCCGCAGAGCGCCAACGACACCCACCCCTATATTCGCGCCGAAATCGACTTCGTTGGCCGCGTCATGGCGCAGGACAAGCCGCTGCTTGGCGTCTGCCTCGGCGCGCAATTGATGGCCGTGCAACTCGGCGCCAAGGTCGACCGCCACGCCGAAGGCCTATGCGAGCGCGGCTATTATCCGGTGCGGCCGACCCCGATCGGCAATAGCCTTCTGCCCTGGCCGAGCCATGTCTACCACTGGCATGCGGAGGGCTTCGACCTGCCCCAGGGCGCGGACTTGCTGGTGGAGGGCGACGTTTTCCCCAACCAGGCGTTCCGCCACGGCAAAAACGCCTATGCGCTTCAGTTCCATCCCGAGGTCACGCAGCAGATGATGTGCCACTGGACGGCGCGCGGTGCCGAGCGCCTCAAGCATCCCGGTGCCCAGCCGGCGGAGGCGCATCTGGAGGGCTGGTCGCGCTATGATCCGGCCGTCTGCTTCTGGCTCGACAAATTCCTTGATGCCTGGATGGGCCTGACCTTGGCTGATCGCACCTCGTGACCTCAGCGCCCCAGCAAAACGGCTCCGGCCTCTCCGGCACGGCGAGGACCGCATGAGCGACCCCCGTGCATTCCCGAAGGTCGAGCGGCGCAAACGCCGGCGCGGCATTCGCCGGGTGCTTATCATCGGCGTGCTGGGCGCCGGCGTTGCCGCCGCCATCGTGCTGGCGGTCGGCTTCTCCAGCTTCCGCGAATTTGCGTCGGCCAACCGCCTGCGAGAGGACCTGCTCTATTCCTCGCAGATTCGCGACCATCTCCAGCGCATCTTCGAGGATCTGCTGAGCGCGGAAAGCGGGACGCTGGGCTATGTGGTCACCGGGCGGGAGGAGTTCCTCAACCCGCTGAACCGCATCCGCGACACTGTGAGCCCGGATATCGAGGCGCTCACCAAGATGGCCTGGGGGCGTCCGCAGCACCAAGTGGCGTTGGCGGAGTTCGCGCGGTTCGCCGAGGAGGAGATGCGGCTGCTGCGCGACATGGCGGCGACCCGCAACGCCGCAGGCGGCCTTGCCGCCGCCAATGTGATGGAGGCCAGGCACGGCAAGGCGGTGATGGACCGCATCCGCAACGTGGTAAACACCATCAGTGCGGAAGAAGTCGCCGACACCGAGACGCGCACCTATGCGGTGCGGCTCGCCAGCCAGCGCACCAAACAGACGCTGCTGCTGCTGCTATCGGCAGCGATCGCGGTGGTGGCGGGCTCATCCCTTGTCATGATCGCTCATCTGATGGGGCGGCGGCGCGCCGAGATGGTGCTGGCCGACACGCTGGCCCGGCACCGCGCCATTCTGGCGAGCGCCATGGACGTCATCGTCACCATCAATGACAAGGGCCTGATCGAAACCTCCAATCCCGCCACCGTGCGGATGTTCGGCTGGACGCCGGAAGAGTTGGCCCGCTCCTCGGTCGCTCGGCTGTTCGCGCTGGACGAGGACGAAACCGAGGGTGAACTGTTGCGCAGGCTGGAGGGCTATGCCGTCAACGGCGGTCATGCCCAGGAATTCGCCGGCCGGCGCAAGGACGGCTCCATCGTGCCGGTGGATGTGGTGATCGGCCAGATGCGCGCCAGCGACGGCAACCGGCTGGTGGCGATCCTCCATGACATTTCCGAGCGCAAGCGCACGGAAATCATGAAGAACGAGTTCGTCTCCACGGTCAGCCACGAATTGCGCACCCCGCTCACCTCCATTGCCGGTTCGCTCGGCCTGCTGGATGGCGGCGCCGCCGGCCCGCTGCCGGCCCCCGCCAAGCGCCTGGTGGCGATCGCCCATCAGAACAGCCGCCGGCTGGTGCGGCTCATCAATGACATTCTCGACATCGAGAAGATGCAGTCGGCCTCCATGACCTTCGCCCATGAGCCGGTCTCCATGGAGGAGGTGACACGGCAGGCCATGGAGCAGAACGCGGGCTTCGCCGACGAACACAAGGTTCGCCTCGCCTTCCAGTCACCCAAGACCGACACCACCGTGGTGGGCGATCATGACCGCCTGATCCAGGTGCTCACCAACCTGATTTCCAACGCGGTCAAATTCTCGCCGCCGGAGGGCACGGTCAATCTGGTGGTGGCGCGCCGGAACGAGATGGTTCGGGTATCGGTGGAAGACCACGGCACCGGCATTCCGCTCAGCTTCCGCAACAACATTTTCACGCGCTTCGCCCAGGCCGACAACACCGATACCCGCCAGCGCGGCGGCACCGGCCTTGGCCTCGCCATCGTCAAGGAAATCGTCGAGCGGCATGCCGGCCGCCTCTCCTTTGAGACCGAGGAGGGCGAAGGCACCACGTTCCATGTGGACCTTCCCGCCCGTCTGGCAGAGGCGACGCCGGAAAAACCCCATGAAGACGCCCCCGTTCTGGTGGTGGAGAGCGACGCCGGGCGCGCCGCCGCCATTCTTAAAGATTTGTCGGAACACGGGATCGAGGCGGAGCGGGCGGAAACCGCCGCCGAGTGCGAGGGGCGCGCCGCGATCCGCTCCTGCCGCGCCATTCTGGTCTCGCCCCATTTGCGTGATCGCGACGGAATCTCCCTGGTCCGCTCCCTGCGCCGGGCGGAGCGAACCCGCGAGACGCCGCTCATGCTGGTGAGCCTGCCGACAGACACAGGCGATGCCCGAAACACCAGCGGCGGCGGCCTGATGCCGGTGGCCGACTGGCTCGAACTGCCCCCCGAGCGAAGCCGTTTGGAACACTTGCTTGCCGGCATCGACACGAATGGGGGGCTCCCCACCCTGCTGCATCTGGTAACGGCGGGCGAGGCGAGGCGCACCTTCGCCAAGGAAGCGCGCGGGATCGCTGAAGTGATTGCCGCCGCCACCATCGCCGATGCACGCGCGGCGCTGTCCATGCGCCCCTGCGCCTTCCTGGTGGTGGATTTCACCGACCCCGGCCTGCCGCGCGAGGAACTGGTGCTTCTCCTCCAGCAGCCCGCCGGCACCCTGCCCCCTATTGTCGGGTGCAGCACGGCTTCGCATGATGGGGAGGTGGCCCATCTCCTGGACCAGGTGATCGCCGAAAGCCGGACCGGCCTCGGCGCCGTCGTCGAAATCCTCGGGCGCGCGCGTCAAACCCCGCCCTCCCAGTCCTCGACGACCGGAGTTCCGGCATGAGCCTGCGCGTTCTGTATGTGGACGATGAAGCGGACATTCGCGAAATCGTCGCTCTCTCGCTCAGCCTGGATCCCGATTTCGAGGTGGAGACGGCATCCTCTGGCGCCGCCGCGCTGGAACGGGCGCGCCAAGGCGGTCTCGACCTCATCCTGCTCGATGTCATGATGCCGGTGATGGACGGACGCACCACGTTCACCGAACTGCGCGCGCTTGGCCTTGAGCCGCCCATCCCCGTGGCCTTCGTCACGGCCCGGACCCAGGCCCACGAGATCTCGCTTTTCAAGAGCCTGGGCGCGGTTGGGGTGATCGCCAAGCCGTTCGACCCCATGTCGCTGGCGCGGGATGTGAAGGCGCTGTGCCCCTAGAGTGATTTCGTCCAGATTAGTTTTGATATTTTCAAAACGAGCGGGTCGTTATTGCCCCCGCCCAAGCCCACCTTGACGCTGCGGAATAAGAGGGCGTTCAGCAAACGCTCCTCGCCAAACTTTATCGGATGCTCTTTTTTCTAATTTCAGTGTCCGATCCTGTTTTCGGCGATTGCTGATCACACCGTAAAATATGCGTGTCATTCCCCCTTTCCCGCGCTTATTCTTGAGCTTTGGGGCTGACCTGCAGGCACATAGGTCGGCGCGATCTGCTGAATTTTAGCCCAAGCGCGCGCCCCCCATTTTGCAGAATTCCGGCCGATAAAAAATATCTTGTTTATTTTCAGATATTTACGCCGACACACAGGCTTCAGGATGAAGGGCCATCATCCGCACCAGAAATACATTCGTTCTCACGGGGAGGATAAGCCGATCATGGAAAAGCCCGTTCACTTTCAATCCATTCGCGGTATCGGTTATTCCCTGTGCCCGAAGGACCCCGATTTCAACGATCTCCCGGCCAAGCTTGACGAGGCCGAGGCGCTCGGCGTCGATTTCGTCGAGCTTCCGATCTACGCCTGGACCCTGATCGCCAATGGGCGGGTGATGGAAGATCGGCTTCAGCGCTTGCTGCGCCTGACCCGCGACCGGCCCTTCGGCTACACCATCCACGGCCCCATGGCGGTGAACCTGATGGAAGTGCGCGCGCGGGCCGGCGCGCACGCCGCCCTGCTGGATGCCGCCATCACGGTTGCCGGCGCCCTGAAAGCCCTTCATCTGGTGATACACGCCGGCTGCGTGCGCGACCCCGACGACACTTTCGCCGTGGCCTATTCACGCCAGCGCGTCGCGCTTCAGCGCGCCGGCGACCGGGCGGCCGAGGCGGGCGTGACCCTCTGCCTTGAAAACATCTTCCGCTTCGCCGCCATGCGCGAGACCGCCACCCCTTCGCGCCTCGCCGGCGAGATCGACGCTATCGCCCACCCCAATGTGCGGGCGACGCTCGATGTCAGCCACGCCTATCTGCGCTGCGCCGAAGCGAAGCTCGATCCCCTCTCCGAGATCGCCGCGCTCGCGCCGTTCGCGCGGCATGTGCATGTCCATGACAGCTTCGGCCGGCCGCTGGAAAGCTGGAGCGTGGACCAGGCGGAACAGCTTGGTCTTGGGGAAGGCGACCTGCACCTGCCGGTCGGCTGGGGCAGCATTCCCTGGGAACATCTGCTGCGCACTCTGAAGCTGGAACCGGGTGCCATCCTGAACCTTGAGCTGAACCCGCGCTACTGGACCGAGCTTGCCTCGCAGGTGGCGCTGCTGCGGGCGCTATCCGGCACGGCTGTGGCGCCGGAGCTGACGCGCGTGGCGTGAGGCGGAAGCGCCGGCCTCCTTGGCCGGCGCATCTTTCCTCAAACTTAAAGCCGCTCTAGTTTGCACCCCGCGCCGGCTCCCGCAGAAGGAGCCAGACCGGGGGAACCATGCCGAACACATTCTCACCCAGCACCAAGATGCTCATGCGCCGCTACAGCGCGTTTGCCGCCGTGGTCCTCGCCTGCATCGCCACCTTGCTGCTGTCCTTCGTCGGAAGCCCGGCATGGCTGTTTCTGTTCTGCATCCTGTTCCCGCTGGCCTGGGTGGGTGTGTTCGACATTACCCAGAAGCACCACTCGCTGCTGCGCAATTATCCCCTCGTCGCTTCGGTGCGCTGGATGTTCGAGGCGGTACGGCCCTATCTGCGCCAATATATCGTCGAGGGGGACCTGGACGGGACGCCCTATAACCGGCAGGCGCGCACCCTGGTCTATGCCCGCTCCAAGGGGCAGGAAGACCGCCAGCCGTTCGGCACCGAACTGGACACCCAGGCATCCGAATACGAGTGGATGACCCATTCTCTGGCGCCGATGCCCGTGGAGGAGGAGCCGTTCCGCGTGCGGGTCGGCGGCAGCGAGTGCACCAAGCCCTACGACGCGGCAGTGCTCAACATCTCCGCCATGAGCTTCGGTTCGCTGGGGCGCAACGCCATCGAGGCGCTGAACCTAGGCGCCAAGCAGGGCGGCTTTTATCACGACACCGGGGAGGGCGGCCTCTCCCCCTATCACCGCATCCATGGCGGCGACATCGTTTGGGAATTGGGCTCGGGCTATTTCGGCTGCCGCAATCGCGACGGCTCGTTCAGCCCCGAGAGGTTCGCCGAGAAGGCGCTCGACCCCCAGTTGAAGATGATCGAGATCAAGCTCAGCCAGGGTGCCAAGCCCGGCCATGGCGGCGTGCTTCCCGCCGCCAAGGTGACCAAGGAAATCTCCCTGATCCGCGGCATCGAGATGGGCGAGGACTGCATCTCCCCTTCGCGCCACCCGGCCTTCAACACGCCGGCGCAGATGATGGAATTCGTCGCGCGATTGCGTGAACTCTCCGGCGGCAAGCCGGTGGGCATTAAGATGTGCGTCGGCCACCCCAGCGAGACCTTCGCCATCGCCAAGGCCATGCTGCACACCGGCATCCGCCCCGACTTCGTGGTGGTGGACGGGTCCGAGGGCGGCACCGGCGCCGCGCCGCAGGAACTGGCGGACCACATGGGCATGCCGCTGCGCGAGGGGCTGGTCATCATGCGCAATGCGCTGGTGGGCGCCGGGCTGCGCGACAAGGTGCGGCTCGCCGCCGCCGGCAAAGTCACGTCCGGCTTTAGCATGGCGGCGAACATGGCGGTGGGCGCCGACTGGTGCAACGCGGCCCGCGCCTTCATGTTCTCGCTCGGCTGCGTGATGTCCATGCGCTGCCACACCGGCGGCTGCCCGACCGGCGTCACCACCAACGACCCCCACCTCCAGCGCGGCCTCGTGGTTGAGGACAAGGCCCAGCGCGTCACCCACTTCCAGCAGCAGACGGTCGCCGCTTTGGCGGACCTTGTGGCGGCCGCCGGGCTCGCGCATCCCAGCGAACTGGCGCCGCACCACGTCTGGCATCGCCTGACACCGGTGGAGGCGAAGCCGCTGGACAAGCTCTACCCCTTCCTGGCCACCGGCGTGCTGCTCGAGGCGCCGGAGGCCACCTGCTATTCCGCAGAATGGGCAGCGGCCGACCCCGACAGCTTCACGCCGCGCTCCTCGGTGGGTCCGCGCCGGGCGGCGTGAGCTTGAGAGAGCGCAGGCCTCAATGCGGCTTGCGCTCGTTCCGACCCAGCCGGCGCCAAGCCGCGGCCGGCTCTTGCGGCGGGTGAGATCGCTTCCCATATCCAAGCTCGAACGGGGCGCCTGCAAAGGGCCCTGTCGGAAGGGCCGAGCCGGCTTTTCCGAACTCACAAAGTCGCTTGACGAGGACTTTGGCTCATGTCGCGTATCTCTTCGCTGTCGAACCCTTTTCTTTTGGGCTTCGACGAGGTCGAGCGGGTGCTTGACCGCGTGACCAAGGCTGCTGAAGGCTATCCGCCCTATAATGTGGAGCGGATCGAGCCGGAAAATGGCGCTCCCTTGCGCCTGCGGATCACGCTGGCCGTGGCCGGCTTCACCGAACAGCAGCTCGACATCACGCTCGAGGAGCGGGAACTGACCATCCGCGGCCGCCAGGTCGAGGAAAATGGCGAGCGCATCTTCCTTCACCGGGGGATCGCCGCCCGACAGTTCCAGCGCACGTTCGTTCTGGCCGAGGGCATGAATGTGCTCGGTGCGGAGCTGCGCAATGGCCTCCTGTCCATCGACCTCGCGAGGCCGGAGCCCACGCGGCAGGCCCGGCGCATCGACATTCAGTCCCGCCCCTAACGGACCTTTTGCCGGTGAACCGCGTTTGCGAAGAGAGAGGACTTTCAAAATGATTCAGAAGATTCACGCGGAAGCCATTCCGTCCATGACCCCTGAGGCCCTTGCGGTGCTCGGCGGCGGACAGATCGCCTATGTGCGCTCCATCCGCTCCGAGGATGTCCAGCGCCTGTTTCCGCAGGCGCCCGATATCGCGCCGGGCATCACCCTGTTCACGCTGCACGCGGCTGATGGCACCCCCATCATGCTCACCGACAGCCGCGAAGCTGCTTTGGCCAATGCCAGCGAGCATGAACTTGTGACCGTCAGCGTGCACTGAGCCCGAAGCGCAGCCTCACCCGGCGGCGCGCGCGCCCGCCAGGGTGGAGCGCCGCTGGATGACGTCGCTGTCGGCGAAAAGCTCGGCCACCCAGTCGACGAACACGCGAAGCCGGTTCGAAATGTGGCGGTTCGGCGGAAACACCACGAACAGCGGAAACGCATCAGTGGTCCATTGGCTCAGCACCGGCACCAGAGCGCCAGTGCCCAGATGCTTCTGGACCATGAAGGTCGGCGCCTGGAGCAGCCCGAGGCCGGAAAGCCCCGCCTGGACATAGGCATTGCCCTCGTTCACCGAGATCATATAGCGCCCCTCCGGCTCCAGCGTTTCGCCGTCCCGGATGAATTCAAGCGGCATCATGCGGCCGTTCCCGGCGTTGAAATAGCGCACAACCGGAAAGTCGCCGGTCGCCAGCTCATTCGGGTGGATAGGTTCGCCATACCGCGCGAGATAGGACGGCGCGGCGCTGGTCATCATATGGATCTCGCCGATGCGACGGGCCACCAGCGAGGGATCGATCAAGTCCCCACCCCGTATCACGCAATCCACATTCTCCCCCACGAGATCCACGGATCGATCGGTCACACCCAGATCGATGCGGATGTCGGGATAGCGGGCGAAGAAATCCGGCAGGGCGGGGATCAGCAACAGCAGGGCCAGCGAGGTGCTGATATCGATGCGCAGCCGGCCGCGCGGGCTCGCCTGCGAGGATGTCATGGAGCCGTCCAGTTCCGACAAATCGTTCAGCAGTGCCAGGGCGCGCTCATAATAGGCAGCACCATCCGGCGTCACCGTCACACGGCGTGTGGTGCGGTTGAGGAGCTTGGTGCGCAGATGGGCTTCCAGCGACTGCACCTGCTTGGTGAGGGTCGGCTTGGGAATTTCCAGCAGGTCCGCCGCGCGCGTGAAGGTGCCCGCCTCCACCACCCGCACAAACGCCCGCATTGCAGCAAGCTGGTCCATTTTCGCCTCTCGGCCGCCTGATTTTCCGCTTCATTATTTCCATACAGAAACAATGAAGTCACGTTTGGATTATTTATTCGTCCGTTTGAGAGGACTAGGTTCGCCGCACTGCACAAGACCGCGACATAGCGGCTGACACGGGCAGATCAGCGAAATGACCTCCTCCTGGACTGAAGACACGATTGACATGGCGCAGGCCGGCAAAATGCCGGCGCGGATCTATGGCACTGAGAGTGCCTCCCGCGCGGCGCCGGTCGTGCTTCAACTTCATGGCGGCGCCTTTACCGGCGGTTCGCTGGAAAGCGGCGCCGAGATCGCCGGCATGCTGGTCGCGGCCGGTGCCGTGGTGGTGTCCGCCGATTATCCCTTCGGCAAGGCCCATCCCTTCCCCGAACCCCTGGAGGCGGTGTTCACCGCCCTGCGCTGGGCCTTTGATGCCCGCGCCCGGCTCGCCGGCAAATCCTCCAAGCTTTATGTGGCCGGCGCCGAGGCCGGCGGAAATCTCGCCGCCGCCCTCGCCATGATGGCGCGCGACCAGCAGGCCCCCCCGCTGGCCGGTCAGATCCTGATCTCACCCATGCTGGACGCGAGCCTTGCCACCTGCTCGCTGCGGATGGCGGACGCCGGCCCCGTGGGCTGCAAATGGGCGGATGGCTGGCATGCCTACCTCGGCAGCGCCGACAAGGCGGGACATCCCTATGCTTCGCCGCTGACGGCGACCCGGCTCGCCGGCCTCGCGCCCGCCCTGATCATCACCGCCGGCGATGATCCGCTGCGCGATGAAGCCCTGACCTATGCCCGGCGCCTGCGCGAAGCGGGTGTCGCGGCCCGCCAGCATGTGGTGCCGTCCCCCACCGGCTGGCCCTGTACCATCGATTACGCGAGCGAGACGAGCGCCTGCATCGCCGCCCTCACCCCCGTGATCCGCGACTTCTTCGATGAAACTCGAACCGGGACCGCCAAGCGCCCGGCGCATGCTCAAATCTGATTTTCAAGGACGACCGCCATGACCGCTCGCAACACTGACACCACCACCGCTCCTGCCGCCCGGCGTCGCCGGCTTCTCATTCCCGCTCTCGCCGCCCTCATCGTCGGCGCGGGGCTCGCAACCCCTTTCGTGCTGCCGCTCACCGGCGCACGCGCGGCAGACCCCGCCGCCCAGTCGGCACCCGCGGCCGTGCCGGTCTCGGTCGCGACCGTCGAGGCGCGCGAAGCGCCGGTGTTCGATGAATTCTCCGGTCGTCTTGAGGCGGTCGAGCGCGTGGAGGTCCGTTCGCGGGTCGCCGGCGCCATCCAGGCGGTGCATTTCCGCGAAGGCGAACTGGTCCGCGAGGGCGAGCTTCTGGTGACGGTGGACCCTGCGCCGTTCCAGGCCGAGGTGGACCGCTACGACGCCCAGGTCGCCGCCGCCGAGGCGCGCGTTGCGCTCTCCAAGGCCGACCTTGAGCGCGGCCAGCGGCTGTTCGACAGCCGCACCGTTTCCCAGCGCGACCTCGACGAGCGCATCAACGCCAGCAAGGAGGCTGCGGCCAATCTGAAGGCCGCGCAGGCGGCGCTTCACACCGCCCAGCTCAACCTCTCCTATACCGAGGTGCGGGCGCCGGTGTCCGGCCGGGTCGGCAAGCGTGAAATCACCGTCGGCAATCTGATCTCCGCCGGCCCCGGTTCGACCGCGCTCACCACGCTGGTGTCCGTGGACCCGGTCTATGCCGCCTTTCATGCCGACGAGCAGGTGGTGACCCGGGCGCTGCGCAGCCTCGCGGTCGGCCCCGGCAAGTCGTTCGCGCTGGACCGCATCCCGGTTCAGATGACCACCGCGATCGATGAGGACATGACCGCCGGCAAGACCTACCAGGGCACGCTCCAGCTGATCGACAATCAGGTCGATCCGCGCACCGGCACGGTGCGGGTGCGCGCGGTGTTCGCCAATGTGGATGGGCGGCTGATCCCCGGCCAGTTCGTGCGCCTGCGCATGGGCCGCACCACCGCCGGTCTCGCCCTGCTGGTGAGCGAGCGCGCGGTGGGCACCGACCAGGACAAGAAGTTCGTCATGGTGGTGGATGGCGACAACAAGGCGGTCTATCGCGAGGTCGTGCTGGGCCCGACGGTCAACGGCCTGCGCATCGTCACCTCCGGCCTCAAGGCGGGCGAGCGGGTGGTGGTCAACGGCCTTCACCGCATCAAGCCCGGCGTGACCGTCGCCCCCCAGACGGTGGCAATGGACGCGACCCGCCCGGTGGCGGCGGCCCAGCCCACCGACGTCGCGACGCGCTGATCGTTTGATTTTAAGAGCGACGCGGTCCCCTCTCCCGCTTGAGGGGGAGGGCTAGGGAGGGGGAAGGCCGTTAGCCCACCCTCCACCGCTCCTCTGCTGCACCTGCCCCCTCCCCAACCCTCCCCCGCAAGCGGGAGAGGGAGCCTCGCGTTTGTATGCGGGACAGGTGGAGCATTGAATTCCCCAACCCCCGCGAGGGGAGGATGCCATGAATATCTCCAGGTTCTTCATCGACCGCCCGATCTTCGCGGGTGTGTTGTCCACGCTGATCTTCCTCGCTGGCCTGATCGCCATGCGGGTCATGCCCATTTCGGAATATCCCGAAGTGGTGCCGCCACAAGTGGTGGTGCGCGCACAATATCCCGGCGCCAACCCGAAGGTGATCGCCGAGACTGTGGCGACCCCGATCGAGGAGCAGATCAACGGCGTCGAGGGCATGCTCTACATGAGCAGCCAGGCCACGACCGACGGCCTGATGACGCTGACCGTCACATTCCGCATCGGCACCGACCCCGACAAGGCCCAGCAACTGGTGCAAAACCGGGTTTCGCAGGCTGAGCCGCGCCTTCCGGAAGCCACCCGCCAGCTGGGCATCACCACCATCAAGTCCTCGCCGGACCTGATGCTGGTGGTCCATGTGCTCTCGCCCAACAACCGCTACGACATGACCTATCTGCGCAACTACGCGGTCCTCAACGTGAAGGACCGGCTGGCGCGCATCGACGGCGTGGGCGACGTACAGTTGTTCGGCGCCGGCGATTATTCCATGCGGGTCTGGCTCGACCCGCAGAAGGTGGCCGAGCACGGCCTCTCCGCGTCCGACGTGGTGAGCGAAATCCGCGCCCAGAACGTACAGGCGGCCGCCGGCGTGGTGGGTGCTTCGCCCAGCATGCCCGGCGTCGACCTTCAGCTCTCCGTCAACGCGCAGGGCCGCCTCCAGACCGAGGAGGAGTTCGGCGACATTGTCGTGAAGACCGGGGCGAACGGAGAAATCGTGCGCCTGCGGGATGTCGCCCGCATCGAGCTTGGCGCGGCTGAATATTCTTTGCGCTCGCTGCTCGACAACAAGTCGGCGGTGGCGGTGCCCGTGTTCCAGGCTCCCGGCTCCAACGCCATCCGCATCGCCGACGACGTGCGCCGGGTGATGAGCGAGATCAAGGAGAACATGCCCGAGGGCGTGGACTACCAGATCGTCTACGACACCACCCAGTTCGTCCGCGCCTCCATCGACGCCGTTGTGCACACCTTGCTGGAAGCCATCCTGCTGGTGGTGCTGGTGGTGATCCTGTTCCTCCAGACTTGGCGCGCCTCCATCATCCCGCTGCTTGCGGTGCCGGTCTCCATCGTCGGCACGTTCGCCGTGATGTATGTGCTGGGCTTCTCCATCAACGCCCTGACCCTGTTCGGTCTGGTGCTCGCCATCGGCATCGTCGTGGATGACGCCATCGTCGTGGTGGAGAATGTCGAGCGCAACATCGAGGAGGGGCTCTCCGCCCGCGAGGCCACCTACAAGGCCATGCGCGAGGTGTCGGGGCCGATCATCGCCATCGCTTTGGTGCTGGTCGCGGTGTTCGTGCCACTGGCCTTCATCACCGGCCTTACCGGCCAGTTCTACCGGCAGTTCGCGCTCACCATCGCCATTTCGACGGTGATCTCGGCGATCAACTCGCTGACCCTCTCGCCCGCGCTCGCCGCTCTGCTGCTGAAGGGGCATGACGCGCCGAAGGACTGGCTGACCCGAGGCATGGACTTCAGCCTCGGCTGGCTGTTCCGCGGCTTCAACAAGGGGTTTGCGCGCGGCTCCGCCGCCTATGGCTCGGGCGTGAAGGCCGCCATCGGCCGCAAGGCGATCATGATCGGCCTCTATGTGGTGCTGCTCGGTGTCACCGTCGTGCTGTTCCGCACCGTGCCGCCGGGCTTCGTGCCGGCGCAGGACAAGCAGTATCTCGTCGGCTTCGCCCAGTTGCCCGACGGCGCCACCCTCGACCGCACCGAGGACGTGATCCGCCGCATGAGCGACATCGCCCTGAAGCAGGAAGGCATCGAGAGCGCCATCGCCTTCCCCGGACTGTCGATCAACGGCTTCACCAATTCCTCCAACGCCGGCATCGTCTTCGTGACGCTGAAGCCGTTCGAGGAGCGCAAGCGGCCGGATCAGTCGGGCGGCGCCATCGCCATGCAGCTCAACCAGAAGTTCGCCAGCATCGAGGAGGCCATGGTCGCCATGTTCCCCCCGCCGCCGGTCCAGGGGCTGGGCACCATCGGCGGCTTCAAGCTGCAACTCGAGGATCGCGCCGGCTTCGGCTATGAGGCGCTCAGCGAAGCCACCAAGGGGTTCCTCGCCAAGGCGGCGCAGGCCCCTGAGCTTGCCGGCCTGTTCTCCTCCTATCAGGTGAACGTGCCCCAGCTCTACGCCGACATCGACCGCACCAAGGCCCGCCAGCTCGGCGTCGCCGTGACCGATGTGTTCGAAACCATGCAGATCTACCTCGGGTCGATCTATGTGAACGACTTCAACAAGTTCGGCCGCACCTACACGGTACGGGTCCAGGCCGACGCGGCGTATCGCGCCCGTGCCGATGACGTGGGCGCGTTGAAGGTCCGCTCCAAGACCGGAGAGATGGTGCCGCTTTCCGCGCTGCTGAAGGTGAAGGCGGTGGCAGGCCCCGAACGGGCCATGCGCTACAACGGCTTCCTCACGGCGGATGTGAACGGCGGCCCGGCGCCGGGCTATTCCTCCGGCGAGGCGCAGGCGGCGGTGGAGCGGATCGCGGCGGAAACCCTGCCCAAGGGCTTCAGCTTCGAATGGACCGAGCTGACCTATCAGGACATCCTCGCCGGCAATTCGGCGGTGTGGGTGTTCCCGCTCGCCATCTTCCTGGTCTTCCTGGTGCTTGCCGCGCAGTATGAAAGCCTGGTGCTGCCGCTCTCCATCATCATGATCGTCCCCACGGGGCTGCTCGCCGCCATGCTCGGCGTCTGGCTGACCAACGGTGACAACAACGTCTTCACCCAGATCGGCCTCGTGGTGCTGGTCGGGCTCTCAGCCAAGAACGCCATCCTGATCGTGGAGTTCGCCCGCGAACTGGAGTTCGCCGGCCGCACGCCCTATCAGGCTGCGATCGAAGCCAGCCGGCTGCGGCTGCGGCCGATCCTGATGACCTCGCTCGCCTTCATCATGGGCGTGGTGCCACTGGTGGTGTCGACCGGCGCGGGCGCGGAAATGCGCCACGCTATGGGTGTCGCGGTGTTCTCCGGCATGATCGGCGTCACCTTCTTCGGCATCTTCCTGACGCCGGTGTTCTACGTCCTGCTGCGCAAGCTCTCGGGCAACCGGCCGCTGGCCCAGCACGGCACCCACGAGGTCCCGGCGGCTCCGCTGCCGACGCCAGCCCCGCACTGAGATATCTGTTCCGCTAAAACGAAAACGGCGGCGCCAAAAGCGCCGCCGTTTTTTCATTGCGCCGGCACCGAGAGCTTTGGCGCCCCGCCGTCGCGATACTCGCGCCAGGCCTGCCTCAGGATCTGGACCGAGGAGGTGAGGAAGATCGCCGCCATCACGGCCGCTACCGCGAGATCCGGCCAGGCGCTCGATGTTCCCCACACGCCCAACGCCGCCGCCATCACGATCACATTGCCGATCGCATCATTGCGCGAGCAAAGCCAGACCGAGCGCACATTGGCGTCCCCGTCCTTGTAGGGCCGCAGCAGCATCACCGAGGCAAGGTTCGCGGCCAGGGCCAGCACGCCAATGACGCCCATGACCTCCGCCTTGGGCAGACCCAGAACCAGCGTCTGGTAGAGCGTCGAACCGAACACCCACAGCGCCATCACGAAAAGCGAAAGGCCCTTGGCGAGGGCGGCGGTGGCCCGCACCCTGAGGCTTGCGCCGATGACAGCGAGCGAGAGGCCGTAGGTCACCGTGTCCGCAAGGAAATCCAGGGCATCCGCTTTGAGCGCCTGCGACCCGGCAAGCTGGCCTGCCGCCATCTCCACAAGGAACATCGCGCCGTTGAGGCCGATGACGGTCCACAGCACCAGCTTGTAGCGGGGGTCCATGCCGTCGAACACCGGGATGCCCTGAGCGCAGCAATGATCGGCGTGCGCGGCTCCTTTTGCCGTCCCCTGCGTGTGCCCGTGTTCATCACGATGCGCATCCCCGTGCGCATCCCTTTGGCTCTCTTGCGGCAGGTGCAAAGCCGGCGGGGCACAGCAATCGTGTTTGGTGTCGCAGCAGCTATCGGCCATGGGCTGACTCCTTCTGCTTCAGGAAATACACTCTCTAGTCACTAGAGGTTCAAGCCCCATGATCGAGATTTCTATCGGTGCGCTGGCCGAGCGCACGGGCGTGAAAGTGCCGACGATCCGCTATTACGAACAGATCGGATTGCTGACTGCACCAGCCCGCTCGCAGGGGCAGCAGCGCCGGTACGCGCCTGCGGCTGTGGCACGGTTGAACTTTATCCGCCACGCGCGCGAGCTGGGCTTCGAGGTATCCGCCGTGCGGGAATTGCTGTCGCTGAGCGAACAGCCTGACCAGGCCTGCGCCGAGGTGGACGGCATCGCCCGGCGCCATGTGCGCGATATCAACCATCGCATCGCCCAGCTCATGCGCCTGCGCACGGAACTGGAAGGCGCGCTGGAAACCTGCGGGCGCGGGCGCGTCGGCGATTGCCGGGTGATCGAGGCCCTGGCCGAGGGGATTGAACTGTCCTGAGACTAACAAAAAGGCCGCCCGGTCAGGGGCGGCCTTCTGAATTTCGGAAGATATTAAAGCGATCAGGCCTGCGGCTGCGGCTCGACGCTACCGGGGGAGCCGCCCGGACGGGGGCGGTTCTTGCCGGCGGTCGGCACGGCGGAACCGCGCGGATTGGCGGGTTCGATCACCGTGTCGCGCACCGGCGGCTTGCCGTCGAGCAGGTCGATGATCTCGTCGCCGGACAGGGTCTCGTACTCGAGCAGGCCGCGTGCGAGGTTTTCCAGCTCCTCGCGCTTCTCGCTGAGAATGCGGGTCGCCTCGGTGTAACCTTCGTCCACCAGACGGCGCACTTCCTTGTCGATGGTCTGTGCCGTGGCTTCCGAAACGCTCTGGGTGCGCCCCATGGACATCCCCAGGAACACTTCGTCCTGGTTGTCGCCATAGGCCACCTGACCCAGTTCCTCGGAGAAGCCCCAGCGCGTCACCATCATCTTGGCAAGGCGGGTGGCCTGCTCGATGTCGGAGGCGGCGCCAGACGTCACCTTGTCGTGGCCGAACACCAGTTCCTCCGCGACGCGTCCACCCATCATGATGGCGAGGCGCGACGTCATCTGCTCGTAGGACATGCTGAGCTTGTCACGCTCGGGAAGCTGCATGACCATTCCGAGCGCACGACCGCGCGGGATGATGGTGGCCTTGTGCACCGGATCGGTGGCAGGCACCGAGAGCGCGACGATTGCATGCCCGCCTTCGTGATAGGCGGTCAGCATCTTCTCTTCTTCGGTCATGACCAGCGAGCGGCGCTCCGCTCCCATCATCACCTTGTCCTTGGCGTCCTCGAAGTCGCTCATCGTGACCATGCGCTTGTTGCGCCGAGCAGCCATGAGTGCGGATTCGTTGCACAGGTTCGCAAGATCGGCACCGGAGAAGCCCGGCGTGCCGCGCGCGATCACCTTGAGGTTCACGTCCGGGGCGATCGGGATCTTGCGGGCATGGACCTTCAGGATCTGCTCGCGGCCGACCACATCCGGGTTCGGCACCACGACCTGACGGTCGAAACGGCCGGGACGCAGCAGCGCGGGGTCGAGCACATCGGGGCGGTTGGTGGCGGCGATGAGGATAATGCCCTCGTTCGCCTCGAAGCCGTCCATCTCGACCAGCAACTGGTTGAGGGTCTGCTCGCGCTCGTCATTGCCGCCGCCGAGGCCGGCGCCGCGATGGCGGCCGACCGCGTCGATTTCGTCGATGAAGATGATGCACGGGGCATTCTTCTTCGCCTGCTCGAACATGTCGCGCACGCGGCTCGCGCCGACGCCGACAAACATTTCCACGAAGTCAGAGCCGGAGATGGTGAAGAACGGCACGTTGGCTTCACCCGCGATGGCGCGGGCGAGCAGCGTCTTACCGGTGCCCGGAGGGCCGACGAGCAGCACGCCGCGCGGGATGCGCCCGCCGAGACGCTGGAACTTCTGCGGGTCGCGCAGGAAGTCCACGATCTCGGTGAGGTCGCTCTTGGCTTCGTCGATGCCAGCCACGTCCTCGAAGGTGACGCGGCCGTGCGCCTCGGTCAGAAGCTTGGCGCGGCTCTTGCCGAAGCCCATGGCCTTCCCGCCCGCGCCCTGCATCTGGCGCGAGAGGAAGATCCACACGCCAATCAGCGCGATGAACGGCAGCCACGAGACCAGCAGGCTCACGAACCACGGCACATTGTCCGAAGGCGCGCGGGCGGTGATCGCAACGCCCTTGCCGTACAGCCGCTGAACCAGCGACGGATCGTTGGGCGCATAGGTCTGGAACTGGCGGCCGTCCGTGAAGGCGCCGGAAATATTCGGCCCCTCGATCACGACGTCACGCACGCGTCCCTGGTCCACGTCGGACAGGAGCTGGGAAAACGAGATTTCGTTCGCGCTCGTGCGCTGCCCCGGGCTCTGAAAGAGCGAGAACAGTGCGAGCAGCAGCAGAACGATGATCACCCAAAGGGCGAAATTACGTAAATTGGCGTTCATTGATCCCTCACGGGGACCGCATCAGCCGCGCCTTCGCTCGAACTCCGCCCATCTTCGGCGGCCTGTCGCGCGATCTCGCTCCCGTTGCGTCCGTCCCCTAATCTAGGTGTCGGGCCCTGGCTTGCCAAGGACGCGAGGCACCATCGGATTGAATTTGCCGCGATTGGCTTATTTTTCGGCCTCTTTCGGGGGCGCGGCGAACCACGATCTCCCCTTTATCCAACATCACGAGCGCGCCCGCGAGGGTCCGCGTGACCCGTCCCTGCCCCAGCGCTGCATCGCTGGGGACGGCCATGAGGGCGGCGTGAAGCCGCTCGGCCTTGGCAAGTTCCACCGCGCCCTCGCTGGCGAAATCGGCGCAGGTGGACATCAGGATACGCAGCGAAATTTCCTGCGGCAGGGCAAGCAGCGCACCCGCGTCGAAGCGCACCAACTGCGCCGTGCGCCCCAGGGTGCATTGGGCGGCGGCCTGCGTGGCGATCTGCGCGAGCGCCGCCTCGGCACGGGCCATGCGTTGCGCCAGCACCGCAAAGCGCGGCGCATCAAGACCTTCGGCCGCGAGGGCTGGGGCGAGCTTGCGCAGGCGCGGACGGGTGAAGCGGGGGTCTTCATTGCTCGGGTCGCTGATATAGGCCGCACCAGCCGCCTCAAGGGCTGAGATCAGCCCAGCCTTGGGGATATCCAGAAACGGGCGCAGCAAGACCAGTCCCGCCGCCTGAGAAACGCTACGCATCGCCGCGAGCCCGGAAAGGCCGGAACCGCGCGCCAGCCGGAACAGCACGGTCTCCGCCTGGTCGTCCAAAGTGTGCGCCAGGGCGAGGGCACCGGCGCCGATAACGCCCGCATGTTCGCGCAGCAGCCCATAACGGGCGGTGCGGGCCGCTTCCTGGATGCCTCTGGCCGGCTTGTCTCCGGTCCAGGCCAGGGTTGCATGCGGCAGGCCGAGGCCATGGCAGGCGCGCGCGACACTCAGTGCCTCCTCAGCGGAGGCGGCCCGCAGGCCGTGGTCGATGGTTGCCACATGAAGCGCGGGGCCGTCGGCCCGCGCCGCCCGCCAGCGCGCCGCAAGCAGCATCAAAGCGGTGGAATCCGGGCCACCTGATACCGCGAGCAACACAGCGGAATGGCCAAGGAACGGCGCGAACAGGCGCTCCAGCGCCGCCGGATCGAAAAGGCCGGTTGCGTCAGCAGCCGGCACGCTTCTGCTCGCGCTCAACCGCCTGCCGCACGCTGGAACTGGCGCGCGGATATTTGCGGTCCACCTCGCCGAGGGTCGCGCACGCGGCCTCGCGCTCGTTCAGGCCGGCAAGCGACTGGCCCAGGCGTAGCAGCGCCTCGGGGGCGCGCGGGGCGTTGGGGTATTTGGTGGAGACCTGGAGGAAATTCTCGGCGGCATCCTTGTAGTTCTGCCGCAGGAACAGGCTCTCGCCGAGAAAATAGGTCGCCTCCGGCACCAGACGGTCGGTCGGATAGGTCTGGAGGAATTGCCGCAGCGTCTGGTCCGCGGCGGCGAAATCCTGGCGCTGGATATAGCCGTAGCCGAGATCGAACAGATCCTTGGGATTGTTGGATGTCGGCAACGCGGCCGTCTGCATGCCAGGACGCCCGGCGCCCCCCGGAACAATCTCCGTCGGGCCGGAGAGCCCGGCCGAGCTGCTTCCCGGCGAGCCGAGCGCCTGCGGCACGCCCGGTGCGTCCGGCGCGGCATTGGGGTCGAAAGCGTCGGACCGTCTGCCAGTGCCGGTGCCGGCCGGCGGCATCCCCGGCGGCGGCAGTGGGGCGCTGGAGGGGACAGAGACCGGCGCGCGATTGGCGGTGGGCGGCGGCAGGGCGGCGGCGGGCGACCCGCTCGGCGGACGCGGCGCCCCCGCTTCCATCTGCTGGAGGCGGAACTGAAGCTGCTCCACCTGCCCGGTGAGCTGGCGAACGGTATTTTCCAGCCGGTCCATCCGCAGCACCATTTCGGACTGGGCGGCCAGCGCCGGGTCCGGCTGCTGCTGCACATTGGCCGGCGGCTTGAAAATATCGGTGAAGATGTTGCCGCTGGATTGGGCAAGCGCCGGGACAGCAAGGACCGGGCACAGGGCGGCGGCGATCAGGAGCGCGCGGAAACTCAGGCTTGGCATCATCCGCATTCGGTCAGAGGGGTCGGCCAGGATCGGCTAAAGCTCGGCCCGGCAAGGCGCCCACCTTAGGGGAGGGATCGCGTCCAAAGTGTGACCCACGCGCAGCTTCCGCGCACATGAAAACGCCGGCGCTTAAGGGCGCCGGCGCTTCTCATTCAGGACCAGTACACTTGCGCGATCAGGAGGCGCCGCCGGTGTTCAGCACCGTCACCGCACGCCGGTTCTGAGACCAGCACGAGATGTCGTTGCACACCGCCACCGGCCGTTCCTTGCCGTAGGAGATGGTGCGCATGCGCGCCGGGTCGATGCCGCGCGAGGCGAGATAGTCGCGCACGTTCTGGGCGCGCTTGGCGCCGAGCGCGATATTGTATTCGCGGGTGCCGCGCTCATCCGCATGACCTTCGATCGTGAAGGTGTAGCGGTTGTACTGCTGAAGCCACTGGGCCTGGCGCTCAAGGGTCGCCTGGGCCTGGGGAGACACGTCGGTCTGGTCGGTCTCGAAGAACACGCGGTCGCCGATGGCAACGACGAACTCTTGCGGCGAACCGGGAGGACCACCCGCGCCGCCGGCGGCACCAGCTGCGTTAGGATCCGGCGTATTGGCACAAGCGGCCAGCGCCAGCATGAAACCGAACAGGGCGGCAAACCGGAAGCCGCGTACAAAACCAAAATCAAGCATCCGGTAATTCCCTTCTCAACGCGACCGGCCATGTCCGTGTAGCAGGCGCAGAGTTAAGCGAACGTTCCGTTACGCGGCGCGAGGGGCCTGGACGGGAACGCCACGCCGGCCCTCGATGCACAAGCCGCAAACATGGTTTCCAAATGGTTGCGGCCGCTGCGACCGCGCGTGCCGTTACTGATGGCGCGCCATGGCAGCATGATGGCGAAGGCGTGGGACGAGGAAGGCGCCAGAAGCCATCCGCCGCATGTGGCGGATGGGCAACAGGTGTCCCGCTCAGGTCAGGAGCGCAGCGGCGACCAGGCCGGGTCCGAGGCAAAGCTCGGGGTCGGCACGCGCAGTTCGTTGTAACCGGTCACGTCGATGGTGAAGAGGCTCGGCCCGGCGGCGCCCTGGGGATCGCGGAAGAACATGATGACCCGGCCGTTGGGCGCGAAGGTGGGACCTTCGTTGTGGTAGCCCTCGGTCAGCACCCGCTCGCCGGTGCCGTCCGGCTTCATCACGCCGATGGCGAACTTGCCTTCCGACTGGCGGGTGAAGGCGATGATGTCGCCGCGCGGCGACCAGACCGGGGTGGAATAGCGCGCATTGCCGAACGAGACGCGCTTGGGTCCCGAACCATCGGCATTCATGATGTAGATCTGCGAGGAGCCGCCCCGGTCGCTCTCGAAACAGATCTGCCGCCCGTCCGGGGAATAGCAGGGAGCGGTGTCGATGGCGCTGGTGTCGGTGAGGCGCGTCGTCGACTTGGACCTGAGGTCCATGACGAAGATATTGGTGTTCGCCCCCTGCTGGAGGCTCATGATCACCTTCTGCCCGTCAGGCGAGAAGCGCGGCGAGAAGCTCATGCCGGGGAAATTGCCGACGATCTCGCTCTGCCCGGTCTCGATGTTGAGAAGAAGAACCCGCGGGTCCGACTTCCCATAGGCCATGTAGGTGATTTCCTGGCTGGTCGGCGAGAAGCGCGGCGTCAGCACGAGATCATCGCCGCGCGTGAGATAGCTCACGTTCGCCCCGTCCTGGTCCATGATGGCGAGGCGCTTGACGCGGCGGTTCGCGGCGCCGCTCTCGTCAATGAACACGATGCGGGTGTCGAAATAGCCCTTTTCGCCGGTCAGACGCTCATAGATGGCATCGGCGATGATATGGGCGACCCGCCGCCAGCTGGCTTGCTGGATGACATATTGCTGGCCCACCAGTTGCTGGCCGGCGAACACGTCCCACAGGCGAAACTCCACCTTCAGGCGCCCGTCGCTCTGGCGCGTCACGCGGCCGGTGACGAGACCCTGCGCATTGATGGTGCGCCAGTCCTGGAAGCGGGGCGCGAGGTCGGGGTTCTGGATGTTCTCCAGGAACGCCTTGGGGTCGATCGGCGCGAACAGGCCGGACCGCTTCAGGTCCGCGATGATGACGCCGGAGATCGCCCGCCCCTGCTCCACATCGCCCACCAGATCGGTGATGGCGATCGGGATCGGCTGGGGCGCGCCGGACTGAATGTCGATCCGCAGCGCCGCCTGCGCCGACGAGGCCCCCAGCAGCGAAGGCGCGAGGAGACCGCTCGCCGCGCCCGCCACCACGAACTGGCGGCGGCTCAGAAAGGGGGCGGCAAGGTCCAAGGCGCTCTCCGGGGCTTTGGCGGTCTCGGAGGCTTTGGCGGTCTCGGAGGCTTTCGTCACAGGAACCTCTTCTTCTCTCTCTCGCCGGCGCCGGTGGGCGGCGCGCACGCGAAATTCGGGTCTGGTGCGGCCTCAAGGCGAGGCCGGGGCATAGGAGAGGCGTCGCGCGTCACGCGCCGCCGAACATGTTGGGGAAGAATCTGGGCTCAAGCTCTTTCCAGAGGTCGTACTTCTCTGCCTTGAACATGGTGTAGGGCTGGCACTGGATCAGCGCCCGGATGGCGCTGGCGGCAAAGGCGTCGAACACCTGCCGCTGGTCCGGATTCATCACGCCGTCGGTGATGACAGGGGTCTGCGCCAACGTCCCGTCGCGGTTCAGCCGCAGCAGGATGTAGGCGTAGAGCTTGTCGTCATTGACGTGCGGCATCTTCCAGCACTGCTTCACCTTCTCGCGGAAGGCGTCCTGCTCAGACAGGCTCAGCGCGGGCGCATCGCCCTTCGGCGCGCCGAGCGAGGAAATCTGGGAGACCTGCGACCCGGTCGCCGCCTGGCGCTGCGGCGCCCGCTTGTCCAGCAGCGCGGCGATTTTGTCGGCGTCGAACTTCTGGTCGGTGGGCGGCTGTGGCGTTGCGGCCTGAACCGGCGGCGCGGGCTTCTTTGGCGGAAGCGGCGTCGGTTGGGCCTGCTGCTGGGGCTTGGGCTCTTCCTTCTTGGGCTCCGCCTTCAGCGCCTCGTCCACCTTGGGCGGCGGCGGCTCGACCTTGGCCTGCGCGGGCGCCGGCGTGGGCTTCTGCTCCTCGACCTTGGGCTGGGGCACAGGCGGCGGCGGCGGGCTCGGGGCGGTCGGCGCCACCTCCTGCTTCTCCGTCACCTTCAGAGTGGGATCGGGCGTCGGCTTTTCCTCAGCCACCTTCTCGGCCACGATCTTCGGCGGCTCGGCGGCCTTGCCCTTTTCATTGCCCTTAGTGACTTTGGACATCTCGGAGGCTGAAACCACCTCAACCGGGATCGCCTGGGGCGCCATGTCAAATTGCCTCGGCGACGCGAAGGTCACCAAGGCGAGGACAAGGATGCCCCCATGAATAATGGACGATGCGACAAGACCGACCCGCATCCCGCTCCTTTTCAGCCCCCCTGCTCCACTTCGGTCACCAAAGCCACGCGCTTGAATCCGGCGCCTGAAAGGCGGCCCATCACCCGCATGACCGTTCCGTAGTCAACCTTCTTGTCGCCGCGCACGAACACCCGCTCGTCCATGCTGTTCTTCGTGGCGACCTGCAATTTCCCGACCAGATCGGCATAGGGGACTTCCTGGTCGCCGATGAAAATCTGGCCCTTGTCGTTCACCGATACGGTGATCGGGTCTTTGTTCTGATCCATCGACTTGGCGCCGGTCTGCGGCAGGTCGATGGGCACGCCCACGGTGAGCAGCGGCGCCGACACCATGAAGATGATGAGCAGCACCAGCATGACGTCCACCATGGGCGTCACGTTGATTTCGGCCATCACCGACGTGCCGCGCTTGCGGCGCGAGCGTCGGCCCTGCCATCCCCCCGCAGATCCGCCGGACATTCCCATGGCTCAGTTCCCGCTCCGCTCGTCGATCTGGCGCGACAGGATCGCGGAGAACTCGTCGGAGAAGCCTTCCAGCCGCTGCGCCTGACGGCCAAGCTGGGTAATGAACTTGTTGTAGAAGATGGTCGCGGGAATGGCCGCAAAGAGGCCGATTGCGGTCGCGAGCAGTGCTTCCGCGATGCCGGGCGCCACCACGGCGAGGCTGGTGTTCTTGGAAGCGGCGATTGACTGGAACGAGGTCATGATGCCGATGACCGTTCCAAACAGGCCGATGAACGGCCCAGCCGAACCGACCGTCGCGAGCACCAGCAGGCCCTTCTCCAGCCGCTCCACCTCGCGGCCGATGGTGACGTCCATCACCTTTTCGATGCGCTGGTTGAGGCCGGCAAGCGAGCGCGTGCCGCTCTCATACGTGCGCTTCCACTCACGCATGGCGGCGACGAATATGGCGCCCATGGCCTGGTTGGGACGACCGGCGAGCGAGCGATAAAGGTCCTCGAGGCTCTGCCCGGACCAGAACACCTGCTCAAACTGGTCCATTTCCTTCTTGGTGCGCGCGAACTGCCGGGTCTTGTCGATCACGATCGCCCAGACCCACACGGACGCGGCAATCAGGCCCACCATGATGAGCTTCACCACCAGGGAGGCCTGCATGAACAGGCCGATCAGCGTGACATTGGCTGCCGCGGCGCCATCTCCGGCGAAACCCGTCTGGCCCGCGGGCGCGGCGACCGTTCCGGCGGGAGCGCCGAGCGACTGGGAACCACCGACCGGCGCACTGGGCGCAGCGGTCTGCGCATGGGCGAATGACACCGACACGGCGAGAAACAGCGCGGCGGCCAGGAACAGGCGCGTCGAAAGCGTCTTCATCAACGTCATCAGGCCAATCCTGTCGGGAATCATGTGTCGGTCCCTTATCCGCCCAGCCTTGCCGCAGCGCAGCCGGATTGCTCGCTGCCGCCGGCAAACGCTGTAAACGTCTGCGCCATGGCAGACGCCACGCGGTCTTTGACCGGTTGAGTCTGTCCAAACTTTGACGGCAGGCCGCTGCGGCGCGCCCTGCGCCGCTTCCACACAACACACCAACAGGGTTAATGCACCGTTATCGCTGCGGTGCAACAGTGCCGTTTTCGGCGGTACCCGCGTTTGCATCTGCCAGCGTTGCCCTGCGCAGGGCGTCCGGAATGCGCCGGGCGCGGCCCTGGGAAACGAAGGCGATGCGGACATTCGCCGAAACCAGCACCTCGCCGTCGCGCCGCACGCTCTGCGCCAGCATCAGCGAGGCGCCGGCCACTTCCTTGGAGAGCGTCACCACCTCGAGCACATCGTCGATGCGCGCGGGTTTGAGGAAATCGAGCTGCATGGAGCGCACGACGAAGTGAAAGCCGGGCGCTTCCGCCGCCGCCTCTGCGAACAACTCCCCCTGCACGACGCCGAGCAGGCGGATGTAGTCCGAGCGTCCGCGCTCCATGAAGCGGAGATAATTTGCGTGATAGACGATGCCGGAGAAATCCGTGTCCTCGTAATAGACCCGCAGCGCCAGGCTATGGCCGCCGGGGATGAGCCGGCCCGCCAGATGGGGATGCTGCTGGAGTTCGCCGGGTGTCACCGCCCGCTCCCCGGAAATGTCGTTGTTCATGCCGTTTCCATGCCGTGATGACGAAGCCCTACTCTCCGTCGTCGAACAAAGGCAAGGCCGTCGGCGGTTTCTGCGGTTCAGGCAGGCCAAGATGACGGAACGCGCCGGCAGTGAGCATACGCCCGCGCGGGGTGCGCTGGATGAAGCCCTGCTGCACCAGGAACGGCTCGACGATCTCCTCAATGGCATCGCGCGGCTCGGACAGCGCCGCCGCCATCGTGTCGACCCCCACCGGCCCGCCGGCGTAATGCACCGCGATCATGGTGAGATAGCGCCGGTCCATAGCATCGAGGCCGGCATGGTCCACCTCCAGCGCCAACAAGGCCCGGTCAGCGATGACGCGGTCGATGCGCTCGCTCTCCGCCACCAGGGCGAAATCGCGCACGCGCCGCAGCAGCCGCCCGGCGATGCGCGGCGTACCGCGCGCCCGCTTGGCGATCTCGGTGGCGCCATCGGGCGCGATGCCGATGCCCATCACCCGCGCGCCGCGCGTGACGATATATTCCAGTTCCTCGACCGAGTAGAAGCCGAGCCGAACCGGAATGCCGAACCGGTCGCGCAGCGGCGTGGTCAGCAGGCCCGAGCGGGTGGTGGCGCCGACCAGCGTGAATTTCGGCAGCGATATCTTCACCGAACGCGCCGCCGGCCCCTCGCCGATCACCAGATCCAGCTCGAAATCCTCCATTGCGGGATAGAGGATTTCCTCCACCGCCGGGGAGAGCCGATGGATCTCGTCGATGAACAGGACGTCGCGCTCTTCCAGATTGGTCAGGATGGCGGCGAGATCGCCGGCCTTGGCGATTACCGGGCCGGAGGTCGAGCGAAACCCCACCCCCATCTCGCGCGCCATGATCTGCGCCAGCGTGGTTTTGCCGAGGCCGGGCGGGCCGACGAACAGCACATGGTCCAGCGCCTCCTGCCGGACCCGAGCGGCCTTGATGAACACCTCCAGGTTCGCCCGCGCCTGCGCCTGCCCGACGAAATCCGCCAGCCGCTGCGGCCGCAGCGTCGAGTCGGTGTCGTCTTCCGTGCGCTTTTCGCCGGTGACAAGGCGTGTGTTCATGTTGGCCTTATGCCGTTTCGAGTCGCGTTGAGTCTAACCGCTGCCGCGCAGCGGCACCACGGCGCACGCGCGCAGATCCCCGCAGGCGAGACTCGCCTGCGGGCTACTTCGCCAGTTCCCGCAGCCCCAGGCGGATGAGCGTTTCCGTCGTCGCCCCCTCCCCCGCTCCGCGCGCGGCGGCGGCGATGGCGGCGGAGGCCTGGGGAACGCCGTAGCCGAGGTTGGTGAGGGCCGAGACGGCGTCCGATACCGGCCCGCCGCCGCGCGTGGGCGCTTCGCCGGAGAGTTTCGCGAGCATGGGATCGGCGCCCGTCACCGCCGGCGTTTTGTCCTTTAGCTCGGTGACAATGCGGGTCGCCACACGCGGACCAACGCCAGGCGCGCGGGCGACGGTCGCCTTGTCCCCCAGTGCGATCGCCTCGGCAAGTTCCGAGGGGCGCAGGGTCGAGAGAATCGCGAGCGCGGTCTTGGCGCCGATGCCCTGGACCGCCTGGAGCAGGCGGAACCACTCGCGTTCGGATTCCGACTGGAAACCGAACAGCCGGATCTGGTCCTCGCGCACGAAGGTCTCGATGAACAGCACCGCAGCCTCGCCCACCGCCGGCAGCGCCTGGAGGGTCCGCCCCGAGCAGTGCACGAGATAGCCGACGCCATGCACGTCCAGCACCAGATGGTCGTCGCCATAGCTGTCGATGGTGCCCTTCAGCTTGCCGATCATGGCAGTGCCGCCCAGACGAAGACGAGGGTGGAGAGAACGCCGAGGCCGGAACGGATCATGTGGAGTTGGCCCCAGATTTCGATGAGTTGCGTGGTTTCCGCCCCGGCTTGCGCCTCCGGGGTGTCGAACAGCTTCCGGTTGGTCGGCATGATGGCGATGAAGGTATAGGGCCAGTTGGCGCCGATCAGAACTCCCCCCGCCACGAACTTCCACTGGCCGGTGGCGAAGAAGGCGACGACACCCAGAACGAGCCCCAGCGCCGCCAGCGGCGCCTGCGTGGCGAAGCCCCGGCGATAGGCCGGCTTCCACTGGCGCAGTTGGGACACGGGGTCGAGCATCAGGCGGGCCGGCTGCTCCACGAGGTTCACGTAGAGCGCGGCCCCGGTGAACAGGGCGGCCACCACCAGCGCGAGAAGTCCCCAGATCATGTCACCCCCCACTCATCAGGCGCGCGCCCGCTTCCCTAAAATAGCGCAAGCCGCGCCCGCGCGGCCGCTCCACGATGATGCGCGTGCGTGATCGCCACCGCCAGGGCATCGGCGGCATCTTCGGTTTCCGGGGTCGAGGTCGGCAGCAGGATCCCGATCATCATGCGTATCTGGTTTTTCTCCGCCCGCCCCGCGCCCACCACCGTCTTTTTCACCAGCAGGGCGGCATATTCCGCAACCTCAAGCCCCGCCTGCGCGGGCGCGAGCATGACCACGCCGCGCGCTTGCCCGAGCTTAAGGGTGGACGAGGGATTCATGTTCACGAACGTCTCTTCCACCGCCGCCTCCTGGGGCGAAAAGCGGCGGAGCACGTCGGTCAGGCCCTCGTGGAGGCGCGCCAGGCGCTGGGCCATGGGCGCCTTCTCCGGCGGCAGGATGGTGCCGCAGGCGATAAAGCCGAGGCGCGAGCCGTCCGCCTCGATGACGCCCCAACCGGTCCGGCGCAGGCCTGGGTCAAGGCCCAGAATGCGAATCACATTGCGCATGAGCGGAAAGTGCGCCGCGCGGGTCGCCCGACCAAGAGTTTCTTGCTCGCAAGGCGCGGGGCGTTCCACACCACCGCGCTTCAGCTTCAGGTCGGCGAGGGCGGAGCTGAACCCCTGTCAGGTGCCGGATGACGTGCGCTGGACCGAGGCTTCCGCCGCCGTGTCCCATTCTGGCTTGGTTGTCACCGCGTTCGCTGTCTTGTCGATGGAGGTCGGGGCGAACGATGTCACTGTGCTGCGGGCGCGGTTCAGGCTGGCGTCATCGAGCTTGCGCGCCACCTCATCGCGCTTGCGGGCGCTGGCGGCATCGCCTTGGGCGGCGGCGACGGAGAACCATTTGAAGGCCTCTGTCTGATCCGCCTGTCCGGCGAAGCCGCGCGCATAGATCACGCCGAGATTGTGCTGGCTGTCCTTGAGCCCCGCTTCCGCCGCCTGGCGGAACCATTTCAGCGCGGCCGGCCAGTCCGAGCGCCCGTCCGCGTCACCGGTCGACATGACGCCGAGGTTGTGCATGGCGAGAACGTTGCCGCGTTCGGCCGCCCAGGTATAGAGACGGCGGGCCTCTGCGGGGTTGCGCTCGGAAAATTCATAGACCGCGCCGAGCCGGTAGGCTGCAGGCACCGATCCGCGCGCCGCCGCATAGCTCAGCCACTTGATGGCGTTCGCCGCACTGGCTTCCGTACCGCGACCATCCGCGAAGCGGGCGCCCACCTCGTAAGCGGCGGCGGGATCACCCGACAACGCGGCCGTGCGCAGGGCATTGGTCCCCACTGGCGCCGGCAACTTCGCCAGTTCGAGCGCCTGCACAGGCGCCCCCGACGCAGCCTTGGCCGTCGTCTGGGCGCTTCCCAATTCCGGGCGCGCAAAGGATTCGCTCGGGCGGGCGATCTGCAGAATGGTCACCCCCGCCAAGCCGACGGCGGCGGCGACCACCGCTGCACGACCGGCGAACACGAGGTGCCCCTTGCGGCGCACCTTGCGGGCACCCTTCTCGCGCTGCTCGGCGCGTGCTGCTGCGGCAACCCAGTCGGTGCGGACCGTCCGCTCGTGAATCACTTCGTCATCACCAAGCGCGGTCTCGAAAATCCGCTGGTCGAGATTAAATGCGGGCCGCACAACAAATGCGTTGGAGAAACGCGCGGCGGCTTCGCGGCTGCGGCGCGAGGGCGCCACCTCGATGTCGGCGAGATCCTGAAGCTGAAGCTCCACTTCGCGGATCATGAAATCTTCGGTGCGCAGTTCAAAATCCTGCTGGCGTGCCTCAAGCGCGGCAAGGCCGCGCTTGAGGCCCACCACGGCGGGGGCGTCATCGCGTGCGGACAGGCGCAGCGCCACCGCTTGCACGGCTTCGGCCGACACGTCGGCGGAGGCGTGCTGCAGGTCTTCCATCTGGCTGGAGAGGCGGTGAAGCGCCTCCTCGATGCTGTCCAGGCGGTCCAGCCGGCGGTTCGACGCCACCACCCGCTCGGTCAGCGCCACGAGATGGCGCTCAATCACGTCCACCAGCGGATCGAGGGCGGCGGCATCCACGCCAGAGGCGGCGGTGCTGCTCTCAACCAATTCCGCCAGTTGATCGGACAGGGCGCCGGCAATGTCTTCGGGAAGCGTGCCGATCTGGCGCGTGAGACCCTGAAGCCGGGCATTCAGCGCGACGACCTCGCGTTCAGAACGCTCCTGGCCCTGCGCGGTGGCACGAACCACGGCGCGGATGTCTTGCGTCGCCTGCGCCAGCGGCTCAAGCGCCAATGCCGGGCCGGTGGCTCCCTGAAAGACGCGATCCACCGTACCGCGCAATTCCGCGACCTGGAGTTCAAGGCGACGCAGGGACACCGGGTCGAGGGCCTTCGCATTCAGAAGGTCGATCTTGCGCCCAAGTGCACCCACGGCTTCGGCGAGCAGCACGGAATGCTCGGCACCCTCGAAACGCTGAAGCGTGGCGCGGATGGCTGCCAGCTCGGCGGTGAGGTGCGGCGCTTCCGCGATTTCGAGAACCGGCTCGGCCTCGGGGGAGATATAAGCAACGGCGATATCGGTAGGAAGCCAAGGCGAGATATTGAACGGCGCATCCACCAAAATCGGCTGTAGGGAAACCACGCGATTCGGCTCAACCGCGACCGGAGCAATCTCTGGCTCGGCAGGTTTGGCCTGCGCTGCGCGCGGCTCGGCTGGAAGCTCAGGGGGCGACGCAAAAGCTGTAGGCACCTCTGCACTAAGCTGCGGTGCCACAGCGTCCTGCGCTTGAGCGTCCCTAATCGCGACCCGATTCATCTCGGCGGCTTGGGCTCTGGTCTCCTCCGCGATGGTTTCCCGCATCCGGGCGACCCGCTCGCGCAGAATATCCAGGGCACCCGGCGCGAATGCGGGGGGCACCGGCGGTTCGATGCGCCGCGTGCGAAGCGGCGCTTCGGCAGCGGCCACCTTTTCCGGGAGAGCAGCGATCTCGTTGTACCTAGGCTTGGACATGGGCTCCATGCCCGCCTCCCTCGACCGGAGATGGGCGGCGCGTAAACGCCGCGACGAATCTCACTCAGAATCGATGGGTTTGGTAAATCGCTGGTTAACGCGCCAAAAATGGCTCCATGTAACTGTTACTTTCCCTTAGGGAGCCTGCAACCTTCTCCCCCCGCAAACCCTTTGCCCCTATGTGAATGTTCGTTCGCCGGCGGCGCAGACTGATTTGCCCCGTGCGGTTGGAGAATCGTCACATTTAAGGCCGCTCGCCAGCGCGCGGCCCCGGTAGATGGAGAGTGCGGATGGACGCGAACGCTTTCGGCTCGCGGGAAGCCATGTCTCAGCCCGGCAGGACCTATGCGAACGACGACGTCTACACCATCGGCGATCTCGCGCGTGACTTCGCCGTGACCCTGCGTGCCCTGCGTTTCTACGAAGACAAGGGCCTGCTTGCACCGCGTCGTGAAGGTCTTGCCCGGCTCTATTCCGGCACCGACCGCGAGCGCCTCACGCTGATCCTCAAGGGCAAGCGTCTCGGCTTCACCCTTGCGGAAATTCGTGGCCTGGTAGCGGCGCACGAGGGAAATGCCGGCAGCAAGGGTCTCGCACTCACTCGCGAACGCTGCCTCAGCCAGCTCTCGCAGCTTGAGCGACAGCGCACTGAGATCGATGCGGCCATCACCGAGCTGCGCGACACCGCTACCCGCCTCGCGGCGGCCTGAGCGGTTTTTTTTATGCCCAGGCGGCCGAACGATATCGGCAGCCTGGGCATAGGTTTACTTTTTATCGCACCTCGAACGGGATGTTTCCTGTCGCGGCCGCGCCTCGCCCGTCCCGCACCGTCACGAACAGGCGATAGCGGCCGGGCTCCAGATCGACGATTTTGACGCCGGTACCGGTCGGCTGTCGCAGCCCAAGGGCGAACGAGGCCGGCACCGGCTCAGCGTCTCCGCCGACGCTGCGGACATGGGTTTCGGCCATGATCTGCCATTCCACCTTCAGCGGGTCGCCGTCGGGATCGGTGGCGGACAGCACCGCCTCGGCGCCGGTTCCCCGGTCAAAACTGGCGGAACCATTGAAGCGCAGGCTGAGAATGCGCGGCGCATGGTTGCCCGCGCCGCCCGGCGTCTTGCCGCCCCACGCCTCCGCCATCACCTCCACCGGCTCGGTCCACTCCCCGGTCGGCAGGAACAGGCTGTGCCAGGTCGGCGTGACCTCTTGCTTCTGGCCCCAATAGAACGGCATGGCGCCCACCTTCGCCTGGGCCAGAACCGCGAGATAGCGGCGCAGCTTGTCGGCCTTCTCGGTGCTGGTCAGTTCGATCGGCGCGCGCCACGGCGCCTTGCCTGCCTGCCATTGCCCGAGGGCCCCCAGCTCTGTGACGATGATCGGGCCTTTCCAGCCCTGGAGGCGCGCCCGTGAGATCAGGGTGAGCAGGCTGTCGCCGTAGGCGTTGAGGCCGAGGAGATCGACCGACGGCGCGAGCCGCATGAGGGACGCCACCTTGTCCTCGCCGGTATCAGCCAGAACCGCCATCACCGGATGGGCGGGGTCGAGCGACTTCACCAGCTTCGCGGCCTCCTCGATCGCCGGCCACACCGACAGAGCCTGATCGGGACTCAACTCGGTCTCCACCTCGTTGCCGAGGCCCCAAGCCAGCAGCGCAGGGTGGCTGTGATACCGCTCGACCATGACCCTGAGTTGGGCAAGCTGGCCCTCCACCACCAGGCGGTTGGAATAGTCGAAACCCCGGCGCGGATGCTCCAGCCAGAAGCCGACGATCACCTTGAGCCCGGCTCTCTGCGCCGCATCCAGGATTTCTCCGGGCTCCTCGCCATAGGTGCGCAGCACGGTCGCGCCGGTCGCCCTGAGGTCGGCGAGGCGGTCCATGCCCGCCGCGCCGTTGGCGATGAACGGCACCCCGTCCACGAGCAGGTCCATTCCGCGCACGCTGACCGCGCTGGCGAACAGCGCGCCGGGCCACACGAGGGCAAGGGCGGCAATGAGGGGGGCGTTTAGCCGGCGGCGAATGAGAGGGTGACGCAACGATATCCTCCTTGGATGGGAGGGAGACAAACTCAGGATCATGTACTTATTGTGCCGGGACGCCCGCGCGCAACACATGCCTGTGACGCCAACCGGCTCCGGCAAGCCTCGTGCAAGTGGGCGCGCGAAAGCTTATATCCCTGACATGAGCGCCCCTCTCGTCTTCGACCGCGCATTGCTGCGCCGCCGCCTCGCCCGTGCCGCGGTGCTGGGGCCGGCGGAATTCCTGGCAGACCGGGTAGCGGACGACATGGCCGAGCGGGTCGGCGCCGTAAAGCGGACCTTCCACAACGCGCTGGACCTCGGCACGCCCACCGATGCGGTGTTCCAGGCGCTGCGCGGCTCACCCATGATCGGACATCTGATTCGGGCCACGCCGCTGCCGTCTCGGCGCTCTCCCGACATCCCCGCCGTGGTGGCGGACGAGGAAGCCCTGCCTTTCGCCGATGTCACGCTCGATCTCGTCGTGTCTGCCCTCTCCCTTCAGAATGTCAACGATCTGCCGGGGACGTTCGCCCAGATCCGCCGCGCCCTGAAGCCCGACGGGCTGTTCCTCGCGGCGATGATCGGCGGGGCGAGCCTGACCGAACTGCGCGATGTGTTCGCGGTGGCGGAGAGCGAGACCACCGGAGGCGTTTCGCCCCGCATCGCCCCGTTCGCGGACGTGCGCGACCTCGGCGGCCTGCTCCAGCGCGCCGGGTTCGCGCTGCCGGTAACCGACGTCGACCGGATCACCGTGCGCTATTCCAATCCCTTTGCGTTGTTTGCCGACCTGCGTGCCATGGGCGCGACAAACGCACTGGTGGAACGCCGCCGCCTGCCGCTGCGCCGGGAAACACTGGCGCGGGCCGCCGCGATTTACTCCGAGCGGTATTCAGATGCGGACGGACGCGTGCGGGCGACGTTTGAAATCGTCTGGTTGTCCGGCTGGACGCCGCACGAGAGCCAGCAGAAGCCGCTGCGCCCCGGTTCAGCGAAGATGCGCCTCGCGGACGCGCTGGGGACACGGGAACAGGCGACCGGAGACAAGCCGGACAGCCTTCGGTAGGCGTCAGACCGCCCGCAGGGGTACGCGGGCGAGGATGCGGAACCGCTCGCCCGGCGCGTCCTGGCGATAAAGCGCGACGTCGGCGACGGTGAACGGCAGATGCCCGCCCGATGCGTTGAAGGCGTCGGCGAGCGCATTGCAGGCGTGGGAGAGCACATCCGCGTCCAGCGGCCCGGTGAGGGTCATGTGGAACCGGAATTCATCCAGCACATAGGGGTAGCCGTAGCTCTCCAGCAATTCCCGCTGGCGCGCAGAAAGCGCCTCCGGCCGGCGCCGCTCCATCTCCGCCGTGCTCAACGGCGCGCGAAACGGCTCCAGTTCGGTGACGGCGCAACTGGCGAGATCCAGCAGGGCGGGAGAGGGGGCAGCGGGCACCAGCGCGATGAACGGGCCGATCTCCCGCACCTCCAGGGACGCCAGTTCGAAGCAATGGTGCTCGTCGGCGAAACGTTCAAGGGCGTCCAGCAGGCTCTCCTGCGTACAGTCCCGCGCAAGGCGGAACGGCGCCTTCAGGGTGCCGTGGAACCCATAGCGGCGCGGCGCGGCGGTGAGCGCGTGCCACGTCTCGGCGTCGAAGCCGGGGAGGTCGGGGGTGGAAACATCCGATCCGGTTTCCGCGTCATAGCCGATAATGCCGGAACCGAAGGTCCACACTGCGCTGTCGGCCGGCGGGGCAAGATAGACCGCATAACGCACGGACATGCCGACACTCCCTTGTTTGCGGTCAGCCCAGCTTAGAAAACCCGTGCGCCGCGCACCAGGACTTCACGCACCACCGGCGTGCCCTCGAACAGGCGGAACCGGACAATATCTGCGCGCAGTCCCGGCGCGAGCCGTCCCCGGTCATGCAGGCCGGCCATGCGGGCGGGTGCGCTGGTCACCAGCGCCATCGCCTGCGGCAGGGGAATGCCGCCGCGATTGAGGCTCGCCACCGCCTGGAGAAGGCTCGCGGGCACGTAATCCGACGCCAGCGCATCCAGCAGGCCGGCGGCCGCCAGTTCCTTCATGGCGACACCACCGGAATGCGAGCCGCCGCGCACCACATTCGGCGCACCGCCGATGGTGGTGAGGCCCGAGGCATGGGCGGCGCGGGCGGCCTCCACAGTGGTGGGAAACTCGGAAATCGTGCACCCCGCCGCCCAAGCGTCGGACACATGGGCAGCCGTGGTGTCATCGTGACTCGCCAGGATGATCTCGGTGCTGCGCAGCAGCGCCGCGAGGCGATCGAAATTGCCCGCCACAGCCGCCCTGCCCCGTTCGGTGCGCTCGCTCAGTTCGACCTCCATCTCATCGACGGTCTTGCCGATGCCGAGCAGGAAGGTGCGCAAATGGTCGAGATTGCGCCACTGCCGTGTACCCGGCGTGTGATCCATAAGCGAGGCGAGGCCAACGCCGGGGCGGGAAAGCTCCGGCTCCACCAGTTCCACCACGCCGGGATCGGTCAGCTCGCAGCGCAGATGGATGCGGTGGTCGGCCCGAAACAGCGGAGCGCCGGCCTCCACTGCCTCAAGCATGATCCCGAACAATTCCCGGCGAACCGCCTTGGCCTGGTCGAACCCGCCGGCGCAGATGGCGTCGAACACCGTCGTCACCCCGGAAGCCACCGTCTGTGCGTCATGGGCCAGCGCCGCCGCCCTTCGGTCCGGCCAGATCACCTTCGGCCGGGGCACGAAATGGCTCTCCAGCGCATCGGTGTGAAGGTCGATCAAGCCGGGGCCAACGAAATCGCCGTCACAATCCTGCGCACCGGGCAGATGGGAGCGACCCGGCTCGACCGACGCGATTCCGCCGTCGCGGATGACGAGGGTTCCCTCCTCCACACGGTCTTCGCGCAGCAGCAGGGCATTGGTCAGGACGATTTCAGGCACGCTGTTCAGTCCTCGCTGCGGAGTCGCGCCCGCTGTGTCACGCCATCATGACGCCGGCGTGACGTATCAGGATGTCGGTTTCTTCACCTTATAGAGCTGGAACCGGGCGCCTTCCTGCACCAGCGTCAGACGGTCAGGGTCCGGGTCAAGCTCGCCGCGCTCGGTGAACAGCAAATAGACATAGTCAAAATGCTCCGGCCAGAAGTCCCAATAGCGCGGGCCATCGGGTGTCTTGTCGTCGGCGCTGAGCAGGAATTGCTCAAGGGTGGGCGGATTGCCGTCCTCGGTATCCACGAAATCCCGGTAGGGCGGGTTCACCCGAAGGATCTGCTTGCCCGCCACGTTGAAGGCGGTGGTCACAAGCGCCGACTTCTCGATGATGGCAAGGCAAGCGGCGTGGACAAGCCCAAGATCCGTGGGGTCCGATCCCCCACGCGGATCGGCATAGACCACCAGAACCCGCGACCCGCGCTGGATCTTGCTGACCGATTGCTGAAACGAGGCGGTCCAGCGCGTCAGCCGGTCCCACACCAGCTGGACCTCCCCGACCCGAATCGCCAGCAGGATCAGCAGGACCACCGTGAAGCCCCGCCGCACCATGCGGTGGCGCAGGTCCACACGGATCGAGGCAAGCACCATAAAGGCGAGGGCGATGGGCAGGCGCTGGTCCGCCATATAGGTCGCGAACGCAGTGCGGGGCATGGCGAGATAGATTACCCCGCCCACCACCAGGAGCGGCACCAGGAACGAGGAGGTGCGCACCAGGCTATGACGCAGCGCCCAAAGGCCCGCGAGCACAACGACACCTGTCAGGGCGAAGGCGACATAGTCGTAATAAACATTGATGACGAACTCGATGCCCTCGCCCTTGCCCTGGGGCAGCCAATAATTCTGTCCCGAAAGCCCCATCGTGGGGCTCATGGCGAGCAGCGGCAGGGCGATGACGAACGGAAAGCCGCCGGCGCAGAATTCGAAGATCCGGACCTTCAGCGGCTTGCCCCGCGTCTCAATGAGTCGGGCGATCTCGAATGAGAGAATGCCGATGCCGTACACACCCAGCGCCACGAGATGGCAGAAGAACAGGGCGATGATGAAGCCGGCGGAGACCAGATAGCGCACCTTCCGCTCGCGCAATGACACCCAGCCGGCCAGCGCCACCAGGGCGAGGCCGATGCCGAAAATGTAATTCATCACCCCGATCAGGAAGATGCCGTTGTACAGCAATGGGAAAGCCAGCAGCGATGTGGCGGACCATGTGCCGAACAGCGCCCGATTCAGCGCCAGCGTGCCGAAGGCGATGAGCGCAAAGCACATCAGCGTATAGATTTCCCCGGCGAAATAGATGTCCGTGAAGCGGTCGATGACGGGCACCAGCAGGTCCATCATCAGATTGGGAATCACCGCCCATTCCAGCGAATAGAACCGCTTAAGATCCGGGTCCTGCGGCAAAGCGGAGATGATCCGCATGCGCGAAAGGTGGTTCACGTAGTCCGACAGCGGCGGGATCGGGTGCGTGAGGATCGGCACCGCAACGACCGCGAGGCAGAGCAAGAAAAGAAGTGCAATGAGGCCACGGCTGAGGTCGGCGGGACGGCGGCCGGGATGGGGGTCCAATATCATCAATACGCGTCCAGGAGGGGGCCGCGGCAAGCCGCCAGCCCTCCCTCTTCGGGGCCAAATGTGTTCGTTGCGGGATTGCCTTAGCATTGGTCCAAGGAACAGGCATTCAACTTTTCGCGGTGATGGTCTATGAGGGCGCCGCCCGCCGGAAACGAAAGATCCCAGCCATGAGCGTTCAGACCCCCTACGTCGACGTGCAAGGCCAGCTTCAGGCGGAGGTCCTCGCGAAGGCCCTGCCGCACATGCAGCGTTACGATGATGCCATCGTGGTCGTGAAGTACGGCGGCCACGCCATGGGCGACGAAGCGGTGGCCCGGAACTTCGCGCAGGACATCGTGCTGCTGGAACAGTCGGGCGTGAACCCGGTGGTGGTGCACGGCGGCGGGCCGCAGATCGGTGCCATGCTGGCGAAGCTCGGCATCAAGTCGGAATTCGCGGCCGGGCTGCGGATCACCGACAAGGCGACGGTCGAGATCGTCGAGATGGTGCTGGCCGGCTCGATCAACAAGCAGATCGTCGGCTTCATCAACGCGGCCGGCGGCAAGGCCATCGGCCTGTGCGGCAAGGACGGCAACATGGTGATCGCCAAGAAGGCGACACGCACCATCGTCGATCCCGACAGCAATATCGAGCAGGCGGTGGACCTCGGCTTCGTCGGCGAGCCCGACAAGGTCGATACTATGGTGCTCAAGCAGATTCTGGGGCGTGACCTGATCCCGGTGCTCGCCCCCGTGGCGGCAGCGGAGGACGGCGGCACCTACAACGTGAACGCGGACACCTTCGCCGGCGCCATCGCCGGCGCGCTCGGTGCCAAGCGCCTCCTGATGCTCACCGATGTGCCGGGCGTGCTGGACAAGAACAAGCAGCTCATCCCCCAGCTCACCATTGCCGAGGCGCGGCGGCTGATCGCCGACGGCACCGTCTCGGGCGGCATGATTCCAAAGGTCGAAACCTGCATCTACGCCCTGGAGCAGGGCGTGGAAGGCGTGGTGATCCTCGACGGCAAGGTACCGCATGCGGTGCTGCTGGAGTTGCTCACCGACCTTGGCGCGGGAACCCTCATCACCCGATGACCCACATCAACGAGCCCGCCGCCTCGCGCGGCTTCGAGGATGTGGAGACCTGGGTCTTCGATCTCGACAACACGCTGTACCCCGCACAACACGACCTGTGGGGTCAGCTCGATGCGCGCATGCGCGACTATGTGGCGAACTTCCTCGGCGTGACGCCCGAGGAAGCCTTCGTGGTGCAGAAGGATTATTACCGGCGCTACGGGACATCGCTGCGTGGGCTGATGATCGAGCACGGGCTCGATCCCACGCCCTTCCTGGCGCATGTGCACGATGTAGACCTGACGAACCTTGAGCCCTCGCCGCGCCTTGCGGCGGCCATCGAGCAGCTTCCCGGCACCAAGCTGGTCTATACCAACGGCTCGGAGCAGCACGCCAAGAACGTGCTGGGCAAGCTCGGGCTCGGCGGGCATTTCGCCGCCGTGCACGACATCGTCGCCGCCGAGTTCCATCCCAAGCCGACGGAAGAAGCCTATCAGCGGTTCCTGCGTGCCCATGGCGTCGAGCCGACACGCGCCGCCATGTTCGAGGATCTCGCCCGAAATCTTGAGGTGCCGCACCGACTTGGGATGGCAACCGTGCTGGTCATCCCGCCCGACGAGCGCGTCGATGCCAGCGAGAGCTGGGAGTTCGAGGGCCGCGAGGCGTCATATGTCGACCACATTACTGATGATCTTGCGGGGTTCCTGGAACAGCTAGGCTTGGGTGCATGAGTGATATTCTCGTTATGGACGACGTGCGCGCGCTGACACCGGCGGAAATCGAGATCGCGGTCCAATGGGCTGCGAACGAAGGTTGGAACCCCGGCCTCAACGATGCCGCCGCGTTCCTGGCGCAGGACCCCGAAGGGTTTCTCGGTGTGTTCGAGGGAGACGAACTGGTCTCCTGCATCTCGGCCGTCACCTATGGGCACGCCTTCGGCTTCGTCGGCTTCTACATCTGCCGGCCTGATCGGCGCGGACAGGGCCTCGGCATGTCGGTGTGGCGCGCCGCCATGGATCGTCTGGGCGACCGTACCATCGGCCTCGATGGTGTCGTGGCACAGCAGGACAATTACCAGCGCTCCGGCTTCGAGCTGGCCCACCGCAACATCCGCTATGGCGGCAAGCCCGCCGAACTGCCCGGAGCGGGTGGGATTTCGCCGGTCGATGCCATGTCCATGCCGGCCCTTCTCGGTTTCGACCGGCAGTATTTCATGTTCGATCGGCCCCATTTCCTGGAGAAATGGCTGGTGCCGTCCGAAGGCGTAGCGCTGGTCGCGCGCACCGAAGGCGAGATTTCCGGCTATGGCGTGGTGCGCCGCTGCCGCGAGGGCCACAAGATCGGCCCCCTGTTCGCGGCGGAGGACGACACCGCGCGGGCGCTCTATGCCGCGCTTTCCAGCGCCGCATACACCCTGGCCCCCGACGAGCCGCTATTCATCGACGTGCCCGAACCCAATACCGCGGCGTGCGCCCTGGCCGAGGAGGCGGGCCTCACGCCGGTGTTTGAGACCGCTCGCATGTATCGCGGCGATGCACCGGCCCTGCCGCTGGACCGGATCTACGGCATCACCAGCTTCGAGCTGGGATAGACAGCAACGCAAAGCCGCTCCGCTATCGACGGGGCGGCGGGCGTCATGTAAACAACGCTAACATGACCTCGACCATTTCATGATCCGGACCTTTTCATGAGCTGGTCAAAGCCCGGCAGCGACAACGCGCGCGGCTACCACCACGGCAACCTCAAGGAAGCCCTGGTGCGCGCGGCGCTCGAACTGATCGCGCAGAAGGGCCCGGGCGGTTTCACCTTTGCCGAGGCGGCCCGGGTCGCAGGCGTGAGCCCGGCGGCCCCCTACCGGCATTTCCGCGACCGTGAAGAACTGATGGCGGACGTCGCCCGGCGCGGCTTCGAGGCGTTCGAGCGGGCCCTGGCCGGCGCCTGGGACCACGGCAAGCCCGACCCGGTCTCCGCGCTCGACCGGCTGGGCAAGGCCTATCTCGCCTTCGCCAGCACCCAGTCCGCCTATTATTCCGCAATGTTCGAGGCCAGCATTCCGCTGGATTCGAGCGCGGAGATGCGTGCCGCGGGCGACCGGGCATTCGGCGTGCTGCGCACTGCCACCGAGGCCATCGCCGCAACCTTTCCGGCTGCGACGCGCCCGCCAGCGCTGATGATGGCCTTGCACATCTGGTCCCTCGCCCATGGCATCGCGGCCCTGTTCGCGCGCGGCGATGGTGCCCGCCGCTCCCTGCCCATGACGCCCCAAGACCTGCTGGAAGCCGGCGTGCTGATCTATCTCCAGGGCCTCGGCGCACCGTCCGCCGGCACCTGACGCCGGGCCCTTAAAAAACGATATCGCCGGTGACTTGCGTTCCTTGACAGGGGGTCATGCCAATCCTATCTATGTAAATGTTATTAACATTCACCGTGAGGACATGGCAGTGCCTATCGTAGCGAAACTCGACGATCTCGGGTCCGGAGCCTGGATCGCCCTGGCGGTTCTCGGCTTCGTTTTCTGGTGGCCGCTGGGACTTGCCCTCACGGCCTTCACCATCGGCAGCGGGCGCGTCGGCTGTGGAAGCCGCATGGCGCGCTGGCAGGACAAGATGGACCGCATGGGCGAGCGCATGGGTCGCCCCGGCAACTGGGGACCCTCGGGCAGTGGCAATCGCGCGTTCGACGAGTACCGCTCGGAGACCATCCGGCGTCTCGAGGACGAGCAGCGCGAGTTCAAGGACTTCCTGCACCGCCTGCGGATGGCCAAGGACAAGGCCGAGTTCGACCAGTTCATGGCCGAACGCCGTCGCAACGGCGGTCAGCCTCAGGGCGAGCCTTCCTCGCAGTCCTGAGCCGCAACGCCTTGACCAACCAAGCCGCCGCCCCTCACCGGGCGCCGGTTTTTTGTGTGAGGAAGCTCTGTTGAGTTGCAATAATTACTTTGGAACCGTCGTGGCCGGGCTCGTCCCGGCCATCCAAACGGCTCCGCTGGGATCGCGCATAAGGGAGAAGCGTGGATGCCCGGGACAAGCCCGGGCATGACGACCAGAAAGGGGAACCTACTCCGCCGCCTGAGCCGGCCGTTCGGGCGGTGCACGGAAACGGGCGAGAAGGTCCGCTTCCTCGGCTTTCGCCGCTGCCAAGTGACGGGCCTTCACATGGCCATAGCCCCGGATCTTCTCCGGCACTGAGGCGAGCGCCACCGCATAGGCGTGATTCTCAGGAGTGAGCGCCGCCGATATCTCCTCCACCACCACGCCATACTGCTTGATCAGCGCGCGCTCGGTGCGGCGCTCGGCGCTCCAGCCAAACGGGTCGAGCGGCGTGCCGCGCAGGCCCTTGAAGCGGGCGAGTAGCGCGAAGACCTTCATCATGCGCGGCCCGAACCGCGTCTTGAGCGGCTCGCCCGTTACCTTGTCCTTGCGCGCCAGCAACGGCGGAGCGAGGTGGAATTCGTAGGAGAGGTCTCCCTCGAACGCTGCCGCGACCTGCTTCTGGAATTCGCCGTCGGAATAGAGCCGGGCGACCTCGTATTCGTCCTTGTAGGCCATGAGCTTGTAAAGGTTCTTCGCTACGGCCTCGGCCAGCCCCGCCCGCCCTGGCGCAAGCTTTTCCTCCTGTGCCCGCACCCGGTCCACCAGCGCCTTGTAGCGGCGGGCATAGCGGGCGCTCTGATAGGCGGTGAGTGAGGCGACACGGCGGGCGATCACCTCGTCCAGCGAGCCGGACAGCACCCGCGCATCTGTGGCCACCTTAGACGGGCCGATCATGGCGTCCACAGCAGCCGGATCGTGCGCCGCGCGCCGGCCCCATTGGAACGCCGCTTGGTTCATGGCCACCGCTTCGCCATTCAGCGAAATCGCCTTGAGGATCGCGTCCTCGGACAGCGGCAGCGCGCCGAACTGGTAGGCATAGCCCACCATGAAGATGTTCTGCGCCAGCGAACTGCCGAACAGCGCGGTGGCGAGGCGCGTCGCCTCGATGAGGTGGGTGTTCTCAGGCCCCGCCGCCGCCGCGATGGTGCGCTTGAGGCGCTCGGTGGGGAGCGAATAATCGGCGTTGCGGGTGAAATCGCCGGGCATCACCTCGTGGGTGTTCACAACGACGATGCTCTGCCCCGGCTTCACGGCCGCCAGCACCTTCTTGGTGCCCGCTACCACCAGATCGCCGCCCAGAATGAGATCGGCGCCCCGCGCGGGAATGCGGATGGCGGTGATGTCATCCGGCGTATTGGCAAGGCGGATGTGGCTGTAGACCGCGCCGCCCTTCTGGGCGAGCCCGGCCATGTCGATCATCCCGCACGCCTTGCCCTCAAGATGCGCGGCCATGCCGAGGATGGCGCCGATGGTGACGACGCCGGTGCCGCCGACCCCGGTGGCGATGATGCCGTAGCTTCCATGGATTTCCGGGTGCGCGGGCTCGGGCAGATCCGGCCACGCCTTAGCGCCGGCGGCAACCCCCGCGCCCTTCTTTGGCTTCGCCCCATGCACCGTCACGAACGACGGGCAGAAGCCGTTGACGCAGGAAAAATCCTTATTGCAGGAGGATTGGTCGATCTCGCGCTTGCGGCCCCATTCGGTGTCGAGCGGCTGCACGGAGACGCAATTGGACGCCACGCCGCAATCACCGCAGCCTTCGCACACCCGTTCGTTGATGATCACCCGCTTGTCCGGGTCGGGAAACTGCCCGCGCTTGCGGCGGCGCCGCTTTTCGGAGGCGCAGGTCTGGTCGTAGATCAGCACCGTCGCGCCCGGGATAGCGGCAAGCTCCCGCTGCACCGTGTCGAGCTGGTCGCGGTGGTGGATGGTGAGGCCGGCGGGCCATTGGGTGCCGGCGGGATATTTCTCCGGCTCGTCGGTGACGACCACCACCCGCTCCACCCCTTCGGCCGCCACCTGCCGGGCGATCACGGGAACGGTGAGGTTGCCCTCGTGGCTCTGCCCGCCGGTCATGGCGACGGCGTCATTGAACAGAATTTTGTAGGTGACGTTCACCTTCGCCGCCACCGAGGCTCTGAGCGCCAGATAGCCCGAATGGTTGTAGGTGCCGTCGCCGAGATTCTGGAACACATGCGGGCGCTTGGAGAAGGGCGCCTCGCCGATCCAGTTGGCGCCCTCCCCGCCCATCTGGGTGAAGCCGGTGGTCTCCCGGTCCATCCACTGCACCATGTAATGGCAGCCGATGCCGGCATAGGCGCGCATGCCCTCCGGCACCTTGGTGGAGGTGTTGTGCGGGCAGCCGGAGCAAAAATAGGGGATGCGGGTCGCGACATCGCCGGTGAGCGCGAGCACCCGCTGGGCTTCTTCCAGTTCGGCGACGCGGGCGGCGATATCGGGGATGTCGCCATAGGCCAGCAGGCGCTTGCCGAGCGCGATGGCGATGTCGTTGGGGTCGAGTGCGCCCTTCACCGGGAACAGCCAGCGGCCCTGCTCGTCCTTCTTGCCGATGCACACCGGCTGGTTGGCGGAGCCGTAAAGCTCTTCGCGGACCTGAACTTCGATGAGAGAACGCTTCTCCTCCACCACCATGATGAGGTCGAGACCGCGCGCGAAGTCGTAAAGCCCGCGCGTTTCCAGGGGCCAGGGACAGGCCACCTTCCAGAGGCGGATGCCCAGATCGTTCGCCCGCACCTCGTCGATGCCCAATTCGTCCAGCGCGAGGCGGACATCGAGATAGCTCTTGCCGACGGTGGCGATGCCGATGCGCGGCCGGGTGCCGCCGGAGGTGATGAAGCGGTTGAGGTTGTTGGCCCGCAGAAAGGCGATGATGGCGTCGCGCTTGAATTCCTGAAGCCGCTCCTCCTGCGCCAGCGGTGTGTCGCCGAGCCGGATGTTGAGCCCGCCGGGCGGCATGGCGAAGCCCTCGACCGGGGAAATCCGCACCCGGTCCACCCGCCCATCAACGATGCAGGTGGATTCGATCGTGTCCTTCACCGCCTTGAGACCGACCCAGGCGCCCGAGAAGCGCGAGAGCGCCCAGCCATAGAGGCCATAGTCGATGATCTCCTGCGCCCCCGCCGGGTTCAGCACCGGGATCATCACGTCGACGAAATGGAATTCGCTCTGGTGGGCGGTGGTGGAGCTTTCGCAGGTGTGGTCGTCGCCCATAAGCGCGAGCACGCCGCCGTGCGCCGAAGTGCCGGCATTGTTGGCGTGGCGGAACACGTCGCCGGAGCGGTCGACGCCCGGCCCCTTGCCATACCAGAGGCCGAACACGCCGTCATAGCGCCCTTCGCCGCGCAGCTCCGCCTGCTGCGAGCCCCAGACGGCGGTGGCGGCAAGGTCTTCGTTCAAGCCGCTCTGAAACAGGATGTCATTGGCTTGCAACAGCTTCTGCGCCCGGCCGAACTGCTGGTCGAGACCACCGAGCGGCGAGCCGCGATAGCCCGAGATGTAGCCCGCGGTGGAGAGCCCGGCGCGTCGGTCCCGCTCTTTCTGCATCAGGGTGAGGCGCACCAGCGCCTGCGTCCCCGAGACAAAGACGTCGTCTTTTGCCAGATCGTATTTGTCGTCGAGGGAGACCGGCTTCAGTCCCATGGACGCCTCCCGGAAACAGCGCGCTAAATCGTTCGCTGACCACAGGTTTGCACGGAGTGTCGCACCCTGCAATTTCGTTGTTTGAAACGATTATGAATGAAATTGCTGCCAAAGCAGGCATGACGCATTTTGGCGCAACGCAGCAGAGAAATGGTGCGGCGCTAACCGGGTAGAAGCCGCTCGCTGGCGAGATAGCCGGTCAGCAGGGCCAGCCCGAAGCCGCAGACCATCAACCCCGCGATCATCTCGACGCCCAGCAGCATCAGCGTTCCCCGCCCGCTGCTCAGCGCCGCCAGCCGCACCGCCAGCCGCTTGCCATAGACCGCCAGGATGGCAATGGCAGACACGGTGATGGCGGTGCCGAGGCCCATCGCAAATGTCGCGGCGATGCCGGTCCAGATCACCCCCTGCGACAAGGCGAAGGTGAGCATCAGGATCGCGCCCGAGCAGGGGCGCGCGCCAGCGGAAATCACCGCCACCGCCGCGCGCTTCAGACCGCCGCGCCCGTCGAGCAGGTGCGGGTCGGGGGCATGCTTGTCAATGCAGCCGCAGTCCGGTCCATGGAAATGCCCGCCGGGCGCCGGGCGGCCGGTGGCCACGGCAAACATCGTGCGCGCCTTCAGGAAGGCCAGATACGCCCCGAACACAGCGATGCCGCCATAGGCGGCGATCTCGATCACGTTCATGGCGTTCGCCATCGAGACCGCCGTGGCGCCGAGCAGGATGGCGAGCACGCCCACGAACAGGATCGCCGCCAGCGACTGCACCAGCGCAGACGCGAACGCGAGCGCGATGCCCCGCCGCAGCGTGCCGCCGTCCGCAAGCAGATAGGAGGTGATCACCGCCTTGCCGTGGCCGGGACCGGCGGCGTGGAACACTCCATAGGCGAAGGATAGCCCGGCCAGCAGCCCGAAAGCATGGCCATCGGCCTTGGCCGCCCGCACTGCCTGGATCAGGGCGCGATAGAAGGCGCTCTGCTGGGCGATGATATAGCCGGTGATGCCTCCCGATGTCTCAACGGGCGCACCGCCCATCCCGAACGGCGTCGCCTTCGGTCCCAGCGCCTGCGCCAGGGCGCCGTCCCGCGTCAGGACCAAGGCAAGGGCAGCACATGCGAGACAGAGGCCGGCGCGCCACGCCAGCGACCAGCGGGCCGTCCGCTTCAACAGCGCACCTGGATCTTGTCCGCAAACTGCGCGGCGTATCCGCTGGTGGACGAGAGATTGGAGAAGAAGCTCTCGTTGAGCGGCGCCGACTGCATCTGCCCACCGCCGGGAATGACCTGAAGCGCGCAGCTCTTCGGCGCCGAGACCATATCGGCCGGATCGCGCTCCTGGAAAGAGAAGGCGACGAACATGGTGGGATCATAGATTTCAAGCGTCAGCGGCCCCTTCACGGTCACCGGCTTGGCGAGCGGCAAAACAAAATGCAGCGTCAGCGCGTCGTTCTCAAACGTCAGGTAATAGTCCGTCGGATCGGTGAAGACGAGCTTGGCGGTCGCCGACTTTGCCTTCACGAAATACCCGTATTCCTTCAGCGAGGTGACGTTCACCTCGGCGAGCGGCTTCAGCACCGTGTCGGGATAGCTGCCGTCCTTGTTGCGCTCCAGCCCCTGCAAGGCGAACGCGGTGAAGGCTTCATCGAAGGTCCAGGCCTGTTTCAGCCCGGTGAAGGTGCCCTCAGGGGAGAACATCACCTGCGTGCGCATGGTCACCCAGACGTGGGGATGCGCTGAGGCGGTTGCTGTCGCGGCCAGAAGGAGGAGGACAGCGCCAAGAAAGCGGGACACGAATCGAAAAGCCATGGCCCCCTCAGCGTTGCACGAGGAGACCTCGCCCGCGAGTTCGGCGGAATGGTGGCGGCCAAGGTGACGTGACGCTTTCGTGTTCCCGACAGTGCAACCCTTGTCCCGGACAAGGAGAGCGCGCAGCGCGAGCGCTGATCCGGGACCCAGCGCAAGGGACCGCCGAAGGCGCTTCAACCCATCTCAGCCGCCACGCGGCGGAGATGCCCTCGTGCTAGTCGCGGGGTGACGGCTTCGCCGGAGTGTTTCGCTGGGTCCCGGATCGGCGCTCCGGCTTCGCCGTCGCTTGTCCGGGACAAAACCCGGTCAGTCGTCGGCCGCACCCTGGAAAAAGTCCTTCATCTTGGCAAAGAAGCCGTTGGACTCAGGGTGCGTCTCGGAGGAGCACTCGCCCTCAAATTCGGCGAGCAGTTCGCGCTGGCGCTTGGTGAGGTTCTGCGGGGTTTCCACAACCACCTGCACATACATGTCGCCGGAATTGCGCGAGCGCAGCACCGGCATGCCCTTGCCCGCGAGGCGCAGGCGCTTGCCGGACTGCGTGCCCTCTGGAATGCGTACCTTGGACTGTTCGCCGTTGATGGTGGGCACCTCGACCGTGCCGCCGAGCGCCGCCGTGACCATGGAGATCGGCGCGCGGCAATACAGGTCTGCCCCCTCGCGCTGGAAGAACGGGTGCGGCTCAAGCGACAGGAAGATGTAGAGATCGCCTGCCGGGCCACCGCGCGTGCCGGCCTCGCCCTCGCCGCCCAAGCGAATGCGGGTGCCGTCCTCGACGCCGGCGGGGATCTGCACCTGAAGCGTGCGCTCGCGGGTGACACGGCCCGCACCCGAACAGGCGGTGCAGGGGCTCTCGATCACACTGCCGCGCCCCTGGCAGGCGGGGCAGGTGCGCTCAAGGGTGAAAAAGCCCTGGGCGTGACGGATCTTGCCCGCGCCGCCGCAGGTGCGGCACGCCTTGGGCTGGGTGCCCGGCTTGGCGCCGGTACCGGTGCAGGTCTCGCACACCACAGAGGTTGGAATGTGGATCTCGGCATTCTTGCCGGCAAACGCCTCTTCGAGGCTGATTTCCATGTTGTAGCGCAGGTCCGAGCCGCGCCCGCGCCCGGTGCCGCCGGCTTGCCCGCCGCGTCCGCGCGCGGCACCGCCCTGTCCACCAAACAGGTCGTCGAAGATATCGGCGAAGGTAGAGGCGAAATCGGCGCCGAATCCGGGGCCACCCTGCCCACCCATGCCGTTCTCGAAAGCGGCATGGCCGAACCGATCATAGGCGGCGCGCTTCTGCGGATCCTTAAGGACCTCATAGGCTTCGCTCACTTCCTTGAAGCGGACCTCGGCCTCCGCATTGCCCTGGTTGCGGTCGGGGTGCCAGGTCATCGCCAGCTTGCGATAGGACGCCTTCAGCACCGTCTCGTCGGCACCGCGATCGCAGCCCAGAACCTCGTAATAGTCGCGCTTCGCCATAGCTTACCCAAATCCGCCCCGGTCGGCGTCGGCTTGCGTGAAGCACCTTGTCGCCGGGCCCGTCTGTGCCATCGACCACCCGTCGATTTCAGCACGCTTTCCAAGGGAATGCGATGTCCCTGAACGGATGTGGCCTCCGGAGCAAGCCCGGAGACCACATTTTTCGTCTCTTCAGCCGTTGCGTCTCGCAAGCCGGCCGAAAGCTCCCACGAAGCTCAGACCGCTCAGGCAGACTTCTTCTTGTCGTCGTCGACTTCGGTGAAGTCGGCGTCGACCACGTCGTCCTTCTTCGGGGCTGCATCTTCAGCGCCGCCGCCCTGCTGGGCCGAATACATGGCCTCGCCGAGCTTGAGCGATGCCTGGGCCAGGGTCTGGGTCTTGGCCGTGATGGCTTCCGCATCCCCGGTCTCAAGCGCAGACTTGAGGTCCGCCAGCGCCGCCTCAATGGCACCCTTCTCCACCGCGCCGACTTTGTCGCCGTGCTCGGAAAGGGCCTTCTCGGTGGAGTGCACCAGGGCCTCGCCGTGGTTCTTCGCCTCGGCCACCGCGCGCCGCTTCTTGTCCTCGGAGGCATGCGCCTCCGCGTCCTTCACCATCTTCTCGATGTCGGCATCGTTGAGACCGCCAGAGGCCTGGATGCGGATCTGCTGTTCCTTGCCCGTGCCCTTGTCCTTGGCGGACACCTGCACGATGCCGTTGGCGTCGATGTCGAACGTCACCTCGATCTGAGGCACGCCGCGTGGCGCCGGCGGCAGGCCGACGAGGTCGAACTGGCCGAGGCTCTTGTTGTCCGCGGCCATCTCGCGCTCGCCCTGGAACACCCGGATCGTCACCGCGTTCTGACCATCTTCCGCGGTGGAGAACACCTGGGACTTCTTGGTCGGGATCGTGGTGTTGCGATCGATCAGGCGGGTGAACACGCCACCCAGCGTCTCGATGCCGAGAGAGAGCGGGGTCACGTCGAGCAGCAGAACGTCCTTCACGTCGCCCTGAAGCACGCCGGCCTGGATCGCGGCGCCGATGGCAACCACTTCATCCGGGTTGACGCCCTTGTGGGGCTCTTTGCCGAAGAACTGCTTCACCATCTCCTGGACCTTGGGCATGCGGGTCATGCCGCCCACCAGGACCACTTCGTCGATCTGCGCGGCAGACAGGCCGGCATCCTTCAGAGCGAGCCGGCAAGGCTCCATGGTGCGCTGGATCAGGTCTTCCACAAGCGCCTCGAACTTGGCGCGGGTCAGCTTCATGGTCAGGTGCTTGGGACCGGACGCATCCGCGGTGATGAACGGCAGATTGATCTCGGTCTGGGTCGCGGAAGACAGCTCGATCTTCGCCTTTTCGGCCGCCTCCTTGAGGCGCTGAAGGGCGAGCTTGTCCTTGCGCAGGTCGATCCCCTGCTCCTTCTTGAACTCGTCGGCGAGATAATTGACGAGGCGCATGTCGAAGTCTTCGCCGCCCAGGAACGTGTCGCCGTTCGTGGACTTCACCTCGAACACGCCATCGCCGATCTCCAGCACCGACACGTCGAACGTGCCGCCGCCGAGGTCATAGACCGCGATGGTGCCGGCCGACTTCTTGTCGAGACCGTAGGCGAGCGCCGCAGCGGTAGGCTCGTTGATGATGCGCAGAACTTCGAGACCGGCGATCTTGCCGGCGTCCTTGGTCGCCTGACGCTGGGCGTCATTGAAATAGGCAGGAACGGTGATGACCGCCTTCTCGACCTTCTCGCCCAGGAACGCCTCGGCGGTCTCCTTCATCTTCTGAAGGATGAACGCGGAAATCTGCGAGGGAGAATACTTCTTGCCGTCCGACTCCAGCCACGCGTCGCCATTGTCGCCGCGCACGATGCCGTAGGGAACGAGCTTCTTGTCCTTCTCGACCGTCGGGTCGTCGTAGCGGCGGCCGATCAGGCGCTTCACTGCGAAGAAGGTCCGCTCGGGATTGGTGACGCCCTGGCGCTTGGCGGGCTGGCCGACCAGCCGCTCGCCGTCTTCCGTGAAGGCGACGATGGAGGGCGTGGTGCGCGCGCCTTCCGCGTTCTCAATGACTTTCGGGGAAGCCCCTTCCATCACCGCGACGCAGGAATTGGTGGTGCCGAGGTCGATGCCGATAATTTTGGCCATGTACTTCTCCTTGTCGGCAGACCGGCCGGGCCTATGAAGCGCCCGTGAAGGATTCCGCAGGCCCCTCCTGCAGTTCTCCGCCGATCCCCGTTGAATTGGGGTACGTCGCGAGTGCGACGTTCGAGGCCGATATAAGAGGGGTGATTTGCCGCTGCAAGGCGTGCAAGCTACCGCGCCATCTGTTTTTAGGTGCTTTGCGAGGTCCGTTGATGATCCGCCGCCCCAATATCGGCGATGATCCCCATGCCGTGCTCGTGGCGGTGGACCTCCAGGCGGATTTTCTGCCCGGCGGAAGCCTTGCCGTGGCGCGCGGCGATGAAGTCGTCCCCATGGCCAATCGCCTTGCCCGCACCTTCAGAAACGTCGTCCTGACGCAGGACTGGCACCCGGCCGGCCACGTCTCCTTCGCCTCATCCCATGCCGGGAAAACGCCCTTCGAGCAGATCATGCTGCCTTATGGGGCCCAGATCCTCTGGCCGGACCATTGCGTGCAGGAGAGCGCGGGTGCTCAATTCGCCGCTGACCTCAGCATTCCCCATGCCCAGATGGTGGTGCGCAAGGGCTTCCACGCGAACATCGACAGCTATTCCACCTTCTACGAGGCGGACCGGACAACGCCCACCGGTCTGGTGGGGTATCTCAGGGAGCGGGATATCCGGCGGGTCTATCTGATGGGGCTGGCGACCGACTTCTGTGTCGCGTGGTCGGCGGTGGACGCCGCGCGCCACGGGTTCGAGACCCATGTGATCGCGGATGCCTGCCGCGCCATCGATGCTGACGGGTCGCTCGCCCGCGCCCATGCCGATATGGCGGACGCGGGCGTAAAGTTGATCTCCTGCGCCGATCTGCTCGGCTGAGAGATTAGCGGATGACCTGAATCACCCGGCGGCTGCCGGGCTCGACCACCACCGTCTGATTGTCGGGCGTCACCACATAGCGGTAGCCCGAGGCATCAAAGCCGCCATAGTCGGCGCCAGTGGAAAACGTGTTGAGCTGCACCTCAACCGGCACGGTTGTGCCGACGACCGGCGCATAGCTCTTGGGGAAGGTGACGACGGTGCGCGGCTGGGCAACGACATACCGCTGCACCAGCACTTCCTGCTCAGGATTGACCAGCACGTAGCCCGAAGGCTTCGCGACGATAGTCGTGGTGGTTTGGGCACTCGCTGCCGAGGCGCCGATGACCAGGGCAAGCGCGGCGGCGCCGGCAAGATACTGTTTCATTGCAAGTCTCCTCACCCTTCCCTCTCTCGCACATCCAACGCTCGCCTCCCGCCAACCGTTCCGCTCAAGCGCGAGGAGGCGCTTTGAAGCCGGCGTCAAATACGCCATCCTGATGCGGGGGAGCGGCACGCATGCAGCAGCGATTGGAACTTGCGCCCGGATGTGTCTGGTGGCCGGGATATCTCGACCGTGCCGCACAGGAGACGCTGCTCGCGCAGGTGGAAGCCGCCCTCCTCGCGGCGCCCCTGTTCACGCCGCGCATGCCCAAGACGGGCCAGCCGTTTTCCGTGCGCATGAGCAATCTCGGGCCGCTCGGCTGGGTGTCCGACCAGTCCGGCTATCGCTACCAGGCGTTCCATCCCGACACGCGCGAACCCTGGCCCGCCATGCCCGATGCGCTGGTGAAAGCGTGGGACGAGCTTGCGAGCTATGGCGCGCCGGCGCAGGCCGCGCTGGTGAACTGGTACGCGCCAGATGCCAAGATGGGATTGCACCAGGACCGCGACGAGCAGGATCTGACCGCACCGGTGCTCTCGCTTTCGCTCGGCGACACGGCGATGTTCCGTTATGGCGGCAGCGAGCGTCGGACGCCCACCCGGTCGATCAAGCTCGCCTCGGGGGATGCGCTGGTCCTGTCGGGGGAGAGCCGCCTCGCGTTTCACGGCGTCGACCGCATTCTCGCGGGCACCTCGACGCTGATCGGCCGCCCCGGGCGTTTCAACCTGACACTGCGCCGAGTTTCCCCGCCGTGAGCGGATCCGGGCGGCCTACGTCACGCTTCCGCCCGCTTTGCCGCACAAGAGCCGTAGCTGTTATCCGGGAGTTTTCCATGCGCCTCATACTCGCCGTCGCCGCCGCCCTCCTCATGTCGGGGGGATTAGCCAGCGCGGCAGACGCAGTATTCCCGCGTGGCAGCTCGGTGGGCATCGTGCCGCCCGAAGGGATGGTGGAAAGCAACAAGTTCTCGGGCTTCGAGGACCCCGGCAAGGGCGCGGCCATCCTGATGGTGGAAATGCCGCCCCAGGCCTATGACCAAGTCTCCGCCGGCTTCACCGACGCCAATCTCGCCACCAAGGGCATTCTGGTGGAGCAGCGCGAGACGCTGCCCCTGGGTGACGCCCGCACGCTGTTGATCGTTGGAAAGCAGCAGGCCGGCCCGGTGATCGCCCGCAAATGGATATTGCTGGCGGGCACAAGCACGGCGACCGTGCTCGTCACCGTTCAGGAGCCCACCGATGGAGCTCTGGGGCTTTCGGACGAGCAGGTCCGCAAGACACTGCAGACGATCACGTTCCGCCAGCCGCCCTCGCCTCAGGAACTGATGGCGGGTCTGCCGTTCAAGCTGGAAGATCTCGCCGGCTTCCGGGTGATCAAGGTGATCGGCAACACGGCTGCGGTTCTCACCGACGGCCCGAAGGACATGCTGGACGATACCGAGCAGGCGGTGCTGGTAGCTGGCGTCTCCCCCGGCGCGCCGAAGGACGACGACCGCAAGCAGTTCGCGCTGCGGTCCCTGTCTTCCGTGCCGGGCGTGAAGGATATCCGGATCGAGCGCGCGGAACCGCTGCGCATCGGCGGCCAGCCGGGATTTGAAATCCTCGCCGACGGCAAGAACATGTCCGGCACCACGGATGTGAAGGTGGTGCAGTGGCTGCGTTTCGGCCAGAACGCCACGCTGCGCATGATCGGCATCGTGAAGACTTCGGACTTTCCGCCGGTCTATCCGCGTTTCAGGGCCATCCGGGATGGCGTCGCGACCAATTGAGCGCGGCGCCTTCCGAATTAGGACAGGGTTCCAAGGTCAGCTGTTGCCGACCTCGGACTTGCCTTCCTCGCGCACCTGCTTGGGGCCGCCGCGCGCCACGCCGACCATGGCAGGCCGCAGCACGCGCTCGCCGATGACGTAGCCGGACTGGACCACCTGAACCACCGTACCGGCGGGAATGGTGGCGTCCGGCACCTCGAACATCGCCTGGTGCAGGTTCGGGTCGAATTTCTCGCCCTTCGGGTCGAGCTTGCGGATGCCGTGCTTTTCCAAGGCCTTGTGCAGGCCGCGCTCGGTCAGTTCGAGACCGTCGAGTAGCGACTTCACGGCGCCCTCGGCCTTTTCCTTGGCTTCCGCCTCCACCGTGCCCAGGGCGCGGGAGAGATCGTCGGCGACGTTCAGAACGTCGCGAGCGAAGGACGCGATGCCATAAGTCTTGGCGTCGGCGATTTCCTTGTCGGCGCGACGACGGATATTCTCCGCCTCCGCGAACGCGCGCAGGAACTTGTCCTTGAACGCGGACACCTCAGCTTCGAGCTGCTCGCGCTCCGCCTTGAAGGCATCCACCGCGCCCACTTCGTCCATTTCGGCGCCTTCCGGATCGACCGCCGGATTGGAGCCGTGGGTCTCGGGCGCGCCACCCTTGTCACTCATCGCGCATTCCTCTCTTGGATGCGTGCGGCGTCCGCCGGCACGGATCACGAATTCTGCCCCGCATATCGGGGGACGGGCGTGAAAAATCAAGCGGCGTCGGCGCCGGGTGCCCCAAGGACACGGCTGACCACCCGCGCGGTGAAGTCGACCATGGGCACGATGCGTCCATAATTGAGCCGGGTCGGCCCGATCACCCCGAGCACGCCGACCACCCGGCCCTGCCCGTCGCGATAGGGGGCAACGATGGTGGATGAACCGGAAAGCGAGAACAGCTTGTTCTCCGCGCCGATGAAAATGCGCATGCTCTGCGCCTCCTCAGCGAGCCCCAGCAGCCCCACCAGCTCGCGCTTGGATTCCAGATCGTCGAACAACAGGCGGATGCGCTCCAGATCCTCAAGCGCCTTCAGGTCTTCCAGGAGCTTGGCCTGCCCGCGCACGATCAGCCGACGCTCCGCAGGATCGCCGCCAGACCAGGATGCAAGCCCCGCCTCCACCACGCGGGCGGTGAGCGAATCAAGCTGCTGCCGCAGCTCGGTCAGCAGGCCTTCCATCGCCGCGCGGGCCTCGCGCAGGGTGCGGCCCCGAACCCGGGCGTTGAGGAAATTGGTGGCCTCCACCAGCGCCGAAGAGGGCAAGCCGGGCGGCAGCGGCAGCATCCGGTTCTCCACCTGCCCGTCTTCGGACACGAGGATCACCAGGGCGCGGGTCGGGTCGAGGGCGACGAACTCCACATGCTTCAGGCGCGGATCGGTCTTAATGGCGGTGACCACCCCGGCCCCGCGCGACAGGCCCGAGAGCAGGGCCGATGCCTCCTGAAGCACCCCATCGACGGTATAGCCCTTGGCGGCAGCAGCCACCTGCCCCTCGATGGAGGAGCGGTCCCGCTCGCTGACATCGCCAATTTCCAGCAGGGCATCGACGAAGAAGCGCAGGCCCTGGTCGGTCGGCAGGCGCCCGGCGCTGGTGTGCGGCGCATAGATCAGCCCCGCCGCCTCCAGGTCCGCCATGACGTTGCGCACCGAAGCGGGCGACAGCGACATGGGAATGAGGCGGGAAATGTTGCGCGACCCCACAGGCTCCCCGGTCGCGAGATAGCTCTCAACGATCTGGCGAAAAATCTCACGCGACCTTGCATCGATCTGGGCGATCGAGGCCGCATAGGGGGGAATGATCGGGTTCAGCGGCACGGCGTCATTCCGATTATGATTGAGGTAACGGTGATCGACGGGATCGGTTAACCCTCGCGCCGTCCCTTCCGTCCTGTTTTGTCCTTGCCTAAACCTAGGTGCGGGACACCCGCTTGCGAAGCCCTGATGGCGCATTTCATCAAAGTGACACACAACTTTGCCTGCGCCCCTTGCCCCTGCGCCTCCCCGCTCCTAAAAACACGCCGGTTTCAAACTTGATTGGATGGACGAATGCGCCCGAGCCGCCGCGCGAACGATGAGATGCGTGCCGTTTCCTTTGAACGGGGCGTGCTGCGCCACGCCGAGGGCTCATGCCTGGTGAAATTCGGCGATACCCACGTTCTGGTCGCCGCCACCCTCGAGGAACGCCTGCCGCCGTGGCTGAAGGGCCAGGGGCGCGGCTGGGTCACGGCGGAATACGCCATGCTGCCGCGAGCGACCCTTGAGCGCACGCGCCGGGAAGCGACCCAAGGCAAGCAGACCGGCCGCAGTCAGGAAATCCAGCGCCTGATCGGCCGCTCGCTGCGGTCCGCGACCGATCTGGTTGGTCTCGGGGAGCGCCAGATCACCCTCGACTGCGACGTGATCCAGGCAGATGGCGGTACCCGGACCGCCGCGATCACCGGCGCCTGGATCGCGCTGTACGATTGCCTCGCCTGGATGAAATCGCGGTCCATGCTGAAAGAAATTCCGCTCAAGGAGCATGTGGCGGCGGTTTCCTGCGGGATTTACAAAGGTACTCCGGTGCTCGATCTCGACTATGCCGAGGACAGCCAGGCTGAGACGGACGCGAATTTCGTCATGACGGGCAGCGGCGGGATCATCGAAATCCAGGGCACCGCCGAGAAGACCCCGTTCTCGCAGGACGAGTTGCTGCAACTCCTCAGCCTCGCCCGGAGCGGCATCGACAAGCTGGTCGGCCTTCAGAAGCTGGCCGTCGGCTGATGGAGCATCGCCGTCTCTCGGGGCGCCTGGTCGTCGCCACCCACAATCCCGGCAAGCTGATCGAGATGCGCACCCTGCTCGAACCCTATGGGATCGAGGCGGTCTCGGCCGGCGAACTGGGCCTTCCGGAACCCGAAGAGACCGGCGAGACCTTTGCCGCCAACGCCCGCATCAAGGCCGAGGCGGCCGCGCAGGCCGCGCAATTGCCCGCGTTCGCGGACGACAGCGGCCTGTGCGTGGATGCCCTCGGCGGACAGCCAGGCATCTATTCCGCGCGCTGGGGCGGCCCGGAGAAGGATTTCGATCTGGCCATGGAAAATGTCCAGGCGCTGCTGATCACCGTGGACGCGCTCACCGCGGGCAAGCGCAAGGGCAGCTTCGTCTCCGCCCTGTGCATCGCCTGGCCGGACGGCCATGTGGAGGAGTTCGAGGGCGTGGTGAAGGGCACCATGGTCTGGCCGCCGCGCGGAACGCGGGGCTTCGGCTACGACCCCATGTTCGTGCCCGAGGGCTATACTCGCACGTTTGCCGAGATGACGGCGGAGGAGAAACACTCCATGCCCCCGCTCGGCCTCGGCCTCTCCCATCGCGCCCGCGCCTTCCGCCTGCTCTCGCAGGCGTGCCTGGAGCCTGAAGGCGGGCCGGAGGCACACGAAGCGTGATGCCAGCCTCTGCCCCACGCGCCGCCGGGAGCCCTCTCCCGCTTGCGGGGGAGGGTTGGAAGGGGGAAACCGCCGGGCTCACCACCGGCACCACCTTCCGAACGGATGGCACGCCCTTTCCGGGCAGTTTAGCTCAAGCTGGAATCAGCCCCCTCCCCAACCCTCCCCCGCAAGCGGGAGAGGGAGTGCAGCGGCGCGTGGCGGGGCGGCAGCCCGAGGGCGGGTTCGGCGTCTATGTCCACTGGCCCTTCTGCCTCGCCAAATGCCCTTATTGCGACTTCAATAGCCATGTCCGGCATTCCCCGCCGGACCAGGGGCGGTTCGTTGCCGCGTTCCGGCGCGAGATCGCGCATATGCGCGAGATGGGCGGCCCGGCGCAGGCGCAGAGCGTGTTCTTCGGCGGCGGCACGCCCTCGCTCATGGCGCCCGAGACGGTCGGTGCCATCCTGGAGGCTATCCATGAGGCGTGGCCGATCGCCAGCGGCGCCGAGATCACGCTGGAAGCCAACCCCACCAGCGTCGAGGCCGAGCGTTTCCGGGGCTATCGCGCGGCCGGGGTGAACCGGGTGTCGCTGGGCGTCCAGGCGCTGGACGATGTCCAGTTGAAATCGCTGGGGCGCATGCATTCGGTGGACGAGGCGCTGGCCGCCGTGGCTGTGGCGCGCGCCGCGTTCGAGCGGGTGTCGTTCGACCTGATCTATGCCCGCCCCGGCCAGAAGCCGCAGGATTGGGCGCTCGAACTCAAGCGCGCCATCGCCGAGGGCTGCGAGCACCTCTCGCTCTACCAGCTCACAATCGAGCCGGGCACGGCGTTCGAGCGGCTGTATTCCGCCGGCAAGTTGATCATCCCCGACGACGACCATGCCCGCGCTCTATGGGATGTGACGCAGGAGATCACCGCGCAGGCCGGCCTGCCCGCCTATGAGATTTCCAACCACGCGCGGCCTGGCAGCGAGGCGCGGCACAATCTGGTCTATTGGCGCTATGGCGAATATGCCGGCGTCGGCCCCGGCGCCCACGGGCGCCTCATGGCCAACGGCACACGGCGCGCCACCTTCACCGAGAAGCACCCGGAACGCTGGCTGAACTTGGTCGAGGCACAGGGCCACGGCATCGTCTCAGACGAGACACTGGATCTCACCGAGCAGGCCGACGAAATGCTGCTGATGGGCCTGCGCCTCTCGGAGGGCATCGATCTCACCCGTTACGCCCGTCTCGCCGGGCGGGAGATCGATCCGGGTAGCATCGACATGCTCGCGGGCGAGGGGCTGGTTGTCCACGAGGGCCGCCGGCTGCGTGTGACACCTGCCGGCTTCCCCGTGCTGAACGCCGTGATCCGCGCCCTGGCGGGGTGATTTCTCAGCGCGTGATATGCCGCGCATGAGAACCTACCGCTCCGACCGCACCAGCACATCCATCAACTCAGCAACCTTCCGGCTCTGCTCCTCGGCATCGCCCGAGCGGATGGCGTGGGCGACGCAGTGGGCGACGTGATCGCGCAGCACCTCCTCCTCGGCGCGGCGCAGGGCGGCACGGACGGCGGAAATCTGCGTGACGACATCGATGCAGTAGCGGTCCTCCTCCACCATGCGCGCGATCCCGCGCACCTGACCCTCGATGCGGCTGAGGCGTTTGGCGACGGAGGCTTTAGCGGTTGGTCCCATGGCTTGCCATATACCCCCCATGGGTATAAAAGGCAAACCCATATACCCCCATGGGGTTTCTCTGCAGGGATCCATCGCGGTCCCATGAGGCAGCGCAAGGCGAGGGCGGCTGTTCCAGGCTGCAATGGGCACATGACCGAGCATGACCACAAACACGCGGCGTCCTGTTGCACCGGCCCGGCACCGCTCGATGCGGCATCCACACCGTCGTGCTGCGGTGGGGCAGCCGAGCCCTCTCCCTCTGAGGCTGTTCCCTCTCCCGCTTGCGGGGGAGGGCTAGGGAGGGGGAATTGGGAAGAAATGGCCGGCGGCGGCGCTTTTTCCCAGGCTCCCGGCTCCCTCCCCAACCCTCCCCCGCAAGCGGGAGAGGGGGCGATTGCGCATCATGCTGAGATCCCCGGTGGCGAACCGGTGGCATCCTCATGCTGCGGCGGGCCGGCCAAACTCCCTCTCCCCGAGGGGGAGAGGGCTGGGTTGAGGGGGGCAAACCCCTTAGAACCTGAAACATCGGAGCCCCCTCACCCGGCTGCTGCGCCGCCGACCTCTCCCCCTCGGGGCGAGGTGAAAAGCGCGTGCTGCGGCGGCGCCCACGAGCCACATGGGCATGACCATTCGGCCCATCAGCATGCCCAGCCGGCGCCGGAAACGGCCAGTCACAGCGGCCAGCGCGCAGCCTCGCACGATCACGCACACCACGCACAGGCCCCATCCACCTCCGCGACGCATCCGGTGAAAGACCCGGTTTGCGGGATGGATGTGGACCCGCACACCGCGAAGCATCGCGCCGGCCATAACGGCCAGCCGTTCTATTTCTGCTCCGCCGGCTGCAAGACCAAGTTCGAGGCGGACCCGGCGCGCTATCTCGGCGACACGCCGGCGCCCGCCGCGCCGGTGCCCGATGGCACGGTCTTCACCTGCCCCATGCACCCGGACATCCGCCAGATCGGCCCCGGATCCTGCCCCATCTGCGGCATGGCGCTGGAGCCGGAGACGGCGAGCCTCGACGACGGGCCGAACACCGAACTCCTCGACATGACCCGTCGGTTCTGGATCGGCCTTGCGCTGACCCTACCGGTGTTCGCGCTGGAAATGGGCAGCCATCTGTTCGGCCTGCATCTGCTGATGGGGCAGACCTCGAATTATGTGCAGTTCGCGCTGGCGACCCCGGTGGTGCTGTGGGCGGGCTGGCCGTTCTTCCAGCGCGGCGCGGCCTCGGTGCGCAGCGGCCATCTCAATATGTTCACGCTGATCGCCATCGGCACCGGCGTCGCCTTCCTCTACAGCCTCGCCGGCACCTTCGCCCCCGGCCTGTTCCCGCCGGCGGCTGCGCGGCCATGACGGCTCGGTGCCGGTCTATTTCGAGGCGGCGGCGGTCATCACTGTCCTGGTCCTGCTGGGGCAGGTGCTGGAACTGCGGGCCCGCGAGCACACCTCCGGCGCCATCAAGGCCCTGCTCGGGCTCGCCCCCGCCACCGCGCGCAGGATCAACGGCGAGGTGGAGGAAGACGTGCCGCTGGACCAGGTGGCAGTCGGCGACCTGCTCCGGGTGCGGCCCGGTGAGAAGGTGCCGGTGGACGGCATCATCACGGAGGGCCGCTGCGCGCTGGATGAATCCCTCGTGACGGGCGAATCCATGCCGGTGACGAAAGCGCCCGGCGATGCCGTGGTGGCCGGGAGCCTTTCGTCCGGCGGAGGCTTCGTCATGCGCGCCGAAAAGGTGGGACGCGACACCCTGCTCGCCCGCATCGTCCAGATGGTGGCGCAGGCCCAACGCTCGCGCGCGCCGATCCAGCGGCTTGCGGATCAGGTTTCCGGCTGGTTCGTGCCGGGCGTACTCGCGATGGCCGCCCTGGCCTTCCTGGCCTGGATATGGCTCGGCCCGGAGCCGCGCGTCAGCTACGCGCTTCTGGCGGCGGTGTCAGTGCTGATCATCGCCTGCCCCTGCGCGCTCGGCCTCGCGACGCCCATGTCCATCATGGTGGGCGTCGGGCGCGGCGCCCAGGCGGGCATATTGGTGCGCGACGCCCAGGCGCTGGAAACCATGGAGAAGGTGGACGTGCTGCTGGTGGACAAGACCGGCACCCTCACCGAAGGCAAGCCGCGCGTCACCGAGGTTCGGGCGCTCCAGGGCAGCGAAGAGGAATTGCTGCGCCTCGCCGCCAGCCTGGAACGGGCCAGCGAGCATCCGCTGGCCGCGGCCATCGTCGCGGAGGCAACGGCGCGCAATCTGGTGCTGACCCAGGCTCAGGACTTCTCCAGTCCCACCGGCAAGGGCGTCACCGGGCGCGTCGACGGGCACGCCATCGCCATCGGCCAGAGCGCGCTCATGGCGGATGCTGGCATCGCGCTGGGAACCCTCCAGGCCGAAGCCGATGGCCTGCGCGGCTCCGGCGCGACCGTGGTGTTCGTGGCGGTGGACGGCGCGGTTGCCGGCCTCATCGCCATCGCCGACCCGATCAAGGCGAGCACGCCTGCCCGCGCTGGCGGCGCTGAAGGCGGATGGCGTGCGGGTCATCATGCTCACGGGCGACAACCGCGCCACCGCCCAGGCGGTGGCGTCACGGCTCGGCATCACCGAGATCGACGCCGAAGTGCTGCCCGGAGCACAAGGCCGCCCATGTGGCGCGCCTGAAGGCGCAGGGGCATGTGGTGGCCATGGCGGGCGACGGCGTGAACGATGCACCCGCGCTGGCAGCGGCGGACGTCGGCATTGCCATGGGCACCGGCACCGACGTCGCCATGGAGAGCGCCGGCATCACTTTGCTGAAGGGTGACCTTTCCAGCATCGCCCAGGCGCGCTCCCTCTCGCGCGCCACCATGGGCAATATCCGGCGCAATCTCATGTTCGCCTTCGGCTACAACGCCGCCGGCGTGCCGCTCGCCGCAGGATTGCTCTACCCCGCCTTCGGCCTGCTGCTGTCTCCGGTGGTGGCTGCCGCCGCCATGTCGCTGTCCTCAGTGAGCGTCATCGCCAACGCCCTGCTGCTGCGCCGCTGGAAACCCTGACTTGAACGCCCCCCGCGCCCGGCCCCATTCTGGTCGGGCGCGGGGACAAGCGAGCATGGAGACGGCGCTCGGAAGGGTGTGGACGCGGGTGCGGCCGGCGGCGCGCGCTCTCAAGGCCGCCGGGCGCGGCGCTCTCGACTTGGTGCTGCCGCCCACCTGCATTTCCTGCGGCGCCATCATGCGCGAGGCCGGCGGCTTGTGCGGCGCCTGCTGGGGGCCGGCTTGCCTTCATCGAGCGCCCGTTCTGCCATCGGCTTGGCACGCCGTTCGCCTTTCCACCGCTGCGCAGCGACGAAGGGCCGGATGTCTCGGCGCAAGCTCTTGCTGATCCGCCCGCCTTCGATCGGGCGCCGCGCGGCGGTGCTGTTCGGCGATGTCTCGCGCGATCTCGTCCACCGGCTGAAATATGGGCGACCGGCTGGACCTCGCCTCGGCCATGGCCGGCCATATGGTGCGGGGCGGGCGCGGATTTGCTGGCCGAGGCGGACCTGATGGTGCCGGTGCCGCTGCATGCCTTCCGCCTGTGGCGACGGGCGTTTCAACCAGGCCGCCCTCCTGGCGCAGCGCATTTCCAACGCCAGCCGCGTGCCCGTGCATGCCGACCTTCTGCTTCGGGTGCGGGCCACGCCCTCCCAGGTTGAATTAAGCCGCACCGAGCGGCGCGGCAATGTCTCGGGCGCGTTCAAGGTTCGCCCGTCCGGGGCGGGGCTGATCGAGGCTCGCCGCGTCCTTCTGGTGGACGATGTACTGACCACCGGCGCGACGCTCGATGCCTGCGCCCGCACGCTGCGCCGGGCCGGCGCGAAAAGCGTGGACGCCCTGACGTTTGCGCGGGTTGTCGAAACCGGCTGAGACGATTTATTATGCAACAGTTCGGTGACGGTGTTTCCCCCCCGTCCCGCCGAGGTTTGCATGAAATCCATCACCATCTACACCAAAAGCTGGTGCTCCTATTGCCACGCCGCGAAGGAACTCCTGCGGCGCAAAGGCTGGACCTTCACCGAGATCGACGTCACCATGGACCCATCGGGCCAGGTGGAGATGTCGCGCCGCGCCGGGGGCCGCACCTCGGTGCCGCAGATCTTTTTCGGCGATGAACACATCGGCGGCTGCGACGACCTCTATGCCCTCGAAAGCGCCGGCACGCTTGACGCATTGGCCGCCTGACGCAGGGGCACGCGTTGCACAGCCGGCTTGCCACCCCCCGCCGTTCCGTGAGATTGGCTTAGCAAAGGCCCCCCTTCTCGCGAGCGAGACCAGATGAGCACGACATCCGACATGCTGCGCGTCGCCCTGGTGCAGATGCGTTCCGGCCGCGACGTTGCGGCGAACATCGCCACCGCCGCCGCAATGATCCGCGGGGCCGCCGCCGGCGGGGCGCGCTATGTGCAGACCCCCGAGACCACCAATCTGATGGAGCTGGACCGCTCGGTCCTGTTCGAGCGTCTCAGCGAGGAAGAGAGGCGACCCCGCCCTCGCGGCGTTTCCGAGAGCTGGCCCGCGAACGCGCCATCCACCTGCATGTCGGCTCGCTGGCGATCAAGGTGTCGGAGCATCGCGCGGTGAACCGGGGGTTTCTGATCACGCCGGAAGGCGAGATCGCCGCCCGATATGACAAAATCCACATGTTCGACGTGGACCTGGGCAATGGCGAGAGCTACCGCGAATCCACCGCCTACATGCCCGGCGAGCGTGCGGTGCAGTCCCATGTGGACGGCATCCCCCTGGGCCTCACCATTTGCTACGACCTGCGCTTTCCTGCGCTCTATCGCGCCCTGGCCGAGGCCGGCGCGACCGTGCTCACCGTTCCCGCCGCCTTCACCCGCCCCACCGGTGAGGCACACTGGCATATCCTGCTACGCGCCCGCGCCATCGAGAACGGCGCCTATGTACTCGCCGCCGCCCAGGGCGGGCGCCACGAGAACGGCCGCGAGACCTTCGGGCATTCCCTGGTGGTGGACCCGTGGGGCCGCGTCATTGCCGAGGGCGGCAAGGACCCCGGCATCATCTTGGCCGAGATCGACATGAAGGAAGTGGCGGCGGCGCGCGCGAAAATCCCATCGCTGCGCCACGGCCGGCGCTTCGAGGTGTCTGAGGCGGGCCATGCCGGCCACCTCCATCTTGTCGGAGCCCCGTCTTGATCCGCTACACCCTGCAATGCGTTCAGGGGCATCATTTCGAGAGCTGGTTCCCCTCCTCGGAAAGCTACGAGAAGCAGCGCACCCTCGCATATATCGCGTGCCGGACTGCGGCTCGACGGTGGTGGACAAGGCGATCATGGCCCCCGCCGTTGCCCGCACCGATCTCGCCCGCTCCCGCGCAGAGCCCGAGGCCACCCCCGCGCCCGCCGCATCTGTTTCCGCCCCCACCGCGCCGGTCGCGAAATTGACCGAGGGCGAGCAGGAATTCCGCCGCATGCTGCGTGAGCTGCGCGAGCACGTCACCCGCAACGCCGATTATGTCGGCGACGACTTCGCCGACCTCGCCCGCAAGATGCACGATGGGGAAGTCGAGCACCGCTCCATCTACGGCGAAGCGACGCCGGAAGACGTGAAGGCCCTGCGCGAGGACGAGTGGAGGTCTATGCCCTTCCCGTCCTGCCGGAAGACCGGAACTAGGACCGCCGTTCCGCGACCAGGAAATAGTTCACGTCCATGTCGGGCGCGAGCCGCCACTGGCCGGCGAACGGGTCGAACACCATTCCGATGCGCTCCTTCACATCCAGGCCGGCGACGCCGATCACCGTCTCGAACTCCTCGGGGGTGATGAACTTGTCCCAACGATGGGTGCCGCGCGGCAGCCAGCGCAGCACATATTCCGCCCCGATGATGGCAAGCGCGAAGCTCTTGGGCGTCCGGTTCAAGGTCGAGCCGACGAACAGCCCGCCGTGCGCTACCATGCGCGCGGCCTGCCGCACGAACAGGCCGACATCGGCCACATGCTCAACCACCTCCAGCGCCAGCACGGCGTCGAAGGTCTCCCCCGCCTCCATCACATCCTCGGCGGTGACCGCGCGATAATCGATATCGAGCCCGGAGCCCTCGGCATGCAGGCGCGCGATCTCGACATTGCCCGCCGCGGGATCGATACCCGTCACGCGCGCGCCCATGCGCGCAAGAGGCTCACTGAGCAGCCCGCCGCCGCAGCCGATATCAAGAATGCGCAGGCCGTGGAGCGGGCGCATCTCGCGCGCGTCGCGACCGAAGCGGCGCACCAGCACATCGCGCAGAAAGGCGAGGCGGACAGGATTGATGGCGTGGAGCGGGGCCATCTTGCCCTTGGGGTCCCACCATTCCGCGCCCAGCGCCTCGAAGCGGGCGACCTCGGCGGGATCGACGGTGGTGTTCACCTCAGTCATGGGCGGCTCCTTCGCAGCGATGGTTACGCTGGCAGGCGGCGCGGGCAAGACAGACGCGGGGCAAGGCGACACATCCGGCATGCCGGTCGACGGCGGATGACGGCTTAGCTAATCTGTCCGCGCATGGCTTCCCCCGCCCCGTTCCGCATCATCGCGTTCGCACCGGCGCATCTTCCGGCGATCGCAGATCTGTGGGTCGCGAGCTGGCAGCGCACCATGCCGGACATCGATTTCGAGGACCGCCGCCCCTGGTTTCTCGGCCATATGTCGCGCCTCAAGGCCGATGGCGCCGAGTTTCATGTCGCGCAGACGCCGGACGGGGAGGTGGCGGGCTTCGTGGCGATCGCGCCGGCCAGCGGATATCTCGACCAATTGGCGGTCGCTCCGCCTTCTGGGGCCAGGGCGCGGCGGAGGTGCTGATGAACGCGGCCAAGGCGCGCGCGCCCGGTGGGATCGCGCTCGATGTCAACCAGGACAATCCCCGCGCCGTCGCCTTTTATCGCCGCCTCGGCTTCGAGATCGCCGCCTCGGCAAGAACCCCACCTCCGGCCGCACCATATGGCGGATGGAATGGCGGCCGGCAAAGCCGGGAGCCTACGGCATCACGCAATAGGCCGGCTGGTCCGGCGGCAGCACAAACGAGAGGTTGGCGATCGCGAAGACGGTCAGGATCACACCTGCCACGGCGCCGAGCGCCAGACCCTTCCAGAACATCCATCCCTCCACGGATCGTCCAGAGGCCCACGCCGGGCGGGCGAGGTTCAGTCGCGTCTCAGTCATGGCGCAGCAGTCCCACCGCAGGCATCTGCTCGACTGAAGGATCGGTCCGGTGAACGCTCGCACCCGCCTCATCCGACGCGCCGTAGATGCGGTGAAGCTCCGTGGCGGCGGCCTGCGCCATCCACTGGCTTTCCGAGAGCGCCCAGAAGGCCGCGTCCTCCCACACGCCTTCCGCGTTCCGTTCACTTTGGGCGCGGGGCAAAGGCGCCTTCGACGGGCCCTCGATGCCAGCCTGCGCGGCGGCGGTCGGGGTCCGCGTGATCATCTGCTGCAGGAGCGCGGTCATGATGGCGGTCGGCAGGGCGCGGATGTGCATGCTCATGGCCGTGCCCCCGTTCTTGCCTGAGGTTCCGTGCCGACCTCGGGCTCCAGACCCTGCCAGTCCTTGTCGAGCCGCATGGCTTTCTCCAATTGCGCCGGCGTCAGCTTTGCCTTGAGGGCGTCGCGGGCATCCAGCAGGGCCTGTCCTTTGCGGCCGTCCGCAACCGCCTGCTGGGCGAGCGCACCGGTGACGGCGAAGGGCTCCGGCTTGGCCGGGGGTTGCAGGTTGGCGGGGGCTGCGGCGTCCTGCACCGCGTCGGCATAGGCGCGCCAGGCGTCGAGTTGTTCGGTGCGGATGCCCAGCGCAGTTTCCTGCGCGCTCAGCACCAGCGCCAGCGCCAGGGGGCCGGCCGGCGGTTCCTGCGCCGGGGGCGGCGGCATCGCCTGCGGGTTACGCGGGGGGAGGAGCGTGGCCGGGGAGCGGCGGCGGCGGCATCTGGGGCTGGCCCGAGAACAGCGGCGGGAACGGCCGGGGCGGCGGGGGGAAGCCACAGCGCGGCGTCGCCCACTCGCAATTCTCGCCATTGCCGTTCTGCGGCTTGCGCCCGCCGATGTCCGCCTGGGCGTAATATTGGAGGTTTGAGGTCCCGGCGTCCGCGACCATCGGGAAGCGATCCTGGATCTTGCCCTGCGGCGCGCTGCCATAGGCAACGCCGCCGATACAGCCTCCGATCACGCCTAACGCCACGATGGCGGGCAACACTGCCTTGTTCATCCGCTCAGATCCTTATCTCTGATGTCGGACGACACATCGCCGGGCTGCGTTGCCGCGATAGTTCCGTTCGTGTCCGAATGTTTCTGGAAAAGCGGTTTTTGTATCCGCGGGTTTCCCAGGGCGCGCTGGAAACACAGCGTTGCAACTCACCGGCCGGGCGGGCTTCGTTGTATGGTTTAAGACCTCAGGCAGGGAGAACGAACGTCTTGGAGAGCGGCCCGCACATTCTCGTGGTTGACGATGACCATGAGATCAGAACGCTTCTCGGCCGCTACCTTCTCACCCAGGGATTTCGCGTCATCACGGCGTGCAACGGCCGCGAGATGGAAGAGAAAGTGGCCACCAACCGCATCGACCTGATCGTCCTCGACGTGATGCTGCCGGATGCTTCGGGGCTCGACCTGTGCCGGGGGCTGCGGGTGCGCTCCACGGTGCCGATCATCCTGCTCACCGCGCTGAAGGAGGATGTGGACCGCATCATCGGGCTCGAAATCGGCGCCGACGATTACCTCGGCAAGCCGTTCAACCCGAGGGAGCTGGTCGCGCGCATCCGTGCCGTGCTGCGCCGGATCGCCGAGCGCGAGGTGCCGGCGCGCCAGGGCGAGGTGTTCCGCTTCGCCGGCTTCAGCGCGGCGCGCGAGACCCGCAGCGTGGAGACGCAGGCGGGAGAAGCGGTGCCGCTCACGGCGGCGGAATTCGACCTGCTGATCGCATTTCTCGAACGCCCCGGCCGCATTCTCTCGCGCGACCAGTTGCTGGACATCACCCAGCGCCGCGAGGCCGGACCATTCGATCGCTCCATCGACGTGCTGGTGAGCCGGCTGCGCCGCAAGCTGGGGGACGCCGGTGACTTCCAGATTTTCAAGACCCAGCGCAACGGCGGCTACCAGCTTTCCGTGAAGGTGGAGACCTCGGGCGGGGCAGCATGAGGGCGCGGCACTGGAACACGCTCCGGGTCAAGATCACCGCCGTCCTGGTGGCCGCGATCCTGCTGGTGGTGACATTCGCCAGCGCGGTGTCGTTCTTCCTGCTCGATCCCTCGCGGATGCGGGTGCTCGACGATTCGCTCGCCGAGCAGATCATCTTCGACATTTCGCTTGCCGAAGGGCAGGTGCGGCCGGGCGTGTTCGGCGGCCTGCTGGAGCGCCCGCCGGTCGGCATGGTCGACCCGATGCGCACCCGCGGCCTCAACGATGCGATGGCGCGGCGCGGCGTGGACGTGGCGGTGACCGCCCTGGAACCGGGACCCGACCACCCGCCCCGTGTCTATGCGCGGCTCGCCGACGGGCGCTACCTCCAATTGCCCCTGATGGGCCCGCCCCGCCCTGGAAACGGCTTTCTCATGGTGCTGGCGTGGCTGGCGCTGGTGGCGCTCGGCACCACCGGCGTGGTGGTGCTCGCCATCACCCGGCTCACACGGCCATTGGCTTTGATCGAGGCAGCCATTGCGGATGCCGCCTCCACCGGCGAACTCCCCCATCTGGCGGAGGAAGGCACCACCGAGGTGCGGACCACCGCACGCACCATCAACCGCCTGTCGGAACAATTGAAGACCGCCATGGAGAGCCGCATGCGCATCGTCGCGGCGGCGGCCCATGATTTCCGCACTCCGCTCACCCGTCTGCGGCTGCGCGCGGAGTTCCTGCCCGAGGACGCGGAACGGGACAAATGGCTCGCCGACCTCATGGATCTCGACCGGATCGCCGACAGTGCCATCCGCCTGGTGCGCGAGGAGGTGCAGCCCGCCTCCGAGGAGGTTCTGCGGCTGGACACGCTGGTGGTGGAAATCGTCGAGGAACTGACGCAGATGGCGCTCCCCGCCGAACTGGTGCGCGCCGAGCCGGTGAGCGTGCGGGGCCGCCCCATGGCGCTGAAGCGGGCGGTGCGCAACCTCGCCATCAATGCCGCCACCCACGGCCGGCGCGCCCGCGTATCGATCTTCCCCGCCGGGGGATATGCGGTTCTGGAAATCGCCGATGAGGGGCCGGGCATTCCCGAGGCCTTGCTGCCGCGCGTGTTCGAGCCGTTCTTCCGGGTCGATCCCGCCCGCCAGACCAGCATTCCCGGCGCCGGCCTCGGTCTTGCCATCGCCAAGGAGATCATCGAGCGCCAGCAGGGAACGCTGGCGCTCTCCAATCAACCCGACGGCGGCCTGATGCAGCGCGTCCGCATTGCCGCTGCGGATTGAGCCTTAAGCCGCAGCGTATCCCTTATCCTAAACTTTCAAGGTTTAGCCGCCAGTGGATGACCACGCCCCTCGACTTGCCGACCATCACGACCTGTCTGCGGTCGAGGAGATCGTGCGGGCTGCATATACGCCCTACATCCCCCGGATCGGGTGTGAACCGGGGCCGATGGGCGAAGACTATGGCGCACTGATCGCCGCCGGCAGCGTGCATGTTTTGGAGCACGACAGCGGCGTCTGCGGTGTTCTCGTGCTGATTCCGGAAGTGGACTGCATGCTTCTGGACAATGTTGCGGTGGCCCCGCGCGCGCAAGGTTTGGGGCTCGGCCGAAAAATGCTGGCGTTCGCGGAGGCCCGCGCGAAGGACCAGGGATACCGCGCCATCCGCCTGTACACGAACGAGGCCATGATCGAGAATCTCGGCCTTTACACGCACATCGGCTACGTCGAGACCCACAGGGCGACAGAAAACGGCTTTAGACGGGTCTATATGACCAAGCCGCTTTATTGACCCGTCTTGAGGCCGCTCTGGCTGTGTGGCCTATGCCGCCGCGTGGAACTGGAGCGCGGCGAGGCGGGCATAGAGGCCGCCCTTCGCCACCAACTGGGTGTGCGTGCCCTCGTCGATGATGCGACCGTCCTCCATCACCAGGATGCGGTCGGCAGAGAGCACGGTGGCGAGGCGGTGGGCGATCACCAGGGTGGTGCGCCCGTCCATGGAACGCTCCAACGCGGTCTGCACCAGGGTCTCGCTTTCGGCGTCCAGCGCCGAGGTCGCCTCGTCCAGCAGCAGGATCGGCGCCGCGCGCAGGATGGCGCGGGCGATCACAATGCGCTGGCGCTGGCCGCCGGAGAGGGTAACGCCGCGCTCGCCGACCTGGGTGTCCCAACCCTGCGGCAGGCGCTCGACGAACTCGTCCACCACGGCGGCGCGCCCCGCCTGCTCCACCTCGGCGTCGGTGGCTTCGGGCCTGGCGAGGCGGATGTTCTCGCGCACGGTGTCGGCGAAGATCGCGACCTCCTGCGGCACCAGGGCGAGTTGGCGGCGCACCGCCACGGGATCACATCGGGCGATGTCCGCATCGCCCAGCAGGATGCGCCCGCCCTGCGGGTCGTAGAAACGCTCCAGCAGCTGGAACACGGTGCTCTTGCCGGCACCGGAGGGGCCAACCAGCGCCACCCGTTCACCCTGGCCGACGCTGAAGGACACATTGTTCAACGCGCGCGCCTCGGGACGGGTGGGGTAGGAGAAGGAGACATTCTCGAACCGGATCGCGCCGGTCACCCGCGCCGGCAGCGGCAGCGCAACGGCGGGCGCACGCACCAGCGGCTCCACCTTGAGCAGTTCGCCGATGCGCTCGGCGGCTCCGGTGGCCGAGGACACCTCGCCCCAGGTCTGCGACAATTCCCCAAGGCTGCTCGCCGCGAGCACAGCGAACAGCACGAACTGGCTGAGATCGCCCGCGCTCATGGTGCCCGCGAGCACCGATTGCGCACCGACCCAGAGCACGGCCACCACGCTGGAGAACACGAGGAAGATGCCGACACCCGTGAGCAGGGCACGCGAGCGCGTGGCATCCTGGGCGGCGGAGAAGGCGCGCTCCGCCTCCAAATCGAACCGAGCGCGGGCGACGGCTTCCGCGCTTGAAGCCTGGACCGAGCGCATGGCGCCGACCACTTCCGAGGCATAGGCCGAGGCGTCGGCGAGCGAATCCTGCGCCTTGCGGCTGCGGGCGCGCACCTTCCGCCCGAATGCCACCAGCGGCAGCACGATAAAGGGAATGGCGATCAGCACAAGGCCCGACAGGCGCGGGCTCGTCACCACCATCATGGCGATGGAGCCAATGCACATGACAACGTTGCGCAGCGCCACCGAGGCGGAGGTCGCCACCGCCACCTTGATGTGGGTGGTATCTGCGGTGAGGCGCGAGGTCAGTTCGCCGACGCGGGCGGTGTCGTAGAACGTGCCGTCCAGCGTGGTGAGGCGCGCGAACACCGCGCTGCGCAGATCCGCGACCACCCGCTCGCCCAGCGTGGTGACGAGGTAATAGCGCATGCCCGACGCACCCGCGAGCGCAGCGACGACCACCACCAGCACGCCGAAATATCGGTCGATCATGCCGACATGGTCGTTGGCGAAGCCGAAGTCGATCATCCGGCGCACCGCAATCGGCATGGCGAGCATGGCGAAAGCGGCAACCACCAGCGCGATCAGCGCCAATATGATCCGGCCGCGATAGCGCAGAACATACGGCAGAAGCCCCAGCAGCGGCCCGAGCGAGCGCGCCCGCTTGGTTTCCGGTTGGGAAGACGTGGTTCTGAGCCCGTCATTGGCTCGTGATGTGTCGGCTTGTGTCAACGCATGCTCTCGGCTATAGACCCGCCAATTCCGTCAGGAAACGAATTCAGCCCACTGCTGATCGGCCTATGGCGCGACGCGGTGAGAAGGACCCGACCCATGAAAAGCGACATCCACCCTGATTATCACTTCATCAAAGTGGTGATGACGGACGGCTCCGAGTACACGACCCGGTCGACCTACGGCAAGGCGGGCGACTCGATGCAGCTCGACATCGACCCCCGCACCCATCCGGCCTGGACCGGCGGCTCCCAACAGCTGCTGGACCGCGGCGGCCGCGTTTCGCGCTTCAAGAACAAGTTCGGCGGCCTGCTGAAGGGCTGATCGGGAGCCTTGCTCCCCTTCTCCTCCCTCAGTCTCTCAAAGAAGAGCCGCCTTGCGGCGGCTCAGGGGGGACAGGGAGGAACGCCATGCGGGCGACGGGACCATCAAGACATCCCGGAGCCCATGTCCGACCAAGGACAGCGTCAGGATGACGCAAAAGGCTTAACACGGCATTAAGGGTTTTCAGGCCTCGACGGGCCTGCATCACTTTGCCGTGATTTTGCGCGCCTTCAGTATAGCACCCGCCCGAGACGGCCCGCGCGCTGAACGCCCCTCGCCGGCCAGCCGGCATTTCTGTGCTGCCCGCATGCATGGGCGGGCCTGGATCACCCCCCCCGAATGACAGCGACAAAGCCTCAGGGCGGGACTCAGAATGCGGCGTCATTTGAGGCACACGCGCGGCCGGTTGATCGCATGTTGTGCGCTTAGCGATTCGCCAGCCGGTAAAATCGCGCGTGGGGTGAGCTTTTTGGCCTGCGCACCACCGTCCGACAGCCCATAAAATGATACCCCCCGCCTAGTCTAGGATGAAATTCCCCCCACCACATCTCCAGCCTGCATGCCGATCACCCTGAGTTGCAGACATCATCGCGGGCACTCCAGCCATTTTCGCGCGCGGACTACAGAGCTTTATAAATTTACTACATAAATAAACTATACTCATTACATTTAACTGGAATTACAAATCAATTAAATTAAGTTAATACTTATCTATACATAGATATATACGAATAAATAAGTATCCATTCAGCCGAACTCGATGAAAATTGAGTTTCATGCTTTACGGGCACAGATCGCCCCCTTAGGTTCTGCCCGGGCAATTTCCTGGGGTAAACGCTGTGCACTCAATTTTCCGGGGCACTGCATCGAGGCGGCGCGCGCTGGCTGGATCAACGGCGCTTGTTCGTTTTGCATTGAACTCGTGCATGGTCGCAGGGTTCATCTGCCTGGCTGGACCGGTGGCGTTAGCTGCAGATTTCGACGTCGTCGACCAGTCGCAATACGATGCCGCACTTGCTGCGGCCGGCGGGTTGAGCGAGGCGTCGGCCATCACCGTCACCGGCAGTGGCAGCTCCCTTGTCATCCAGTCCGGCAGCGTCACCTATCCGCCGGGCAATGCGTCGGCCCTCACTGTCAATTTCGACCGGTCCACGCTGAATGTCGGCGGCACCGGCACGGCAGGCGGCACGCTGACCCTTGATGCCAGCACGACGCTGAATTTCTTCGGTGCGCTCCCCACCACGCCGTCCACGCCGATCCAAGGCTTTCTGCGCGTCGGGCAAGGTGACGCCGGAACGCTCAATATCGATGGCGCCACCATCTCCATCACCACCGCATCGAGCGGTGCCCCTGGGCGCTTCGTGGTCGGTGGTGGCGGCGGCGATAGCGGGACGACCAGCGCCGTCAACATGACCAGCGGGTCGATCACGTTCAACAGTGTCTCCGCCAACAACAGCGGCTTCGCGATCGGCCGCACGGCCGGCGTGAAAGGCGTGTTGGCGCAGAGCGGGGGCACCGTCTCCGACGCAGGCAGCGTGCTCTCGGCGGATATTGGTACCGAGGGTGGAAACGGCACCTATGCCCTCAGCGGCACCGCCACCTTCAGCAAGACCGGCACCGGCCCACTCTATGTGGGCTCGCGCACCGGCACCGGCGCGCTGGAGATTTCAGACAGCGCCCAGGTCACCATCGGCGGTTCGAACATCTATGTGGGTGAAGCCACCGGCACAGGCACCATCACACAGAACGGCGCCGGCTCTCTGCTTGCCTTTTCCGCAGCCAATGATGCGACCTTCGGCGACAATGTGAATGCCGGCGCATCGGGCGGCAGCGGCACCTTCAACCTCATAGACGGCACCTTCACGGCAAGCCGGGCCGTAATACTCGGCGCGGCAACCGGCGGCTCCGGCACGTTCAACCTCTCCGGCGGCACCGCCACGATCACCGAAGGACTACAACTCGGCAAAGTGCTGGGATCCACGGGAACCGTGGTGCAAAGCGGCGGCACGCTGACATCGGGCGTGTCGTTCGGCGCCGGCACCGGGGACTACACCCTCAGCGGGGGCATCCTTCGCACCGGGGCAATTTCCGGAACCAGCGGCACCTTCCGCCTGGCGGGCGGCGACATCGTCGCGACCGGAAGCTTTGCCGTCGCGAGCGGCCTCACCACCCTCCTGACGGCCGATACCGACATCGACACCGGCGCCTTCAATGTCACCTGGGGCAGCGCCATCACCGGCACCGGGGACATCACCAAGGCGGGCGCCGGAATATTGGCGCTGTCCGCGGCCAACCCGTCCTATATCGGCGAGATCAACGTCACGGCCGGCACGCTGAGGGCCGGGATCACGGGCGCGTTCTCCCAGCAGACCGCCATCACGCTCGCAGACGCCGCGACGCTCGACATTAACAGCACGAACCAGACCATCGCGACGCTGAATGCCGGCGCGGCGACGATCAATCTGGGCACCGGCTATCTATATTTCGGCGCCAACAACAGCAACATGGTGCTGGACCACACAGTGGTTCACGCCACCAACGGCAACGCAAAGTTCGATAAAGTCGGCGCTGGGACGCTCACCCTTCGCAATGTCGTCGTGGACGGCGGCGAATTCCACATCGTCGCCGGCGCCATCAATCTCGATGCGACCTCCGGCACCAACGCCCTGAAATATCTCGCAGTCGGCTCGGGCGGCGGTGGCAACGGTACGCTGAACATTTCCGGCGGCCTGCTGGATATCCGCGACCCCGCCGGCGGCAACGATTCCTCGCTCCAGGTGGGCGACTGGTCCGGCACCGGCGTGGTGAACCAGACCGGCGGCGCCGTGACGGTGAACAATGCCTCGTTCAACATCGGCAATCAGGGTGGCAGCGGCACCTATAATCTATCCGGCGGCTCGCTGACCCTGAACCAGGGCATCTTCAATTTCGGCCGCAACACCGGAAGCAACCCCGCCAGCACCGGCCTCATGGTGGTGTCGGGCGGCTTGCTGGACGTGCAGGCGGGAAATCTTGTCCTCGGCAATCGCGACGCCGGCACCCCGCCCCCCGTGTCAGGCAATGGAACCCTCACCCAGACCGGAGGCACCGTCCGCATCCAGTCCGGAGCGGGGCTGTTCCTGTCGTCACGCGGCAACGGCGCCTACAATCTCAACGGCGGCACGCTCGAGATCGGCGGAGGCTCGCTGAGCAACCGATACGGCACCGGCAGCGGCACCTATGCGTTCACCTTCGGCGGCGGCGCCATCAAGGTGATCGGCTCCACCCTCACATCCAGCACAAATGCGTCGCTGCTGGCCGACACCACCTCGACCTTCGACACCAACGGCCTCGCCGCCGTTTGGACCGGCGCGCTCTCCGGTGGCGGCACACTGCTCAAGGTCGGCGCCGGCACCCTGACCCTTGGCGGCGCGAACAGTGCCTATTCCGGCGACGTCACGATCTCGGCGGGCACGCTCGCGCTCACCAATGCGTCTGGCCTCGGCCTTGCCAATGATGTTTCGCTGGCGACCGGCACGACCCTCGACATCTCAGGCGTCCCCGCGACCAATCCCCTGCCCTATTCCGTCGTCACCATCGGCGAGTTGAACGGCGTCGGCACGGTGAATGTCGGTGGCAATGCGCTGGCGCTGGTGATCGGCACTGATATCACCTCCTCGTTCGGCGGCGCCCTGATCGCCAGCACTGCCAGCGCCAACAGCGTCGGGCTGCAAAGCTCCCTGGTCAAGGCCGGCGCCGGCACGCTCGTCATCGACAGCATGGCGATGACCAAGGGCAATTTCTACGTCGTCGACGGCAAGATTTCCCAGACTTCGGGCACCACCACCCTCACCTATCTCGCGCTCGGCGAGAGCACCACGAGCGGAACGCCCAACACCGGGCGGCTCGATGTCACCGGTGGGCAGCTCAATATCGGCGACGGCATCCAGATCGGCGACTGGGGCGGCACCGGCGTCCTGAACCAGAGCGCCGGCATCGTTTCGATCTCCCCCACCTGCGGCTTGCCCGCCAACTGCGTCGCCATGAACATCGGCAACCAGGGCGGCACCGGTGTCTATAACCTCAGCGGCGGCCAACTCCTGATCGTCGGCGGCAGCCATTCCATCGGACGCAACAGCACCGGCAACGCAGCCAGCAGCGGGACGCTTAACATCAGCGGCACCGGCCTGCTCCAGATCAGCCCCAACGGGTCCTACGGCAACGGCTTCCTGATCATCGGCAATTTGGTTTCAGCCGGCGCCACCAGCGCCGCCAACAGTTCAGGCACGATCAATCAGACCGGCGGTACGATGCGCTTCATCGATGCCTCCACGCTGTATCTTGGCGGCTATGGATCGGGCACCTACAATTTCAGCGGCGGCACCCTCGAAGTCGGCGGCGCCAGCCTGAAGGGCCTCTATAATGGCGGGGGCACGTCAGGCTCCTACGCTTTCAACTTCGGCAACGGCACCATCAAGGTCATCGGCACCGCGCTGACCACCAGCGTCGCCGCCACCCTCACGACCGCGACCACGGCGACCATCGACACCAACGGCCTCGGCGCCACCTGGACCGGTGCGCTGTCCGGCTCCGGCAACCTGTCGAAGATCGGCGAGGGCACCCTCACCCTCGGCGGCGCAAATTCGGCCTATACCGGCGACATCACTGTGTCGGGCGGCACACTGGCGGCGAGCAATGTCGCAGCGCTGAGCGCCGCGAACGACATCACCCTGCAATCCTCCGCCACCGGCTTTTCCACATCCGGCGTCGGCACCGGCACAGTGACCATCGGCGCACTCAATGGAAACGGCCTGATCACGCTCGGCAACAGCCGGCTGGATGTGACAGTGGCGAACGGGGCGACCGCCACCTTCTCCGGCATCATCGACGCCACCTACACCAACGGAAACAGCTACGGCCGGTTCGGCAAGACGGGCGCGGGAACCCTCGTCATCAATGACCTGACCATGAACAAGCCGGCGAGCGGCGCCGCCGAGTTCTACGTCACACAAGGCGCGATCACGCAAAGCGCCGGTTCCACCAGCATTCCCTATCTCGACATCGGCAGCGGCAAGACCGGCTCGGTCGGCAACACCGGGGCCATGACCCTCAGCGGCGGCACACTAACCGTCGTCTCAACCTTCTCGCTCGGCGCCTGGGGCGGTACGGGCACGGTGACGCAGACCGGCGGCACGCTGAGCATCCCTGAGCCGGGCGAATGCACCCTGTGCGGCGGCCTCTATATCGGCAACCAGGCCGGCACCGGCACCTACAATATCTCCGGCGGGTCGATCGCGTTTTCCGGAGGCACCTTCAATCTCGGACGCGCCAGTTCCTCGGGCAACAGCCCCTCGAACGGCACCCTCAACATCAGCGGCACCGGCGAAGTCCTGATCAACCGGGGCTTGCTGGTCCTCGGCAACTGGCTGGTGACGGGAACAGGCACCGGAAACGGCACCATCAACCAGACCGGCGGCGTGCTCCGTGTTGAGAATGCGGGCGAGTTCTATCTCGGCGGCAACGGCACCAGCACCTATAACCTCACCGATGGCGTGCTCGAGATCGGCGGAACCTCGCTGCGGGAGTTGTTCAGCGGCGCCACCGGCACCTACGCCTTCAATCTGCGCGGCGGACGCATCGAGGTGCTGGATACGGCGCTGACCACCAGCGCCCGGATGACGCTGGCGACGAACACCTCCAGCACGCTCGACACCAATGGCCTCGGCGCCACCTTGAACGGCGCCATCACCGGCTCCGGTATCCTGAACAAGGTGGGCGAGGGGCAACTCACCCTCGGCAATATCGCCACCACCGGCTACATCAACCTGGTTGAGGGCGACCTCGCCTCCACCGGCGCCACCAACTCCATCGGCCTGCTGATTGTCGGCTCCGGCGGCACCCACGCCCTCGATATTGCCAGCGGCACCAGCCTTTTGCTCGCAGGCGTCGCCCCGGCGCAGTCCGCCGCCCTGGTCTATGGCGGCTCTACTCTGAACATCGGCGGCGGCGGCACGCTGAAGGTCAACAGCCAGACCTTCGTGGTGGGATATCCCACCGGCACCGCGCCGGACCTGCAGGCCTCCTCCGGCACGGTCAATCTCAACGGCGCGACCGGGATCGACCTCACCGCCGGCGCCACCACCAATCTCTATGTGGGCGTCGGCTCGAAGGTCCAGGGCGTCACCGGCACCTTCAACCAGAACGACACCAGCCGGGTCACGCTCGGCAGCAACATGATCATCGGCGGCGACGGCGCCACCGCCAACTATACGTTGAACGACACCGCCTCCCTGGTGACGGGCGGCAGCACCTTTATCTTCATCGGCCTCAACGAGGCCCAGCGCACCCTCGGCACATCAGGCACGCTGACCGTCAACGACAGCGCTACGTTCGATTTCACCTCGCAATATATGTTCCTCGGCATCGCCACCGCCGGTGCCGGCGGGGGCAGCGGAAACTTCGCCGGCGACGGCAAGATCGTCCAGAACGACACCTCGGTCGTGCATCTCGGCGGCAGCAGCATCGCCATCGGCCTCGATGCCGGCGGCACCGGCACCTATGAACTCAATGGCGGCACGCTGACCATCGACACCGTCGGCAACGGCGGCTTCATCGTCGGCTCCCGCGCCGGAGCGAACGGGCTGATCACCCAGGCCGGCGGCACCTTGATCGCCAACCAGCTCGTGACCATCGGCGATGCCGGCACCGGCAGCTTCGGCATCACCGGCGGCACGGCGACCTTCAACAACGGCCTGCGCCTCGCCAACGCCGCCGGTTCCACCGGCACCTTCACGCAGGACGCCGGCACGGTATCGCTGACCGCCGGCGCCCTGCGGTTCGGTCTCGGCACCGGCAGCTTTGTGCTTAACGGCGGTACCTTCAACGCCACCGGCACAAACGCCATTTCGGCAGACACGGCGGACGGCGACACCTTCACCTTCGGCGGCGGCACGCTCAGGGCCACCGGCAATCTCAGCACCAACGCCAATTTCACGACCCTCATCGAAACCGGCAAAACCGCCAGCTTCGACACCAACGGCTTCGCCATCACCTGGGCCAGCGCACTCTCCGGCTCCGGCGCGCTCCAGAAAGCTGGCGCCGGCGTCCTGACCCTTTCGGCCGCCAACAGCTTCACCGGCTCGGTCGCCGTCGGCGCCGGAACCCTCGCCCTCACCAACGCCGCGGCCCTGACCAGCTCCAACGCGGTTGCCATCGCGGACGGCGCGACGCTCGATATCGGCGACGTCCCCGCCGCCCCGTCCAGCACCTATCAGACGGTGAATATCGGCCCGCTCACGGGCGTCGGCACGATCGATCTGGGCAACAATTCCCTGCGCGTGACCATCGCCCAGGACGCCACCTCCAGCTTCGGCGGCACGCTGATCGCCGACGGCAGCTCCTGGCAGAGCACGAACTTCAGCAACAGCCTGGTGAAGGACGGCCTCGGCACACTGGTCATCGACAACCTGACGATGGTGCGCGGCAATCTCTATGTGGTCGCCGGCAGCCTGTCCCAGACCTCCGGCACCACCGCCCTCACCTATCTCGCCGTCGGCGAGCAGGCGGGCGCGATGGGCCGGCTGTCCGTCTCCGGCGGGCGGCTGAACATCGGCGAGGCCCTCCAGGTCGGCGACGGAGGCGGCACCGGCGCCGTCAACCAGACCGGCGGCATCGTCGCGCTCGACGCCTCCTGTGGAAACCCCGCCAATTGCGTTGCCCTGAACATCGGCAACCAGGGCGGCACGGGCGTTTACAACATCAGCGGCACAGCACAGCTTCTGCTTTTTGGCGGCAGCAGCAGCATCGGCCGCAACGCCGGCAACCAGCCAGCCGGCAGCGGCACGCTGAACCTGTCCGGCAGCGCCCTGGTCGAGTTGAGCGACAGTTCCTCATCTGGCGCCGGCGTGCTGGTGATCGGCGACCGGGAGGCCGGTACGCTGGCCAACAGCACCGGCATTCTCAACCAGACCGGCGGCACGCTGCGGGTCACCGGTGCCTCCACCCTGTGGCTCGGCGGCTATGGCTCCGGCACCTACAATCTGAGCGGCGGCGCGCTTGAGATCGGCGGCAGCGGCCTAAATGGCCTCTACGGCAGTGCCAACACCACCGGCACCTATGCCTTCAATCTCGGCGGCGGCACCATCAAAGTTATCGGCAGCGCGCTCAACACGAGCGTCAACGCAACCCTGGCGGCTGCCACCTCCTCCACCATCGACACCAACGGCTTCGGCGCCACCTGGGGCGGTACCCTCGCCGGTGGCGGCACTCTGGCGAAAATCGGCGCTGGTACGCTGACCCTCTCCACCGCCAACAGCTACAGCGGCGGTACCGTGCTTTCCGCCGGCACGCTCGCGCTGGGCAATGCGGGCGCGCTCGGCTCCGGCGCCCTGACCTTCGCAGACAGCAGCACCCTGGCGTTCAACGGCAGCTACAGCCTTGCCAATGCGCTCAGCTTCGCGGCAGGCAAGACCGCCACGCTGGATATCGGCGCCAACAGCGTGACGCTGAACGGCGTGCTCAGCGGCGCCGGCAGCCTCGCGCTCTCCGGCACCGGCACGCTGGCCCTCACCGCCGCCAACACCTATTCCGGCGGCACCAGCCTCTCCGCCGGCACGATCGCCGTGGGCCATGCCGCGGCGCTCGGCACGGGCGCGCTGTCGTTCGCGGGCAGCGGCACGTTGTCGTTCCTCGGCGACCTGACACTCGCCAACGCCCTCACCCTCGGCGCAGGCAGCACCGCCACCATCGATACCGCTGCCCATGCAGCGCACTTGAGCGGCGCCCTCTCCGGCACCGGCGGGCTCGCCAAGACCGGAACCGGAACCCTCACCCTCTCTGGCACCAACGCCTTCAGCGGCGGGGCGGGTGTCAGCGGTGGGACGCTGGATGTGACCGGCGCGCTGACGGGCAGCGATGTCAGTGTCGCCGCGGGCGGGACGCTCGCGGGCACCGGCAGCATCACCCAGGCGGTGAGCGTGCAGGCCGGGGGTGCGCTCAATGGCGCCAGCGGCTCGGTGCTTGCGATGGGATCGCTCACCCTCGATGCCGGCGCGATCGTCAATGCCAATCTGACGGCCCCCTCCACCAATGCCCTGTTCAGCGTCGGCGGCGCCCTCACCCTAGACGGCACGCTGAACATCACCAGCGCCAGCCTGGAGACCGGCGTCTACCGCCTGTTCACCTATGGCGGCGTCCTCACCGACAACGGCCTCGACATCGGCACCGTGCCCGGCGGGGTCAGCGCGGCGAACCTCTTGATCGCTGCGAACGGTGGACGGGTTGACCTCGTCAACACCTCGGGCGCGACGCTGCAATTCTGGAACGGTCCGGCGACGCTCGGCGCTGGCAGCGGAACCATCAACGGCGGCTCCGGCACCTGGAGCACCACCAACGCCAACTGGACCAATGCCGCCGGCACCATCAACGCCCCGATGCAGCCCCAGCCGGGCTTCGCGGTGTTCGAAGGCACAGCCGGCACCGTGACGGTGGACGACGGCCCCGGCGCGGTCTCCGTCACCGGCATGCAGTTCGTCACCTCGGGCTATCTGGTCCAGGGCGACGCCATCGGCCTCGCCTCGGCGCAAACGGTGATCCGGGTCGGCGACGGCACGTCGGCCGGCGCATTGACCAGCGTCACCATCGCTTCGGCGCTGACCGGCGCCAACGCCCTTGAGAAGACCGACCTCGGCACGCTGATCCTCTCCGGCGCCAACAGCTATACCGGCGCGACGGTGATCTCCGCCGGCACGCTGGCCCTCTCCGGCTCCGGCAGCATCGCCGCCTCCAGCGGCGTGGTGGCCAACGCCACCTTCGACATCTCCGCCACCACCACCGGCGCCACCATCGCCAGCCTCACCGGCACCGGCGCCGTGGTGCTGGGCGCACGCACCCTGACGGTGGCAGCGGCCAGCGGCACCTTCTCCGGCGCGATCTCCGGCGCCGGCGCCCTCGACATCACGGGCGGCACCCAAACGCTGTCCGGCACCAACACCTATACCGGCCAGACCGCCATCGGCGCGGGCGCCACCCTCGCCCTCGCGGGCACCGGCAGCGTGGCGGCCTCGAGCCGCGTGATCGCCGACGGCACATTGGATCTCTCCGGCGCCGCCGGCGATGCCACGCTCGCATCCCTGGCCGGCGGCGGCTCGGTGCTGCTTGGGGCCAACGGGCTCAGCCTCACCGGCGCGGCCGACAGCTTCTCCGGCGTCATCTCCGGCACCGGCACCCTCACCCTGGCGGGCGGCACGCAGACCCTCTCCGGGGCCAACACCTATTCCGGCGATACCACCCTCGCGGGCGGCACGCTGGTGGCGGGCAATGCCGCGGCGCTCGGCATCGGCGCGCTCAACTTTGCCGGCGGGACGCTCCAGTTCGGCGGAAACTATAGCCTCGCCAACGCGATCACCCTCCCGAGCGCCGGCACCATCGACACCGGCGCATATGCCGGCACGCTTTCCGGCGCCGTCACCGGCGCCGCGGCGCTGACCAAGACCGGCACCGGCAGCCTCACCCTCTCGGGTAGCAATGCCGGGTTCACCGGCGCGGTGGCGGTGACCGCCGGCACGCTGGCGCTCGCGGGCGCCCAGAGCCTCGGCACGGCGAATGCCCTCTCGCTCGCGGCAGGGTCGATCCTCGACATCTCAGGGATAGCCGGCGGCACGGCCAGCCTCGGCGTGCTGACCGGTACCGGCGCGGTCGCCACCGGCGCGAACACCCTGAGCATCGGCGGGGCCGACACCAGTTCCACCTTCGCGGGGAGCATCACCGGCAACGGCGCGCTGACCAAGGTCGGCAGCGGCAGCTTCACCCTCTCCGGCGCCAACAGCTATGCCGGGGCGACGCAGGTCTCGGGCGGGACGCTGGCGGCCGGCGCCGCCAATGCCTTCAGCCAGGCCAGCGCCACCAGCATTCTCGCCGGCGCCACCCTGGACCTCGGCGGCCTCGCCCAGGCCATCGACAGCGTCGCGCTGTCCGGCGGGACGATCCAGAACGGCGCATTGGCCGGTGCCCTCGCCTCCACCGGCGGCACCATCTCCGGCCTCGGCGGCACCGCCAGCCTCTCCGCCACCTCGGGCGTCACCCAGATTCTCGGCACCAACGCCTTCAGCGGCGGGGCGGGTGTCAGCGGTGGGACGCTGGATGTGACCGGGGCGCTGACGGGCAGCGATGTCAGCGTCGGGACGGGCGGGACGCTGGCCGGCACCGGCAGCATCACCCAGGCGGTGAGCGTGCAGGCCGGGGGTGCGCTCAATGGCGCCAGCGGTTCGGTGCTTGCGATGGGCGCTCTGACGCTCGATGCCGGCGCGATCATCAATGCCAATCTGACGGCCCCCTCCACCAGTGCCCTGTTCAGCGTCGGCGGCGCCCTCACCCTCGACGGCACGCTGAACATCACCAGCGCCAGCCTGGAGACCGGCGTCTACCGCCTGTTCACCTATGGCGGCGTCCTCACCGACAACGGCCTCGACATCGGCACCGTGCCGGGCGGGGTCAGCGCGGCGAACCTCTTGATCGCTGCGAACGGTGGACGGGTTGACCTCGTCAACACCTCGGGCGCCACCCTCCAGTTCTGGAACGGTCCGGCGACGCTCGGCGCTGGCAGCGGAACCATCAACGGCGGCTCCGGCACCTGGAGCACCACCAACGCCAACTGGACCAATGCCGCCGGCACCATCAACGCCCCGATGCAGCCCCAGCCGGGCTTCGCGGTGTTCGAAGGCACAGCCGGCACCGTGACGGTGGACGACGGCCCCGGCGCGGTCTCCGTCACCGGCATGCAGTTCGTCACCTCGGGCTATCTGGTCCAGGGCGACGCCATCGGCCTCGCCTCGGCGCAAACGGTGATCCGGGTCGGCGACGGCACGTCGGCCGGCGCATTGACCAGCGTCACCATCGCTTCGGCGCTGACCGGCGCCAACGCCCTTGAGAAGACCGACCTCGGCACGCTGATCCTCTCCGGCGCCAACAGCTATACCGGCGCGACGGTGATCTCCGCCGGCACGCTGGCCCTCTCCGGCTCCGGCAGCATCGCCGCCTCCAGCGGCGTGGTGGCCAACGCCACCTTCGACATCTCCGCCACCACCACCGGCGCCACCATCGCCAGCCTCACCGGCACCGGCGCCGTGGTGCTGGGCGCACGCACCCTGACGGTGGCAGCGGCCAGCGGCACCTTCTCCGGCGCGATCTCCGGCGCCGGCGCCCTCGACATCACGGGCGGCACCCAAACGCTGTCCGGCACCAACACCTATACCGGCCAGACCGCCATCGGCGCGGGCGCCACCCTCGCCCTCGCGGGCACCGGCAGCGTGGCGGCCTCGAGCCGCGTGATCGCCGACGGCACATTGGATCTCTCCGGCGCCGCCGGCGATGCCACGCTCGCATCCCTGGCCGGCGGCGGCTCGGTGCTGCTTGGGGCCAACGGGCTCAGCCTCACCGGCGCGGCCGACAGCTTCTCCGGCGTCATCTCCGGCACCGGCACCCTCACCCTGGCGGGCGGCACGCAGACCCTCTCCGGGGCCAACACCTATTCCGGCGATACCACCCTCGCGGGCGGCACGCTGGTGGCGGGCAATGCCGCGGCGCTCGGCATCGGCGCGCTCAACTTTGCCGGCGGGACGCTCCAGTTCGGCGGAAACTATAGCCTCGCCAACGCGATCACCCTCCCGAGCGCCGGCACCATCGACACCGGCGCATATGCCGGCACGCTTTCCGGCGCCGTCACCGGCGCCGCGGCGCTGACCAAGACCGGCACCGGCAGCCTCACCCTCTCGGGTAGCAATGCCGGGTTCACCGGCGCGGTGGCGGTGACCGCCGGCACGCTGGCGCTCGCGGGCGCCCAGAGCCTCGGCACGGCGAATGCCCTCTCGCTCGCGGCAGGGTCGATCCTCGACATCTCAGGGATAGCCGGCGGCACGGCCAGCCTCGGCGTGCTGACCGGTACCGGCGCGGTCGCCACCGGCGCGAACACCCTGAGCATCGGCGGGGCCGACACCAGTTCCACCTTCGCGGGGAGCATCACCGGCAACGGCGCGCTGACCAAGGTCGGCAGCGGCAGCTTCACCCTCTCCGGCGCCAACAGCTATGCCGGGGCGACGCAGGTCTCGGGCGGGACGCTGGCGGCCGGCGCCGCCAATGCCTTCAGCCAGGCCAGCGCCACCAGCATTCTCGCCGGCGCCACCCTGGACCTCGGCGGCCTCGCCCAGGCCATCGACAGCGTCGCGCTGTCCGGCGGGACGATCCAGAACGGCGCATTGGCCGGTGCCCTCGCCTCCACCGGCGGCACCATCTCCGGCCTCGGCGGCACCGCCAGCCTCTCCGCCACCTCGGGCGTCACCCAGATTCTCGGCACCAACGCCTTCAGCGGCGGGGCGGGTGTCAGCGGTGGGACGCTGGATGTGACCGGGGCGCTGACGGGCAGCGATGTCAGCGTCGGGACGGGCGGGACGCTGGCCGGCACCGGCAGCATCACCCAGGCGGTGAGCGTGCAGGCCGGGGGTGCGCTCAATGGCGCCAGCGGCTCGGTGCTTGCGATGGGCGCACTGACGCTCGATGCCGGCGCGATCATCAATGCCAATCTGACGGCCCCCTCCACCAGTGCCCTGTTCAGCGTCGGCGGCGCCCTCACCCTCGACGGCACGCTGAACATCACCAGCGCCAGCCTGGAGACCGGCGTCTACCGCCTGTTCACCTATGGCGGCGTCCTCACCGACAACGGCCTCGACATCGGCACCGTGCCGGGCGGGGTCAGCGCCGCGAACCTCCTGATCGCCGCCAACGGTGGACGGGTCGACCTCGTCAACACCTCCGGCGCGACGCTGCAATTCTGGAACGGCCCGGCGACGCTGGGCGCGGGCACCGGCACCGTCAACGGCGGCTCCGGCACCTGGAGCACCACCAACGCCAACTGGACCAATGCCGCCGGCACCATCAACGCCCCGATGCAACCCCAGCCCGGCTTCGCCGTGTTCGAGGGTGCGGCGGGCACGGTGACGGTGGACGACGGCCCCGGCGCGGTCTCCGTCACCGGCATGCAGTTCGTCACCTCGGGCTATCTGGTCCAGGGCGACGCCATCGGCCTCGCCTCGGCGCAGACGGTGATCCGGGTCGGCGACGGCACGTCGGCCGGCGCATTGACCAGCGTCACCATCGCTTCGGCGCTGACCGGCGCCAACGCCCTTGAGAAGACCGATCTCGGCACGCTGATCCTCTCCGGCGCCAACAGCTATACCGGCGCGACGGTGATCTCCGCCGGGACGCTGGCCCTCTCCGGCTCCGGCAGCATCGCCGCCTCCAGCGGCGTGGTGGCGAACGCCACCTTCGACATCTCCGCCACCACCACCGGCGCTACCATTGCCAGCCTCACCGGCACCGGCGCCGTGGTGCTGGGCGCGCGCACCCTGACGGTGGCAGCGGCCAACGGCACCTTCTCCGGCGCGATCTCCGGCGCCGGCACCCTGGACATCACCGGCGGCACCCAAACGCTGTCCGGCGCCAACAGCTTCACCGGCCAGACCGCCATCGGCGCGGGCGCCACCCTCGCCCTCGCTGGCACCGGCAGCGTGGCGGCCTCGAGCCGCGTGATCGCCGACGGCACCTTGGATCTCTCCGGCGCCGCCGGCGATGCCACGCTCGCATCCCTGGCCGGCGGCGGCTCGGTGCTGCTGGGGGCCAACGGGCTCAGCCTCACCGGCGCGGCCGACAGCTTCTCAGGCGACATCTCCGGCGCCGGCACCCTCACCCTGGCGGGCGGCACGCAGACCCTCTCCGGGGCCAACACCTATTCCGGCGGCACCACCCTCAGTGGCGGCACGCTGGTGGCGGGCAATGCCGCGGCGCTGGGCACCGGCGCGCTCAACTTTGCCGGCGGGACGCTCCAGTTCGGCGGCGGCTTGACCCTTGCCAACGCCCTCACCCTCCCGACCGCCGGCACCATCGACACCGGCGCATATGACGGCACGCTTTCCGGCGCTGTCACCGGCGCCGCGGCGCTGACCAAGACCGGCACCGGCAGCCTCACCCTCTCCGGCGACAATGCCGGGTTCACCGGCGCGGTGGCGGTGACGGCCGGCACGCTGGCGCTCGCAGGCGCCCAGAGCCTCGGCACGGCGAATGCGCTCTCGCTCGCCACCGGCACCACGCTCGACATCTCAGGGATAGCCGGCGGCACCGCCAGCCTCGGCGTGCTCACCGGCACCGGCGCGGTCGCCACCGGCGCGAACACCCTGAGCATCGGCGGGGCCGACACCAGTTCCACCTTCGCGGGGAGCATCACCGGCAACGGCGCGCTGACCAAGGTCGGCAGCGGCACCTTCACCCTCTCCGGCGCCAACAGCTATGCCGGGGCGACGCAGGTCTCGGGCGGGACGCTGGCGGCCGGCGCCGCCAATGCCTTCAGCCAGGCCAGCGCCACCAACATTCTCGCCGGCGGCACGCTGGACCTCGGCGGCCTCGCCCAGGCCATCGACAGCGTCGCGCTGTCCGGCGGGACGATCCAGAACGGCACACTGGCCGGCGCACTCGCCTCCACCGGCGGCACCATCTCCGGCCTCGGCGGCACCGCCAGCCTCTACGCCACCTCGGGCGTCACCCAGATTCTCGGCACCAACGCCTTCAGCGGCGGGGCGGGTGTCAGCGGTGGGACGCTGGATGTGACCGGGGCGCTGACGGGCAGCGATGTCAGCGTCGGGACGGGCGGGACGCTGGCCGGCACCGGCAGCATCACCCAGGCGGTGAGCGTGCAGGCCGGGGGTGCGCTCAATGGCGCCAGCGGTTCGGTGCTTGCGATGGGCGCTCTGACGCTCGATGCCGGCGCGATCATCAATGCCAATCTGACGGCCCCCTCCACCAGTGCCCTGTTCAGCGTCGGCGGCGCCCTCACCCTCGACGGCACGCTGAACATCACCAGCGCCAGCCTGGAGACCGGCGTCTACCGCCTGTTCACCTATGGCGGCGTCCTCACCGACAACGGCCTCGACATCGGCACCGTGCCGGGCGGGGTCAGCGCGGCGAACCTCTTGATCGCTGCGAACGGTGGACGGGTTGACCTCGTCAACACCTCGGGCGCCACCCTCCAGTTCTGGAACGGTCCGGCGACGCTCGGCGCTGGCAGCGGAACCATCAACGGCGGCTCCGGCACCTGGAGCACCACCAACGCCAACTGGACCAATGCCGCCGGCACCATCAACGCCCCGATGCAGCCCCAGCCGGGCTTCGCGGTGTTCGAAGGCACAGCCGGCACCGTGACGGTGGATGACACGCCCGGCGCGGTCTCCGTCACCGGCATGCAGTTCGTCACGTCAGGCTATGCGGTGCAGGGCGACGCCATCACGCTCGCCTCGGCGCAGACGGTGATCCGGGTCGGCGACGGCACGCAGGCAGGTGCGGCGACAACCGCAACCATCGCCTCGGCCCTCACCGGGTCGAACGGCCTGACCAAGACCGACCTCGGCACGCTGATCCTCTCCGGCGAGAACACCTATACCGGCGCGACCGTGATCTCCCAGGGCACACTCGCGCTCGCGGGCAACGGCAGCATCGCCGCCTCCAGCGGCGTGGTGGCCAACGCCACCTTCGACATCTCCGGCGTAAATTTGATAGCGTTCGTCACCAGCCTGAGCGGCACCGGCGCGGTCGTTCTGGGAAGTCAGCCTCTGGGCATCACAAATGCCAGCGGAACGTTCTCGGGGACCATCTCCGGCTCCGGATCCGTGGCTATCTTAGGCGGCACGCAGACCCTCACCGGGAGCAACATCTACAGTGGCGGCACCTTATTGCTGGGTGGAACGGTGGCGGTGGACAATGCGGCGGCACTCGGTACCGGCACGGTGTCCTTCTACGAAAACAGCACCCTCACCTTCCTGAACGGCTTCGATCTCGCCAATGCCGTGACGATCGGGAGTACCGCCCCGGTGAGTTCGGGCGGTGGCAGCGGCAGTGGAACTTTTGTCCTCACTGGTGGCCTTCAAGTGAGCGGCGTCGGTACTGTTGCGACTATTGATAATAATGCGCCTACACTTTCGCCCTGCACCAGCCTCGCTGCGGCCGGGTCGTGCACGCTCATACTCTCCGGGGCGAACACCAATGCCGGCACCACAGACCTCAGCGCCGGAACACTTACTCTATCGTCACTCAGCGATAGCGGTGCTGAAACGCTCAGCGTCGCCGACGCAAGCACCCTCATGGCGCCGACCTGGCCGCCGACCGCCACCTTCGATACCGGCGCCAATTCGGCCAGCATCAGCGGCGTGATCTCCGGCGATGGCGGCGTCGTGAAAGCCGGCACCGGCGCGCTGACGCTGTCAGCCGCGAATACCTATTCCGGCGGCACCACGCTCGCGGGCGGAAGCCTCGTGCTCGGCAACACCAGCGCACTCGGCACGGGTGCCCTCGGCTTCGCGAGCAACGGCACCGTGGCGTTCGGCGTCGGCGGCAGCTTCGCCAATGCCGTCGGCATCGACGCCGGCCTGACCGGCACCTTCGACACCGCCGGGCAGAGCGTGACCCTGGCCAGTACGGTCTCCGGGGGCGGCAGCCTCGCCAAGACTGGCGAGGGCACGCTCAACCTCGCGGCAGGGAACACCTATTCCGGGGGCACCACGCTCGCCGCTGGCACGCTCGGCCTTGCCGGCGACGGTGCGTTGGGCACCGGCGCCCTGAACGTCACGGGCAACGCGACGGTGGCGTTCGGCGCCAGCCAGAGCCTTACCAATGCGGTGGTGCTTTCCTCCGGCATCATCGGCGCTTTCGACACCGGCGCGAACAGCGTCGCCCTGTCCGGTGCCATTTCCGGTAACGGCGCCCTGGGCAAGACCGGGAGCGGCACGCTGACCCTGTCCGGCGTCAACACCTATGCCGGCGGGACGATACTGGCGGGCGGGACGGTGGCGCTGGGCAATGCCTCGGCGTTGGGCACCGGCGGCATTTCTATGATCCAGAGCACGCAGCTCACGTTCGGTTTCGCGGGAAACTTCGCCTATGCCGTGTCGCTTTCCGGCGGCGCGACGGCGACGTTCGACACCAGTCTGTTCGATGTTGCGCTGACCGGACCCATTTCCGGTACCGGCGGGGTGAATGTGACCGGTGCCGGCACGTTGAGGGTCAACGGCGCGGGCACCTACCAGGGCGGAACAACTGTCTCGGCCGGGACGCTCACGTCCGACACGGCAGGCGCGCTGTCCGCCGCCTCTGCCTTCACAGTGGCGAGCGGCGCGACGCTCGACCTTGCCGGAAACAACCAGACGATCGGCTCGCTGGCGGGTGCCGGCGCGGTGCATCTGGGCGCCGGAACCCTGACAACCGGCGCGGACAATAGCGACACCACCTTCTCCGGCGGCATCGACGGCACCGGGGGCTTGAGCAAGGTCGGCACGGGCAATTTCACCCTAGCCTCCGCGAGCAGCTATTCCGGCGACACCAACATTTTTGCCGGCATCTTGACGGTCGCCAGCGACAATGCGCTCGGCACCGGCCTGATCAATATCACCGATGGCGCGGCCCTCGCGTTTGCCGGCTCGTTCACGCTTGGAAACCGGCTCGACGTGACCGCCGGCGGGGCCATCGACACCTCGCTTTACGCCGTCACCCTCACCGGCGACATCACCGGCGATGGCAGCGTCACCAAGACCGGAACCGGCACGCTGACCCTGTCCGGCGACAACAGCTTCACCGGCGGCCTGTTCGTGGAGGGCGGCACGCTGGCCGCAACGACCCCGCAGTCCCTGGGCATCGGCGCCATCGCCTTCTCCGGCGCCTCGACCTTCGTGTTGCCCGACGCCACGCTCGGCGCGGTCTCCAATGCCGTCAGCCTGGGCGCCAACGTCACGCTCACGCCGCCGTCGGGCGGCACGGCGGAACTCACCGGCGCCATATCGGGCGCGGGCGGCCTGGCGACGGCGGGGGCTGGCACGATCATCCTCGGCGGGCAGAACATCTATGCCGGCGCAACTGAGATCGGCGCCTCCAGCACGCTGAGGACATCGGCGGCGGGCGCACTGCCCAGCGCCACCTCTCTGTTCATCGCCACCGGCGGCACGCTGGATCTCGCCGGCAACAGCCAGACGGTGGGCACGCTGAATGGCGGCGGCGCGGTGACGCTCGGCGCCGGCACGCTCACCAGCGGCAGCAGCAACCAGGACAGCCTGTTCTCCGGCACCATCTCCGGCACCGGCGGCTTTACCAAGACCGGAACCGGAAAGGCCGTGTTCGACGGCACAGGCACCTATAGCGGGCCGACCAATGTGACCGGCGGCGCGTTCATCGTCGGCGGCGAGGCGGGGTCCACCGCCTCGATCACCTCGGCCGTCACGGTGGGCGATGGCGGCATCTTCGGAGGCCACGGTACCAGCGGCCCGGTCACGGTGGGCGCCGGCGGCGCGCTATCGCCGGGCAATTCCATCGGCACCCTCACGGTGACGGGCAATCTGGCGCTCGACCCCACCGCCACCTTCCTGGTGGAAGTGAACGCCACGCAGACCGACCTTGTGCACGCCACCGGCAATGCGGCGGTCGCAGGCACGCTGCGGATCGACACCAGCGCGGGATGGACGCCCAATTACGACTATATCTTCCTCACCACCGGCGGAACCGTCACGGGCACCTTCGCCGATGTGATCGATGATCTGCCGATGGCGGACGCGGAAGTCACCTACGGCAGCAACAGCGTCTCGTTCAGTCTACTGTGGAACAACGTGCCGTTCGCCAGCCTCGCCGCGACGCCGAACCAGATCGCGGTGGCGAACGGGGCCCAGTCGCTGGGGAATGGCAATGCGGTGTTCGACTCGATCCTGATGCTCGACGCGCCCGCCGCCCAGGCGGCGTTCAGCAGCCTCTCCGGCGGCATTTATCCCTCGGCGGCAAGCCTGTTCCTGCTCGACAGCCGGTTCCTGCGCGAGGCCACTTTGTCCCGCGCACGCGGTCCGCTCGGCGCCACAACGCCGGGCATTTCCGGGGCGCCGGCGGGCCAGAGCGGCGCCTGGGCGCAGGTGTTCGGCTCCTGGGGCACGCTGGATGGCAACATCAACGCGCCCTCGCTCAGCCGCACCGTGGGAGGCGTGTTCTCGGGGCTGGACGGGCATATCGGCGATGCGTTGCGCCTCGGCTTCGCGGCCGGCTATTCGCAGACCACCTTCGATGTGTCTTCGCTCGCCTCATCCGGCTCCAGCGACGATTACCACGTCGCGCTCTATGGCGGCGGCGCCCTGGGCTTCCTGGACTTCAGGGCGGGCACGGCCTTCACCTGGCACGACGTCTCGGTCAACCGGACCGTCGCCTATTCCGGCTTCTCCGACCAGCACACCGCCGACTTCTCTGCTCAGACCGGGCAGATCTATGGCGAAGTGGCTGTGCCCTGGGCGTTCGGTGCGGGCGCGCTGGAGCCGTTCGCGAACCTTGCCTATGTCCATGGCTCGACGAATGCCTTCTCCGAGACCGGCGGCGCCTCCTCGCTCAATGCGGCGCGCCAGACCGACGACATCGTGTTCACGACCCTCGGCCTGCGCGGCGCCATGCCGTTCGCGCTGGGCGCGGTCCCCGTCAGCGCACGCGGCACAATCGGCTGGCAGCATGCCTCCGGCGACCTGACGCCGACCTCGCAGTTCAGCTTCACCGGCGGCGGCCTGCCGTTCGTGATCGCCGGCGTGACACTGCCGGAGAATGCCCTGGTGCTGGAAGGCGGGCTGGACTTCGCGCTGACCCCCAACACGGCGCTGAGCCTCGCCTATTCCGGGCTGTGGGCCAGCAACGCGTCGGACAATGCCTTGAAGGTGGCGTTCCAGATCCAGTTCTGAGCGGTGTCCTTAACCCGATCGGACGCCGCGCTAGAACTTGAATACCGCGTCGGCCGCGTTGCGAGAGGCGCGCTTGGATGTGAGCATCGCCTCCAGGCGGGCGATCTCCTCGCGATAGAGGCAGATGCGGTCCTCGATCTCGGTTTCCGAAAGCCGGGACAGGTCCGCGCCCGGCTCCAGCGGCGAGGCCTTTGGCTTCGGGCGTTCATCCTCCATCATGCGTCTCCCTGATGCGTGAATTTTCCGCATTCTTGCGCCGCGCCGGCTGAGTTACTAGACCTGCCCCGTCATCCGACCGCCGCTTACCCGTTTGCCCGCAGCGCCGTCACGGCGCCGACCCTCATGTGGATCCGCGCCATGATAAACTTCCCCCCGACCATGACCGCCATTCTCGTTCCCACCCCCGGTGGCCCCGAGGCGCTGGTTCCGGGGGAACGGCCGGTGCCGGTGCCGGGCAAGGGCGAGGTGCTGGTGAAGGTCGCGGCTGCGGGCGTGAACCGGCCGGACGTGATGCAGCGGCGCGGGCTTTATCCGCCGCCCCCCGGCGCCTCCGACATTCCCGGCCTTGAGATATCAGGCACCGTGGTGTCCCTTGGCGAGGGCGCGACGCGCTACAAGCTGGGCGATCAGGTCTGCGCCCTCGTCACCGGTGGCGGCTATGCGCAATATTGCCCGACCCCCGAGGCGACGGCTTTGCCCGTGCCGGCGGGACTTTCGCTCCAAATGGCGGCGGCGATCCCCGAGACCTTCTTCACCGTGTGGAGCAATGTGTTCGACCGGGCGCGGCTGAAAGGCGGCGAAACCTTCCTGGTGCATGGCGGCACCGGCGGCATCGGCACCACCGCCATCATGCTGGCGAAGGCGTTCGGGGCGACGGTGTTCACCACCGCCGGCTCGGCCGAGAAATGCGCGGCCTGCCGCGACCTCGGCGCCGACCTCGCCATCGACTACAAGACCCAGGATTTCGTCGCGGAAGTGAAGGCCGCGACCGGCGGCAAGGGCGTGGACGTCATCCTCGACGTGGTGGGCGGCGCCTATATCCAGCGCAATTTCGAGGCCGCCGCCGTGGATGGCCGGATCGTGCAGATCGCCTTCCAGGACGGCTCGAAGGCGCAGGTCGATTTCATGCGCCTGATGCTCAAGCGCCTGACCTACAGCGGCTCCACCCTGCGGGCCCGGCCGGTGGCGGACAAGGCAGCCATCGCCCGCGCACTCGAGGAGAAGGTGTGGCCGCTGATCGCAGCCGGCACGCTGCGGCCCCTCATGGACCAGACTTTGCCGCTGGTAGAGGCAGCAGCCGCCCACGCCCGCATGGAAAGCAGCGCGCACATGGGCAAGATCGTGCTGGAGGTGGCATGACCGAGCGGCAGCCGCGCGAAATCCGCGCGGCGGTCCAAAGCTTAGAACGGCTCAGCGCGGCCTTCGCCTTGCTCCGGCCGCAGCCGGGCTTTAGTGATGGGGCTTCGTCCCGGCGGCAGACCGGGCGCGGAGACTTGCCGTTGCGTCTTGTCCTTGCCAAATGCGCCGTGGCCAAAAGCGCCGTGGTTCAATGCGTATTGGCCGTGTGCGTGGTGCTGCTCGCGGCCTTGGCGCAGGCGGTGCCCGCGCAGGCCGTCGAAGCCATCGCGATCCGCCTGGATGCCAAGGTCACCGACCTGTTGCCGGCCGCCGAGCGCGTGGCCACCGACGCCGACCGCATCCAGATTTCCACCGCTCCCGGCACCGACGGCATCGTGAGGCGCATCGAAGTGCACACCACGGATGGCCGCACCAAGGCGGATTGGGTGGTGTTCGCGCTGTCCAACAACACCGACGAGCAGGTGGACCGCCTGATCGTGGCGCCCTTCTACCGCATGGTCGGCTCCGGCCTGTTCTGGCCGGACCTCGGCAACCGGCGCATCCTCAACATCACCCCGAGCCAGGGCTTCAAGCCGGAACGCCAGGCGGCGCCGGACGCGGACGTTTTCCTGGTCACGCTCGACCCCGGCTCCACGGTGACATTCATCGCGGAACTGAACGGGCCGAACCTGCCGCAATTCTACCTGTGGGAGCCGGACGCCTATAAGGACAAGGTCAACAGCTTCACGCTCTACCACGGCATCGTCATCGGCATTGCCGGCCTGCTGGCGCTGTTCCTGACCATCCTGTTCGTGGTCAAGGGTTCGGTGATGTTCCCGGCCGCCGCAGCGCTGGCATGGGCGGTACTGGGCTATATCGGGCTCGATTTCTCGTTCTGGTCGAAAGTGTTCGGCCTCTCGCCGGTGGCCGAGCAATTCTGGCGCGCGGCGGGCGAGGCGGTGCTGACCGCGACGCTTCTGGTCTTCCTGTTCGCCTATCTCAACCTCAACCGCTGGCATGTGCGCTACATGCACGTTGCCGCCGGCTGGCTGGCCTTCCTGGCGGCGCTGGTCGTGGTGGCCCTGCTGGACGCGCCGGTGGCGGCGGGCATCGCGCGCCTCTCCCTGTTCGCCGTGGCGGTGGCCGGGCTCGGGGTGGTGATCTGGCTGTCCCAGCACTCCTACGACCGCGCCGTGCTGATCATCCCCACCTGGCTGCTGCTGGTGGTGTGGGTGGTGATGGCCGGGCTCACGGTTGAAGGGCTGGTCACCAACGATCTCGTCGCCCCGGCACTCTCCGGCGGCCTGGTGCTGATCGTCATGCTCATCGGCTTCACGGTAATGCAGCACGCCTTCGCCGGTCTCGGCGCGATCCAGGGCTCGACGTCCGAACTTGAGCGCCGCGCGCTGGCGCTGTCGGGCTCGGGCTATATCGTCTGGGACTGGGATGTGGACAGCGACCGCATCTACACCTCGCCCGAGGCCGAGGAGGCGCTCGGTCTGAAGCGGCGCTCGCTGGAGACCGAGGCCGCCGGCTGGCTGGAGGTGCTGCACCCCGCCGACCGCGACCGCTTCCGTGCCACCCTAGACGGCATCATCGACCAGCGGCGCGGGCGCATCGACCAGGACTTCCGCCTGCGCGCCATCGACGGCCATTATCTCACCTTCAATTTGCGGGCCCGTCCCGTGGTGGGCGCGGACGGCGAGGTGGTGCGCTGCATCGGCACCCTCGCCGACGTCACCGGCGAGCGCATGGCCGCCGAACGGCTGTTGCATGACGCGGTGCGCGACAACCTCACCGGCCTGCCCAACAAGGAATTGTTCCTGGACCGCCTCGACCAGGCCATGACCTTCGCGCGGATCGACGACACGTTGAAGCCGACCGTGATGTTCATCGACCTCGACCGCTTCAAGCAAGTCAACCTGTCCGTCGGCATGGCCATGGCGGATTCCATCCTGCTCACGGTAGCGCGGCGCATGATGCGCCTGATGAAGCCCCAAGACACGCTGGCGCGCATCTCCGGCGACCAGTTCGGCCTGATCCTGATGTCGGAGCGCGATCCCGAGCGCATCACCACCTTCGCCGACACGCTGCGCCGCTCGCTGCGCGCGCCCATCACCTTCGCCGACCGCGAGGTGTTCATCACCGCCTCCATCGGCCTGGTGCTCTCCGGCCCCGAGATCGGCAAGCGCAACGAGGTGCTGAAGGACGCGGAACTGGCGATGTATTACGCCAAGCGCATCGGCGGCGACCGCATCGAGGTGTTCCGCCCCAACATGCGCCAGCAGAAGATCGACCGGGTCGCCATGGAAGCGGACCTGCGCACGGCGCTGGAGCGCGACGAAATCCTGGTGCGCTACCAGCCCATCGTCCGTCTGCACGACCGCGCCATCGGCGGGTTCGAGGCATTCCTGCGCTGGAAGCATCCGACCCTCGGCGAATTGGCCGCCGCCGAATTCATGCATATCGCCGAGGAGAGCGGACTGATCCTCGATCTCGGCCTGTTCGCGCTGGAACGCGCGGCACGGCAGCTCGGCCAGTGGCAGCGCCAGGTTCGGGTCGACCCGCCGCTGTTCATGAACGTCAACGTCTCCTCCCGCCAATTGCTGCGGCACGACCTGATCCAGGATCTCAAGGCGGTGCTCGCCCGCAACGCGGTGGCGCCGGGCACGCTGAAGCTCGAAGTCACCGAGGCTTTGGTGATGGAGAACCCGGAATATGCCGCCGTCATGCTGGCGCGCATCCGGGAACTCGGCGCCGGCCTGTGCCTGGACGATTTCGGCACCGGCCAGTCGGCCCTGTCCTATCTCCAGCGCTTCCCGTTCGACACCATCAAAATCGACCAGCGTTTCGTACACGAGAGCGCCAAGGGCGCGGCGCGCGCGGCTCGGCCGATCATCGTCGGCTCGATCATCGACCTCGCCCACCAGCTCGGCATGGAGGTGATCGCCGAGGGTCTGGAGAAGGAGGCCGAGGCCGAGGAGATGAGGCAGTTCGGCGCGGAATATGCCCAAGGCAATTTCCTGGGCGAACCGCTCACCAGCGATGAATGCCGCGCCCTGTTCGAGCCAGCGCCCGCCGAGCCCCGCCGCAGGCGGCAGGCGGCAGTTTAGCCCGCACCGGGCGGGCGCCCTCAGGCGTGCCCGGCCTCGTTCGAGAGCATTCCGGGCACGATGCCCAGCCGGCGCAACGCGAGATCGTATTTCGCCTCCACCGGATCGCCGAACACGAGATCCGCGTCGGCGGAGCAATGCAGCCAGCCGTTGGCATGGATCTCGGTCTCCAACTGACCCGGCGCCCAGCCCGCATAGCCCAGCGCGAGAACCGCATTGGCGGGGCCGTGGCCGCCGGCGATGGCCTTGAGGATGTCCAGCGTCGCGGTCAGGCAAATGCCGTTGTCGATCGGCAGGGTGGCGTTATCGATGAAATAATCGGAGCTGTGCAGCACGAAGCCGCGTCCGGTCTCCACCGGCCCGCCCTTCAGCACCTTCACTGCTCCGGCTTCCTTGGGCAGCATGATGCGCTCGGCGGCGGGAACCACGTCGAGCTGAACCAGGAGGTCCGCGAACTCGATATGGCTTGCGCGCTGGTTCACCACGATCCCCATGGCCCCTTCCGCCGAATGGGCACACATATAGATCAGGCTTCGGGAGAAACGCTCGTCCTGCATGGACGGCATGGCGATCAGCATCTTCCCGTCTAGGAACTCGGGTGGACAGCTGGGCGAAAGGCTCTTGAGATCAACCGGCATTTGCAAAGCGTATCGTGATGCCGGGCGTTTGAAAACGATCCTGTCCTGCATCGGGTGCGCCCATGGCCGCACCAGCCGCAACGTCACGGGAAAGTGCGCCGTCCGGCTTTGCACTTCGCCCTCGAACGCGGTAGCGCAATGGCATGTTGATCGCTCGCAATGTTCCCTTCCTGCTTCTCCTCCTCGCCGCGCCGGTGGTGGCCCCGGCGGCCGCCCATGCGGGCGAATCGCCCTGGGTGCGCATCCAGAACGCCGATGTCCGGCTGGTCACCGGCGGCGTTTCGGACGGCAAGCTGGAAGCCGGCGTCGAAATCCGCCTGGCATCGGGCTGGAAGACCTATTGGCGCTATCCTGGCGATAGCGGCATCCCGCCCCGGTTCGACTGGACCGGCTCGCGAAATGTACGCGCCGCCAGCGTTTCTTTTCCCGCGCCCCGCCGCTTCTCGGACGGCGCGAGCGGCCATTCCATCGGCTACAAGAGCGGCTCCGTGCTGATGCCGGTGTCGGTAGACCTTGAGGCGCCCGACAAGGCGACCCGGCTGGAACTTTCGCTCGATTTCGCCGTGTGCGAGGCGCTGTGCGTCCCGGCGCACGCCCAGCTCTCCCTCGACGTGCCGCCCGGCCCCGGCACCCCCAACGCCGCGCTTGCCGCCGCGCGCGCCAGCGTTCCCGCACCCGCCGTTCTGGGCAGCGATGCCACCCCGGCCGTGCTCAGCGTCAAGGTGGATGGCAACGCAAAGCCGGCGGTGGTTGAAGTGATCGCCCGCACCGGCGCGGAAAAGGCCGACCTGTTCGCGGAAGGCCCTAGCGAAGCCTGGGCACTGCCGCTGCCAACCCGCGAGCCGGCAGGCCAGGGGCGCACCCGCTTCACCTTTGCCCTCGACGGCCTGCCCTCCGGCGCCACCTGGAAGGGCGCGCAATTGCGCCTCACCCTGGTGGACGGGGACCGGGCGGTGGAAACCCCCGCCCCGCTGCCCGCGGAATAACCGGCGCGAATTTCACCAACCAGCCGCGCGCCTCTTTCGCGACGGCGAAATCTTTCTATTGTCTGCCCCGGCTGGCGACGGCGCATGCCGCGCCCCGGCACAGAAAACTGCGGAGAGAACGATGCCCATCTCAGTCGGCGACACCCTGCCCTCGGCCACGTTTCGCGTGAACACGGTGGACGGGCCTGTGCCCAAGTCCTCCGACGACATCTTCAAGGGCCGCCGCGTGGTGTTGTTCGCGGTCCCCGGCGCCTTCACGCCGACCTGCCACAAGAACCATCTGCCGGGCTACATCGCCCGCGCCGACGAGATCAAGGCGAAGGGCATCGACACCATCGCCGTGGTCGCGGTGAACGATCCGTTCGTGATGGGTGCCTGGGAGAAGGCCTCTGCCGCCGACGGCAAGGTGCTGTTCCTCTCCGACGGCACCGCGGATTTCGCCAAGGCGCTGGACCTCACCTTCGACGGCTCGGCCGGCGGGCTCGGCATCCGCTCCAAGCGCTATTCCATGCTGGTGGACGATGGCGTCGTGAAGCTGCTGAATGTGGAAGACGTGCCCTCCAAGGCCGACGTCTCCAGCGCCCAGAACCTGCTCGCCCAGCTTTGAGACACAACGGGATGGCCGGGCACACCCTGGCCATCCCGTTGTCCCGGACAAGTGAAGCCGAAGGCTGAGCGCTGATCCGGGACACGCGGCGCCGAACCTCAGGCAATAATGTCGGGAAAAAGCTCGTCCTCGAGATGGCTGATGCGGTCCTTGAGCTGGAGCTTGCGCTTCTTCAGCCGCTGGATTTGCAGCACATCCGCACCGTTCACCGCCATGAGGGCGGAGATCGCCGCGTCCAGATCCCTGTGCTCCTGGCGCAGCCGCTCCAGAACCGACCGCAGTTCGCGTTCCTCATCACTGTCCATGCACTGTCCCGCACCCGCCAAGAGCCCTGCACCGCCCGGAGCTTTGCGTCGCCGATACGCCGCATCGCAGAGAGACCCTGCGATTTAGGAGGAGTCGCAAGTGAGACGCCACCGAAATCGTGTCGTCTGACCCTTCCCGAACCGGGAAAATCACCGTCTGCCCGGCTTCTCATAAGTGAGGAATTCCCGGCGATCGGGCCAACTATGGCACGGGAAGCGATGCCTGCAAGCAGGGAACTGAACGCCCGAATTGCTGCGCTGCGATATCAGAATCGGGGTTAGCGTTTTATGTTTACCCACGGGCATTTGTTCCGCCCCGCCACGCGCCCATACCGCAGCCGCGATGCTCCGGATCGCCGCACCGCATATACATATCTTCGCGAGAGGGTGTCGACTCTTCGCCGGCTCCATGACAGCATGACGTCCGTTGCAGACATGGGAGACGCATCGAATGTCCGTCCAGTCGCACCTTCAAGAGCTTCAGCGTCGTCACGCAGCTCTTCAGTCTGAGATCAAACGCGAATTGTCTCATCCGGCGACCGATCCGCTTCGTCTAGCGGAACTCAAACGCAAAAAACTCGTCCTCAAAGACCAGATCACGCGGCTCAGCGGACCCATCACGGTTCACTGACGACAGGCGAATATCCCGTAGCCTAAGGCCGGATGCACGCGAGGATGCCGCGAAGCGGTTCCCTCGCGATGCAACATGCTTTATTCCGCGAGCATGGCTCCTCCCCTCATCCAGCTTCAGGATATCCACCTGCGCTTCGGCGCGTCCCCGCTTCTGGCGGGGGCCGAACTCTCGGTCGCGCCGGGCGAGCGGCTTTGCCTTGTCGGCCGCAACGGCTCCGGCAAGTCGACGCTGCTGCGCATCGCCGCCGGCCTGATGGAGCCGGACAGCGGAACCGTGTTCGTGCAGCCCGGCTCCACCATTCAATATCTGCCGCAAGAGCCGGACTTCACCGGCTATGCGACCACGCTTGCCTATGTCGAAGCCGGCATGGGCGATGGTGACGAGGCCTATCGCGCGCTTTATCTGCTGGAGCAGCTCGGCCTCACCGGCACCGAGGATCCTTCGCAGATTTCCGGCGGCGAGGCCCGTCGCGCGGCGCTGGCGCGCGTGCTCGCCCCCGAGCCGGACGTTCTGCTGCTGGACGAGCCCACCAACCATCTCGACCTTCCCGCCATCGAATGGCTGGAGACCGAGCTGAAGTCGCTGCGCTCGGCTCTGGTCATCATCAGCCATGACCGGCGCTTTCTGCACAATCTGTCGCGCACCACGGTGTGGATCGACCGGGGCACCGCGCGCCGCCTCGACCAGGGCTTTTCCGCCTTCGAGGCCTGGCGCGACCAGGTGCTGGAGCAGGAGGAACTGGACCGCCACAAGCTCGACCGCAAAATCGTCGCGGAACTGGACTGGCTGCGCTACGGCGTCACCGCGCGCCGCAAGCGCAACGTGCGGCGCCTCGGCCAGCTTCACTCCATGCGCCGCGACAAGAGTGAGGAGCGGCGCGGGCCGGGTGGGGTGAAGATCACCGTCACCGAGGCGGAAACCTCCGGCAAATTGGTGATCGAGGCCAAGAGCATCTCCAAGACCTTCGGCACGCAGGAGGTGGTGAAGGATTTCTCCTCCCGCATCCTGCGCGGCGACTGCGTCGGCATCGTCGGCCCGAACGGCGCCGGCAAGACCACGCTTTTGAAGATGCTGACCGGGGATCTTGCCCCCGACAGCGGCACCGTGAGGATCGGCTCCAACCTCGAGATCGCCTCGCTCGACCAGAAGCGCACCGCCCTCGACCCCAACATGACCCTGCGCGACGCCCTCACCGGCGGCGGCGGCGATACGCTCATGGTCGGCGGCGTGCCGAAGCATGTGATGGGCTATCTCAAGGACTTCCTGTTCACGCCGGACCAGGCCAACTCGCCGCTGCGCGTGCTCTCCGGCGGCGAGCGCGCCCGGTTGATGCTGGCCCGGGCGCTGGCTTTGCCCTCCAACCTGCTGGTGCTGGACGAGCCCACCAACGACCTCGATCTCGAAACCCTCGACCTGCTTCAGGAAATGGTCTCGGATTATCCCGGCACCGTGCTGCTGGTGAGCCATGATCGCGACTTCCTCGACCGCACCGTCTCGGCGGTGATCGCGGCCGAGGGTTCGGGACATTTCGGCGACTATGCCGGCGGCTATTCCGACATGGTCAACCAGCGCGGCCATGGCGTGGAGGCCAAGGCCAAGCCTGAGACCGGGCGCTCCGGCAAGAAGCCCGCCGGCCTTCAGCCCACCGCCAGCGCCAAGCCCTCGGAGAAGCGCCGCCTCTCGTTCCACGAGAAGCACGCGCTCCAGACCTTGCCCAAGACCCTGGAGAAACTGCGCGCCGAGGCGGAGAAGCTGGCCGCCGTGCTCGCCGACGCCAATCTCTACGCCAAGAACCCCGGCATGTTCGAGCGCACCTCGGCGGCGCTCTCCAAGACCCAGGCGGAGATCGACAAGACGGAAGAGGAATGGCTGCGGCTGGAGATTCTGCGGGAGGAAGTGGGCGGCTGAGGACCGCGCCGCCCCGGCGCGGCGTCTTCATCCGGACCCCTCCCCGGCTTCCGCCCCATTTTCTTTCCCTCCCCCCTGTCTTTGGCTCCCTCCCCCCTTGAGGGGGAGGGTTGGGGTGGGGGGTATGGTGCCGCCTGGAACACCCCCGCCGGATCAGGTGGAGAGATACCCCCCACCCTGCCCTCCCCCTCAAGGGGGGAGGGAAACCCAGACATCAACACCAACATCCCCGCCGTTTCCGGCGAGGGTGGAGGGATGCGGGAGTGGAGGGCGCGTCGGCAGACGCGCGTCGGGTAAAAAGGTTGATATCAGGGCCTTCGCCCCTCCACTCCCACGCGGTGATTTATGGCTTTTTGCGTGCGCCGAGTGGGTGATCAGTTCTCCCAATTACGCCGGCCGAACCAGTTGCCGGCACCATGCGCCACGCCCTTGGGCCTCCTCTAGCTAACGTTCCCGGGGACGTTAATCCCGTTCCCGTCGGACAACCGCCCCAAACACCACACATCAGGTCGCTCCGGACGCGCCCCTCCTTGGTGCAAGGTGAAGGCAAGCTAGCACAGGCTGGAGGTAAAAGGAATATATTCCTTAAATTATTTTTGTGCTAATATTTACGATACTGCGCTTGCCAAAAAAATTGAAATTAGAACAAAAAAGGAACAAACTCATAAAATAGTCGATGGAGGCGAAAGGACCGCTTCTAGCGAGGCCTTTAGAGACGGGCCTGCCCGGGAGATTATTCAGTTGGTGAGGAGTTTTTCTTAGCTTTCACGGGTTAGGAATTTGAGTTGGAATGTCGAATGGCTGAAACCCAAATCGAATGGACAGATGCGACATGGAATCCCGTCGCTGGGTGCTCGGTAATTAGTGCCGGGTGCACCAACTGCTATGCCATGCAAATGGCCAAGCGGCTTGAGGCAATGCAGGTAGAAAAGTATAAAGGCCTAACCCGCCAAAGCGGTAACCGTACAGTCTGGAAAGGGATCGTCCGCGAAGACCCCGAGGCACTTTCCATACCCTATGCATGGAAGAAGCCTAAGAAGATTTTCGTCAATTCGATGAGCGATCTATTTCATGATAAGGTTAGTGATGCTTTTATTCTGTCTGTATGGAATGTAATGCGCGAGACACCTCAGCATAACTATCAAATTCTTACGAAGAGGCCAAATCGCATGGCGCAGCTTGTGCGCGAGCAGGTGCGTGATGTTCTTTCAAATGTCTGGCTTGGCACCAGCATCGAGGATGCGGCGGTTCTGACACGCGCTGACGATCTGCGTGAAGTACCTGCTGCGATCCGTTTTATATCGTTCGAACCCTTAATTGGATCTGTGGGCGCCATCGACTTGCAAGGTATACATTGGGCAATCGTCGGTGGTGAGAGTGGAAGTGCCGCGCGGCCCATTCGTGAGGAGTGGATCGATGAAATTCATTCCCAATGTCTTGATCAGCGAACGGCTTTCTTCTTCAAGCAGTGGGGAACCTGGGGGAAGGACAATAAACGCCGCTCTAAGAAGGCAAATGGGCGAGAATATCGCGGAAGAGTTTGGGATGAGATGCCTTCTGTTCAGACTATCGCATAATGAGAAATAGTAAAAATAGGAGGGGTGGAAGGGGATGGTTGAGAAGCCCTACGAATGGCCGGAAGCCACGCTAGAAGATCATTCGCTAAGGAAGCACAAAATCCTTCGCGAGTATTTCTCTCGTTATCTCGCGGTGCGTTGTCAGCTTCCCCAGCAAGAGCGTTTCCGTCTTGCCGTTGTAGAAGGGTTCTCTGGCGGCGGACGCTACAAATGCGGGACGCCAGGGTCGCCGCTCATTTTCGTAGATCAATTACGCACTTCTGTAATAGGGGCGAATACGCGCCGCGCTGCGCAAGGCATGAAACCCTTGCAAATCGAATGCCTGTTCGTTCTCAACGACGCTAACTCCGAAGCCATCGAAATGCTGAAGGGTAATCTCGCCCCATTGCTGGCCGAGATTAAGGAAAACGTTTCACAGCTCCACATAACTCCAGCTTATCTCAATGAGCCTTTCGAAGCCGCTTATCCTAACATTAAGGCGCTGCTGGACGGAGGGCGGTTCCGGAGCGTGGTATTTAATCTTGACCAATGCGGGCATAGCCGCGTTCACCGCCGCACATTGGTTGATATTCTACGCTCCTACCAAGCTGCGGAAATCTTCTACACCTTTTCTATTGGTTCACTTTTGGCCTTCCTGCGTGCATCTGAGCCGCAAGCTTTGGCGTCACAGCTTGCCCATATAGGGCTCAGCGACGCTGATCTTAGAGAGTTGGAAGGCACAATGAGCAAGAACAGTTGGTTGGGGGTTGCCGAACAACTCGTTTTTGGTGCATTTCGCGACTGCTCTCCTTACGTCAGTACATTTTCCATCAATAACCCAAGCGGCTGGCGTTACTGGCTGATCCACTTCGCAAATTCTTACCGCGGGCGGCAGGAGTACAACAATGTCCTCCATCAAAACAGCACCACGCAGGCGCATTATGGCCGATCCGGCCTAGACATGCTTGCCTACGACCAGCGGCATGAGAATGGGACACTTTATCTATTCGATCAGCCGGGCCGAGCCTCGGCAAAAGAGCAATTAATGGACGACATCCCCCGCCTTGTGTCCGAAGTTGGCGATGCAATCCACGTCGGCAATTTCTACGAAAGTATCTACAATACGACGCCCGCTCATATGGACGACATCCATTCCGCAATAATCGAAAACCCCGATCTGGAGGTCATAACGGAGATTGGTGGCGAGCGCCGGAAGGCGAATACAATCGCTGTTAATGATGTGATCCGGTTAAAGCGTCAACGAAGCCTGTTTCCCATGTTCAACAGGACAAAATAACCGCTCTTTTAATCTCAAAACATAAAGTCAAGATTGCGTTAATCGGACGCAATGCGAAATGCAGATAATAAGCGTTTTCGGTCGAAAATTTGCTCATTCCTAAGTCGGTTTTCGGCGAGCGTTGTTCAATCCCCCCTCAACTCTTCAACCGATACCCCGTCCTGAAAATCCACCACACCGCCACCAGGCACGCCGCCAGGAACGCCAGCGTCATCCCCAGGCTCACCGCGATGTTCACGTCCGACACGCCGAAGAAGGCCCAGCGGAAGCCGGAGATCAGGTAGACGACGGGGTTGGCGAGGCTCACCGCGTGCCAGAAGGGCGGGAGCATGTCGATGGAATAGAAGCTGCCGCCGAGGAAGGTGAGGGGGGTCACCACCAGAAGTGGGATCATCTGCAGCTTCTCGAAACCGTCGGCCCAGATGCCGATGATGAAGCCGAACAGCGAGAAGGTGACGGCGGTCAACACCAGGAAACCCAGCATCCAGAACGGGTGCAGCACCTGCACTGGCACGAACAAGGTGGATGTGGCGAGGATGATCAGCCCCAGCATCATCGACTTGGTGGCGGCGGCGCCGACATAGCCGATGGTGATCTCCACATAGGAGGCGGGGGCCGAGAGGATTTCGTAGATCGTGCCGACGAAGCGCGGGAAATAGATGCCGAACGAGGCGTTGGCGATGCTCTGGGTGAGCAGTGCCAGCATGATCAGCCCCGGCACGATGAACGAGCCATAGGGAATGCCGCCCATGTCGTTCATGTGGCTGCCGATGGCGGCGCCGAACACCACGAAATAGAGCGAGGTGGAGAGAACCGGCGAGACGATGCTTTGCAGCAGCGTGCGCCAGGTGCGGGCCATCTCGAATTTGTAGATGGCGCTGACGGCGTGGAAATTCATCACTCTCCCCGCATCAGGTTGACGAAGATGTCTTCGAGCGAGGATTGCTCGGTGTCGAGATCCCGGAACGGCAGGCCGGCCTGGGTGAGGTCGTGGAACAAGGCGGAGACGGGTGCGTCCCCGGTCGTGGTCTCATAGGTGAACACCAGCGAGCGGCCGTCCGCGCCCAGCGCGAGGGCGTGCCCCGCCAAAGCGGCGGGAATGGCGTCGAGCGGCTGGGTCAGATGGAGCGTGAGGCGCTTCTGGCCGAACTTGTGCATCAGGGCGGTCTTCTGCTCCACCAGGATCAATTCGCCCTTGCGGATCACGCCGATGCGGTCCGCCATCTCCTCCGCCTCTTCCAGATAATGGGTGGTGAGGATGATGGTGACGCCGTCATCGCTAAGCGCCCGCACCAGGCGCCACATGTCGCGGCGCAGTTCCACGTCGACGCCGGCGGTGGGTTCGTCCAGGAACAGAACGCGCGGCTCGTGGGAGAGGGCTTTGGCGATCAGCACCCGCCGCTTCATGCCCCCGGAGAGGGTCATGATCTTGGCGTCCTTCTTGTCCCACAAGGAGAGGTCGCGCAGCACCTTCTCGATATAGGCGTCGTTGCGCTTCTTGCCGAACAGGCCGCGCGAGAAGCTCACGGTGGCCCACACGCTCTCGAACGCGTCGGTCTTCAATTCCTGCGGCACCAGGCCGATCAGCGCGCGAGCGGCGCGATAGTCCGTGATGATGTCGTGCCCGCCCACCGCGATCTTGCCCGCGCTGGGGTTCACGAGGCCGCAGACGATGGAAATGAGCGTCGTCTTGCCCGCCCCGTTCGGGCCGAGCAGCGCGAAAATCTCGCCCTCGATGAGGTCGAGGCTCACATTGTTCAGGGCGGTGAACCCGCCCTCATAGGTCTTCGAGAGATTCTGGATGCGGAGGATCGGCTGCATGGCGGCTTGATATAGCCCATACCAGCGACGATTGCGCGGCGGCTTTTGCAGGTCTGCGTTGCGCGTCCTCTGCCTTGCGCTGCGACTCGTCCTTGCGCGATTCCATCGATCGGGCGCGGAGAGTAGGGAGCGGTTATCTTTTCCCCGTGATTCTTTGGTCCACGGCCCGGAGCGTCGAATCGGTTCGGGCGAGGGGCCGCGTCTGGTAAAGGTGACGGCCCAGCAGAGGCGCATGATGCTCGACCTTCCCGCCCACCAGGGGCAGATGGACCCCTCCTATCGCCAGGCTCCGCACAATGTGGAGGCCGAGCAGGCGCTGCTCGGCGCCATCATGGTCAACAACGAGGCGTTCTACCGGGTCTCGGACTTCCTGAAGCCCGAGCATTTCTTCGAGCCGGTGCACGCCCGCATCTATGAACTGTCCAGCGCCCTGGTGCGCGCCGGCAAGGTCGCGACCCCGGTCACGCTCAAGACGTTTTTGCCGGCCGATCTCGACATCGCCGGCCTGTCCGGCCCGCGCTATCTCGCGCGGCTGGCGGCGGAAGCCACCACCATCATCAATGCCGAGGATTACGGCCGGGCAATCTACGACCTCTCGGTGCGGCGCGAACTGATCCGCATCGGCGAGGAGATCGTCACCGACGCCTATGACGCGCCGGTGGAGGCCAGCCCCCAGGAGCAGATCGAGGAAGCGGAAAAGCGCCTCTACGCCATCGCCGAAAGCGGGCGCTACGACGGCGGCTTCCAGCGCTTCGGCGAGGCGCTGCGGCAGGCCGTGGACATGGCCTCCAACGCGTTCCAGCGCGAGGGCCACCTCTCCGGCATTGCCTCGGGCCTGGACGATCTCGACCACCAGATGGGCGGTCTCCAGAATTCCGATTTGATCATCCTCGCCGGCCGCCCGGCCATGGGGAAGACCTCGCTTGCCACCAACATCGCCTATCATATCGCGGCGAGCTACCGCGGCGAGACCAAGCCGGACGGCTCGACCGAGGCGCTGAACGGCGGCATCGTCGGCTTCTTCTCGCTGGAAATGTCGTCCGAGCAACTGGCCACCCGTATCCTGTCCGAGCAGACCGAAATCCCCTCCTACAAGGTGCGGCGCGGCGACATCACCGAGAGCGATTTCTCCAAGCTCGCCGCCGCCGCCCAGACCATGCAGGTGGTGCCGCTCTATATCGACGACACCGGCGGCATCTCGATCGCCCAGCTCACCGCCCGCGCCCGCCGCCTGAAGCGCCAGCGCGGGCTCGATTTCATGGTGGTGGACTATCTGCAACTGCTCACCGGCTCCTCCAAGACCGCGTCCCAGGGGCGCGTACAGGAAATCACCGAGATCACCACCGGCCTCAAGGCGCTGGCGAAGGAATTGAAGGTGCCTGTCATGGCGCTCTCGCAATTGTCGCGTCAGGTGGAAAGCCGCGACGACAAGCGCCCCCAGCTCTCGGATCTGCGTGAATCCGGCTCCATCGAGCAGGACGCGGACGTGGTGATGTTCGTGTTCCGCGAGGAATATTATCTTAAAAGCAAAGAGCCGAAGCCCGGCACCGAGGAATGGTTCAAGTGGGAGGCCGACATGAAGGCGTGCGAGGGCACGGCGGAAATCATCGTCGGCAAGCAGCGCCATGGCCCGACCGGCACGGTGAAGGTACAGTTCGAGGCGAACTTCACGCGCTTCTCCAACCTCGCCGACAAGGACCGCTTCCCGGAACAAAGATGAGCCAGCCCCTTTCCGGCACCCGCGCCGTCCTGACCATCGATCTCGCCGCCCTCGCCGCCAATTGGCGTGACCTTGCGGCCCGCGTCGCCCCCGCGCACTGCGCCGCCGTGGTGAAGGCCGACGCCTATGGGCTCGGCATCGCCCGCGCCGCGCCCGCCTTGTGGGACGCTGGGGCGCGCACCTTCTTCGTGGCTCTGCTGGAAGAGGCGATCGCGCTGCGCGACGTGCTCCCCGACGCCACCATCTATGTGCTGGGCGGCGTACTGCCCGGAACCGGCGATGCTTTCCTCGCGCACCGGCTGCGGCCGGTGCTGGGCAGTCCGGCGGAGGTGGAGGAGTGGGCGCGCCTGTGCGCATCGCGCGGCGAAGACTTTGCCGCCGCGATCCATGTGGACACCGGCATGAACCGCCTCGGCCTGTCGCTGGACGAGGCGTTCGCGCTGGCGGCACGCGGCGCGGGCTTCACGCCGTCGCTGATCATGACCCATCTCGCCTGCGCCGACACGCCGGACCACCCGCTGACCGGGCTTCAGCGGCAGCGTTTCGCGCAAGTCGCGGCGGCTTTTCCGCGCGTTCCCGCCTCGCTCGCCAATTCCGCCGGGTGCCTCGGGCCGAACGACCTGCATTTCGATCTCGCCCGTCCGGGCATCGCGCTTTACGGCGGGGTCTGCGTCGCCGGCGCGCCGGCGCTGAGGCCGGTGGTGCGCCTCGAGGTGCCGGTGATCCAGGTGCGCTCCGGCGTGCCGGGGGACGGGGTGGGCTATGGCGCGGCCCAGCGTCTGGCGCGCGACAGCCGCATCGCCATTCTCTCCTTCGGCTATGCCGACGGGTTCCTGCGCGCCTTCGGATCGGCCGACGGGCGCCCCGGCGCCGACGTGATCCTCGCCGGCCGGCGCTGCCCGCTGGTCGGGCGCGTCTCCATGGACCTGACGGCGGTGGATGTGACCGACCTGCCGGAGGGCGCGGTGCAGCGCGGCGACATGGCGGTGGTGCTGGGCGACGGCATCAGCGTGGACGAACTGGCCGCCCACGGCGGCACCATCGGCTACGAGGTCCTGACCTCCCTGGGGCTGCGCTATCGCAGGGTTTATCTGGGGGACTGAGTTTCCCTCACACCTCCCGCGTGCGCACCCATTCGATGATGCCGGAGAAATCCTTGCCCGCATTGCCGGCTTCGTCAAACGCCGCATAGAGGGCGGTGGCGGCGGCGCCGAGCGCGGTGGCGGCGCCCGCCTGGGTGGCGGCTTCCTGGGAGAGCTTGAGGTCCTTCAGCATCAGCGCGGTGGCGAAGCCCGGCTTGTAGTCACGATTGGCCGGGCTTGCGGGCACCGGGCCGGGCACCGGGCAATAGGTGGTGAGCGACCAGCACTGGCCGGACGAGGTGGAGGCGACATCATAGAGCGCCTGATGGGAGAGGCCGAGCTTCTCCGCCAGCACGAAGGCCTCGCCCACCGCGATCATGGAGACGCCGAGGATCATGTTGTTGCAGATCTTCGCCGCCTGCCCTGCCCCGTCGGCGCCGCAATGGACGATCTTCTTGCCCATGGCCTGGAGCAAAGGCTCGGCGGCGGCGAAGGCCGCATCCGCCCCGCCCGCCATGAAGGTCAGGGTCGCCGCCTCCGCGCCGCCCACCCCGCCGGAAACCGGCGCGTCGAGGGTGGCATGGCCGGCCTTGGCGCCGGCCTCGTGGAAGGCGCGGGCCGAGCCGACGTCGATGGTGGAACTGTCGATGAACAAGGTGCCGGGCTTCGCCGCTGCGAACAGGCCCTCAGCGGCGCCGAGCACATGCTTGCCGCTCGGCAGCATGGTGACGACCACCTCCACATCCGCCACCGCCTCGGCGGCGCTCGCGCTCACGGTGAGGCCGCGCGCCCTGGCGCCGTCCACGGCTGCGGGGGACAGGTCGAAGGCCGACACGTCGTGCCCCGCCTTGACGAGATTGGCCGCCATGGGCGCGCCCATGTTCCCGAGCCCGATGAAGCCGACCTTGGCCATGAACGCCTCCCTGTTTTTATTGAGAAACCGTCAGTTGCCGCGCGCCACCAAAGTGCGGGAGATGATGACGCGCATAATCTCGTTGGTGCCTTCCAGGATCTGGTGGACCCGCAGGTCGCGCACGATCTTCTCCACCCCGTAATCGGCGAGATAGCCATAGCCGCCGAACATCTGAAGCGCCTGGTTCGCCACCTCGAAGCCGCTGTCCGTCACCACCCGCTTCGCCATGGCGCACAGCCGTGTGGCGTGGGGATCGGCGCTGTCGAGCGCGGCGGCGGCGCGCCACAGGAAGGTGCGGGCGACCTCAAGGTCGGTCTCCATGTCGGCGAGGCGGAATTGCAACGCCTGGAAGGCGTCCAGCGTCTTCCCGAATGCCTTGCGCTCACGCATGTAGGCCAGCGCCTTGTCGAACGCCGCCTGCGCCCCGCCGAGCGAGCAGGCGGCGATGTTGAGGCGCCCGCCGTCAAGGCCGGCCATGGCGAATTTGAAGCCCTCGCCCTCGGCACCTAAGCGGTTGGCCACCGGCACGCGGCAAGTCTCGAAGATCACGGCGCGGGTGGGCTGCACCTTCCAGCCCATCTTGCGCTCATTGGCGCCGAACGAGAGGCCGGGCGTGCCCGCCTCCACCAATATGGCCGAGACCCCGCCGGGTCCCTCCCCGCCGGTGCGGGCCATGACAACGTAGAGGTCTGCGGCACCGGCGCCGGAGATGAACTGCTTCTGGCCGTCCAGAACGTAATATTCGCCATCCCGCACCGCGCGGGTCTTGAGCGCGGCGGCGTCCGAGCCGGAGCCCGGCTCGGTCAGGCAATAGGCCGCCACCAGATCCATGATGCAGAGCTTGCCCAGCCAGTGGTGGCGCTGCGCCTCGCTGCCGAAGCGGTCGATCATCCAGGCGCACATATTGTGGATGGAGAGATAGGCCGAGGTCGCGGGGCAGCCGGTGGCGAGCGCCTCGAAGATCAATGTGGCGTCGAGGCGCGAGAGGCCGGAGCCGCCGACATCCTCGCGCACATAGATGCCGGCCATGCCCAAGGCGGCGGCGGCCTTCAGCGTGGGGACGGGGAAATGCTGCGCCTCGTCCCATTCCAAGGCATAGGGCGCGATCTCCTCGCGGGCGAAGTTCTGGGCCATCTCGCGGATGGCCTTCTGGTCTTCGGTCAGGTCGAACATATCTGGGGTGCCATGCGCTTAAGGTTGCGGCATGTTCCACGGCACGGCGCACGAGAGGGGGCGCCGCGGAGGGAACGAAGGTCAGGGCAACACCCCGCCGCGGCGCACGTCGCCGTGTGGGGGAACGCGGCGACAACCCTAGTACGCAAGGCAGGCTGCGCCGGATCACACCTCAAGATGCTTATCCCATCGTGGGAATGACGAACTCGGCGCCGTCCTTCACGCCGGAGGGCCAGCGCGAGGTGACGGTCTTGGTCTTGGTGTAGAAGCGCACGCCGTCCGGCCCGTGCTGGTTGAGATCGCCGAAACCCGACCGCTTCCAGCCGCCGAAGGTGTGGTAGGCGATCGGCACCGGGATCGGCACATTGATGCCCACCATGCCGACATTCACCTTGGAGGCGAAATCGCGGGCGGCATCGCCGTCGCGGGTGAAGATGGCGACGCCGTTGCCATATTCGTGCTCGGTGGGAAGGCGCAGGGCCTCCTTATAATCGGGGGCGCGCACCACGCAGAGGACCGGGCCGAAGATCTCTTCCTTGTAGATGCGCATGTCCGCCGTGACATTATCGAACAGGCAACCGCCCATATAGAAGCCGTTCTCATAGCCCTGAAGCTTGAAGCCGCGCCCGTCCACCAGCAGCTTGGCGCCTTCCTTGACGCCGATGTCGACGTAATTGGTGACGCGCTCCAACGCCTCGCGGGTGACGAGCGGGCCGAAATCGGCGCTGGCGTCGGTGGAGGGGCCGATCTTCAGGCCCTCGACGCGGGGCACCAGCTTGGCCAGCAGCGCCTCGGCCGCCGCCTCGCCCACCGGCACCGCCACGGAGATCGCCATGCAGCGCTCGCCGGCAGAGCCGTAGCCGGCACCGATCAAAGCGTCCACCGCCTGGTCCATGTCCGCGTCGGGCATGATGATCATATGGTTCTTGGCGCCGCCGAAGCCCTGGCAGCGCTTACCCGTCGCAGCGGCACGGGCATAAATGTACTGGGCGATGGCGGACGAGCCGACGAAGCCCACCGCCTGGATATCCGGATCATCGAGAATGGCGTCCACCGCCACCTTGTCGCCGTTCACCACATTGAGCACGCCGGCGGGTAGGCCCGCCTCCATCATCAGTTCCGCAAGCGCCATGGGCACGCCGGGATCGCGCTCGGATGGCTTGAGGATGAAGGCGTTGCCACAGGCGATGGCGGGGCCGAACTTCCACATGGGGATCATGGCGGGGAAGTTGAACGGGGTGATGCCGGCCACCACGCCCAGTGGCTGGCGCATGGAATAGACATCGATGCCGGGGCCGGCGCTGTCGCTGAACTCGCCCTTCAGCAGATGGGGAATGCCGCAGGCGAACTCGATCACCTCCAGCCCACGCTGGATGTCGCCTTTGGCGTCCGGCACGGTCTTGCCGTGCTCGCGGGCAAGGAGATCGGCCAGGGCGTCATAGTCGCGCTGCACCAGTTCGAGGAATTTCATGAGCACCCGCGCGCGGCGCTGCGGGTTGGTGGCGGCCCAGCCGATCTGGGCGGCCTTGGCGTTTTCCACCGCAGCGCGCATCTCGGCGGCCGAGGCCAGCGCGAGGCGGCCCACCACTTCGCCCGTCATGGGTTGCCAGATGTCGCTGGTGCGGCCGGACGTGCCGGGAACGTGCTTGCCGCCGATGAAATGGCCGACCTCGCGCATGATGCGTTTCCTCCGATTTTTTTTGACTGCCTGTTGGCGGGCACAATGGCCTATGATTTTTTGCACATCCACCGCAATCTTCGCACCATGACTGTGCGTACTTTCACATGAGCACCGCTGATTTCGACTGGTCGGACCTGCGCTTCTTCCTTGCGGTGGCACGGGCGGGAAAGCTGACCCTGGCGGCCCGGCATCTCGGGGTGGAGCATTCCACGGTGGGCCGGCGCATCGCCACGCTGGAGGCCATGCTGGGGGCGAAGCTGTTCGACCGGCAGCCGGGCGGATATGTGCTCACCCCGCACGGCGACCGGCTGCTGGCCTCGGCGGAGGCCATGGAGACCCTGGCCTCCACCGCCCAGCAGGAGATCGGCGGGGCCGATTTCGGCGTCTCGGGCACGGTGCGCATCGGCGCGCCGGACGGCTTCGGCACCTATTTCCTGGCCCCGCGCATGGGGCAACTGGCGGCGCAGCATTCCGGGCTGGAAATCCAGTTCCTCGCCATGCCGCGCATCTTCAACATGACCAAGCGCGAAGCCGACATCGCGATTTCCCTCAGCCGACCCAAGCAGGGGCGACTGCACGCCCGCAAGCTCACCGACTACCGGCTGCGGCTCTACGCATCGCGGGACTATCTCAAGACGCACGGGCCGATCGACAACCGGGCGGCGCTGCTGCGCCACACCTTCATCTCCTATGTGGACGAACTGCTGTACGCCCCCGAGTTGGACTACACGCCGCAAGTGGCGAAGGACCTGCGGCCACGGCTGAAAAGCTCAAGCCTGGTGGGGCAATTCATGGCGGTGCGCGCTGGCGGCGGCATCGCCGTGCTGCCCTGCTTCATGGCCCATGCCGACCCCGACCTCGCCTGCATCCTGCCGGACGAGGTGGTGCTGACCCGCACCTTCTGGCTGATCACCCATGCCGACACCCGAGCCTTGGCGCGGGTGCGCGTCGCCGCCGACTTCATTGCCCGCGAGGCGCAGGAGGCACGGGGCCTGTTCCTGCCTGACCGCTCGCCGCCGTGAGAGGCGGGATGGCGGCGCCCGCGCAGGGCGTCGTGTCTTGACGTTCCCCCGCCTCCCGCTTATAGGAGCGCCTTCCCGATCATGCGGGTGGTTGACGAAGGGCCGTGAACTCGGCTCCGTACGGCGTCGCCCGTGAGAACAAAATTAAAAAGGACTTCTGCCATGTCCCGGCGGTGTGACTTGACCGGCAAGGGGGTTCAGAGCGGCCACCGCGTGAGCCACTCGAACCACAAGACCAAGCGCCGGTTCCTCCCGAACCTGTGCAACGTCACGCTTCAGAGCGAGACGCTGGAGCGTTCGATACGTCTGCGCATCAGTGCCAACGCTCTCAAGAGCGTTGACCATCGCGGCGGCCTCGATAGCTTCCTGAAGAAGGCACGCGACGAGGAACTGTCCCCCCGCGCCCTGGAGCTGAAGCGCCAGTTGGTGAAGGCTCAGGCCGAGGCGGCTCCCGCCGCCTGACCGCCGTGGCGGTTGCTTCAAAAGCAGAGATTTCAGAACCGCGGGCGTTCACGCTCGCGGTTTTCTGCATGTGCGGCGCTGTGCTCGCGGCCAACATCCTGGTGCAGTATCCGTTCGCGCCGTTCGGCCTTGCGGATTATCTCACCTGGGGCGCCTTCACCTATCCCGTCACCTTCCTGGTGAACGACCTCACCAATCGCCGCCTCGGGCCGTTCCGCACGCGCCGCGTGATCTATGTGGGATTCGCGCTGGCCGTTTTGCTGTCGGCGGCACTTGCCTCGCCGCGCATCGCCCTCGCCTCCGGCACCGCATTCCTGGTGGCTCAGCTTCTGGATTGCGCGGTGTTCAACCGCCTGCGCCGCCATGCCTGGTGGCTGCCGCCGCTGATGTCGGGCTTTGTCTCCAGCGCCGTCGACACCGCCCTGTTCTTCTCCCTCGCCTTCGCCGGCACCGGCCTGCCCTGGCAGAACTGGGCGCTTTGCGACTATGGCGTGAAGCTCCTGATGATCGCGCTGTTCCTCGGCCCCTATCGCCTGTTCATCATCCGCATGCCGGCCTGGCAGCCGAGAGGGATTCGGGCCTGATCAGCCCCGCGCCCGCAACTCCCGGCGGATCACCTTGCCGGTGGAGGTGAGCGGAAGCTCGTCGACGAAGGCAAATTCGCGGGGATATTCGTAGGCGGCGAGATTGGTGCGGACCAGATCCTGCACTTGCGCTTCAAGCGCGGCATCCGGAGCGAACCCCGGCTTCAGCACCAGGAACGCCTTGACGATCTCGGTGCGCACCGGGTCCGGCTTGCCCACCACGGCGGCGAGCGCCACGGCGGGATGGCGCAGGATCACATCCTCGATCTCGGTGGGGCCGATGCGATAGCCGGCGGAGGTGATGATGTCGTCGTCCCGTCCCTGGAAATGGATGTAACCGTCAGCATCCATCTGCGCCACGTCGCCGGTCAGCATCCAGCCGTGCCGGAACTTCTCCGCCGTCGCCTCCGGCCGGTTCCAATAGCCCAGGAACATCACCGGGTTTGGCGCCCGCACGGCGATCTGCCCCATCTCGCCGGCTTCGCACTGCGTTCCGTCGGGCCGCAGGATGGCAACCTCATGCCCCGGCACCGCCTTGCCCGTGGCACCCGCCCGCGCCACGCCGAGCGCGGCGCTGGAGCCGATGACGTAATTGCATTCGGTCTGGCCGTAGAATTCGTTGACCGAAACGCCCAGCGTCTCCCGGCCCCAAGCGAAGGTCTCGGCGCCCAGCGCCTCCCCCGCCGAGCCGACGCTGCGCAGTTCAAATCCGAACCGCTCGCGGGGGCGGGGCACCGAGCGCATCATCTTCAGGGCCGTGGGCGGGATGAAGACGTTGCGCACCTGCGCCTGCGCCATCAAGGCAAACGCAGCCTCGGGATCGAACTTTCCGGGCGGCTGCACCACCACCGGCACGCCGTGGGCGAGCGCGGGAAGAAGCGTATTGAGCAACCCGCCGGCCCACGCCCAATCGGAGGGCGTCCACATCCGGTCGCCGGGATGGGGCGGAAAGCCGTGGGTGAAATCCTGCCCCGTGACGTGGCCGATCAGCACGCGATGCGCGTGCAGCGCACCCTTCGGCTGGCCGGTGGTGCCCGACGTATAGATCATCAGCGCCGGGTCATCGGGCGTGCTGTCGATGGCCAGCGGCGCGTCGCTCGCCCCCGCCAGCAAGTCGTCGAAACCCGCGACACCGAAGGTCGCGCCGTCGAGACAGATTTTCAGGCTCAGGCTGTCCAGATGGGCGGGGATCTTGGGGAGGCTGGCCGCATCGGTGATGAGCCCCTTCGCCCCGGAATCCTGAAGCCGGTAGGCAATCGCCTCGCGGCCGAACACCGCGGACAGCGGCACGGCGACGGCGTTCAGCTTGTAGATCGCGAGATGGCTGACGAGCACCTGCGGCGACTGCGGCGCCAGGATCGCCACCCGGTCCCCCGCCCCGATGCCCCGTGCCGCCAGCGCATGGGCAAGGCGGTTGGAGGCGCGGGCGATATCGAGATAGCTGATCGGGGCGAAGCCGTTTGCGCTCTTTACGAACAGAGCCGGCCGGTCCGGTGCGCGCGCGGCCCAGGCATCGCAAGCGTGGACGGCCATGTTGTAGCGTGCAGGAATCTGCCACCGAAAGCCGGTGCGTACCCGCTCATAATCGGTCCGCTGGAGCAAATTCCGCGTCCTGCTCAATGCTTGTGCAGGACGCACTCTAATCGGGCGGACGCAGTGCGTCCAACTTTTTGTGCAGTGCGAAGCTTGCCGGCTATTTCTCCGGCTCTGCCAGCACCAGCGCCCAATAGACCTTGTATTTGGACTTGGGCGCGAAAGCGGTGGCGATGCCCATGCGGGTGACGCCGGGGGTCAGCATATTCTTGTTGTGAGGCGGGGAATCGCGCCAGCCGGAAAACGCCTCGGCCAGGGTGTGATAGCCGGCGCCGACATTCTCCACCGCGATCTTCGGATCATAGCCCGACGCCTTCATGCGCATGACGAAGGTGCGCCCGCCGACTTCGTGGGACAGCGTATCCGCCGCCGCCATGGCGTTCGCCTGCTCCTGCGCGACCCGCGACAGGGAGGGATCGATGGTGAGCTGGGACAGGCCCTTGGTGCCGCGATAGGCATTCATGATCGACACGGCAGCGGCCGGATCGACCGGCTGGCCGGTCTTGGCGAGGTCGTTATAGAAGGTCGGCTTGGTTTCCACCTCGGTGGTGCCGCAGGCGGCAAGGACCAGGGCGAGCAGGACAATCAGGGGAGCAGCGCGCATGGCGGCCTCGCAATGGAGTATCGGAGGCCGATAAGAGGCCCTGCGGGTTGAGGAAGGGTTAGCGCCGCGCCGCGTTCCTTCCCGTCATCTTCCCGCGCGGAGCGATTCACGCCTCCGGCGGATCTTCCGGCTCGTTCCGGGGGAGTGCTCCCCGCCCGCCCGCGGGCGGCAGGTCGAGCGCGGGCTCAGCCGGCGGTGGCGGCGGCGGATCGATGCGCGGAGGCACGAGGTCCGTAGGGGCGCGAGCCAGGGACGCCCATGGCTGGCAGGCCATGCCGACGCCGGCCTTGCGGAAGCGGGTCAGGATGGAGAAGTGCAGATCGCTCTTGACGGTGAGCGCATAGTCCACGTTGGCCACCACGCACCTGAGTTCGAACACCAGGCCGGTTTCCAGCATTTTGGTGAGGAAGACGCGCGGCGGCGGGCTCTGGATGACCTGCGGATGGTCGCAGGCACTCCCCACGAGAATGTCGCGCACCAGATCCACGTCGGCATCATAGGTGGCGTTGATGGCGACGATGACACGGCCCGTGGTGTTGGAATGGGTGAAGTTCTTCACCATCCCGGTGATCAGGTCGGAATTGGGGACGATCACCGTGGAGCGTTCAAAGGTCTCGATCTCGGTGGCCCGCACGCTGATGCGCCGGACATACCCCTCCTCGCCCTTCACATTGATGGTGTCGCCCACCCGGATCGGCCGCTCCGCCAGCAGGATTAGGCCCGAGACGAAGTTGGAGACGATGGACTGAAGGCCGAAGCCGATACCGACCGAGAGCGCACCGGCAACCAATGCCACATTCTCAAGGTTCAGCCCGATCTCGCTCATCGCCACCGCGATGGCGATGATGGTGCCGACATATCCCACCACCGTGGATATGGATGTCTGAAGGCTCGGCTCCAGGTCGGTACGCGGCAGGAAGGTGCCGGAGATCCAGCGTTGCAGGCCGCGCGCCAGTCCCACGCCCAGCAGCAGCATCACCACCGCATAGAGCACGTTCCAGGCCGTTATCGTGGTGTTGCCGATGCGCACGCCGAACGAGGCGCGCTCTACCGAATCGATGATGTCGGCGGTCGATGTGCCCCAGCTTCCCGCCACCAGCAGACCCGCCGCAAGCAGCAGCGCCAGCTTCAGCAAGGCGGCGAACAGCAAGCCGATGAGTTCGAGACGCTTCGGCGGCAGCCCGAGCGTCTTCGACACCAGTCGCGCCTGATGGGTGTCAGGCTGGAGATTGTCGAAGAAGGAATCGATCAGGGCATTCAGAATATAAAGCGTGCCGAGCACCGTGATCGCCATGACGACCCGGGCGGAAATGAAGGCGGCGAGGCTCACATAGCCGGCCGCGAGCGCGATGAGGATACCGGCCAGCACCACCCAGATGAGCAGGCGCAGGGGTTGCAGCAGCCGCATGAAGCCGCCGGGCTGCTGCGCCGGTCCGTCCCGGCTCTCATCCTCGTCCTCTGCCGCCCGCGCCAGGACGATCAGGCTGCGCGCAAAGAAGCCGCCGATGAACAGCGCCATGAGCGCGCTGGTGGCAACCGTCAGCGCCACCGGGGTGAACAGCGCCCGATGCGTGACATTCAGGAACGCCGCGATCGCCAGCGTCCACACGGTCCAGGAATAATAGCGATAGCTGATCAGCGCGCCGCGATTTGAAATCACCAGCAAGCGGCGCCACGGCTCGTTGGGCGCCAGCACGGCGCGGGCGACGGCATGGCCGATGCTCTGGACGAAGGCGGCGGTGACAACCCCCTGAAGCACCTCGGCGACGCGTGTCGGCAGCACGTCGAAAGCGGTGAGAAAACCGTAGGCGCCGAGCACCGCCAGAGGCGTCACGAGCGCGTTGAAGACGGCACCCTTTACCGCCTCTCGTGCCGAGCGGAACCTTGGATAGGTGTCGCCCTCCTCGGGCGGGGGGCAGCGGAACCGCCGCCGCAGCATGCGCCCGCCGGTGAAGATGACGGCGAAGACCGACAGGGCACCGATGACGATGACCCAGATCGTGAGAAGCCCATGCTTCTGCTTGGCGAAGCCGATCCAGTCGCGGACCAGGAAGTTGAGCGCGCGTAGTTCAATGGAAAGCGCGGAGCCGGCGGCGGCCCACAGGTCGGGATCGAGAACGCTGGCGGAGCGGCTGAAAAGCTGATCGGCGAACAAGCCGCGCCGCCGGCCGGCGATCTGGTCGGAGAGGCTGTCGGCCCGCACCGAGAGCGCCGCATACTGCTTTACAGCCGCATCGATCGCGGCGATCTGGTTGGTCTGCTGTTCTCGGACCGCAGCCGCAGCCGCCTCCTCCGGCGGGGCGTTGGCGGGAGGCTCCGGCCCCAGCTCAAGCAGGCGCGCCTTGGCGCTGTTGAGGCGCGTCGCCGCCTCGTCGTGACGCTGCTGGAGGTCACGGCGTATCGGGTCCAGGCGACCCCTGAGGTCGTCCAGATCATTGGCCCGCAGTCCCTCCACAGAGAGCGAGCCCTCAAGGCCGTTGAGCGCGGAGCGGGTCGCCTCCACATTCGCGCGGGTAGCCTGCATCGGGTCGGTCGGCGCGGCGGGCGCCGCCGGAACCGCAGACACGGGGGTCTGCGCCATGGCCGCGAAGCCGAGGCCGAGACTGAGCAGAAGCGCGCACAACAGACCAACGGCCCGTCTATAATGACGGGACATCGGCGGCTCAGCCGCCCCAAGGCGCACGATCGAGCGAGACATCAACACCCTCCGGGAGCCGGCCTTCTGCTGCCTGAAGGCGGCGACCTCAAGGCGGCGCGACTTTGGCACCCCGTGCAAAGCCCGCCTTCCGGTTTCCTTCCGGCGGGAAAGCGCACTAAAAACGCGAAAGACGACGCGGAGCCCTTAAGTCCATGAGCATCCCCCTCTCCGTCAAGAGCGAAGCTGGAGCTTCGCAGCCCGATGTCCGGTCGAGCGATCAGTTCGCCGCTGATCCGCTCTCCCTTGCCCAGGCCTTGCTGCGCAGCCCCTCGGTGACGCCGGACGCGGGCGGGGCCATGGAGGTGGTGGCGCGGGTGCTGGAAGCGGGCGGCTATCTCGTGGAGCGGCTGACCTTCGACAGTGCCGGCATCCCCATCGCCAATCTCTATGCCCGGATCGGCACCGAAGGGCCGAACCTGTGCTTCGCCGGCCATGTGGACGTGGTGCCGGCGGGCGATGCCGCCGAATGGCGCCATCCCCCGTTCGCAGGCGAAGTGGCGGACGGGCTCCTCTACGGCCGCGGCGCGGTGGACATGAAGGGCGGCGTCGCCGCATGGCTCGCGGCGGCGCTCCGCTATGGGCGGCCGGAGACCGGCAGCCTCTCCTTCCTTATCACAGGGGACGAGGAAGGCCCGGCGCTGGATGGCACGGTGAAGGTGGTGGACTGGCTCAAGGCCAAGGGGGAGCGCATCGACCATTGCGTCCTCGGCGAACCCACCAATCCGGAAGCGCTCGGCGACATGGTGAAGATCGGCCGGCGCGGCAGTCTCTCCGGGGTGATCACGGTGCGCGGCAAGCAGGGACACGCGGCCTACCCCCATCTCGCCGACAATCCGGTGCCCCGGCTGCTCAAGTTACTGAACGCACTGTCCGAGGCGCCGCTGGACGCGGGGACGCCGCATTTCCAGCCCTCCAACCTGGAGATCGTCTCGGTGGACGTGGGCAATGCGGCCTTCAACGTCATTCCCGGTCAGGCGCAGGCCAAGTTCAACGTGCGCTTCAATGACCAATATTCGTTGGAGACGCTTCAGGCGGAAATCCTGCGTCGCCTCTCAACCGCCGTCGCGCCCACCCTATTCACGCTGGAATTCCGCCCCGGCGGCAGCGAGAGCTTCCTCACCGCGCCGGGCCCGTTCGTGGATCTGGTCTGCGATGCGGTGGCCTCCGGCACGGGACGCCAGCCGCAGAAGTCCACCACGGGGGGCACCTCGGATGCCCGCTTCATCAAGGATCTCTGCCCGGTGGTGGAATTCGGCCTCGTGGGCAGCACCATGCACGCGGTGGACGAGGCGACGCCGGTGTCCGACCTCGTCGCGCTCGCGGACATCTACCACGCCCTGATCACCCGCTATTTCGCCAACCCGCCCGCCTGACGGAGCCTCAATTGACCGCGACCGCAGTTTCTCCCGGCATCGAGACCCTGAGCCATCTGGACGTTTCCGGCCGCACCATCGCCGTGCGGACCCTTCCGGGCCGGGGGCCGGGCGTGGTGTGGCTCGGCGGCTTCAAGTCCGACATGATGGGCGGCAAGGCGCAGGCTTTGGCCGACTGGGCGGCGAAGCGGGGCCAGTCCTATGTGCGCTTCGACTATTCCGGCCATGGCGAATCCTCCGGCCGGTTTGTCGACGGCACGATCTCGCACTGGCTGGAGGATGCCCTCGCGGTATTGGATCAGGCGACACAGGGTCCGCAAATCCTGGTCGGCTCCTCCATGGGCGGATGGATCACGCTGCTGCTCGCCCGCGCACTCGCAGCGCGGGGCGACAAGCGGCTGGCCGGCATGGTGCTGATCGCGCCTGCGCCGGATTTCACCGAGACCCTGATGTGGGCGAGCTTCTCTCCTGCGGTGCAGGCGGAGATTCTCGCCACCGGCCGGTTCGAGCGCCCCTCGGACTATGGCGACGAACCCTATGTCATCACCCGCGCCCTGATCGAGGACGGCCGCACGCACCTGATCCTCGGCACGCCGTTCGCAGTCGGCTGTCCGGTGCGCATTCTCCAGGGCGTACGGGACACGGATGTGCCGTGGGAACATGCCATGAGCCTGGTCTCATGCCTCGCCGAAGACGACGTGGTGTTCTCTCTCGTTAAGGACGGCGACCACCGCCTGTCGCGGCCGGAGGATCTCGAGCGCCTGATCGCGGCCGTCGAGGGCCTGCTCTGACTTGACGCAGCCGTGCATGCCCGCGACGGTGCGCCCGACCTTTTCATGAGCGGATGGCGTGACCGAAGTCCTGTTCTACCACCTGGAGCGGCGCCCGCTGGAGGACGCCCTGCCCCTGCTGCTCGAAAAGAGCCTGGAGCGGGGCTGGCGCTGCGTCGTGCAATGCGGCTCGCCGGAACGGCGCGACGCGCTGGACGCGCATCTGTGGACCTATAGCGACGCCGCCTTCCTCCCCCACGGCACCGACACCCAGGCGCGCCCGGAGCGCCAGCCGGTGCTGCTCACCACGGGGGCGGCCAATCCCAACGGCGCCCAGGTGCGCTTTCTGGTGGACGGCACGGATATTCTCGACGCGGATGGCTATGTCCGTCTCGTGCATATGTTCGACGGCCGCGACGATCAGGCGGTGGCCACCGCCCGCGAGCGGTGGCGCACCGCCAAGGCGGCCGGACACACCCTCACCTATTGGCAGCAGGACGAGAACGGCCGCTGGCAGCGCAAAGCGTGAGCCAACCGGCGGTTTCTGCCAGCCTCTATCTGTCGCATTTCTTCCGCTGCCGCAGCCATTGAACGTATTCAATGCGCCGCCTATCGTCCGCGCCGCATGATGCCGCCCCAATGGATAAGAAAATGAACAAAATTCTAGCCTGCGCTACCGCCCTGACCTTGGCCTTGACCGCACCTGCATTTGCGAAAGGCCCGGGAAAATACAAAATCGCGGGTGAAAATGCCGACGACAAATCGACCTATACCGGTGAAGCCACCATCACCAAGACCGCCGAGGGCGTTTACCGCGTCGTCTCGGTGATCGACGGCGACAAGTTCGACGCCTATGCGATCGGCGATGACGACGTGTTCGCCATGACCTTCACGAGCAGCGGCAAGACCGGCGTTGGTCTATATGTTGCCCAGGATGATGGTTCCTATAAGTCCATCTGGGCCTTTAAGGGCGACCGCAAGATCAGCACGGAAATGCTCGCCCCCAAGTGACACCCTGTTGGGTTCCGGGCGGCTCGGGTGATGTGAAGAAAGAAAACGAAATGTCCCGCACCATCGACTACTTCTTCTCCCTCGCGAGCCCCTGGTCCTTCCTCGGCCACGCCCCCTTCATGGAGGTGGCGCGGCGCCATGGCGCGACCGTGCGGCCGGTCCCGGTCGAACTCGGGCCGGTGTTCGCGGAAACCGGCGGCCTGCCGCTCGCAAAGCGCGCGCCGGCCCGCCAGCGGCATCGCGCGCTCGAATTGCAGCGGTGGCGCGTGAAGCGCGGCGTCGATTTCCATCTGGCCCCGCGCTTCTGGCCGTTCGATGCCGCCTTCGCCGACCGCACCGTCATCGCCGCCATGGCGCTCGGCCCGGTGGATGACCTGCTTTCGCGGCTGTATTCGGCGGTGTGGCAGCGCCAGGAAAACCTCGCGGACGCGGCGGTTCTCGCCGGCATTTATGACGAGATGGGCTTTGCCGGAAGCAACATCATCGCACAGGCGGACAGCCCCGAAATCCATGCGGCCTACGAACGCAATCGCGCCGCCGCATTGGCGGCCGACGTGTTCGGCGCGCCGTCCTACGTGCTGGACGGCGAAGTGTTCTGGGGGCAGGACCGCATCGAGCTTCTGGACGACGCGCTTGCGTCCGGCCGCGCGCCGTTCCAGGGCGTGCTGAAAGCCTGACGCCGCTCAGAGGCCGCTCAGGAAATCATCGATCCGTGCGTTGGCGGCAACGCCGGCGCTTCCGGGGAACCGCGGGAAGACATGGCAGCCGCCGGGCATGACCATCAGCTCCGCGGCATTGCCGGCGGCGATCCAGCGGGCCGACATGAACAGGGTGTCGTCCAGCAAGGCGTCCTGCGTGCCGACGATGAACAGCGCGGGGGGAAGAGCGGAGAGGTTCGCCAGCAGCGGCGACACGTCGGGGTCTTCCACACTGCCGCCGCCGCCCGCGAGGTAATGGTCGACGAAGCGCACGATATCGCGCGTGTTCAGCACCAGGGGCGTCTCGCCCCACTGCCGCACGCTTGGGGTGAGGCGCAGGTCGAAACAGCCTGATGTGAGCACGCTGCCCATGAAGGGCGCCATGCCATGCCGGTCGCGCAGCCGGACCAGGACCGCGGCGGCAAGGCATGCGCCGGCCGATTCCCCGCCGATGGCGAGCTTTTCGGTCCCGAATCGGCTCTGCGCCGCGCGCACCAGCCACAAAGCAGCAGCTTCGCCGTCGTCCGGCCCCTGGGGATAGGGATATTCCGGGGCGAGACGATAACGCACCGAGACCACCGCATAGCCTGTCCGCTGGACGATTCGATCGTTGCCGTTGTCGTTCTCGCGCGGCGAGCCGATGCTCCAGCCACCGCCGTGAAAATGGAGATAGACCCCCTTGGGCGCCCCCTCCGGCAGGTAGATGCGCAGCGGGATCGGGCCATGCGGGCCCTCAATGATTTCTTCCTGCGCCAACAGGCTTTCCGGCGGCAGCGGAAATGCGCCGCGCCCCTCGAGCATCGCCTGGCGGATCTTGGCAGGCGGGTGCGTGCCGCGATCGGGGACGGCGGCCAATCTCTTGGTCACGGCCTCATTGATCATCCGCGTGTCGGCGGCGATCGCCGCGTCCGCGAAGTCTTCACCCCGGAGGTGGATTGTGTCCATATGCCCGCGCCTTCCTGTTCGCAGCACAAGGGAAAGGGCGTGGGCGCGGGCGTCAAGCGCGGTGGGAGAGGTCCATGCCTGAAATGAAGCGCACGCCGGCCAAGCGCGCCGCCATCGACACCCACGCGCAGGCGATGCTCACCGTGCAAACGCCGGGCGAAGGGTTCACCGACATCACCCGCGAGGTGCGCGCCTTCCTCAACGAAATCGGCGGGGCGTTCGGCACTCTGGTGCTGTTCTGCCGCCACACCTCGGCATCCATGACCATCCAGGAAAATGCCGACCCCGACGTGCGCACCGATCTCATCACGGCCTTGCGCGCCCTGGCGCCGCAGAACCGGCCCTGGGTGCACGACCTTGAGGGGCCGGACGACATGCCCGCCCATGTGCGCACCATGCTGACGGGAAGCGACCTGTCGATCCCGGTGCGGGACGGGCATCTCGGGCTCGGCACATGGCAAGGCATCTATCTCGTGGAACATCGCGCAAAGCCGCATGCCCGCGAGATCATCCTTGCATTTTCGGGCCGCACGATGCCCTGATCGCCGGCTTGCCTCCATCGGCGGCACGGCTGAAAATGCGGCGCGCCGATTCGCGGGTGCCGCTCGTCTTATCGAATCGTCTTTACGGGGAGGTCGTTCTTGGGAGACGAGGTCGCCAATGCCGTCCGGCTGGTCATTGCCGACGATCACCCGCTGTTTCGTGGCGCTTTGCGTGAAGCCGTCTCCGCCGTTTATCCCGCAAGCGAGATCGTGGAGGTCGGCACCTTCGATGAACTCCACGCGAAGCTGGAGCGGGATTCGGATTTCGATCTCGTCCTGCTGGACCTCGCCATGCCCGGCGCGCGCGGCTTTTCCGGCCTGATCTACTTGCGCGCGCAATATGCCGCGGTGCCGGTGGTGGTGGTGTCCGGCAACGAGGAGCCGGCGGTGATCCGCCGCTGCCTGGACCTCGGCGCCTCAGGCTTCATCCCCAAGACGCTGGCCATCGCCGGTATGCGCGATGCGGTCGCCGCCGTCATGGCGGGTGGCACCTGGGCCCCGGCGGATATCAATTTGACCAGCCGCGCGGATGCCGAGGCGGATGCGGTGATCGCCCGTCTCGCGACCCTCACGCCGCAGCAGGTGCGGGTGCTGATGATGCTGTCCGAAGGGCGGCTCAACAAGCAGATCGCATATGAATTGTCGGTCTCCGAAGCGACCGTGAAGGCGCACGTCTCAGCCATTCTCCAGAAGCTCGGCGTCGAAAGCCGCACCCAGGCCGTGATTGCGGTCTCCAAGGTGGACACCGGGCTGTGGAACAGCCAGCCCCCGGCGTGAGCCTGCGGCCAGCCGTGCAAAGGCAACCTGAATGAGCGAAAGACCAGAATGAGCGACCGTCTTTCGGGCCGCACGCGAGGCTCGCGCTTCGAGGCGATCACCGTCTATTTCCGGCCAAGCGTGCTGGTGGTGATCCTGCTCGGCTTCTCCTCCGGCCTGCCGCTGGCGCTGACGGGCACCACGCTGTCCGTGTGGATGACGGAAGAAGGCGTGAACCTCGGCACCATCGGCCTGTTCTCGCTGGTCGGCCTGCCCTACACGCTGAAATTCCTCTGGGCGCCGGTGGTGGACGCCATCGACGTGCCCGTGCTCTCGCGCCTTCTCGGCCGCAGGCGCGGCTGGCTGCTGGCAACGCAAGCCGCGCTGGTGCTTGCGATCCTCTATCTCGGCTTCCAGAACCCAGCCTCCGCGCCATTTGCCGTTGCGTTGGGGGCGGTGATCCTCGCCACCTGCTCGGCGACCCAGGACATCGTGGTGGATGCGTTCCGCGTCGAGCGCCTCGACACGTCGGAGCAGGCGGCCGGCATGGCCGGCTATGTCGCCGCCTATCGCATCGGCATGCTGGTGTCGGGCGCCGGCGTCATCGCAATTGTGGCGGTCATCGAGACCATGAACGTCGCCCGCGACGTGGCCTGGATGTGGGGCTACGTCGCCGCTTCGGCCTGCATGCTGGTGGGCATGCTGGCGACCCTCATGGCGCGCGAGCCGGAACCGCCGCCGCGCCGGGACGGTGCCGGCGAAGGCGCACTTTCCCGCGTCGCCGCGACCGCCTATGGCGCGTTCGCAGAATTCCTGTCGCGCCCCAACGCGGTGACGATTCTGCTGTTCGTGCTGCTCTATAAATTCTGCGACGCCTTCGCCGGCGTGCTGACCGCGCCGTTCGTGATCGCCATCGGCTTCGACAAGGCGACCTATGCCGCCATCGTCAAGGGCGTCGGACTCGCGGCGGCGCTGCTGGGCGGGTTTGCCGGCGGAGCGATGGCGCGGGCGCTGCCGCTCGTCACCTGCCTGTGGATCGGCGGCATCCTCCAGATGGTCTCGAACCTTGCCTTCACCGGGCAGGCCATCGTCGGCGTGAACGTGCCGTTCCTCACCGGCACGATTATCGTCGAGAATTTCTGCGGCGCCATCGGCACCGTGGTGTTCGTGGCCTATCTCTCCGCTCTGTGCGGCGCGCGCGCCCACACCGCGACCCAGTATGCGCTGCTGACCGCGCTGACGGCGGTGGGCCGCACCTTCCTGGCCTCCGGCGGCGGGTTCATCGCCGAGGCGACGGGATGGCCGATCTTCTTCGCCATAACCTCGCTGGCGGCGATCCCAGGGCTGATCCTGCTGGCCTATCTCCAGTCGCGGCGCCATTTCGCCACCCTCTGAAGCCAGCGGCTATCCCTGCTTCCGCCGCCCCGCGATCTGCAACAGGGCGCGCTCGGCGATGGCTTCGCCCAGCGCGGGGCTGCGGCGGCAAGCGAGAACTGCCTCGTCCACCATGAGCATCGCCCGCAGGCATTGGGTGGAGGAGAAGTTGCGCAGGGCGCGCTCCAGATAGGGCTTGCGGGAGAAATGCACCGCCGGGCGCTGCTGGTCGATCACCCGCTCGATGCCGCTGCCCCCTTCCACCGCCAAGGCCATCTGGTGCAGCGAGAGCAGGCCGCGCAGCAAGGCGCCGAGCACCGCGTCGGGCCGGGTCGCGGCGACCTTCGCCTTGGCGAGCGCGGTCGCGGCGGCGGGTGCATTCCCGGCCAGGGCCGCGTCCACCACATCGTCCAGCGCCAGGGCCGAGGCATCGCCGACGATGATCCGCACGTCATCCAGCGTCACCCGGCCCTGCCCCTGGGCATAGAGGGCCAGCTTGGCGATCTCCCCGCGCGAGGCCAGCCGGTCGCCGCCGATCAGGGACACCAGGAGATCCTTGGCATCGCGGTCGATGGTCAGGCCCGCTTCCCCCAGCATGCTGTCCACCAGCCGGGCAAGATCGCGCTCTCCGTCCGCATAGCAGGGAATGGCGAGCGCCGCCGGAGCGCTCTCGCACAGCGACCGCAGCGGGGCGCCGCGCTTCAGGTCGCCGGCCTCGATCACCACCAGGGCGTCGCACGGCTCGGCCAGCAGCGGCTCCAGGGCGGGCACGATGTTGCGGCTGCCCGCGCGCACCCAGATCACCCGCTCGCCGCCGAACAGGCCGATGGTGCGGGTCTCATCCATCAGCCTGCGGGGGTCGGCGGCGATGTCGTCACCGTCCAGCCGCACCACGGCGAACGGATCGGACGTGTCGGGAACGGTGCGCTTGACCAGGCCCGCCGCGCGCTCGCGCACCAGCCCGGTATCCGGGCCGAACAGCAGCACCAGCGGATGCTTCTTGTCGCGCCGGGACAGGGCGGTCTCGGCATCGCCGGCTCGGACCGCAACCATGCGTCAGGCCCTAACTGCCGGGCTGCTTGACGAAGAACGCCACCATCTGCGCCTTAATCATCTCGGCCAGCGTGCCGGCGGCGCGCTTCTCCGCCTCGCGGGTGGCGCTGTAATTGGCGAACCGCTCCTGGCTGACGTCAAGCGAGGCAGACGCGGCGGCCGAACCCTTGGCGACCGGCGGCTTGGTCTCCTCGCCGGCCTTGTAAATGCGCCACTCGCCGGAAACGCGCACCACCTTGGCTTCCGGCAAGCCGGAAGAGGTGTTGACGATGGCGTAGGTGGAGGTGGACTTCACCGTGATGAACATCTTGTACGGGGCATTCGCCGGATTGCCCGACCCGCCCGTGAGATCGAAGATCAGGTCGTTGCGCAGGTCGTTGCCAAGCTCGCCCTCGATCTTGACGATCTGGACATCACCCAGTTTTTCCTTCAGCCCCGGCCCCGCGCCCGGCGTGGACGCCGCGTACATCGGCTGGAAGCAGCCGGCCAGCGCCCCCGCGAGGGAGAGCGCGAGGGCGAGACGCGTGAAGCGGGCGAAGGCGAGCGGGGCGCGGTCAGGCGACGACATTCACGATCCTCTGTGGAACCACGATGATACGCTTCGGCGGGCGCCCGTCGAGTGCGCGCTGAATGCTTTCGAGCGCGAGCACGGCGGCCTCCACCTGCGCGGGGGTCGCCTCGCGCGGAACTTCGATGTCGTCGCGCTTTTTGCCGTTGATCTGGATCGGCAGCGTGATGGTATCGCGCACCAGCAACGCGGGGTCGGCCTGCGGCCATGACGCCTCTGCGGCCAGCCCCTCATGACCCAGCGCCGCCCAGCATTCCTCGGCCAGATGCGGCACCATCGGCCCCACCACCCGCGCCAGGATGTCGCCCGCCTCGCGCAGGGCGAAGCCAAGCCCGGCATCGCCGGCGCCGGCGCGGACGGCGGCCACCGCCTGACCGAACACATTGGCGAACTCATGCACATGCGCCACGGCAACGTTGAATCGCAGCCGCTCGATATCGTCCGACACGCTGGCGACGAGGCCATGGGCCGCACGCCGCAGTGCCACAGCCTGCGGCCCGAACTCGGTCGGTAGGGGCGTGCCGGCCGGCACGCCAAGCTCAATCGCCTCTCCGACCAGGCGCCACACCCGCTGGACAAAGCGCCAGGCCCCGTCGATGCCCGCCTGGGTCCACTCGCTATCGCGCTCCGGCGGGGTGTCCGCGAGCATGAACCAGCGGGCGCAATCGACGCCATAGGTGTCGGCCACCACTTCGGGGGGCACCACGTTGCGCTTGGACTTGGACATCTTCTCCGGCGCGCCGACGGTCACGTCCTCGCCGGTGTCGATCTTCACGGCCTTGCCGTTGCCCAGGAGCTTGACCTCCTCGGGGAACAACCAGCGGCCGGCTTGGTCCTTGTAGGTCTCGTGGACGATCATGCCCTGCGTGAACAGACCGGCGAACGGCTCGGTTACATCCACGCGCCCGCACGCCTTCAGCGCCCGGGTGAAGAAGCGAGAATAGAGCAGGTGCAGGATCGCGTGTTCGATGCCGCCGATATATTGGTCCACCGGCAGCCAATGAGCCACTGCCGCCTTGTCCAGCGGGTTGGCCACGTCGGGGGAGGCATAGCGCAAGAAATACCAGGACGAATCCACGAACGTGTCCATGGTGTCCGTCTCGCGGTGCGCCGGCGCGCCGCACTTGGGGCACGGCACGTCGCGCCACCCCTTGTTGCGGTCGAGCGGGTTGCCGGGACGGTCGAAGGTCACGTCGTCCGGCAGCATCACCGGCAACTGGTCGCGCGGCACCGGGACCGGGCCGCAGGCTTCGCAATGGATCACCGGGATCGGGCAGCCCCAATACCGCTGGCGCGAGATGCCCCAGTCGCGCAGGCGGAAGTTCACGCGCCGCGCGCCCTGGGGCTCGCCGTCCACGCGGAACCGCTCCAGGCGGCGGGCGACCGCCTCCTTGGCATCCTCGATGGCCATGGCATCGAGGAAGCGCGAATTATAGAGCACGCCCTCGCCGTCATAGGCGATGTCTTCCACCGCGAAGGTTGCGGGGTCCGCACCCGGCGGCAGCACCACCGGCGTCACGCTGAGGCGATACTTGCGGGCGAAGTCGAGATCGCGCTGGTCATGGGCCGGGCAGCCGAAAATGGCGCCGGTGCCGTAGTCCATCAGCACGAAATTGGCGACATAGACCGGCAGGGTGAGCGCGGCATCCAGCGGATGCACCACGGTCAGGCCGGTGTCGTAGCCCATCTTTTCCTGGGTCTCGATGACCTCGGCCGAGGTCCCGCCCTTCTTGCACTCGACGATGAATGAAGCGAGCTTCGCGTCCTTCGCCGCCAGCGTGGCGGCCAGCGGATGGTCGGGCGACAGCGCCAGGAAAGAGGCGCCGAACAGGGTGTCGGGCCGCGTGGTGTAGACCTTCACAGCATTGGTGCCGGACGCCTTCGCGCTGTCCTTCGACAGCTCGAACAGCACTTCCAGGCCCTCGGAGCGACCGATCCAGTTGCGCTGCATGAGCCGCACGCGGTCCGGCCAGCGGTCCAGCGTGTCGAGCGCGTCGAGAAGCTCCTGGGCGAACTGGGTGATGCGGAAGAACCATTGCGACAGCTTGCGCCGCTCCACCACCGCGCCGGAACGCCAGCCGCGCCCCTCGATCACCTGCTCATTGGCGAGCACGGTGTGGTCGATGGGGTCCCAATTGACCTCGCTCTCCTTGCGATAGGCGAGACCCGCCTCCAGGAAATCCAGGAAGATGCGCTGCTGCTCGACATAATAGGAGGGATCGCAGGTGGCGATCTCGCGCTCCCAATCCAGCGACAGGCCGAGCAGCTGAAGCTGCTCCTTCATGGAGGCGATGTTTTCGTAGGTCCATTCCTTGGGATGGATGCCGCGCTCGATGGCGGCATTCTCCGCCGGCAGGCCGAAGGCGTCCCAGCCCATGGGATGGAGTACGTTGAAGCCCTGCATGCGCTTGTAGCGCGCGAGCACGTCGCCCATCACATAATTGCGCCCATGGCCGATATGGATGCGCCCGGAGGGATAGGGGAACATCTCCATGACAAAGAATTTGGGGCGCGAATCGTCGTTGCGCGCGCGGAAAATGCCGCGCTCCTTCCAGATCTTCTGCCACCGGGGTTCGGCGTCGCGAGCGTTATAGCGTTCTGTGGTCATGGTCTCATGCGGGTCTGAAAGCGCCGGGACTAAGGTCAGAAACCGCGCCACGGGTCAACCGGCGCGGTGCCGATCCGGCCGATTGACGTCCAGGCCGTGGTGCCGTGGCACGGATGCAGCCTTGCCTTGCCCCGGCGCATCGTCCATCAAATCCAGATGGAACGTAGGAGGCTGGAAACGTGCGGGCTGAACGTTTGAACGATGCCTTCCCCGGCGCGCGCAAGGCTGCGGGTACCCTGCTCCTCCTGCTCGCGCTGACCCTGTTTCCGGTCGCCGCGCAGGCCGCCGCGCCGGGCGCAACGGCGGTGAACGGCGCGGAGATGTCCGTGCTCTGGACGCTCCCGTTCGCCGGCATGTTGTTCTCCATCGCCCTGTTCCCGCTGCTGGCCAACCGCTTCTGGCACCATCATTACGGAAAGATCGCCCTGTTCTGGGGGCTCGCCTTTCTCATTCCCTTTATTCTGCTGAAGGGGGCGGACCTGACCGCCCACGAGGTGGTGCACACCGCTCTGCTGGAATACATCCCCTTCATCATCCTGCTGTTCGCCCTGTTCACGGTCTCGGGCGGCATATTGGTGGTGGGCAACATCCACGGCACCCCCGCGACCAACACGGCGATCCTGGCGCTCGGGACGGTATTGGCGAGCCTGATCGGCACCACCGGCGCCTCCATGGTGCTGATCCGTCCGCTTCTGCGCGCCAATGACGAGCGCCGCCACAACGTGCACACCGTGGTGTTCTTCATCTTCCTGGTGTCGAACATCGGCGGCTCGCTCACCCCGCTGGGCGATCCGCCGCTGTTCCTGGGGTTCCTGAAGGGCGTGTCCTTCTTCTGGACCACCACCCACCTGTTTCACGACACGGTGTTGGTCGCCGCCATCCTGCTCACGGTCTTCTACCTGCTTGACCGCTACTTCTACGCCAAGGAGACGTTGCCGGCGCGCGTCGACCCGAGCCCGGATACCGACAGGATCACCATCCGTGGATTGCAGAACATTCCCCTGCTGATCGGCATCATCGGTGCCATCCTGCTGAGCGCGCTCTGGAAGCCGGGCATCCATTTCCGCATCTACGGCACGGTTGTCGAGATCCAATGGCTGGTGCGCGACGTGCTGCTGGTGGTGATCGCGTTCATCTCGCTCGCCATCACGCCCCGGCTGGTGCGTGAGCGCAACGGCTTCGACTGGGAGCCGATCCGGGAGGTGGCGAAGCTGTTCGCGGCCATCTTCCTCACCATCATCCCGGTCATCGCCATCCTGCGCGCCGGCCAGGCGGGCGCCTTCGCGCCGCTGGTGGACCTCGTGACCAACGAAGCCGGGCAACCGGTCAATGTCTGGTATTTCTGGCTGACCGGCGGGCTCTCGGCATTCCTCGACAATGCCCCCACCTATCTGGTGTTCTTCAATCTGGCCGGCGGCGATCCCTATCGCCTGATGGGGCCGCTGGAGGTGACGCTGGAGGCCATATCGGCCGGCGCTGTGTTCATGGGCGCCCTGACCTATATCGGCAACGCACCCAATTTCATGGTGCTCTCAATCGCCCGGCATCGCGGCGTAAAGATGCCGAGTTTCTTCGGCTACATGGTGTGGTCCTGCGTCTTCCTGCTGCCCTGCTTCGTGCTGCTGACCTTCCTTTACTTCCTGTGAGGCGCGACGCTCCCTGTCCCGCCCTTCAGCCCGGATGCGGACCGGGCCGAGACGGAGACCGCCGTTGCCCGTAACAGACCTGTTCTCCCGCGATCAGATCGCCGCCGCCGCCAGCGCCGCCGGGATCGAGCCGGAGGCGGCCGCGCGGCTGCTCGCGGCGCTGCCCGCCGCGCCGGCCCAAGCGCAGCCGCGTTTCGACCTGACCCACCTGCTCTGGTACGCGGGCGCCCTCATCATCCTCGGCGCCATGACCCTGTTCGCGACCCTGGCCTTCGCGCGCATGGGCGGCCCCGCCCTTGCGCTCACCGCCCTGGCCTATGCGGGGATATTCCTGGTCGCCGGACATCATCTGTGGCGGCAAGGTCTGACGACGCCTGGAGGACTGATGGTCGCCATCGCGGTCGGCATGGCCCCACTGGCGGTGTTCGGCATCCAGGACAGTCTCAGTGCCTGGGGTGGGGCGGGCGATCCAGGCAATTACCGGGACTTCTATCGCTGGGTGAACGCAAGCTGGGTGCCCATGGAAGTCGCGACCATCGCCGCCGGGCTGGCGGCGCTGTGCTTCTACCGGTTTCCGTTCATCGTTGCCGTCATCGCCTTTGCCGTCTGGTTCCTGTCCATGGACCTGGCGCCGCTGGTGTTCCACGCGCAAACCCCAGACTGGGACCAGCGGGCGAAGATGTCGCTCGGCTTCGGCCTCGCGGTGATCCTCATCGCATGGAGCGTGGATATTGCCTCCAAGAGCGGGGATTTCGCCTTCTGGCTGCACCTGGTCGGCGCCATCACCTTCTGGGGGGGCCTGACATCATTAGATCGCGGCGGCGAATGGACCAAGGCGGTCTATTGCCTGCTCAATGTCGGCCTGATTCTCTTGTCCGTCTTCCTGATGCGCCGGGTGTATGCGGTGTTCGGCGCCATGGGCGTCTGCGCCTATCTCGGCCATCTCGTCTCGGACGTGTTCCAGGATTCCCTGCTGTTCCCCTTCGCGCTCTCGGGCGTGGGGCTGCTGGTGATGGCGGCGGGGCTCTGGCTTTATCCACGCCGCCAGAAGGCGGCGCGAGTGTTGGATGACATGCTGCCAGGCCCGCTCAAGCGCCTGCGCCCGGCCCATGCGCGCATGGTCTGAGAGCCAATTGGAAATGGGAGGCAGACGCCCGAGCATCCATTTCCGTCATCCCCGGGCTTGACCCGGGGATCCACGTCCAACCGCTTGATCTAAATTCCGAAATTCCGTTCCGAGCCCCACGGCGTGGATGGCCGGGACAAGCCCGGCCATGACGAATGAAATGGCTTAACTTCATTCCCACACCGGCCATAAAAACGCTCAGGCCTCGCAGGAGAGAAAGCCGGATTCCAGCTTCTTCTGATCGAGGTTGCGGCCGATGAAGACGATGCGGCTGCGGCGGTCTTCGTCTTCCTTCCAGGGCCGCTGGTGGTCGCCGTCCAGGATCATGTGCACGCCCTGGAACACGAAGCGGTCGGGGTCGTCCTTGAACGAGAGGATGCCCTTGGAGCGCAGGATGCTCGGCCCCTCGGTCGCCACCAGATCCTGAACCCAGGGGAAGAACTTGTCCGGGTCCATCGGCTTGTCGGTGGCGAAGGAGAAGGATTGTATCTCCTCGTCGTGATAGTGCTTCATCCCGCCGTGATCATGGTCGTGCCCGTGGTCATGTCCGCAGCCGGGGCCGCATTCGTGGTCATGATGGTGGTGCCCCTCGTCCTCCTCCAGGAAGGCGGGCTCGATGGCGAGGATGCGGTCGAGGTCGAACGCGCCCTGGTTCAGGACCTTGTCGATCGCGATCTCGGATTTATGGGTGCGGTGCAGCTTGGCGTAGGGGTTGATGGCGCGGATGCGGCCTTCCACCTCCGCCAGTTCGGCGGGGGAAACGAGATCGGTCTTGTTGAGCAGGATCACGTCGGCGAACGCGATCTGGTTCTTCGCCTCGGGCGCGTCCTTCAGCCGGTCGGTGAGCCATTTGGCGTCCGCCACCGTGACCACGGCGTCGAGCTTGGTGCGGGCGCCCATCTCCTCGTCCACGAAGAAGGTCTGCGCCACCGGCGCGGGGTCGGCGAGGCCGGTGGTCTCGACGATGATGCCGTCGAAGCCGCCCTTGCGGCGCATCAGCCCGTCGACGATGCGGATCAGGTCGCCGCGCACGGTGCAGCAGACGCAGCCGTTGTTCATCTCGAACACTTCCTCGTCGGCGCCGACCACGAGGTCGTTGTCGATGCCGATCTCGCCGAACTCGTTCACGATCACGGCGAACTTCTTGCCGTGCGGCTCGGAGAGAATGCGGTTGAGCAGCGTGGTCTTGCCCGCGCCGAGATAGCCGGTGAGGACGGTAACGGGGATCTTCTGGACCTCAGACATGGGGAACTCCGGACAACGGCACCGGGCCGCTCTTAAATGAATTTCGGTGCATCGACGCTGCGGGCGCCGGCATCAGCTCGTCAGCGCACTCGTCAGCGCCTTGAGGTTGCTGCGCACCATATCGATGTAGGTAGGCGCGCCGCCTTTGTCATCGGACAGGGCGTCGGAATAAAGCGTCCCGCCCACCTTGGCGCCGCCCTCCTTGGCGATGCGATCCAGCAGGCGCGGGTTGCTGACATTCTCCAGGAACACCGCCGGCACTTTCTGCGCCTTGATCTGGCGGATGATCCGCCCGACGTCCTTGGCGGATGCCTCGGTCTCCGTGGACACGCCTTCCGGCGCCAGCAGCTTGAGGCCATACGCGTCGCCGAAATAGCCGAAGGCGTCGTGGGAGGTGATGATCAGCCGGCGATCGGCGGGGATCTTGGCGACGCCCGCCTTCACATCATCCTCGAGCGTGGTGAGCTTGGCGAGGTAGGCGTCCGCATTGGCGGTGTATTGCGCCTTGCCCTCGGGATCGGCGGCGATCAGGGCGTCGCGGATATTGGCCACGTAGATCTTGGCGTTGGCAACCGACTGCCACGCATGGGGGTCGATCGGCCCATGATCGTGGGAATGCGCGCTCTTGGCGCCCTTGGCGGGCTTCTCGTCATCGTCCTGCGGCTCGTCGGCGGTGCGCTCGCGCGGCGTGATGCCCTTGGTGGCGACCACCACCACGGCCTTGGTGCCGGACGCCTTCACGAGACGATCCATCCAACCCTCGAAGCCGAGGCCGTTCACGAACACCAGCTTGGCGCCGGCGATCCGTTTCGCGTCCGCCGGGGTGGGTTGATAAACATGGCTGTCGCCGTTGGGACCGACGATGGTGGTCACGGCCACGCGGTCGCCGCCCACGTTCTTCACGAAATCACCGAGGATGGAGAAGGACGCCACCACCGGCACTTTTTCACCGGTGGCGGCTGGCGTCTGGGCAAGGCCGGGGGTTGCGGCGAGCGCCAGGGCAAGGCCCAGCAGGATGCGACGAGAGAGCATGGAGAACTCCTTCAGGCTTCAAGATGACGCACGGGCCAGCGGCGCGTGACGATGCCGCCGGCCGTGCCGAACAGGACCGAGAACAGATAGGCGCCGCCGGCCACCAAAATGATCGACGGGCCGGAGGGGGTGCTCCAATGATAGGAGACCAGCAGCCCCAGAACGCCGGAGACGAAGGCGATGGTGGTGGCGAGGCAGACCAGCGGCGTGAGATCACGCACCCAGAAGCGGGCGGTGGCGGCGGGCAGCATCATCAGGCCCACCGACAGCAATGTGCCGAGCGCATGGAAGCCGCCCACGAGGTTCAGCACCACCAGGGCGAGAAACGCGATATGGCTCGGTGCGCCGGCTCGGCTCACGGAGGACAGGAAGGCGGGATCGACGCATTCCAGCACCAGCGGCCGCCAGATCAGCGCCAGGGTGAACAGGGTCAATGTCGCGATGCCCGCCACCAGATAGAGGGTGGGGTCATCCAGGCCCAGCACGGTGCCGAACAGAACGTGCAGCAGGTCCACGTTCGAGCCCTTCACCGAGAGGATCAGCACGCCGAGCGCCAGCGAGATCAGGTAGAAGGCCGCCATGGAGGCGTCCTCCTTGATCTCGGTGGCACGGGCCACGACGCCCGCACCCACCGCCACCAGCAAGCCGGCGACCAGACCGCCGAAGGTCATGGCGAACAGGTCGAGCCCGGAAATCAGGAAGCCGATGGCCGCGCCCGGCAGGATGGCATGGGCCATGGCATCGCCGGTGAGGCTCATGCGGCGCAGCATGAGAAACGCCCCCACGGGACCCGCCCCCAGCGCCAGGGCGAACACACCCACAAGCGCCCTGCGCATGAATTCAAACTCCGCGAACGGAGCGATGAGAAGGTCGTAGATATTCATGGAATCCAAAATTGGTCTGGTTCCCTCCCGCCCTCCCCCTTGAGGGGGAGGGTTGGGGTGGGGGGTATGCCGCCGCCTAAAAACCCTCTCCGGAGCGAGTGGATAAACACCCCCCACCCCAGCCCTCCCCCTGAAGGGGGGAGGGAGACCTCTTCAAGCCGCCGCGCAGGTGTCCGCGTCGGTGTGCCAGGCTTCGCCCATGCGGCGCATCTTGAGGAGATTGTCTGGCGCCAGCGCCTCGCCGGTCGGCCCCCACGCCACCGCCGAGCGCGCCAGGAGGAGGGTCTGCGGGAAATACGCCCGCACCAGATCGAAATCGTGCAGCACCGCCAGAACCGTGCGCTTCTCGCCGTGCCAACGGCGCACCAGTTCCAAAAGATCGGAGACCGTCTTGGCATCCAGCGCCGTGAAGGGCTCGTCCAGAAGGATCAGGCGTGCATCCTGGAGCAGCAGTCGGGCGAACAGGGTGCGTTGCATCTGGCCGCCCGAAAGGGTGCCGATCGGCCGCCGCTCGAAGCCTTCCAGTCCAACCGCAGCAATCGCTTGCTCGATCCGTGTGCGATCGGCCTTGCCGATGCCGCCGAACAGGCCCGCACGCCGCCACAGGCCCATGGAAACCATGTCGTAGACGCTGATGGGGAAGCTGCGGTCCACCTGCGCGCCCTGGGGCAGATAGGCAATGTCGCGCGCATCGACACCGCCGCGCTCGATGCTGCCGCTCAAGGGGCGTAACTCGCCGACGATGCCGCGCAGAAGGGTGGATTTGCCCGCCCCGTTCGGCCCGCAGACCGCGAGAAGCGCCCCCTCCTCCACGCTGCCGTCGAGATGGTGGACGGCGGGATGGCGCTCATAGCCGAGCGTCAGATCCCTGAAGCGCAGTTGCGTGGCAGCGCCCGCTTGGCTTTCCGTGGCGACCTTGGCGCTCGTCATGGCATCACCCAGAACACGGCGCCCCACAGCACGGCGCTCAGCACCGCCGCGATCAACGCGCGCATGGCGAAGGATGCCCTCAGGACGGAGAAGACGGGCGTGTAAGGCGCGCGCCGCGCAGCGTGATGATCATGAGAATGACCATGTTTGGCCGTTTCATGTGCACCATGGGAGTGCCCGCGAGAGGGCGTCGCCGTCGAATTCATAGTTTATTGATATAGAGTATCATTTTCCAAGTCTAGCCGGTTTATGCCCGGACGGCGTGGTTCTCGCTGAATGGTACTCGACACGCGCGAACGCCTGCGCTTCAAAGGCGCGCATTGGGAGAGACGCCACATGAGCTTGCCGAGCCCGCTTTTGATCATCGCCCGTGCCCCCGTGATCCCCGTGGTGGTGATCGAGCGTCTCGCGGATGCCATTCCCCTCGCCCGCGCCCTTGTGGAAGGCGGACTGCCGCTGATCGAGGTGACGCTGCGCACGCCGGTGGCGCTGGAAGCCATCCGGGCCATTGCCGCCGAAGTGGAAGGCGCCATCCTCGGCGCGGGGACCGTCACTGAAGTCGCACATGTGGAGGCATCGCTGGAGGCCGGCGCGGCCTATCTGGTCAGCCCCGGCACGACCCCCGCGTTCGCCGCGGCCCTCGCCAAGGCGCCGGTTCCGGTTCTGCCGGGCTGCGCGACGGTGAGCGAGGCCATGGCACTGTCGGCGCTCGGCTTCGAGGTGCTGAAATTCTTTCCCGCCGAAGCGGCAGGTGGCGTGCCGTTCCTGAAATCCATTGCCGGCCCGCTGCCGAAGCTGCGCTTCTGTCCGACCGGCGGCATCGGCCCGGCGAATGTGGAGAGCTATCTGGCACTACCCAACGTCGTCGCGGTGGGCGGCTCCTGGGTTGTGCCGACCGACGCCATCCGCGCCGGCGACTTCGGCAAGATCCGCGACCTCGCCAGGATCGCGTCTCAACTCAAGCGCGCGGCGAAATTCGGCTAGGAGTAAGGCGGCGCCAGCTCTCGGTGCCGCCTTCCGCTCACCATCACGCCCCCAGCCGCGCCCGCGTCCGTCGAATGGGATATCTCGCGGCCAGTCCCCAGATGAGACCCATCAGGACAAAGAAGTGCCGCCAGTGGTACGGATCGATAAAGAAACCAATGAAGACGAAACCCGCATAGGTCGATGAAAGCACAAGGAACAAAGACCTTGCTTTCGGCTCGCCCCACAAGGCGTGGCGCAGCGAAACGATGAGTGTGGAGATCAGGATCACAAGCAAAGCTGCGAACCCCAGAACGCCTTGCTCGGCAAAAACCCTGAGATAAAGATTGTGGGGCGACCCGCCGTTGACCACTTCACACTGGCCGGGACCGATACCCAAAAAGTTTTCGGCGCCACTATCGAACGCGCGCTGCTGCAAGAAGAAGCGCTCCTCGTCATAAGCCTGGAAGCTCGCGCGCGACTCCACATAGGTGCTGATTTCCTCGATCATCGGACTGTTTGAAATCGTCAGCACCGAAACCGTCAGGATAGCCAGGATCAAGCCATAGAATACGAGCCGGGCCAGCGTTGCGAAACTGCCCGTCGAAAACCCGATCAGCATATAATACAATAATACCGAAATAACGGCCCCACCCCAGGCTGCGCGCGAGTAACTCAAAAGAATCCCCAGCGCCATTAAGACGAATAATGCGATGCTCAGGTTTTTATAAAACTGTGTCTGAACGCGCTTTCCGGCAAATAAATCCATGCAATACATCATGGGCGGGATCAGGAAGGGCCCAAACACATTCGGATCTTTGAAGAAGGCGTTGGGCCGACTGACGAATGCGATGTATTCGCTGACGGAAATTTCACCCGCGCGCGACGCGCCGACAATCTCGGGACGCATCGCAGGTACGAGACCGGCGACGAACAGGAGCGCATACAGCGCCGATACCGCACCGGAAACGACAAATGCAATAAACAGCGAGTGTACCAGCCTCTCGCCAAATCCAGATGCCAATTGAGAAAAGAACAGAAACAGCGCGTACATGTATATCGTGATGCCGACATACAGCAGAGATACATTTACATCATATTCAACGTTGGCAAATGACAGCACACTGAGAACAAGCAGGACAAGAAAGGCAGGAGCGATAAGAGGGATGCGGCCGGCCGGCGCCTTGCGGCCGAGAAGAATCCAATAGCCAACGATGACAAAGAACCCGAGATCGAACGGCGCCGGCTCGGTGATCACGTAGGCAATCGTCGTGAACCAGACGATGATCGGCAGCACAACAAGATCAAGCCGCGGCCCGGAAGCGGCATCCGCAACGAATTTGCCGGCCTTCAGGGCCGCAGTGTTTGGCATTCCGATCTTCTGGTTCATTCCACGCATCCGCCGCTCGGCCACTCAATCCGCCCCACGGGGGACAAACCCAAGTTCGACCTCTTGATGGGGACTTATGTTCTCAAATCCATAGAGCCGCCGGACATCGAGCTTCAGGCCCTTGCGCCATTGCTCCAGAAACCAACTCACCTCAAGCTCGCCGCTGCGGTTGGCGTTATCGTTCTGGACCTTGTTGATCGGGATATTCACAATACAAGAATGTGAATAACAAATCCCCTCACGGTCACGATAGAGCGGCATGAAGGCCTGAAGCGCATCTTCGAAGGTGTTGGGCGACCGGTAAGCTACGGTCTTCACCATCACCGCCATCTCGTCCGTCGCGAAGAGATTGCCATCCACTGAGAGCGGATAGCCGAAATCGTTGATGCCCTCGCTCCAGCGCCACCGGAGCTTTGCCTCGCCAAGCGGGGTGAACTGCGGTGTCGGCGTCGCCCTGTCACGGGTGTAGCTGCGGCGCACATTGGGGCCGAGGCGAAGCGCCGGGACAAACAGCGCGAGATCGGCGGCGCCATAGTCCACCAGATCCACCGGGCGGGTGAACACGATATCGTCCACCAGGAAGAACATGGCGCGCGCGTCGAGGCGATCCATCAGCCCGATGAGGTCGGCGCGGAAATTATCTTCCTCAACGAAGGCCACGTCGCGGTTGGCCTGCGCCACTTCGGCATAGCCGGCGCGATATCCCTCGTCCGAGGCGCGGAACAACACCGTGAGGGGGGCCGGATTGCTCACCAGATCCCGATAGGATTCCAGTAGCGCATGCAATTGCAGCGGCCGGTCCTTGGAGAACACGATCCCCGCCATCGGCAGTGAGGTCGGCCGGTCGGAGACGCGGGCCAGTTCCTGCGCCAGGCTGCGGACCAGCGCCTCGGCACGTTTCCACCGGTGCAGCGGCATCACGAACAGGCCCGCAGAGGCCGCGCGCCGGTTGATAAAGCGCAGCAGGCCCTGCCTCCAATCCAGCATGCGATCATTCCTTGGTTTACCGACCCGTCAGCTAGCAGAACCGCGCGGAATGCGCCAACCACCCCCGATGGCGTCCCTCCAGGGCGCGCTTGCTTTCTCCCCTGGAATTGGCGAAAGCTCCGAACGCTTTGCCCGCCGGTGCGGGGCGCAGAGACCATCGAACATGCTTCGCGTGCTGCACGTTTTCCGCTCGCCGGTGGGCGGTCTTTTCCGGCATGTGGCCGATCTGGCGCGCGAGCAGGCGCGCATGGGTCTGGCGGTGGGGCTGGTGTTCGACGATGCCCCCGCCTGGGGCCGCTTCGAAACGGTGTGGCCTGAGTTGCAGCAGATCTGCACGGCCGGTTGCCTCAGACTGCCAATTCCGCGCCTGCCGGGTCCACGAGACGTGGCGAATATCTTTCGGCTCAGCGCCCTGTTCAAAGCTCAAGGCTTCGACATCGTCCATGGCCACGGCGCCAAGGGGGGTGTCTATGCGCGGCTCCTCGGCCGGCTCCATGGCGTACCCTCGATCTATACCCTGCACGGAGGCGTGCTGCACTTTTCCAGAAAATCGGCGCAGGGCATTCTCTATCGCCTGATCGAGCGGCGGCTGCTGCCCATGAGCGGGGGGCTGATCTTCGATTCCCATTTCGCACGGGACGAATTTGCCGCCGAAATCTCAGGCGGCGCGATTTCGACGCGGGTCATTCCCAATGCGGTGGACGAATGCGAATTCGCGCCACTGGCCATGGTCGACGACCCGTTTGACTTCGTGTTCCTCGGTGAATTGCGACAGCTCAAGGGGCTCGACGTCCTGCTCAATGCCGCCGCTCTCATGCGGGATAAAGGGCGTAAGTTCAGGATCGGCATCTTCGGTGCGGGGCCGGACGAAGCCGCCTTCCGTGCACAGGCGGCCCAGTTGCGGCTCGACACGCCCACGGTCGAATGGCGCGGACCGGTTCGGAACGGCCGGGAAGCCTTCTCGGCGGGCCGCTGCCTGGTGTTCACCTCGCGCCGGGAATCCTGCCCCTATGTCGTGCTCGAAGCCGGCGCCGCCCGCATCCCGCTGATTTCCACCGATGTCGGCGCCGTCCCTGAGATCGTTCGCCCCGAGGACCGCCCCACCCTGCTGAAGGCGGGCGACACGGGAAGGCTGGCGGACGCCATGAGCGCCTTCCTCGATGACCCCTCCGGCTTCCGGACCCGCGCGCAGGCGCAAAGCGCGCGGGTCCGCGCAATGTTCGGCGTCGACGCGATGGCCGAAAGGACCCTCGGCTTCTACCGGGACGTCATCGCGGCCGCTAACGTCCGGCGGGATTAACCTGCGACACACACCCGGCACGACAAGGTCATCGATTCCAAGGTGGCAGCGGGCTTTCATGCGGAAGCGAGTCCGCACCACCCGATATTACAAAAGGCAGCGTCCCGCGCCTCCGGAGGTTCCATTGTAGCATCAGAGGTACCTTAAAACCTCAGATGGCAAATCCTCCGCCGACATTTGGGCGCAGAGACAAAAATACCACACACTGGTTTCGAACGCGGCCGACGCCAGTGAAATCAGATAAAATCCAGAACTCGGCATCGCGTTCACAAAAAAACTCTCTGATTCATCAGATTTTCAAGCGACGACATGCTATTTAACTCGCCTGTCGTCGATTAATTTCCGTATCGACACCGAAATATATCCGTATATGCCCGCTTTTTCGCAAATTTAACGCACTATAAATTGTGATTAACTAATTATTAACCTTGATTTAATGAGTTTAAATCACAAAGCCGATCCATAATTCGCCCCGCCGGGTGGCTGACACATGGCAAAAGCGAGGCAAGACGCTTGCAACGCGGTATGAGCGTCGGTAACTTCGGGTCTAGGTCTGCCACGCGTATCGTTGAGTGTCATTGGGGGCGCATTTGAAAATCGGTCTGAAATCCAAACAGCCGGTGAACCGCGCGTCTCTCCTCCTGGCGAGCGCGCTCTCACCCTTCCTGTTTATGGCCGTCCAGACGGTGGCTTATGCCCAGTCTGCGCCCGGGACCGCGATCTTCGCGGACGACTGGGGGCAGTTTGGCGAGAAAATGAAGCCCTCCGGTCCGCCGAAGAACCTGGACAAGTCCCAATACACATTTCAGGCGGGTGACTTCTTGGTTCGCGGCGGCGCCAATGTCGGCGCGGTCTATAATGACAATTTGTTCGGCACCAACACCGGCGCCATCGGCGCCTGGGGTATCGGACTTGCGCCGGCCGTGGTGGCCGAGCGCAATGTGGGCATCTACAAGACCACGCTTTATGGCGCCCTGAACGCCGACCTTTACGACGGTTACAGCGAAGCCAACACGGTCACCGGGCGCGGCGGCATCATCCAGCTCTGGGAAATCCAGCGCGATCTGACGGCGCGCGCCCAGTTGGACTATTTCCGCGGCGTTTACTATCCGGGCGGCGCACCCTCGGCGACCCCGGCCACCAACAATTTTAGCGACCCGCAGGGATACAACACGTATTTTGGCTCGGCTGGCATCCACAAGGATTTCGGCGCGGTGTTCGTCGACCTTGGCGGCGCCCTGAGCTATACGGATTATTCCGACCCCTCGGCGACGGGGGGGTATACCTATAACCTCACCTCCGCCGATGGCGCGATTTATACGCTGACCGGCCGCGTGGGCTATAACATCTCCCCGGTGATCTATGTGTTCGCCGAGCCGCGCGTGAACTGGTGGCAGTACACGAACAGCGACTTCGATTCGACCGGCTACCGGGTGGTCGGCGGTATCGGTACCGACCGGATCAGCCTTTTCCGCGGCGAAATCTACGCCGGTTACCAGGGCCAGAACTTCGACAACGCCTTTATCGGCGACGTGACTTCCCCGGTTTTGGGTGCTGCGATTTCCTGGTTCCCGACCAGGGACATGACTTTCAAGCTGACGGCCGATCAGACCTTTGCCGTGTCGACGCCCTCGCTGGTGTTCTCGACCCCCAATGTCGGCGTCTATAATTCCTATGTGACAAAGAACACGACCATTGCAGTGACGGGTGACTATACGATCAACCGTCAGTGGAGTGCGAACGCCGGCTTCAACTACACGCACGCCGATTATGTCGACCAGCCGCGCCTGGACAACATCTACGCAGCGACCGCCGGTGTGACCTATATGATGGTGACGAATTGGGGCATCAGCCTCGCCTATACCTACACCAACCAGGATTCGAACATCGCGACGGATAGCTATGTCCAGAACATCATGCGGATTTCGGCCCGCGGCCAGTTCTGATCGCGCAGCGACCAAAAGAAGGCTCCTGAAGCTAAACCGCTTCGGAGCCTTTTGCATGTGTAAGCCCACGAACTCCTGAATTTAAGCGCGCTTGATCCGCTTGGCCGTGAATGGCTCGGTGGCCTTGAATGGCTCCGAGGCGGAATGATACACCGGGGTCATGCTCAAACGCGCCCGAAGCCTGTTCAAGCGCCGCCCACCTCAGCGACCTGTTCACCGCATTCCCGATCCGCTCGTCGTTTATGCGGTCGGCGATGTGCATGGGCGCGACGATCTGCTTGAACGCGCGGCGCGGGCCATCGAGGAAGACGCGCGCACGCGACCGCAGGCGCAGCACACCACCATATTCCTAGGCGATTATGTCGACAGGGGCTCCGGCTCCGCTGCCGTGATCGAGCGCCTGTCCACCGGCGCCTTCCCCACCCCCGTGGTGACGCTGCTTGGCAATCACGAGCAGATGATGCTCCAGGCCCTTGAGGACGACGAGGAACTGGCCCGCTGGGCCGGTTTCGGGGGGCTGGAGACCATGTTCTCCTACGAGGTGGATATCCGCTCGCTGCAACTGGGCAACGGCGTTGGCGACACGCGCAGCGCATTCGCGCGCGCGCTCCCCGCCCGCCACAGGGCGTGGCTGGGCAATCTGCGGCCGAGCTATGAGGTGGGCGACTATTTCTTCTGCCACGCTGGCATCCGCCCAGAGGTGCCGCTGGCGGCCCAGGCGGTGAGCGACCTCATCTGGATTCGCGATGCCTTCACCGCGCACAAGACGGCGCACCCGAAGATGATCGTGCATGGGCACACACCCGTGCGCGAGGCCGAAATTCACCCCAATCGGATCAACATCGATTCCGGCGCCTATCTGACCGGGACGCTGACCGTGCTGCGCCTGGAAGGCGAGGAGCAGCGCCTCATCCCCATTTCCATGAGAGGCTGAGGACAGACGCGTCGGTCAGCTCCGCCCGCGCCCTTGCGGCCCGCTGCCCAGTTCGCGGGAAAATTGCGCGGCGGCGCGGCGCAGGATGTCGCTTTTCTCCTGCAAGCGCTGAAGCGTAAGGCGCCAGATCGGGCCGGAAATGCCGATAGCGCCAACGGTTCGGCCAGCGAAATCGCTCACCGGCATAGCGATGCAGCGGACCTCGGTGTTGAATTCGCCATCGTCATAAGCGAGGCCGTCGCGCCGCACGCGGGCGATCTCTTCCCGCAACTGCGCGGGATCAGTGATGGACTTGGGGGTCAGCGGCTCAAGCCGCACGGCGGCGAGATAGCGCTCGAACATCTCCGGCGACATGGCGCCGAGCAGCGCCTTTCCCAGACCCGTGCAATAGGCGGGGCGCAGCCCGCCGGCCCGGTCCACGAGTTGGAATGCCCCCGTGCCCATGGCCCGCGCCGCAACCACCACCTCGTCTCCGGAGCGGATGGCGAAGTGCGCGGTTTCCCCGGTCTCGCGCGCGATTTCCTCCAGAATCGGAGTGGCAAGGCCCACCAATTCGATCTCGTTCAGGGCGTTCGCCGCGAGGCTGAAGACCATTGCGCCGACGTGATAGCGCCGGCTGTCCTGCGCCTGCCGGAGATAGCCGAGATTCACCAATGTCTTGGCGAGATGGAAGGTGGTGGAGGTGTGCAGGCCGATGGTCTTCGCGAGTTCCGCGAGGCTGATGCCCTGCCGGTGCCGCGCCACTTCCTCAAGGATGCCGAAAGCACGCTCCAGGGACTGCACGCCACCCGTCTTCGCCTCGCCCGTCTCAGTGGACGCACCTTCGGCCGGCACCGTCGCCTGACGCGGCATTCTTTGCTCCTCTCAGCCGGGACCCAAGCCACGGCATGTTCATCTCACATTATGAGACACCCAAGCCAGCGGCCAGTCAAACCGCCACTCATTTGTGCCCGTTCGTAAGCGCCTGGGATGCCAGGAATGCAAGCGTCAGAGCCGGCCCCAACGTGATGCCGGGTCCGGGATAGGTGCCGTCCATCACCGAATTCGCATCGTTTCCGGCAGCGAAGAGGCCGGGAATCGGCTGGCCGCCGGCATCGAGCACCCGCGCCGCGGCGTCGGTTTGCAGGCCCGCGGCTGTCCCAAGCGTGCCGGGATGCAATGTCACGGCATAAAACGGCGCCTGGAGAATGGGCGCGAGGCAGGGGTTGGGCTGTTGCGCACCATCTCCCATATGCCGCTGGTAGGCATCCGCGCCGCGCCCAAACGCGGGATCTGCCCCATTCACGGCACTGACGTTGAACCCAGCCACCGTGCTCTCGAGCCCGGCCGGATTTATCCCCAGTTTAACCGCCAATTCGGCCAGGGAGCCGCCTTTGACAAGATAGCCGGAGGCTTCCTCGGCCCGGGTGGAGAGGGCGAAGGGCTTGATGGTGCCAAGACCATACCGCCACAGAAAGCCGGCATCGCAGACCAGGTGGCACGGCACGGCATCAGCGGCCAGCATGTCCTCCACGAACTGATGATAAGAGCGCGCCTCATTGGCGAACCGCCGCCCCTGGCGATCGACGATGATGGAGCCTGGCTTGCCCCGGTCGGTCACGGTGTGGGGATGCGCCGGGGCGCCGGGGGGCAGCGAGACCGGCACCCAGAAGGCATTGCCGTGCGTCTGCAGGCCCATGGCAGCGCCCGCCGCGCGGCCGAGACAGATGCCATCGCCGGTGTCGCCGCTGTCCGCGGCGGAATAGGCGCGCGCCTTGGCGGGCAGATGCGCGGCAACCTCGTCCCGGCCGTGCGGAAAGCCGCCGGCGCAGAGAATGACGCCCCGGCGCGCCGACAGGGTGCGCCCGTCCGCCAGGATGACCCCGGCGACGCCACCACCATCCGCCATCGCGAGCCGGGTCACGGCCGCGCCCGTCTCCACCCGCGCACCGGCATCGAGCGCGGAGGCGAGGAGACGCGCCACGAGGGCATTGCCGAGATAAAGCGTGGTGCCGCGCGCATAGGAAAGGCGCTGCCAGCCATAGCGCAGTGCCAGCTCCGCAACGCGCAGAAACGAGCGAACGGAGCGCATCGCCTTGCGAAAGTGGGGAATGTCTGCGCGGTCCACCATCATGCCGCCGAACAGGGTGAAGGCCGGCAACGGCGGCTTCACACGGGCGAACCAGGCGCCGAGGCGGCGTCCGTCGAACGGCACGGGCTCCAGCACGCGCCCGCCGAGGGTGGCTCCGGGCTTGTCCGGGTAATAGTCGGGGTAGATTTTCACCGGCCGGAACTTCGCCTGGGTGCGTTCCTCGAGGAGGGCAATGGCGCGCGGCCCGGCTTCCAGCACCGCGCGGCGTACCGCCGTCGGAGTGCCGCCGAGGCTTTCGAGATAGGTTTCCGCCTGCGCCACGCTGTCGGAGCCGCCCATGGCGCGCATGTGCTTGTTATCGGGGACCCAGACCATGCCGCCGGAAATGGCGGTGGTGCCGCCCACCGCCCGATCCTTTTCCAGGACGCACACGTCGAGCCCGGCGGCTGCGCAGAAGGTTGCCGCCGCAAGTCCGGCGGCACCCGAGCCCACCACGATCACGTCATAGACCGCTTCGGCCTGGGCCATGGCGCCCTCCATTTATTCTTTCAATATGAAATGCAGGGCTTCAATATTAGAATCAGGGCCGCGCGCAAGCCGAATTACAAAAAATCTAACGATTTCAATCATATAATTTGCGCGCTTGGGCAAAATAACGACTTAACGGTCGCTCATATTGTGAGATCGTATTCGGTATGATTGAATGCTAGAGAAACCTCGCGCGGGAAATCATCCGCGCAAGACGAAATTGTTCGCCGAAGAGGGAGACCGCCGAAGATGCCCAGGATGAAGGGTGCCGAGATCATCACAGAGTATCTCATCGACAACGATATCCCTTATGTCTTCGGCATCTGCGGGCATGGCAATGTTGGCATGCTCGATGTGCTCTATGAAGCCAAAGATCGCATCACTCTGGTTTCGCCGCGCCACGAGCAGGTGGCGGCCCATATGGCGGACGCCTATTTCCGCGTGAAGCACCAGCCGGTGGCGACCCTCACCTCCTGCGGCCCCGGCTCGGCCAACATCGTAATGCCGCTCGCCTGCGCGCTGACGGACAGTTCCGCCATCCTCGCCATTACCGCGAACGTGCCCACCTCGCAGTTTAACCGCTCCCCGTTCCAAGAGATCAACCGCCATTATCAGGCGGACTTCGTAAACGTGCTGCGCCCCGTGGTGAAGCGGTCTTTCCAACCCACCCGCGTGGACATGCTGCCCCTGGCGCTGCGTCAGGCCACCACAACCATGCTGTCCGGCCGCCCTGGCCCGGTGAATATCGACATACCCTTCAACGTCTTCCAGGAAGAGGACGACGTGGAGATGCCGCCGCCGGCGCCACGCCATCTGTCCCAGCGTTCCGGCGCCGGAGAGGACGAGATCGCGCGCGTCATGCAGTTGATCGGCAACGCGGAGCGTCCGGCCTTCTTCATCGGCCATGGCGTCACCCTCTCGGAAGCCAGCATCGAGATAACCGAAGCCGCCCACACGCTGGGCATCCCGGTCATCTCCTCGCCCAACGGCTTCGGCTGCATCGACATGGTTGATCCCCTATCGCTGGGCTTCATCGGCCGCAACGGCGCCTATGAGGCGAACCAGGCGGGCCGCCACGCCGACCTGGTGATCGCGGTGGGCGCGCGCTTCGACGATCGCTCCGCCTCCTCCTGGATTCCCGGCTATTCCTGGAACTTCCCGCACACCAAGCTGGTGCATGTGGATGTCGACCCCGACGAGCTGGGCCGCAACTATCCCCCCGATGTCGGCATCCTCGCCGATGCGCGCACCTTCCTGCGCCAGATCCTCGCCGCCGCCCAGGACATGCAGGGACAGCGCGAGAAACGCGCGCCCTGGCTTGCCGAGATCGCCGGATGGGCGCAGCAGTGGGAAGAGTTCATCCGCCCCAATTTCTCGATCCACGCCTCTCCGATCCGCCCCGAGCGCATCGTGGCGGATTGCGAGGCGGTGCTGCCGCCCGACGCCATCATCTGCTGCGACGTGGGCGTCAACCACAACTGGTTCATGCAGTTCTGGAAGGCCCGTCAGCCCCAGACCATCCTCAATTCCTGGGGATTCTCCGGCATGGGCTTCGGCGCGGCCGGCGCGCTCGGCGCCAAGCTCGCAGCGCCCGATCGTCCGGTCATCGCCATCGCCGGAGACGGCTGCTTCACCATGGTGCCCCACGTTTTGTGCACGGCGGTAGAGTACAACATCCCGGTGGTGTGGGTGATCTGGAACAACTTCGCCTGGGCCTCGATCCGCGACATCCAGATGGGCATGTTTGGCGGCCGCGAGCACGGCACCGCCTTCTATCACGGCGATAACAAGAAGCCGTACAACCCCGACTTCGCGGCCTGGGCGCGCGCCTGCGGCGTCGAGGGGCTCACCGTGACCAAGTCCGAGGACTTCAAGGACGCGCTCGCCTACGCGGTGTCGCTCAACAAGCCGATCCTGCTCGACGTGCATGTGGACGCCGAAGTGCGCCCGCCGCCCACCGGCACCTGGCACCTGCCGCCGACCCCGTTCCGCGAACCCGCCTTCGGCGCGCCGTGGTCGCCGGAGCCGCTCGTACCCGCGAAATGATGCCGACCCATAGAGCGCCCGCCGCACCGGCGGGCGCTCTGGAAGCCACCGGCAAAGAATAAACGGCAGACAATAAACGGCAGAGAATAAACGGGAGGACAGGATGATCGAGGGCAACGGCGGATGGTCCATCCGCAACATCGCGGAAGTGCCGTGGCTGGAATATCCGAACCATTTCGGCGGTGCGCTGTCCAAGCCGCTGGTTCAGCCGGGCACGGCGCCGACCAAGCTGCTGGATTATCGCATCTCCATGTATCAGCCGATGGCGCATGTGGCGGTCCATAGCCACAAGGTGCAGGAGCAGATTTACCATGTGCTCGACGGCGAAGGTCTCATGGAGATCGACGGCAAGAGCTATCTGGTGCGCAAGCACGACGTGATCTACCTGCCGCCGGGCGTCCCCCACAATATCGCCAACAGCGGGCTGGTGGATCTCGTCTTCCTCGTCATCACCACGCCGCCCAGCGACGACTGAGCCGCGCGTACAAAGCTTATCCGGGTGTCTGCGTAAGTGGCCGAAGGCCGGTCAGGACCCAAGCCTGTTCAACTGAAGACCTGTTCAACTGAAGAGACGACTGAAGTCGTCCAACCGGGAGGAAACAGCATGAACGACCCTTTCAAGGGACGAGAAGCCGTATCCGGGGCCATCAGCCGGCGCAACACCCTTAAGCTCGGCGCCGGCCTCACCGCCGCCGCCACTCTCGGCTTTCCCGCCATCGTCAAGGCGCAGGCCGACGCGATCAAGATCGGCCATCTCACGCCCATGACCGGGTTCCTGGGTGCCCTGGGAAGCTATGCCGTGCTGGGCATCAAGATGGCCGAGGAGGAGATCAACGCGGCCGGCGGCGTCATGGGCCGGCCGATCCAGGTCATGTCAGAGGATTCCATCAATCCCGACACCGCCGCCACCAAGGCCCAGCGCATGCTGGACCGCGACGGCGCGGCCCTCCTCATGGGCGAAATTTCCTCTGCCTCCGCGCTCGCCATTTCGCAGGTGGCGGCGCGCAACAAGCGCCTGTTCCTCTCCATCGGCGCGCGCTCCGACACGCTGCGCGGCAAGAGCTGCAACAAGTATATGTTCTGCATCGACATCCCAAACACGGTGATGGTCAATGCGGTGGGCAGCGCCCTGCTGCGCGACAACATGGTGAAGGGCAAGAAATTCGTCACCCTCACCGCCGACTACGTGTTCGGTCATGACCTGCTGCGCGCCGCCAAGTCCTTCTTCGGCACCCATGGCGGCATTCTGGTGGGCGACGAATTGGTGGCCACCGACGTCACCGACTTCAGCCCCTATCTGCTGAAAATCCGCCAGGCGCGACCGGACGTGGTGTGCTCCAACCTCGCGGGCAACCAGGTCACCAACCTCATCAAGCAATACGCCGAATTCGGCCTGCCCTACCCCATTGTCGGCTTCAATCTGAACACGGCGGATGCCTGGGCCGCTGGCGAGGGCAACCTGTCCGGCACTTGGCCCACCGTCTGGTATCACACCCTGGATACCCCCGGCTCCAAGGCGTTCGTCGCCAAGTTCATCCAGAAGAACGGCAAGCCGCCTGAGAACCACGCCTGGATCCAGTACATCACCCTGAAGCTCACCGCACAGGCGATGAACGAGACCAAGTCCGTCGATACCGACGTGATCGCGGCCTATCTGGAAAAGGGCGCCGAGTTCGACATCCTCAAGGCTCGCAAGGCCTATTTCCGCTCCTGGGACCACCAGCTCATCCAGGAGGCCTATCCCTTCACGGTGAAGCCGAAGGCTGAGATCAAGGACAAGTGGGACATGCTCCAGCTCGGCGCCGCGGTGCCGAACCCGAATGAGCCGCTGGAAAGCATCTACCCCACCCGAGAACAGAACCCGTGCAGCCTCTGAAGTTTATCAACCTCTGACGTGATGACGGGCGGGCGCACCCCGCCCGTCCGCTTCCAGCCCTCGCGAGCACCGGACCGGGAATGGAAATCGTCTTCTTGTTCGAGCAGGTGCTGAACGGCCTCGTGCTCGGCGGCTATTATCTTCTCATCGCGCTCGGCCTGTCGCTGATCTTCAGCGTCGGCGGCGTGGTGAACCTCGCCCATGGCGCGTTCTATGCGCTCGGCGCCTATGCCGCGATGGAAATCCGCGACCGCCTCGGCTTCGGGGCGGCGGTCGTGCTCTCGCCGGTGGCGGTGGGGCTGCTCGGCATCGGATTCGAGCGGTTCCTGCTGCGCCGGTTCTATCGCGCCGATCCGATCCTCAGCCTGCTCGTCACCTTCGGCCTCGCTATGGTGGCGGAGCAGGCCATCCGCATGATCTGGGGCGCCGCGCCCGTTGCCGTGAACCTGCCGCCGGAACTGAAGGGGCCGGTGATGATCGGTGACTTCCTGTTCTCGCGTTACCGATTGCTGCTGCTGGCGATCGTGGCTGTGGTTCTGGCCGCCATCTGGTTCCTGCTGAACAAGACCGCATTCGGCAGCGTGGTGCGCGCCGGCGTGCAGAAGCCGGACATGGTGGCGGCGCTCGGCATCCGCCTCCAGCCCTACATGACCGCGATCGTGGTGCTCGGCGTCGCGATGGCCGCGCTCGGCGGGGCGCTATTCGCGCCCATCACCACGGTGCATCCGGCCATGGGCGCGGAAATCATGGTGGTGGCCTTCGTGGTGGTGGTCATCGGTGGTCTCGGCAGCTTTTGGGGCGTGGTGCTCGCGGCCCTGCTGGTGGGCGTGGTGCGCGGCGTCACCATCCACTTCCTGCCGGCGGCGGGCGAAGCCTCCATGTACGTCCTGATGTTCCTGGTGCTGCTGCTGCGCCCGCGCGGCCTGCTGGGCGAGCGCATCGAGAAGTTCGAGCAATGAGCGCTCTCGCCAAATCCCGCCCGCTGCTGATCGGCCTCGCCGCCGTGGTGGCGCTGCCGATCGTGCTGCCGGCCATCGGCCTCACCGTCAATATCGCCACCGTGGTGGTGATCCTGTCCATCGCCGCGCTTGGGCTGAACCTGCTGGTGGGCACCACCGGCCTCACCTCGTTCGGCCATGGGGCCTGGTTCGGCCTTGGCGGGTATGCCGCCGCCATCGCTCAGCGCACCTGGTTTCACGGCGAGATCTTCCTGCCGCTGCTGTTCGCTTTGGTGTTCGTGGCGCTGGTCTCAGCGGCGGCGGGCGCGCTGATCCTGCGCCGGCGAGGCGTGTATTTCTCGCTCCTCACGCTGGCGCTTGCCGCGCTCTGCTACACCGTTGCGTTTCGGTGGACCGAGGTGACGGGCGGAGAGGACGGGCTCGGCGGCCTGCAGCGCGGCACGCTGCTGGGCATAAACCTCGACGACGCGCTCGCCTTCTACATCCTCATGTCGGTGTTCGGCCTCGGCGTGCTGTATTTCATGCTGCGCCTGGAGCGGTCGCCGTTCGGCCATGTGCTGGCGGCGATCCGAGAAAACCAGTTGCGCGCCACGTTCCAGGGCTATGCCGTGGACCGCTACAAGCTGGCGGCTTTCGTGATCTCGGCGGTGGTGACAGGCTTTGCCGGCGGTCTCTCAGTGTTCCTGCACTACATCGTTTCGGCCGAGGCGATCTCGGTGCCACTCTCCGGCGCCTTCCTCGCCATCGTCGTCATCGGCGGCATGCGCAACATCCTCGGGCCGGCGCTCGGCGTCGTCTTCTTCATCCTGTTCCGCGAGTTCCTATCGATCTGGACCGCGAACTGGCTGCTCTGGTTCGGCCTGGTGTTCGTCGGCTTCATCATCTTCTCGCCCGATGGGCTGGTGGGCATCTGGGCGCAGATCGCGCGGCGCTGGAAGGCACCGGCGCAGGACGGCGCCGCCATGAGCAAGCGCAAGATTTACGAGGGGCTGCCCCTGCCGGCCTTCCTGCGCCCGGAAATTCCCACCGGCACGGTTCTGGACGTCTCTCATGTCTCCAAGCATTTCGGCGGCATTCGCGCGGTCAATGACGTTTCGCTGACCGTCGCGGGGGGGGAAATCCATGCCCTCATCGGACCTAACGGGGCGGGCAAGACCACCACCTTCAACCTTATCTCCGGCATGTTCGGGCCGGACAGCGGCACCATCAAGCTCGAAGGGCGCTCGGTGGCGGGCCGGCCGGCGCATCGCATCTCCCGGCAGGGGCTTGCCCGATCGTTTCAGATCACCTCGCTGTTCAACGGCCTCACCATCTACGAAAACCTGCGCCTGTCGGTGCAGGCGACCCATGCCGGCCGCTTCAACATCTGGCGCGATGTGGACAGCTTCCGCCAGGTGCAGGCGGAGACCACCGAATTGATGAAGTTCCTCGGCCTGGAAGGCATCGAGGACATCCGCAGCGGCGATCTCTCCTACGGCGGCCAGCGCCTGGTTGATCTTGGCATCGCGCTCGGCCTCAAGCCGCAGGTGCTGCTGCTCGATGAGCCACTCGCGGGCCTCGCTGCCGCCGAGCGAGAGCGCGTCTGCCGCCTCGTCTGCACCATCGCCGCCAACGTGCCGGTGCTGATGGTGGAGCACGACATCGACCGCATCCTCGCCTTCTCCCACCGCGTCACGGTGATGAACCAGGGCGAGGTGCTGATGACCGGCAGCCCGGAAGAGGTGCGAAACGATGCCCGCGTGCAGGAGGTCTACACCGGCTCCGGCACACCGGCGGTGGTCGGCCGCGCCGGCGCCTCGGACGGTGTGCGCCCCACCATCCTGAAGGTGGACGCGCTCAACACCTTCTACGGCAAGAGCCACATCCTCAACGACGTGAAGCTGGATATCCGCCAGGGCGAGATCGTCGCCCTGCTGGGCCGCAATGGCGCCGGCAAGTCCACGCTGTTGAAGTCACTTGCCGGGCTGGTGCCCGCCCGCTCCGGCAGCATTGTGTTCGACGGCCAGGAGCTGGTGGGCCTGCCGGCGCCTGATGTGGCACGTCTCGGCATCGGCTACGTGCCCCAAGGACGCGGGCTGTTCGCCGGCATGAGCGTGCGTGAGAACCTCGCGCTCGGCCGCCTCGCCCGCAAGACCGACGGCTCCACCGGCACGGTCTGGAGCGAGGACCGCATCTTCGAGATGTTCCCGGTGCTCAAGGCGCGCCTCGCCACCCCAGCCGATTATCTCTCCGGCGGCGAGCAGCAGATGCTCGCGGTCGCCCGTGCCCTCTCCGGCAACGTGCGCCTGCTGCTGCTCGACGAGCCGTTCGAGGGACTGGCGCCGGCGGTCATCGAGGACCTGTTCCGGGTGTTCGACCAGCTCCGGCGCGAGCTGCCCATCCTCATCGTCGAGCACAATCTCGATCTCGTTCTCGCTCTCGCCGACCGGGTGTTCGCACTCGAGCGCGGCGCGGTGTTCCACGAAGGGGTGGCGGAACCACTCCTCACCAATCTCGACTACCGCAAGGAAATTCTCTGGCTATGACCCGACGCGAAAATGCCCTGCTCATCAACGGCCGCTGGACGGCGGGCGCAGGTGAGACCATCACCGTTCTCGACAAATACAAACTCACGCCCTTCACCAGCTTCGCCAGCGCCACGCTCGCCCAGGTGACGCACACCATCGACACCGCCCAGGCCGCCTTCCGGGCCGGCGTCCCGACCCCTTACGACCGTGGCGCGGTGCTCGACCGGGCAGCCATCCTGCTGGAGCAGCGGCGCGAGGATTTCGTGCACGCCATGCAGGCGGAAGCCGGCTTCACCCAAAGCGATGCCAATGGCGAAGTCACGCGCGCCATCCAGACCCTGAAGATTTCCGGCGAGGAAGCCCGCCGGCTGACCGGCGACGTCATCCCCATCTCCGGCGCGCCGCGCCAGGCCGGGCGTCTTGCCTTCACGCTGCGCGTGCCGCTCGGCGTCGTGCTCGCCGTCACCCCGTTCAATTCGCCGCTCAACACCGTGACCCACAAGGTGGCCCCAGCCATTGCCTCGGGCAATGCCGTGGTGCTGAAGCCCGCGAGCGCGACGCCCATCACGGCGCTGCTGCTCTGCGAAGTGCTGGTGGAGGCAGGCGTCGCCCCCGGCTTCCTCTCCCTCGTCCACACCAAGGGCGAGATCACGGATGCCATGCTGACGGACGAGCGGCTGCGCTTCTTCGCCTTCACCGGCAGCACGGAGGTCGGCCGCACCATCCAGCGCGCGGCGGGGCTGCGGCGGACCCAGATGGAACTGGGCTCCATCGCCTTCACCATCCTCTGCGATGACGCAGACCTTGGAAAGGCGCTGCCGAAAGTCGCCGGCGCCGGCTATCGCAAGGCCGGGCAGGTCTGCACCTCGGTGCAGATGCTCCTCGTGCACCGGAGCATCTTGGACGACGTCACCCAGCGCCTCACGGGCATGGTGAAGGCGCTGAAGTTCGGCGACCCCAACGATCCCGCCACCGAGGTCGGCCCCCTCATCAGCGAGAAGGAAGCGATCCGCATAGAAGGCTGGATCGAGGAAGCGGTTTCGACGGGCGCAACGCGCCTGGTGGGGGGCGCGCGCGCCGGAGCGGTGGTGCCCCCCACACTCCTCACGGGCGTCGATCCCTCCATGCGGGTCGGCTGCTGCGAGATCTTCGGGCCGGTGGTCTGCATCCTGCCGTTCGACACGCTGGATGAGGCTATTGCGCGGGTGAACGCCACCCCCTACGGACTGGCCTCGGGCATCTTCACCAACCGCCTGCTGGACGCGCTGAAAGCCGCCGAGCAATTGGAGGTGGGCGGCGTACACATCAACGAGACCTCCTCGTCGCGTGTCGATCTCATGCCTTATGGCGGCTCCAAGGACAGCGGCTTTGGGCGTGAGGGGCCCTATTACACGGTTCACGAGATGACCGAGGAACGGGTCATCACGATTTCGACGCAGTGACCTTGCTTACGCAGTGACACCTGCGGCCCCGCCGGGAGCGGGGCCGCAAAAACCGAGGATTTGGAATGGCTGGGAAAATTGCCCTTGTGTTCGGTGGCTCGCGCGGCATCGGCGCCGCGTGCGTGACGGCGCTCGTCGCGGACGGCTACCGTGTGGCCTACACCTATGTGAACGATGCCGGCGTGACGCCCGAAGGTGTCAGCGCCTATCGCGCCGACATCGCAGATGCCGCCGACGTGGCGGCCACCTTCGCGGCGGTCGAGAAGGATTTCGGCGCCGCGCCGAACGTGGTGGTCGCGAACGCCGGCATCAATGTGCCCGGTGCTCCCCTGGCGCAGTTCCCAGCAGAGAATTTCCGCCGGCTGGTGGAAGTCAACATCGTCGGCGCCTTCAACATCCTCGCCGAGGCAGCCCGCAAGGTGCCGGACGGCGGGGCGATCATCGCGCTCACAACCTCGCTGGTGCGCCATGCGGCGCCGGGCATCGGCCCCTACAGCGCCACCAAGGCGGCGGTGGAGAGCCTGGTGCGCTCGATGGCGAAGGAACTGGCCCCGCGCAACGTGCGGGTGAATGCTGTGGCGCCCGGCCCGGTCGACACCGACCTGTTCCGCGCCGGCAAGACCGACGAGATGATCGGCCGCTCGGCCGCGATGAGCCCGTTCAATCGGGTGGGAAAGCCGGAGGAGATCGCCGCCGTCGTCACCTTCCTCGCGTCCGACAAGGCGTCCTGGGTGCACGGCCAGATCGTTCAGCCGAACGGCGGGCTGGTCTAAAAAATGGGTGGCGGCCCGCCCCCGAGCCGCCACCCAGTTACGCCCGTTTCCGGGCGCCTTTGAGCGCGCATCTCTTGTGAGCGCGCTCTGAACGTCTGAACCCACTACATCGCTGTGGAGCCGCCATCCACCCTGAGGCTGGAGCCGGTGACCATGCGCGCGCCGGGAGAGGCGAGGTAGAGCACCGCCGCCGCCACATCCTCGGGCTTCAGCACCTCCTTGAGGGGGATGCTCGCCATCGCCGCTTCGCGATAGGCCGGGTCCTCGAAGAACGGCGCCGTCATCGGCGTCTCGACGATGGTGGGGGCCACCGCATTGACGCGGATCTTGTGGGGCGCGAGATCGATAGCCATGGACTTGGTCATGCCCTCGATCGCGTGCTTGGTCATGGAATAGACCGTGCGGCGCGGACCGCCCACATGACCCACCTGGGACGAGATGGAGATGATGGATCCGGTGCCGCCCTGGGCCACCATCACCGCCGCCGCAGCCTGCGCCACCTTGAAGGCGGCGCGGATGTTGAGGGCGATGAGCATGTCGAGTGTCTCGTCGTCCACATCCAGCACATATTGCAGCTTGTTGGTGCCGGCATTGTTCAGCAGGACGTCGAGCCGCTTCAGCGCCCGGATTCGGTTCGGCAAGGCATCGCCCCGCACATCCTCGATCCAGGACTCGATCTGGCCTGGAGCTTCACGCTCCAGGCTGGCGAGATCGTCGGGAGTACGCGCCACCGCGATGACGCGCGCGCCCGCCCCGGCAAGGGCGAGGGCGCTGGCGCGCCCGATGCCCTTGCCGGCCCCTGTCACCAGGGCGATCTTTCCATCCAATACGCCGCTCATTTGATCGCCTGCGGGTTGATCGGCGAACCCGTGCCGCCGGTGATGATCAGCGGGGGAGCGACGAACAGGAATTCATACACGCCGTCTTCGGCGCAATCCTCGGCCAATTCCTTCAGGAAGAAGATTTCGCCCATGGTCAAGCCCATGGCCGGAATCACCACCCAATGCCAGGGCTGGAACACCTCGGTGGTCTCATTCGGGCGAACCTCGACGCCCCAGGTGTCGGAGCAGATCGCGGCGACCTCCTTCTCCTGGCACCAGTAGCAATTCTCGAACTTGACGCCGGGCGCATCGCCGCCGGCGTAGCCGCCCCAATTGCCGCTCTTCAGGCGCTGTTCCATCTGCCCGGTGCGGACGATGACGAAATCGCCCTTGCCGATCGTCACGCCCTGCGCCTTCGCCACGGCGTCCAGTTCGTCGTTGGAGATGCCGTAGCCGTCTTCGAGATATTCGACCTTCTTGAAGCGGGCGACGTCCAGCAGCACGCCACGGCCGAGCATCTTGTTGCGGGTGTGCTCGATGCCGTTCTTGTGCACGCCGCCCGAGTCCACGAGCTTGGCTTCAAAGCCGTTGTACATCTTGTCTTCGTAGAAGACGTGGCCGAGCGAATCCCAATGGGTCGCGGCCTGCACCGGCATGTTGAGCGCGTCGTCCGCGTAGCGGATCTTATTGGTCTCGTCGAAGCGGCCGGCGATGGCGTCGGTGCCGGTGGCGAGCATGGTGTGGATGGGGTTCCAGCGGCCGCCGAACAGGCCGTTCTGGGGCCCGCTGGCGCCGAGCGGAATGCCCAGCGCGAAGGACTTGCCCTTCTTCACCAGCTTGGTGGCGGCGACGATATGCTCCGGGGTGACGTGATTGAGCGTCCCGATTTCGTCTTCCTTGCCCCAACGGCCCCAATTCGAGAGCTTCTCGGTCGCTTCGGCAATCGCCTTCTTGCCAACATTGATGTCCATCGGTCTCTTCCTTTTGTTTTAACGTCTGGTCAGGGCTGAAAGCGGCGCTAGGCACCGCCGAGGTAAAGCTTGCGCACGATGTCGCTGTCTTTCAGCGATTGCGGGTCGTCGGCGGAGAGCGCGATGCGCCCATGCACCAGCACATAGCCCCGGTCGGCGATGCGGATCGCCTGGGGGAAATTCTGCTCGGCCATCAGCACCGTCAGGCCGAGCCGCTGCTTCATCTCCGCGATGGTGTCGATGGTGCGCGCCACCAGGATCGGCGCGAGGCCGACCGAGGGTTCGTCCACCAGCAGGATTTTCGGCAGGGTCATCAGCGCGCGGCCGATGGCGAGCATCTGCTGCTCGCCCCCGCTCATGGAGCCGGCGAGCTGCACGCGGCGCTCCTTGAGGCGCGGAAACGCCTCGTAGCAGAAGGCGAGGCTCTCGTTTCGCTTGCCGCGCGCGGCGGTGCGGAACGCGCCCAGGAGGAGATTTTCCTCCACCGTCAGCTTGGGGAACAGGCGCCGGCCTTCCGGCACGATGGCGATGCCGAGGCCGATGATCTCCTCGGTGGGGCGCCCCACGAGATCGTACTCGACCCCGTCGATGGTGGCGCGCACCGTGCCCTGGGTGGGCCGGACCTGGCCGGTCACGCATTTGATGAGCGTGCTCTTGCCGTTGCCGTTGGTGCCGAGCAGGGCGACGGTCTCGCCGGAGCGCACCTGCAGATCAATGCCTGTGAGCACCCGCACGGCGCCATAGCCAGCGTGCAGGCCCTCTATGGTGATGCTATTGGCCAAGGTAAGCCCTTTCCACGTCCGCGTGCCGCATCACCTCCTCGGGATCGCCATCGGCGATCTTTTTCCCGGCCACCAGCACCACGATGCGCTGCGAGAACCGCAAGACGGCGCGCATGATGTGCTCAATGAGGATGACCGCGATGCCCTCGCCGTTGAGACGCTCCAGCAGTTCGACGATCTCGTCCACCTCGCTGTCGGAGAGGCCGGCCATGGCTTCGTCCGCGATCAGCAGCCGGGGGCCGGCGGCGAGCGCCCGTCCCAGCTCCAGCTTGCGCAACTCCACCTGGCTGAGATCCTTCGGCGCCCAATAGGCTTTGGCGCCGAGGCCGATGCTTTCCAGGATTTCCAGCGCCCGCTTCTCGCTGCCGCCTTCCGGGGGATGAGCGAGGGCGAAGCGCAGGGGCACCACGACATTCTCGATCACGCTCAGCTTCTTGAACGGGCGCGGGATCTGGAACGAACGCACCAGACCGCGCCGCGCCCGCTGCCATGCGGGAAGGCCGGTGATGGCATCGCCCTCGAACAGGATCGCCCCGCGTTCCGGCGTCAGCGCCCCGGTGATGCAATTGACGAAGGTGCTCTTGCCTGAGCCGTTGGGGCCGATTAGCCCCACCCGCTCGCCCGGCGCGATCGAGAAGTCCACATTGTCCAGCGCCGTGAAGCCGCCGAACTGCTTGGTGACGCCGCGCGTCTCAAGGATGGGGCCGCTCATGACCGCCTCCCCCGATAAGCCCGCACCAGCCCGACCACGCCGGTCGGCGCGAGGGTCACGAACACCACCAGCAGGATGCCGACGATCAAGAGATTCGCGGCCGAGGAGATGGTGACGGTGAGCACCTGCTGGGTGGTGCCCAGCAGCACCGCGCCCACCACCGGCCCCCACCAGGTGGCGGTTCCGCCGATCAGCGGCATCGCGATCGCGTTTACCGCGATGGCGAGCGAGAAGGCGGAGGGCGGGTCGACATAGGTGATGAAATAGGGGAAGGGCGCGCCTGCCATGCCCATGAGTGCACCGCACAGCGTCGTCGCCAGCAGCTTCAGGCGCAGCCCCGGAACGCCGCTTGCCTCGGCGGCGAGTTCGTCGTCGCGGATCGCCGCGAGCCCCATGCCGACCCAGGACCGCTCCACCGCCACCGCGACCAGGACAGCCACGACGGCGAGCACGGTCATCAGCACCATGAGGTACTGGACGTAGGACACGAACGGCGCCACCGCGTCAGGCCGCAGCATATAAGTGCCACGCGAGCCGCCGACGAAACTCCAGTTGACGATGAGCGTTTGCAGCACCACCGACAGAGCGAGCGTGGCGATGGAGAAGAACACCCCGCGCAGGCGCAGCGTCAGATACCCGGTGCCGAGCCCGAGCAGGCCTGCGGTCACGCCGGCGGCCAACATGGCGATCGGTAGCGGCAGGCTGACCAGCTTTTCGAGCGCGATGGTGGTGTAACACCCCACCGCAAAGAACCCGGCGGTGCCGAAGTTCACATATCCGGCGTAGCCGCCGAGGATGTTCCAGCCCGTGGCGAGCACCACGTACTGGAAGATGATGTAGGCCACCAGGAAGTAATACTCGCTCACCCGAGGGGCGAACAGCAATTCCAGGGCGACCAGGACAATGCCGGCCACAAGGATCGGCACGCTGAAGGCTTTCGCCTTGCGGCGCGGCACCGGCATGGCGGTGGGATGGATGGCAGTCATCGGCCGAGGATCCCCGCGGGTTTGAAGGCGAGGGTCAGCAGCAGCAGCCCGAAGGCGACAGCCGGCGACCAGGACGGTCCAAGGAAGGTGGAGGTCATGGTCTCGGCGATGCCGAGGATCATGGCCGCGATGAGCGTGCCCGGCAGGCTGGTCATGCCGCCGAGAACGCAGATAGCGAAGGCCCGGCCGATGAACTCGCGTCCGATCGATGGCTCGACCGACTGGATCACGATCAGCAGCATGCCGGCGACGATGGCGCTGCCGACCGCGATGCCGAAGGCGATCTCCTTGGTGTGGATCGGGCTTGCCCCGACGAAACGCACCGCCTCCAAATCCTGCGCCACCGCCAGGATGGCCCGGCCGGTGAAGGTCTTGGAGAGATAGAGCTGGATCGCCACCAGCATCGCGATGCCGGCGACGCAGGGCGCGGCGAGACGCAGCGGGATCTGCACAAACCCGATCTCGTAGGTCTTGGCGAGATAGGGCAAATCGATAAGCCGGTAGTCCACACCGAAGATCAGCACCAGGCTGATCTCGACGATAAACATGACGCCAAAGAAGAAGGCCAGCCCCTGGAGCGAGTCATCCCCGCGCCGCTCGAAGAAGTGATAGTAGCCGCGATAGAACACCCGGCCCACGAAGAAGCCGCCCACCGCGAACACCAACACCGACAGAAACGGGTCGATCCCGAGGGTGTTGATCGAGAGATAGGCGAGAAACGAGCCGATAATCATGAACGCCGGATGGGCGATGTTCACAATATCAAGCATGCCGAACGCGATGGTGACGCCGACAGCCACGGCGGCATAAAAGCCCCCGAGCATAATGCCGGACGCCACTGCGTTCAGCAGCAGATCCCAACTGAAGTCCATGTCCGTCCCCGGTTTGGCGACACGCAGCGGCGCAGCCCGATGGGCGCGGCCGGTCGTCCGCCCTGGTGCAAGGTGGCGGGCAAACTCCGGGCGTCATCGCCCGAAGCATCGGTAATGTAAGGTGTCGCCTTGGCCCGGAGGCCGCGGCTTCGAAGCCGCGGCCTCCGTTCGAGGCTACTTGGAAGCGGCGGAGAAGGGGTACTTCAGCGACCCGGACTTGAACTTGTCGGGGTAGATGATGACCTGCCGCCCGGCTTCCTTGAACTGCGCCAGGTCGTTGCCGACGACACCCTGATACTGCACCCAGAGGATGCGGGGGGTCGCCCACTCGCCACGTTCCTGGAACTTGATGTCGCCGCCGATGGTCTTGAACTCGGTCTTGTGGATGTACTCGGCGAGCTTGGCGTCGTCGATCGACTTGGTCGCTTCCACCGCCTGCCCGAGGATCTGCAATTCCGCATAGGCGAGCGGGGCGATGTAGAAGCCGAGCGGATCGACGCCCTGCTTGTCTGCTTCCTTGCGGTAGCGAACCAGGAAGTCCTCGACGCCGGGGAACTTCATGGTGGGCTCGGGAGCGTAGAGGTCGTAGCCAACCACCCCGTTGAGGGAGGCGCCGAGCTGGGTCTTCAACGCGGCCGACTGAAGGCCGATGAGGCCGCCGCCGAACATCTTCACATTGTCGAGGCCCACCTCGCGCACCGCCCGCACCATGCCCGCGGAATCCGGGGGATAGGAGGCGAGGAACACGACGTCCGGATTGGTGGACTTGATGGCGCGCACCACCGAGGCGAACTCGATGGTGTTCGGCGGATAGGTCCGGTCATAGACGATTTTGAGACCCGCCTTCTTGGCGTTCTCGCGAGCGCCGGCGAGGGCGATCGAGGGGAATTCCGCGTCGCCGCCCACCAGCGCGATGGTCTGCGGCTTGGGGTTCATGGACATGGCCGCTTCGATGAAGCCCTTGGAGAACTCGGCCTGCGCGTCGGGCCCGTTCGGCTGCATCTGGAAGTAGCGGTCGTAATTGAACTTGTCGTTGGCGGCGAGACCGAAGAGGGTCATGAAGACCTTCTTCTTCTGCATCACGGTCGGCATGGCCGCAACGATCTGGCTGCTGGCATAGCCGGAGACGACGAGTTCCACCTTGTCCACGTCGATCAGCTTGGCATAGATGCCAGGGACGGTGGCCGGGTTGGACTGGTCGTCATAAAATACCAGCTCAACCTTGCGGCCGAGCAGGCCGCCCTTGGCGTTCTGGTCTTCCGCCCAGAGTTGCATCGCAAGCAGCACCGACTTGCCGAAGGCCGCGAGGCCGCCGGAGAGCGCAATGCCCATGCCGATGCGGATCGGCGGCTGTGCGGGCTGCGCGAATGCCGGCAGGCTGGCGAGCGCCATCCCGGCTGCGAGTGCGGCGACTGCCGCGCGTCGTGTCATCCCTCTCAGGAAACTCATGTGTTCTTCCTCCCAGATGGCCTGTTTCGGCCGATTGACGGGCTTTTCGCTCCGCTCTTTTGAAAACCGCCGGGCGCGTTCTCGCGCCCGGCGGCGTTACGTGTGGTCTTTAGATATTGGTCTTGTCGGCGCCCTTGAGCTGAAGGATCTCGCGCGCCTCGTCGGGCGTCGCGACTTCCAGGCCCAGGCCCTCGATGATCTGGCGGGCGAGGTGCACCTGGTCCGCATTGGAGGTGGCGAGCTTGCCCGGCCCGGCCCACAGCGAATCCTCGAGACCGACGCGGATGTTGCCGCCCATGGAGCAGGCCATCGCGGCGATGGGAAGCTGGTTGCGGCCGGCGCCGAGCACGGACCAGCGATACTGGTCGCCGAACAGGCGGTCGCAGGTGCGCTTCATGTGCATCACGTCCTCGGGGTGCGGACCGATGCCGCCCAGGAGGCCGAACACCGACTGCACGAAGAACGGCGCCTTTACCAACCCGCGATCCATGAAGTGCGCGAGATTGTAGAGATGCGCGATGTCGTAGCACTCGAACTCGAAGCGCGTGCCGTTATCGTACAAGGTGTGAAGGATATATTCGATATCCTTGAAGGTGTTACGGAATACGAGATCGCGCGTGTTCTCGAGATGCTGGCGCTCCCAGTCGTATTTGAAGTCCTTGTACTTATCGAGCAGGTGGTAAAGCCCGAAATTGATGGAGCCCATGTTGAGCGAGGCGACTTCCGGCTTGAAGGTCGCGGCGGGAAGCACGCGCTCCTCCACCCGCATGTAGGGGCTGCCGCCGGAGGTGATGTTGATGACCGCGTTGGTGGCCTGCTTGATCCGCGGCAGGAACGGCGCGAAAGCTTCAGGCCGCTGATCGGGCTTGCCGTTCTCGGGGTCGCGGGCATGAAGATGGAGAATGGCGGCGCCGGCTTCGGCCGCAGCCAGGGCATCCGTGACAATCTCGTCCGGCGTGATCGGCAGGTACGGCGACATGGTGGGGGTGTGAATCGCGCCCGTAACGGCGCAGGTGATGATCACCTTGCGGGTCTTTGCCAACGGTCTCTCCCTATCCGACGGCTGTCCTCGCCGCCTTATTGATCAGAAGCTCAATACATATTGAGTCGATTGTCAATAGCGACAGGGAGGTCTAAACGATCAGACGAGGCCCATTCGCGGCAGCCTGCCGGAGGACGGATTGAAGAAACAGACACAAGCCAGGCAAGCGGAAGAAAGGCAAGCGCAAGAACCGGATGCGGAAGAAACCGTTGCGCTGGCGCGGAAGAAACCGGCCCGTCTAGTTGCCGCCAATCGCCCCTCTTCCCCTCGCACCCGCCTCGATCCCAGCGTGCGCGAGCGCATGATCCTTGACGCCGCCGTGGAATTCTTTGCGGAGCACGGTTTCGAGGCCCAAACTAAGGATCTCGCGGAGCGTATCGGCGTCTCCCAGGGCCTTATTTTCCGCTATTTCGGCACCAAGCAGCATCTTGTGGAACAGGTGTACCAGAAGGTCTTCCTGGAGCGCGTGTCGCGCGCCTGGGAGGTCGGCCTGCGCGACCGCAGCGTGCCGCTGCCGGAGAGAATCGAACGCTTCTACCTCTCCTATTTCGCCGCCGTCGACGAGTATCACTGGATTCGCGTTTCTCTGTACGCGAGCCTCGCCGGCCACGACATTATCGCCCGCTACATCCAGAGCCATGTGGGCCGGCTGCTGGAAATCATCCTCCGGGAACTGCGGGTCTACCGGGATCTACCCGAAGAGGGTGTCATAGAGCCGATCGAAGCCGAACTGGCGTGGCACCTGCATTCCACGTTCATCTATTATCTCGTGCGCAAACACATCCACCGCCTGCCGGTGATGGAAGACAAGCCAGCCATGGTGGCGCGCATCGTCGCCAGCTTCCTCAATGAGTTCCAGCACGTCGCCGCCGGCGATGCGCCCGCGAAGCCCAGCGCTCCCCGCCCACGCAAAGCCCCCACTCTCCCCGACGCGTGAGGTTGCGCGAGGCGTGATACCGATCGCCCTCCCCGCTTGCGGGCGTGGCGGCGATCCATGACGCGCCGGCCCCCCTGTCCCAGGGTCCACTTCCCCGCCGGCCCTTTGGCCGCCCCCCATCGCGCCCCCTTGGCCGCGAGCCCCGCGCAGCGTATCCAGACGCGGAGTGCCGGAACGGCTTATGCTGCCGGCGACAATGAGCGCCTTGTGACATGAAGATTCTGGTGACGGGTAACGCGGGTTTCATCGGCTACCACACGGCGAAGGCCCTGCTGGCGCGGGGCGATGACGTGGTCGGCTTCGATGTCGTGAACGATTATTACGACCCGAGCCTGAAGGAAGCCCGCCTCGCCGATCTCGACGCCACCGCGCGCGCGAGCGCCGGCACCTATCGCTTCGTGCGCGGCGACCTCGCCGACAAGGCGGCGGTGGAGGCCTGCTTCGCCGATCATCGCTTCGACCGGGTGATCCACCTCGCCGCTCAGGCCGGCGTCCGTCATTCCATCACCCACCCCGAGGATTATGTCGCCTCGAACATCGTGGGCTTCACCAACATCCTAGAAGCCTGCCGGCACAAAAGCGTGGCCCATCTCACCTACGCCTCGACCTCGAGTGTCTACGGCGCCAACACCCACATGCCGTTTTCCGAGCATCACGGCGTCGACCATCCGCTCCAGTTCTATGCCGCCACCAAGCGGGCCAACGAATTGATGGCGCACGCCTACAGCCATCTGTTCCGGTTGCCGACCACGGGCCTGCGCTTCTTCACGGTTTACGGGCCGTGGGGACGGCCAGACATGGCACTGTTCAAGTTCACCCGCGCCATTCTCGCCGGCGAACCCATTCCGGTCTTCAACAACGGGGAGCACACCCGAGATTTCACCTATGTGGCCGATATTACCGAGGGCGTGATCCGGGCCAGCGACCAGATCGCGGCGCCCGACCCCGCCTGGAATGCGGAAAAGCCGGACCCCGCAAGCTCCAACGCGCCGTTTCGCATCTTCAACATCGGCAACGAAGCGCCGGTGAACCTCATGGAATATATTGAGGTTCTGGAGGCGTGCCTGGGACGCCCCGCCATCAAAGAGATGCTGCCCGCGCAGCCGGGCGATGCCATGGACACCCGCGCCGACGTATCCGCCCTGATGCAGGCGGTCGGCTATCGCCCCACCACCACGGTGCGCGAGGGCGTCGCGCGGTTCGTCGACTGGTACCGGGGCTATTACGGGGTCTGAGTTCTAAGAGCCGGCCGCTTCGCCCGGTCGCTCCCTCTCCCGCTTGCGAGGGAGGGCTGGGGAGGGGGCAGGCGGGGGATTGGTGCTGGGTGTCGAGTGACTGCGGCATGCCCCCTCTCCCCGAGGGGGAGAGGGCTGGGGTGAGGGGGACAACCCGTTCCAGTCCTGAAATGTCGGAGCCCCCTCACCCGGCTGCCTCGCAGCCGACCTCTCCCCTCGGGGAGAGGTGGAAACAGCCCGGCCTTTGCGCCTAACGAACCATGGGAGTTTGCCAGATCCCTTTCGCAGAGCTCCGGGCTGGGGAGGGGGCAGGAGCCGGACGAGACGCTCCACCCCCAGCCATTCGCACCATTCCCCCTCCCTAACCCTCTCCCGCTTGCGGGGGAGGGAATGACCCAGTGGTCGCTGCTAGGAACGAGGAAATATAAGGAGATGTCCGCCCTCAGGAGAGCTTGCCGGAATACTTCTCCAGCAGCGACCAGGCCTCGTCGCCGAACTTGCCCTTCCACTCGGCATAGAAGCCGGCGGCGCGCAGGCGGTCACGAAAGCTGTCGGCCTTGGTGTCGTTGAAGGCCAGCCCGCCGGCGGTCAGTTCCTTGCGCAGATTGGCGTTCAGCGTGGCCACATCCGCGCGCTCCTTCTCGCCCGCCGCATTGACGTTCTTGGCGACGATGGCGCGCAGGTTCTCCGGCATCTTCTCGAACGCGCGGCGGTTGGCGAGGAACCAGAAGCCGTCCCACATATGGTTGGTGATCGAGCAGTATTTCTGCACTTCGTAGAGCTTCGCCGTGGCGATGATGGCGAGGGGATTTTCCTGCGCGTCCACCACCTTGGTCTGAAGCGCGCTGTAGACTTCGGCGAAATTGATCGAAGCCGGAGCGGAATCGAACGCCTTGAACATGGAGGTCCAGAGCGGGGAGACCGGCACGCGGATCTTCAGGCCCTTGAAGTCGGCGGCGGTCTCGATCGGCTTGGTGGAGGTGGTGACCTGCCGGAATCCATTGTCCCAGATCTTGTCCATGGCAACGATGCCGAACTTGGCGATCTGGCCGCGCACATAGGCGCCGAGATCGCCGTCCATGGCCTTCCATACGGTGTCGTAATCCGGGAAGGCGAAGCCGATGCCGCTCACCGAGGCATTGGGCACCAGGGTCGAGAGGATCAGCGGCGAGAGGGTGAAGAACTCGATGCCGCCGGAGCGAAGCTGGCTCAGCATGTCCGTGTCGCCGCCAAGCTGGCTGGAGGGGAACACCTTGATGTCCACCTTGCCGTCGGTTTCCTTGCGGATCGCCTCGACCATCTCGTTCGCGCGCACGTTCATGGGGTGCGAGACGGGCAGGTTATTGGCGTATTTGTAGGAGAATTCCGCGGTCTGCGCGCGGGCCACGAACGGCGCGGCAACGCTGCCGACGAGGACGGACGCGGCGCTGGCCTTCAGCAGGGTGCGACGGCTCAAAGACATGATTTCTTCCTCCTTTGACAACCCGCGAACGGGCCGGCTTCCTCGCCCAGGTCCGTTTGCGGACCCTTATTGATGGCTTTTCATCGCCCCCTTGTGGGGGTTGTTCGCAGAGAGATACAGTCTCGCCCCGAACTTGTCGTCGGCGATCTCGCTCAACTTAAGTATAAGGTCCACAAAATGGATCCAAGGGAAGGAAGCGCGATGCCCACTGCGCCGAAAGGGGGCATCGCCCCGTGCTCCAGGCGGGTGATGAATCTCGCGCACGTCTTGCGGCAGGCGGCACGACGCTTCCCTAACGACATCTCATTCGTGCACGACGCCCTCACGGTTACATGGCGCGAGATGGATGCGCGCGTCGATGCCATGGCCGCCGGCCTTCTGGCGCGTGGCCTCGGCAAGGGCGACCGGGTGCTGGTGCAGTCGAAGAACTGCCTTCAGATGTTCGAGAGCATGTTCGCCTGCTTCCGCATCGGCGCCGTGTGGGTGCCCACCAATTTCCGCCAGACCCCGGACGAGGTGGCCTATCTCGCGCAGGCCTCCGGTGCCGCAGCCATGATCTGCCACGCGGATTTCCCGGACCATGTGACGGCGGCGCGGCGCGATGCGCCCTCCATCGCAAGCGTCATTTCCATCGGCGCCGCGCCGTTTGGTGAGGATTATGACGAGATCGTCGCGGCCCATCTTGGCGAACGGCCGAAGACCGCCGACGTGGAGCATGACGACCCCTGCTGGTTTTTCTTCACCTCCGGCACCACCGGTCGCCCGAAGGCGGCGGTGCTCACCCACGGACAGATGGGCTTCGTCATCACCAACCATCTGTGCGACCTGATGCCGGGCACCACGGAGCAGGACGCCTCCCTGGTGGTCGCCCCGCTCTCCCATGGCGCGGGCATCCACCAATTGGTGCAGACCGCGCGCGCGGTGAAGACCGTGCTGATGCCGTCCGAGCGTTTCGATGTCGCGGAAGCCTGGCGGCTGGTGGAGCAATGGCGCATCACCAATCTCTTCACCGTGCCCACCATCACCAAGCTGCTCACCGAGCATCCGAGCGTCGATGAATTCGACCATTCCTCGCTGCGCTACGTGATCTATGCCGGCGCGCCGATGTATCGGGAGGACCAGAAGCGGGCCTTGGCCAAGCTCGGCACGGTTCTGGTGCAGTATTTCGGCCTTGGGGAAGTCACCGGCAACATCACCGTCCTGCCCCCGGCGCTTCACCAGCCCGACGATGGACCGCAGGTGAAACTCGGCACCTGCGGGTTCGAGCGCACGGGGATGATGGTGCAGATCCAGGATGATGCCGGGGAAGAAGTCGCGCCGTTCGCCACGGGCGAGATCTGCGTTGCCGGCCTCGCGGTGTTCGCGGGCTATTACAACAACCCCGAGGCCAATGCGAAAGCGTTCCGCAATGGCTGGTTCCGCACCGGGGATCTCGGCCATGTGGATGAGGAGGGCTTCCTCTTCATCACCGGCCGCGCGTCCGACATGTACATTTCCGGCGGCTCAAACGTGTATCCCCGCGAGGTGGAGGAGAAGGTGCTTCAGCACCCGGCCGTCGCGGAAGTGGCGATCCTCGGCGTGCCTGATCCCATGTGGGGCGAAGTCGGCGTCGCGGTCTGCGTGCCGCGCGCCGGGGCGCAGGTGATCGAGGCCGACGTGCTCGCCTTCCTGGACGGCAAGGTCTCCCGCTACAAGCTGCCGAAGCGGGTGTTCGTGTGGGACGCGCTGCCTCGCTCCGCCTATGGCAAGATCACCAAGAAGATGGTGCGCGAGGCGCTCGAGGAGCGCGGACTTTTGCCGCTCGATGCCCCCGCCGCAAAAGCGAAGGAGCGCTCGGCGTGAACGCGCCGCTGCGTCTGCTGGTCCATCCCGGTCCCGTCACGCCGGAACGCAGGGAAAGCCTGGACGAGGCCGGAGCGCGCGCCTTCCGGTTCCCCCTGATGCCGGGCCGCTCCCTGCATGAGGGGCTGGTGGGTGCCCTTCATGCAGTTGGCGCCCAATCCGCCGCTTTCACACTCACCGGCGGCACGTTCGCCAGCCTTGCCTATTGCATCGCCGCCCCCAACCCGGACGGCCCGCAGGTGGCGCGCTATTCCGTTCCGATCCCAGCCGGGCCGGCGGGTGTAATCGGAGCGGGCGGGGCGTTGGGCCTCGATCTGGAGGGCAAGCCGCTGATCCACTGCCACGCATTGCTGTTCGCTGCCGATGGCCTGCCCTTCGGCGGCCATCTCCTCCCGCACGAGGCCATCGCCGGCGATGACCCGCCGATTGTGTATGCCCGCGCCTTCACCGCCCTTTCCATCGCCCAGCGTTTTGACGCCGAGACCGCCATGTCGATCTTCCATCCCAGGGCCAGGGAAACAGCTTATGCTCGCTGATGTCCCGGAAGCCGGCCGCACCGGCCGGCTGCTCTACGGCCGGGTGCGGCCAAATGAGGATCTCGTCGACGCCATCGAGGCGATCTGCGCCGAACATGGGTTTGCGGCGGCGCTGGTGCGCGGCAGCCTCGGCAGCCTGACCGAGGCGTGCCTGGAAACACTCGGTGGGCGGCGCGTGATGGTCTCAGGCGCGGCCGTGGAAACCCTGACCCTGATGGGCGAGGTCCGCACCATCGACGGCGTGCCCCGCGCCCGCCTTTCAGGGACGGTTTCGGACGCGGACGGGCGCGTGTTCGGAGGGACTTTTGTCGCCGGGCGCAACCCGGTCTGCGTCACGTTCGAGGTCGCGCTGGAGGAATGGATCGGCGGCTGACGCCCACGGCCACACGGCAGGAGAAATAACAACAAGGGAGAGAAGCATGACGGATCGCGGAAGCGTTCTGGTGACGGGCGGCGCCTCCGGCATCGGCCTCGCCCTGGTGGAGGAACTGCTGAAAGAGGGCTGGCGCGTCGTCGCGGCGGACGTCATGGCGGAGCATATCGCCAGCGCGCAGGCGGAGCTTTCCGCCTATGGCAACCAGGCCCGCTTCCTGCCGCTCGATGTGACCGACGAGGCGGCGGTCGTGGAGGCCATCGCCGAGGCGGACCGGGATTTCGGCCCGCTCAAGGGCGTGGTGAATAGCGCCGGCATCGCCCGCGACCTGCCGGCGCTGGAGACATCAGCGGACCTGTTCCGCAAGATTCTAGACGTCAATCTGGTCGGAACCTTCGTGGTGGCGCGGGAGGCGGCGCGCGCCATGAAGGCGAACGGCGGCGGCTCCATCGTCAACATCGCCTCGGTGTCGGGGCAGCGGGGCAATCTGGGGCGCTCGGCCTATGGCTCGTCGAAGGCCGGCGTCATCCTGCTCACCCAGGTGATGGCGGTGGAACTGGCGCAGGACAATATCCGCGTCAACGCCATCGCCCCCGGTCCCATCGAAACGCCGTTGGTGAAGGTGCTCCATACGCAGGAGGCTCGCGCGGCCTGGATGCAGACCGTGCCCATGAAACGCTACGCCGCCCCCAAAGAGGTGTCCGGCGCCATCGCGTTCCTGCTGGACGGCGAGAAGTCCGGGTTCGTGACCGGCCAGACCATCAATGTCGATGGCGGCTTCCTGGCCGGGGGCCTGATCGGCCTTTAGGCCGGGCCAAAACGGTTGGATCTCGGGCGCGCTTCAGAAGAACGCGCCCGAGACATCACATGCAGTAGATCACACGTAAGCTCGTGCGAAGATCACTTGCGCTTCTGCGCCACAGAATCGAGCACCTTCTTCTGCGCGGCTGCGAACGGCGTGTTCGCAGGTGCGTCGGCGATCTTCACCTTCTTGGGCTTCTTCGCCTCGCGATTGCTTTTCTGCTCGCCCTTGGCCATCGGTTTTCTCCGTGGTGAACGCGCCGGTCGATGCCGACGCAATGAAGGATCGGAGCCGGCGGCTCCGGCGTATTGGAACCCTGGCCGTTGCGGCCTCGGGAGGGCCTGCGGCGCCCTCGGGTGGCCCGGCAGCGGCGCGGGACGCGATACGAGCGGAGCCTAACACACCGGCGCGATTGCGCTTGTGGATTTTGCCGGAACATTCGCGGCGATTGATCCGGCGCTGCGCACCCAACGTATAACAAAAAGGGGAATGCGGCTGGAGCGAGATTTCCCATGATCAAGTTGGTTTATGCCTATGCGTCCACCGGGGTCGCATTTCTTGTGCTCGACGGGCTCTGGCTGAGCATCATGGCGCCGCTCGTGTACAAGCCCCTGCTCGGCCCGATGATGCAGGAGCCGTTCAACCTCCCCCCGGCGGCGCTGTTTTATCTGATCTACATCGCCGGCGTGGTGTTCTTCGCGGTCCAGCCCGCTTTCACGTCAGGGCACTGGAGCACAGCGATGGTCAACGGCGCCGCGCTTGGTTTCGTCGCCTATGCCACCTATGACCTCACCAATCACGCGACGCTTAAGAACTGGCCGGGCATGCTCACGGTCGTGGACATGGCTTGGGGCACAATCGCCACCAGCTTGGCCGCGACATTGGGCTTCCTCATCGCCCGGCTTCTGACGAGCGTGCTACCTTCCTGAAACTTGATGCGGACCCGGTGGGGCTTACCCGCCCTTCCGTCCTGGGCCCGGCCAGAAGGCATTGACCCGCTTCTGGTACGCGCGGAATGCCTCCCCCCGCGAACGCAGCATGTGGGCCTCGGTCGGTGGAATGCCCGAGGCATAAACCAGCAGCCAATAGATCAGCAGCGGTCCCATGAGCGCCAGGAAGCCCTGGGGATAGGCGCCGGAAAAATCCATGGCGATGAGCGGATAGGCACACCAGCCCAACCATTCGAAGAAATAATTGGGATGCCGCGTGAGCCCCCAGAGGCCGGCATCGCAGACCCGGCCTTTATTGGCCGGCTGGGCCCGGAAGGCGGCAAGCTGCCGGTCGGCAATCGCTTCGCCCACCAGGGCGATCACCAGCACCAGCACCCCGAGCCAATCGCCAGGACGCACCAGAGGGGACGGATTGCGCGCGGCCATGAAGATCGCCACCACCAGCACGAACGCGCAGGCCGCCTGGATTTGCAGGAACCAGAACGACTTGAAACTCGCATGCGCGCCCCATTCCTTGCGGAGCTGGGCGTAGCGCGGATCGTCCTTGCCCTGGAGCGTGCGGGCGAGGATGTGCAGGCCGAGCCGCACCGACCAGAGCGCCGCCAATAGCGCCACGAAAAGCTGCCGCCCGCTGAACGACGCCGCGCCGAGGGGAACCAGCGCCGCCGCGACCCCCGCGGCGCCCACACCGAACGACCAGATGGTATCGACCCACCCGCTGTTTCCGGTGCGTTCAGCGACCGCCCACGCCGCCATCATGACGAGGCAGAGCGCGACGGCGAGGCCAGCGAGCAGCGGCACAACCGTCATGCGCCCCGCCCGTCCCGGCGCGGTCCCGTGACCGATGCGATGAACTCCACCGTATCCGCGAGCACGGGGGCGAGCGGGCGCAGCGGCGCGCCGAACGCACCGATGATGGTGGGATGGCCGACCAGCGCATAGGTCTGGGTCTGCGCGCTGCCGCCATGCGCGTGGATGCGCGCGGCGAGCCGGAGGGCATTGCCGGGATCGACCACACCGTCCTTGCGCCCGGTAACAAGCAGCACAGGCACCTCGCCGCCGGCGACGAAATTGATTGGCTGGGACAGCGCGCGACCAGGTTCCGGACCGAAGATGTCCTTCAACCTATCGCTGCGCAGCGGCAGGAAATCATAAGGTCCGGCGATCCCCACCATTCCGGCGAGATCGCGCGTGGCATCGAGCCCGACGCCGGCCAGCCATTGCCGGTCGAAGGTCAGCATGGCGGCGATGTGCGCACCGGCGGAATGTCCGACCAGGACGATACGGCCGGGATCGCCGCCGAATTGAGCCGCGTGCTCACGCGCCCAGCGCACCGCCGCCGCGCCGTCTTCCAGAAACGCGGGAAAGCGAACCTGCGGATAGATGCGATAATCCGGAATGACGGTGACGATGCCCCGGCTGGCCAGTGCCGCGCCGACAAAGCGATAATCGCTCCGCTCCCCCTCCTCCCAGCCGCCGCCGTAAAAGAACACAACGACCGGCAGGTCGGTGTGCGCATCGCTCGGCTGATAGACATCGAGCTTGCGCCGTGGCCCCTCGCCATAGGCGATCTCCGACGTCACCTCGCACGGCTCAAGCGCCGCCAGAGCGTTGAGGATGGTCACGGGGGAGAACAAGATGCTCATCAGTGCCAATCCACCGAAACAGCCCGCCACCAAAAACCAAACCCGTCTCACCCCTCAGAGACGGACGAACGGCTGCATCAAACGCCCGAAAATGCCCCGCAGGCGCATTTCTCCATCTAGCGCCGTGAGGCAGATGCACTCACCGTCGAGATCGACCACCGGCTGGTGCTCCACCTCCGCATCCATCTCGGTCAGATCGCCGGGGCGGTAATGACCGAGGCTGTCGGAATAAGCGCCGAACAGGATCTGCGTGAACTCGACGCCGGAATGCCCATGGTCCGGCAGCTTCACGCCGGGGGCCACCCGCAGCAGGCTTATCCGTGCCTTGGGATCGTGCGGAAGCGTTACCCGGCTTGCCTGAATGCCGGGGCCCTTCCAGCGCCAGGGACCGATCTCGCAATCGCGCAGCGGCACCGGCAGCTCAATGCCAGCGGTCTGACGCGCGGCGACCGACGGCACATGGCGCTGCCGCGTCGGCACCGGCTCGGCAGCTTCAATGGCGGACAGCACGCGGGCAAAAGCATCGGGCGCCATGGCGACCGGGGCGGTCTCCTCAATCAGCGCGCCACCGATGGCCTTGAACTGCGCCGTCCGCGCCCGGCAGATTGGGCAGCCCGACATATGGGTGGCAACGACCAGGGCCGGGCCGGACGCCAGACGGCCGGCGGCGTAGCGCAGCAGCGTCTCTTCGGTGGGATGATGGCTGATGCTCATAGGTCGCCGTCCAGCATCGTGCGCAGCTTGTTCAGGGCCAGCCGCACACGCGATTTCACGGTTCCGAGCGGCAGGCTCAATTCCCGTGCGATCTCGGCATGCGCCTTGTCAGAGAAGAAGGAGAGCCGCACGATCGTCGCCTGCTCTTCGGAGAGGCTGCGCAGCGCCGCCCGCACCCGATCCTCCCGCTCGTTCACCAGCATGGCGGCTTCGACCGAGAGGGTTTGGTCAGCCTCCTCGGGAACATCAAGCACCGCGCTCGCCGCAGCCCGGCCGCGCCTCAGATGGTCAATGCGCAGATTGCGCGCGATCGTGAAGATCCAGGTCGCGGCGCTGGCCCGCGCCGGATCGAAATAGGAGGCCTTGTTCCAGACAGCGAGCATGGTTTCCTGTGCCAATTCCTCCGCCGTGTTCGCCGGCGCCCCCGCCTTGATGAGGAAGCCTTTGACCTTCGGCGCGAAGTATTTGTAGACGCGGGCAAAGGCGTCGCGGTCGCGGTCGGTAGCGATCGCCGCCACAAGGGTGTTCAGTTCCGCACCGCTCAGCGAGGCGGTGTCCTTCGCCGGCAACATCACTGGCAGACCTCGCCGCACTGCCATGGGCAATGCAGGAAAGACCTCGTGAACACTCTGGATGCCGGCATTCATAAACCCTTTTACGCGCTGCCCGCGATACTGGATCACCGGGGCAGGCCATGATCGCAGGAAGAAAGCTTGAGTGATCCGAGGCAAGCCTCTCCACGTACACCCTAAAGCGATAACGTTTGAGCCGGAACATGCTTCCTGGAGGTTGAACGGATGCCGAGCCGTAAAGGGACACGATGAACGTTCGCCCAAATTTCTTGTCCCCGGACTCGCTCTCTGCCCCGCGCCTCGATATCGCCGTCATCGGCAGCGGCATTTCCGGCCTCTCTGCCGCCTGGCTTCTCTCCAAGAAACACAATGTGACTCTGTTCGAGGCCGACGGCCGGCTGGGCGGGCACAGCAACACGGTGGATGCCGGCGGCGTCCCGGTGGACACTGGCTTCATCGTCTACAACGAGGCCACCTACCCCAACCTGACCGCCCTGTTCGCGCATCTCGACGTTCCCACCAAGCCCACGGATATGTCATTCGCCGTCTCCATGGATCAGGGGGCGTTCGAATATTCCGGCTGCGGGCTACCCGGCCTGTTCGCCGATCCGCGCAACGCCCTGCGCCCCCGCTTCTGGTCGATGCTGCGCGATCTCTTCCGCTTCTATCGCGAGGCGCCGCGCGATCTTCCAGGCATGGGCCTGGAAAGCCTCGATACCTACCTTGATCTCAAGGGCTATGGCGCGGCGTTCCGGGAGGATCATCTCTATCCCATGGCGGCGGCGATCTGGTCGACGCCGGCCGGCGAGGTCGGGCGCTATCCCGCCGCCAGTTTCGTGCGCTTCTGCGAGAACCATGGCCTGCTGAAGCTGATCCAGCGTCCGATCTGGCGCACCGTGGACGGCGGCAGCCGCACCTATGTCGCGCGCTTGACGCAGGCTTTCGCGGGAGGCGTGCAGTTGCGCAGCGCCATTGCTTCGGTGCGCCGCGTGCCCGGCGGGGTGGAGGTGCGCGAGCAGGGCGGACTCCTCCAACACTTCGACCATGCCGTGATCGCAACCCATGCCGACCAGGCCCTGCGCATGCTCGACGCCCCGCGCCCGGAGGAGGCACGCCTTCTGGGCGCGTTCGGCTACAGCCACAACGAAGCGGTGCTGCATTGCGACCCCGCCCTCATGCCGCGCCGCCGGCGCGCCTGGGCCGCCTGGAACTACCTCGCCGAGGGACGCGGAGCGACGCAGCGGCTGAGCGTGACCTATTGGATGAACGCGCTCCAGGGCATCCCTCAGGCGACGCCGCTATTCGTCACCCTCAACCCGTCCCGCGCGCCTGATGCTGAAAAGATCATCCGGCGCGAGGCCTATACCCACCCGATATTTGACGCACGCGCCATGGCCGCGCAGAAGCAGTTGTGGTCGCTCCAAGGCGCCGGGAACGTGTGGTTCTGCGGCGCCTATTTCGGCGCCGGGTTTCATGAGGATGGGCTCCAGGCGGGCCTCGCGGTCGCCGAGGCTCTGGGCGGCGTGCGCCGGCCCTGGTCGGTGCCGGAGGAATCCGGGCGCATCCATCTCGGCCCCCTTTCCACCCCAGTTGCCGAACTGGAACTGGCCTCATGACACACGGCTCCGCGCTCTATGCCGGCACGGTGATGCACCGGCGCCTGAAGCCGCGCCGTCACCGGCTGGCCTATCGCCTGTTCTCGTTGCTGCTCGATCTCGACGACATCGACGCCCTATCCCGCCGGCTGCGCCTGTTCTCGCGCAACCGCTTCAACCTGTTCTCGTTCCGCGACAGGGACTACGGCGCCTCCACCGACGAGCCGCTGCGCAACCAGGTGGAGCGCCACATGCGCGCGGCGGGGCTGGAGCCCGACGGCGGCGCGATCCGCCTGCTGACCATGCCGCGCATCCTGGGCTACGGCTTCAATCCCCTCAGCGTCTATTTCTGCCACCGCCGGGGCGGCGCGCTCGCGGCGATCCTCTACGAGGTGCACAACACCTTCGGCGAGCGGCACAGCTATCTGCTCCCGGTCGAGGAGGTGCGCGGCGGCGTGGTGCGCCAGCACACGACGAAGCAATTCTATGTCTCGCCCTTTATGGACATGGATCTCACCTACGATTTCCGGGTCAACCCGCCCGACGACAACTTGAAGATCTCCATCGTTGTGAACAATGATGCGGGGCCCGTTCTTGCCGCCATCCATACGGCAAAGCGCCGGCCGCTCACCGACACCGAACTCGCGTGGACCTTCTTCCGTTATCCCCTCCTGACCCTGAAGGTGATCGCCGGGATTCATTGGGAGGCGCTGCTGATTTTTGCCAAGGGCATTGGGCTGCGCAGAAAGCCCGCCCCGCCGCAGCACGCCGTCACGATTTCCCCCGCATCGCGCTCTTGAGGATTGTACGCCATGTTCTCCGACAGCGAACGCACCGAGCATTATTACCCCGCCAGCCAGCGCGGCCGGGTGAGCGGACTTGCCGCCACCGTGCTTCGCAGGCTCCTTTCCCGGCTTGAGATCGGCCGGATCGTCGTGGTCACCCCATCCGGCGCCGCCGTGGAGCATGTGGGGAGCGAGCCGGGGCCGGATGCCACGCTGGTGCTGCACCGCTGGCGGGCGATCCTCAAACTGGTGAGCGGCGGCGACGTCGGCTTTGCCGATGCCTATATCGCGGGCGACTGGTCCTCGCCCGACCTCACATCGCTGATCCAGTTCGCGGCCGCGAACGCACCCAGCATGGAGCGTACCGTCGCCGGCCTGCCGCCGGTGCGGCTGTGGAACCGGATGGGCCATCTCCTTAAGGTCAATTCGCGCTCCGGCAGCCGGCGCAACATCGCTTTCCACTATGATCTCGGCAACGATTTCTACCGGCTCTGGCTGGATGCCGGCATGAGCTATTCCTCCGCCATCTATGGGCAGGAAAAGCAGACGCTGGAGGATGCCCAGCAGGCGAAGATCGCGCGCGTTCTGGATCTGCTCGCCCTGGAGGGGCACGAGCACGTTCTGGAGATCGGCTGCGGCTGGGGCGGACTTGCCGCCGCCATCGCCGGCACCGGAGCGCATGTGACCGGCCTCACACTATCGCAGGAGCAACTCGCCCACGCCGAGATCAAGGCACAGGACGAAGGCTTTTCGGACCGCGCCGACTTCCGCCTCCAGGATTACCGCGACGAGACCGGGCGCTATGATCGGATTGTCTCCATCGAGATGCTGGAAGCGGTGGGGGAAGCCTATTGGCCGACCTATTTCGAAACCCTGCGCGCGTCTCTAAACCCCGGCGGGCATGTGGTGCTTCAAGTCATTACTATCGCCGAGGATCGCTTCGAGACCTACCGCCGCAGCACCGATTTCATCCAGCGCTATATCTTTCCCGGCGGAATGCTGCCGACCCGCACCATCGTCGGCGAGCAGGCGAAGAGGGTCGGCCTGGAACTCGTCTCCACGGAATGCTTCGGCGAGAGCTATGCCCGGACCCTGGCGGATTGGCGCGAGCGGTTCGTCCTGGCGCGCCACGACATGGAAGTGCTGGGCTTCGACCAGCGGTTCCGGCGGCTTTGGGAATACTACCTGCATTATTGCGAGGCCGGTTTCCGGGCCGGCGCCATCGACGTCGGCCTGTTCGTCCTGCGCGGATAGCGGGCGCTACTGCACCCGAGACCAGTCGGTTTCCTTGCAGATCATGCCGCTGATGACGCAGCCGCGCGTCTTGAGCCGGTCCTTCTCCACGGTCATTTCCATGGAATAGGTGAGGTTGCGCTTGGCATCGAAGGCGGTGCCGGTGAGCAGTCCGTAGGCCTTGGGCTTGATCTTCATCACCAGTTTGTCGCCCACAGCCTCGCTGCTGGAACTGTCCTTGATCCAGATGTTGGTGGCGCACACATCCGGACCGCAGGGGGCGATCAGGACGCGGGCGGTCCCGTCTCCGCGCATCCAGGTCCCGCTGGGATCGAGCGCGGCGACAGCGGTGGTGATGGTTGCGGTCATGGAAAGCGCAGACAGGGCGAAGATTGCCGGAAGCACGCGTCGCATGGGACACCTCGCAAATCTGAGACATATAAGGGGTCTACGGAGCCTACGCCGGTTTGGATCTGTATCACCGCGAAAGGGCGCCGTAGCGGAAGCGGGGCAGCGTGGAGCGCCGAAACTTGCCGCCCGCCGCCCGGTCCTCTAAGGGGTGCCGCTTGCAGAACGTGCAGACGCGACACAGGCGCAGCTTCGATATGGCCAACGAGAACAAACCCAAGGCTCGGCTCCCGCGTGGTCTCGCAGACCGCCACGGCGGCGAACTGGCCGCCACCCGCGCCATGTTGGAGAAGATCCGCGCCGTCTACGCGCTCTATGGGTTCGAGGCGCTGGAAACCCCGGCGTTCGAATATACCGACGCGCTGGGCAAGTTCCTGCCCGACCAGGACCGGCCGAACGAAGGCGTGTTTTCGTTCCAGGACGACGACGAGCAGTGGCTGTCGCTGCGCTATGACCTGACCGCGCCGCTCGCCCGCTATGTCGCCGAGCATTTCGACGCCCTACCCAAGCCGTATCGCTCGTATCGCTCGGGCTATGTGTTCCGCAATGAAAAGCCCGGCCCGGGCCGGTTCCGCCAGTTCATGCAGTTCGACGCCGACACGGTGGGCGCGCCCTCTGTCGCGGCCGATGCCGAGATCTGCATGATGGCCGCCGACACGCTGGAAGCGGTCGGCATCAAGCGCGGCGACTATGTGATCAAGGTCAACAACCGCAAGGTTTTGGACGGCATGTTGGAGGTCATCGGCCTCGGCGGTGCGGCCAATGCCGGGCGCCGCCTGACGGTGCTACGGGCCATCGATAAGTTGGATAAGGTCGGCGTCGAGGGGGTGCGTGATTTGCTGGGCAAGGGGCGTTGGGAAGACCCTGCTGCCAAAAGTGGAGATTTCACTAAGGGCGCAGACCTGGGAGTAGATGCCGTCAATCATCTCCTCCAATTCATTCAGTCTATGGAAAATGCGGGTAAATCGCACGATACGAATTTGGTTAATTCCATTTTTGACGGAATAAAGTATGAGACAGATATTAGAACTCATATGATATTTTGTTATTTCAATAATATTATTTCAACCGATCGACCAATATTAACTGACGGTGTTAGAGAATTATTCGATATAATGTTGCTTTGCCAATCAAATGGTTACGGTCCGGACCGCATCCAAATTGACCCATCCGTCGTCCGCGGCCTCGAATACTACACCGGCCCAGTCTATGAGGCCGAACTGACCTTCCAGGTGGAGGACGAAAAAGGGCGTCCGGTTCGCTTCGGCTCGGTGGCGGGCGGTGGGCGCTATGACGGCCTGGTGGCGCGTTTCCGCAATGAGCCGGTGCCGGCCACCGGCTTTTCCATCGGCGTCTCGCGCCTGCTCCATGCCCTGGCGCACCTCGGCAAGATGGAAAGCGAAGTCGAGATCGGCCCGGTGGTGGTGCTCGTCATGGACAAGCAGCCCGAGCGCATCGCCGACTACATGCGATTCGTGGACATGCTGCGAAAAGCAGAACCGCCAATCCGCGCCGAAATGTATCTCGGGGGCGCCGGCATGAAGGCGCAGATGAAATATGCCGACAAGCGCAATGCGCCGGCGGTCATCATCCAGGGCTCCAACGAGAAGGAGACCGGCGAGGTGCAGGTGAAGGATCTGGTCGAAGGCGCACGCATCGCCGCCGGCATCACCGACAATGCCGAATACCGCGCCGCCCGCCCCGCCCAGTTCGCGGTGAAGGAAAGCGAACTGGTGGACGCCATCCGCGGCATTCTGGAACGCCGCGCCGCGCCGAGCTTGGGGCTGGCGGACTGAGGCTGGGCATTCGGCTTGGGGAAGAGGGTGGATCTGGCATCGCCGCTGTGCCCTCGGCACGCGGCGGGCCTGTTCGCGGCTGCGGTCTACGCGCACCCACCGGCGGCGGAGCGAAATCGCAGGGAAGGGTCGGCCTTACGGAACCTTGCCCTGTGTCCGTCCGCTCAAAAGATAAAAGATTTCACCCGCAGCCGAAGCGTCCTCCCGAAACAACGCGCCCTTTATGTAGACGAGGCCATCGAAGTGACCGCTTCGATTGACCCTACGGCATGCCACGATATCTTCCCAATCCAACAGACCGGGTTGCGATAATTCCTGTTCGTTGAAGGCAATTTTTGCAGCTTTATTATCTCCAACCGTGAAGTTGTGGCGTCCCTTCGGCATGATGAAGGCGCCTTCGACATGGCATGCATACACCCATCCCGACCTCAACGGCGGCTCACCAGTCGTCCCTGAAGCAACAGTTCCATTGACGTTTGTCGCAAACGCCTTCGCGATGCTGTATGATTTCGATACAGAATTATACCCGCCATACTTCTGATCGCCGATGAATTTCACAAGGTCCAAAGCCTGATCGTCGCGAATAAGATCGCTCTCTTTGAAATTACTTTGCAGGCGGGCATTTGTGTTGAAATCTTCGACCTCCTTAATATGATCCGGTCGGGTATAGTTTGGAAGAAAGCCGCCCGCGTCCTTTATTTGGCTGGGCGGACGGGAATCGCCTCGGAATCCGTAACCGATCACACGCGGTAGCTTGATGTGCGCGGTCTCCTCCGCATAGGCGAACTTGCCGCTATGGCCGTGTTCCTTCCGGCTCTGGATATGCCTGAGATCGCGTCGGTCGCCGTTGCCGATTGACTTGACCGGCTTGTCTTCATCCTCCTGCCCTTGAGGATCCGCGCCGAACGCCAGGAACTCCTCGAGGCCGGAATCGGCGAAATATGCGGGCTTGATGTGCTTGCGCGCTTCGAGGTATCCGAGGATGTCGCCCACGGTAAACCCGTGCAGCCGCATCCCGTCGCCGGCCGGAGTGGAAACACCGACGGCGTCGAACCCCGTCTTCAGCGCCTTCATGACGAAGCTGGCGGACGACATGTCCCGTCCGAAACTCAATCCTTTCGCAAAGCGCTCTGCCGTACCCGGCGTGAAGCTCTGCCAATCGCTGCAGATCGCCCGCTGAAACCTCGGGACATTCTGGATCGTGTCGCCGAATGCCCTGCGCTCGAACCGCAGTGCATTCGCGAGGCGCTGATCGATCGCCTTCCATCCGGTCGGCGTTTTCACGGCACCGATGAAGGCCGTCACGAAACCCCTGTCGTGCCCGCCCACCATCCATTTGGTGTTGGTCAATTCGAGCCAGACGCTGGTTCGGGGCTGGTCGTAGCAGACCATCACGCGCTCTCTGGCTTCGACGAGATGGCCAAGCGGGCGCGTGAACGAATTATAAGGCATGACCGACCCTGTAGAAGCCTCGCTCAAGCAAAAAAAACAGAAGTCCTCTCCGACTGCAAATCTCTATCGAGGTGGGTACCGAAGCGCAGCCGCGATCAGGCGGCGGGTGCGGGCACCACCGCAACCTTGGCGCGCTGGCCGAGCGCAACCGTCGCCATCACCGCCGCCATGAAAAGGTAGGTCTCGGGGTCCGGGGCCTCGCCGTTGATCGGCCAGGACAGCGTCACGATCAGGAAGGTCTGGAGCAGTTGGATTTGCCCGACACGGGCAATGCCGCCCATGGCGAGGCCGGCGTTCCAGAAGAAAAAGCCGACAAGCTGGCTGAACACGGCGACATATCCGAGTGCCAGCCAGGCCCCGGTCGGTACCGCGCCGAGGCCGGAAGGCATCAGCAGCGCTGTCATCGGAAGCGCAAAAGGCAGCCCGAGGGTGAGCGCCCAGCAAATCACCTCCCAGCCGCCGATCTGCCGCGCCAGCCGCCCGCTCACGGCATAGCCGACGGAGCAGACCACCGCCGAGAGGCCCAGCAGCAGGTCCCCGGCACCGAACTCGGACGCGCCGCCGTTGCGCAGCGCGAATGCCACGACGAGGCCGCAGCCGAGGCACGACACGGCGAAGAAGGCGAGGCTCGGGCGCTCACCCGCCAGCAATGTCGCGGCAAAAGTGGTGGCCAGCGGCATGATGCCCAGCACCACCCCGGCGTGGGAGGAGGGAACGGTGACGGTGCCGTAGGCCATCAGCAGCGGGAAGCCCACCATCAGGCAGGCCGCGACCACAAGGAAATCCCAGGTCCGCAGCCCCCGGCGCCAGGGCGGCACGGAGCGCATCACCAGCAGGACGGCCGCCGCCAGCAGCCCCGCCACGCTGGCGCGGGCGAAGGTGAAGAAGGTCGGATCCAGCCAGTGGACTGCGTAGCGGGTGGCGGGGATCGTGGCGCCGAAAAACGTGACGCCGGTAAAGCCGAGCAACAAACCCAGAGACGTGCGGCGATTCATGAAACAAACTTTGCTGTGAAGCGGCCTGCTTAGACCTTCGGCGGCAAAGCGGGAAATAAAAGAAACGAATGGACGCCATCACTTTGCGTTGCAAAACTTGACCCGCGCGGCGCCGGGCACACGCCTGTGCGCGGCGAAATTGTCATGGACGTGTGTGCTCCAGGAGTTAAACTGGAACGCATCGCGCTAGGCGAAATTCAAACGCGGGCGTTTATGTCGGCGCCTGCGCCAGAGGACCGAGAAGATGACGCAGCCGAACCGGCCCGGCCACGAGGTCGATCCCAAGCTCCTCGAACTCCTGGTCTGCCCGCTCACCAAGGGGCCCCTGGTCTATGACAAGGGGCGCCAGGAACTGATATCGCGCGGCGCCCGGCTCGCCTTCCCGATCCGCGACGGCATCCCGATCATGCTGGCCGACGAAGCCCGCCGCCTGGACGACGCCGAACTGAATAGCTGAAGCGATCTGCCAGTCCTCGTCCGCATGATCGCCGCGTCGGGGTGAAGCGATATTGCTTGCAATAAATGCAAGCATATCTATTTTATCCTCATGAACAGCCGGCACCGGAAGACCCTCGCTGCCGTATTCAGGGAGCCTGCTGCAAGCACCTTGGAGTGGGCGGCGATAGAGGCGCTTCTTCTGGCGGCGGGGTGCGTCCTCGTCGAGGGCAGCGGCTCCCGCGTGAAATTCGCGAAGGACGGGGCGATCGCCACCTTCCATCGCCCACACCCGGCGAAAGAAGCGAAGAGATATCAGGTCCGCGACGCACGCGCGTTCCTGGTCCAGATCGGAGTGGTCCCGTGAGCGCGATGGATTACAGGGGCTATCATGCCCGCGTGGAATACGACGACGCGGATGAGATTTTCGTGGGGCGGATCGCGGGTGTCACCGACGTGGTGGGGTTTCACGCCGACAGCGTGGCGGAGTTGAAGAAGGCGTTTCATGAGGCCGTCGACGACTACATCGCCACCTGCGCGGCGATCGGGAAAACCCCGCAGAAGCCGTTCTCGGGCAAGATGATGTTCCGGGTCGACCCGGAGGTTCACCGCAAGGCGGCGCTCGCGGCGGAACTGGCCGGCAAGAGCCTGAACCAATGGGCCGAAGACGTCCTCGCCCTCGCCGCTGAACACCGCGACCGCTGACCGCCCTAAAGCGCCTCGCCCCGCAACAGACGGGGCACGGCGCCGGTGAGGCCGGCGGCGTCCTTGATGAACAGGCTTTTCAGGCGCGGCAGGCGATCGACCAGGCCGAGGCCGACATCGCGCACCAAGCGCAGGGCGTCGGAATGGTTTGAGAACAGCCGGTTCAGGCCATCGGTCGCGACACCCATGGCGAGGGTGTCGAAGCGGCGCCAGCGCTGGTAACGCTCCAGCACGTCCGGCCCGGCGAAATCGAGCCCGACCCGCGCCGCATCGGTGATCGCCTCGGACAGCGCCGCCACGTCGCGCAAGCCCATGTTGAGCCCCTGCCCGGCGATGGGATGGATCACATGCGCCGCATCCCCCACCAAGGCGAAACGTTCGGCGATGAAGCTACGCGCCATGGCGAAGCCGAGTGGGTGGACCTGCGGCTTCGACACCGCCCGCACCCAGCCATAGCCGAGCCCAAACCGCTTCTCCAATTCCTCCTGGAACAGGAAATCCGGCTGGGCGACCATGCGCTGCGCGTCCGCTGTCCGCTCTGTCCATACGATGGAGCAGCGGTTGCCCGGCAGCGGCAGGGTTGCGAACGGCCCGCCGGGGAGGAAATGCTCGTCCGCCCGCCCCTCGTGGGGGCGCTCGTGCTCCACCGTGAAGGTGATGGCGGATTGGTCATAGGTCCAGGCGACGTTGCGGATGCCGGCCATCTCGCGCAGGCGCGAGCGCGCCCCGTCACATGCCACCAGCAGCGATGCGCGCAGGTGCTCACCCGCGCCATAGGACACATCCACGCCGCTTCGGCTGGTGGTGAAGCCATCCACCGGCGCAGCCAGGAGCGTGACCCCGGCCCGCGCGGCGGCTTCCCCGAGGGCCGCCTGAAGCTTGGTATTGGGGACCATGTAGGCGAACGCCTCTCCCGGCTCCACTTCGCCGTCGAAGGTGAGGAACACCGGCCGCGCCACGTCGCGGGTGCGGCTGTCCGTCACCACCATGGAGCGGATCGGCTGCGCTTCCGCGCCAAGCCCGTCCCATACGCCGAGCACGGTGAGCAGGCGGCGGGCACCGGCGGCGATGGCCGAGGCGCGCCCGTCGGTGGAGGCATCGCGGGCAAGGCCCGGATCGAGCACGGCAATGCGTGCGCCTGCACCAAGACCGTCCTTCAGCGCCAGGGCGAGACTCAGCCCGGCAAGCCCGGCACCGGCGATCGCAACATCCACCTCCAGAGCGCGTGCGCCCGCAGGATTGGAATTCTGGTCCATCGCATCCTCCCGACGCGGTACCGCGCCACCTGATCTGGCGCGCCACCCGATCTTGACTGTGCTGCACCTGCGTGGCTCGTGTCTGGAAGGGGATGTTCCCGCCAGCTTGTCGAGCCTGCCGCATGAACAACGACGTCGCGAAACTTCTGGACATCCTCGACCTGGAGCCCCTCGAAATCAATTTGTTCCGGGGTCGCAGCATCGCCCCCACAGGTGGCAGGGTGTTTGGCGGGCAGGTGATCAGCCAAGCTTTGACGGCGGCGCGCCGCACCGTGCCGGCGGATCGCATAGCCCATTCCATGCACGCTTACTTCCTACTTCCTGGCGACCCCTCCATTCCCATCATCTATGAGGTGGAGCGCATCCGCGACGGCCGCAGCTTCACCACGCGCCGCGTGGTGGCGATCCAGCACGGCAAGGCGATCTTCTTCACCTCGGTGTCGTTTCAGGTTGAGGAAGAGGGCCTCGTCCATCAGGCCTCGATGCCCCATGTGCCCATGCCCGAGGATCTCCCCTCCGACGAGATGTGGCGGAACCGACTGGTGGAACGCTATCCCCGCGCCGCCGTCCGCGACTGGATGGCGCTGCGCCCGTTGGAGATAAAGCCGGCCGGCTTCGACAGCGCGTTCATCGGCGGCCAGGACAAGACACCGCTGCCGGCGTTGTGGCTGCGCACGCGTGACCGGCTGCCAGACGATTTGGCCGTTCATCAAGCGGTGGTGGCCTATGCCTCGGATTTGTCGCTGCTACAGGCGGCGCTCTTGCCCCACGGCAAAAGCGTGCTCGACCCCGACATGCAATGCGCCAGCCTGGACCACGGGCTGTGGTTTCATCGTCGCTTTCGCGCCGACGAATGGTTGCTCTATGTCCAGGACAGCCCGGCGGCGTTCGGCAGCCGCGGATTCTGCCGGGGTCAGTTGTTCACCCGCGATGGGGTGCTGGTCGCTTCCGCCACCCAGGAAGGCCTTATGCGGCAAATCTTGCCGACTTGATCGTTCAGCGAGCATTCCGCCTAAAAAACAGGCTGAAATTTCGGCAGACTTGCGACGCTGACGCGGCGGCAATAGTCATGGCGAGAAAATAAGCAGGCCAAACGCGGACTTTTCCGTCTGGCACGGTAATTGATTCCCCCTGTCGCAGGCATGGCAGCCGAAGCGTGGATTTCCCCGTCCCATTCGGCCCAGCCGCGATAAAACGCCCGCGATCCGCATCCAGCGGTGGGCCACACGGGGACAGGGACCGATCCATGAAGATCGTCATGGCGATTATCAAGCCGTTCAAGCTGGAAGAGGTGCGTGATGCCCTCACCGGTATCGGGGTCCACGGGCTGACCGTGACCGAAGTGAAGGGATACGGCCGGCAGAAAGGCCACACCGAAATCTATCGCGGCGCAGAATACGCCGTCAGCTTCCTGCCGAAGCTGAAGATCGAAGTGGCCGTGTCGACCGACCAGGTTACCAAGGTTGTGGAGGCGATTACCGGCGCCGCCAAGACCGGCCAGATCGGCGACGGCAAGATCTTTGTTTTCCAGATTGATCACGCCGTGCGCATCCGTACCGGCGAAACCGACGCCGACGCGCTTTGAGCTTTCCTCATTTGACGGAGCCTTCTTCCATGACGTTCAAGACTTGGTCCCGCGTGGGACTGCCTACCCTTCTGACGGCGGCGGCCTTCGCCCTGCCGGTATTGGCGCAGACCGCCACGCCAGCACCTGACGCGGCCCCGGCTGCTGCCGCCGCCGCCGCGGTGGTGATCAACAAGGGCGATACCGCCTGGATGCTGACGTCGGCCCTTCTGGTGCTGATGATGTCGGTGCCGGGCTTGGCCCTGTTCTACGGCGGCCTCGTCCGCGGCAAGAACATGCTCTCGGTTCTGATGCAGGTGTTCTACACCGTCTGCATCGTCGGCATCATCTGGGTGCTCTACGGCTACTCCCTCGCCTTCACCGGCGGCTCGGACTTCATCGGCGGCTTCTCCAAGGCCTTCATGAAGGGCATCACGACGGAATCCGCCGGCGGTACCTTCTCGGTTGGCGTTGCCATTCCCGAGCTGGCGTTCGTCGCCTTCCAGATGACCTTCGCCATGATTACGCCCGCGCTTATTTTCGGCGCGTTCGCGGAACGGGTGAAGTTCTCGGCCATCGTTCTGTTCGTCCCCCTATGGGTGACGCTCATCTATTTCCCGATGGCGCACATGGTGTGGTACTGGGCCGGCCCGGACGCGGTTGACGCTGCCGCCAAGGCTCTGGCCGCTGCCGCCGATGGCGCTGCCAAGACCGCCGCTCAGGAAGCGCTCGACGCGGTGCTCGCTGACGCCGGTTACATCTACAAGCTCGGCGCCCTCGACTTCGCCGGCGGCACCGTGGTGCACATCAACGCTGGTATCGCCGCTCTCGTGGGCTGCCTCATCATCGGCAAGCGCACCGGCTACGGCAAGGAAGCCTTCTCCCCCCACTCCCTGACGCTCACCCTGGTCGGCGCCGGTCTTCTGTGGGTCGGCTGGTTCGGCTTCAACGCCGGCTCCAACCTGGAAGCCAACGGCCTCACCGCTCTCGCCATGATGAACACCTTCATCGCGACCTGCGCGGCGGCTCTGTCCTGGATGATCATCGAGTGGCTCGCCAAGGGTAAGCCGTCCATGCTCGGTGTCGTCTCGGGCGCCATCGCCGGCCTCGTTGCCGTCACCCCGATGGCCGGCTTCGCCGGTATCATGGGCGCTCTCGTCTCCGGCCTCATCGTCGGCGTCATCTGCTACTTCTTCTGCACCACGGTGAAGAATGCGTTTGGCTATGACGACTCGCTCGATGTGTTCGGCGTCCACGGCGTCGGCGGCATCTTCGGCGCCATTGCCACCGGTATCGTCGTCAGCCCCGCCCTCGGCGGCACGGGCGTGTTCGACTACGTCACCGGCAAGGTTGCGGATTACGACATGGCGACCCAGGTGCTCGCGCAGCTCAAGGCTGTCGGCGTGACCCTGGTGCTCTCCGGCGTCGGCTCCGCGATCCTGTTCTTCATCGTCAACGCGGTCGTCGGGCTGCGGGTGTCGGTGGAGAAGGAGCGCGAAGGTCTCGACATCACCGAGCACGGCGAGCGCGCCTACCACAGCTGAGCCTGGTTTCTGGAGCAAGAGCGGGGGTTTTCGCTCCGGACACCGGCTTCTCAGGCGGGCTACGGCCCGCCTGACAGAACAAGCGTCGGACGCTGCGCCCCTCAGGGGCGGATATTCCGGCCCACCCGCCCGGCAACCCGCGCCGGACGTGAAAATAACAGAGGGGAAGATGAAGCCCTGGCCTCGCGGCCAGGGCTTCATTTGTTTTTGAGGAGGCTTGGCCCTAGCCGAAAAGGCCGGGGCTTCCTTTGTTTCAGGGGTTGGCGCCGCCGCAGACGATTGGGCGGCGTGCCGATGCTGCGGGCTTTTCGCCGCCGCCGCCGCCTGCTAGAAGCCGCCCATGGCATTCTCGCTCTCAATGGCGCGCGCCGCGGCGTCGCGAATTACCGGCCCGGCACCCCGCCGGCGCGCCTGAGCGCGCGGGGTTCACCGGGCATTGCGCGACAGCGACCAGCACCCCGACGAAATTCCCTTATCGAGCCTCAGATCCATGACCGACAAGACGCCGACCCAGAAGCCGCAGAGCGACGCCGTGGACTATTCCGCCACCCTGTTCCTGCCCCAGACCGCTTTCCCCATGCGGGGCGGCCTGCCGCAGAAGGAACCGGAGCTGCTGGAGCGTTGGGCGCGCCTCGACCTGTACAGCCGCCTGCGCGAGGCCGGGCGCGGCCGAGCGCGCTTCGTGCTGCACGACGGCCCGCCCTATGCCAACGGCAACATCCATATCGGCCACGCGCTCAACAAGATCCTGAAGGACGTGGTGACGCGCTCGCAGCAGATGCTGGGCTACGATTCCAACTACGTGCCCGGCTGGGACTGCCACGGCCTGCCCATCGAGTGGAAGATCGAGGAAGAGAACTACCGCAAGAAGGGCAAATCCAAGCCCGACCTCGCCGACAGCGCCGCCATGATCGCGTTCCGCCAGGAATGCCGCGCCTATGCCGAGCATTGGCTGGGCGAGCAGCGCCGCGAGTTCAAGCGGCTCGGCGTCGAGGGCGACTGGGACCACCCCTACACCACCATGAGCTTCCTCGGCGAGGCGCAGATCGCCCGCGAGATCATCAAGTTCGCCGAGAATGGCCTGCTCTATCGCGGCTCCAAGCCGGTCATGTGGTCGGTGGTGGAAAAGACCGCCTTGGCCGAAGCCGAGGTGGAATATCACGACCACACCTCGGATACGGTGTGGGTGAAGTTTCCGGTTAATCCGCAATTCCCTCCCGTTCCGGGTCCGGTTGTTTCTGGAACAGCGGCCGACGCCAAAGGTTTTCTGGACGGAATTTTATCTGCCTCCATTGTCATCTGGACCACCACCCCCTGGACCATGCCGGGCAACCGCGCGATCGCGTTCTCGGCCAAGATTTCCTACGGCCTGTATGAAGTGACCGAGGCGACCGACGCCTGGGCAAAGCCCGGCGACCGGGTGGTGCTCGCCGACAAGCTGGCGGAAGACGTGTTCAAGTCCGCCCGCGTGGCCGGCTTCACGCGGCTGGGGGACGTGCCGGCCTCGGTTCTCGCGGACGTGGTGTGCACCCACCCCCTCGCCGATCTTGGCTACGACTTCCTCGTCCCCCTGCTTGAAGGCGACCATGTCACCGACGAGGCGGGCACCGGCTTCGTGCACACCGCGCCGGGCCACGGCCGTGAGGATTTCGAGCTTTGGACCTCCAACCGCCGCTGGCTGGAAGAACACGGCATCAATCCCGCCATTCCCTACACGGTGGATGCCGACAGCTTCTATACCGTTCAGGCGCCCGGCTTCGCGGGCAAGCGGGTGATCACCGAAAAGGGAGAGAAGGGCGATGCCAACCAGGCCGTCATCGACGCCCTGGTGGCGGCCGGCAACCTCTTGGCGCGCGGCCGGGTGAAGCATCAATACCCGCATTCCTGGCGCTCCAAGAAGCCGGTGATCTTCCGCAACACCCCGCAATGGTTCATCGCCATGGACCAGGACATCCGCAACCCGGACGGCACCGCCGCCCCGCGTCCCGCAACGCTGGCGGGCAATGAGCCAGACACCCTGCGCGCGCGGGCGCTGGCGGGCATCAAAACCGTGGAATGGGTACCGGCGGCGGGTGAGAACCGCATCAACGGCATGATCGAGAGCCGCCCCGACTGGGTGGTCTCGCGCCAGCGCGCCTGGGGCGTGCCCATCGCCGTGTTCGTCAGGGAAAAGGGCGACGGCGAGGTCGAGATCCTCAAGGACGACGCGGTGAACGCCCGGATCACCGAGGCCTTCGAGGTGGAAGGCGCCGACGCCTGGTACAAGGAGGGGGCGCGGGAGCGGTTCCTCGGCGCGCGCGCGTCCGAGGATTGGAGCAAGGTGGGCGACATCCTCGACGTTTGGTTCGACTCTGGATCGACCCATGCATTCACGCTTGAAGTGCGTCCAGATCTTGCGACGAACAGGCCTCCATCGGGTCCAGATCGGGTGATGTATCTTGAAGGGTCGGACCAGCATCGCGGCTGGTTCCACTCCTCGCTGCTGGAGAGCTGCGGCACCCGCGGGCGCCCCCCCTATGACGCGGTGCTGACCCATGGCTTCGTGCTCGACGAGGACGGGCGCAAGATGTCCAAGTCGCTGGGAAATGTGGTTTCCCCGCAAGAGGTGATCAAGAATTCCGGCGCCGATATCCTGCGCTTGTGGGTGTGCGCCTCCGACTATGCGGACGACCTGCGCATCGGCCCGGAAATCCTCAAGACCACCGCCGATACCTACCGCAAGCTGCGCAACACCCTGCGCTGGCTGCTCGGTTCCCTGCACCACTACCACCCCGCCGACCGCATCCCATTCGCCGAGATGCCCGACCTGGAACGCTTGGTCCTGCACAAGCTTCAGGAATTGGACGTGCAGGTGCGCGCGGCCTATTCCGCCTTTGATTACAAGCGGGTAAACGCCCTGCTCACCGCCTTCATGACATCGGAGTTGTCGGCGTTCTATTTCGACGTGCGCAAGGATACGCTCTATTGCGATCCGATCTCCTCGCACACCCGCCGCGCCTGCCTCACCGTGCTGGACGAGACCTTCAACCGCCTCGTCACCTGGCTCGCTCCCATCCTGCCCTTCACCTCCGAGGAGGCGTACATCGCCCGGACGGGGACGCAGGAGGGCTCGGTTCATCTCCTCGCCTTCCCGCAAACCCCGGCGAACTGGCGCGATGAAACCCTCGCCGAAAAATGGCGGAAGATCAGGCTGGTCAGGCGTGTCGTGCTGGGCGCGCTGGAAGTCGAGCGCACGGCCAAGCGCATCGGCTCCTCGCTTGAGGCCGCGCCGGTCATCCATGTCGCCAACCCGGACCTTGCTGCCGCGCTCGCCGGCGTGGACATCGCGGAGGTCTGCATCACCAGCGGCGCAACCCTGCGTACCGACGAGGGTCCAGAAGACGCGTTCCGGCTCGAAGAGGTGCCGGGCGTTTCAGTGGTGCCGGCACGGGCGAGCGGGCGCAAGTGCGCGCGCTCCTGGAAGCTGTCGGACGATGTCGGCCTCGACGCGGACTATCCTGACGTGACGCCGCGCGACGCCGCAGCATTGCGCGAACTCGCGGTTGCCCGCGCGGCGGCGGAGTGACGGCATGAACCCGCTGCGCCTCGGCATCGTCGTGGCTTTCCTGGCCCTTGTCCTGGACCAGGGCAGCAAGACGGCCGTGCTCCACTGGTCCGACAATTGGACGGAACCCAGCCGGCAGATCCTGCCGTTCTTGGATTTCGTCTATCTCTGGAACACGGGCATCAGCTATGGCCTGTTCCCCCAGGGCGACACCGGGCGGTGGGTGCTGGTGGCCATAAAGGTGGTGGCGGCGGTGCTGTTCGCCGCGTGGCTGGCACGGACCTCGCGCCGGCTGGAGGCGTTCGCGCTCGGTCTTCTGATCGGCGGGGCGATCGGCAATGCGGTGGACCGGCTGGTCTACGGCGCCGTATTCGATTTCATTTCGCTGCACGCATTCGGCTACCACTGGTACGTGTTCAACCTCGCCGATGTGGCGGTCGTTGTGGGAGTTGCTCTGCTCCTTTATGATGCCGTCTTTGTACGTGCCTCAAAAACGCCGCCCTCGGGCGTCAGCCCTAAAGGCTGACTGGCGCCGGAAGCCCGCTCTGCGGCTTCGGTGGCAAAGGCGAGAGGGCGAGGCGCAGTGCTGAGGAAAAGGCCCATGCGGACGAACACACACTGGCGCGATATCCTGGGCGGGCGGATTCTGTCCGCACTTCCAAAGGCGGCGCTTGGCCTGAGCCTGGCCGGCGGAATGGCGCTGGCTCCCGTTTCGGCCCACGCGGCGGACGGCGACTTCTTCCAGAACATCATGGGTGCCATCGGCCTCGTGAACGAGGAGAAGCCCGATATCAAGTATCGCGAGCGGGCGCCTCTGGTGATTCCGCCCTCGACGGTCGCAACAACGCTGCCTTCTCCCAAGGCAGGCGCCGAGGCGACCAATCCGAACTGGCCGAAGGACCCGGACGTGCTGCGCGCCCGCGCCGCCAATAGCGAGGACCGGACCCCCGTTGGCCTCAATGGCATCGACCAACGCGGCAACCCGCTTTTGCCCTCTCAGCTCAACAATGTGCGGCACAAGCCCACTGCCAGCGCCACAAGCGGTGGTCCGGTCGGCGCAGGTCAGCGCGGACGCGACGAGCTTATGCCCAGCGAACTCGGCTTTACCGGCTGGTTCAAGGGGATGAATGGCGCATTCGGCGATGAGAAGCCGATCGCGTTCAACGGCGAGCCGGAACGTGAAAGCCTCACGGCTCCCCCGCCCGGCTACCAGACGCCTGCGCCCAACGCGCCGTATGGCGTGGTGGAAAAGAAGCAGGACACATGGAAGCTGCCGAGCCTCTTCGATATGCACCAGTGAGCCTCGCGCCTCGCTAAGCTCGGCACGCTGTGCCGGACTTTATTCCGAGGCGTGCGACGGCCCCTTGCGCCGGAAAATGTGAAGCCGAACTCGGACCATCCGAGCCCGAGAGTATGGGTAAACCGGTTTCAGGCTCATTCCTGACAACATCCCGTTCCAGCGTCCCGCCACCTTGGCGCGCCCGTGCCTCGTTTGTGGAAGAACCAACGTGAATTTGAGAACCCTCGCCATGGCTGCCATCATTGCCGGGACCGCCGCGTCCGCCGCCTTTTCCGACGCGCGCGCCGCTGGTCCCCAGATCAGCCAGTTCGAGCTTCCCAACGGCCTGAAGATCATGGTGATTCCGGATCACCGGACCCCCGTTGTGACCCACATGGTCTGGTATCAGGTGGGCTCGGCCGATGAGCAGCCGGGAAAGTCGGGCATCGCCCATTTCCTTGAACATCTGATGTTCAAGGGCACCGAAAACACGCCTCCGGGCAAGTTCTCGGCCGAGGTGTCGCGCCTGGGCGGCCAGGAAAACGCCTTCACCTCGTATGATTACACCTCCTATTACCAGCGGGTCGCCAAGGAGCACCTGGAGAAGGTGATGGCGTTCGAGGCCGACCGCATGACCGGCCTCAAGCTGACCGACGAAGTGGTCCTGCCCGAGCGCGACGTCGTGCTGGAGGAGCGCCGCATGCGCACCGACAATGATCCCGGTGCCCGTCTGGCCGAGGCCCTTCAGGCCGCCACTTATGTGAACCACCCCTACCAGCACCCCATCATCGGCTGGGAGCACGAGATCAAACAGCTCAACCGGGAGGATGCGCTGGCCTTCTACCGGCGCTTCTATGCCCCCAACAACGCCGTGCTTGTGGTCGCCGGTGATGTCGATCCGGAAGCCGTGAAGGCGCTGGCGGAGAAGACCTACGGCAAGGTCGCCCGTGCAGATACGCCACCGCGCAATCGCCCGCAGGAGCCGGAGCCCGAGGCGCACCGCCGCGTGTCGCTGTCCGACCCCCGCGTGGCGCAGCCGAGCGTGCAACGCTCCTACCTCGTGCCCTCCTATCGCACCGGCAAGGACCGGGAGGCGGAAGCCCTTGATCTCGCAGCGCAAATCCTCGGCGGCGGCCAGACTGGCCGGCTCTACCGGGCGCTCGTGGTGGACAAGGGCATCGCGGCCGGTGCCGGCGCCTGGTACCAGGGCACGTCCTATGACGCGACCCGCTTCGGCGTCTCTGCCTCGCCCCGCCCCGGCGTCACGCTTGAACAGCTTGAAGCCGCCATGGATGCCGTGGTGACCAAGTTCGCCGAGGAAGGCCCGGACGAGGTGGAGCTTGCCCGCGCCAAGACCCGGATGACCGCCGACGCCATTTATGCCCGCGACAACCAGGCGACGCTGGCCCGCATTTACGGCGCGGCCTGGGCCACCGGCGTGTCGGTGGACGACGTCAACAAGTGGCCGGACCGGGTGAAGGCCGTCACTGCCGATGAGATCAAGGAAGCGACCAAGCGGTATCTCACGCTCAATCGCGCCATCACCGGCTATCTCTCCGCGCCCGTCATTCCGACCACGCCCGCCAAGGCCGAGACGCGGGAGAACCGTTCGTGATGGCGTCTCAAGCGCGCGGCGGCACTTCCGCTCGGCCCTTCCTGGGGCATCTTCTTTTGTTGGTGATCATGTCCCTTTCCCTCGTCTCCCCCGCCGCAGCCCAGTCGCAGACCACCCGCATCACGCGTGTGATGAGCCCCGGCGGCATCGAGGCCTGGCTGGTGCACGACACCACGCTTCCGCTGATCGCCATGGAGTTCGCCTTTGTCGGCGGTGCCGCGCAGGACCCGGCCGGCAAGCCCGGCGTCGCCAGCCTCACCGCCTCGCTGCTGGATGAGGGCGCGGGCGATCTCGACGCCGCCGCCTTCCAGCGCGCGGTGGCCGACAAGGCCATGGAAATTTCGTTCGACGCAGGCCGCGACGAACTGCGCGGTTCCCTGCGCACCCTGTCCGAGAACCAGGACACCGCATTCGACCTGCTGCGACTGGCCGTGACCAAGCCGCGCTTCGACGAGGAGGCCGTGGAGCGCATTCGCGCCGCTCAGCTCGCTTCTCTGCGCCGCCGCTCCACCGATCCCAACACCCTGGCGAGCGAACGCTGGTTTGCTCTCGCCTTCCCGGAACATCCCTATGGTCGCCCGGTGGACGGGACGCTTGCGAGCGTGCCCACCATCACCCGCGACGACCTCAAGGCATTCACCACCCGCACCATGGCGCGCGGCAACTTGAAGGTGGCCGTGGTGGGCGACATCAGCCCCGAGGCCCTGGGCCGGGAACTGGACCGGGTGTTCGGCGCCTTGCCCGCCAAGGCCAACCTTACCCCGGTGGCCAATGTGACGCCCAAGGGCATCGGCACCATTGATGTGATCCCGTTGAACGTGCCCCAGTCGGTCGTTCTGATGGGCACCACGGGCCTGGAACGCAAGGACAAGGATTTCATCCCCGCCTTCGTGCTGAACCACATTCTCGGCGGCAGCGCGTTTTCCTCGCGCCTGTTCAAGGAAATCCGCGAGGCACGCGGGCTCGCTTATTCGGTCTATTCCTATCAGGTCGCGCTCGACCACGTAGGCCTGTGGTTCGCAGGCACTGCGACCAAGAACGAGCGGGCGGGCGAATCCATCCGCCTCATTGGCGAGGAGTTCCGCAAGATCCTGAACGAAGGGCCAGCTCAAGACGAACTGGACGAAGCCAGAAGCTACCTTACCGGCAGCTATGCGCTGCGCTTCGACACCTCCTCGAAGGTGGCGGGCCAGTTGCTGCAAATCCAGATCGACAATCTCGGCATCGATTATATCGACCGCAGAAACGCGCTGATCGAGGCGGTCACGCTTGAAGATCTCAAGCGCGTCGCCAAGCGCCTGACCGATTCGGCCACCGCTCTCACGGTGGTGGTCGGGCGGCCCGCCGGCCTCCCGGGCGGCTGAGCCACCTTAACCATGCGCGCGGATTGTACGCCGTCGAAGCGTTGCCGCGTCTGCATCGGGCGTTAACATTCTGTTATAGAAACGCCCGACGCCCCTTTTCCGGAGCCGTGCCATGTCCTTGCCGTTCGCCGCATCCTCGCTCTGCCGCGTGCTGATGCCAGCCGCGCTGGCGATGCTGCTCGCCGGTTGCGGCGGCAACTCCCAGGGACTGTTCGGCGCGCCAGGCACCGACATCGACCCGGCTCTCGGCGGGCAGCGCATTTCCGACCAGGCCGTGGCCGGTGTCGGCGGACGGAGCCCGGCGGCGGTTGCCCCGGCGCCGCTGACCATGGGCTCGGGCCCGGATGCCGTCGAACTCTCCTGCCCGGTGGTGGATGTCCGCTCCGGCGCCGCCACATGGCAGGTGCCCGCTCCAGGCGGCGGCCTGCGCTACCAGGGCTCCATCGGCAACCTTGCCCGCGAATGCGCCATTGTCGGCAACACCATGACCATGAAGGTGGGCATGGAGGGCCGCGTGCTGCTGGGTGACAAGGGGACCGCCGGCGGCGTGAGCGTGCCGATCCGGATCGCCGTGGTGCAGGAAGGCCCGTCGCCCAAGACAATCCTGACCAAGTTCTTCACGGTGCCGCTGAACATACCGGCGGCGGAAGGGCAGACCACCTTCAACGTGGTCGAGGACACCATCTCCTTCCCCATCACCAATCCAGGCGACATCGAGAAGTATGTCGTCTACGTCGGCTTCGACCCCAAGGGCACGCCCGAGGCAAAGCCACGCTCTACGACGCCCGCGCGGCCGCGTCCGCCGGCTGCGGCCAGCGCGCCTGCGGCGGCTGCACCCGCGGCCCCGGCGCCCGCCGCCGCGGCACCTGCCCCGGCAGCTCCTGCTGCCGCATCGGGCGGCACGTTCGGTCCGCCGCCGTCAGCCGGAAGCACCTTTGCCGCGCCGCCGGCGAGCGGAACCTTCGGCCCGCCGCCCGCGACCTTCGGACCGCCCCCCGCGCAATAGCCGTTCTGCCATTGGCTTGAGATCTCATCCCCAGGGGAAACGCGAGAGCCTCCGGGCTCGCGTTGACGGGGCCTAGAGATGTTCTATGCTGCGCTGCGACGGTGGCTTGCTGCTGTCGATCGGACGATCCCTGCGGGAGAGACCGGCTGTTCCAGGCTTCACAAGCTACGGAATGAGGCCGGCGCCGAAGGCGCAACCGCCCCGGAACCGCTCAGGCAAAAGGGCCGCAGGGGGACGAGACTCTGGAAAGAAGCCGCAGAATTGGACGCGGCTCGCCGAAGGAGTAATCCGTGCCCGTTCCACCGGGCGCGGTGAAATCTCTCAGGCTCCGGTGACAGAGGGGGCGCCGACCGGGTCAAAAGCCCGGTGGTTCTGGCGCGACCCTATGGACACCCTATGACCCAATCCCCCGATACCCTGTTGCGCACGCCGCTCTACGCGGCCCACGCGGCGCTTGGCGCACGCCTCGTGCCGTTCGCCGGATATGAGATGCCGGTGCAATATCCTGATGGCATCATTGCCGAGCACAATTGGACCCGCACCCACGCGGGCCTGTTCGATGTCTCGCACATGGGCCAGGCGCTGCTTGTCGGACCGGACCATGAGACCACCGCGCGGGCGCTCGAAGCCCTGTTGCCGGCGGATATCGTGAACCTGAAGCACGGGCAGCAGCGCTACTCCCAGCTTCTCGCCGACGACGGCGGCATCCTCGACGACCTGATGGTCACGCGCCCCTCCAATCCGGAGCTGGACGGCACGCTGATTCTGGTGGTGAACGCCGCCGGCAAGCGCGAGGACTACGCCCATATCGCCGCGCGCCTGCCCGCAGATGTGCGGCTGGACATCCAGGACCATCTCGCGCTGATCGCGATCCAGGGGCCGGAGGCGGCGCACGTCATGGCGCGTCACAGCCCGGAAGCCGCTGCGCTGTTGTTCATGACCGCGAGCCCGACCACGTTCGATGGCGTCTACTGCCACATCTCGCGCTCCGGCTACACCGGGGAGGACGGCTATGAAATTTCGGTGGCGGCGGACGCGGTCGAGAAGATCTGGGCGCATCTCCTGGCCGACCCCGAGGTGAAGCCGATCGGCCTCGGCGCGCGCGATTCTCTGCGCCTCGAAGCGGGTCTGTGCCTCTACGGTCACGACATTGATCCCTCTACCTCGCCGGTGGAGGCCGCATTGGCGTGGTCGATCCAGAAGCGCCGCCGCCTTGAAGGCGGCTTCCCCGGCGCCGCGCGCATCCAACGCGAACTGGCGGACGGCCCGGCCCGTACCCGCATCGGCCTGCGCCTGGAGGGCCGCGCGCCGGCCCGCGAAGGCGCGGACATCGTCAAGGACGGCACGCGCGTCGGCATCGTCACATCAGGCGGCTTCTCGCCGACGCGCGGTGAGCCCATCGCCATGGGCTATGTGCCGCCCGCGCTGGCCGCGCCGGGCACCGCCATCGACATCATGGTCCGCGGCAAGCCGCTGGCGGCGACCATCGTTCAACTGCCGTTCGTGGCCCAGCGCTACGCCCGCAAGACTTCCAAGGGGGACTGAAAATGAGCGACACCCGCTACACCAAGGATCACGAATACGCCCGGATCGACGGCGACGTCGCCACCATCGGCATCTCGGATTATGCCCAGAGTCAGCTTGGCGACGTGGTCTATGTGGAACTTCCCGAGATCGGCACCCACGTCGTCCAGGGCAAGGAAGCCGCAGTGGTCGAGAGCGTGAAGGCCGCAAGCGAGGTCTATGCCCCCATTTCCGGCGAAGTCGTTGAGGTCAATCCCGACCTGGAAGCCACCCCTGCCACCGTCAACGAAGACGCCGAGGGCAAGGGCTGGTTCGTCAAGCTGAGGATCACCGATCCCAAGCAACTCGACGGCCTCATGTCCGCCGAGGATTACGACGCTTTCCTCAAGACCATTTCCTGAGCCGGAGCACAGCCGCATCATGCGCTATCTCCCCCTCACGCCCGAGGACCGCACCGAGATGCTGGCGCGCGTCGGCGTGCCGTCGGTGGACGCGTTGTTCGCCGACATCCCCGCCGACAAGCGTCTCGACGCCCTGCCGGACCTGCCGTTGCGCAAGACCGAAATGGACGTGGAGCGCGCGCTTGCGCGCCTCGCCGCGCGCAACGTCCCGGCGGGGACGGTGCCATTCTTCGTCGGCGCGGGCGCTTATCGCCATCACGTCCCGGCAACCGTCGACCATCTGATCCAGCGCTCGGAGTTCCTCACCTCCTACACCCCCTACCAGCCCGAGATCGCCCAGGGCACGCTGCAATATCTGTTCGAGTTCCAGACCCAGGTTGCCGAACTCACCGGCATGGAGGTGGCCAACGCCTCCATGTATGACGGCTCCACCGCCGCCGCCGAAGCCGTGCTCATGGCGCACCGGATCACCAAGCGGGATCGCTCCGTGCTGGCGGGCAACCTGCACCCGCACTATGCCGAGACCATCGCCACGGTCTCCCACCATGCCGACCTGCCGCTGACCCACCTGCCGCCGGTGCCGGGTGGGAACGAGGACATCCTCTCCGCCATCGACACCACCATCGCCTGCGTAGTGGTGCAGAGTCCGGACGTGTTCGGCAATCTGGTGGACCTCAAGCCGATCGCCGAGAAGGCCCATGCCGCCGGTGCACTGCTTGTGGCGGTGTTTACAGACGCGGTGTCGCTCGGCCTGATCGAGCCGCCGGGCGCCCAGGGCGCTGACATCGTGGTGGGCGAGGGCCAGTCCATCGGCAATGCGCTGAATTTCGGCGGGCCCTATGTCGGGCTGTTCACTACACGGCAGAAATTCGTGCGGCAGATGCCCGGGCGCCTTGCCGGCGAAACCGTTGATGCGGAAGGTCGGCGCGGGTTCGTGCTCACCCTCTCCACCCGCGAGCAGCATATCCGCCGCGAAAAGGCGACCTCCAACATCTGCACCAATTCCGGCCTCTGCGCGCTGGCGTTCACCATCCATCTCTCGCTGCTGGGAGAGGCCGGGCTCACTCGCCTTGCCCGCATCAACCACGCCGCCGCCTGCGACCTCGCGGACAAGCTGGCGACGGTGGACGGCGTGAGCGTGCTCAACGCCAGCTTCTTCAACGAATTCACCATCCGCGTGCCCGGCGATGCGGCGGATGTGGTGGAAAAGCTGGCCGCCAAGGGCATCCTCGGCGGCGTTCCCTATTCCCGCCTCGCGCCCAAAGCCGGGCTCGACGACCTGATCCTGGTGGCGGCGACCGAGACCACCACGGCCGACGACCGTACGGCCTATGCCGCCGTACTGAAGGCGGTGCTGGCATGAGCATGCGCCTCTCCGCCCACGCCATAGCCCCCCTCTCCCGCTGGCGGGGGAGGGTTGGGGAGGGGGCCTGTGAACCAGAGCCATCCTTCGCCATCTCCGCGCCCGGTCCTTTCCCCCTCCCTAGCCCTCCCCCGCAAGCGGGAGAGGGAATGACGCTGCGCCCGCACGGCGCTTTCTTCTTCTGTTGCTTGGAGGCCCGCTCATGAACCGCGAAGGACGCGGCGCGACGGCGCCGAACCCCACCCCATCCGCCACGCCCTCCACATTCACAGGCAACCGCGCGCTGGACCTGGAGGAAGGCCTGCTGTTCGAGATCGGCCGGCAGGACGTCACCGGCGTCGACCTCGACGAGCCGGAAGCCTTCACGCCGCGTCTCGGTGGTTTGGAACGCACGGCGCCATTGGGCCTGCCCGGCCTCGCCGAGCCCGAGGCCATGCGCCATTATGTGCGCCTGTCGCGCATGAACTACGGCATCGACAGCGGCCTGTTCCCGCTCGGCTCCTGCACCATGAAGCACAATCCGCGCCTCAACGAGCGCATGGCGCGGCTTGCCGGCTTCGCCGATCTGCACCCGCTACAGCCGGTCTCCACCGCCCAGGGCGCGCTGACGCTGATCTCAGACCTGTGCCGCTATCTCATGACCCTCACCGGCATGCAGGCGGTGGCGTTCACGCCGAAGGCCGGCGCGCATGGCGAATTGTGCGGCATGATGGCCATCAAGGCGGCTCTGGCCGCGCGGGGCGAGGCGCGCCCCTTGGTCCTGGTGCCGGAAAGCGCCCATGGCACCAATCCCGCCACCGCCGCGCTGCTGGGCTATGAGGTGAAGTCCATTCCAGCCCGGCCCGACGGCACGGTGGATGTTGAAAGCGTGAAGGCGGCGCTCTCCACCGACGTCGCCGCCATCATGCTCACCAACCCCAACACCTGCGGCCTGTTCGAGCGCGACGTGGTGGAAATCGCGGAAGCGGTGCATGCCGCCGGCGCCTACTTCTATGCGGACGGCGCCAACTTCAATGCCATCCTCGGCAAGGTGCGGATCGGTGATCTCGGCGTCGATGCCATGCACATCAACCTGCACAAGACCTTCTCGACGCCCCACGGCGGCGGCGGGCCGGGTGCGGGGCCGGTGGTTCTGTCTGCCGCGCTCGCGCCCTTTGCCCCGGTACCGGCGGTGGTGGCGGACAAGGACGGTTTCCGCCTTCTGGAAGAAGCCGGCAGCGAAGGCACCGAGCAGACGCTGGGACGCATGTGCGCATTCCATGGCCAGATGGGCATGTTCGTGCGCGCCATGGCCTGGATGCTCTCCCACGGCGCCGACGGCATGCGGCAGGCGTCCGAAGATGCCGTGCTCTCCGCCAACTATATCCGCGCCAGCCTGATGGACCTCATGAGCGCCCCGTTCGCGGAGCGCCCGGCGATGCACGAGGCGCTGTTCGACGATGCCTGGCTGGAGGGCACCGGGCTCTCGACCCTCGATATCGCCAAGGCAATGATCGACGAGGGGTATCACCCCATGACGGTCTATTTTCCGCTGGTGGTGCACGGCGCTATGCTGATCGAGCCGACCGAGAGCGAATCCAAGGCGTCTCTCGACCTGTTCATCGGCGCTCTGCGCGATCTCGCCATGGCGGCGAAAGCCGGCGACACGGCACGCTTCCTCGGTGCGCCCTATTATGCGCCGCGCCGGCGGCTGGACGAGACACGGGCGGCTCGCGCGCCCGTGCTGCGCTGGGTGAAGCCGGCGCCGCTGCCGCAGGCGGCGCAATAGCCGCTATTTGGTTGCCCTGCGCCACTTCAGGGGCAGGGCAACCACCAACAGCCCGAGGACGATCAGCCCCATCCCCGCAAGCCGCAAGGGGGGAAACCGCTCTCCCAGCACCAGCGCCGCCGACACCGTGCCGGCGAGCGGCACCAGCAGCGAAAACGGCGCCACAGTGCTGGCGGGGTAAATTTTCAGCAGCCAGCCCCAGATGCCATAACCCAGCAGCGTCGCGGCGACCGCGAGGTAGGCCAGCGCCCCGAAACCCACCCAGGTGGGATGCACCAGGGCAAAGGACACCGCCGGCCATCCTTCCAGCGCCAGCGACAGGGCAAATGCGGGCAACGGCGGCACGAGGCTCAGCCACGCCATCAGCGCGAACATCTCGGTTGGCGGCGCCCGCCGCACCAGCACATTTCCCCACGCCCAGCTCAGCGCCCCGATGAGGGTCAGGACAAGGCCGAGCACCGTCATATCGCCGCCCACCGTGGTCGCGATCAGCAGCAGACCCGCGAAGGCGACGGTGACGCCCGCGATCTGTCGGGCGGAAGGGCGCTCCCCAAGCATGGCGGCGGCGATCAGGATCGTGAAGAACGCCTGCGCCTGGAGCGTCAGCGATGCGAGGCCCGGCGGCATGCCGTTGGCGATGGCGGTGAACAGAAAGCCGAATTGACCCAGGAACCAGGTTGCCCCGATCGCCACCAATTGCCCCAGCGGCATGGTCGGGCGCGGCACGAACGCCACTGGCAGCGCCGCCGCCAGAAACCTCAAGGCTGTGAGCAGCAGGGGCGGATAATGATCCAGCCCGAAGCGCATGACGACGAAATTGAAGCCCCAGATGACCGCGACAAGTACGGCAAGGGCAATGTGGCGGGGCGCCATGTCGGGTCCAGGACGAGTAAACTTACGCGGCCATCTAGTCCCGGACCCGCCCTGGGCACAAACGATTTGCGGTGACATGATCCATCGCCCGGAGCGATGGATCGCGAAGCGGCTGCGCCCTGGCGTCATCTGCGGGCGCATACTGTGCGCCGTCCCACTTCCGGGAAGCGCGCGTTAGATGTCCCGCGAACTGTATGTCGCTGCCATTCAATCGGTGCCCGGCTGGGCCACCGGCAGCGGAATGGTCGAAGGCTGCGGGATCGGGACGGAATAATATTTACGACCCGCGATCACACCGGTCGCGAACGGACCGACACTTTTGTCCGCGGCAACCGAGCCGGTCGCATAAGACATGGGACCGGGCGGACGCAGAAGCGTGGGCTGCGGCACGGCGCCGGGCGGCGTCAGGACCGGCTGGTGCGGATCGCCCTGCCCAGGGTATGCGCGCTGGGGCGCGCCATAGGACGGCGGATAGGCGGGGCTCTGCGCATAGGGCGGCGCTGACGGCTGCGGCTGCTGCACCTGCGGCGGATAACCGCGTGAATACTCCTGCACGCCGTGCTCCGGCGGGTGGGGCATGATGTCGAGCGGCGCACCGGCCGGCGCACTGGCCGGCTGCGGCGGCGCGGGCTGCTGCATCATGGGCTGCTGCATCAATGGCGGTGGACCAGATGCCGGCGCGATCATGGCTCCTCCGGCCGGCGGCCCCGGCTGGCGGGCCATCAGCACCGGCGGCGCCATCGGCTTGGGCGCGGGCTGGCAGATCACACGCCCCTTGGCGTGGCGCATCAGATCCACATGGATATGGTCATAGTGATAAACGTTGGAACCGGGCGCCAGGATGGTGGTGAACACCTCACAGGCACCGGCCTGCACCTGTAGAAGAAAGCCGCGCGTTTCCTGCGGCCCCTTCCAATTGTCCTTGACGGTGATGACACGCCCATCCGCCAGGATGAAGGCACCCACATCCAACGCATTGCCGAAGGCATGCTCGGAAATCTTGGCGGAAGAATCCCCGTTCATGCCACGGCAGGAATAGGAGGACATCTGCTTGATGCCTGCCACCTGCTGCCCCAGCCACGCCACGGCGGCGGGCTGGACCACCTGCTCCAGCCAGACGTTGAGATTGCGAATCATCGGGCAGGCGAGGGTCGCGCGCGGCTCCACCGCGACCAGACCCTCATCAAGCGCCGTGATGCGGAAGGGATGCTCCATGCCGCAGGAGCCGGCGCCGTTGATGGCGCTTATAGGCTCCACATAGGGGGAGACCGTGACGCCTTTCTCGGCGATGCACTGCTCCTCCGCTTCGGCGCGCCAGGGCTCCCGTCGGTCGAACATATCGAAACGACAGCCCGACAGGAGCCCCACGCAGACGAGCGGGGCTACGAAATACCTGAATACTCCGCGCGTCATGAAGCCACGATGCACGGCGGGGGTTGAGATCAGGTTAAAGGCCGACGCCCTACGCCTGCTTCATTGAGCGCGTCACGGCGCCGCCGGGCGCTGGGCAAAAAATGTCTGCTCCAGCAATCCACAGCCCGCCTTGCGCGACGCGAAGCTTGCCGATATAGAGGCGTCCTCCCGGCGGATGGGCGCGTAGCTCAGCGGGAGAGCACTACGTTGACATCGTAGGGGTCACAGGTTCGATCCCTGTCGCGCCCACCATCCGCCTCTCGCACCGTCCGCTCGGTGCACCGCCTCAGATCAGAACACCCGATCCGGACGCGCTCGTGAAATCGAGCTGGACGACGAGGTCGTTGTAGTCGAGGTCGCCCCCGCCATAGAGGTCTTCCCAGCCCCAGGTGTTGAGGCCGTAATTCCACACATGGGTCACCCCGGTGCCGTTCACCTGCTCGTTGGCGGCGGCGAAGGCGTAATAGGTGTGAGCCGCGGAGCCGGGCTGAGCATTGGTGAGGGTCATGGCGATGATGTCGCCCTGATCCACATCCAGCAGACCGGTCTCGGTGAAATTGCCGAAGCCCGGCCCGGCGATCGCCGTACCGCCGCTTGAAAGCTCGTAGGCGCGCCCGGCCACCTCGGCGGCATAGCCCGCCTGCCCCGGCTCAATGCCGTTGATGCTGCCGGTGAGGTCGTCCACCCGATAAAGCGTCAGGGACAGGCCGGTGCTGGCCCCGCTCTGGCGGATGCGCACCACCGCCTCCTGGTCGTCCAGCCCGCCCGCCGTCTCGGCGATGGCCAGAGGCCGGGCCAGTTCCACCGCGCTGTTGGCACCGGCATCGACGAAATCGACAAAGCCGAAGGCGCTTGAGAAGCCGGCCTGAGGTGTCGTCGCCTCGGTGCCGCCGATGGTGACGGAAAGATGCGCGTCCGCGCCTGCGATGATCTCGTGCGGCTGCACCTGGGACAGCCCGTCGAACGCCAGCACCAGGCCGGCATCGAAATCCGACTGCATCACCTGCTGCGCGAATTGACGGGTCCAGGCCTGTGCGTCAGTCGCCTCCTGGCTGGAGATGAAGCCGTGGTCGCCGGCATGCACCGAGATGGCGGTGTCGTTCGCCAGGACCGACTGGGCGAGCAGCGTCTGGAGCACCGTGCTCTCGAGCCCGCTGCCGCTGGCATACGCCAGGGCCGGTGTGTCCGAATACATCTGGGCATGGGCGATGGCGGTCATCGCCCGCGCCAGCAGAACTCCGTTCGGCGTACCGAGGCCGGTGACGAGGTCGTAGCCCGGAGCCGCCGAATAGCCGTAGCCGGTCGGCGTGATGTCGGTGCCATCGTCGCTGTCGATGGTGCCGCCATAGATGAAGCTGGAGATATTGTTGCCGATGGTGATGTCGTTGAACGAGCCCGACGCGATCACCGCCGCCTGATACAGCAGGTCGTTCATGTAGCCGAGGCGCGGCAGGCCCTGGTCCTCGAAGATGGCGCTGAGTTGAATGCCGAGCGAGGCCCAGAGCGGGGTCGCGGCGCTGGTGCCAAAAAATCCGTCGCCGACCGAGGTCCCCTCAGGTCCGAAATAATACATGTTGCCGCCGGCATTGGCCGACACATCGGGAATGCCCCGCCCGATGCCGCCGCCCGGCCCGGCGCTTTGCGGCTGTAGGCCGAACGTTTGCTGGTAGCTCGGCACGTCCTGGGTGAGGTCGACACCCCCGGTGCCGGTCTCGTTCGTGGTGTAGCCGGGGTCGAGCGCGTTGCCCGCAAGCACATACTGGTTCCACACCGTCTCGATGAAGCTGGTGAGACCAGCAGCGTCAGCGGGTAGCGTGCGCATGCCGCCAGCAACCAGCGTGGCGAGGATGGAGAGATTGCCGGCCGACGCGCCGGCGAGATAGGACGCCAGCGTCGGGTCCTGCTCCGCGATTTCGGGAGTGCTCAGCGAGGTGCCGCCGACCACCACCGCATAAGGACTGAGATTGTTCTGCCAGACATTGGTGAGCCCGTTGCCGATCTGCGCGCCCGAGCCGCCGTCGGAGGCATCGTTGAACATGGTGCGGTTCATCAGCACCGCGTCCACGAACAATTCGCGATAGGCAGCCAGGAACGGCGAGCCCGGCGCGGGCGACATGAGATCGGTCCAGGAGGAGGAGATCACGCCGGGATCGTTGAGCGTGTCCCACACCGCGACCTGATAGCCGCTGAAATTGCTCTGCGAGGCAAAGCCGGCGCCGGCGTAGAAGCCGATGGTGGAGCCAGCATTGACGGCAGCGACGATGCCCACGTCCAGATTGCGCTCGCCGACCCGGTCCGACGCCCCGTCCCAGATCTGGTTGCCGACCACATAATAGGGCGCCCCGGCGGCGATGCCGGCGCTGGTGCGGAAATCGTCCAACACGGTCTGGAAATCAAAGGTGTCGGTCGGCGCGAGCGAAGCACCGATGGCCGGCTCCACCAGGCCGATGGTGCCGGTGGGGATGGGACTGTCCGGCAGGAGCGGAAAATTATAGAGCTGGCCCACCTGCCAAGCGTAATAGCTGGGTTCGTCAGTGGAGGAATTGCCGGGGCTTTGCGCGCCCTGCGGCAGGGTCACGCTTGAGGAAACCTGAGCGTCTGAACCAGGCTCGACGAAATTATCGACCCAAAGGCCCTGCACCAGCCCGCCCCAGGCGTCAGGCAGCTTGAGGTTGCCGTCCCAATATGCGGCGTAAGGCGCCTCTGCCGTCCCGCCCACCCAATACAGCCGCTCCCCCGTCAGGTCGAAGAATTGCTGCGGCGTCAGGCTCACCCAGAGGGTGCGGGACTCGGCGCTGGAGACATAGCCGCTGGCAGCGCCCTCCACGGAAATACCGAGCGCCGAAAGCCCGTTCGCGATGGTGTCGTAATCCGTCTGGCTGCCGCCATAGGTGGACCAGAGGGTGCCGGCGGCATCGAGATCGGCCAGCACGGTCTGCCGGTTTGCCCAATCCGTGGCCAACAGGCTGGCGGGATCGGTGACGCGCTCGATGGTGAACGCCAGATTGATATGGACGTCCGCGTCCAGTGCGTAGAGGTGGCCGGAGCTAAACCCGAAGGCCTCTGGAACGGTTGCGGCGTCGTTGTACCGCCAGCTCATGAACTCCTGGTAGGTGGAGTTGGCGATCTCGACCATAAGGCGGCTCCGGGCACACAGGAATACAGCGGGAAAGGTGCCTCCGGTGGGTCCGGGAAGCAAGCGCGAGCGGGGCGGTCACGCCTTGAGGAAGGCGGCGAACGCGTCGCCATAGTCCTTGTGCCAGCGCGACAGCGGCGGACGGTTTTCCGCGATATCGCCCGCCGCCCAGAGTATCCGGCGCGCATCCACGGCGCGCGTCACGTCGTTGTCGGGGCAAAGAATATAGAAGTCGCCTGCGTCCACATGCTCCAGCATGAAGTCCACGGTCTCTTCAGGCGTCCAGGCGCCGGCCGGCTTTTCGCTCCGGTTGCCTGCCGTCAACCCGGTAAAGACGAAGCCGGGAATGAACAGATGCGCACTCACCTGGCAGCCTTCGGTGTTGCGTAATTCGTGCTGCAACGCCTCGGTGAAAACCTTCACACCGGCTTTCGAGACATTGTAGGCGGCATCGCCCGGCGGCGTGGTGATGCCCTGCTTCGAGCCGGTGTTGATGATGAGGCCCGGCGTACCCTGGGCGATCATACCGGGGGCGAACACCTGCGATCCGTGGATGATCCCCCACAGGTTCACATCGATCACGCGGCGCCAGCTTTCCGGGTCCGCGAACATGGGGGCGCCGTGCATGCCGGCATTGTTCATCAGCACATCGACGCGTCCGAACGCCGCGCGCACCTCACGCTCCAGCCGCTCGATATCCTCCCGGCGGCTCACGTCGGCGGCAAACGCCACGCTCTCGCCGCCGATCTCGTCCCGCGCCAGATCGAGCCTATCACCGGGCAGATCGACGATGCAGACCTTCATGCCAAGGGCCGCGAAACGCTTGGCCGCGGCCAGCCCAATGCCTGAGGCGCCGCCCGTTATCACCGCGACGCGACCTGATGTGAGAGCGGGGTGGGAAAACCCATTTGAAGGCATGACGCGCTCCTTGTAGCTCGGCCGGCGCGCGCCGCGCGCCGCGAATGCGGAAACCTTGGGTGCGAAAAAGAGCGCCCTTGCGCGGCCGGCGCAAGGGCGGGATAGACTTGCCCAGACAATAGCGCGCGAGACACGAGCGCGTCAGCGCCACGCGGCGCACGCCCCGGCGTGCAACGAAACGGAGAGACCCCATGTTTGTCGCCATGAACCGCTTCAAGGTGAAAACGGGCTCGGAAGCCGAGTTCGAGCGCATCTGGCGGGAACGCGACAGCCAACTCTCCACCGTTCCCGGCTTCATGACGTTCGATCTCCTGAAGGGCGCTGCGAAGGAGGACCATGTCCTCTACGCCTCCCACACCCTGTGGCGAACCAAAGACGACTTCGAGGCCTGGACCCGTTCCGAGGCGTTCCGCGCCGCCCATCGCGGTGCCGGCAATAACAAGGTCCACTATCTCGGGCATCCCGAGTTCGAGGGCTTTGAATCCGTCCTGTCCCAGAGCGCTTAAGTTGCCTGTGAACGAGGTTTCCATGCTGAAAGCCGCCGACCATTTCCCGCCGGGTCATCCCAAGGTCGCCTTCGGCCGCATCGGCGTGCTGCTGGTCAATCTCGGCACGCCGGAGGCCACCGATTATTGGTCCATGCGCGCCTATCTGAAAGAGTTCCTGTGGGATCGGCGGGTCATCGAGGTCAACCGCGTGGTGTGGTGGCTGATCCTGAACCTGATCGTCCTCACCAAGCGGCCGGGGCCGAAGGGCAAGGACTACGACACGATCTGGAACAAGGCGCTGAACGAGGGGCCGCTCAAGACGACGACCCGCGCCCAGGCGGAAAAGCTCGCCGCAGCCATCGCCCCGGATGACCCGCGCATCGTCGTGGACTGGGCCATGCGCTACGGCAAGCCGCCCATCGCCGAGCGCCTTGAGGCGCTCCAGAAGCAGGGCTGCGAGCGCATATTGATCGTGCCGCTCTACCCGCAATATGCCGCCGCGACGACGGCGACCGTGTGCGACAAGGCGTTCGACGCGCTGAAAACCATGCGCTGGCAACCCATCCTGCGGGTGGCGCCGCCCTGGCACGATGATCCGGTGTATATCGACGCCGTCTGCGCCTCGCTGGAAGCCAGCCTCGCCAAGCTGGATTTCGAGCCCGAGGTCATCCTCGCCTCATTCCACGGCGTGCCGCAATCCTACCTCGCCAAGGGCGATCCCTATCACTGTCAGTGCGTGAAGACCGCGCGGCTCATGCAGGCGCGGCTTGGAATGAGCGCGGAGCGTTTCCGCCTCACCTTCCAGTCGCGCTTCGGCACCGAGGAGTGGCTCCAGCCCTACACCGACAAGACCGTCGAAGCCCTGGCCAAGAGCGGCGTGAAGCGCATCGCCATCGTCAATCCCGGCTTCACCGCAGACTGCCTGGAGACGCTGGAGGAGATCGGCGGCGAGAACCGCGAAATCTTCATGCACAATGGCGGGGAGAAGTTCGCCGCCATCCCCTGCCTCAACGACAGCGTCGAGGGCATGCGGGTGATCGAGCATGTGGTGCGCCGAGAATTGTCGGGCTGGATTGCGTAGGTCGTATTTCCCATTGCGAGACGTCTGCGAAAGCGCGGTGCGGAGCGTCTAGTGGGGCTTTGGGCCCCGCGTAACGCAACACGTCCCTTAAGGGGTCAGCGTCGCGCTGCCCACGCCCAGCAGGCGCAGGGCCTGGGTTGCCGCGCGTTCGCCGGAGGCCCAGGCGCCGTGCACCGTGCCCCATAGGGTTTCGTGGGTGTGCTCGCCCGCGAACAGCAGCCGGCCGGCGACCGTCTCGGTGAAGGCGCGCCGCAGGTTGCCGGCGCCGGGCAGTGCACCGGACCACGCGCCCAGCGCGAACGGCTCCTTGGTCCAGCGGGTGTGATGCACCTTGCCGACCTTGCCGGCGACAGAGGCACCGAACTCGCGGGTCAGCGCCTCCTTCAGGAAGGCCGCGCCGGCCTGGGGCGGCCCGTCCGCAAGCTGCTGGGCAAACTTGCCGCCGACCTCCAGCATGTGGATGTCCGAGCCGCCGAGCCGCGCCACCAGCGCGAACGTGCGGGCGTCCTGCGCCTTGATCTGCACCGTTTCATCATCCGGCAGGCGCAGCGGATTTCCCGGCAGTTCAAAGGCGATGTGATCGTAGGCGCCGAGCGTGATGCGCTCCACCGCCGCGCGATAGCGCATCGGCAGGCCGGGCGAAATGCGCAGCTTCCCAGCGTTGATGATGCTGGGCGGGATCGCGAGGATCACGACGCGTCCGGCGAGCGTGCCCTTGTTCGTGCTCACCTGGACGAGGCGCGGCCCAAGGTCGATCCCGGTCGCCACGGTCTCGAACCGCACGGAAAGCTGGGCGGCCAGCCCCGCGACCAGGGCGCCCACGCCGGTGCGGCTGAACGCGCCCGCGTCCCGTTCCTCGGCGCGCGAGAAATCGACGCTGGAGACCTGGTCCAGATCCTTCGCGCAGATATAGGGCCCCATCACAAAATTGGCGCTCGCCGCCCAGGGGCCGAGATCCGGCAGCACGCGGGCGGCGGGAAGGTCGCGCCCGGCATCGCCGGCGGCGCCGATGGCCCGCTCGCCGCGCCGGACGCTGGAGACGAACTCCTCGTAATCTCCCTCGCGCGCCTCTCGCCCGTTGACATAGAGCCGGGCGGCGCCGGGCGCGGGATAGAGTGGAGCACCGGCCGCGGTGCCCAGTTCCACCAGGGGATTTGCGGTCGGGTTATAAAGGCGGGCGGCGCCGAGATCGAACGGACGGCCGAAGATGGCGGTGTCGGTGATGGCCCGCCCGCCGGGCCGCTTGGTGGCTTCCAGCAGCGCATAGGTCCGGCCGGCCGCCGCCATCCGGCGTGCGGCGGCGATCCCAGCCGCTCCGGCGCCGATGATGACCACATCCACCTGCCCCGATGCCTGTCCGAGCGCCCGGACGGCACTGAGCGAAACCAGCGGCAGCGCGGTCGCGCCGGCCATGAAGGCGCGGCGGCTGATGAGGGAGAGGGGCGGTCGGTGTGTCACAGCGCGGCGAGGCTATCACGGGTGGCGGTGAAGGGCGAAGGGGACAGCATCGAACAGCATCGACGGGAGAGCCAGTCTCAGCTTTTCCGGTCGGCGACGAAATGGGCGGCCTGGGTCAGGATGGCGCCGCGTGGAGCGAACGGCGCGAGAGCGGTTTCAGCCGCGCTCACCAGGGTCCCCAGAAGCGTGCCGGCGGCGTCCCGGCCGAGGGCCGCGACCACGGTTGCCTTTCCGGCCTCCGCATCCTTGCCCACTGCTTTGCCCACCGTCTCCTGCGTCCCCTCCAGGTCGAGAATGTCGTCGGCGATCTGGAATGCGGCGCCCAGAGCCCGTCCATACGCCGCCAGCGCCTCCCGCTGGGCCTCGCTGGCGGCGCCGAGCAGTGCCCCCATGTCCACGGCGGCGGCGAGCAGCGCGCCGGTCTTCATCGCCTGGAGATCGCGGATTTCCGCCAAGGCGAGCGTCAGCGGGGTGCCGCCCGCGAAACGCCCCTCGGCGGCGAGATCCAGCATCTGCCCGCCCACCATGCCGCCGACGCCCGACGCCCGCGCCAGCACGCGCACCATGGCGATGCGCACCGCCGGGTCGGGGTGCGCGTCCTCGGCCGCGAGCAGATCGAAGGCCAGCGTGAGCAGCGCGTCGCCGGCGAGGATCGCCGCCGCCTCGCCGAACGCGGCATGGACTGTGGGGCGGCCGCGCCGCAGCAGGTCGTTATCCATGGCGGGGAGGTCATCGTGGATCAGCGAATAGCAGTGCACGCATTCGATGGCCGCTGCCGCCGTGATGGCGGCTTCCGGAGCAACGCCGAACAGCGCCGCGCTTTCCAGCACCAGGAAGGGCCGCAGCCGCTTGCCGCCGTCCAGGCTGCCATGGCGCATGGCGACCAAAAGCAGATCCGGCCGCAGCCGCTCGCCGGCCAGCGGCAGAGCGCCGAGCGCGCGCTCGAGCCGGACCTCGGTGAGGTCGGCGGCGGCCTTCAGGCGGGTGTGAAACAGAGCCTCGGTCACGGAGCTGCCATTGGAGATTGACCTTGCCCGCTCCGGTGCCTCAATGGGGCGCCCCGGTCAAGCACTTGCCGTCAAACACGCAGGGCGGCTCTTGGAACCGCTTCTTGGAACCGCTTCTTGGAACCACAGCTTCGGCTGGGCCGTTGATGCCGAAAACGATCGGGGTGTGGGGATGCGGCGTCTGAAGATCATTGTCCTGGCGCTGGTTCTCATTGCAGCGATCCCGTTCGCGCTCTCGGTGCTCTACAGCATCGTCAATCCGGTCTCGACCCTGATGCTCTGGCGCTGGGTCACGGGCGAGCGCGTGGAGCGGGTGTGGACGCCCATCTCGCAGATGTCGCCGGTGCTGGTGCGCACCGTCGTCGCCTCGGAGGATGCCAGCTATTGCACCCATTGGGGCGTGGACCTCTCCGAAATCCAGGCCGCTATCGACCGGGCGGACGACGAGATCGGCGAGGCGCGCGGCGCCTCCACCATCCCCATGCAACTCGCCAAGAACCTGTTCCTGTGGAACAGCCGCTCGTTCATCCGCAAGGGCCTGGAACTGCCGCTGGCCCTCTGGCTCGATCTGGTGCTCAGCAAGCGCCGGCTGCTGGAAATCTACCTGAACATCGCCGAGTGGGGGCCGGACGGGGAGTTCGGGGTCGAGGCCGGCGCGCAGCGCGCGTTCCGCATCCCGGCGCGCGCAGTCAACGCCTCCCAGGCCGCGCTGCTGGCGGTGATGCTGCCCAACCCCCACACCCGCGATGCCGGCAAGCCAGGCCCAGGACTGCGGCGTCTCGCCGGGCGGCTGGAGACGCGCACCGTCTCCGAGGGGCCGGATATCGTCGCGTGCCTCGGGCTCGCGCGCTGACCCGCAGAAGCGAAACGCCTTGATCCCGCCGCGCGGGGCCGGCAGAAGGGGCATCAAGAGGATTTCATGACCGACACCGCATCGCCCGCCCGCCGCAAGATGAGCCCCGGCCTCAAGATCGCCTTGGAACTCGGACCTTTGGTCCTGTTCTTCATCGGCAATTCTTACGGTGGCATCTATGTCGCCACAGGCGCCTTCATGGTCGCGACCGTCCTGGCGCTGGGCGCCATGTGGGTTCTGGCGCGGCGCATTGCCGTCATGCCGCTGATCTCGGCGCTTGTGGTTATGGTGTTCGGCACGCTGACTTTGGTGCTCCAGGATGACCATTTCATCAAGATGAAGCCCACTTTGGTGAACGCCCTGTTCGGGATTGCCCTGCTCGGCGGCCTGGTCTTCAAGAAGCCGCTGCTTCCTTACGTGTTCGACGGCATGGTGAGCCTGACCGAAACCGGCTGGCGCCAGTTGACGCTGCGCTGGGGCGTGTTCTTCCTGATCATGGCGGTGGTGAACGAGATCGTGTGGCGCAATTTCTCCACCGATACCTGGGTCAGCTTCAAGACCTTCGGCTACCTGCCGCTCACGGTGGTGTTCGCCTTCGCCCAGGCCCCGCTTATGACCCGTCACGAACTCAAGGCGCCGGAGGCCGATGCGCCGACTACCGCGCCGGAGGCGCCGCGCTGAGTTTCGTCACGAGGGGCAGCAGAACGTCCTTCACCGTCGCCTCATTGAGCGGGCCGACGAATTTGTAGGCGATCGCCCCGTCCGGCCCCACCAGGAAGCTTTCGGGCACGCCATAGACGCCCCAGTCGATGGCCGCCCGCCCGTTGGGGTCGACCCCAACGGCCGAAAAGGGCAGGCCGTATTGGCCGAGGAAGCGCCGCGCATTGTCCGGCGCATCCTTGTAGTTGATGCCGACCATTTGCAGATTCGGATGGCGCGACAGCGCCATCAGCAGGGGGTGCTCCTCCCGGCAGGGGGCGCACCAGGAGGCCCACACATTCACCAATGTCACCTTGCCGGCGAAGGTGGAGGCCGAGAGGCCCGGCAAGGCCACCCCATCGCGGACCAGCCCCGGCAAGGGCGGCAGGCTCGCCGTGGGTGCCGGGCGGCCGATCAGGGCGGAGGGAATCCGGGACGGATCGCCCGCGAACAGCCGCACCAGAAACAGGCCCGCTAAAGCCACGAACAAGATCGCCGGGATCGTCAGCAGCAGCGGAAAGCGGCGGCGTCCCCCCGCCTCGGTCTGGCCGGTCATAGACGGGGCCGATCCGAGCGGCGGCGCACGCCGCGCGCCTCAAGCTCCGCCAGCGCCCGCCGCTGGGCGCGGTTATCAAGCACCAGATGAATGGTCAGAGCCGCAAGCCCAACGGTGGCGACGCCATAGGCTGCGGCGATGAAGGCCAGATGGCTCATCACGCCGTGACCTCCGCCGCCGCCCGCGCTTCCAGCGCCTCGACACGCCGGCGCAGGATTTCCGTGCGCATGGCGTACATATGCAGCGTCAGGAACAGGAAGGTGAAGCCCAGCGCGCAGATCAGCAGCGGGTAGAGCAGCGAGGCATGGATGGTCGGCCCATCCATGCGGAACACCGAGGCCGGCTGGTGCAGCGTATTCCACCAGTCCACCGAGAATTTCACGATCGGCAGGTTCACCACGCCCACCAAGGTGAGCACCGCCGCCGCCCGCCCCGCGCGGCTGGGATCGTCCACCGCCGAGCGCAGTGCGATCAGGCCGAGATACAGCAGCAGCAGCACGAGAACCGAGGTGAGGCGTGCGTCCCACACCCAATAGGTGCCCCACATGGGCCGTCCCCACAGCGAGCCGGTGACGAGGCAGAGAAAGGTGAAGGTGGCGCCGATCGGCGCCGCCGCCTTATGCGCCACGTCCGCCAGGGGATGGCGCCACACCAGGACACCCAGTGCGGACACCGCCATCAGCGAATAGCCGAACATGGCAAGCCACGCGAACGGGACGTGGATGTACATGATCTTCACAGTCTCGCCCTGCTGGTAGTCTCCCGGCGCCAGGAAGGCGAGGCCGAGGCCGAGCGCCAGCAGCACGACCGCCGCGCCCGCCAGCCATGGCAGGATGCGGGCGGACCAGGCGAGAAACCGCGTTGGATTGGCAAGGTCGAGAAAGGCCATGGAGGCGTTCTAGACGATCTTTCGGGCGGCGGGGAGAGGCCGCGCCGGAGGCGTGCGGTCACGCCCCCGCGTGCCGGCCAATTCATCAGGGGAAAGGGTTGGGCGGGTGTCACCTCTCCGAGGGGGCATTGCGCTGTTCCCGGAGAAATAGCCCGATCCCCTTTCGGAGAGACACGGCAAGCGGGAGAGGGCGCAGCGCGTCATCGCGCGCGGGTCCCGCCGAAGGCCGGAAGCATTCGTCTCGCACAGAGTTTTCGTTTCCCCAGCATTACCCATGCGGAACCTTCGCCGTCCTGGCCCGTTGCTATCTCCAGAAACGGAGGATTAAACCATGAAGGCAAAGATTATTGCCGCCATGATTGGCGTTGCCGCTCTCGCGACCACCCCCGTCGCGGCGCAGGGCGTGGTTCGCGGCGCTCAGCAGGGCGCCGCGATGGGTAACGATGTGGCCGGTCCGGTGGGCGGTGCGGTCGGCGGTGCCGTGGGCGCTGTCGGCGGCGGCGTTGCTGGCGGCGTGAAGGGCGTGCTCGGCATTCCGCAGAACACCGGCACCTCCGGCAGCGCCCGCAGCACCCGCACGGCGGAACCCGGCACCACGATGTCCCCGGCCGATCCGCACGGCGGCAACGCCCAGACCAGCGGCGCTCCGGTGCGCGGCAGCAGCAACTGACGCATTTATATCTTTGAGAAACATTCTCGCGTCGATCACCCCCGCCGGCAACGGCGGGGGTGATCGCGTTTGTGCCCGACGCTTCCCGCACCGTTACACCGACGCCCGCGCTTAAGCACTTGAAACCCGGCGCAGTGCGTGTCAGCACCGTTCAACCGGGGAGCGGGACATGAACGCAGGGGCGGATATCCGCATTGGTGAAGGCCGGGCACTGGCGTCGCATCCGCTGCGCGCGTCTGTGCTGGCAGAGCTTCACGCGCGCCCCTTCTTCCCCGCGACAACCCCCCGCCGCTTCCTGCATGTGGCGTTCCTCAGCGATCCGGCAGCGGCTCTGGCCGCCCGCGCCGAGATGGACATATTCTGCACCGAGCGCGGCCTGCCGCCGCCCCTGGCGGGCGCTAAGCACCACAGGGTGGAGTTGGGCGGGGCGACGCTGCGCTGGGAAAGTCACGCAGAATTCATCACCTACACCTGGGATTTCCCCGCCTCCGCGCCCGCCCCCGGCGAACTGCCGTTCTTTCCCCCGGGCTCCGCACTTGCCGGGGTTCTGGCGGAAATCCCACAACCCGGCCCGCTTCTGGTGGCGGTAGATCTGCATCTGGTCGCGGATACCGCCGAGGATTTCCAGCTCAATGCCCTGTTCGACCCCGCGAGCCTTGCCCGTTCGGACGTGAACGACGGGGCCGGCGAGATCGCGACCGACTTTAAGGCGGACCCGGCCGGCTTCGTGCGGGTCCTGATCCGCGACCGGGGCCTGGGGGCGGACGGCGCGGGGGCGCTTGTGCAGCGGGTGCTGGAAACCGAGACCTATCGCCTGCTGGCCTTGCTCGGCCTGCCCGAGGCGCAGCGCCTCTCCCCCGAGATCGCCCGCATCGAGGGGCAGTTGGCGCGGCTCACGGGGGCCATGCGCCGCTCGGAAGGGCTCGCTGCCAACAATCGCATGCTGGACGAACTGGTGGGGCTCTCGGCGGAACTGGAGGCCGGCGCCACCGCCTCGCTGTTCCGCTTCGGCGCCAGCCGGGCCTACCAGGAAATCGTCCGCCTGCGCCTCGCCACCATCCGCGAGAACCCGGTGCCCGGCTTTCCCACCTGGCAGCAATTCCTCGACCGGCGCATGGCGCCCGCCATGCGCACCTGCGCGACGGTGGAGGAGCGGCAAGCCAATATTTCCGCCAAGCTGGCCCGCGCCGCCGACCTGCTGCGCACCCGCGTCGACGTTGAGGTGGAGCAGCAGAACCGCGACCTCCTCGCCTCCATGAACGAGCGCACCCGCCTGCAATTGCGCCTCCAGCGCACGGTTGAAGGGCTCTCCGTCGCGGCCATCAGCTATTATGTCGCCAGCCTCGTGCACCTGACGGCGGAAGGCATCCACCAGGGCGGGCTTGATGCGCGGCTGGGCTTCACGCTCGATCCCGGAGCCATCACGGCGCTCGCGGTGCCGGTGGCCGTGCTCATGGTCTGGTGGATGGTCCGGCGCATCCGGAACGCCCACGGCGACCACGATTAGGGGACCCGATCTCCCCCTCACATCGTTTCACCTAGCAAGACAGAACGGCCGATGGCCGGGGAGGACGCCCTTTGGATTACGAAAGTGAATACAACAATCGCGCCCGTGTGCCTGAATGGAGCGAGATTTTTGAGGATTGGAAGACGCGCTCCGCGACCCTGCGCGGTCAGGCGGCCGCCGCCGATCTCGGTGTGCCGCACGGCCCCACCCCGCGCCTGATCCTGGATATTCTCTGGCCCGACACCAGCCGCACCGCGCCGGTGGTGCTCTATATCCACGGCGGCTATTGGCAATATTCCCACCCGCGCGACGTATCGTTCGTCGCCCAAGGCCTGCTGGAAAACGGCGTCGCCGTTGCCCTCGCCGGCTATGATCTCGCGCCGGACGCGCCGCTCGCTACCATCATCAACCAGGTGCGCGGCGCAGCAGTGACCCTCTACCACCGCATCAATCGGCGTGTCGCCGTGGCCGGGCATTCGGCCGGCGGCCATCTGGCAGCAGCCCTCACCGCGACCCGATGGCACGAACTCGACGTGCGCGGCCCGGACGATATCGTCACCGCCGGTGTCGGGATATCAGGCGTGTATGAGGTGGCGCCGCTGGTGCAGACCAGCATGAACGACAAGCTGCGCCTGTCCCAGGATGAAGCCGAGCGCCTGTCGCCCGTGTTTTGGGATGTGCCGAAGGATCGCGTGTTCGAGGCTTATGTCGGTGGAGAGGAAAGCGCGGAACTGCGCCGCCAGGCCCATGACCTTGCAGCGACATGGGCCGCCAAGGGCGTTGAAACGTCGTACCACGCGATCGAGGGGGCGAACCATTTCACCGTGGTCGAGCAGATGGCGGATCCGCGGTCCGCACTGGTCACCACCCTCGCCGCCCAGGCGCGAGATGCAGCTGCGCGGGGCTGATGTCAGTCGCGTTCCCTCTCCCGCTTGCAAGCGGGAGAGGACGTGACCGCGCATAACGACACCTTCCCCTTCAAGGGGCAGCACGACGTGCAGCGTTCCGGCGCCATGGAGCGGAGGCTTGCGGATGTGATATGGCTCACCGCACTGATTTCGGCGGTTCGTTCGTCTCGAAGGCCTATGAAATGGCGAATTGGGGAACGTGGGGTGCCATGAAAGAGCCTTCGACAGAGCAAAAGCTTCAGAGCCTCCTGGCACTCGTGAAGGGGGACGGAAGCCCGAACATCAACGCGCTCTGGGGCATCGCCAAGGACTTGGAGGGCATCAAGCTCAGCCTCAAGTTCTTCGGCTACGACCTCGCCCGGCGCCTTTACGACGAGCGCCGCCGGGTCGCGCCTGATGAGCCCGGCCTCACCGCGCTGCGCTCCAAGCCCTCGACCCAGAGCGACCTCGAATCCCAATGGGTCGCCTATTGGTGCGGCAAACTCGGTATCGCCCCGGTCTATCACCGCAAGGTGTGGGAGCTATGTTACGCCCTTCAGGCGTTCCACGAACACGGCCTTCTCAAACCCGGCGCGCGCGGCCTGGGCTTCGGCTGCGGCGAGGAGCCCCTCCCGAGCCTGATGGCGGCGATGGGCGTGGACGTCACCGTCACCGACCTCGACCCTGCGGAAGCCGCCAAGCGCGGCTGGGTCAGCAGCACCCAGCACACCTCAACCCTCGACAAGGCCTACATGGCCCACATTGTCGACCGCGCGACCTTCGACCGCCACGTGGCCCTGAAGTTCGTCGACATGAACGCCATCGACAAGACCCTGGCCGGCTATGATTTCTGCTGGTCGATCTGCGCGCTGGAACATCTCGGCAGCATCGGCCACGGCCTGCGCTTCATCGAGAATTCGCTTGCGACGGTCCGGCCCGGCGGGCTCGCGGTCCACACCACCGAGTTCAATTTCCTGCGCGACGACGCGACCATCGACAACTGGCCGACGGTGCTGTTCCAGCGCCGTCACTTCATGGAACTCACTGAGCGCCTGACCGCCGCAGGCCACGCCGTGGCCCCTCTGGATTTCGATGTGGGGGATGGCCCGCTCGACAAGTTCATCGACCTTCCCCCGTTCGCCGGGGATATGCCCGATACGGTGGAATCGTGGAAGGCCGGGTCCAACCATATCAAGCTGATGGTCGACGGCTTCGCCTCCACCTGCTTCGGCCTCATCGTCAAGAAGGCCGGCTGACCGCGCGGTCTTCTTATCCCTCGAGCGGAATTCCCATGCTGCCCCTCCAGATCGCCATCGTGCCCGTCACGCCGTTCCAGCAGAACTGCTCCATCCTGTGGTGCACCGCCACCATGAAGGGCGCGGTGATCGATCCTGGCGGCGACCTGCCGCGCATCCGCTCGGCGCTGGCGGAAACCGGCGTGACAATCGAAAAAATCCTGCTCACCCACGGCCATGTCGACCATGCGGCCGGGGCCGCCGAGTTGGCGGACGATCTCGGCGTCGCGATCGAGGGCCCGCACGCGGCGGACCAGTTCCTGATCGACGGCCTGCCCGCCATGGCGGCGCAATACGGCTTCCCGGAAGCCCGCGCCTTTGTGCCGGCGCGCACCCTGACCGAGGGCGAAACCGTGACCGTGGGCGATCTGACACTCGACGTGCTCCACGTGCCCGGCCACACGCCGGGCCATATCGTGTTTGTCCATCCGCCGAGCGGCGTCGCCATCGTCGGCGACACCCTGTTCAAGGGGTCGGTGGGCCGCACCGATTTTCCCTATGGCAGTTCCGACCAGCTGATCGCAGCGATCACCGCCAAGCTGCTGCCGCTGGGCGACAATATGGTTTGCGTGCCAGGGCACGGGCCGATCACCAGCATCGGCGATGAGAAAGCGACAAATCCTTTCCTGCCGCGCTGACGCTGGGCTCTTGCGCCGGCCTCGCACGTCCCCATCTGAATTTTCATGAGCAGGACACACGAAAATTCAGGTTGGGAATCCCTCGACGCGCAAGCGCGCGGCCAGGCGGAGCGGGACGAGACGACGGTCAAGCGCCGCTTCTGGAGCAAGCTCAAGCGCCACGCGGCAGGCGTGCCGTTCGCCGAGGATGCGACCGCCGCCTATTTCGCGGCGTTCGACCGCGCCACCCCGCTGAAGGTGCGCGCCGCGCTCCTGGGCGCCCTCGCCTATTTCCTGATGCCTGCCGACGCGATGCCCGACATCCTGCCGCTCATCGGCTTCGGCGACGATGCGGCGGTGCTGTTCGGGGCGATCCGGCTGCTGGGCGCCCACATCCAGCCGCACCACCACGACGCGGCGCGCTCCGCCCTCGACACCATGCGCGCCGAAGACGCTTGAGCCTCAGCGCCCGGTGGTGAGCACCAGCTTGCCCTTGGCGCGGCGGCCGGCGATCTCAAGCAGCGCCTCGGCGCACTCCTCCAGGGGGAAGGTCGCGTCCACATGGGCGGAGATCTGCCCGGAGCGGGCGTAGCCGATCAGCTCCTGCGTGGCGGAGCGTGCCCAGTCCGCGTCCTTGCGCACCTGGTTTCCGAACGCGACGCCGCGCGCGTCGCAATTCTTCAGCAGCAGCAGATTGAGCGGCAGCTTGGGAATGGCGCCGGCGGCAAAGCCGATCACCATCAGCCGCCCGCCCCAGCCCAGCGCCCGCAGCGCCTGCTCGGACTGCTCGCCGCCGACGGGATCGAACACCATGTCGATGCCCTTTTCCCCGCCCAGCTCCTTGAGCCGCGTCTTCAGGTCCTCGGTCGTGTAATCGATGCCCGCGTCGGCGCCGTGCGCCCGCGCGAAGTCCAGCTTGTCCTGCGAGGACGCGCAGGCGATGACGCGGGCACCCAGCACCTTGCCGAGTTCCACCGCCGCGAGCCCCACCCCGCCGGCGGCGCCGAGAACCGCGAGCGTCTCCCCCGCCTTCAGCCCGCCCCGGTCGCGCAGGGCGTAGAGCGCGGTGCCATAGGTGACGATCACAGCCGCCGCCTTGATCAAATCCAGATCATCGGGCACCACAGCCAGCCGTTCGGCCGCGACCACCACCCGCTCGCGTGCCGCACCGGACGTCATATAGCCGGCCACGCGGTCGCCGACGGAAAGGCCCGTGACACCGGGTCCCACCGTCAGCACATGGCCGGAAAATTCGGCGCCAGGGGAAAACGGCAGCGGCGGCTTCACCTGGTAGAGGTCGCGGATGATCAATGTGTCGAAAAAATTAAGGCCTATCGCCGCAACATCCACCACCACTTCGCCCGGTCCGGCCACCGGCTCGGGCAAATCCCGCACGGACAGGGTCTCGGGAGGGCCATGACGCTCGCACAGGACAGCCTTCATCGCACTTCCTCATGTTTTGGGTGAAACCGGCGCATCCTGTGGGCGGTTGAAACCCCCGGGTGCGGTGTAAGCCGCGACCTGTGTTAAGGAAACCGAAACGCGTCTGTGTGCCATTTTTTTGTCTGCGTCCACCTTTAGGGGCATGCGCAGACGCTGCTGACACATTCTTGGCCGAGCGGTCGTTGCCGCCGCCCACCCAATAGGAGAAGCCATGGCTCCGTTCCGCGCAAGCTCCGCCCTCCTCGGCGCCGCGCTCGTCGTGCTTGCCGCGGGAGCATCCCACGCACAGGGCCAGGCCCAGCCGAAGCCCGTCGCCCAGTTCGGGGACTGGGGCGTCTACAGCGGCGGTTCGGGAAACTCCAAGGTCTGCTACGCCTTGTCCCAGCCAAAGGACCGCTTGCCGGGCGGCCTCAATCGCGATCCCGCCTATTTCTTCGTGAGCACCCGCCCCGGCGAGAAGGTGCTGAACGAGGTCAGCATCACCATGGGCTTCGGGCTCAAGGACGGCAGCGAATCGAAGCTGACCATCGGCTCGCAGTCATTCCAGCTCTACACCAAGGACCAGGGCGCCTGGGTGCGCAACGTGGCCGAGGAGGGCAAGCTGGTCGACGCCATGCGCAAGGGCAAGGACCTGACGATCGCCTCCACCTCCACGCGCGGCAACGTCACCACCGACAAATATTCCCTCAGCGGCATCGGCCAAGCGCTCGACCGGGCGACGCAGGAGTGCAAGTAAAGCTGAGATAGAGGCCGGCAGGCACCGCCTCGGCCCGAACGTCGCCGCAATTTAGCTGTTCTGAAGGGGCCAACCCTTCAGAACTGAGGCGCATCGCGCTCCCGCTGTGGCGGAGAGGCCGCGAAATCGCTATGTGTGGCCCATGACGCTCGTTATCGACACCCTTCCGGCCCCCGCTCTTTCTGCGGGGACGCCGCTGCCCAGCCTCGTCGGCCTCGACCGGGCGAAGCTCGGCGATGCCCTGGTGGCCGCTGGCGTGCCGGAGCGCGAGCGCCGCATGCGCACGGGTCAGCTCTGGCACTGGATCTATCTGCGCGGCGCCACCTCGTTCGACGAGATGACCAACGTCTCCAAGCACCTGCGGGCGCGCCTCGTCGAGGTGTATTCGCTCGCCCGCCCGGAAATCGTGGTGGAGCAGGTGTCGCAGGACGGCACCCGCAAATGGCTGCTGCGCATGCCGGCGGACACGCCCGGCGAGAAGCCGCACGAAATCGAGACCGTCTATATCCCGGAGCGGGATCGCGGAACGCTCTGCGTCTCCAGCCAGGTGGGCTGCACGCTCAACTGCTCGTTCTGCCACACCGGCACCCAGCGTCTGGTGCGCAACCTCACCGCCGCCGAGATCGTCGCGCAGGTGATGGTGGCGCGCGACCAGCTCGGCGATTATCCCGGCCGCGACCGCGCGGTCGGCCCCGGCTTGCCCACCGAGGGCGAGCGCCTTGTCACCAACATCGTCTTCATGGGCATGGGCGAGCCGCTCTACGCCTATGATTCGGTGGCCGAGGCGATCGAGACCCTCTCGGACGGCGACGGCCTGGGCCTCGGCAAGCGGCGCATCACGGTGTCCACCTCCGGCATCGTGCCGGAAATCGAGAAGCTCGGCCGCGAGGTCGGGCCGATGCTCGCCATCTCGCTGCACGCGGTGCGCGACGAGTTGCGCGACGTGCTGGTGCCGATCAACAAGAAATACCCCATCGCCCAGTTGATCGAGGCGTGCCGCACCTATCCGCCCGCCTCCAACGCCAAGCGCATCACCTTCGAGTACGTCATGCTGAAGGGCGTCAACGACAGCCCGGCGGATGCCCGCGCTCTGGTGAAGCTGCTGGAAGGCGTGCCGGCGAAGATCAACCTGATCCCGTTCAATCCCTGGCCCGGCACCAAATACGAATGCTCGGATTGGGAGACCATCGAGCGGTTCTCCGACATCGTGTTCCGTGCCGGTTATGCCAGCCCTGTGCGCACGCCGCGCGGGCGCGACATCCTCGCGGCTTGCGGCCAGCTCAAGAGCGAGACCGAAAAGCTCTCGGCCCGCGAGCGCCTCGCCTTGCGCGCCATGGCCGCGGCGGCGGAATAGGCTGGGGGCGCGCCATGCTGGATCACCTGAGCTTTCCCGTTGCCGACTTTCAACGCTCTCGCGCATTCTACACGGCTGCGCTCGCGCCGCTGGGCATTTCCGTCCTCATGGAACGGATCGATGCCGAGGCCGGGCCGCAGTCGCATGCCGGGTTCGGGTCGGACCGAAAGCCGTATTTCTGGATCGCTTCGGGCCGCGCGATCTCCGGCAGCCTGCACATTGCCTTCGCCGCTGACAAACGCGCCCTGGTGGATGCCTTCCATGCCGCAGCCCTCTCGGCCGGCGGGCGCGACAATGGCGCACCGGGCCTGCGGCCGCATTACCACGCCAATTATTACGGCGCGTTCGTGCTCGATCCTGACGGGCACAATATCGAAGCCGTCTGCCACGGTCCGGCCTGATCGATGGATTCGGTTTTCCGCCTGATCCTGCGGCTGCTGCTCATTCCCACCGCCGTGATGATCGCGGCGACGGTGCAGGCGGGCGTGATCCTGTTCGGGCAATGGCGGCTCGATACCGTCGTTGCCGCCACAGCCAGCAACCCCAGCGCCGGCCCCGAGGTGTTCGGCGCTATCCTTCTCGCCGGCTTCAGCACCGTGGCCTTGCTCGGCATCATCTGGACGTTGGCGGCCATCGGCATTCTGTTTTCGGAAGCCTTTGCGGTGCGCTCATGGCTCTTCCACCTCGCCAACGGGGTGGTGGCGGCCTTCCTTGCCGTGCAACTCTTCCCGCTGCTGCTGGGCGAAGACGCCCCGCTCACCGAGCCCTTCTACATCCTCGCCACCGGCCTTGCGGGCGGGCTGGTCTATTGGCTGATCGCAGGCTGGGGCGCCGGCTTCTGGAAGCCGGTTCGGCGCCCTGTGGCCGAGCGGGCGACGATCCTGCCACCCCGCGCGCCACCGCCGGCCTCGCTGCCGCCGGCTTGATCCCCTGGCAAACGTCAGGCGCGTGCCTCGTTTGAACGCCTCGTTTGAACTCGCGGGCAACTTATATTATGTTTCTGGAGTGGAGAGAGAGGGTTTCCCCTCTCTCCCCTTTTTATCAGCCGAGAGCCAAGCGGAAGGTGAGGGTCCATCTCACCTTCCGCACTCGTCGGATGCTGATAGACACGCGAATCCGCGGCAAAAGCCACATCATCATAATGCCCTCCAGTGATCGAGCGAGGCTGTCGCCCGCAGGTGCCGAGAGCCAACCTCGACACGGGGCGCTGGCCCACCCTGGCATTTTGCCCGATCAGCTCATATTCTAGAATTTTCGAGGTCACTGGTCGAGCCGTAGGCGTCGTCAAAGATTACCCGGCCGCCGCATGCGCCAGGGCCATCTCCATACGGTCATTGCCCCAGAACAACTCGCCGTCCGACGTGATGAATGTCGGCGCACCGAACACCCCGGCGATGCGGGCCTGCTCGGTCTGGGCGCGCAGCTTGTCCTTGTTGGCCTGGGTTTCCGCCTGCGCGATCACGTCGTCGCAAAAATGGCCCAAGCCGGCGAGAACCTGTCGGACGATCTCCCGATCGCCAATGTCCTGGCCCTGCGCGAAAGACCGGTTGAACACTGCGCGTGAGAATGCCGGGCGGGAGGCATCGTTGAGATGGACCGCCACGCGCGCCGCCAGCAGGCCATTGGCCGGGAACGGCTGCGGCCGCACGATCGGCGGCAGCACATAGCTCGCCGCGAGGCGCTCAAGGTCGCGCCACATATGCTTGCCCTTCTCGGGGTAGACGTTGAAGGGGGAGGAGGAGAGCCCCTGGGCGGCAAAGATCGGCCCCAGCAGGAACGGCCGCCAGTTCACGACAACGCGCGCGGCCTCGGCCAGCGGACCCATGCGCGCGACCGCGAGATAGGAATAGGTCGAGGCGAACTCATAGTAGAAATCGATGCTGGCCCTGGCCATCATGCACTCCGCACGCTAAATCGGGGCGATAGTGGAACGGGCGCTCGCCTCCCTGCAAGCGCCCCGCTCAACCCGTGAGGCGGACGCACCCTTGAAGCTGGCCGTGTTTTTCGCCCTTGTGACCGGCGCGGCGGTGGCGATCCTCTTCACCGTCTTCCCCGAATGGGACCTCGCCATCACGGCCTCGTTCTGGGATGCGGGCACCCGCAGCTTCCATCTCTCCGGCTTCTCGTGGAGCCGCGCGTTCCGCACCGCCGCCAACGTCATCCCTTGGATTTTCGCCGGCCCGGCCTTCGCTGCGGTGATCCTCAAGCTCTTGTTTCCCGGCCGGCGCATGTTCATGCCGGCACGCGCCGCCGTGCTGCTCGCCGTGACCATGGCGCTGGGACCGGGCCTGATCGTCAACAGCCTGCTGAAAGAGCATTGGGGCCGCCCCCGGCCGGTGCACCTGGAAACCTTCGGCGGCAAGGACGTGTTCAATCCCTGGTATTCGACCGAGGGCAAATGCCCCGGCAATTGCTCGTTCGTCTCCGGCGAGGGGTCGCTCGGCTTCTGGCTCATCGCCCCCGCCAGCCTCGTGCCGGCGCCCTATACCGGCCTCGCCATCGGCGCCGCTGCGCTGTTCGGCGCCACGGCGGGCGGGTTGCGCATCGCCTTTGGCGGGCATTTCTTCACCGACGTGGTGTTTTCGGCGGTTCTCACCATCATGATCATCGCCGGGACGCGCTTCTTGCTGTTCGACCGAAAGAACGCCCCGAGCGACGCCGCGACCGAGCAGGTGCTCGCGCGGCTGGGCCGCGCGCTCCACGCTCTGGTCGGGTTCCTGTGGCGCAGCCTCCTTTGGGGCCTGTGCACATGCGTGCGTGCGGTCACCTCCACCATCCGAACCCTTGCCCGCGCGCTTCGCACGCACTTGTCACGGCGCGGCTCGGGCCTATAGTCCGCGCCGAAATTCAGAACCTTTGAGAGATCCGATGGCCCGCGACGTGAAGAAGGTGGTGCTTGCTTATTCCGGCGGGCTCGACACCTCGGTGATCCTCAAATGGCTCCAGACCACCTATGGCTGCGAGGTGGTGACGTTCACCGCCGATCTCGGCCAGGGCGAGGAACTGGCCCCGGCCCGCGACAAGGCGCTCCTGCTCGGCATCAAGCCGGAAAACATCTTCATCGAGGACGTGCGCGAGGAATTCGTGCGGGACTATGTGTTCCCCATGTTCCGCGCCAATGCGGTCTATGAGGGCCAGTATCTGCTCGGCACCTCGATCGCCCGCCCGCTGATCGCCAAGAAGCAGATCGAGATCGCCCGCAAGGTCGGCGCCGATGCGGTGTCCCACGGCGCCACCGGCAAGGGCAACGACCAGGTGCGCTTCGAGTTGGGCTATTACGCCCTCGAACCCGAGATCACGGTCATCGCGCCCTGGCGTGAATGGGACCTCACCTCGCGCACCCGGCTGCTGGAATTCGCCGAGAGCCACCAGATCCCCATTTCCAAGGACAAGCGTGGCGAAGCGCCGTTCTCGGTCGATGCCAATCTTCTGCACTCCTCATCCGAGGGCAAAGTGCTGGAAGACCCGGCCGACGAGGCGCCGGAATATGTCTACCAGCGCACCATTTCCCCCGAGGACGCGCCGGACCGTGCCACCATCGTCGAGGTCGGCTTCCAGCAGGGCGACGCGGTCTCCATCGACGGCGAATTGCTGAGCCCGGCGACGCTGCTCGCCAAGCTCAACGAACTGGGCAAGGCCAACGGCATCGGCCGGCTCGATCTGGTGGAGAACCGCTTCGTCGGCATGAAGTCGCGCGGCGTCTACGAGACCCCCGGCGGCACCATCCTGCTGGTGGCCCATCGCGGCATCGAGAGCATCACGCTCGATCGCGGCGCGGCGCACCTGAAGGACGAGCTGATGCCGCGCTATGCGGAGCTGATCTACAACGGCTTCTGGTTCGCCCCCGAGCGCGAAATGCTCCAGGCCGCCATCGACCATTCCCAGCGCTACGTCTCCGGCAGCGTGAAGCTGAAGCTCTACAAGGGCAATGTCAGCGTCATCGGCCGCGAGAGCCCCTATTCGCTCTACAACCAAGACCTCGTGACCTTCGAGGAAGGCGCGGTCGCCTACGACCATCGCGACGCCGCCGGCTTCATCAAGCTGAACGCGCTGCGCCTGCGCACCTATGGCGCGCGCGCCCGCAAGTCGACCTGAGACTAAAGCCGTCTCAGGCCGATTTGCGAAACACCCGCCCCTCGGCCTCCTCGCCCGTCGCACCGATCAGGCCGGCGGGGTCGGTGGCGATCTCGATGTCGGCTTCGTCCACGCTCGCCTCATCGACGCCCTGCGCCGGTGGGGCATTGCCCGACCCGAGCAGCGTATAGGACAGCGCCGCCAGCACGCCCATGGCGGGAATGACCGCCCCCAGGGCATCGGCGGGATCATGGAACAGGCTCGACACCGCAGAGCCGATGAACCCGCCGCCGATCTGCATGCAGCCCATCAGCGCCGCCGCCGAGCCGGCCATGGTGGGAAAGCCGGACAGGGCGGTCGTCGTGCATCCCGGAATCACCCAGGATATCCCGAACGCCCAGATCCCAACCGGGATCATGACCGTCAGGAAGGCGATCTCCGCGAAAAACGGCAGCGTCGTCAGCAGCACGCAAGACAGCAGCATGAGACAGATGCCGACAGGAATGAGCCGGTTGGCGTCCAGTTTGCGCATCAGGCGGCCCGCGACCAGCGTGCCGGCGATGAACGAGCCGGTCTGGAACATCATCCCGAACCCGAACTGGGTCGGGGAGAGTTGGACCCGTTCGATCAGCACGAACGGCAGGATCGAAGCCAGCGAATAGATGCCGCCGACGCCGAAGCCGATCAGCAGGCTGGTGCGCATGAAGCGCACATCGCGCAGCAGAACGCCGTAATTGTGCAGCACCCGGCCGGGGCGCGCTTGGGCTGGATCCGGCTTGGGATTGGTCTCCGGCACCCCGAACCCCAGCAGCGCCAGAACCATGAAGCCCCAGAGCACCATGACGTAGAACAGCGGCTGCCAGCCGGCGACCCCGAGGATCAACCCGCCGATGCTCGGCGCCAGTGCCGGGCCGACCGCCTGCATGGAGCCGATCAGGTTGAGAATGCGGGAGGAGGATTGCCCGGTGAACTGGTCGCGCACGATCGCCCGCGCGATCGCCGGCCCCGCCGCGACGCCGATGCCCTGGAGCGCGCGCCCGACGATCAGCCAATGGATGTCCCCGGCGAATGCCGCCACCAGGCTTCCCACCACATAGAGCGTGAAGAAGCCGAGCGCGGTGGGGCGGCGTCCGAAGGCGTCGGAGAGCGGGCCGCAGACCAGTTGGGAAAAGGCGAAACCGCCGAAATACACGCTGAGCGTCAGCTTCATGACCGACGAGGTGGTGCCGAACGCCTGCACCAGCGTCGGCATCGCCGGGGTGTACAGCGCCATGCTCATGGGTCCGAGAACGATGATGACCGCACCGATGATCGCGGTGCGGCGCTCGGACATGAGCTGAGTCATTTCTCGTCGACCCGCTGCCCCATGCAGAGATTTTTTCGGATCAGCTCCAAAGCCGCACGGAACGCGGCGCGATCCTCTTCGCTCAGCCCGTCCAACGCCTCTTCCCGTGCATGGGCGGCGGCGGAAACCACCCGCTCCAGCAGCGGGGCGGCGGTCTCGGTGAGGCGAACGATCTTGGCGCGACGGTCGGTGGGGTCGGCGTCGCGAACGATCAGGCCCTGGGTCTCCAGGCGATCCAGGAAACCGACCAGGGTCATCGGCTCGACGTTCATGCGCACGGCCAACGCCGTCTGCCGCAAGCCGGGATTGATGTTCACATGCGCCAGGGTGCGCGCTTCGCCAGCGGTCAGGCCGAGGCCTGCCTGCTCAAAGGCGCGATCGATGCTGGCCCGATAAAGCCGGGCGGCATCAACAAGGAGAAAACCGAGGGGCGCTTCATTCATGATCGGATCGCAATACTATATGCAAACCTTATTATCAATAAGAAGATATATCCTTTCAACGCGACGCGTTGGCACATCTGCTCTCTTCCCTTGATGACAGCCCCGTTGGGACCAATACTTGGCTTTACGAAGCGGTGCGCTTCGCAGCGGAGGCGTTGCATTGCTGAGCGGAATTCGTGAGCGCCTTCATCGGCTTCAGGATCGCATGTCGATCGCGCAGCAGATGAGTATCGTGACCTCGCTGGTCTCGCTGGCCGGCATCATGGCGCTGGCGCTGATCGCCGCGAGCCTCAGCCGCCAGGAAATGATCAGCCGCATCAAGTCGGACACCACCAGTTCCGCGCGGACGCTGGCCAGGCAGCTCGACAGCGATATGTCGGAGCGCTTCAACGACGTGAAGCAGCTCGCCGGCATGGAGGCGCTGAGCCCGTTCTGGGAGGGCGATCCCAATGCCATCCGAACACTGCTGAGCCAGCTTCAGGCGACGCTGCCCTATTATGCCTGGATCGGCTTCGCCCTCCCCGACGGGCGGGTCGAGGCGGCAACCCGCGGCATGCTGGAGGGCGCCTCGGTTGCCGCCCGGCCCTGGTTCCAGGGCGGCCTGAAGGGGCCGTTCGTCGGCGACGTTCACGAGGCCGTGCTGCTGGCGCGGCTGCTCGAAGCGCCGACCTCCGGTGAGCCGGCGCGGTTCGTCGACGTGGCATTTCCGGTCTATTCCAAGGACAAGCGCCTGCTCGGCGTGCTCGGCGCCCATCTTGCGTTCGAGTGGGCGGAGAAGCTGCGCCAGGGCGCGCTCGGTGGGCAGAGCGAAAAAGAGGTGTGGGTGCTTTCCACCGACGGCACCATGCTGCTCGGCCCGAAGCTTGCCGCCCCGCCCTTTCCCGCCGCGCGCATTGCCGAGATGAACCGCGAGAAATCCGGCGCCTTCGAGGACAAGCGGCCGGGCGAGGAATACCTCACCGCCTTCGCGGTCGCCGGCGGCGGGCAGGATTATCCCGGTCTCGGCTGGATCGTGGTGGCGCGGCAGACCTCCGCCATGGCGTTCGAGATTCCAAGCCGCATCGGCGCGACCATCGTCGGGGTCGGCGCGATCGTGCTGCTGTTCACCGTGGTCCTGACGATCTGGATCGCCCGGCGGATCTCTCAGCCGCTCTCCACATTGACGCTGGCGGCGGGCGAAGTGGGGCGCAACCCACAGGTCAACATGCTCCCGCGCATTCGCGGCACGGTCGAGGTGATGCAGCTTTCCGGCGCCCTGCGCGCGCTCATGCGGCGTCTCGGCAGCGTGGAGTTGCGCTTTGTCCAGCATCTTCAGCAGCATGAGGAAGACCTCGCGGCCCTGCGCCAGATCGCCGACAGCGACCCGCTCACCGGACTGCTCAACCGCCGCTCGTTCCTCAGCGTGGCGGAAACCGCGCTGCGCGGAACCCGCAGCACCGACAGCCTCGGCATCCTCATGGCCGATATCGATCACTTCAAGCGGGTCAACGACACCTACGGCCATCCGGCGGGCGATGCGGTGATCCGGTACGTCGGCGCCTGCATCAGCGCCGGCCTGCGCCAGCAGGACCGAGTGGCGCGGTTCGGCGGCGAGGAGTTCGTGGTCCTGCTTCTCGACATCAACGAGAAGGACATGATGATGCTCGCCGAACGCATCCGGGCCTCGATCGCCGAGGCGCCCGTGACGTTCGAGGGGCACGCCATCAAGATCACGGTGAGTTTCGGGGCGGCCATCGCCCGCACCGGCGATCGGGACGTGGACGCCGTGATCGAGCGGGCCGACTTTGCCCTCTATGAAGCCAAGACGGGCGGGCGCAACCGCGTGGCCCTCGCCGGCATCACCGACCGTGCCGCGTGAGGTTCCGCCTTCAACTTTCAGGAAACTTGCTCTAGTTGAAGGCGGATGACCCAGGCATCCAAAATCTCGCCGTCCCGCCCCGAGGTTCTCGAAGCCGCGCGCGCCGCGCTCGACACCGAGATCAAGGGCATGGTCGCACTGCGCGAAGCCCTTGAAGGGGAACTCGGCGCGCGCCTCGAAGCCGCCGTGCGCACGATCCAGGCGGCCCAGGGCCGCGCGGGACGCGTGATCGTCACCGGCGTCGGCAAATCCGGCCATGTCGGACGCAAGATCGCCTCGACCCTCGCCTCCACCGGAACGCCGGCTCATTTCGTCCACGCGGGCGAAGCCAGCCATGGCGATCTCGGCATGATCGCGGCCGACGACGTGGTGCTGGCTCTGTCCTGGTCCGGCGAAGCCGCCGAACTCTCCAACATCATCGCCTATACCCGCCGGTTCCGCATTCCTCTCATCGCGCTGACTGCCCAGGCGGACGCGGCGCTGGCGAGTGCGGCGGACATCGCCCTGGTGCTTCCCGCCATGCCGGAGGCCTGCCCCAACGGGCTCGCGCCCACCACCTCCACCACCATGCAGATGGCTTTGGGCGATGCGCTGGCGGTCACGCTCTTGTCCATGAGCGGGTTCACGGCGCGCTCGTTCCAGGATTTCCACCCCGGCGGCAAGCTGGGCGCGCAATTGCGCAAGGCCACGGACCTCATGCATTCCGGCGACGGCATGCCGCTGGTGGGCGACGACGTTCCACTCTCGCGGGCGATTGTGGAAATGACCTCGAAGGGCTTCGGCATCACCGGCGTCGCCGATGCGGAAGGCCGCCTGGTGGGCGCCGTCACCGACGGCGACCTGCGCCGCGCCTTCCAGAACGGCTTCGTCGACCGCCCGGTGCGGGAGATCATGACCCGCGCGCCCCGCGGCATTCCACCCGACGCACTCGCCCTTGAGGCCCTGGCCGTCCTGAACGAGGCTTCGATCACCTCACTGTTCGTGCTCGACGACGGCAAGCCCCTGGGTATCCTCCACATTCACGACCTGCTCCGCGCCGGCGTGGTCTGAGACCCGCCACCTGCTTTTTCTCCCGAGAAGTTTACCGACCGCTTCGCGCGATGCGTGTGGGGGCCTTGATTATGAAGCCCGCCGCTCGGTATGATCGTAGGGTCGTTGTTTTCTTTTTGCCATTTGCACCGCTGCGAACACGGGTCAGCCAGCCAAACCAGCCGCCTCCGTTTCGGGGCGCGGCGCACCAGGCCAGGCCCCACCGGACGCGATTTGCTTCCGGGGTCCCAGCCGCGTACGTGGCCGCTAACTTTGCGGTGTCAGGCGATGGCCACGGGTCGTTCGACCAAACTGATTGAAGAGATCGCCGACAAGATCCGGCAGAACATCGTCTCCGGCGCCTATCCGCCAGGAAAACGCCTGAAGCAGGAAGAACTTGCGCAGGCGTTCGCGATCAGCCGCACGCCGATCCGCGAGGCCCTGTCCCGCCTTGAGGCACAGGGATTGGTCACCCAGGAGCAAGGCCGCAGCGCCGTGGTCAGCGGCCCCTCTTCCCGCGACATTGCCGAGATGTATCTGATCCGAGCGGAGATGGAGGGGCTTGCGGCCTCTCTCGCCGCCCGCTGGATCACTGACCGTGATCTGGCCCAGCTGCGCGCGACCCATGAGCGCGCTGCCGCTGCCGTGGCCGCGCGGGCGTCCAAAAGCGGCCCGTCAAAGAGCGGCAGCACCAAGCCCGGCACGACCCGCTCGCGGCGCCCCGCAAAGGACGCGGGCGCCTGGGCAGCGATGAACGCGGAATTTCACGCGATCATCGCCAGTGCATCAAACAACCGGAACCTTGAGCGTATTCTCGCCGAGTTTCGCTCTGGTTCCACGCGCGCGGTGATCACAACATTCTTGGCTGAGATGGATGAAACCCGCATCGATCTCAGCATTCGCCGACATGACGCAATCCTGAATGCTCTCGAAAAACGCGATGCCTCCAAAGCACGACGCGCTATGGTTGAATATATGCTTGAGAAGGGAGAATTCGTCGTCTCCTGGTTCGAGAATCACGCCAAGATTTAGAGCATTCGATGGGTGATCCGATTTGTGGTATCAAGCAACCTTTGTATACAAATGAAAACGTTTTGGCCGTTTGCTCCCGATATCGGTGATTTTCCTTGATTTTGCCCAAGGAGAGGTCTCTGTAAGGCCTCCAAAAGGGAGATGCGGGGGACGTGCCGGATATAAGCCAGTATGCGTTTTTCGCGCGCATCCTGGATTCCATCGACATCGCTGTATGCCTGTTTGATTCAGAGGAATGTGCCGTCCTCTGGAACAGCGCCTTTTTGCGCTTTTTTCCCGAGCATGACGGCCACGTCCATGCCGGCGAACCCTATCGCGACAACCTCCGCCGCTTCTACAACGACCGCCTGACGGACGACGAGAAGCAGAGCATCGATCATTTCATCGATGAGGGCATCGACCGTCACCGCAACCAGACCCGGCCGTTCGTGTTCAGCCATCGCGGTCGGCGCCTGCGCGTTGCCTCGCTCCCCACCGCAGACGGCGGGCGTATCCGCCTGTGGCAGGATCTGGCGGTGGACCCAACCGGCGCCGAAGCGGCGCCAGCGTGGAAGACCTTTCCCATCGACCTACTGGACCTGATCGCCGACGGCGCCATGGTGCTGGACCAGCATGACAAGATCATCGCGGTCAACAAGGAATTCCACGTTCTCTACAATGTCCGGCCCGGAACCTCGGTCATTGGCGCCACGCTATCGGACGTCGTGAGCGACGCCTGGGTTTCCGCCGGCCGGCCGAAAAACGCCACTCAGGGTCTGCACTTGCAAGAGAGCATGCGTTTTGCCGGCGCGCCGTTCGAGATCGAATTGCCGGGCGACCAGTGGCGCCGGGTGATCGCGCGGCGCATGGAAAACGGCATCAGCTATTTCAGCCACTCCGACATCACCATACTCAAGCGCCAGCAGCATGACATGCTTGCCGCCGAACGGCGCGCGCGCGAGGAGGAATATCGCTACCGCCTGCTGGCCGAGAATTCCAACGACGTCATCATCGCGCTCGGTGCGGACCTGCGGATCTATTTCCTCTCCCCCGCGGCGCATCGGGTGCTCGGCTGGTCGAACGAACAGATGGTCGGGTCATTGCTCGCAAGCATGATCCACGAGAACGACAAGGGGGTGTTCTCGCTGCTGGGACCGGACGGGGGCCGGCCGGGACGACGGCATGCCAACTTCACCTGCCGGGTCCGCAACGCGTCCGGCGGCTGGGTCTGGATGGAGGCGTCAGTGGGCGCCCTGCCAACGGTCTCGAACGATGACCGGGCCATCGCCTTCGTCTGCAGCTTCCGCGATGCCACCGAGCGCGTGCTCGCAGAAACCGCCCTGAAGCTCGCCCACGATGAACTCTCCTCCATCGCGGCCACCGACGGCCTCACCAGCCTCGCCAACCGGCGCCGTTTCGACACGGTGTTCGAACAGGAATGGCGGCGGGCGGGGCGTGAAAAACATCCGGTCGCCTTGCTGCTGATCGACGTCGACCATTTCAAGTCCGTAAACGATGGGCACGGGCATGTGGTGGGCGATGCGTGCCTGCGCCGTGTCGCGCGCCTGATCCAGCTCAGCGTGCACCGCCCCGGCGATCTGGTGGCACGCTATGGCGGCGAAGAATTCGCGGTGCTGCTGCCCAATACACCGGAAACCGGCGCCGCCGCCATCGCCGAGAAGATTCTCGCCGCCATGGAGCAGGAGCCGTGGGGAGCAATCCATCCCGCCTTGGCGCCCATCACGGTCAGTATCGGCGTGTGCAGTACGGAGGCAACCGAGGGCTTCAGCATGACGGAAATGATCCGGGTTGCCGACGAAGCCCTGTATCGCGCCAAGAATAATGGCCGCAACCGCATGGATGTTTGCCGGCTACGCTGAGAAGTGCTGTTTGGCCTCGGGCGAGGGTGTGGTGCCGCCAGGATCACCCACTCTTCACCAAACGGAGAGATGTGCCCCACCCTGCCCTTCTCCTCAAGGACGGAGGAAAATACAGAGAGGGGCACCGAGAAATTGTCTTATTGCAATGGCTTAGATACAAAGTGTACGGCGCACGTTCATCTGCCTGTTATGTTTATGTAGCATTCCTGGGGAGAGCGAGCCGCCGCCGGCCTATCCTGAGACACGGCCGGCTGGGATCCGAGGAGCCATGATGAACCGCCGCCATCTACTTGCCGGGGCCGCAGCCATGGGCGCCCTCTCGGCTTTCGGGGTCTCGCCGGTTCCAGCCCAGGCCCGCACCAATTTCACGTTCTGGCACGCCATGGCCGGCCCGCTCGGCGACGAGGTGAAGAAGGTCTGCGACGCCTTCTCCGCATCGCAGGGCGAATTTTCTGTCGAGCCGGTGTTCAAGGGTTCCTATTCCGAGACCATGACGGCGGCGGTCGCCGCGTTCCGCGCCGGGAAGGCGCCCAATCTGGTTCAGGTGTTCGAGGTTGGCACGGGCTCGATGCTCGGGGCCGGCGCGGCGGTGAAGCAGACTTGGCAGCTCAGCCAGGACACCGGCCTATCCATCGATCCCAATTCCTACATGGCGGCGGTGCGCGGCTATTACAGCCTGCCCGACGGGCGCATGGCGTCGATGCCGTTCAACTCGTCCACCCCGGTGCTGTGGATCAACAAGGACATCTTTGAAAAGGCCGGGCTCGACCCGGAGCGGGCGCCGGCAACCTGGCAGGAGGTCGTGAGCGCGGCAAAAACCATCAAGGCCAAGGGCGCGGCGAAGGTGCCGATGACCACCGCCTGGCCCACCTGGGTGATGATGGAATGCTACGGCGCGATCCACAATCTGCCCTATGCCACCAAGGCCAACGGTTTCGAGGGCCTCGATGCGGACCTGGTGTTCAACACCGCGCCCTATGTGAAGCAGATGCAGCGGCTGCTCGACATGGCCAAGGACGGCACCTTCACCTATGGCGGGCGCGGTGCCAGCGGCGACCAGATTTTCCCGGCGGGGGAGACCGCCATGTCGTTCAACTCCTCCGGTTCCCGCTCGGCCTTCGTGCGCGACGCGCGGTTCCGCTTCTCGGCAGCGCTGCTGCCCTTTGACCCCGAGGTGAAGACGACCCCCAACAATTCCATCATCGGCGGCGCCAGCCTGTGGGCGATGACGGCGCCGAGCCGCCCGGTCGCGGAATACAAGGCGGTGGCCGCCTTCCTCAAATTCATCGCCCAGCCGGAGAACGACGCCAAGTGGTCGCAGGCGACCGGCTATGTGCCCGTCACCCTGGCGGGGGCCGGCGTCTCGCTCGCCCAGGGCTATTATTCCCGCAATCCGGGGGCGGACATCGCCATCCAGCAGCTCAATCGCGGCACCGTCACCGAAAATTCCAAGGGGCTGCGGCTCGGCCGCCTGCCGGAAATCCGCAACATCATCGAGGAAGAGTTCGAGGCCGCGCTCCAGGGCCGGCAGAATGCGCAGGCGGCCCTTGATTCCGCGGTCGCGCGCGGCAACAAGGTCTTGCGGGAATTCGAGAGGTCGATGCGCAGCTGACGCGCGGGCGACCGGCCCGGGCTGGAACCTGCACGGGGTAGAACCTGCACGGGATGGAATGAGCGAGCGGCGGACCACCTTTGCGGGCGTGCGGCTCCCGGTGCTGCTGGTGGCACCGCAATTGCTGCTGACTTTTTTCTTCTTCCTCTGGCCGGCGGCCGGTGCGCTCTATGCCAGCCTGACGCGGGGCGACCCGTTCGGCCTGTCGGTGCGGTTCGTCGGCATCGAGAATTTCACCGACCTGTTCACCGACCCGCTCTATCTCGCCACCATCGGCCGCACGGTCGTGTTCTGCGCGGCGGTCAGCTTCATCTCCATGGCGGTGGCGCTGCTGCTGGCGGTGTGCGCCGACACGCAGATCCGTGGCCGCGCCATCTACCGCACCCTGCTGATCTGGCCCTATGCGGTGGCCCCGGCCGTGGCGGCGGTGGTGTGGATTTTGCTGCTGCATCCGCAGATCGGCTGGCTGTCCGCCGGCCTCGCGCGCCTCGGCATCGCCTGGGATTACCGGCTGAACGGGACGCAGGCGATGGTGGCGGTGATCCTCGCCTCCGCCTGGAAACAGGTGAGCTACAATTTCATCTTCTTCCTCGCCGGGCTCCAGTCGATCCCCCGCGCGGTGGTGGAGGCGGCGCGGATCGACGGCGCCGGGCCGCTGCGGCGCTTCACCACCATCCTGTTCCCGCTGCTCGCCCCCACCACCGCCTTCCTGCTCACGGTGAACATTGCCTATTCCGCGTTCGAGACCTTCGGCACCATCGAGGCGCTGACGCGGGGCGGACCGGGACAGGCGACCCAGACCCTGATGGTGAAGGTGTATCGCGACGGCGTGGTCAATCTCGACCTCGGCTCCTCCGCCGCCCAGTCGGTGGTGCTGATGCTCGGCGTCATCGTGCTGACCAGCCTCCAGTTCCGGTTCCTGCGCGGCCGGGGGGAGACCGCGTGAACCCCGGCCGCCTCTTGACCCATGGGGTGCTGATGCTCGGCTGCGCGCTGTTCGTGCTGCCGGTGTGGCTGGTGTTCGCCGCCTCCACCCAGGAGGTGGGCGCGATCAATCGCGGGGAACTCAGCCTGATCCCGCGCCTGTCCGGCCTCTCCATCTATCCCCAGGTGCTGGCCGGCACCGGCGAGGGCGCGCAGAATGGGGCGGTGTGGCGCATGCTCGCCCTGTCGTTCGCCATGTCGCTCGCCATCGCGCTCGGCAAGATCATGGTCTCGATCCTGTCCGCCTATGCCGTGGCGTTCTTCCGCTTCCCGCTGCGCATGCTGTGCTTCTGGACCATCTTTGCCACCCTGATGCTGCCGGTGGAGGTACGCATCATCCCCACCTTCGAGGTGGTGGCGAACTTCGGCATGATCAACACGTTCGGCGGCCTGGTGGTGCCACTGGTGGCCTCCGCCACCGCCACCCTGCTGTTCCGCCAGACCTTCCTCGCGGTGCCGGACGAACTGATGGAGGCGGCGCGCATGGATGGCGCGGGTCCCTGGCGGTTCCTTAGGGATATTCTCATCCCCACGTCCGCCGCCAACATCGCCGCGCTGTTCGTCATCCTCTTCGTCTATGGCTGGAACCAGTATCTCTGGCCCCTGCTGGTGGCGACCGATCCCGGCCTCGACACCATCACGGTGGGCATCGTCAAGATGATCGGCACCGAGGGAAACACCTATTGGAACCGGGTAATGGCCACCGCCATGCTGGCCATGATCCCGCCGGTCCTGGTGGTGCTCGCCATGCAGCATTGGTTCGTCAAGGGCCTGACGGAAGGCGATAAATGACCGCGACCTTCAAATGACCGCGACTCTCGCCATCGAAGGCCTGCGCAAGAGCTTCGGGCGCACCCCGGTCCTGCACGGCATCGACCTTGCCATGACGCCGGGCGAAATGCTGGTGATCGTCGGCGCCTCCGGCTGCGGCAAGTCCACCCTGCTGCGCCTGGTCGCCGGGCTGGAGACGCCCGATGCCGGCCGCATCCTGATCGCGGGGCGGGACGTGACGCGGCTCGATCCCGCCGCGCGCGACATCGCCATGGTGTTTCAGAACTACGCGCTCTACCCGCACATGAGCGCGTTCGACAACATGGCCTACGGCCTGCGCATCCGGGGCCTGTCGCGCGCCGAGATCGCCGCCAAGGTCGCCGAGACCGCCGCCCTCTTGGGCATTTCCGCGCTTCTGGACCGCAAGCCGCGCCAGTTGTCCGGCGGGCAGCGCCAGCGTGTCGCCATGGGTCGGGCGATCGTGCGCGAGCCCAAGCTGTTCCTGTTCGACGAGCCGCTCTCCAATCTCGATGCCACCCTGCGCCTCAACACCCGCGTCGAGATCAAGCGGCTGCAACGCCGGCTCGGCGTCACCAGCCTGTTCGTGACCCACGACCAGGTGGAGGCGATGACGCTTGGCGATCGCCTGCTGGTGATGCACGAGGGCCGGGCGGTACAGATCGCGACGCCCATGGAGGTGTTCCACCGGCCGGCGAACCTCTATGTCGCCGGCTTCATCGGCGCCTCGCCGATGAATTTCCTGCCCGCGACCCTCTCCCACGACGGCACCGCCGCCACCCTCTCGGACGGCCTCGTCCTGCCGTTCGCGGACGGGCGGCGGCTGGGGAGCGCCGGCCGCGCGCTCACCATCGGCATCCGCCCCGAGCATGTGGAGGCGGCATCCGAGGGACAGATGCTCAGCGTGGAACTGGTCGAGCCGCTGGGGTCGGAATGCGTCGTCATCGGCCGCATGGCGGACGGACAGCTCCTCTCGGTGCGGCTGGCGGGTGCCGCCCCCGAGGGGGATCGCATCACCCTGCGCTTTCCCTCGAAGCATCTTCATGTGTTCGACACGCAAACCGGGCTGCGGATCGATCCCCAATGAGCCGCCGCGTTGATCTCAGGGCGGCATTGGTTTAGTCGAAGCAGCGCACATTCGGGCGCGGCAAAGAACCAGGAGGCGGGCATGACGGGCAAGGTCGCGCTGATCACGGGCGTGACCGGCCAGGACGGCGCGCATCTCACACGGCTGCTGCTCGGCAAGGGCTATGTGGTCCATGGCGTCAAGCGGCGCTCGTCCTCGTTCAACACCGGGCGCCTCGACGATCTCTACGAAGACCCGCACGCCGACAATGTGCGCCTGTTCCTGCACTACGGGGACATGACGGACGCGACCAACCTGATCCGCATCGTGCAGGAGGTCCAGCCGGACGAGATCTATAATCTCGCCGCGCAGAGCCATGTGCAGGTCTCGTTCGAGACCCCGGAATACACCGCCAATTCCGACGCGCTGGGCACCCTGCGCCTGCTGGAGGCGATCCGCATCCTGGGGTTCGAGAAGAAGACCCGCTTCTATCAGGCCTCCACCTCCGAGCTTTACGGCAAGGTCCAGGAAACCCCGCAGTCCGAGACCACGCCGTTCTATCCCCGCTCGCCCTATGCGGCGGCGAAGCTCTACGCCTATTGGATCGTGGTGAATTACCGCGAGGCCTATGGGATGCACGCCTCCAACGGCATCCTGTTCAATCACGAAGGGCCGATGCGCGGAGAGACCTTTGTCACGCGCAAGATCACCCGCGCGGTGGCGGCCATTGCCAAGGGCGTTCAGGACCAGATATTCCTCGGCAACCTCGACGCCAAGCGCGACTGGGGCCACGCCCGCGACTATGTCGAGGGCATGTGGCGGATCGTGCAGCAGGACGTCGCGGACGATTACGTGCTCGCCACCGGGGAAACCCATTCGGTGCGTGAGTTCGCCGAGCTGTCCTTTGCGCAGGTCGGCGTGACGCTGGCGTGGGAAGGCGAAGGCGCCGCGGAAGTCGGCCGCGATGCCGCCACCGGCGCGGTGCGCGTCAGCATCGACCCGCGCTATTTCCGCCCCACCGAGGTCGACCTGCTGCTGGGCGACCCGAGCAAGGCGCACCGTGTTCTGGGCTGGCGCCACACCACGAGCTTCCGCGAGCTTGTGAAGGAAATGGTGGACGCCGACATTCTCGCCCTGGAACAGGAAACCTGGCGCAAGGACCGCTCCGCGCGGTAGGGACACCCCATGACCAGCCTCATCCCCTCCCCCACAATTTATCCGCTTCTCGGCAAGCGGGTGTTCGTCGCCGGGCACCGGGGCATGGTGGGCGCGGCGCTGGTGCGCCGCCTTCAGGCCGAGGGCTGCGAGGTCCTCACCGCCTCCCGCGACCAGGCGGATCTGCGCGATCAGGCCGGTGTGCGCGCCTATTTCGCCGCGGAGAAGCCGGACGCGGTGATCCTCGCCGCCGCCAAGGTCGGCGGCATCCTCGCCAACGACACCTATCCCGCCGATTTTCTCTACGAGAACCTGGTCATCGAGACCAATGTGATCGAGGCGGCGTATCGCTCCGGCGTGGAGAAGCTGCTGTTTCTCGGATCCTCCTGCATCTATCCGCGCCTCGCGACGCAGCCGATCACCGAAGACGCGCTGCTGACCGGCCCGCTCGAAGACACCAACCAATGGTATGCGGTGGCCAAGATCGCCGGCATCAAGCTCTGCCAGGCGTATCGCCGGCAGCATGGCTGCGACTACATCTCCGCCATGCCGACCAATCTCTACGGGCCGGGCGACAATTACGATCTGGAGAAAAGCCACGTCATTCCCGCCATGCTGCGCAAGGCGCATGACGCCCGCGCGCGGGGCGATGCGGCGATGACGATCTGGGGCAGCGGCACGCCGATGCGGGAATTCCTGCATGTGGACGATGCCGCCGACGCCTTGGTTCACCTGCTCAAGACCTATTCGGACCCGACCCATGTCAACGTGGGCTCGGGCACCGACGTGACGATCCTGGAACTCGCCCATCTGGTGGCTGAGACGGTCGGCTTCACCGGCCGCATCGAAACCGACCCGTCCAAGCCGGACGGCACGCCCCGCAAGCTGCTCGATGTCTCGCGCCTGAAGGCCCTGGGCTGGGAGCCGCGCTTCGACCTCAAGACCGGGCTCGCGGACGCCTACGGCTGGTTCCAGGCGCATCTAGCGAGCGGCGACGTCCGGCTTCAGGTGCGCTGACGCACGCCTCTTTTAAGACGACCCATCCCGCGTGGGGGCGCGGGATCGACACCTCCGGTTGGCTGACAACGAAGAAAAGAGACCATCCCATGTCGCTGGACCCGAAAGCCGTTGAAACGCTCCGCGCCATCTCGACGGCGACCATCACCACCATCCTGCTCAAGAAGGGCCTTCGCAACGTGTGGCTGCGCGGCACCCATCCGCTGAAGCCCGGCCAGGGACGCATCGTCGGCCCGGCCTTCACGCTGCGCTTCGTTCCGGCGCGCGAAGACCTCGCGACCCCCGCCTCCTGGGCCTCCCCCATCTCCACCCGCGCCGCCATCGAGGCCATGCCGGAAGGCTGCATCGCGGTGGCTGATGCCATGGGCGTCACCGACGCCGGCATCTTCGGCGATATTCTGTGCGCCCGCATGCAGCAGCGCAAAGTGGCGGCGCTCGTCACCGACGGCGTGCTGCGCGATCTCGAAGGCTGCCTCGGCACCGGCCTGCCGATCTTCTGCCGTGGCGCGGCGGCCCCGCCTTCGGTTGCCGGTTTGACCTTCGTATCGTGGCAGGAGCCGATCGCCTGCGGCGGCGTCGCGGTGTTCCCCGACGATGTGATTGTGGTGGACAACGACGGCGCCGTTCTGATCCCGAAGGCGCTGCTTCCCGAAGTCCTGGCCGAGGCGCCCGAGCAGGAGCGCATGGAAAACTGGATCATGGACCAGGTGCTCGGCGGCGCCTCCCTGCCCGGCCTCTACCCGATGAATGCCGAAACCAAGGCCCGCTACGAAGCCTCAAAGAAGGCCTGAAGCAGCGTGAAGCTTTGAGCCGGCCCGCCGCGCCTCGGCGGGCCGCACCGGCGAGGCGGCTTTCCTTGCACGCGCGCCGTGGTATTGGACACAGTCCTGTGGCGCAGTCACGGTGAGCTTTCTCAGGGGCGTCCGATGCACGGTCTTACCGATCCCAACCCTCTGGTCACGAAGCTCGAAAAGCGCGATGCGATCTCCGAGGACGAGCGCAAGCTGCTCCAGCGCGCCATCAGTCGGGTCAAGGAATACAAGCCCGGCGAGGATGTGATCCGCCAGGGCCATAGGCCCACCGAAAGCGCCTTGGTTCTCTATGGCCTGACGGGGCGCTATCGGATGCTTCCGAGCGGCGCGCACCAGATCACCTCGATCCATGTGCCGGGCGACTTCGTGGACCTGCACGGCTTCCTCCTGAAGCAGATGGATCATTCCGTCACCGCCCTGACGCCCTGCAAGTTCGCCATGGTGCCGCATGAGACGCTGGCTGAGATCACGGAAAAATACCCCCATCTCACGCGCCTGCTCTGGCTCGACACGGTGATCGACGCCGCCATCCATCGCGAATGGCTGGTGGTGCTCGGCCGCCGGCAGGCGATCGGAAAGGTGGCGCACTTCCTGTGCGAAATGTACCTGCGCCTGGGCAGCGTCGGCTTGGCCGACCAGACCTCCTTTCGGCTGGGACTGCGCCAGACCGACCTGGGCGATGTGCTCGGCCTCTCGGTGGTGCATGTGAACCGGGTGGTCCAGTCGCTGCGCAAGCAAGGGCTGATCACCTGGAAAGGCGACGTCGTGACCATCGAGAAATGGGACCAATTGGTCAAAGTCGGCGAGTTCGAGCCCTCCTACCTCAACCTGATCTTCGAGCCCCGTTAAGGGCTTACGCGTCGCGACGTCGCGGCAAACACGTCGTGGAAGCGGTGCTGTGATTAACCTGGATTAATTTGCGCCGCGCAATCGCGCACTAGGCTTTGCCCTCTTGATCAGAGGGAAAGATGGACGAAAAACCGAAATCGCGCCGTGGGTTCGCCTCCATGGACCTCGCCAAGCGGCGCGCGATCGCCAGCCTCGGCGGCAAGAGCGTTCCACCCGAAAAGCGCAGTTTCTCCACCGACAAGAAGCTCGCGGCCGAAGCCGGCTCCACCGGCGGAAAGCATGTGGCGAAGGAAAAGCGCTCGTTTTCCGCCGACCGCGAACTTGCGGTGCGGGCGGGCAGGGAAGGCGGACGACGCGCCAAGCCGCCAGAGGAAACCTGACCTTCACCGGACGCGCGCGCACCGCCCGTGATAGGCTCGCCGCGCCTGGTCCGGAGATCGTCCATGAGCCTAATCGATACGCGGCGACATCAGATGTTCCCGGTGCTGGACACCGCGCAGATGGCGGTCGCGCGGCGCTTCGCCAGTGCTGAGGCCAAGACGTTCCCGGCCGGCGCCACGGTCTATGATGTCGGCGCTTCCGACACCTCCGCCTGGCTGATCCTGGACGGCGCCATCGACGTGGTCCGCCGCGACGGGCTGGGCAACGAGCGGCCGATCGCCCTCATGGGGGTCGGGGAACTCACCGGCGAGATCAGCCAGCTCGCGGGGCGGGCCTCGCTCGCCGCGGGAACGGCGGGGCCGGAGGGGTGCACCGCGATCCCGTTCGACGGGCCGCATCTGCGTGCGCTGGTGATCGGCTCGGCAGAAATCGGCGAGATCATCATGCGCGCGCTGATCCTGCGCCGGGTCGGCCTGATCGAGGGCGACGGCTCGGGTTCGATCCTGGTGGGGCGGCCGGACCACCCCGATCTGGTGCGCCTCCAGGGCTTCCTGGTGCGCAACGGCTATCCCCACACCACGCTCGATTCCACCAGCGACGAAGAGGGCCGCGCCATCGTCGAGCGGCTGGGCATCCACCCGGAGGACCTGCCGCTCATGGTCTGCCCCACCGGCGAGGTGCTGAAATGCCCCACCGATGCGGAAGCCGGCGTGTGCCTCGGCATGATCCCCGACCTCGACCCGGCGAAAATCTATGACGTGGCGGTGGTCGGCGCGGGGCCCGCGGGCCTTGCCACCGCCGTCTATGCCGCGTCCGAAGGGTTGAGCGTTCTGGTGCTGGACCAGCGCGCCATCGGTGGACAGGCGGGCGCGTCGGCGCGCATCGAGAATTACCTCGGCTTTCCCACCGGCATTTCCGGGCAGGCGCTGGCGGGGCGCGCTTATGTCCAGGCGCAGAAATTCGGCGCGGAACTGGCAATCCCCCTGAAGGTGGAGCGGCTCGACTGCGGCCCGGACGCCCAGGCCGACGGCGCGATCCGCCTGCATCTGTCGAACGGCGAGGTGGTCAGAGCCAAGACCACGGTCATCGCCTCCGGCGCCAGCTATCGCCGCCCGGAAATCCCGAACCTCTCGCATTTCGAGGGCAACGGCATCTCCTATTGGGCCTCCCCGGTCGAGGCGAAACTCTGCGCGGGCGAGGAGGTCGCCCTGGTGGGCGGCGGCAATTCCGCCGGGCAGGCGGTGGTGTTCCTGGCGCCCAAGGTGAAGACGCTGCACCTCATCATTCGCGGCCAGAGCCTTGAAGCCTCCATGTCCAGCTATCTGATCGAGCGCATCGCCGCCCTGCCGAACGTGGAAATCCACACCGGCACCGAAGTGTGCGGCGTGGAGGGGGACAAGACCAGCGGACTGAGCGGCGTGGTGTTCCACGACCGCACCTCCAACACCGAGCACACCTGCCCGGTGCGGCACCTGTTTCTGTTCATCGGCGCCGACCCGAATGCCGACTGGCTGGGCGGCTGCGTGAGCGTGGACCCGCACGGCTTCGTTGTGACGGGCGCCGGCGAAGGCCACCGGGAGAGCGGGACCGCCCTGCCGCTCGAGACCGACCGGCCCGGCGTGTTCGCCATCGGCGATGTCCGGGCCGGCTCAACCAAACGCGTGGCGGCCTCCGTCGGCGAGGGTGCGGCCGTGGTCTCGCAGATCCACGCCTACCTCGCCGCACAAGCCTGACGCGGGATCACCCGACGTCGGGCAGCCGGTCGAGATACTTGTCCAGCGTGATCGGGTAGTCGCGCACGCGCACCCCGGTCGCGTTGTAGATGGCGTTGGCGATGGCCGCGCCGACCCCGCACAGGCCGAGTTCGCCCACCCCCTTCGCCTTCATCGGCGAGGAGATCGGGTCGGTCTCTTCCAGGAAGATGACATCCTGGTGCGGGATATCGGCGTGGACCGGCACTTCGTATCCGGCCAGATCGTGGTTGACGAAGAAGCCGCGGGTCTTGTCCACCGCAAGCTCCTCCATCAGCGCCGCCCCGACGCCCATGGTCATCGCGCCGATCACCTGGCTGCGCGCGGACGTGGGATTGAGGATGCGCCCGGCGGCGCACACCGCCAGCATGCGCCGCACGCGGGTTTCCCCGGTCGCGGCGTCTACCGCCACCTCCACGAAATGGCTCGCGAAGGTGGACTGCTGGTATTTCTTGCCGAGATCGCCGTATTCGATCAGATCCTCGGCCACCAGGCCGTCAGGACCCGCCGCCTCGGCCAGGGGAATGGCGCGATTGCCGGAGCGCACCTCGCCGCCGGTGAAGGCGACATCGCCGGAGTTGAAGCCGACCCGCTGGGCCACCGCATCCCGCAGCTTCACGCACGCGGCATAGACGCCGGCGGTGGAATTGTTGGCGCCCCACTGCCCGCCGGAGCCGGCGGAAACCGGGAAGGACGAATCCCCGAGGCGCACCACCACCTTGTCCATGGGCACGCCCATCATCTCCGCCGCCGTCTGGGCGATGATGGTGTAGCTGCCGGTGCCGATGTCCGTCATGTCGGTTTCCACCGTCACGACCCCGCGATTGTCGAGCTTCACGCGGGCGGCGGACTTGGTGAGCAGGTTGTTGCGGAAACCGGCGGCGACGCCCATGCCCACTAGCCAGCGCCCCTGCCGCACCTGTCCGGGCGTCGCGCTGCGCTTGCTCCAGCCGAAGCGATCCGCGCCGGTCCGCATGCACTCGATGAAGTGCCGCATGGAGAACGGGCGCTCGGGGTTCTCCGGATCCACCTGGGTGTCGTTGAGAATGCGGAATTCCACCGGGTCGATCCCCAGCTTTTCCGCCATCTCGTCCATGGCGATTTCAAGCGCCATCAGGCCGGGCGCCTCGCCGGGCGCGCGCATGGCATTGCCCTCGGGCAGATCCAGCGTGGCGAGCCGCGTTGTGGTCATGCGGTTCGCCCCGGCATAGAGCAGGCGTGTCTGCTGCACGGCGGTTTCCGGCTTGCCGCCGGCAAGATCGCCGGACCAGCTTTCATGGCCGATGGCGGTGATCTTCCCGTCCTTGCCCGCGCCGATGCGGATGCGCTGGATGGTCGCCGGGCGATGGGTGGTGTTGTTGAAGATCAGCGGCCGCGTCAGCGCCACCTTCACCGGCCGCCCCGCCGCGCGCGCCCCCAGCGCCGCGAGAACGGCGTCCGAACGCACGAACAGCTTGCCGCCGAAGCCGCCGCCGACGAACGGCGAGATCAGCCGCACATTGTCCTTAGGCAGCCCCAGGGTCTTCGCCACATCCCCGACGCTCCAGGCGATCATCTGGTTGGAGGTCCAGAGCGTGAGCTTGTCGCCGTTCCATGCCGCGATCGAGGCGTGGGGCTCCATCATCGCATGGGCTTGGTCCGGGGTGGTGTAGGTGGCGTCGAACTGCACCGGCGCGGCAGCGAATGCCCCGGCAAAATCGCCAGACGCCGTGTCCGGCCCACCCTTGCTTGGCTTTACCGCAGTGTCTTTTGCCAGCGCCAGATCGTACACGCCCTTGGCCGCTGTATAATCGATGCGCACAAGCTGGGCCGCCGCGCGCGCCTCCTCGAAGCTCTCCGCGACCACCAGCGCAACCGCCTGATGGTAATGCTCGATGTCAGGGCCGCCGAGCAGCCTGGCGGTGTTGTTGTTGCCCTTGGCGAGCTGCCCGGCATTCTCCGCCGTGACGATCGCCAAAACGCCTGGCGCCCGCTTGGCGGCGGAAAGGTCGATGGACGCGATCCGCCCCTTGGCGATGCCGGCGCCGACCACATAGCCATAGGCGGGGTTCGCCCCCACCTCCTGCTGCTCATAGGCGTAGGTGGCACTGCCGGAGGTCTTCTGCGGTCCGTCGATCCGCGGCAAGGCGTGGCCGATGATCTTCAACTGGTCGATGGGATTGGTGGTGGCGGGGGTGTCGAATTTCATGGCGTCAGGCCCTCGCTTCGACGAGCACACTGGCGAGCGTGCGCTCAACCAGGGTCAGCTTGAATGCATTGTCATGGGACGGCTTGGCGCCGGCCAGCAGGCCCTCAGTCACCGCCTTCGCACCGCGCGGCATCTGCGCCTCGGCGGCTTCGACACGCCACGGCTTGGGCGCGACGCCGCCCAGCGCCACCCGTCCGGTGCCGTCCCGCTGCACGATGGCGCCCACCGAAACCAGGGCAAAGGCATAAGAGGCGCGGTCGCGCACCTTGCGATAGATGTGCGTGCCGCCCACCGGCTTGGGCAGGCTGACCGAGGTGATCAGCTCCCCCGCCGCCAGCGCGGTCTCCACCTGCGGAGTGTCTCCCGGCAGGCGGTGGAATTCGGCAATGGGGATGCTGCGCGTGGCGCCATCCGCGCGCACCGTCTCCACCGTCGCATCGAGGGCGCGCATCGCCACCGCCATGTCGCTGGGATTGGTCGCGATGCAGGCATCGCTCACACCCACCACCGCAAGGCTGCGGCTGAAGCCGCCGATGGCAGCGCATCCGCTGCCGGGTTGGCGCTTATTGCAGGGCTGATCGGTGTCGTAAAAATACGGGCAGCGGGTGCGCTGGAGCAGGTTGCCCGCAGTGGTCGCCTTATTGCGCAACTGGCCCGAGGCGCCGGCAAGCAAGGCCCGCGACAGCAATCCGTAATCGCGCCGCACCCGCGGGTCCGCGGCGAGATCGGCGTTGCGCACCAGCGCCCCGATGCGCAGGCCGCCCTCCGGCGTCACCGCGATGGTGTCGAGCGCCAGACCGTTCACGTCGATCAGGTGCGCCGGGGTTTCGATCTGAAGCTTCATCAGGTCCAGCAGATTGGTGCCGCCGGCGATGAATTTCGCGCCCGGCGTGCGGGCAGCAGCGGAAGCGGCCTCGGCCGGGGATTTGGCGCGTTCGTAGGTGAAGGATTTCATGCCTGCCTCCCGGCGACTTCGGTGATCGCTTCGACAATGTTGGAGTAGGCACCGCATCGACAGATGTTGCCGCTCATGCGCTCGCGCACCTCATCCACAGTGACGCCCGCAGAGGCGTTGAGGTCGGCCGTCACATGGCTCGGCATGCCGGACTTGATCTCATCCAGCACCGCCACGGCAGAGCAGATCTGCCCCGGTGTGCAGTAGCCGCACTGATAGCCGTCATGCTTCACGAAGGCGGCCTGCATCGGGTGCAGGTTTTCCGCCGAGCCCAAGCCTTCGATGGTGGTGACGCTGTCCCCCTCGTGCATCACGGCCAGCGTCAGGCAGGAATTGATGCGCCGCCCATCCACCATCACGGTGCAGGCGCCGCACTGGCCGTGGTCGCATCCCTTCTTGGTGCCGGTGAGATGCAGATGCTCGCGCAAAGCGTCGAGCAGCGTGGTGCGCGTATCCAATTCGAGATCGCGGGCCGCCCCGTTCACCTTGAACGAGACTTTGGAAAGAACCGGACTGACTGACATGCTGGATGCGCCTGTGGAAAGGGCCTGCGCCCCCGCAGACCCTGAAACGATCGTTCCCGCAACGGAGGCGGCGCCGACGATCAGCAGATCGCGGCGGGTTATTCTGAAATCGCAGGAGTTTTCCATATGGGGTCCAATCTCGAACGGTTCCAGTCTCAGTTTTGAATGCACGAAGCCGCATCGCGTTCCCCTGGGAACCGCGATCTCTTGGCAACGCGCGTGGAAGTGAACGCTGGCGCCTCAGGCGAAGGGCGCCGGCCCGCCTAGCGGGCGCCGACCTTTGGCGGCTTGGCGCCATATTGCTGGTCGCTGACCTGCTCCAGCCAAACGACGCTGGTGCCGTCGAGCGCCTCGGATATGGCGATATGGGTCATGGCGGATTTGAGGGTGGCGCCATGCCAATGCTTCTCGCCCGGCGGAATCCAGACCACATCGCCGACGTTGATCTCCTGGAGTTCCCCGCCCTCTTTCTGCACCCAGCCGGCGCCTGACGTGACGATCAAGGTCTGGCCGAGGGGATGGGTGTGCCACGCGGTGCGCGCGCCGGCCTCGAAGCTGACGATGCCGCCGCCGATGCGCGCCGGCAGGTCGCGCTGAAAGCGAGAGGCGATGCTGACCTTGCCGGTGAAGTAATCCGCCGAACCGGCGGTCGCGGGTTGCGAACCCTGGCGCAGGATATCCATGGTGTTTTTTCCCTCTGGCTTGGGGGCTGTGGCGACGGGGACGGGAGAGGCCAAGGGCTTGGCCCCATCGGGACCCGCCTCGCGCGCATCAAACACCGCCTTGGCCACCGGGATCGCGGACATGGCCTTGGGCCAGCCGGAATAGAATGCGAGATGGGTGATGATCTCCGACGCCTCGGTGCGGGTCAGCCCATTGTCCATTCCCCGCTTGAGGTGAAACGACAATTGGTCGGCCTGCCCGCCGGCGACGAGGGCACTGATGGTGACGAGGCTGCGATCCCGTGGCGAGAGGTCCGGGCGGCGCCACAAATCCCCGAACAGCACCTCATTGGTGTATCCAGCCAAAGCCGGTGCGATGCCGCCGACCATCGCCGCGACCGCAGCGGAGCGTTCAGCCTCCAACTTCGCGTCGAGGGCAATCGGCGCGCCGCCCTCCGGTGCGATCTGCGCCGGCGCGATCTCGCGCGTCTCGAACACTTCCTTCGCGACCGTCACGGCGGACATGGCGTTCGGCCAGCCGGAATAGAACGCCAGGTGGGTGATGACGGCGGCGATCTCGCTGGGCCGGACACCATTGTCGAGCGCGCGGTTAAAATGTCCGGTCATCTGAGCGGTATGCCCGCCTGCGACCAAGGCAGCGACGGTGACCATGCTGCGGTCGCGCGGCGACAATTCCGGACGCCGCCAGACATCGCCGAACAGCACCTCGTCGGTGTAGGTGCCAAGCGCCGGGGTGGTGGCATAGACGATGGCCGGCGCCACACGCGGAAATGACTTGGCGGGCTCGGCCTCGACCGGCGTGGCCAGAGAAAACACCGCAAGCGTGGCAGCGGGCAACTTCATGGTTCGGATCTCCGGTCTCTGCGCACGGGCAGCCCGGACGCGCGCGCCGCCGGACCGGCAGCGGCAGAGCTTCCCCCTCCCGCTACGTCATGAAGATAAGCCCGGCGGGACACAGAGATTAGAGGCGATAAAGCGCATGAACCTATATCTCAGGTTCATGAATGCGGAGCAGGATCAACTCGGCAGTCCCGGCTGTCGCCGCGAAACATCGGCTGGCCGGCATCTTTGTCGAAAAGCATGTCGTTCAAGGTGCTCGACATGGCGTTCGTCGATACCGCCATGGCGGTAGATCTGCCTGATGTCGGTGCCGATGTCGACTAAACGGCTGGGAAGGACTTGCGCTTTTCGGCGACTGGCCGCACCACCTCCTCGCGCAGCGTTTCGTATCGGCACAGTTCATTGGACGCGTAAATTTCATGTCCCAATCCCCCGCTTCCACCACCCCCTCCCCCTTGCCAAATCAGCGTGGAAACATCGTGCGGCTGGTGATGGCGCAAGCCCTGGCGGGGGCGAATGCGGTGGTCATCTATGCCACCGGCGGGATCGTCGGGAATGTACTGGCGCCCAGCAAAGCATTGGCAACGCTGCCTCTTTCCATTTTCGTCGTGGGCATGGCCGCCTGTACTTTGCCGGCGGGGGCGATCGCTCAGCGCCACGGCCGCCGCGCCGCCTTCATGTTCGGCACCGCCGGCGGTGTGCTGGCGGGACTGCTCGCGACGATCGCCGTTCTGCAAGGTTCCTTCTGGCTGTTCTGCGCCGCAACCTTCCTCGGCGGCGCCTACGCCGCCGTGGTGCTCACCTTCCGCTTCGCGGCCGCCGATTGTGTCCCCCTAAGCCAGCGCCCCCGTGCCCTCTCTTTGGTCATGGGGGGTGGGGTGGTGGCCGGGGTGATCGGCCCGCAGCTCGTCACCCATACGATGAACCTTTGGCAGCCCTACCTTTTCGCGCCCACTTTCCTTGCTCAAGCAGCGGTCGCGGCGCTCTCCGCCCTCGTACTTTTCGGCGTCCGACTGCCCATGCCGACCGCCGCCGACCTCGCCGGAGGCCGCCCGCTGGGGCTCATCGCGCGGCAACCGCGCTTCATTGGAGCGGTCGTCTGCGGCGTCGTCTCCTACCTCTTGATGAACTTCCTGATGACCGCGGCGCCGCTCGCCATGAGGCTTTGCGGCCATTCCCAGGAAACCGCGAACCTCGGCGTGCAATGGCATGTCATCGCCATGTTCGGCCCAAGCTTCGTGACCGGCCGCCTGATTATGCGCTTCGGCGCGATCAGGGTCGTCGGCTGCGGTCTGGCATTGATCGCCGCTGCCGGCGTCGTCGGCCTGGCGGGTGAGGACGTGGCCCACTTCTGGGTGATGCTGGTGTTGCTGGGCGTTGGCTGGAACTTCGGCTTCGTTGGCGCCTCCTCCATGGTTCTGGAATGCCACCGGCCCGAAGAACGCGCGCGGGTTCAATCGCTTAACGACTTCATCGTGTTCGGAACCATGGCCTTCGGCTCCTTCCTTTCGGGAAGCCTACTGACAACCTACGGATGGAACACCGTCCTGTGGCTGTCCTTCGTGCCGCTGGTTCTTGCGGTCACCACCCTCGCCGCTATGGCCACTTCGGCAAGGCGTAAAGCCCTTTAAACCGGCAGGGTCGCGAGAAGGCGTGCGTTGCGGGTAAGCCAGCTGCCGAGATAATCCGCATAGGACGCATCCACCAGCAGGTGGAACCCCTCCGCGCTGCGCCGAAGCAGGATCGCGACCCGGGCGAGCTGCACCGATGCGACGGCCCCAACCGCGAAATGTGCGGGCGAGAGATCGATCGCGATCCCGCAATTGAGCAATTCCGCCGCGCGGCGGCCCGAAAGCCTGAACCACACCCGCCCATCGCCCACGTCATGGACCCTGATAAGTCCCCGCTCGCGCATGGCGGCCAGCTCCACCGTGACCACGGCACGACGCACGGTGCTGCAAGCGATCAGAACGCGGTTGGGCGCGATCAATGCGGCGCCGGGATCATCGCCGTTCCATCGCCCGGGCAACGATGGCCAGACAAGGCCCGGCAATTCCACCTGCCCCGCCGCTTCGGCATCGGGACGCACGGAAATCAGAAAGGTGCCGCCGGCAGGCACCTGTTCCACCCTCAGGTCATCGGATGCCATGTCGGCAAATCGGGTCATGTCAGGCACGCAGACGCTCCCCGGCCGGATCATAAAACACAGGCTCGCAAATGGTTGCCCGACGCGATGTGCCCGCGTGGTGGACCGCAAGCGTCTCTCCCATGCGGGCGCGACCGCCGCGCACGAGGCCGAGCGCGACCGGCGCATCCAAGATTTCGCTGAAGCAGCTTGAGGTTACGCGCCCCTCGATGGGCGCCGGCGGGCTCAGGCTCGCGTCGTGAAGGCAACCGCCGATGGGCAGCGGCACACGCCCGTCGGCGCGCAGCCCCACGAGTTGGAAACGATCCGGCGCCATCATGGCGGCGCGCGTGAGCGATCGACGCCCGATGAAATCGTCTGCCTTACGGGCAATGGCAGCGCCAAAGCCGATGTCCTCGGGAATGGTCGTCCCGTCCGTGTCGCTGCCGACGTGGAGATACCCCTTCTCCAGGCGCAGCCGAAGCCAGGCTTCGAGGCCGATGGGCGCCATCGCGAACGGCGCGCCGGCCGAAAGAAGCGCATTCCAGGCAAGGGTTGCCTGCCGAGCCGGCACCTGCACCTCATATTGAAGCTCGCCCGAAAAGCTCACCCGCATTACCCGCGCGGCGATGCCGGCGACATGGCCCTCGCGACAATGCATGTGCGGGAAGGCCGGCGAGGACAGATCAATATCCGTGCCGGCCGCCGCCAGGACATCGCGGGCATGCGGCCCGGCAATGGCTAACGCGGCCCAAGCGGTGGTCAGGTCGAAAATCTCAACGTCCAGGTCGGGATATTCGCACTGACGCCATTCCTCCATCCAGGCGAGGATGCGGTTCGTCGCCCCGCTGGTGGGGCTGACCAGGAAGCGGTCTGTGTCGAGGCGCACGCAGACGCCGTCGTCGATCACGACGCCACTCTCGTTCAGCATCAGGCCATAGCGGATCAGGCCGGGACGCAGCTTCAGGATTTCGTTGGCGTAGATGCACTGGAGGAATACGGCGGCGTCGCGGCCCTCCACGGCAATCTTGCCGATGGTAGAACTCTCGAACAGCCCCACCCCCGCGCGCACCGTCCGGTGCTCGCGCACGACCGCGGCCTCCCGGCTTTCACCGGCGCGCGGGTAATAATCCGGCCGCTGCCAGCCGCCGAATTCGTCGAACACCGCGCCCAGCGCCATATGGGCGGCATGGGCCGGCATGTAACGGCGCGGCGCGTAGAGGTCGCCCACCATCTCCGCCGCGAGCGCGCCCATGGCCACCGGCACGTAGGGTGGACGGAAGCGCGTGGTTCCGACCTCCTGGGGCACACGGCCGGTGGCTGCGCCGAGCAGACCAAGGGCGTTGACGTTGCTGGTCTTTCCCTGGTCGGCAGACATGCCGGTGGTGGTGTAGCGTTTGAAATGCTCCACCGAGATCATGTTCTCGGCGCTCGCCTGCGCCACGTCCTTGTGGGTCACGTCGCTCTGGAAATCGATCCACTGGCGTCCCTTGGCGCCGGGTGTCACCCAGAACGGCGCGATGGCGTATGGCGCTGTGACCTCAGACGTAACAGGCGCGGCAAGATCCAGCATTGCGGTGCCGGCGCCCGCCAGATGCCCCTGTTGGAGACATTCCATGAGAGCGAAGGCGCCGTTCGCCGAGCCGGCGGATACCTCGTCTTGAACCGAAACATCGGGGACGAAGCAGAGTTGGTTCTCATCCCACCGCAAGCGGCCGCCGGACTGCGAGAACAGATGCACCGTGGGCGACCACCCGCCCGACATGGCGACAAAATCGCAGGCGAGCCATTCGCTTTTGCCATTCGATAGCGTCGCGAGAACACCGGTGACCTGCTGCCGCCCACGGGTGGCGGTGATCGTGGCACCGGCGAGACAGCGCACACCCAAGGCCCGCAGTTCGTCCGCCCCAGCGCACGGCCTGGTGCGCACGTCGAGGATGGCGGCAATGCGCACACCAGCAGCGAGCAAATCACGCGCGGCGGCATAGGCGCTGTCATTGTTGGTGATGAACACCCCGCACGCGCCCGGCGCGGCGGCGTAGCGCAAGGTGAATTGGCGCGCGGCGGAAGCCAGCATGATGCCCGGGCGGTCATTGTCCGGAAACGGCAACGGGCGCTCGATAGCGCCGGTGGCGAGAACCACGCGGCCCGCGCGGACTTGCCAGACCCGCTGGCGCGCCCTGCCCTGCCGCGCCTCGGGCGCGAGATGGTCGGCGCACCGCTCCACGGCAAGCAGGAAATTGTGATCATAATAGCCCAGCACGCTGGTGCGCTGGAGCACCGTGACGCTGGCGGCCTTCAGGTCGGCAACCGTTTCGCTCGCCCAGGCGTCGCCTGCGACGCCGTCAATCTCGCCCGCCTCCCAAAGCAGGGAACCGCCGGGCTCGGACTGATCGTCCATCAGGATCACCCGCGCGCCCGTGGCGGCGGCGGCGCGGGCGGCGGCGAGACCGGCAGGCCCAGCTCCCACCACCAGCACATCGCAGAACGCATGACGCCTGACGTACTGATCATCATCCGGCGCTTCGGAGAGCGCGCCCAGCCCGGCGGCCCGGCGGATCAGCCGCTCGTAGAACGGCCAGCCGGGAAAGCCCATGAAGGTCTTGTAGTAGAAGCCCGCCGTTAGAAACCGGCTGAAGAGATCCGCCACCGCGCCGAAATCCCAGCGCAGCGAGGGCCAGCAATTCACCGGGTGAGCGTCCAGCCCCTCGTAGAGATCCTGCCGGGTTGCCTTGGCATTGGGGTCCTCGTGGTTGCCGGAACCGACGCGGACGATAGCGTTCGGTTCGTCATCGAACGCACCGAGCAGGCCGCGAGGTCGGTGATACTTGATGCTGCGCCCCAGCAGCAGCACCCCGTTCGCCAGCAAGGCTGAGGCTAGGGTATCGCCCGCAAAGCCTTGGTAGGTGCGGCCATCGAAACTGAAGGAAATGGGCCGCGCGCGATTGATGCGCCCTCCCTTGCTCAGGCGCGGCATCAGCCGACCTCCGGCGCGCTGGCGCCCATCGGATAGGTTGCCTTGAATTCGTGGGTCACGGTATCGCGCACGGCATTGAACCACTGGCCGCATCCGCCCCTGTGGTGCCAGCGTTCGCGCGCCAGACCCTTGGGATTGTCGCGGTAATAGAGATATTGCTCCCACTCTTCGGCCGAGACGGAAGCGGGCGGACCGGGGCGCGCGATATGGGCTTGCCCACCGCAGGCGAATTCCAGTTCGGCGCGCGGGCCGCAGAACGGGCAGTCGATCAGGAGCATCCGCGCCTCCTCAATGGGGAATGCCGGCCGCTGCGGCCTCATCCACCAGCGCGCCGGTGGAGAAGCGGCCGAGACCGAACGGGGCGGCAATGGCATGGGGGCTGCCCTTCGCAAGCTCCCAGGCGAGCATGTATCCGCCCACGGGAATCGCCTTGAACCCGCCGGTTCCCCAGCCGCAGTTCAGGAGCAGGCCATCCACCGGCGACCGGCCGATGATGGGCGAAGAATCGGGCGACACATCCACGACGCCCGCCCATTGGCGCAGCAGCTTCAGCCGCGACAGGGCGGGGAACATGGCGACGGCGCTCGAAACCACGCGCTCCGTCACCGGGTAATTCCCGCGCTGGGCGTAGGAATGATAGAGGTCTAGGCCCGCCCCGAACACCAGCTCGCCCTTGTCGGACTGGCTGAGATAGAGCCCCGTCGCCAGGGATATGGCAACCGTATCGAAGAACGGCTTCACCGGCTCTGACACCATGGCCTGTAGGGCATAGCTCTGAAGCGGTAGGCGGAACCCGGCCATACCGGCCAGAACCGAGGTGTGCCCGGCAGCGGTCAGCGCCACCTGTTTCGCGCGGATGGTGCCGCGTGTGGTCTCGACACCCACCACCGCGCCATTCGCGCCGCGCAGCAAGCCGGTGACTTCGCAATTCTGGATGATATCGACGCCGCGCCGGTCGGCCTCGCGGGCATAGCCCCACACCACCGCATCGTGCCGCGCGACACCCCCGCGACGCTGGATGAAGCCGCCCCACACCGGGTAACGCGCCTTGGGCGAAGCGTCGATGAACGGGATCAACGCCTTGACGTCGGCAGCCGAGAGGATGTCGGAATCCACCCCGTTCAGACGCATGGCGTTGGCCCAATGGGTGCAGGATTCAAGCTCGTGCTGATTGTGCGCAAGCATCGCAACGCCGCGCTGGCTCAGCATCACGTTGTAGTTGAGATCCTGCGACAGGCCCTCGTAGAGGCGCAGCGCAAAGTCGTAGAGGTGGGCACTTTCCGGGAACAGATAATTGGAGCGCACAATTGTTGTGTTGCGGCCCGAATTGCCGCCGCCGATCCAGCCCTTTTCCAGCACCGCCACATTGGTGATGCCGTGCTCCTTGGCGAGATAATAGGCCGTCGCCAGCCCGTGCCCGCCGCCGCCGATGATGATCGCATCATAGGCCGGCTTCGGCTCCGGCGCGCGCCACATAGCCGGCCATGGGGTGTCCGGCGAGAGGCCCCGGCGCAGGAGCGAGAAGACCGAATAACGCTGCATCGGAACCCTTATCGACCCCCAACGCCAAGTCTCAGCCGAAGCCGGCTCATAGCTGAAAGTGGCAAGCCATTTCCATACAGTACTGTACTGAATATGGAGTTGCGCCGCAAGACGGAAGGGGCGCGGCCTTGTGCCTTTGCGGTCGGCGCATCAGATGGGATAGCCTGAGGATGCTCGAATTTCGAGCGCGTGCGGGAGACGACGGGTGGTGCCGAAGAAAAAGGAAAGGGCTGCGCCGGCAGTCCGGCTCGATCGGGACAGCTGGATCGACGCTGCGCGGCAGAGTCTGGTCCGCGAGGGGATCGAGCGGGTGAAGGTGGACCGCCTCGCCGATCAGCTCGGCGTTTCGCGCGGCAGCTTCTACTGGCATTTCAAGAACCGCGACGACCTGCTCAACGCGTTGCTGCAATCCTGGCGGGCGCAGAACACCGAGCCGTTCCTTCATGTCCTCGACCATGATGTGGGCCAGCCCGGGGTGCAGTTCCGCAACTATGTCAGCATCTGGTTCAGCCCGAAGATCTTCGATCCCGACTATGATTCCGCCGTCCGCGACTGGGCGCGCAGCGTGCCCAAGGTCAAGCGGCTGGTGCGCGAGAGCGATACCGCGCGCATGGCGGTGCTGGAAAAAATCTATGTCGCCATGGGCTTCGAACCGCTTGAGGCGGAGGTCCGCGCGCGCATCACCTATTATCACCAGGTCGGCTATTACGCGATGCGGGTGAAGGAGAGCCGGGAGGTGCGCGCGGCCCTGCTGCCCATCTATGTGGCGGTGCTCGCCGGCGCGGTCGGCACGGCGGCTTACCAAAAGGATGGCGCCTGAGTCAGATGCCGAGATAGGCTTCCCGGACCCGATCGTTGGCGAGAAGATCACGCGCGGGGGAGGAGACGGCAATCGTGCCGCTTTCCAGCACATGCCCCTCGTCCGCCACCGCCAGCGCGAGGGCGGCATTCTGCTCCACGATCAGCACCGTAACGCCCTGCTTGCGGATGTCGCGGATCAGCCCACCCATCTCTGCGACAATCCGCGGGGCGAGCCCCATGGAGGGCTCGTCCAGCAACAGCAGCTTTGGCCGCGCCACCAGTGCCCGGGCGAACGCCAGCATCTGCTGTTCGCCGCCGGAGAGCGTGCCGCTCATCTGCTTGCGCCGTTCTGCAAGCCGGGGGAACGCCTCGAACATGCGCTCGATATCCTTGGCGACGAGGGCCTTGTCGGCATGGATGTAGCCGCCCATTAGCAGGGTCTCGTGGACCGTGAGATTGCGGAACACCTTTCGGCCCTCGGGCACCTGCACCACGCCGAGCCGCACCACCTGCTCCGGCGTCATCCCGTTGATGCGCGCGCCTTCGAGCAGGATCTCCCCGCGCACCGGCTTCAGCAGCCCGGAGATGGTGTTGAGCGTGGTGGATTTTCCGGCCCCATTGGCGCCGATCAGTGCGGTGATGGCGCCGGTCGGCACGGTGAGCGAAACGCCGCGCAGGACGCTGATCTGGCCGTAGCCCACATGAAGGTCGTTCAGCGCCAGCATCAGATTTCCGCCCGTCCGAGATAGGCTTCGATCACCGCCGGGTCACGCTGGACATCCTGCGGCGCGCCGGCGGCAATCACCTGTCCATGATGAAGCACGGTGATGCGTCGGCACAGGCTCATGACCATGCGCACATTGTGCTCGACCAGCAGCACGGTGATGCCCTTCTCGGCGATGCGCTCGATCTGCGCCATGAGTTCGCGCGTCTCGAACGGATTCATGCCGGCCGCCGGCTCGTCCAGCATGAGAAGCTGGGGACCGGAGGCGAGCGCACGGGCGATTTCCAGCAGCCGCTGATGGCCATAGGAAATGGCGCGGGCGCGTTCGCCGGCAAGATGGGAGAGGCCGACGAAGGCCAGCCATTCCTGCGCCGTGGCGCGCAACTGAGCTTCCTCCGCGCGTACGGACGAGGTTCGCAGCAAGGCGCCGAAGACATCGGCCTTGCCGGTGCGGTGCGCCCCAACCATGACGTTCTCAAGGACCGTCATGTCATGAAACAACTGGATTTCCTGGAACGTCCTGGCGAGCCCGAGGCGCTGCCTTCGGTCCGGCGTCGCGCCCTGGACCTCTTCACCCCGGAACACGATCCGCCCGCTGTCGGAAGGAATGACGCCCGTGACCACGTTGAAGAAGGTGGACTTGCCCGAGCCGTTCGGCCCGATCAGTCCCGCAACCGCACCCGGCGCGATCTCCACCGAGACATTGTCGAGTGCGGCGAGGCCGCCGAAGCGTTTGGAGACGCGCTCTACCTGAAGGAGCATCAGACCGTCTCCTTCGCCTTGCGCGGTGCCAGCAGGATCGCCGCTGCGCGGCGGCCCAGTTCGGCCAACCCACCCGGCAGGAACAGCATGAACACGATGATCAGCCCGCCGTAGACCACGAGGCGGAAATCGGCGAGCACCCGCAGAAGCTCCGGCAGAAGCGTCACGCCGAATGCGCCGATGATGGCGCCGGGCAGCGAACCGAGTCCGCCGATCACCACCATTGTCACCATCTGCACCGAAACCAGGAAGGAGAAGCTCTCGGGGCTGATATAGGCGAGGTAGTGCGCATAGAGGCTGCCGGCGAGCCCCGCGCAGCCGCTGCCGATGACGAACGCCTTCACCTTCTGCCGATCCGCCCGAATACCGCAGGCGATGGCGGCGAGTTCATTCTCACGCACCGCGATCAGCGAGCGTCCGAAACGGGAATGCTGAAGACGCACCACGCCCCAATAGACCAGTGCGAGGACAGCTGAGATGAGGATGAAGAACCCAACCTCGCTCTCCACCTCATAGCCAGCGAAGCTCGGCAACGGAATGCCATAGAGCCCATAGGCGCCGTTGGTGATGAACTTCAGGTTCAGCATCAGCAGGACGATGATTTCGCCCAGCGCCAGTGTCGCCATGGCGAGGAAATGGCCGCTCAGCCGCAGGATCGGCGCGACCACCAAAGCACCCAGCCCGGCCATGATGCCGGCAAGCGGCAGGCCGACCCAGAACGGCAGGCCCAGCTTCATGGTCACCAATGCCGAGGTATAGGCGCCGATGCCATAGAACCCCGCCTGGCCGAACGAGAACTGGCCTGTGAGACCGACGATCACCTGCAGCCCCAGGGCGGCCAGCGCCGCGATCAGCGACATATTGACGATGCGCAGCAGGTAGGCGTCGCCGAACCATCCGATGGCCGCCCACACCGCCAGTAGAACCACGGCCAATGCGATCCTGCGGCTGGGGGCCGCAAACAGGGCGGACACGTCGCTCACGGACACCTTCGCCGCATCTCCCGCCGGCCGGCCCTTGGGAAGGCGCGGGCGGAAGAACAGCATCAAAATGGCGATCAGCAGCGAATAGGTGACGATATTCTTGTAGTCGGAGGAGATAAGCCCGGCCGTCAGGGTCTCGATGACACCCAGCGCCAAACCTCCGACCATGGTCCCGACAATCCCGAACCCGCCCAGGGCGGTCGCGGCGAAGGCCTTGATGATCAGCGAATGTCCAAGCCCGAACGAGGCGAAGAAGAGGGGTGCGATCAACACGCCGGCGGCCCCGCCCAAAGCGGCGCTAAGGCCGAACGTAAGTGCCACATTGCGCCGGCGCCCGACGCCATAGAGCGCCGCCGTGGTGGCGTCCAGCGAGGCGGCGCGCCATGCGATGCCGGTCATCGTCCGCTGGAAGAACCATTGCAACGCCGCCATGGCGACAAGGCTAAGGCCCATGATCCAAAGCTGGAGCGGCTGCACGCGAAGCCCGAACACCACAATCGGCTCGGACGAGAACAGGTCTGGATAGGCGATGGGCTCGCGGCCCCACAGAATGATGGCGAGGGCCTGGAGCGCGATAGACAGGCCGAGCGTCGCGATCAGCAGATTGAGCTGCGGTGCCTTGCGCACCATGATCGGCCCGAGAATGAACCGCTCGATGACGATGCCCACCACCCCGGTGGCAAGCGCGGCGATGATGACCGCCCCGACAAACGGAACACCGAACCAGGCCGTCAGCATGAGGCCGAAGAAGGCCCCGAGCATCACCATCTCGCTGTGCGCGAAATTGATGAGGTCGGTTGCCTTCAGCGTCAGCGCAAACCCGAGGCCGATCAGGCTGTAGACGCAGCCGATGGTCAGCCCGGAAATGACCAATTGCGCGATCGTATCAAGATTCATCTTTTGACCGCACCATCTCGGCGTGTCTGAGGGATGCCGGGCCGCGCATTGCCGGCCCGGCTCGCGATAGACGCCCTCAGCGCCCGACGATCACCTTCTGACCGGACTGGATTTCCACCTTGTAGAGGGGGAACTGGGCCTCGCCGGTGGCATCGAAAGTCCACTGCCCGAGAATGCCGGTGTAGGGATTTCCGGGCGTCAGGCTGGCCGCATAGTCGCGCACCGCCTGCCGATCGACCTTCTTCGCCTTGACCACCGCGTCATAAATGATGCCGACGGCGTCATACATCTCGGCCACCCAACCGTCCGGATCGCGGCCATACTGGGCCTTGTAGTCCTTCACGAACGCCTGGATCTTGGGGTCTGGATCGACCGGCGTGAACGGCTCCATCACCAGCGCGCCTTCCACCGCGTCGCCGCCGAGTTCGATGTATTTCGGCGTGGCGTTTCCGGTGTCGCCGAGCAGCTTCACCTTCATGCCAAGCGCCTTGGCCTGCTTTGCGATGAGCGCGGAAGCGGTATAGGCGCCGACCGCATAGAGCGCGGTGGCCCCGCCGTCCTTCGCCTTGGTGAGCTGCCCGGTGAAGTCCTGATCCGAACGCGGGAAGCTCTCGAATGCCACCGGCTGAACGCCGAGCGCGGCGAGCGCCGTCTTGAAGCCGTTCGCCATGGACGAGCCGTACTCGTCATCCGAATAGAGCACCGCGATCTTCTTCAGGCCCAGCTTGTTTACGGAGAAGTCGGCAAGCGCCTTGGTCTGCCCATCCGCGCCGACCGCCGTGCGGAACACGTAGTCCGACCCCTGCTTGGTGATCGCGGCGCCGACGCCGACGGTGAACTGGGGCACTTTGTAGCGTTTGGTGATCGGCACCATAGCCAGCGAACACGGGCTGTTGAGGGCGCCGAGGATCGCCACGACATTCTCGCGTGTGACCAGCTTCACGGTGGCGTTCACGGACTGATCGCAATTGCTCGCGTCGTCTTCCGACAGAAGCTCGATCTTGTACGGACCGCCCTTGGCATTGATTTCCTTGGCGTGCATCTCGGCACCGGTGATCTGGCTCTGCCCAGCGGCGGCAAACGCCCCGGTCAGAGGACCGACCACCCCGATCTTGATGACCTGCTGCGCCTGTGCTCCGCCGGCGCCGAGCGCCATTGCGAGGACCAGTGCAGCGAACATGTCAGCGTGCTTCATGAACCCCTCCGCTCGACGTACGAGACAGCATTATTGCCCTTATGACGCTAGACGATAAATCAACGATCACAAGCTGTCACGCTGCATTACCAAGCAGTAGTGCACATTTTCCATACAATGATGTATGTTGACGGACGCGTCCCGATGCCGAGAATGCGCACCTGCGGTTCGCGCATGAAATGTCCGGCGGGATGGTGGCGTATGATCAGGATCGGCGTGGATATCGGCGGCACCTTCACCGACTTCGCACTGTCGGGCGGAGCGGATGGCCGTCTTCATCTCCACAAGCAGCTCACGACACCCGCTGACCCCTCTTCAGCGGTCGTCGAGGGCATCCAAGTGGTGCTCGAAAAGACCGGCCTCTCCATCGCGGACGTGGGTGAAATCATCCACGGCACCACACTCGTGACCAACGCCATCATCGAGCGGCGCGGCGCGCGCACCGGCATGCTGGTCACTGCCGGCTTCGGCGATCTCCTGGATATGGGTCTGGAGCAGCGTTACGACCTGTTCGACCTGCGCATCCGGTTCGCCCCGCCGGTGGTCGAGCGCGCCTGTCGGGCGGAAATCAGCGAGCGGGTGCGGTACGACGGGTCTATCGAGACGCCGCTGGATGTTGAGAACGTGAAGGCGCGGGTCTCTTCGCTCATCGAGCGAGAGAAAATCGAGGCGCTCGCCATCTGCTTCCTGCACGCCTACGCCAATCCGGCGCACGAGCAGGAAGCCAAGCGCATCGTCGAAGCGGCCTTTCCCGACCTCTACGTCTCCACCTCCGCCGACGTCTTCCCCTATCTACGCGAATTCGAGCGGTGGACCACCGCCACCGTGAATGCCTATGCCCAACCTCTGTTCGATCGCTACCTCGACCGGCTCGAGCGCAGCCTGTCCGGGCTCGGCTTCAAGGGGCGGCTCTACATCATGTCATCCAGCGGCGGCACCGTGACCACCGACACGGCGCGGCGCTATCCCGTGCGCATGCTGGAATCGGGACCGGCGGCTGGTGTTCTCATGTCTGCCGAGCACGCCCGGCGGCTCGGCATCGCCGATGTGCTCGCCTTCGATCTCGGCGGCACCACGGCGAAGGGCGCGCTGGTGCGCGACGGCTTGGCGTTGAAGAAATACGAGATGGAGGTCGCCCGAACCTACCACCACAAGCGCGGCAGCGGATTGTCCCTGAAGCTGCCGGTCATCGACATGACCGAGATCGGCTCCGGCGGCGGCAGCATCGCGGCTGTGGACGAGCGGGGCATTCTCAAGGTTGGCCCGCGCTCCGCCAGCGCCTTCCCCGGCCCCGCCTGCTACGGACGCGGCGGCACCTCGGCGACCCTCACCGATGCCAACCTCGTTCTCGGGCTGCTGGATCCCGCCTTCTTCCTGGGCGGCAAGATGGCGCTCGGCATCCAGCAGGCGGAAGCGGCCATAGCCGCCAATGTGGCGACGCCGCTCGGCATCGACCTCTACCGTGCCGCCTGGGGCATCCACGAGGTGGTCAACGAGGATATCGCGCGCGCTTTCCGCATCCACGCCATCGAGCGTGGCTTCGACTGCCGCGCGGCGACCATCATCGCGTTCGGCGGCGGCGGCCCCATCCATGCCACTGGCGTCGCACGCAAGCTGCGGGCCTCGCGTATCGTGCTGCCGCCGGGCGCGGGCGTCATGTCGGCGCTAGGCCTGCTGGCGAGCCCGCTCTCGTTCGAACTGGCGCGTTCGCATCTGGTGGAGATCGGCCGCTTAGATGCCGATGGCTTCGCCGCCATCCTTGATGCGCTGGTGGAGGAAGCGTCCAGCTTCCTGCTCAAGGCCGGCATCAAACCGACGGACATCGTTCGGGACCTTCGCGTCGATGCGCGCTATCGCGGGCAAGGCCACGAGATCGAGCTGATCCTGCCCGACCGCCCGCTGCGAGAGGTGTTTGACGAACTGCCGGGGATGTTTGCCGAGCAATATCGCGCGGCATTCAGGGTCGATGCTCTGACGGAGCCGGTAGAACTGGTGAGCTGGAAGGTGGAGGTGCGCGGCCCAGCCCCCTTCCTGGCGTCGGAGATCGGCGCTCCGGTTGCCGCCGGCACCCCTCTCAAGGGACGCCGGCGCGCCTATCTTCCCGAACAGGGCGGCTTCGCCGAGATCGATGTCTATGACCGCTACGCCCTCGCACCCGGCATGAAGATCGCCGGCCCGGCGGTGGTCGAGGAGCGCGAATCCACCTGCCTGCTGCGGGTGGGAGATGTCGCCAGCGTCGATGCCGCGTTCAACCTCGTGGTGGAACTCGCCGCCGCGGCCGATGCACAAGGAGAGGTCGCATGAGCAACACCGTGACCGGGATCGATCCTCTCAGCCTCGGCATCATGTGGGACCGGCTGATCTCCATCAGCGACGAGATCGTTGAGACCCTGGTGCGAACCTCATTCTCCACCATCGTGCGGGAGGGCTACGACCTCTCGGTGATGCTGTTCGATCGCGAGGCCCGCATGATGGTGCAGGGCACGCGCTCAATCCCGGTGTTCGTCGGTACCGCGCCGGTGACGTTGCGCCATATGCTGGATCGCTTCCCACCGCACACGCTAAAGCCCGGCGATGTCGTGGTGACCAACGACCCGATGATGGGAACGGGTCACCTGTTCGATATTTCCGTGATGCGGCCGGTGTTCCGAAACGGCGCCCTGGTGGCCTATTCCATGAGCGTCACCCACCTGCCCGACATCGGCGGAATGGGGTTCTCGGCTGTTGCGACAGAAATGTACCACGAGGGCCTGCTGCTGCCGATCTGCAAGCTCTACGACGACGGCGAACTGAACGCGCTTCTGGTGGAGATCATCCGCACCAATGTGCGGGTTCCAGAGCAGGTCCTGGGCGATATCTTCGCCAATGTCAGTTGCACGGAAGTCGGCGCCCGGCATCTGGTGGAGTTCATGTCGGAATATGGCGTGGACGATCTGGTGCCGCTCTCGCGCGCAATCCAGGCGCAGTCCGAGCAGGCCATGCGGACCCGCATTCGCGAAATCCCCGATGGCACCTACCGGAACAGCGTGGATTTTGAGGGTGTCGATGGCCCCCTACACCTTGCCTGCCGCATCGAGAAAACCGGCGACTCCATCGCCATCGATTTCGATGGGTCGAGCCCGGCGGTGCGCGCCGGCATCAATGTGCCGTTCTGCTACACCCGCGCCATGGCGCTGTTCTCGATCAAATGCCTCACCGCGCCTTCAATCCCCAACAACGAAGGCTCGGTTGCGCCCGTCACTGTCAGAGCACCGGAAGGCTCGATCCTCAACGCCGTGCCGCCCATGGCCACCGCCGGGCGCCACATCGTCGGGCACTTCGTGACACCGCTGATCTTCGGGGCCCTTGCCGAGGCTCTGCCGGAGCGGGTCCAGGCCGATTGCGGGATGATCAACATCGTCACGTTCCAGGGTCGTCAGCCCAACGGCCGCGAGATGTCCGCGCTGTATTTCGCGGCCGGCGGCTTCGGTGCGCAATCAGGGCTCGACGGCTATTCAACCACGCCCGGCCCTTCGAACATGGGCTGCGTGCCCGTGGAAATCTGGGAGAACCGGACCGGCCTCACAATCGAGCACAAGCATCTTTTGCAGGATTCCGACGGTGCCGGAGCGGCGCGTGGCGGGCTTGGTCAGGAAATCCAGTTCCGCAATGACACCGGCTCCGATGTGGTGGTCTTCTCCATGGCCAACCGCACGGAATTCCCCGCCAAGGGCCTTGGCGGCGGACGCGATGCCACGCGGCGCGAGCATCTGATCAACGGGCACAAGGTGGACCCGCGCGGACGCCATGTCCTGGCGCCCGGCGACCGGATGACCTTGCGCGAAGCGGGTGGCGGCGGGGTGGGTTCGCCGCTGGAGCGCGACCGCAGCACCGTGCGCGAAGACGTTCGCGCCGGCTATATCAGCGCCGAGCGGGCGAAGGCGGTCTACGGGCTTTAATTCGCTTTTGGGCGGGACGTCAGAGACAGGCTTCCCGCCCCTAACCGCGATCATGGTTCGCGCGCTCGCCCGCTTGGAACCTGAGGAAAAACACGGCGTTCCCCCCATGGAAAATATGGGTATCGAGCGTGTCCCGCGGAAATCACCGTCATAATTTGCAAGATGCGCGCGGCATCCCTGCGAACCTGCCGCCCATGGAAGCCGTGGTCGCCATTCCGGTCCGTGACGAGGAGATCGTCCTCGGCGCTTGCCTCGATGCTTTGTTGCGACAAACCGATCAGCACGGCACGCGGTTAAGCCCCTTCGCCTTCGGCATCGTGCTGCTTCTGAACAATTGTACGGACGGGTCGGCTGACCGGGCCAGGGCATGCCTCGCGCAGTCCGATGTGCCGTTCGTTCTCGCCGACGTGCGCTTGCCCCCCGAACGTGCGAACGCGGGAGCGGCCAGGCGTCTCGCCATGGACATCGCGGCGCTTTGGCTTGAGCGATCCGGAATGGGGAATGGCCTGTTGCTCACCACCGATGCCGACAGCCTCGTTCCCCGAGATTGGGTGGCACGCAATCTTGAGGCGATCCGGCGCGGTTCCGGCGCGGTTGCGGGGCGCTTTTCCCTAGACACCGAGACGCAGACATCGCTGCCCCTGGCGCTGCTGAAGCGGCTGCGGCTGGAGCAAGCCTACGAGGCACGGCTGGTCCGACTGGCTGCACAGATCGACCCGCGCCCGCACGACCCCTGGCCGAACCATCGCGATGCCTCCGGCGCGAGCTATGCCGTGACCCTTGAGGCATATCGGGCCATCGGCGGCCTGCCGGAAATTCCGTGCGGAGAGGATCGCGCTTTGGCGCAGGCGCTGGACTGCCACGACATTCCGATCCGGCACGCGCCCGATATCGTGGTGGTCACGTCGGCTCGCCTGAAAGGAAGGGCAAAGGGCGGCTCGGCGGAGACATTGAGGGCGCGCTGCGAGGAGCCCGACATGCCGGGAGATATCACGCTGGAGCCCCTGGCATTGGCCGCGCATCGCTTTTCCTGGCGGCGCCGGTTGCGGGCCATGCACGCCTCACAGATGGGCAGTGAAACCGCGTGGTGGAAAAGCCTCCACCTTCCGGCCGAAGCGTCAGGCTGGACCTCCGAGCCCCATTTTGGAGCGTTCTGGGCGAAGGTGGAGACCGCAAGCCCACTGCTCAGTGCACGCGCCCTGAGGCCCAGCGAGATGCCCGCGCAGATCACCGCCGCAGACATGATGCTGTCTCGAAACAGAGACCCATCAATGTAGCTCAGCCTGACAGGGCTTCCAGACAGTCCAGGCGATATCGGTCGGTGCGGGCCTTTTGCACCTGACGCGCCACGCCTTCCATATGCGTGATGAAAAGCTCAGACGCTTCATCTCCGCTGAGGGGATAGTCCGTATCGCCGATCCAGTGCACGAGAAGGACATGGCCCCCGGCCCGGAGCGAGCCTTTTACCCGGTCCGCAAGCCTGCCGATATCCGCTCGGTCGAGATAATAGATAACCTCCGACAACACGATGAGATTGAATTTACCATCGGGCCATTCCTGCGGCACCCTCCCCCGCGCAAAGCTAATGTTCTCAAGCCCCTGGCATCGACGGCGCGCCGATTTCAGCGCCCCCTCGGCGGCATCCAGCGCCATCACGCCATCACAGCGTTGTGCGAGCTGCTGCGTGAGGACGCCGATTGAACATCCCACCTCCAATGCCGCCGCGTATCGGGCACGGGGAAGCGCGTCCAGGGTCGCCTGGTACTTGGCATCCTCGTACGCGCTGGTCGCGAAGCTCCAGGGATCCGGATCGCGGCGATAAAGCGTGTCAAAATATGCAGCCGGGAGGGAGGTGGCCGCCCGTGTCATGTGCTCATCTCCAGGTAAATTTCATAAGGTGCATCAAAAAGCGCCAGCTGATCCGGCGTCAGCCTGAAGCCGTTAGGGTCGTCCTCGATCAGGTTCGATGTCTGGGACAGATGCGCCGCAATCGCCTTGCGCTTGGCCGCCATTTCGCCTTCCACGTTCAAGCGGAAACCGTGGGAGATAGCCTTTACCGGCGCGTCCGGCGGCAGAACGCGACCCCAGATTGGATAGGCGAAAAGCCGAGCGGAACTCTTGGCACATGCCGCGCGGGCGAGGGCGGCGGCAGCCTTGTGATCGCAATGAGGATCCTCGCCCCAAGTCACGGCGACAAAATCGCTTTCGCTGACCCGGATGATCTCGTTCAGTATATCAACCGCCGCCTCCGCTGACGGCCCGTCGCTGGGGACGAAGCGGTCCGGCAGGCGCAGGAAATGGACATTGTCCTGGGGAACACCAAGTTCTGTCGCAGCAAGGCGTGCTTCGGTCTCTCGAAGCGCCCGCAAGCCGTCCGCGGAATAAGACGGCGAACCGGGATGGGAGCCGGTCCCATCGCTCACGATGACGATGCCCACCGGAATGCCCCGGTCCCGAGCGGCGCGGATGAGGCCGCCGCAACCGAGACTTTCATCGTCGGGATGGGGGGCGATAATGGTGATGCTTCTCGCCTTGATGTCCTCAAAGCGGAACAGCGGAAGATCCTCCATGGCGGCCAGAGCCTGGGCGGCTGTCGTCTTGCTCAACGCAGGCGATCCTTTCAAAGCTGGTGCCGCGCCATGACGGCACGCGCACCTTCCACGAGGGCACGATCCGGGCCCGGCTGACGCAAATAAGTGGAGAGATCCCGGCTGATCCGCTCGACCGGGTGAGGCGCCAGGAAACCTGCGAGCCCCACCGACCTGTTGACGTGTTCAAGCAGATCGAGGCCCGCGCGCTCCACCGCACAACGCGCCAGATTGACGTAGGCAACGGCGGCTTCATCGGGGGAAAGCTCGGCACGCTCGGCGGCATGGGAAACCCACAGGCGGGCTGTTTCCACAGCGATGACGGCCTCGCCCATCCTCGAAAGCTGATGCGGATCCTCCAGTCGGTTCAACGACACGAGATGTGTGCGCGCTTCATCCAGCAGGCGCTCCATTCCTCCCAGCTGTACCGCAAGGAAACGCCATGCACCGGCGGAGAAGGTCGGCTGGCGTTCATAATCGCCAACTTGGCCGATGAGGTCATCCTGGCGCACAATGAGGCCCGAGAATTCAAAACGCCCGGTCGCCGAGGCGCGCATTCCCGTGGCGGTCCAGCTTGAAAGGTCCGCCCGCGCCTCAAGCTCTTCGGTGGGAATGCGCGGCAATACCAGTTGCACCTCACCTTGCGGTGTCCGGGCCGTGACCAGCGGGCGCTGCAGGAACCCCGCCCCCGACGCAAATGTCTTGGCGCCCTTCAAATGAGAGACAGAGCCTTCAGAGTACAACTGGAGGCCGTCGGCACCCTGGGTGTTCCACACCCCGAAAACCTTTCCCTGCGCGGCCTCGCGCGCCGCGTTCCGCGTCTGCTCGGCGGTGCCATATCGGCTGATGAGGTGAAGGGCATTCACATGGCCCTCGAACAGGCGGCCGAGCGGCAGGCTGGCATATCCGAAGGCACGCAGGAGGCGGACCAGCAAGGGCGCCCCGAGGCCGGTCGTTCCCGCACCCAGCCCACCATGAGAGGGTGGCAGAGGGCTCAACAGGACGCCGGTCGATACAAGTTTTTCAAACTCCTCCCGCATGACGGCACCGCATCGATCAACCGAGGCGGCATGGCCCTGTGCAAATGCAAGCGCGGGCGCAAGCGATGCCATAACGGCGTCCTCAGCCGCGCCCCGGTGGGAGAAGCCGGTTTCGTCGATCTTTCTCGGGGCGAACGACAACGACATATGGGGCTCGCGGATTTACGTCAGGGCAGTCACGAGAAACCCCGCCCTGAGCAGCCCGGTTCCAAAGGGAAGCGCCGCGAACCGGGAACTTTGCCACGCGTTCGGCTGATAACGGAAAAGGTGTCGGCCATGTTGTTTGACACCCCAAGGCCGATCTGCCACCACGGCTCATGCTCCCTGGCCGATCCCTCAATGTATCGCTAAGCCCCGAACTCGAGGGTTTCGTCAATGACTGCCTAGCTTCCGGTGTCTATTCGGACGCGCAGGAACTGGTCCTCGTCGCCTTTGGTGCTCTGCAGACAGGGCGCGAGCCGGCTGCCCATGTGACCGCCGCCCATGTGCCGGCGGGATGGCCCATCGGCGGCGGAGAATGTGGCGCGTTCATCCGCGACAAGGATTGGCGGGGAACCGACCTTGGACCCGTGGAGAAATGGTCGGTCGGCCTGAGAAGCACGGTCGCGAACATCGTCAATTCGCCTGTGGCGAAGGTGCTCATGTGGGGACCAAACCATGTGATGCTCTACAACGATGCCTATCGTGAAATCGCCGGCGCGAAGCATCCGGCCGCGCTTGGCGGGAAGGTCGCGGAAATCTGGGCGGAGATCTGGGACTGGAACCGCCAGATGCTCGAGGCGGGCTTTCGTGGCGAACTCCGCTCCTATCGGGACCAGCCCATGGTCTTGGTACGCGATGGCGAGGCGCGAGAGTTCATCTTCGATCTGTTCTACACCCCGGTCTACGAAGCCGACGGCACGATCGGCGGCGTCATGTGCACGGTGGTGGACAACAGCGAGCGCAAGGCGATAGAGGGCCGACTGGCCTCCAGCGAAGCGGAACTCCGCAGGGTTACGGATGCCGTGCCCATGCTGGTTTCCTACGTAGACCGCGACCACATCTATCGGTTTGCGAATGCGGCTTATTACGAATGGTTCGGCAAGAAACCCGGCGACTTTCTCGGCCGCCACGTCGCCAGTGCCATAGGACAGGCCGCCTATGACAGCAGATTATCCGCGATTGATCGCGCGTTCGCCGGCGAGACGTTCTCAGCCGAGGCGGATGTTCCGCGTCACGACGGAGAAATCCGCCGCCTTGAGGTGCGTTATGTCCCGCGCATAGAGGCGGATGGATCGGTGCCCGGCATTTATGTGCTGGGAATCGATATTGCCGAACGGGCGGAGCGCGAGGCCGCGCTTGCCATCAGCAATGCACGCTTTCGCACCGCCATGGGCGCTGTCCAGGGCGTGCTCTGGACCAACAGCGCCGAGGGGCGGATGGCGGGCGAGCAGGCCGGATGGGCCGCACTGACCGGCCAATCCAAGGCTGAGTATCAGGGATTTGGATGGGCCGATGCGGTCCACCCGGACGACCGGGCGACTTCGGTCGTCGCGTGGCAGGCGGCGGTCGACGCCAAGTCGATGTTCATTCACGAGCACCGCGTCCGCCGCCATGACGGGGAATGGCGTCAGTTCTCGATCCGCGCGCTGCCGATCCTGGACAGCGCGGGCGTGATCGCCGAATGGGTCGGTGTCCATACCGATATCACCCACCAACGTGCGGCCGAGGCCTCGCTGCGGAAACAGGCGGACGCCCTGGTCCGCCAGGTGAAGCATCGCGAACGGGCGGAGGAGCAGCTTCGCCAGTTAAACGAGACGCTCGAGGCACGGGTGATGTCGGAAATCGCCGAGCGGCAGGAGGCCGAGGCGAAACTCGCCCAGGCGCAGAAAATGGAAACCATCGGCAAGCTCACCGGCGGCGTCGCGCACGACTTCAACAACCTTCTTCAGGTTGTGTCGGGCAATCTCCAGCTTCTGACGCGCGATGTCGCCGGCAACCCACGCGCCGAGACACGGATCGCCAACGCGCTGGCAGGCGTCTCGCGCGGCTCGAAGCTTGCCAGCCAGTTGTTGGCGTTTGGTCGCCGCCAGGCGCTGGAGCCGAAGGTCGTCAACATCAGCCGTTTCGTGCGCGACATGGACGACATGATCCGGCGGGGCCATCGGCGAAGCCATCGAGGTGGAGACCATCTTCTCCGGCGGTCTCTGGAACACCTTCATCGATCCGGCGCAGATCGAGAACGCGCTGCTCAATCTCGCCATCAACGCGCGCGATGCGATGGATGGCCGTGGCAAGCTCACCATCGAGCTTTCAAATGCCCATCTCGACGATGCCTATGCGCGCACCCACGACGAGGTCACGGCCGGCCAATACGTCATGCTAGCCGTGAGCGACACCGGGTGCGGGATGCCCGCAGACATCATCGACAAGGTGTTCGAGCCGTTCTTCTCGACAAAGGCCGAGGGTAAAGGCTCCGGCCTTGGACTCTCCATGGTCTATGGGTTCGTGAAGCAGTCCGGCGGCCATGTGAAGATCTATTCCGAGGTCGGCCACGGCACCACGCTCAAGCTTTACCTGCCACGCGCGATGCAGGCGGAAGATGTCGAAGTCGTCGTCGAGAACGGCCCGATTTCCGGCGGGACCGAGACCGTTCTGGTGGTTGAAGATGATGCAGACGTTCGGGAGACCGTCATCGCGATGCTGTCCGACCTCGGTTATCGCGTGCTGAAGGCGGTGGACGCGGCGAGTGCGCTGACCGTACTGGACAGCGGCATTCCCATCGACATTCTCTTCACCGATGTGGTGATGCCCGGGACCCTGAAGAGCCCCGAACTGGCGCGCAAAGCGCGCGAGCGACTTCCTGAAATCGCGGTGCTGTTCACCTCCGGCTATACTGAGAATTCAATTGTTCACGGGGGGAAGCTGGACGCAGGCGTCGAGCTTTTATCGAAGCCCTATACACGCGAAGTCCTGGCCCGCAAGCTTCGCCACGTACTGGCAAATCAATCCCAGCGGACCGTAAAGACCATCCGACCAGCCACAATCGGGACGGCTGAAATGCCGCCAGTCACAACAATAGAACCCCCTCAAAGGACCGTACTCCTGGTCGAGGACGATCCGCTCATCCGTATGAATACCGAAGAGATGCTCAAGGACGCGGGCTTCATCGTGGTTCAGGCGGCGACTGCCGAAGAAGCGATCAAGGCGCTTCAGACTTTTCTGATCGATATCCTTGTCACCGACATCAATCTGTCGGGCATGTCGGGGCTAGACCTGTCTCAGCAGGCGAAAGCACTTCGGCCATCGATCGTCGTCATATTTGCAACTGGCGACCCAAGCGCGGCACGCGGCGAACCGGATGCGCTCATCCTGGCCAAGCCGTATGACGCGGGCTCGCTGGCGATGGTTATCGAAACCGCACTGAATGGTCGTCGCTGAACCACTGCCGACCATGCGTTATTGAGCGGCCGCCTGGGCCGCTCAATAACGCACAATGATGCCGTCAGGGCGCTGACGCCCCCTCAATGAGCCGCACGATCTCCGCCGGGCTGACAGGATGGGAGGCAATTCGGACATCGAAGGGCGCCAGAGCGTCCTCGATTGCGGCGATGATCGTGGGCGCGGCAGGGATCGTCCCGCCCTCGCCTGCCCCTTTGACGCCCAGGGGATTGAGCGGCGAAGGGCTTTCCATGTGAACGATGGAGATGTGCGGCATCTCGCTGGCGAGCGGCAGCAGGTATTCGCCGTAATTCATGGTGATCGGCTGGCCTTCCCCGTCAAACATCATGCGCTCGTAAAGCGCATTGCCGATGCCGTGCACCACGCCCCCGACGATCTGACCATCCACCAGCATGGGGTTGAGCAGGGTGCCGCAGTCATGGCCGACGCTGTAGCGCAGGATCTTCACGTCGCCGGTCTCGATATCGACCTCCACCTCGGCGACATTCGTGCCGTTGGCATAGGGCGTCTTGGTGCCGGGAGAGAAATAAGCCGTCGCCTCCAGCCCGGCCGAGAAGGCGCCCGGCAAGGCAACGCCCGGCGAGGAGATCAGCTTATGGGCGATCTCGGCCAGAGTGACCTTGTGGCCCGGAATGCCCACCACCGAAACCGCGCCATCGCGCAGCTCCAGATCGATCTCGGCCGCTTCCAGTATCTCCGCAGCAACCTTCAGTGCCTTCTCGCGCACCTCGCCTGCCGCCTGGAACACCGATGAACCGGCAGTGACCGCGATGCGGCTCCCGATCGTCCCGATGCCCATGGGAAAGCGCCCTGTGTCGCCGGATTCCACCTCGATCTGCGAGAGGTCCACGCCCAGTTGATCGGCGCAGATCTGCGCGAAGATCGTGGCATGGCCCTGCCCCTGGCTGGCGGCGCCGGTGAGGATCACCACCTTGCCATTGCGCTGTACCCGCACCGTCGCGCCTTCATAGGGGCCGATGCCGGTGTCTTCGATATAGCTGCCGATGCCGATGCCGAGATACCGCCCCTCCCGGCGCGCGGCCTCCTGGCGTGCCCGGAAGCCCGCGTAGTCAGCCAGTTCCAGCGCCATATCCAGGCACTTGGGGTAATCGCCGCTGTCGTAGCTGATGAGCGAGCCATCGCGATACTTCATGCCGGTCTGGTAGGGCATCTGCTCCGGCCGAACCATGCTGCGCCGGCGCACCTCGGCCCGGTCCAGGCCGAGCTTGATGGCAATGAGGTCGATCGCCCGTTCCAGGATGAAGGCGGCATAGGGCCGGCCTGCCCCACGAACCGGAGACGTCGGGACAGCGTTTGTGTAGACCACGTCCACCGTCAGGTCGATTGCCTCCAACGCGTAGGGACCCGGCATCGGGGAGAGCGAGGTCAGAGGCAGCAGCAGCCCGTATGGCACATAGGCGCCATTATCGTGGATCACATGGCCGCGCAGACCGAGCATCCGCCCGTCCGCGGCTGCGGCGATCTCCACGTCCCATATCTGGTCGCGCTGCTGGGTGGTGGACAGGAAATGCTCGCGCCGGTCCTCGATCCATTTCACCGGCCGCCCGACCGTCATGGCCGCGAGAGAGAGGGCGATCTCCTCGGGATAGACCGCCGCTTTCGGGCCGAAGCCACCGCCGACGTTCGGCGCGATCACACGCGTGCGGTTCTCGTCGCGCCCGAGATAGTCCGCGACGAACCGCGAGACGGGATAAGGCGATTGGGTGGAGGACCAGACTGTGAGTTGATCCTCGTCCGCCTCGTAGCGCGCGATCACGCCCCGGCATTCCATGGAATGACAGCCCCCGCGATGCAGGGTGTAGCGTTCCTGAAAGACATGGGCCGCGCCGGCAAACACCCTTTCGACATCGCCGAACTTGCCGGCGATCCGCCCCGCAATGTTGTCGGGTGCGCCGTCATGGACCCTCGCAGCCCCAGGGACTGCCGCCAAAAGGCAATCTGCCACCGCAGGCAGCGCGTCATAATCCACCTCGACCAGCGCCGCCGCGTCCTCGGCGATGTAGCGGTTGTCGGCCAGGACGAGGGCGATGGCTTCGCCCACGTAGCACACCTCATCCTGCGCCAGCGGATACTGAACCCGCCCCTGTTTCAGCAGGGGATGGGGAAAGGTCTGCGGCATGCGCTTCCGGGCAAACTCCGGCCCGAAATCATCCATGGTGAGGATCGCATGGACGCCGGGAAGCTGTTGCGCTGCCCGCACATCAATTCCCGATATGCGGGCATGGGCGAGGCTGCTTCGGACAAAGGCGCCGTGCAGCATGCCCGGCAGCTTGATGTCGTCCACATACCGTCCCTTACCTGTCAGGAGACGCTTGTCCTCAACCCTCTTGACCACTTGGCCGATCTGTCGCGCGCCCATCACGCTTTCTCCCTGGCCGCCATAACAGCCGCCGCTTCGAGGGCCGCCGCAACGATGGATTGATAGCCGGTACAGCGGCAGATATGGCCGGAGATGGCATCGCGTATTTCTTCCTCGTCGCGGTGCGGATCATCCTCCAGCAATGCGATCAGGGTGGCGAGCATGCCCGGCGTACAGAAGCCGCACTGAAGGCCATGATTGTTCCAGAAGGCTTCCTGAACCGGATGCAGCGTCTTTTCGTCGGGTGCGAAGCCCTCGATCGTCCGGATGTCCGCACCATCCGACTGCACCGCCAGCATCAGGCAGGAGCGCACTGCGCGCCCGTCGATGATGACCGTGCACGCGCCGCAGACGCCGTGCTCGCAACCGATATGCGTGCCGGTGAGGTCAAGTTCGTGGCGCAGGAAGTCGCCGAGATGCATGCGCGTTTCAACCGTGCGCGAGATGCTCTCACCGTTGATGGTTACGTTGATCTGCCGCATGTCAGGCATCGGTTGCCTCCCTGGCGCGTGCGGTGGCACGGGTGATGGCGCGCTTAAGAAGGGCCTGCGCCAGGCGGATTCGATAAGGGCCGTCGGCATAGGCATCGCCGAGGACCTCCAATGTGGCGAAGGTGCCGGCCGCCGCTTCGATGCTTGCGTCCGATAATGGAGCACCGCGCAGCGCATCCTCCGCGCCGGTGCATCGCACCGGCCGCGTGTCGAGCCCGGCAACGACGATGGTGGCGCCGGACACGCGCTCGCCTTCGTCGAAGTTCAGAAGGCAGGCAACGCTGGCGAGGGCAAAATCCCCCTTGCGCCGGGCGAATTCCAGGAAGCCGTACACCGGCTTGGGCGCCGGGATCGGATAGCGGATCAGCCGCAGTAATTCCGTCGGCGCTAGGTTCGGCGTCATGTAGCCGAGAAACCAGTCCTCAATGGGAATCTCACGATCACCATCCGGGCCGGTGGCAACCAGCGTGGCGCCGAGCGCGAGCGTTGCCGAGGGAATTTCAGCTGCCGGGTCCAGGTGACAAAGGCTACCCCCTACTGTCCCGCGATTGCGGGTCTGAAGATGCCCGACGTTCGAGAGCGCCTCCGCCAGAAGCGGCACATGCGTGCGCACAAGATGGGACGTGAGCACTTCGTGCTGGCGCGTCATGGCGCCGATCTCCAGCACGTCGCCCGCAAGAACAATGCCGGCGAGGCCCGGCACGCGGTTGATGTCGATAACCAGGTCCGGCTGCACATAACGCATGTTCAGCATGGGCATGAGGGACTGGCCGCCGGCGAGCAGGCGGGCGTTGTCGCTTTGGCCGAGCAGGCCGACGATCTCATCGAGGGTGCTTGGCGCATGATAGGTGAAAGGGGCTGGCTTCATGGCTTCCTCCCCTCAACCGCGCTCGTGCCGGGCGACCCAGTCGAGGATGACCGCGTTCGCCTTGTCCTGCTCTTCCATCAGGAAGAAGTGGCTGCTGTCCTCGAACATCTGCACTTCGGCGTGAGACGCCTCATCACTGAGCCAGCGGGTGGTCAGCGGCGAGCAGATGGGATCAAGGCTCCCCGCCATGATCAGGATGGGGCATCTGAGATCGCGCAGCCGGCCGACCGTGTTGGAGGCAAGGCACGCATTGGCGAGGTTCACATAGGAGGTGCGATCGCGGTTCTTGTCGCCGATGATGCCTTCGAGCCGTGCCAGACGCTCCGCGTCGGCGAGGAAGAAGTCGGGCGAAACGAAGGTGAAGGAGAATTGCCGCGTCCAGGCCACCCAGTCCGGATTGATCTGGATGTAATCGCGCATGTTCTCGATGAGACGGGTGCCAAGCGCATCCAGCTTCGCGAACGAGCCGGCGAGCGCGAGGCTGGTCACAAGGCTTGGGTTTGCGATGGCCAGTTCCTGGGCGATTGCACCGCCCATGGAGCGTCCGACGAAATGAGCGTTGCGGATGCCGAGGCCTTCCAGCAGCCGGGTGACATCGGCCGCGATTTCCTTGAGCGTGGTGGGCTCCGTGACCTTCGCGCTCAGGCCCGAGCCTGGATTATCCAGAGCGATGACCCGATAGCTCGGCTTCAGCGCCGCGATCTGCGGCAGCCATGCCCTATGGTCCCCGGCGAGGCCGTGCAACAGCACCACGACCGGCCCTGAACCCTCATCAATATAATTCAGTTCCCACCGGGTCCCTTCGGCCTTCGGCATACGATCCTCCCCATTTTATTGCTTGGTTATTGTGGTGTTTCCGGCTTCTGCTTCTGATTTTTCGTCGTTATCGCTTGAAGGAAGATTTCAGGGCACCAATTCCGACGGCAAGAGCGGACAGTGGCGCGTTCGCGTCGGGTGTCGCCTCGCCAGTTTCGCCATTTGCTTCCCGCTCAAGCAGTTTCTGAAGATTGGTCGAGAATTGCCGCACGATCTCATTCGCGATCGACTTGATGAGCCCTTCGGCACGGCCGTACTGGGCAACTGTGCCGGACAACATCAGGTCGGTCGCGACGTTCACGCGGGTGCCGTCCGCCTCGTCCGCGAGTGAAAACCGAACCGTGGCGGCGGCATTGCCGCGCCCCTTCTTGTCAGCACCGCGCGCCGCGAGTTCGGCTGTGTGATTTTCCGTGTCGAGCGCGGTGAATTCCGCCTCACCCGCGAACAGCAACTGAATCGGCCCGATCTTAACCGTCGCCTGGCCGCGATATTTGCCTTCGCCGAGATCCTCGGTCAGGCTCGCGCCCGGCACACACGGCACAATCCGGGGAACGTCCAGCAGCAGTTCCCAGGCGCGGTCGCGCGGCAAGGGAACTATGAAACTGGTCTCGATGCGCATCATGTCCTCCCCAAGCGGGAATGGAAGCGCGATGAGCCGTTCAACATTCTGAACGCTTCGCATGGAAAGGCTTCAGAAAGCTGGCAACCTCAAGTGCGTATTCCTTATCCCTAGGCATTTTTGATTTGTTATGATCATAATATTAAGCACGCTTGAATGGTTCCCGCAATCCGCTATGGGTGGGGTGGATCGAATTTTGACCGGGCCTGAAGTCAGGCGGAGGCGCTGCCGTGGATGACGCCGATTTCGACGTGGGGGCGCGACTGAGAGAAGTGCGACTCGCGAGCGGAATGTCCCAGCGCGAGTTGGCGACCAAGGCAGGCGTGCCGCATGCACTGATCTCCATCATCGAGCGCAACATCAGCAGTCCATCAGTCTCCTCGCTGCGCAAGATCACGGGTGGCATTCCCATGACGCTCGGCGAATTCTTCAAGGAGGAGCCGGCGCGGCAGGACCAGATCTTCTTCCGCGCGGCGGACTTCGTCGACCTCGCGTCACACATTCCGTGGGCGGAAGACAACAACCCCGGCAAGATCGAGCTGTTTCAAGTGGGCAACCCGCAGGCGTCCAATTTGCAGCTTCTCTTCGAGCGGTACCAGCCCGGCGCCGACACCGGCTCCACCATGTTTCAGCACGAAGCCCATGAAGGCGGCATCGTGCTGCGGGGCACCCTGGAACTGACGGTGGGCGATCGGGTGGGCGTGCTGAAGGCGGGCGACGGCTATCTGTTCGATAGCCGGACGCCGCATCGTTTCCGCAATATCGGCGGCGACATCCTCGAGTTCATCGCCGCTGTAACGCCGCCCTATCTGTAGTTCGCAATCTGCATTCGCAACGCGCCGGTCCAGCTAACGAGACCAGCCCGCATTAAAGGAGAAGACGCCATGGACAAGAGCCTCGCCGACAATCGCGTCAGCGTCCGGATCATTGGGAAAGGCCCCCTGCTGGTCCTGTTTCATTCATTGCTGTCGGACCGGGGAAGCTTCGCGCGCATCGTTCCCGCGCTTTCCGAGCATTTCACCGTGGTGGTTCCGGAACTGCCCGGCTTCGGCGGCTCGGAGGCGGTGAGCGGCGGCCTCGCGGCGGTGGCGGACCGCATGGCGCAGGCCATCGCAGAACTTGCGGGCGACGAGAAACCCATCGTATTGGGCAATGGCTATGGCGGCTTCGTCGCTCTGCAAATGGCCCTGCGCCATCCCACGCTCGCCAGCCGGTTGGTGCTGGCCGATTGCGGCGCATCTTTCTCCGATGCAGGCCGCGCAGCATTCCACGGCATGGCGAATGCCGCTGCCGAAAAAGGGCTTCCCGGCATCGCCGATGTCGCCATGCGGCGCCTGTTCGCGCCGGACTTCCAGGCGGCGAATCCAGAGATCATGGCGGACCGCCGCGCGGGCTTCCTGAAGACCGATCCGGCTGTGTTTCGCGAAGCCTGTCTCTCGCTGGCGGCGCTCGATCTCTCGCAGGAGCTGGGTGGACTGACACTGCCCGTCCTAGTGCTGGTGGGAGAGCATGACGAGGCGACGCCGGTGGCCATGTCGGTGGCGTTGGCGGAGGGCCTGCCGAACGCCACCCTCAAGATTCTACCGAACTGCGCCCATGTCCCACAGCTTCAGGCACCCGAGCTGTTCCTGGACGCCCTGTCGGGCTTCCTGCCGGAGCTGGAGCGCATGCCGAGCGCCTGAACGAAAAAGGGCGGCGCCATCGACGCCGCCCCCATCGCTTCGGGATGCGAAGCGGCCCGCCCGCCTCAGACGTTCTTCTCGATCCAGTCCGCGATGTAGTCGATGCCGGTGGGTCGGAAGTCGATGGAGCAGTGCTCCGCGCCGCCTTCCTCGGTGGAGAAAATCTTGATGGTCTTGTTGGTCGATCCCACCGCCTCGTAGAGCAGGTGCGCGCTCTCGACAGGCACCAGGCGATCGTTGCCACCATGGGTGACCAGGAAGGGCTGGGTGATGTCCTTCGCCAGATCCTTCAGGGTGAACTTCTTGGCGATCTCGATGGCCTCTTCCGGCGTGCTCGCATTCACCACCCACTGCCATTGGAAATTGGACTGGGCGATGCTCTTGGGATTCGCGCGGGTACGGTCGAGAATCTTCTGCTGCCACGCGGCGAGGTCCCAATGCAGGGCGCTCATGGCGACGCAGGCGGCGTACCGCTTGTCCTTGGCCGCGATACGGCCGGTATAATAGCCGCCGAAGCTGTAGCCCATGACGACCACCCGCCGGGGATCCACGTCGGGGCGCGTGAGCAGGTAGTCGTAGGTGGCGATGCCGGCGACCTCGAAATCATAGCGGGCAGGCACGTCGCGCAGACGCCGCATTTCCCCTTGCCCCGGCCCGTCCACGCAGATCGTATTGAAGCCGCGCTGGGAGAATTCCGTCCCGGCGAAGACGATGCTCATCTCCTTGCAATTGTCCATGCCGTTGTAGACCACGACGGTCGGCGCGGGCCCGGAGACATTCGCAGCGGGGAAGAATAGCGCCGGCAGGCTGGTGCCCTCATAGGGGATCTCGACGAACTCGATCTGCGGATAGCGCCTGCGGATGCCCGCGTGGAAGCAGTCGAAAGACTTCTGGGAGGCCGCCTTCTTCTCCGGTCCGGGCGGCATGAAGCGCTCACCCGTGTAGTAGTAGTGCGCGGCGCGCATGTAGAGGGAGCCGGCGGTGCGCTGACGGTCCTCGGCGACCGCCTCCTCGGCGCGGGCCTCGACGGCGCGGCCCATGGCGTTCCACTCTTCCCACCACGCGGCCGGCTCACCCTCGCGGGTGCTGAGCCTCTCGCAGACCCGGTCGATCTCCTCGGCGGAAACCACCCCATACGGCACCATGCCCTTGATGATGATGGTGGCGTTCGACCACAGGAAATTATCGGGGAAGTGGTCGATCCATCCGCCCATGGCGTGTCCTCCTGCTGAATCGGGTCACGCAGAGCGCCCGCAGACATCTGCCGAGCGGCCGCGCCGTGATTATTCGTGTGCGCAAGGCAGGTCGGCCGAGCCGCGATCACCTCGCCCCAAGATCGGCAATCTACTACATTGAGGTTTTCATTTTCGCAATATGCGATAAAGATCAGAACCATCCCAACCCGACACAAGATCGGAAACGCCAATGGGACGTCTCGCCGGCAAGGTTGCCCGCATCCCGGGAGGGGGTACAGGCCAGGGCGCTACCGCATCTGAAGCGGTTGCAGCCGAAGGCGCTGCTGTGCTTTTTACCGGCATCGGTACCGCCGGTAAAACCCGCGTGGCAGAGCAAGTTCCAGCTGCCACGGGCCCAACCTTTTATCTCCGGCCCGCCGCCATCGACGGGGCTGCGTGGAACCACTCAACATCGTGAAAGCCATATTCAACGATCGGCGGGCGATGAACGCCGCTCTGCCGGTCCGCACCTGATGCCAGCACCTCCCAAACGCACGTCCTGAAGCGCGTGCGCGGCGGAGCAAAAAAATCCTCTGGGAGAGAAACATGATTGCGAGACGTCTCGTCGCCGCGCTGACGAGCCTGATCCTGGTGCAGGCCACCTGCCTGCCGGCCATGGCACAGCAATATCCCACCCGCACCGTGAGGTTCATCGTTCCCTGGCCCCCGGGCGGCGGCACGGACGCGGTGGCGCGTATCCTCGCGAACAAGGCCGGCGAAATCCTCGGCCAGCAGATCATCGTCGACAATCGCGGCGGCGCAGGCACGATCATCGGCATGGACGCCGCCTCGAAGGCGGCGCCGGATGGCTACACCTATGGGTTTCCGACCCAAAGCTTCGCGGTGAACGCCACGCTCCAGCCGACCCTACCGTACAACACGCTCAAGGATTTCGAACCCGTGGCCCTGCTTGGCACCGGCACCTATGTGCTTGTGGTCAATGCCAATTTCGAGCCGAAGACGGTCGAGGAACTCATCGCCAAGATGAAGAAGGAGCCGGAAGTCGTGAATGCCGGCTTCACCGGCTACGGCTCCCCGAGCCACCTCGGCCTGCTTCAGTTCCAGCGCGCCGCCGGGGTGAAGGCTACGGATGTCAACTACAAGGGCACCGGCCCGGCCGTGACCGGCCTCATGGGTGGCGAAATACAGATGATGTTCACGACGCTCGCAGGTGTGCTCGCGAACGTGAAGTCCGGCCGCCTGCGAATTCTCGCCGTCACCAGCGAGGCGCGCAGCGAACTGCTGCCGCAGGTGCCGACCGCCATCGAGGCCGGATTGCCGAATTTTGTCGTGTTCGAATGGTACGGGCTCAATGCGCCCAAAGGCACCAAGCGCGAGCAGATCGACATCATGAATGCCGCGCTGCAGAAGGTGCTGGTGATGCCAGATGTGGTGGAGCGCATGCGCGCCATCGGCGCGGAGCCGGTGGTCGGCAGCAACCCGGAAAAGTTCGGCGCCTTCGTCCAGGATGAGGTCGCCAAATGGGGCAAGCTGGTTCGCGAAGAGAACCTGAAGCCCGAATGATCCTTTCGGCTCGGCACGCAGCACGCGCGCCGGGCCGCTCTGTCCCCAGCAGGAGCCGGTCCATGAGCGGCACGTCCCGTACCATTTCACAGACCCTCGGCGCGTTCGTGGCGGACCTTGATGTCAGCCGCATCGACCTGGCCGTTCGCGATCGCGCGAAGCTGCTGTTTCTCGATTCCGTAGGGGTCGCGCTGGCGTCCTCCTCACTGGACTTCGGCCATATCGCGGCCTCGGCCCTCGCAGCGGTGGAGACGGGCCATTCGCCGGTCATAGGCTCGACACGGCGCCTCACGCTGCGCGATGCGGCGCTCGTGAACGGCATGCTGATCCACGGCATCGACTATGACGACACCTCGATCTACGGCCGCGTCCACCCCAGCGCTAATTGCATCCCCGGCGCGCTGACCCTTGGCGCACATCTGGGCTCATCGGGAACCGAGGTGCTGGCCGCCTATATCGCCGCCCTGGAATCATCGATCCGGCTGGGGGCAGTGGCGAAGGGCGGCTTTCAGAAGCGCGGCTTCCATCCTTCCGGCGTGATCGGGGTGTTCGCCGGCACATTCGTGGCCGGCCGCCTTCTGGGGCTCACGAGCCACCAATTGGTCATGGCCCAGGGCATCGCTTACAGCACGGCGGGTGGAAACCAGGCTTTCACCACCGAAATGGCCTGGACAAAACGCTTCCAGCCCGGCTGGGGCGCTACCGCAGGCATCACGGCCGCCAGCCTCGCCAAGGGCGGCTTCACGGGCCCGAGCGAGCCGTATGAGGGACGCTTCGGCCTCTACCAGCTTTATCTCGGCGAGGTGGAGGGGGGCCATGACTATGCCCTCGCCACCGCCGGCCTTGGAGAACGGTGGGTGCTCCAGGAGATTTCCGTAAAGCCGGTCGCGGCCTGTTATTTCAACATTCCGCTCATTGAGGCCGCCGCAAAAGCCGGGCGTGAGGGCGGGATCGCCGCCGACGAGGTTGCGGAAATCCGGGTGCTGCTGCCGGAGGCTGCCATCAACACCGTGTGCCTGCCCCGCGAAGCCAAGAAGCGGCCGGTAGATGGGTACACGGCGCAGTTCAGCGCCTATTTCTCCACCGCTACCGCCTTCCTTTCCGGGGGCTTCACTCTGGCCGATATCACCCCTGAACGGCTGAAGGATCCGCGCACCCTCGCTCTCGCGGACAAGGTGACGTACGAGATCGACCCCGCCACCTCTTTCCCCAAGCATTACGGCGGCGCGATCGTGGTGCGCGCGAACGACGGGCGCACCGTGACGGTTCGCGAAGACATCGACCGGGGCTCGCCAGAAAATCCCCTCTCGGAAGCCGACATCATCAACAAGTTCCTGGAGAACGCACAGATGGTGTTGAGCGCCGCCCGCGCCCGGCAGATCCGCGATACCATCCTTGACCTTGAAGCACTCGGCGACGTGACGCCGCTCACAGAGCTTCTGGCGCTTCCGGAACCGCGCGAAAGCCGCGCAGCAGGTGCGGGGACGCGATCATGATCTTCATGAGCCAGAGCGGCCTCGCCGTGCCCGAGAAGGAAGCGGATTGGGATGAATGGTACGTCGAGCACCTGCGCGTGATGCGCACCGTGCCCGGCTTCTTTTCAGCACAACGCTTCAAGACCAAAAGCCCCGGCCACCCGCCCTCCCTCGCCATGTATGGCGTCGCGTCCGAGCAGGTGTTTCACGACCCCTATTATCTCAGCGTCAGAGGCATGGGCGAGTTCAAGGCGCTGATCGATACGCGCTTTTACAAGCGCAATCTGTTCGCCGGCGCGGACCGCGCGCCGCCAGTCGCGGTGGATCAGATCCTCATCGTCGCCGACCGGGATCGGCCTGATCCCGGCCTTCCCGACATGCTCTGGCTGGAAGCCGTTGCCATCGATCGATCGACCCCGTTCCGGGGCATCCTCGCGGTGCCTGCTGCCGATGAAAAGGATTGGGCAGGGGTGGGAGATCTCGCCATATACCGCCCGGTCGGGTGAATACCTCGCGGGCATCTAACGCAACGTCAGACAAATGCGATCCGATGCATAAGCACGTTTAGTGCGCATCATGGGATTGAGTACGGCATCGTAAAATTGTTACTCTTCCATTTCACCGCGCGGGTGGGGCGAAAGCTGCCGCGCGCGGCGTGCGCTGGGCTGATGCGCCAACTTCACCCAGCAGAATTTCGGCCCCTCCGCAAAGGCGGGCGCCTTGAACGAACGCTCCAGAAAAAGAGCGACCGGGGAGGACACGTCATGACATCCAAAACTAAATCCGCGACCGCGCGCGCCATGATGCCGGCGCTGCTGATGATGCTGGCCACCGCAACCGCGGCCAATGCCCAGGCACCCGCTGCGGACACCTATCCCAACCGCACCATCCGCCTCATCGTGCCGTTTGCGCCCGGCGCGACCACTGACTTCCTCGCCCGCTCCTTGGCCGAAGCCGCCAATAAGGACTGGGGGCAGCCCGTGGTGGTGGACAACCGGCCCGGCGCCGGCGGCCTGATCGGCTCGGAGTTGCTCGCGAAATCCGCGCCGGACGGCTACACGGTGGGCGTGATGACCGGCGCCTTGCCGATGTATCCCGCGCTCAATGCCAAGGTTCCCTTCGACCCCGCGAACGACTTTCAGTTCATCTCCCTGATCGCCCGCGTGCCGAACATATTGGTGGTGCCGGAAGCTTCTCCCGCCAAGACTTTCCAGGAATTTGTGGCCCTGGCTAAGCAATCTCCGGGCATGGGCTTCGCCTCGTCCGGCACCGGCACCAACACCCATTTCACCGGCGAAATGCTCAAGCTCGCCGCCGGCATCGATCTCCAGCATGTCTCCTACAAGGGTGGCGCCCCGGCGATGTCCGACCTCATTGCCGGGCATGTGCCGGCCATGATCGCCTCGCTCACCACAGCCGTGCCGCAGATCAAGGCCGGAAAGATCCGCGCCCTCGCGGTGTCCTCCGACGCTCGCTCGCCCGTCCTCCCCGATGTCCCGACCTTCAAGGAGTTGGGCTACCCCGATCTTGTCACCTCGGAATGGTGGGCCGTCATTGCGCCGAAGGGCACGCCAAAGAATGTCGTGGCCAAGTGGGAGGCCGAGGCGAAGAAGCTCTCCGAAAGGGCTGACATCGCCGCGAAAAGCCCCGGCATCGAAATGGTCTCGAGCACGCCCGAGCAACTCCAGGCACTGGTCGTCCGCGAGATCGGCACCTGGAAGGACGTCGCCACGAAGGCGAAGATCGCGCTGGAATAAGACAGCGCGAGGCGTGCGCGACGCTGGGCGCCTGCGCACGCTTGCGGCCCAAAATTTGCTGCTATATGAATTTCATTGCGACAATAAGAAATACTCCCGACTCTGGGAGCCACCGGGAGATGTCATGAGTACGGCCTGTGTCCGCGAACGCACGATGCCTGCCGGATGCGAGCGGTGGCGCGCATGAGCGCGCGCGCGGCCCTCGTGGTGGGAGCCACCGGCGTCACTGGCACGCCTCTGTGCGAGCAATTGCTTCACCAGGGCTGGCGGGTGCACGCCTTCTCGCGGCGCGTGCCTCAGTTAAAGGCCGGGACGCCGCTCGGCGCATTCTCGCACCTCGCACTCGACCTCGACGACGTCGCGCGCACCAATGCCGCGCTGGCTGAACGGCCGGACATCACCCACGTCTTCTATTGCGCAAACGCGCCCTCGGCAGACGGCCGCAAGGAGATGATCCGCTCGCTTCTCGGCGGCCTGGAGAATCTGCCCCACTTCGCCAACATCAATTTCATCCAGGGGATGAAATATTACGGCTGCCATCTCGGCGCCTTCCCCACCCCGGCGAAGGAAACCGACCCGCGCGTGCCGGGCTGCGATTTCTATTACACCGAGGAAGACATGATCCAGGAGCGCCAGCGCGGGCGTGACTGGACCTGGACCACGCTGCGGCCGCACTCGGTCTGCGGCACCTCCGCCGGCAACCCGGTCAATGTCGCGAGCGCCCTGGCGGTCTACGCCGCGATGCATCGCGCCTTGGGCGACGAACTCCCTTTTCCCGGAAACGCGCGCACCTTCCACATGCTGTTCCAGGTCGCCGATGCCGACCTGCTGGCGCGCGCGGCGATCCATGTCTCCACCCTGGAGCAGGGCCGCAACCGCGCCTTCAACCTCAACAACGGCGATTGCTTTCGCTGGGAGAATGAGTGGCCCGCAATCGCCGCCTGGTTCGGACTAAAGCCGGGCGCGCCCAACGGCGTCTTCCTTCCCGAATTCTTCGGGCGGGAGCGCCCGGTGTGGGATGGGTTGGTGCGCGAGCACGCGCTTCAGCCGTTTCCCTATGACCGGCTGCCGGGCTGGAGCCTCGGCGAATACCAATTACCGAACTCACGGCTCGCCTGCGAGCACGACGTGATCGGCGACACGGTGCGGCTGCGCCAGACCGGCTTCTGCGAAGCCATCGCGAGTAGCGCCATGTTTCAAAACATCTTCGGGAAAATGAGGGCGGAACGCCTCATCCCCTGATGCAAGAACGAACGGGGAGGAAAAAATGAAAATCTTGAATATCGCCATGGCCTTGGGCCTCTCGACCCTGGCACTCGCCGGGATCGCGGGCGCCGCATGCGCCCAGTCCGCCTATCCCACCCGCGCGGTGCGCGTGATCATCCCCTATCCGCCCGGTGGAGGAGCCGATGCGGTCGGCCGCATCGTGGCGCAGGGGCTCAGCGAGCAGCTCCATCAGCCGTTCGTGGTGGAGAACCGCTCAGGCGCCGGGACCAATATCGGCCTCGACGCGACCGCCAAGGCGACGCCGGATGGCTATACGATCGGCATGGCGACCAGCAATTTTGCCATCAACCCGGCCATCTATCCCTCCATCCCGTTCAATCCGGACAAGGACTTTGCCGGCATCACACTTCTCACCAAGGGCGATTATGTCCTGGTGGTGCATCCCTCCGTGCCGGCGAATACGGTGCAGGAATTGATCACCTATGCGAAAGCCAATCCCGGCAAGCTGAACGCGGCCATCGCCGGCCTCGGCACGCCGGGGCATCTGGCACTTGCGGAGTTCAACAAGCTGACGGGCGCCGATCTGCTGCCGGTTCCCTTCCAGGGTGCTGGGCCGGCCATGACCGCGCTTCTCGGCAACCAGAGCCAGGTGCTGTTCATCTCCATGGCCTCGGCGATCGCCAATGTGAAATCCGGCAAGCTGCGGATGCTGGCGGTCACCAGCGCCAAGCGGTCCCCGGAAATGCCCAATGTCCCCACGGCGGTCGAGGCCGGTCTCCCCGGGCTTGAGATCTATGAATGGTATGGGCTCGTGGCCCCGGCCAAGATGGACCCCGCGCAGATCAACGCGATCTATGAAAAGGCCAAGATCGTGCTGGCCCAGCCCGAGGTCCAGCAGCGCATCCAGGCCCTCGGCGCAGAGGTCTCGCCCATGGCGCCGAAGGCATTCGATGCCTTCCTTAGGGAAGAGACCAAGCGTCTTGGGCAGATCGTTCGGGATACCGGCATCAAGGTCGAATGACCGCCCTCTCCTCCACGCGGGATCAGCCATGACACAGCCCTCCGAAGCAGCACCGCCGCTGCCACAGCGCGTCCTTCTGACCGGTGTCACCGGACGCGTCGGGAGTGTGCTGCGCCGCAAGCTCGCCGGGCGCTATGCTGTCCTGCGGCTGGCGGACATCGTTCCTCTGGAGGCCGGCCCCGGAGAAGAGGTGTGCCGCATCGATGTCCTCGACCCGGCCTCTCTGGAAGCCGCGCTTGAAGGGATCGACGCGGTCATTCATCTCGCCGGCCAGGGCGTGGAATCCGATTGGGAGTCCGTGCTCAACCGGAACATCGCCGGGGTCTACAACCTGTTTGAGGCCGCGCGGGTCAAGGGCGTCGAGCGGGTGATCTTCGCCAGTTCCCACCACGCCATCGGCTTCTATCGACGAGACCAGATCATCGACAACACGGTGGAGCCGAGGCCCGACAGCCGTTATGGCGTCAGCAAAGTGTTCGGCGAGGCCATGGGGCGGCTCTATGCAGACAAATACGGGCTCGCAGTCGCCTCGATCCGCATCGGCGTGTTCCGCGAGCGCCCGGAGGATCTGCGCCATCTGAGCGTCTGGCTGAGCCAAGATGATTTCACCCGCCTCGTCTGCCGCTGCATCGAGGCGCCGCGCTATTCCTACCTCACGCTCTACGGCGTCTCCGCGAACACGCGGGCGTTCTGGAAGAACCCGGACGCCGACAAGATCGGTTATGTCCCGGAGGATAATGCGGAGGATTATGCCGAAGGGATGGAGGAACGGCCGACCGAAAATGCGGCTGTGACCGAGACGTTCCAGGGTGGCTATTATTGCGCTCCGGGCTTCGTCGGCGCCCCCTCGCGGGTGGACTGAGAATGGAAGAGATGACGAACCCAACCACGCCCAGCGAGATCATCCAGGCGGACGTGGTCATCGTCGGCGCGGGAGCCAGCGGCCTTGCGGCGGCGAGCGAGGCGGCAAAGCTCGGCTTGAAGACCATTCTGGTCGAGAAAGCTGGCGAGACCGGCGGCATGATGAACTGGTGCGTCGGCACGGTGACGGCGGTGAACACCCCGTACCAGATCGAGGCCGGCATCAAGGACAGCGTGGAAGCCCATTTCGAGGACCTCGCCGCCCATGCCGGACCGCTTGCGCCGCGCGACAATCTCAAGCTCCGCCGCATCCTGGTGGACCACACCACCGAGATGGTGGAATGGCTGACCCGGCTCGGGATCGTCTTCACCGGCCCCATGCCGGACCCGCCGCACCGCGAGCCGCGCATGCTCAACGTGGTGCCAAGCAGCGCCTCCTTCGCCTATCACATGGAACGCGAATGCCGTCGTCAGGGCGTCGATATCCGCCTCGACACGAAGATTGAGCGCCTCGTCATGGACGATGGCCGCATCACCGCCGTGGATGCCGTAACCGATGGCGTAACCCGCCGGTTCGCGGCACACCGGGCGGTCATCCTTGCCACCGGTGACTACAGCGCCGCCTTCGACCTCAAGCGCGACTTCTCCTCGCCGGCGCTCGCGGCAGTGGACGGCGTCGCCCCCACCTCCACGGGGGATGGCCACCGCATGGCCATACGGTTCGGCGCCGAGGTGCTGAACGGCGACATCATCCGCGGCCCGATCATGCGCTTCGTGCCGCCCGCGAAGGGCAATTTCATCCAGGCCCTGCCGCCGCTGCGACCCATCGCCCATCTCATCGTCTGGGCGACGAAGGCGCTGCCGCAATTCATCCTGCGGCCGTTCCTGATGAAATTCCTCACCACCGTGCTTGGCCCCTCCCCTGCTCTGTTCAAGGAGGGCGCGGTGCTGATCAACAAGGCCGGGCGTCGCTTCACCAACGAGCGCGCGTCGCCTGCCAAGGATTTTGCGGGTCAGCCGGACAAGGAGGCGTACATCGTCTTCGATCAGGCGCTTG